>DASZBW010000024.1:0-205771 GCA_035943695.1 Acidobacteriaceae bacterium | reverse complement strand
ACAGATCATCGTCTTGGTGGGCCATTACCCCGCCAACTAACTAATCTGCCGCGAACTCCTCTCCAAGCGCATTGCTGCTTTGACTCGTAAGTGTTATGCGGTATTAGCTAAGATTTCTCTCAGTTATTCCCCACTCGAAGGTAGATTATTCACGTGTTACTCACCCGTGCGCCACTGTACTCATGGATTGCTCCACTTTCTCGTGCGACTTGCATGTGTTAGGCACGCCGCCAGCGTTGATTCTGAGCCAGGATCAAACTCTCGTTTAATCTTGGTTTGCTTGCCTACCAACCACAGGGGTGGGGTAGGATCAAGCGCCCCCGGAAGCTCGAAAGTTCCGGAGGTTTATAACTAGTGAGAATGACTAAACCAAATTCTGCATCATCTCACGACTGGCACGTTCAACTATGTTGTCAAAGATCCGAACTGCTTCCGCCTAAGCGGGCAGCTTTGGATCAAGGACTTACCCAACCGAAGTCGGATATGTGTCCTCGAACTTGATGGCGCTATATGTATCGTCTTGTTTGCTTGCTACCCGACTTACTTCCGGGCCGAACTCTCATCTTTCAGCTTTATCGGAACCTCATTGTTACCGGCTCATTATTAGCTTTTTGAGAGTCACTTAGCAGCGAGTGACGTTTTGCGCGAACTTTCCAAGAGTATCGAAGTAGAAGGCTGTTGTCAACCCCTATTTGCAATCTTTTTCGATTGCCTTACTTCTCCCCCAACTAATCCGCACAGCGCAAAAAATAAAATAACCAGACGCCGACAAAGCGGCGCGGAGCACTCAGCTCCTGATGTTGCTTACTTCAACTGCAGTGGCTTGGGTTTGGAATCCGTCCGCCCTTAGCTCCAGGCCGTCGACTGCGATCAAACACTTGGACTGCGCTTCATCATCCCCTCAGCCAGCAGCTCAATCCGTATGCGAAACCTTCTCGCAGATCGAGCCACCCAATCATGCCAAGGTGCGAAGCTTACTTCTGTTGCAAGATCAATACTACTGTACTTCAGCGAAGCGTGCAACTCATGTTGCTTTCGGTTGCGTCTTACCTGCCCGCTCAGAACTTATTCAGAGTATCAGCCAACCCACTCCTCGACAAGCCCTGCCCTGTGATTTTCCTGTGCAAGCCGGAGGAAATCCTCCGCCACACGCCTCCTTCCCCAAGCCATCTCCGGCCCGCGCAGCAGGCACCCATCCGCCTAACCCTACCCAAAATCCCAAGGAAAGTCGCGCAAAATCAGAGAAATATACTTCGCACCCACCACGCAACTAGCCCCGTAAGCCTGGGTTTTCCCCCTTGTAAGCGCTGGCAGCAAGAACCAAGCCGGCGCAGCTAAACAGGAGACAAAACCATGAAGATTGCCGCAATTGCATTGACCACCGCACTCACCTTCGCCCCGCTAGCCCTTCTCGCCCAGGCCACACCCTCCGAACCGGCTCCCACAACGCACCACGCGACCATCAATCAGCGCAAAGAGAATCAGCAGGACCGCATCAGCCAGGGCGTCAAAAGCGGCCAGCTCACCGCCGGCGAAACTTCTCACCTCGAACATCAGGAAGCAGGCATCAATAAAGAAGAAGCCGGCATGCGTGCCGAAGACAACGGCAAGCTCACCGCCCAGGACCGCAAGACTCTCCAAACCCAGCAAAACCAGGAGTCCCGCCGCATCCACCGCGACAAGCACAACGCCCACGTCCAGAAGTAGACCTTACGCCTCAAGCCCTCCCCAACCCAGCCTCCCCAGCAATCAGCAGGCCTCCCCGGAAAGCGCGGCGGCCTGCTGATTCCATTTCCACGCGAACGGAGCAGCCGCGCCAAACCAATTCTCTTGCCATACCGGCAGCGTCCGCTTACCGTGAACGATATCGCAAGGGGAACGGCATGGCGTCCAAACTACCGCTGATCCGACTCATACGACAGACGCTGCTGGGCTCAGGCATTGCAGCAACAGGCAGCCTGCTAACGATGGCAGCCGAGCTGATCCTCAGGCATATGCGGGAATCCTCAAATAATTCCCGAACCGCTTCCCTCATTGCCGTCTCGTTTATCTTCGCCCCTACCCTCTTCGGCGCCATCTTCAGCTTCGTTCGCAGCTCACAGATTGAGAAAGGTCTCAAAGCCAGCCGCTGGCCGGAAGACGATCTCCGCCACGCCATTCTCTATACCGAATCACCCCGCCTGCACCGGCTCAACAAGATCTATGCCTGGACCTGCATTCCAATCGGCCTCGCCTGGTTGATCTATTGCATCGCCAGTCTTTCGCGCCCCCATTCAAATCCAGGCAGCATGCTTACCCTGCTTCTCATGATGTCAGCAGGTCAGCTCTCTCAATTGCGCCAGAAGTTGCGCCAGGCACTCCCTTCACCGCACCAGAACCCGCGCACTTCCCCCAAACCGATCCACTCCGAACATTGGGGCCAACCCAGCAACGCCAGCTCCGCCGACGCCTCTGCCCATCTTTGAACTCGCCGTGATCACATACCTGCAGCAAACTCACACCGAAAACAGCAGCTCCGTAATCTTCCGCGCCAGCTGCTCCGCCGTCTCATATCTCTCCGGCCGCTCCGCAAACCCATCTTCCACATACATCCGGTCATCCGCCCCCACGCGAAATACGAACATCCGCACCACGCGCTCCGCCGTTACCTCCCCAACCACGCCCGCATCCTTCGCATAGTCCAGTGTGATCGTCTCTTCCTGATGCGTCACCCGCGCATCCACCCATGGAAACCGCGCCCGCACGATCCGAACCCCATTTACCGCGCCTCGCTCCACCGCCATCTCCGCCGCCGTTACATCCCCCTGCAAGCTCCGCCGAATCCCCTCCACGTTCTCCCGCAAATACTCCGTCAGCGCAAGAAAGAACCCCGGAGCACTCGCCTCAATCACCCCCGCAAAGTGCTGCTCGCGCCCATACCGCTCCGCAGCCTCGCGATTCTTCCGCCTGATCTCCCCCGCCAGCTCCTCGATCCACGCTTCACTCATGCATCCTCACTTTCGTCCGCCTATCCGTCGCTATCTGCCATACAAAGCCGTTGGATGCGCCGACCCGATACGCCGCATGTATTCCGACTGCAAAGGCTGATTGCCCAGCGCGATCATCCCTTCTTCCGGCGATGCATCCACCGGCTCTTCCGCACCACCCACAACGCCACCGACACCGCCATCCACACCGCCGTAGCCCCCGCAATCACGCACACCGCGTTATGTCCCGGCAGCCCCTTCCACACCACCAGCGCAAACCCCACCAGCCCAAAGCAAGCCAGCGATGCCCCCGCCGCATCCACGCTCGCCGCCGCCCGTCCACGCGCCGTGCCATCCACACCAATCCGTTTCTTATGCTCGATCTCGTGCTGCTCGATCAGGCTCGCCCCCGCCGGAAAAATCGCCGGAAACGCCAGAAACAACCCACCCACCACAGGCCCCCAATGCTTCGCAATCAGCCCCGCCGCCACCGTACACGCTCCGCCAAACACAAACCGCACCGCCCACTCATGCCACTTCACACCCTTCAAATGCGAGAGCTTTCCTTCTACCCTCACGCTCCACCCCCCGCAGACAAGAACAAGCGAAACAAAAACATCAGCCCAAACGAAACCCCAAACCACACCGGCAGCAGCATCACCGTAACCACCAGCGCGGAAAGCCTCTTCCCCATCAAAACCCGGCTGCACAAACACGCATACACCACAAACGCCGCCGCCCCAAAGATCATCGACCGCGCCTCTACCGCCGCAAACATCTTCCCCGAATGCACCACCGTCAGCCCCAGCGTAGCCAGCGCAATCGAAGGCGCCGCCCCAAACAACCCCGCAAAGCTCTTTGGCCTGAAGCACTCACTGATAGCCGCAAACCCGCTCACCACCACCCCACCCACCAGAAACCGAATCAACTCCTGCACTTCCCCGACCTCCGTACCAACTCTGCAGGATCAGCCAACCCCCACCCACTCTTCTTCGACTTCGCCATTTACACTCCCGTAACAATCCGCAGTTACGCGGTAAGAGTAGGCACGCCGCCGGCAAGTTGCTCCCTCACCAACAAATCCGTTCTGCCATTCCATATTCCTAAAAACGACCTGCATTCTCGGCCGGCCTCGTCTCAAGCTGTCAGCTTAAAGCTCCCCAGCTTAAAGCTCGAGATTCATCCTTCGTCTTTCTTTCTTCCCGCACCACACTCCCGCCAGCCCCTCTGCTCCACGCACCCCTTGCAAAGCACAACCCTCCGGCGTAATATCCAACCCAGAAACCGGCCTGCCAAGCAGGTGCGGGGAATAACGCTGGTTGAACCAACATTCATTGAACAGGGTACCTGCTCGTATACATCGCTCGGTGTGCAGTCCTCCAGTCAGGAACGCCTAATGAGCGACGGCAGGCTCCCGCCGTCTTAGGACGGGTTCACCAGCGCTTCCCTCACGGCCACGCGGGTCGGTCTTCTTCCCTCCATCTCTGTTACAACAAGACATGTGCCGGGCGTTCACACGCCTTGTTAAAGCTTCGCCTGGCCCTCCCGTTGGTCGGCACAGAATTCCGTTTGCGACCAACGGGAGCACCAACGCGAAGCCCAATACAAGTCACGAAGTGACCGCCCCACGCGCAGTGGGCCCTTAGCCTTTCAACAGAAGGAATTATGCCCTCACAAAACATGCTCCGCAAAGGTCCACGCCGCAAGTCCGTCCGCGCCGAATACCGCGCCACCCGCGGCGCCGACCCCACACCCGAGCCCGAACTACCCCCCGCCCTTGACCCCGACGAGGACATCGACCTCACCCTCTCCGAATCCGGCGACAGCACACGCACCTTCACCGCCCCGCCCTCTGCCGCCGGCCTGCGCCTCGACGCCTACCTCGCCCACGCCCTCCCCGACCTCAGCCGAGCCCGCGTCCAGCTCCTCATCGACTCCGCCCAGGTCCACGTCAACGGCAGCCTCCCCAAGTCCAGCCTCAAGCTCCGCGGCGGCGAGTCCATCCAGATCGAAGGCGAGCCCAACCCCGAGCCCCTCCACGCCGTCCCCGAAGACATCCCCCTCGACATCCTCTACGAAGACAAGCACCTCGCCGTAGTCAACAAGCCCGCCGGCATGATGGTCCACGCCGGAGCTGGCTCCACCGAAGACGCCCGCAACCGCGGCACCCTCGTCAACGCCCTCCTCCATCACATGGCCCAGCTCTCCGACGTAGGCGGCAACCTCCGCCCCGGCATCGTCCACCGCCTCGACAAACAAACCTCCGGAGCCATCGTCGTCGCCAAAGACGACCTCACCCACCGCAAGCTGGGCGACATGTTCTCCTCACGCCGCATCGCCAAAACCTACCTCGCCCTCGTCCACGGCGCACTCGCCAAAGACAACGTCACCGTCAACCTCCCGATCGCCCGCGACCTCATCCGCCGCACCCGCATGACCACCCGCCGCCCCATCACCGACCCCGCCGCCCGCACCGCCCTCTCCCACATCCACGTCCTCGAGCGCCTGCACACCATCTACGGAGCCTTCACCCTCGTCGAGGTCCGCATCGAGACCGGCCGCACCCACCAGATCCGCGTCCACATGCAGTCCCTCGGCCACCCCGTAGTTGGCGACACCCTCTACGGAGCTCCCCGCCTCCTCGTCCCCACACCCACCAAACGCGCCACCTCGCCACCCACCTCCAACTCAGCGTCCAGGCGCAGCTCCCCATCCGGCCAGTTCACTGAAGATGAAACCGTCATCCTGCCCCCCGGTGATGATGCTGTCATCCTGAGCGAAGCGCGCAGCGCGCAGTCGAAGGACCTGCGTTTGCATCCAGAAACCCCACCCTCCCTCGATCGCAACTTCCTCCACGCCGCTCACCTCGCCTTCGCCCACCCCCACACCTCCAAACAACTCGCCATCGAAGCCCCTCTTCCCCCCGAGCTCGAAGACTTCCTCGCCTGGATCAGGACGCAAACCCTCGCCGCCGGGTAAAATCCATTACGTGAACGCACTCTCCAGCACATTCCGCCGCAACCTCGCCTGCGCAGCCGCCTCCCTCCTCTTCGCCCTCGCCGCCGCCGCGCAAACGCAGACCCTGCCCTCGGCGCCCTCAAGCTCCGCGCAAACGCAGGACCTGCCCTCAGCCCCTTCAAGCTCCGCGCCAGCACACACCCAAGCCGCGCCAGCTCCAGCGAAGCCCGCCGCCCCGCCAGCAACCGCGCCCCCCGCAGCCACACCAGCCGCACAGCCAGCCGCCGTCCCACAAGCAGCAGCCCCCGCCCCACCAGCCGCAGCCCCACCAACAGCAGAGCCAGCCGCCCCATCCGACGCCGACGCCCCCGTCCTCAAAGTCCAGTCCAACGAAGTCGATCTCGTCTTCACCGTCACCGACAAAAAAGGCCACTTCGTCACCGGCCTCAATCAGGACAAGTTCGTCCTGCTCGACAACGGCCGTCCCCCCGAGCAGGTCTTCCACTTCGTCCAGCAGACTAATCTCCCTCTCCGCGTCGGCATCATGCTCGACACCTCCAGCTCCATCCGCGGCCGCTTCGCCTTCGAGCAGGACTCCGCCATCTCCTTCCTCCTCGAAGTCCTCCACCGCAACGACCGCGCCTTCGTCGAAGGCTTCGACGTACAGCTCGACATCCCCCAGCCCTTCACCGGCAACATCGCCCTGCTCAACCAGGCCGTCAAGAAGCTTCGTCCCGGCGGAGGCACCGCCCTCTACGACGCCATCTACTCCACCTGCCACGACCAGATGCTCACCCTCCGCGACTCCGAGCCCACGCGCCGCGCCATCATCCTCGTCTCCGACGGCGACGACAACTACTCCCACGCCCTCGAGTCCGACGCCATCAAAGAGTGCCAGCGCGCCGACACCACCATCTACGCCATCAGCACCAACGTCAGCCCCAGCCGCGACAAAGGCGACGACGTCCTCCAGGCCATCGCCAACGCCACCGGAGGCCGCGCCTTCTACCCCACACGCATCGAAGACGTAGCCGCCGGCTTCTCCGGCATCGAAGAAGAGCTCCGCAGCGAATACCTCCTCGAGTACCGCCCCGCAAACTTCAAGCAGGACGGCAGCTTCCGCACCATCTACCTCCAGAGCAACGACTCCCACTACCACGTCCGCGCCCACACCGGCTACTTCGCCCCCCACCCCGCCCAGTAGCCCGCGCCACAATGCACCCACAGGCGCTCACTAACCCGCGCCACAATGTCGCCTAAAGGCGCTCGTAACCCGCGCCACAATAAAACCCTGTGCGCTACAGCGCTTCCAGGTACGCCAAGCCTTCAGGCTTGGGTCTCTCACCCTCAAACAAATAGGGGCTTCAGCCCCTGGAGTATGCCTTAGCCAGGGGCCGGCGCAATTCTGCTTCGAAGATCAAAATTCCCAACGCAGCCTAAATCCCCACCTTTCTTGCAACTCCTCCCGCCCATCTGTGTCTAATCTCAGCAGGAGCCCTCCCATGCGCACGCTCATCCTCGCCGCCGCCCTCCTCTGTGCCACCCCCTTCGCCCACGCCACCACCCTCATGCCTCCCGGCGTAGTCGACAACCTCACCAACCTCGCCGACCAGCCCGCCACCCACACCGGCGTAGTCTTCGACCGCTCCACCCTCCAGATCGTCCAGTCCCTCCTCGAGCAGGGAGGCCTCCCCCAGGACCGCGCCGCCGCCGCCCTCACCAGCATCTCCTTCGACACCTACCGCTACAAGGAACCCGCCTTCTACACCCCCGAAACCTTCGCCGAGATCGTCCACACCTTCCACCGCGCCGGTTGGAAACACCTCGTCAACGGCAACCAGACCCCCGCCAACGAAGCCCAGCCCCACGCCGCACTCACCGACATCTGGCTCCACTTCTCCGGAGCCGACATCGACCACGTCACCGTCCTCATCCGCTCCGCACGCGACATGAACCTCATCCAGGTAGCCGGCGACCTCCGCCCCCTCGACCTCCTCCACCTCAGCGGCCACTTCGGCATCCCACGCGTAGACCCCAGCGCCGTAATGGTCCCCGCCCCCGACAACCGCTAACCACCGCCACCCGCCAGCCAGCAGCCAGCCAGCCACCCGCCCCAAAAACCAAGTCATTCTGACCCTGAGCTTGCCGAAGGCGAAGAACCCCCGCAGTTCGTCTTGCCGTTGTCGTCGCTTTTTTGGCTTGTCATCCCCGAAGGGGATCTGCTTCTGCCGTTGCCGTTACCCGCTCTGTTGCTTGTCATTCTGAGCGAAGCGAAGAACCCCCGCATTTCGTCTTTGCCGTCGCCTGTTCCCGCTCTCATCCTGAGCGGAGCGAAGGATCCCGACGAACCCGCCATCACCTCAACCCTCCGAACCTTTCCCCACGCGCCACCCGCAACATGCCTTCCACCTCGCCCCAATGCCGTATTCGAACCGACCTCGCAAGCCGTGTAAGATTCAAAATAAATGAGTTCGCCCCTCACAAACCGCTCCAATATTCAGCCGTCGTCCGACAATCTCTTCGTCCGTTCGTTCATGCCGGCAGTAGCCGCGTTGCTGGTCGTAGCAGTCCTCATAGCGGTCAAAATCGCCTTCAAATGGCCCCTCGTTCACGACGCTCCGTTGATCCACTACGTCGTCTTTCTCATGGCCCACGGCTTTGCGCCGTACCGCGACATCGTCGAGATGAACATGCCAGGTACCTATCTCCTGGAGTTCGCCGGCATCCATCTCTTTGGTCCGGGTGCGCTCGGGTGGTGGCTTTGGGATGTGTCCTCGGGGCTGGCAGCCATCGCCGCCAGCGCATGGATCGCCGGTAAGAATCGGCGCGCGGCTGGCATCGCGGGCGGTTCGCTGGCCTACCTCTTCCATCTGCAGGATGGACCCATGAACCTGGGCCAGCGTGACTGGATCGTCGCCGTATTTCTCCTGGTCGCCTTCGGTTTTCTCTTCACCGCGATCCGCAGAACTCAACCTATATGGATGGCCGGTTCAATGGCCGCATTTACATGCGCTGCGTCCATCAAGCCGCCGGCATTGGCAATCGGCATATGCTTTTTCCTCGCCGCTTGCTGGGTCATTCGCCGCAACGAGCAAGCATCCCGACTGAAAATCAGCCGGTTCTTCCTCTGGGGGTTCCTCGGCGGCCTCGTTCCCTCACTCATCTGTCTTGGCTTCCTGCTCTCATGGGGCGTCGCGCGCGATTTCCTCCACACTCTCTCCGGCCTTGTGCCCTACTACGCCGGGTTGCAGCGGGTTCCCTATGCGCGCTTGGTCCTGCGGGCGTTCATTCCAAGACTCGTCCTGCCCGGCGCCTTTGCGGTCTTCCTGCTCGCCAGATCCTGGCGCAATTGGGAGCACCTCTTTCTGGCCGCAGCCACCCTCGCAGCCGCAATGCTCTACGTCGTCCAGGGTAAGGGCTGGTCATACCACCGCTACCCGGAGGTCGCTTTTGCATCGCTCTGGGCCATGGTCGAACTCGGCAGAGCGCTCCACTCCGACCGTCGCGAGCAAATTGTCGCCGCCGCAACCCTGGTCGTAACCTTGTTCGTCTCCGTTCCGCAAATAATGAACACCGTGAAGGTGACCACCTATCCCGACACGGTACTGCAGCACCTGCAACAAGACCTGAACCGGCTCGGCGGTTCCGCTCTTTCAGGAAAAGTCCAATGTCTGGACATGACAATGGGCTCCTGTATCAATGTTCTTTATCGTATGCAGCTCGTGCAATCCACCGGCTTCATCTATGACTTTTATCTCTTCCCGGAACACAACACTCCGTTGACCGCCGCCCTGCAGACGCGGTTCCTCAACCAGATCACCTCGAATCCCCCACAGGTCATCGTCCTCAGCTCTCATACATGGCCGGGCGATTTCCAGGGATATGGACATACGGCATACTTCCCCGCGCTCACGACCCTGCTCGCGCAAAAATATCGGTTGGATACAGACTTTCACACCCCTTGGGATGCCTCCTTCGGATACCGCATCTATGCGCTCAAAGATCCCCACAACTAAGCCCGGCCCTGCGCCAGCCTAGCGCCTTCCTCGTCTGCATATTGTCATTCGCCCCATGGCGTCCTTCCAGCCCGCTTTTGGGCCAGAATCTCCGTCGTTCGTCCGCACCGGATCAAAGTGGCCTCCCCCCGTGTGCGGACTTCCCGGGTCAAAAACCCTGTCAAGCCCCAAAACCCTTCAACCCATTCCAATCCAGCAACTTACCAATGGCGTAGAGTTACGGCCTAACTGCTACAATTAAAACAGTAGAAATTCATTGGAAGAAGGCCCTGCGCCATCGCAGGGCCTTCCCCCGTTTGCATCTCCACCGCAGAAGCTAAAGCCTTTAGAAGGGATACTTTAGAGCTAACCATATGCAGAATGAACAAGTTAGGCGATGACCCGGAGATACCCCATCACGTAACCCATTTAGAAGGGATACTTTGAACCAAAAGTACCCCCCTGAAAAAAACACGAGGGAACCCCGCCGCATCCAACCCGCAAAGGAAGGTACCCCGTGATTAAAGCTGTCCTCTGCGACATAGACGGTACGCTGGTCCAAAGCAACTGGCTCCACGCCGCAGCCTGGCGCGATGCCTTCGCCGCCATCGACATCCCGCTCGACCTCGAAGACGTCCGCCGCCAGATCGGCAAGGGCGGCAACGAGCTGATCCCCGTCTTCGTCCCCTGGTGGAAGCGCAAGTACGTCGCCGAGCCGCTCAAGGCCTACCGCGAGTACCTCTTCCGCGCCGACTACATGGCCCAGGTCAAGCCCTTCCCTGCCGTCCGCGACCTGATGCTCCGCATGAAGCAAGCCGGAATCCACGTCTCATTAGCCACCTCCGCCCACCAGCGCGAGCTCGAAGACTACAAGCTCCTAGCCCACATCGAAGACCTCATCGAAGAGAGCTCCTCCTCCGACGACGCCGACCGCGCCAAGCCCCACCCCGACATCTTCCAGGCCACCCTCAAGAAGCTCGGAATCCAGCCCGCCGAAGCCCTGGCCCTCGGCGACACGCCCTACGACGCAGAGGCCGCCGGCAAAGCCCAGGTCTGGACCGTAGGCGTAACCACCGGCGGCTGGACCGAGAAAGAACTCCTCAACGCCGGCTGCATCGAAGTCTGGCGCGACGTAGCCGACCTGCTAGCCAACTTCGACCAAAGCGCCTTCCTCCGCGGCCGAAGCAATAGAGAGGTTAATAACTAACGGTCGAAACTGTCGGCTTTACCTCGACGACGGTGTGTGTTTCATCGATTACCGTTACGCGCAAATAATTGTTAGGAGGTGGAAGCGCTTCTCCAGATTGGCGAAACTCGACGGAGGCAATATAACTGCATGGCTTAGACTCTTGGGCTTCAAACCACCCGTATTTTCTGGAGGCAAGATAATCGTGGGCACTTGTTACAAGAGTCTGCCACACGCCCTCGTGGGGACCGTCCAAGAATACGAGATTCGGCGCTCCCGTCAAAGGGATTATCACCGTGAAGCGAATTGTTCCTGACATGTGCGCGGCGCGAGCTATAGGAGGGTAGTTCGGCAGTTGAGTATTTTGGGCTAAGAATCGCTTACACGTTGGGACTTGCGAGATCAAAGGCGATGCTACAGATACAAGGATCAACAGGACAAGCTTTTTTACCGTCCTACGGCCTGAGTACATGGAGGTCTTCTCCCTTCGCGAATCCATTCCGGCCTGAATTCTACTCGGTTGCAGTCAGGCTGATAAACTTGCCATCTATGAAACAGCGCTCCGGCTCGGCAATTCGTGAAGATTTTCTGCGTTTTTTTGAAGGCAAGCTGTCCTCTGCCGGGCAAGGACATCGCCGTGTGCACTCGTCGTCGCTGGTCCCCGCGAACGACCCCACGCTGCTCTTCACCAACGCCGGAATGAATCAGTTCAAAGACGTCTTCCTCGGCGCCGAGAAGCGCGACTACACCCGCGCCACCAGCAGCCAGAAGTGCGTCCGCGCCGGAGGCAAGCACAACGATCTCGAGAACGTCGGCTTCACCCGCCGCCACCACACCTTCTTCGAGATGCTAGGCAACTTCAGCTTCGGCGACTACTTCAAGCGCGAAGCCATCGCCTACGCCTGGGAGTTCCTAACCAGCCCAGAGTGGTGCGGCATCGACACGGCAAAGCTCTACGTCACCATCTGGGACGGCACCGGCGTATCCGGCCTCGACCAGGGCCCCGACGAAGACGCGCGCAAGCTTTGGATCGACACCGGCGTCCCCGCCGACCGCATCTTCGGCATGCCCGGCAAGGACAACTTCTGGCAGATGGGCGAAACCGGCCCCTGCGGACCATGCTCCGAGATCTTCTACGACTTCGGCCTCGAAGCCAGCGAGACCGGCGAAGACAAGCCCTTCCCGCACGACGAACAGCGCTACGTCGAGATCTGGAACCTGGTCTTCATGCAGTTCGATCGCTCAGTCGCCACACCTGCGGGCAAAGATGGCACGCCCGCAACCTACACCTTCACGCCCCTCCCGAAGCCGAGCATCGACACCGGCATGGGCCTAGAACGCATAGCCTGCGTCCTGCAAAACGTAACCTCGAACTTCGAGACGGACCTGTTTACGCCGCTGATCGCGCGCGCAAAAGAACTAATCGCAACCACAGAGCACACGGAGCAAAAGGAGAGCACAGACAAGAGCAGCGCCTCGCTACGCATCATTGCCGACCACGCCCGCTGCGCCACGTTCCTCATCAGCGACGGCGTAGTCCCAGCGAACGAAGGCCGCGGCTACGTACTCCGCAAGATCCTGCGCCGCGGCATCCGCCACGGCCGCCTGCTAGGCCAAGAGAAGCCCTTCATGCACGAGATGGTCTTCGCCGTCCGCGACGAAATGTCCTCTGCCTACCCCGAACTGAACGACTCCGCCGACCGCGTCAGCAAAGTAGTCCGAGCAGAAGAAGAACAGTTTGCGCGGACCTTGGAGCTTGGCCTGAAACAGATGACGCAGGAGACGTTGACCTCCGGTGCAGCCGCATTCCGGCTCTACGAGACCTTTGGTATGCCGCTGGACTTCATGGTGGATGCGGCTCGCGATGCGGGCATCGCGTTCGACATGGAAGGCTTTGAGCTGGCGAAGGAAGAAGAGCAGGCGCGGGCGCGAGCCTCGTGGAAGGGTGGATCGCAGAAGACGGCATCGCCCGTCTATCGCGAGCTGGCGAAGACCGAGTTCGGCGGCTACACCGCCCTGCGCGTCGATGGCGCGAAGGTGCTGGCGCTGGTGAAGGATGGCATCGGCGCAACGGAATTGAAGCCCGGCGAGACCGGTGAAGTAGTGCTCGACGCGACCAGCTTCTATGCGGACTCCGGCGGGCAGGTGGGCGATGTGGGCTGGCTGGTGGTGCCGCGTGGATCGGAGCGGGAGCCGAACCAGATTCTCGCCGAGGTGAAGGGCTGCACCAAGCCGGTGCAGGGCGTCTTCGCGCACAAGGTGAAGGCCACGCAGCGCATCGCAGTAGGCGACACGCTGGACACGGTCGTCGATGCCGACCACCGCCGCGCCACCGAGCGCAACCACACCGGCACGCATCTGCTGCATGCGGCGCTTCGCGAGGTGCTGGGCACGCACGTCAAGCAGGCAGGCAGCCTGAACGACGCCACCCGCCTGCGCTTCGACTTCTCGCACTTCGCGGGCGTGGCCGAAGAAGAGCTGGCGCAGGTGGAGAGCATCGTCAACGCACAGGTGCTCGCCAACGCGAAGATAGAGACGCTGGTTGACGTACCCATCGATGTCGCCGTGAACGAGCTCGGCGCGATGGCGCTCTTCGGCGAGAAGTATGGCGACCGCGTCCGCGTCGTCACCATCGGCGGCCCCAAAGGCTTCTCCACCGAACTATGCGGGGGCACGCACACTGCAGCCACCGGCGAGATCGGCCTCATCAAAGTAATCGGCGAAGGTTCCGTCTCGAGCGGCGTGCGGCGTGTCGAAGCAGTCAGCGGCCTGGGTGCGCTGGGCGAGTTCCGCCGCGGCTTCGAGGTCGCCCGTGCCGTAGGCCAGATCATCGGCGGTGCCGAGACGACAGGCTCGCCGGCCGACACGCTACGCGCAAAGCTCGCCGCGCAGGAAGAAGAGATGAAGAAGCTGCGCCGAGAACTCGATGGGATGCGAATGAAGTCCGCCTCAGCCGCTGCGGGCGAAGCCGCCGCTACCGAAGTCAAAGGCGTGAAGCTACTCGTCCAGCGCGTCGATGGCCTGGAGCGCGGACCTATGCGTGACCTGGTGGACCAGATGCGCGGCAAGCTGGGCTCCGGCGTTGTCGTGCTGGGCGCTGCTGCGGATGGCAAGGTTTCGCTGATCGTCGGCGTCACCAAGGACCTCACCGCGCGCATACAGGCGGGCAAGATCGTAGGCACCCTGGCTGGGATGGTCGGTGGCAAAGGCGGCGGACGTCCCGATCTCGCCGAGGCAGGCGGCAGCGATGCATCAGCACTGGACAGCGCACTGAGCAAAGTCGCCGAAGTAGTCGGGAATCTACTGGGTTAACGAGCGATAGGCGGAGAGCCCTAAACAAAGGCGGTCCGGCTGTTGCTCGATTCCCAGTCATTCGAGTGAGACCGCGAGAGTGGGGCACCCGGGTGTGTGGATACGAAATCTGCGGCGGGGGTATCGCGGGGAATACGTGCCGGGTTTTCACACTCGAGTGTGACGTCTGGCGACTTAAACTGTCGGTAGTATGGGTCTCCTGAATCAGTTTTGGCGGATGCGGTCCTCCGGGCGTTTGGCCGCGTGTGCGACGGAGTGGGGCTGCATCGCTATGCTGTGCTGCGGCGTACCGTCGATGCACGCCGACGCATCCACTGCGCCACACAACCGCGCCGCGCACAAGGCAGTCGTCTTGTCACCGTGGGAGCAGGCGGAGCAGGGACGAGAAGCGTTCGAAGCAACCCCCGAGGCAAACCGCACGCGAGCCGCGTATACACGCGTGATGGATGCGTATCGCGCAATCTATCACGCAAATCCAGCCGATGTGCATGCAGCAGCGGCGGTCAATGCGGTAGCCGAACTGCTCGCCGAACAGGGACGCAGTCTGCACGATGCAAAGAGTCTTGAAGCAGCCGTAGGCCAGTATGATTTTGTCCGCAAGCAGTATCCGGCGAGTTCGCTGGGCACGCAGGCTCTGCTGGCCGAAGGGCGGATCGAGCAGGATGATCTGCACGATGCTGCGGCCGCGAAGGAGAAGTACAAACTTCTGCTGAAGCAGCGCCCGAAGAGCGAGCAAGCGGAAGAGGCGCAGGCCGGACTCGCTTCCCTGAAGCAGGGCACAGGGAACAGAGAACAGGAAACAGCGGACAGGGGACAAAGAACTGCCAGGGAATCTTCCGTTGCCAGCTCCCAGCCGTTGGAGAAGAACGCAGCTGCGCAGCTGCGTGGCGATGCAGTGCCGCAACCTGCTCATCGCGATGAGAATGCGGCAAGTGGGGCAAAGGATGCTGGCAAAGATTTGAGGAAGCCCGCAACCGGGTCAGATTTGCCGGCGATGGCACAGACGTCGGGCGTTGTGGGGGAACCTGCTCATCACGATAAAACCCCGCTGGAGGGGGCACCCGGCACGGCCCCGGCTGACGTCGATGGACCGGGTGTAATCGATGCGTCGAGCACGGCAGAGCGGCGTGGCAAGCGCGCCGTGGTGTCGGGCATACGGCACTGGTCGACGGCGACCTATACCCGCGTAGCGATCGACCTCGGCGACAACGTGACCTATGAAGCGGCGCGTGTGCCGAACCCGGATCGCATCTACTTCGATCTGCATGGGACAAAGCTGGCTTCGGAACTGGTGGGCAAGAGCTTCGCAGTGACGGACGATGGCTTTTTGAAGAAGGTGCGCGCGGCGCAATACACCGACGATGTGACTCGCGTCGTTCTGGATGTGAACGATGTGACTGAATACTCGGCATTCCTGCTGCCGAATCCTTACCGGCTGATCATCGATATTCACGGCGGCAAGAAAGAAGCGCAGCGCTCAGCAGGCAAGGACGAGGCGAATGCGCCAGTCAACGCTTCGCCTGCGGATGTTCCTGCGCCGCATACCGCAGCCGCAGTGAAGGCTACGCAGGCGCGGCCGGTGCCGAACTCGGTGGCGACCCGGAATGCCGGCACGACGAGTGAGGTTGCGAATCTCAGCGATCTGCCGGGCAAGGTGGAAGCGACGAAAAAGCCTACCTCGAAGCCGATCTCAGCAGTGGTGTCGGATGGCGAGATCGCGGATCAGGTAGCCGGAAGTTCCGGTGTTGCCGCACAACCCATTCATCACGATGACGCTGCGACCAATGGAGTACCCGGCTCAGTAGTCGGCCGGAAGAAGGGTCGAGCGAAAGCCGAGGCCGCAAATGCCACGCCAGCGCGTGCCGCCGCACCCATGGCCGATGGTGAGACATCCCTGGTGCGTGCACTGGGATTGAAGATCGGACGCATTGTGATCGACGCCGGCCACGGCGGCCACGACTCCGGCACGCTGGGCGCGGGAGGCATTCAGGAGAAGGATGTTGTGCTGGATGTGGCGCTGCGGGTGGGCAAGCTGCTGCATGATCGCCTCGGCGCGGAGATCATCTACACGCGTTCCGACGACACCTTCATCCCGCTCGAGACGCGCACGGCCATCGCAAACAAGGCCCAGGCCGACCTGTTTCTCTCGATCCACGCGAACTCATCCGAAGATACGTCTGCGCGCGGAGTGGAGACCTACTACCTGAATTTCACCTCCGACCCGACCGCGCTCGACGTAGCCGCGAGAGAGAATGCAGTGAGCGACCAGTCGATCCACCAGTTGAGCGACCTGGTGAAGAAGATCGCGCTGAAGGACAAGATCGCCGAGAGCCGCGAATTTGCCTCCGACGTGGAGAGTTCGCTGTATGCGGGCCTGCAAAAGGGAAATGCCGGGCTGAAGGATCGCGGCGTGAAAAAGGCTCCCTTCGTCGTGCTGATCGGCGCGAACATGCCGTCGATCCTGGCGGAGATCTCCTTCGTCACCAACCCGAAAGATGCGCAGCAGCTGGAGCAGCCCGACTATCGCGAGCGCGTCGCCGAGAGCATCTACAAAGGCGTGGCGCGGTACGAGGGCGGCCTGAGCGGCGTCCATCTTCCGGTGGAGCGGGCGGCGGTCGGCCAGTAACCATGGATTGCCGCACTGCCCGGCACGGCTGCTATTCCCGCCGCGATGAAGTCGAGCGCACAAGCGCCGCGCTACCTAAGTCGGCCCAGTGATAGTCTGAGCGATGTATGGGTGATCTTCAACGATATCGAATGCAATCTGGCAGGCGCCTGTGCCTGACGGCAATCTCAGCCGGCGCCGTGGCATGCGTGTTCGCCGCTGCGGGATTTCAACTGTGTGCGCAGGCTAAGTCCGCCCCGGCAGCTTCGTCGACCAGAACGATGCTGGTGGAACCGCCCGCCCCGCTGCTGCCCGCAACGCTTGCCGGCTTGCATCGGGAGGCAGACGGCGATGCCGGTGACGGCCTGGGAAAATTGGACGCCGCGGGCCTGAGCGCGCAGGATAAAAGCGTGCTGGCGGAAGATGGGCTCAAGCGATTCGCGCAGTCCAACTACAGCCAGGGCGCGGAACACGGTACGGTAACCGTCTTCCGCTTCATGGACGTCAGTGGAGCAATCGCAACCTTTGATTATCTCCGTCGGCCTGGCGCGGCGAAGATCGGCGATCAGGCCGCGCCGGGGCCTGACGGTGACCTGGTATTTCGCAGCGGCATCAACATAGTGCGAGAGACGTTCAATCTGCATGGCGACCATGTTGCCGTGTTGATGAGCGAGTTGATCGAACACCTGCCCAAAGTAGGAGGCCCCGCCGGGATGGCTCCGCTGCTGCCTACCCTTGTGCCCGCGAAAGGATTCGATACCCAGACCGTAAAGTACGCGCTGGGCCCCGCCGGATACGCAGCGACGGGTGGTGTGCTGCCGGCGAACGTAGTCGGCTTCGACAAGAGCGCCGAGGCGGTAACGGTGAAGGCAAAGTCCGGAGGCATGCTGACGCTCGTCCTGTATCCCACGCCGCAGATCGCGGGCGCACATCTCCAGATGATTCAGTCTGCCATGAATCAGCAAGGCGCAGCCGTCGGCACCGTCGTGCTGCGCCGCGATGGCCCACTGGTGGCGATGGCCTCCGGCGCCTGGTCGGCCCAGGCCGCGCAGGCGATGCTGGCAGGGATTCATCTGCGCACTGAGGTCAGCTTTGATAAGCCCATGCCGCTCGAGTTCCATGCCGAGGTAAAGAAGACCTACGGCTTGCTCACGAGCATCGCCATCTTCTGCGGCATCGCGTTCCTCGCAGCCATCGTGCTCGCGCTCTTTCTCGGCGGAGGACGTGCTGCGCTTCGCGTGCTGCAGGGCAAGCCCGCAGCCAGCGAACCTGAATTTCTCCGTATCAATCTGCGCGGCCAGGAAAAGGAACAGCCAGGCGATCAGTAAAGCCTGACCCTGTGCGACCCTCCGTTCTCACAAAAGAGTCGGCTCTGCACCTTCTCAGGTGCAGAAGGCGGGATAAATGCCTCATTTCAGAGGTTGAGAAAAATATCTGGCTATCTAGCAGGCGAAACAAATGCGAATGTAATGAGGTAGTTACTGTTCCATAAATCGTTTCGTTTCAACCGGTTGTAAGGGGGAAGTTTTGGCCTTGACACCGGTTTGGGCCAATCTTAGTATGCAGCCAGAAAGTTCTGATGGCTTTGCCTCCGTTGGAACTATTCTCCCTAAAGAAGAAGCCGCCCTGTTGCCGGGCGGCTTCTTCGCGTTTCCGTGACCACAATTTCAGACGGGCAGGAGAATCGGGACACGCTGCATCGCGACTTGGCAGCAGACGTTGCCCTACCCCAGACCTTGGTATTCTCAACCTGCGATGGCGACCGAACCGACAACCAAAACACAAGACACGGGCAAGCCGCCCATCTACCTGCTCGACTCCATGGCATTCATCTACCGCGCCTACCACGCGATGCAGCGGCAGCGTCCGATGTCGACGCGCACGGGCATTCCCACCGCTGCCACCTATGTCTTCGTCAACATGATCAATAAGCTTCGCAAGGATTTTGCTCCACACTACCTGGCTGCGGTGTATGACGTAGGTGCTCCGGTTCATCGCAACGAGATGGCTGCGCAGATGAAGGATGTGAAGAAGTTCAACATCAAGACGCAGCAGTTTGAGATCGTTGAGTACGGTGGCTACAAGGCGAATCGCGCAGAGACGCCGCCGGACCTGATTCAGCAGCAGCCCTACATTCGCCGCGCGCTGGAGGCGTTTCGTATTCCTATTGTGTATTACGAGGGCTTTGAAGCGGACGATGTAATCGGCACGCTGAGCTGCAAGCTGGCCGAACTCGGACATCGCGTTTTCGTCGTCTCTTCAGATAAGGACATGATGCAGCTCGTGAACGCGGACGTATCGATCCTGAATCCGACCAAGGACAACCTCATTCTCGATCCTGCAGGCGTCGAAGCGGTGCTGGGTGTGCCTCCGGAGCGTGTGGTGGACGTAATGGCGTTGCGTGGGGATTCGATCGACAACATTCCAGGTGCGCCTGGCATTGGGGACAAGGGGTCGGTCGAGTTGATCCGCCAGTTCGGTACGGTGGAGGCGGCGCTGGGCCGCGCCGACGAGGTGAAGAAGAAGACCTACCGCGAATCGCTCCAGAACAACCGCGACAATATATTGCTCTCGAAGGAGCTGGTTACGATCCATACCAGTGTGCCGATTGAGTATTCGCTGGAAGCGATGCGGACGCAGCCGGTGGATAATGCTGCCTGCCGTGCGCTCTTCACGGAGCTTGAGTTCACGACACTGCTGAAGGAGCTTGCACCTGCAGTCGACAACGTCGCCACCGAGTACACTTTGCGTGCTACGGCAGACGATCTGGCGAAGCTGCTCGCCTTAGCCCGCGAGCCACGCGAAGATGGGCAGCCGCGCGGACTGGCCGTCGCTCTGTTCGAGGACGCACGCGCCATCTCCGAAGAGATTGCGGCGGAGTCCGGCGAAGACGCTCAGAGCGGTGACCCGGAGCCGCCGGCAGCAGAGACGATGGACCTCTTTGCCGCGCCGGTGCAGGCTGCGCCGCTGGTCAGCGCACCGGCTACCGATCCTGCTTGTCGCATCGGACTTGCGGTGTCGCCGGACAGCGCGATTGAGGTTGCGCTCGATACGCCTGGGCTGCGGGAGGCGCTGGCGGACGCGGCGCTGCCGAAGGATGTTCACGACCTGAAAGCCCTGCTGCGGGCCTTCGCTCCGCACGACGTTGCGCTGGCCGGAGTGCGCGACGACGTGATGCTGCTGAGTTACCTGGTGAATCCTACGCACGGCTCGCACACGCTGCCGGATATCGCCGCTCGCACTACAAGCCGCGCCTTGAAGCACCAGCCGACCAAAGATAATCCGACTGACGCGAAGCGGCTTGCGGAGGCCGCCGCTGCCGTGGTGCGGCTGGCAGGTGCGCTCGCCACCCAGCTTGCCGAGGCAGCCATCGTAGAGCATCGCATCGTGGCCGACGAGCCATCCTTGGGCGGCGCGATGACCGAGGAGATGCTGTTTGCCGACGCCTCGCCAAAATCCGAAACCACTACGGCGACCGGCCTGACCGAGGTCTATCGGACCATGGACCTGCCGCTGGTGCCGGTGCTGCTGAGGATGGAAGCGGCCGGGGTGCGCATCGATTCCGGCGTGCTCTCTGCCATGTCTACGCGGCTTGCGGTAGAGATGGATACGCTTGCCGACCGCATCTACGCAATGTCCGGCGAGCGGTTCAACATCAACTCGCCCAAGCAGCTCGGCGACGTGCTGTTCAACAAAATGCTGCTGCCCAAGCCGATGAAGTATGGCAAGGGCAAGGTGATCTCCACCGCGCAGGACGTGCTCGAAGAGCTGGCAGAACATCATCCGATCGCCGCGCTGGTGCTGGAGTATCGTCAGCTTGCGAAGCTGCGGTCCACCTATCTCGATTCGCTGCCGACGATGGTGGATGCGGAGGGCCGCGTCCATACGACGTTCAACCAGGTCGGCACCGCGACCGGGCGGCTCTCGTCCACCAATCCGAATCTGCAGAACATCCCGGTGCGCACGGCGCTGGGGCGGGAGATCCGGGCCGCGTTTATCCCCGCACCGGGCAACCTGCTGATGTCGGCCGATTACTCGCAGATCGAGCTGCGGCTGATGGCCCACTTCTCGCAGGATCCGCTGCTGCTGAACGCCTACCGCACCGGGCAGGATATTCATACGCTTACTGCGGCTGAGGTCTTCGGCGTGGATGCTTCCACCATGGATAAAGAAACGCGCAATCGGGCGAAGGCGGTGAACTTCGGCATCGTGTATGGCATCTCGCCGTTCGGGTTGGCGGCACAGCTGGGGATCGACCAGAAGATCGCGAAGACCTACATCGAAACGTACTTCGAACGGTATGCCGGGGTGCGCCGCTTCATCGACGAGACGCTCGAGACGGTGCGCCGCGACCAGGCCGTACGCACTCACTTTGGCCGCGTACGGCCGATCCCGGACATCGGCTCGCGCAACCCGAATATGCGCGGCTTCGCGGAACGCACCGCCATCAACACGCCCTTGCAGGGCACAGCTGCCGACCTGATCAAACTCGCCATGCTGCGCATCGACGCGGCGATCACTGCGCGCAGACTGCGCTCGCGGATGACGCTGCAGGTACACGACGAACTGCTCTTCGACGTTATTCCGGAAGAGGCAGAAGAGCTTCGCGCACTCGTGCAGCACGAGATGGAGAACGTCGCCGAATTCTCCGTCCCCATCGTCGCCGAGGTAGGCATCGGCCCTAACTGGCGCGATATCAAGTAGGCTACCTCTGTGCGTCTCGTCCTCGATACTTCAGTCATCGTTTCGGCTTTCCGTAGTCGTCATGGTGCGTCAAGAGCGATGCTTGACTTGCTCTACGCGGGCCGCTTCCAAGCCTTGGCGTCGCAGGCGTTGTTCCTCGAGTATGAAGATGTTCTGGGCCGCCCTGAGCAGCGAGCCGTTCACTTGCTCGATGAACGTCGGTTGGACGACCTGCTGCGTGATCTCGCGGCACTCATGCTTCCCGTCGAGATTCGTTTTCGATACCGGCCGCTGCTCAGAGATCCAGATGACGAGCTTGTCCTTGAGGCCGCATTGAATGGCTCGGCGGAGGCCATCGTAACCCATAACGTCCGGGACTTCCTGCCTGCAGCTTCAAGCTTCGGCATCGCCGTCATTCCACCCGGGCGTATGATGAAAGAGAGGTTTCGTTTATGAGCCAGACGACCATCAGCGTCGAGGTGCCTGACGATCTCGCGAAGGCTGCAATCCAGCGCGCGCTCCACGAGGGGAAGTCTCTTGACCAGTGGGTCCGTTCCGCTCTGGAAGAGCGAGTTCGATTGGAACGCTCGGCAGAGGAGTTCTTCAAAAAGCGCGCAGCCGGATCGACAGGACAAGGTTTGCGCTGGGCTCTGGATCATGTACCCGACCGGCCGCCTGATCCGGGTGACGAGCTTTAATCTCCTCCTTTATCTCAAACATCAAGTAGCCTGAGTACATCCATGCCTGCGAGTAAGACTGCCATCCTGCTGATTGATTGCCCGGACCGCAAGGGTATTGTTGTGTCGATCATCAACTTCCTGGTGGAGCGGTACGACGTGAATATCCTGAATGCGGATCAGCACCAGGATGTTGAGGCTGGGCTGTTCTTCATGCGAGTTGAGTTTTCGACCGAGGCGGCTGGGTTCGACGAGGCTGTGTTTCGTGCGGCGTTCGAGCCGATCGCCGGGGAGTTCGGCATGAACTGGCGGATTGAGTTCGCCGACCGCGTGCAGAATGTGGCGCTGTTTGTGTCGCAGTATCTGCACTGCCTGTCGGACCTGTTACAGCGGCACCAGGCGGGGGAGTTCGACTGCAAGCTGGCGGTGATCGTCTCGAACCACCAGGATGCCAGGCCGCTGGCGGAGTTCTACGGCATCCCCTTCCACTCCCTGCCGGTGACGGCTGCTACCAAGCCGGAGGTCGAGCGGCAGCAGCTGGCTTTGCTGGCGGAGCACAAGGTCGACCTGGTCGTGCTGGCGCGGTATATGCAGGTGCTCTCGCCGGCGTTCGTCAATGCTTACCCGCGGCGGATCATCAACGTGCATCACTCCTTTCTTCCGGCGTTCAGCGGGGCTCGGCCTTACCATGCGGCGTTCGCTCGCGGGGTGAAGCTGATCGGCGCGACCAGCCACTACGTGACCGAAGTGCTCGACGAAGGGCCGATCATCGAGCAGGATGTAGCTCGCATCTCGCAGAACGACCAGCTGCCTTCGCTGATCCAGAAGGGGCGGGACCTGGAGCGGATGGTGCTGTCGCGCGCGGTGCAGTGGCATCTCGCCCACCGAATTCTCTCCTACGCGAACAAGACGGTGATCTTCGCTTAGGCGGCTGGGTGGTATGCCCCCCCTCCTGTACTAAAAAGTCTCAAAGTCTCAAAAACAAACAACTTAAGTCCGGACCTCGGTCTGGACCAGGTCCGGTTCGGGGTGGTCTCGAACACGACGCTGGTTTTGTTTGCTGCTGTTTCTATTATACGTGGTGCGTCAAGGGGTTTGAATGCTAAATGGTTCATAATCAACGGCTTGTAGGGATATCAAGTTCTGTGGCAGTTCGCTGACCCCAACTCATGCGGTGAGACTGCATGAATGGGGCACCCGGGATGTTTCGGTCGCTTTCCCCTGGTGTGGTGGGCGCATCGAAGGGGAGTGGCTATGGGTGAGGATCGGGCAGATCGGTTTGGCTTGCGGCGGTTTGTGGAGGCGCAGGCGGGGGTGTATGAGCAGGTGGTGGAGGAGCTGCGTGAGGGGCGCAAGCGGAGTCATTGGATGTGGTTCATCTTTCCGCAGATTGCGGGGCTGGGGTCGAGCGCGATGGCGGCACGGTATGCGATCTCCGGCCGGGCTGAGGCGGAGGCGTACCTTGGGCACGCGGTGCTTGGGGCGAGGCTGAGGCAGTGTACGAACCTCGTTAACGAGGTGCAGGGGCGCACGGCGGATGAGATTTTCGGGTATCCCGATACTCTGAAGTTTCGCTCTTCGATGACGTTGTTCGATGCGGTGGCGCCGGGGGAGAGGTGTTTCCGGAGTGCGCTGGAACGGTATTTTGGCGGGGAATCCGACGCTGCGACGCTCGCCCTGGTGTAAGCGGGGTTACGGGTTTGGTAGGAAACTTCTTTGGCTTACACGATTTCGATGGCGAGAAGTGCGTTTATGTGGAGAATCGAATTCCGCGACCCAGGACTGCAACAAAGAAAGCCAGAACGATGGCCGCAGCAGCAATCCATGGCACGCTGCGTTGAAGTGGCGGCATGACGTCCTGAGAAATGCCTGGGCGCGGCGGGATGACAAGGTTGTCCATCTGGGTGAGTCCAAACGCCGCTGCCGCTGCGGGAAGTCCTGCGGTAAGGATCTGCATCGGTCCTCTAGGGTTCAGCGAAGCTGCGGCACATGCCACCACCATCGACGCGATGTAGGGAATGAGTGTCATCCTGCGTATCCTGGCTTGAGCTGAAAGCATCGCTGCGTCATCTTCCTTCACGCCGGCAAAGTGAGACAGCGGCTCAACGAGCAGCCTCATGCTTGCGTAGTATCCCGCAACAGCGAAAGCGACCAGGACAACTCTCCAAATCCAAGGCGGGTTCAAACCGTTGATGACAGCAGCCCAGTCCCCGAATTGAGCTATCCCTGAGTACGCCGGATAGCCTACGGCGAAGAACAGGTTGAAGGCAGCAACGAGAATAAGGAAGTAATGCAATCTTGGACGCAGACAACACCGCAAGCGCAGAAGTGCGACAGAGCCCAGACCTACTGCGAGATTGGTAAGGCCGCCTGCTGCCGGAATCCACTTGCTGTAGTTACCACTGGAATTGACGTAGCAGGTAGAGACGAACTCTACCCTACCCCCGACGGCGAGCGTCGCAAGCCCGTGCCCCACCGCCTCGTGGCTCACGTTGGCGACTATGAACGCCAGTACCCCAAGAGCCGCGAGGGTGAGCCGGTCATCACTATTCGCCGTTGGCATGTAGAATCATACGAACTGAAGCACCCGGACGTCTCCGCCAGGATAGGAAATTGGTAATCGGCAACTCAACAAAGTGCCGATCCTAATAAGTCGGCTTGTCGCCGGTGATTCGGCAGGTTGCCAGCTTGCAAAATTCGTAACGGCGTCGTTATTGGGCCTGCGCGACCATCTCGGATTCGAGGCGGGCGGTGCGGACGGGACGCTTCTTGAGGAAGTACATGCGCTGGTCGGCGAGGCGGAGGAGCTTGGTGGCGTCCTTGGCGTCGTCGGGGTACATGGCGAAGCCGAAGCTGGCGCCTACTTCCAACTGCTTGTCGTGGATCATCATGGGGCGCTGGATGGCGGAGCGCAGCGAGTCGGTGAAGCGCTCGACGGCGCTGGGGTTGGGCATGTCGGCTACGACGATGATGAACTCATCGCCGCCGAGGCGGGCCACGGTATCGCCGGTGCGGATGTTTTTGCGGAGGACGCTTGAGACCTCGCGCAGGACCTGGTCTCCGGCGACGTGGCCGAGCGAATCATTGATCTGCTTGAAGTCATTGAGGTCGAGGACGACGAGGGCGAGGCTGGTGTTGCTGCGCTCTGCGCGATCGACCGCAGAGGAGAGGCGCGCGGCAAAGAGACGGCGATTGGGCAGGCCGGTGAGTTCGTCGTGCAGAGCCAGCCACTCGTTATTGGTCACCTGCTCTTCGAGCATCATCAGGATCATGCCGATGGAGATGAGGGTCTTCTGCATGTTCCAGACGTGCGAGGCGATGTCTGCGTGGGCGGCGTAGTGATCCGTGATCCAGGGGTGGGTGAAGAAGAAGAGAGCCCAGATGGAGAAGCCGACGACGATGGCGATCTTGCCTGTGCTGCGGCGTTCGAGGCGGCGCTCGAAGTTGAGCGCGGCCATGGCGTAGACGCAGCCGAGGCTCCAGTAGATGGCGGAGCGGTAGTTATGCTGGGCGACGAGGACTGCGATTGCCGTCCAGCCGCAGGCGAACAGGCCTGCGTAGTACCAGTTGCGGCGGATGAAGATGGAGCTGGCGATGGAGATCGTTGCTCCAAGCGCGATGGCGGGAATATAGATGGCGGTATAGCGGAGGTTCAGGCCGTAGATGGTGGTGATGATGGTAAGGCCCAGGCCATTAAGCAGGAGGTAGAGCAGACGGGTTCGGCGCGGCTGTCGCTGATCGCCGGCTGCCCAGTTGAAGACGAGGCCAGCGAAGAGGTAGCAATCGAGGACTGCGATGTGCAGCAGCGCAGCAGGTACACCCTGCCGGGGATAGAAGGTGTGTGCGATGGATTCGCCGAGGGTGAAGGAGAGGCCGAGCAGCCAGGCATCGCCGCGCGCATCGGAGTGGCTGCGGCGAACCATCGCCAGGATGACGATGAGCATGGCGAGCGAAAAGAGATCCGGGAAGAATGAAATGTTCATTGATACCTCCGGCCCTGATGGCTCTATAGGTTCTGCTCAGACAAATACGTGTGCAGGGGCAAGACTTAGGGGAGTAGAGCTGGTCTTCCACGATTATGCCTGAAGGCGTGGGGATAGCAGCATAAAAATCTGACTTTAAATGGACGCGGCGGGGTGCAGTAGTCTGTTGGTGACTGGAGCTGCGCATGCCTTTTGATCGACGCTCACGCTTTAGCTGGCGACTTCGTACGCGCGAACTTGCGCTGGGCGGGCGCACGCTGGTGATGGGGATCCTGAATGTCACGCCGGATTCTTTTTCCGATGGCGGCAGATTCTTTGCGCGCGAAGCTGCTGTGGATCAAGCTTTGCGCATGCTGGATGAAGGCGCGGACGTGATCGATGTTGGCGGCGAATCGACACGGCCGAATGCGGTTGCGCTGACGCCGGAGGAGGAGCAGGCGCGGGTGTTGCCGGTATTGCGCGGGATACTGGCGGCGTGGCCGGAGGCTATCGTTTCGATCGATACATACCATGCTGAGACGGCGCGAGCGGCGGTGAATGCGGGTGCGGAGATTGTCAACGACGTGAGCGGACATACGTGGGATGCTGCGATGGCCGCTACTTGTGCGGAGCTGCGGTGCGGTGTGGTGGTGATGCATACGCGTGGGCTTCCGCATGAGTGGCGGACTCTGCCTGCGCTGGCGGATGGTGAGGCGGTTGCGCTGGTGATGGAGGGGCTGCGCGTGCAGACGGAGGCGGCGATGGAGGCAGGTGTGACGCGGGACGCGATTGTGGTGGATCCGGGGTTTGGGTTTGGCAAGATTCTGGGTGAGAATTATCCGCTGCTTGCGGGGCTGGACCGGCTGGGTGCGCTGGGCTTTCCGGTGATGGCGGGCGTATCGCGCAAGAGCTTTCTGGGTGACACGCTGAGGCAGGCGGCGGTTGAGAACGGGGCGGCATCGTCGTCCAGTGTTGCGGAGCATGGATTGGAGGCTGCGCTGGCGACTTCGATCGCGAATACGGCGGCCATTCTGGGGGGGGCGCATATCTTGCGGGTTCACGATGTATTGCCCGCGCGGCAGACGGCTGCGATTGCGGACCGGATTCTCGACGCTACGAATTCTTCCGCGTCGGGCATCTAAAGGAGCATGGGGCGAGAGAGGCTGGCTTTTTTAATCTTGCTGCTGTTCGGCGTGGTGGTGCGGCCTGCGCGGGCTTCGATCACGGTGCTGGTGGGCGAGCCGTTTGGGACGTTTGGGACGCTGCTTCCGGTGGGGCATACGACGATCTATCTGGACCACGTGTGCGCGGATGGGCCGCTGAAGCTGCGGATGTGTCGGCCTGGAGAGGCGGCTGGCGTGGCTATCTCGCGGTATAACCAGATTGGTGCGTATGACTGGCTGGCGACGCCGATTCTTGAATTTTTGTATGGCGTGGATAAGCCGGGCGATGCACTGCCGTATGCTTCGCAGCAGCAGGTGGATGAGCTGCGGCAGAGGTATCGGCGGCGGGTGCTGGGGGAAATTTTTCCGGATGGGACGGAGCGGCTGGATCGGAACAGCGAGTGGTGGGAGTCGGTGGCGATGGCGTACGTGCGGCGGTTCTGGGGCTACGAGCTGGCGACTACGCGGGAGCAGGATGAGCGTCTGGTTGCGGCGATCAATGCGCGGCCGAATCGACACTCGTATGGGGCGTATCGTCGCAATTGCGCGAACTTTGCGGCGGATGTGGTGAGCTTTTATTATCCCGGGCTGGTGAAGCGGGCGCGGATGGCGGACCTTGGATTTCTGCTGCCCAAGCAGCTGGCGCGGTCGGTTTATTTGTATGGGCAGGCGCATCCGGAGGCGGGGTTGCGAGTGGTGGAGATTCCGCAGGTGCCCGGGACGATTCGGCGGAGCCATGCGGTGCGTGGTGGGGCGGAGACTTTCCTGAAGACGAAGCGGTATGTTTTTCCGCTGGCGGTGGTGCAGCCGGAGATTGCTGCGGGACTGTTTGTCTGCTACATGAATCACGGTGGATGGAAGATTGCGCGGACGGCTGAGGTGCTGGGGCCGGAGACCGTCGAGCGACCGATGGAGGCTGCAGACGCGGATCGATAAGGCTACGATCCGAGGATGGAAATATTGGCATAGGTGCACCGTTGTTGCGGCATGCTGGGCATGGCTCGATGCTATGCTTAGGCGAAGGAAAACCGAATGTTGATTGGGATAGTTGTGCTGCAAGTCGTGGTTCTTGTCGCCGTAATCGTGGTGTTGCTGCGTAAGCCGGTTGGGGCGGAGCTTGATCCGCGGCTGGCGCAGTTGCCGGAGCAGATTGCGCGGCTGGATGGGCGGGCCGATGCGGTGCGTGAGTCGCTGGTGCAGATGCGCGGCGATATCGCCGACGAGGGGCGGCGGACGCGTGAGGCGAATGCGGCGGAGTTTGGTGGACTGCGAACGGAGTTCGGTGCGCTGCGGACGGAGATCGCGGGCAACATCACGTCGATTGGGCAGACGCTGAAGGGCGATCTCGGCAGCTTTCGCGAGGATAATAGTGCGTCTGCAGAGAAGCTGCGCGGCGACGTGGAGCAGAAGATGCGGACCATCTCGCAGGGCTTCTCCGACTTCAAGAACGAGGTGGGCGCGAAGCAGGGGCAGCTCGACGAATCGCTGAACCGCAAGCTGATCGAGTTGATGGGGAGCAATGCGGCGCATCTGGAGAAGCTGCGCGGCGCGGTGGAAGAGCGGCTCAGCAAGCTGAACGAGGACAATACGAAGAAGCTGGAAGAGATGCGCGCCACGGTGGATGAGAAGCTGCATGCGACGCTGCAGACGCGGCTGACGGAGAGCTTTGGGCAGGTTACGGATCAGCTGACGCGGGTGCATGCCGGGCTGGGCGAGATGACGAAGCTCTCTGCGGGCGTGGATGATCTTTCGCGAATCTTCACCAACGTGAAGTCGCGCGGGACGATTGGCGAGGTGATGCTGGAGACGCTGCTGAAGCAGATGCTGGCGCCGAACCAGTTTGAGAAGAATGTGAAGCCGAAGCCGGGCTCGCTCGAAGTAGTCGAGTTTGCGGTGAAGCTGCCTACGCCTACGGGCGAGACTTTTCTGCCGATCGACTCGAAGTTTCCGCGTGAGGCGTGGGAGCGGCTGGAGTCGGCGTACGAGCAGGGGCTGGATGTGGTCAGCGCGCGAAGGGCGCTCGAGACGGCGATTCGGAACGAGGGCAAGAAGATCTGTGAGAAGTACATCTCGCCGCCGCATACTACTTCGTTTGCGATCATGTTTCTGCCGACCGAGGGGCTGTATGCGGAGGTGATGCGGTCGGACGGGTTGCAGTCGGATATTCAGCAGAACTGCCACGTTACGATTGCGGGGCCGAGTACGCTTTCGGCGATCCTGTCGAGCTTCCAGATGGGCTTCCACATGCTGCAATTGCAGCAGAAGGGGGATGAGGTTTGGAAGGTGCTGGCGAATGCGCGCAAGGAGTTCGGCACCTTTGAAAAGCTGATGGACAAGATGACGGACGACGTGGGCAAGGTGCAGGGGACGATCGACAAGCTGGGAGTGCGGACGAGAGCGATCAACCGGACGCTGCGCGATGTGAGCCTGGAAGAATCCGGGCCAGGCGGGCTTCCCTCCGGTGGGCAGAGCGCGTTTGATGGCCTGCTGCCTATGCTGGCCGCCTCTGAAAGCGAGGAGTAGCCTTGGCGTGAACCTCCCGCAACATTTGGCGGGTGGTTTGCTTTACACTCGGATGGGCGCTCGGTATCCTTGAGACTTGGGCTTTCGTGGCCGGCGCATTGGGCGTCGGCGGGCGGCGCGCGAATTTAGAATTGTTGAGCAGCAAAATTTTAGGATCATCAGAGTAAGACAGGAGAAGCAAATGGCAGCAGTAGAAGAAAAGGTAAAGCAGATCATTGTTGAGCAGCTTCAGGTGGATGAGGCCGAGGTAACCCCGGGCGCGAGCTTCCAGGAAGATCTCGGCGCGGACTCGCTCGACGTGGTTGAGCTGGTGATGCAGTTTGAAGAAGGCTTCGACATCCAGATTCCGGATGAGGATGCCGAGAAGATCAAGACTGTAAAAGATGCAGTCGACTACATTGAAAAGAATCAGAAGGGCGCCAAGTAGCAATGAGTGGAGCACAAGCGATGGAACAGCAGCCGAGGCGACGCGTGGTCGTCACCGGGCTGGGGCTGATCTGCGGAGTCGGCAAGACCGTGGACGAGGTCTGGGAGGGTCTGCTGGCCGGACGCAGCGGCATGGCGGAGATCGGGGCCTACGACCTTACGGGCCACTCGGTGCGGTTTGCGGCCGAGGTGAAGAACTTCGATCCGCTGCTGTTCATCGACAAGAAGGAAGCGCGCAAGATGGGGCGGTTCATCCATTTTGCGATCGCTGCCTCGCAGGAGGCGATGGATCGTTCGGGCCTGAAGGTGGACGAGTCGAACCACGATCGCGTGGGCGTGCATATCGGCTCGGGCATTGGCGGCTTCGACATGATCGAGCGGGAGCACTCGGCGATGCTGGCTGGTGGACCGCGCAAGATCTCTCCTTTCTTCATTCCTGGTTCCATCATTAATCTTGCTGCGGGTCACGTCTCGATTCGCTTTGGAGCGCGCGGGCCAAACGAGGCTACGGCTACGGCTTGTACCTCGTCAGCGCACTCGATCGGCGATGCGTTTCGCATCATTCAGCGCGGCGATGCGGATGCGATGATCGCGGGCGGCACCGAGGCGGCGATTACGCCGATGGGCGTCGGCGGCTTTGCGGCGATGAAGGCGCTTTCGACGCGGAACGACGATCCGACGCATGCTTGCAGGCCGTTCGACAAGGACCGCGATGGTTTCGTGGTTGGTGAGGGCGCAGGCATTTTGATCCTCGAAGAGCTGGAGTTCGCCAGGGCTCGCGGGGCGAAGATCCTGGCCGAGGTGATCGGCTATGGGATGTCGGCCGACGCGTACCACATGACCGGAATGGCTCCCGAAGGCGAGGGCTGCTTCCGCGCAATGCAGGCGGCGCTGAAGGTTGCGGGCATCGTGCCGGATCAGATCGATTACGTGAACGCTCATGCAACGTCGACTCCGCTGGGCGATGCGCTGGAGTCCAAGGCGATTGAGAATGTCTTCGGCGAGCGGGCGGCGAACCATACGCTGCTGGTGAGCTCGACGAAGTCGATGACCGGGCACCTGCTGGGCGGCGCGGGCGGCCTGGAGGCCGGCATCACCATTATGGCGATGCTGAACCAGACGGCTCCGCCGACGATGAACATCGTGGAGCTGGACCCGGCGTGCCGGTTGAACTACGTGCAGAACAAGCCGCAGGCCGCGAAGATCGACTACGCGCTTTCGAACTCGTTCGGCTTCGGCGGGACGAATGGCTCGCTGGTGTTCAGGCGCTGGACGGAGTAGTTTCCTCGCAGGCTGAGCCGGAATGTCCGGCTGGTACGGCGGATGTCCCATAGGTTCTGGGCAGATTCACGCAACACATCTAACTGCAATGCAAAGTGCGCGGTTCTTCGCTCATACGGCATTTCTACGCCGTGGTGAGGGTGCGGGCGCGGAGGGTGAGGGTGAGGCCGAGGATGCGGTCGGCCAGGTCGCGCTTTGGGGCAGCGGGCAGGTCGATGGCCTGGGTGGCGGTGATGAAGGTGGCGGCGTTCGAGTCGGAGTCGAAGCCGAGGCCGGGCGCGGAGATGTCGTTGAGGACGATGGCGTCGGCGCCCTTGGCGAGGAGCTTGGCGCGGGCGCGAGGGATGTCGGAGTCGGTCTCGGCTGCGAAGGCGATGACGAGGGGGGAGTGCGTCGTGGAGGCGGGGCCTACGGTTTCCTGCTGGGCTTCGGCGATGGCCTGGGCGTGGGCGGAGATGCGACCATCGCGTCGGTCGGGGATGAGAGTAGGAGCGTTACGGGTGCGGGTGTGGCTTGCGGCAGTGAGAGCGGAGGCGCGGGCGCTGGTGACGGCGCGAACGATGTCTTCGGTGGGTTCCAGGGTGAGGTGGAGTGGGCCCTGGCGGCGGATCTTTTCGGCTGAGGCGGCGGGGAGGCGGAAGTCGGCTACGGCGGCGGCTCCGATGACGATGGAGGCGGCGGGCAGGTGCTGCATGACGGCAGCGTGCATCTCTGCGGCGGAGATGACAGGGACGAAGGTGCAGCCGGCGGGGGGCGTGAGCGCAGTGGGGGCGGAGACGAGGATGACCTGCGCGCCGCGCTGGCGGGCGGCTTCGGCGAGGGCGTAGCCCATCTTGCCGGAGGAGCGGTTGCCGAGGAAGCGGACGGGGTCGAGTGCCTCGCGCGTGCCGCCGGCAGTGATGAGGACGGTCTCGGCGGCGAAGTCCTGGATGTGGCTGGGCGCGGCTGTGGCGAAGACGGCTTCGACGATGGTGTCGAGATTCGCGAGGCGGCCGGAGCCGGTCATGCCGCAGGCGAGATAGCCGGCGTCGGGGTCTACGAAGTGCACACCGCGGCTGCGCAGGAGGGCGACGTTGGCCTGGGTGGCAGGGTGATTCCACATGTTGACGTTCATGGCGGGGGCCACGATGACAGGAGCTTTGGAGGCGAGGAGCAGGGTGGTGAGGAAGTCGTCGGCGAGGCCGTGGGCCATCTTCGCGAGGATGTGGGCGGTGGCGGGGGCGATGACGATGATGTCGGAGAGCTGGGCCTCGGCGATGTGCTCGATCTGGCCCGCGGCATTGAGGCCGGAGGTGGGGGGTTGGGTTGCGGATTCCTCGTGCGAGGCTTCGGTCCAGAGGCTGGTGATGACCTTGTGGCCGGTGAGGGAGGAGAAGGTGAGCGGCCGGATGAACTGCTCGGCGGCGCGAGTCATGACGACGTGGACGTCGGCTCCGCGCTGCTGGAGGAGGCGGACCAGCTCGGCTGCCTTGTAAGCGGCGACTCCCCCGGTGACGCCTACCGTAATGCGGAGGGATTTCACGGTTCTTATTATAGGCGTCGGAGGCGGGGGAAGGCGATGGCGGTTGCGCGAGGAGTCATCGGTGAGGTGGACCGCAGGTCCTTCGACTCCGCTGCGCTCAGGATGACAATTTCCTGGGGTGACTGGCTTGTTGAGTATGGACGAAAGCAGAAAAAAGAGGGAACGCCGTCCGCGTGGCAGCGTTCCCTTAGGTGCGGCAAAAACGAGATGAAGAAGCTAGAGGGCTCGGCGGCGGCGGAACATTGTGCCGGCGGAGAGAAGGCCGGTGCCGAGCAGAATCAGCGAGCTGGGCTCTGGCGCGATGCTGCTGGCGAATGTGCCGCTGAAATCCATGCCGGAAGGATTGGCGTTGGGAGTGAGGCCTGCCTGGTCGACGATGAAGGTGAGCTGGTTGGCGTCAAGGCCGGGGAGCAGGTTGAGGTTGTTGAGAGTGACGGAATCGACGACGGAGCAGTTGGGGCCGAGGTCGGCGCAGTGGCTATCGGAGCCGAGGCCGCCGAAGGGCACCAGCACGGTGCCGTTGAGGAGAACTTCGAGGGTATCGTCGCCGAGGAGGTTCAGGGTGCCGGTGTAGGTGCCGCCGACAGCGGAGAAGAGCGTATTGAACTGGTAGTAGCCGTAGCCGGGGCTGGTTGCGCTGCCCGGGGCGCTGCTTGGGCTGGAACCGATCCAGGTAGAGTTGCCGATGGGCGCAAGCCAGGTGCCGTTGGGGCTGAGCGCATAGGTGGCGGCCGTGCCGTGGAGGATGGTTGGGGTGGTGGGGCTCATGGGTGCCGACGATGTTGCGGTGTAGCCGGCGAAGTTCATGGCGGTCTGCGTGGTGCTGAAGCCGAGGGAGGCGGCGGTGGTGCCGGTCGCAAAGCTGCCGAGGCTAATGGTATCGGCGAGTGCCAGGGAGGAGGCGGTGGCGAGAAGCGCCGAAAGGACTGCAAGCTTGCTGAAGGTCTTCATTTAATCCTCAATCAATTGATTTAGTTTCGTCTGTTTTGGGCGTCGATCGGTCATGCTCGGCCGGGCGATCGGGGGAAGCCGGTGTTCGGTTTCGATGCGGTCGGCGGATTCGTCGACCGGTGGTTCGGGACCATCCGCCAGAGGATTTGGAGCTTGGGTATCTGGCCGAGGCTGCCTTCGCGTTTCGTTGGCTAGTAGTCGAGATTCGAGAAGTGGCCAGGAAGTTGTATAGGGATTTGGGTGGCGTTGTGCATGGAGCACGGAGCTGTTCCGAATTGGGACAGAGAATTGCTCACGTCCGGGGAAATATTTACATAAGCCCATTGGATAGAACAGTTATATCCTTGACGAAAGTGTCTAAACGTGCTGCTGGTCCTGTGGAAAAGAAGATTAAAATTCCGTGACGGACGGATACAGCCTGGGCTGAAAAGGCGGGGAGAGGGAGTTGGGGGAGGCCGAGGATTTGCCGCAGATGCGTGGGCAAGGGTACGGGCCGGGACGTATAATCGGGCTTTGCAAGCAGGCGCTTCTGCGAGGACGGAGCGGGATGCCGGGGTACCATCGGGCGTCTCTGCTGATCGGTTTTGGTGATCGAGAGTCCTTGCGGCGAGCGAGATTGCATCACAACCAAAGTAGAGGGCGGCGCAAGCTGACCCGAAGAACGATTTCCCGGAAGGCCCCATGCCAGAACATATTAAGAAGCGGCTTGAAGAAGAGATTAAGGCGCTGGAGCGCGAACTGACGACCGAGCTGCCGGCAGAGATTAAGAAAGCCGTCGCGCTGGGCGACCTGAGCGAGAATGCCGAGTACCACATGGCGAAGCAGCGGCAGGTGTTCGTGAACGCGCGGCTGGGACAATTGAAGAAGCGCATGGGTGAACTGGCGATGGTGAACCTGGTAAATATTCCCCACGACAAGGTGGGGTTTGGCGCGACCGTCGTCGTCTTCGATTCGAGCAAGGATGAAGAGATCAGCTACAAGCTGGTGACGAGTGAGGAGTCGGACGTAACGCAGGGGCTGATCTCGACCACGTCGCCGATTGGGCGGGCTCTGCTGGGGAAGAAGGTGGGGGATGTGGCCACGGTGGTGACGCCGAATGGGAAGCGCGAGCTGGAAGTACTGAAGCTGGTGACGATCCACGATGAGGCTGCGGCTGAGGTTGGGGCGGAGTAGCCGGACGATAGTGGTGATGCATTATCCACTTTGATATATACTGGAGCTACCGGCTGGCTTGTGCGTAATTGCCTGGTCAGTTCAGAAGCTGCCTGGGCCTAGCCCGGCGGCTTCTGCTTTTTTATGACACCGAAACTGCGCACGTATGTATATGTCGATGGTTTCAATCTGTACTATCGCGCGCTGCGGAAGACTCCCTATAAATGGCTCGACCTGGAAGCATTGTGCCGGGGGTTGCTGTCCCCTGAGAATGTTGTAGAACGGATTCGCTACTTCACCGCTCCCGTCGGAGGGAAACTTGATCCGGCCCAGCCGATACGGCAGCAGATTTATCTTCGGGCGATCTCGGCGAACCCAATTGTGTCAATCCATCTTGGAACATTTTTGACGACGAACAAGGTTCGTCCGCTTGCTCATCCCGCGCCAGGTGGACCGACCCATGTGGAAATTCTCAACTCCGAAGAAAAGGGGTCCGATGTAAACCTCGCGTCGCACCTGATTCATGACGCGTGCCGGGATCGATTTGATGTGGCATTGGTACTTTCACAAGACACGGATCTTCTGGAACCAATCAAGATCGTCAAAATTGATCATGCGAAGGCTGTGGGAGTGGTGGTACTCGACGGCAGAGAACCAGGACGGCTTGCAAAATCGGCTTCTTTCAAGCGTCAAATTACTGCGGCCCGCTTGCACGCATCGCAATTGCCGGACAACGTTTTGTTGCCGAATGGCAAGACTGTTTCCCGTCCGGCTGACTGGTAGGGGGCTGGCGGGGTAAACTGCTGGAGGATGGCTTTGATTCAGCAATGACTTGGACAAGTGCTTTCGGGAAGGGCAGCGGTTGGTTGCTGCATAAGATCGTCGATGGGCTGGCGCTGACGCGCATCTCGCCCAATGTGCTGACGTTTCTGGGGCTGGTGATTAATATTGTCGCGGCCTGCTTCTTCGGATTTGCGCGGGTGGGCAATGCGAACAAGATGTTCTTCATCGCCGGGCTGGTGATTATTGGCGCGGGCGTCTTCGACATGGTGGACGGGCGCGTGGCGCGGAAGACCAACCAGGTGAGCGTGTTTGGTGCGTTCTTCGATTCGGTGATGGACCGCTACTCGGATGTGGCGATCTTCTTTGGCCTGCTGGTGTTCTATGCGCGCGGCAACCGGCTGTTTTATGTGGGGCTGGTGGCGTTTGTGATGACGGCGTGCGTGATGGTGAGTTATACGCGGGCGCGGGCCGAGGCGCTGATCGGGAGCTGCAAGGTGGGTTTTATGGAGCGGCCGGAGAGGATCGTGTGCGTGATCCTGGGCGCGCTGTGCAATCGTTGGGGCGTCATGGCTCCGGCGCTGTGGGTGCTGGCTTACTTCTCTACCGTGACGGTGATTCATCGGATACGATACACGTTTTTGGAGACGCAGCGGCGCAAGATTGTGGCTCCCGCGCGGTAAGGAATTTCGAGCATCTAATCGATAACTGCTCCTACAACTATTGCGTCGGGTTGCGGCGGCGCTCAGCGGTAAACTTTTTAAATCCGGGCCAGACGAGATGTACGCCCCTTTCAGGATCGAGGTTAGGCTGGGTTTGAAGAACTCTTTAATTTCATTGGGATCGGCTGGTATCGATGCCCTGAGTCGGTCCACTTCGTGGGGCACAAGGACAACTTTTGCGCGCCCGCAGATCGATATGCTGCGGGGACGCGCGGCCATTCTGGCCAAGGCAGAGATGCTTGAGGAGCTGTGCCGGCGGACCGGGAAGGAGCACGCGATGCGCTGGCTCGAGTACGAGATGGACAAGCCGACCGCGCGAAAGAAGATTCCTACGCTGCTTCTGATTGGCTTGAATGAGGATGTGACGCCGGAGCAGGCGACTGCGGGCGATGTGCTGGGCGCGGTGATGCTGTACGAGTACAAGTTTGCGGGACTCGGGTTGCAGCTCTTCGCGACCGACGATATGACGGGCGCGGCGACGGTGATCGCTCCCGCGCACTGTAGGAGCGAGGTGACGCAGACGGCATGCGGCCAACTGATGGATGTCGGGGCGCTCGCTGTGCTGATTACATTTACTCCGGATGAGCAGCAGGAGAGCACCTCGTACGGAAGTTCGGCGGCGTTCAGCATGGCGCGGCAGGTACGCAGCGTGCCGCTGGGACTGGCGCTGGGGCAGACGCTCGATGAGACTCTGGCCACGCTGGGCAAACATACGCGGCGCAACCTGAGAGCGTATCGCCGGCGGCTGGAGCTCGAGTTAGGTTCGGAGTTTGTGCCGCAGGTGGAGATGGAGCGGAGCGATTTTCTTGCTTTCAATCGGGCTTCGATGAATCCGACCACCGATCATGTTGTGCGATGGAGATATGACTCGGCGCACGCGGGCGAGGAGATGATGTTCGCCGGAATACGGGCGCGCGATGGCCAGTGGCTGAGCCTGATGGGAGGTCGTAGACATGGTGATACAGTCTCGATCGACTGGCAGATGAATCGGGACGGCATGGCGGATCGGTCGCTGAGCACGGTATTGCGCTGCTATGTGCTGGAGCATGAGACCGCGCTGGGCATGAAGCAGATGATCTTTACCGGCGGAACGCCACACTCGATGCGGCACTCGTTTACGCGCGTGGATGCGGTGGACGCGATCGCGGTGCGGCGTTCGGCTGGGGGCAGGCTGGTGCGATGGCTGGCGCAGTGGGTGATGCCGGGAAACTTCATGGTGCAGCTACTGCGCGATACAAAACTGCGTTGGGGTTAAAATCGATGGGCGCCGGGCGAAAGCCTCAGCGCCCATCTGCCTTAGCGGATGCCGCCCGAGATATTGAGCGTCTGCCCGGTGACGTACTTCGAGTCGGATGAGGCGAGGTAGATGGCGGTGGGTGCGATGTCGTCGGGCTGGCCGATGCGGCCCAGCGGGGTCTGCGTGGCGATGCCCTTTTCGAAGTCAGTGCCGAGAAAACCTGCAGACCCTTCGGTCGCTATCAGGCCTGGGTTGATGGCGTTGACGCGGATGTTCTTTGGGCCGAGTTCCTTGGAGAGGATAATGGTAATGGCATCGACCGAGGCTTTGGTGGCGGTGTAAGTGGCTGAGGCCGGGGGATAGAGCGTGGTGACTGCGGAGCTGATGTTGATAATGCTGCCGCCCTCTGCGCCGAAATACTGCACCGCTTCTTTGGTGGTGAGCAGAAGGCCGAGGACGTTGAGATTGAACTGGGCGTGAAAGAGCTCTTCGGTGATCTGGTCGAGCGGGGCAAAGGCGTAAACGCCCCCGTTGTTGACCAAGATGTCGAGGCGGCCGAAGGCTTTTTTCGTCTCGCTGAAGAGGCGGGTGATATCGGCCTGCTTGCTGACGTCGCCCTGGACGGCGATAGCTTTGCCGCCCTGAGCGGTGATGGCGGAGACAACGGCATCGGCGCCCTGCTTGCTGGATGCATAGTTGACGACGACGGATGCGCCTGCGGCTGCGAGCGACTTTGCGATCTCCGCGCCTATGCCTTTGGAGGCTCAGGTAACGACTGCCACTTGATTGGTAAGTTTGCTCATTTTTACTCCTTCTGATTCTGCGTAACACTTTTATAACCATCTAATTGATGGGAGCGACTCGGAGAAGGATTCGGAAATCTTACGGGGCGGGAAAAAGTACAGGTGCGGATCAAATGCTGGACAGGCGGGCGAGATAGGCCTCGAGGATGTCGCGGCGGAGGTGGTAGGTGACGAACTTGCCGTCGCGGGTGGATTCGACCAGTCCCGCGGTCTCCAGCTCCTTCATATGGTGGGAGACGGTGGCGGCTGAGACCTCGGTGCATCCGCGGAGTTGCTCGCACGGGAACGTGTCGCCAGCTCTGCCGATGCGGCGCAGAAGATCATAGCGGCGAGGGTCGGCAAGGGCGCGGGCGATGAGGTGGAAGCGCGCTTCGGTTAGACGAGCGGCAGGCATCGCACCATTCTAGATGGTGCTACTCGGTGGGGAGGCTCTCGCTGATGTTCTGGGCCATGGTTTCGATGGAAGTGTCCTGGCTGAGCTGCTCGATGGATTTATCGCGCGTGACCTTCTTCAGGCCCATCTGCTCAGCGATCTGCCGATCCACGCCAAGGACGGCAGTGATCTCTTTTTCTGTAAGCAGCAGCACCTGCAGCATAAGGTGGTCACGCTCCTCGTTGCGACGGCTTACGCGACCTTGCCGCATGAGGATGAAGCTGCCGAGCAGGATCGCTTCGAGGGTGAACAGGGTGCTGAGCAGCGAGAAGGGCGAGGGGTCGAAGTGGGTGACGCCGAGGTGAAGCGTGTTGATCAGCACCCACGCGAGGAAGATGAGCAGATGCGCGAGGACGAAGGCGAGGCTGCCGATGCGTGCAGCCACCCAGTCGCCGAGACGCTCGGTGAGGGAGCGGCGGGCGAGGAATTCCTGCTCGTGACGGGCGATGAGGTCGATGTGTTCCTGTACGTGTTCCAGAGACATTGGGCTTCCTATCGTTCGGAGTCAGTGGAGGTGTTAGCTTGTTGGATGCCGTCGCGCCGATGCCTGGGCCAAGTGCCGTGGAATAAACTGGACGCTTGAGACGGAGGGTGGGAACGATGACGTTGACGGAGTTGCAGGAGAGTTTTGGGATCGAAGGTGTGCTGCGGTTCGAAGAGGCAGCCGGTGGGTTGGTGGCGTTGCAGGTGACGGCTCCGGCGGCGGAGGCAACGATCTATCTGCATGGCGCGCATGTGACGCATTGGAAGCCTGCGGGTGAGGGCTCGGCGATATTTCTAAGTCAGCGCGCCGAGTTTGCGCCGGGTAAGGCGATTCGCGGCGGCGTGCCGGTGATCTTTCCGTGGTTTGGTGAGCGGCATGACGGCAAGGCAGGGCCGCAGCATGGGTTTGTGCGGACGGCCGAGTGGGAACTGGCGTTTGCGGCCGGGGCTGGCGATGAGGTGCATCTGGTGTTTACGCTCGCAGCGAATGAGGCGAGCAGGTCGCTGGGGTTTGATGATTTTCGGCTGAGCTATCGCGTGACGATCGGGCAGAAGCTCACGATGGAGTTGACCGTGGCGAATGATTCCGCTGCGCCGCTGGTGTTTGAAGAGGCGTTGCATACATATCTGGAAGTGGCGGATGCGCGCGTGGTCTCGATCGATGGACTTGGCGAGACGGAATATCTCGACAAGCTGGACGCGATGAAGCGAAAGAGGCAGCCTGCGGGTGCGCTGCGCTTTGAAGGGCGCACGGATAGGACGTATGTGGGGACGGAGGCTGCTTGCGTCTTGCACGATGTGGCAGGCGGGCGCAGGATCGTCGTCGAGAAGAGTGGATCGCGTTCGACGGTGACGTGGAACCCGTGGGAGGAGCTGACGACGAAGATGACCGACATGCAGCCGGATGCGTGGCTGCATATGACGTGTATCGAGACGGCGAATGTGGGCGAGGATGCGGTGACGCTGGCACCAGGTGAGACCCATACGATGCAGGCTGTGATCTCGGTGGAGACGATGGGCGCATGAGGGAGCAGAACTTTAGGTTGGTACTCGCTTCGGCTTCGCCGCGGCGGAGGGAGTTGTTGACGCAGGCGGGTTATGTCTTCGAGGTTGCGGCGGCAGATGTGGATGAGTCGGTGCGGGTGGGTGAGGGCGCCGGGGAGTATGTAAGACGGCTGGCGGAGGAGAAGGCTCGCGTCGTGCTGGCGCGGTGTGTCGACCCCACTCATGTCGATGAGACTGTCATGAATGGGGCACCCGGAAATACAGGCAGTGAGGCCGCTCATCGCGGTGAGACGGTGATGAATGGGGGGCCTGGGTTGGTGGTGCTCGGGGCGGATACTACGGTGGTTTGCGATGGGGAGATTCTGGGTAAGCCGGCAGATGCTGCCGATGCGATGCGAATGTTGCGGATGCTTGCCGGGCGGAAGCATGAGGTGTTGACTGGCATTGCGGTGGCTTCGGCTGCGGGCGTGGTGTGTGGGGTGGAGACTACGGTGGTGACGTTTGCCCCCATGCCGGAGCGGGAGTTGGCGGCGTATTGCGCGACGGCGGAGCCGATGGATAAGGCTGGGGCCTATGGGATTCAAGGGTATGCTGCGCGATGGATTCCGCGCATTGAAGGATGCTACTTCAACGTGATGGGGCTGCCGATTGCGCGTGTGGTGGGGATGATTCAGGCGGTAGTAGACCGCAAGTGAGACCGATGTTGTTATGTCTTCGTGGAGGGAGTAGCGGGCTTCAGCCCGCTGAAAGTGTCCCTGGATTCGAAGGGCTTTAGCCCTGGCTCAACCACGGAGGTGCTGCATCGACAAGATCGGGCCGTCCCGCCGAAGAATATCGATATGCGCAGGGCGCAGATGCGAGATGCGCTCGGACTGGATTGGTCTCGATATAGTTACGTGTCGATTCAAAGTGATCGGGCGTTGTGATTTGAACTTCGTTGTAGCTGCGTTCCCAAACATCCAGCTTGCTCTTCAGCAGAAACGAAAAGCCGCCTTTGATGTATTGGATAGATTTTTCGAGCGAAATGTCGTGCCCAGGAGTCAGCATGATGTGAAGGTGGTCCGGCATGATGACGAAGGCGTAAAGCTCGATTCTTCCCTTTCTTCGCTGCTCTTGAAGATGGTTCAGCATTAGTTCTGCAGTGGCCGTGACCTGAAAGATACTGCGACGTTGGGCAGTAACGAAGGTGGCAAAGTACGTTCGTGTCTCTTGTGGTGCTCTGCGCATGTGAGTAGCTTAGCGCAAGGTTCCAGGGCTAATGCCCCTCTATTTTGACATTGAGATTCGTGGGGCTTAAGCCCCACGCTCCCTCCGGTTCTTCGGTGTCTTTAGAAGCTGAAGAACCGCGTTCCGTTGATGCGTCAATATTAAATTAATTGTTGATTCAGATCGGCGCGGACGCGGTGCATGGTGCTGAGGTAGAAGCTTAGGTTGTGGATGGAGTTCAGGGTCGCGACGAGCGGTTCTTTCGCGACGAAGAGGTGGCGGAGGTAGGCGCGGGTGTAGCGGCGGCAGACCTCGCAGGTGCAGGTGGGATCGATGGGGCGCTGGTCTTCGGCGTACTCCAGGCGCTTGATGTTCATGCGGACTGCAGTTCCCTCTTCGCCGGGTTCGGGGGTGCGGAAGAGCAGGCCATGGCGGGCGGCGCGGGTGGGGAGCACGCAGTCCATCATGTCGACGCCCATGCGTGCGTACTCTTCAATCTCGTCGGGGTAGCCCACGCCCATGACGTAGCGGGGCTTGTCTTTGGGGAGGAACTCGAGGGTGCGGGCAATCATCTCGCGGGTCACTTCGCGCGGTTCGCCAACCGCCAGGCCGCCGATGGCATAGCCGGGGAAGTCCATCTCGACCAGGCGCTCGGCGGATTCGCGGCGGAGGTCGGGGTACATTCCGCCCTGCACGATGCCGAAGAGAGACTGCGTGCGGTCCCGGGCTAAAGCCCCTGTTTTGGAGGGGGCTTGTTTCGTGGGGCTAAAGTCCCACGCTCCCTCCGGTGAGGCGGACGCGTCGAGTTCGGAAGGACATGTGTTCGGTGAGGCCTCAGGTGAGGAAGGTTCGGCCCAGGGGACCTCGTGTTTGTGGGCTTCGAAGTAGTCGCGAGAGCGGGCGGCCCACGCGTGAGTGAGCGACATCGACTGGCGCGTGCGCTCCCACGTAGCGGGTGTTTCGACGCACTCGTCGAAGGTCATGATGATGTCTGCGCCGAGCGCGATCTGGACCGCGATGGAGTGCTCCGGCGAGAAGAAGTGTTTGCTGCCGTCGAGGTGCGAGCGGAACTCCACGCCGTCGGGCGTGACCTTGCGCAGCTTGGCGAGCGAAAAGACCTGGAAGCCGCCGGAGTCCGTCAACATGGGGCGCGGCCAGCTCATGAACCGATGCACTCCGCCCATGCGGCGGATGAGTTCATGCCCAGGCCGGAGGTAGAGATGGTACGTATTCGCGAGGATGATCTCTGCGCCTGCGCCGTCGATGCCGAGGTGTTCTAGCGTCGATTGCTGCACGGTCTTGACCGTCGCGGCTGTGCCGACGGGCATAAAGACGGGCGTCTGGACCTGACCGTGAGGCAAGGTGAGCGTGGCGCATCGGCCGCCGCTCTCAGCTGTGTTGTGGATCTGAAACTCAAGGCCCATCCATCCAGTATGCCTCGCTGCGCCAGCGACAGCCTAAGGTTGCTCGGCCGCCAGGTACATAGCCACGCCACTAAGCAAGGCAACGGCAACTGCACACGGGATCAACACCAGCGAATTCCAACTGAATGCGTAGCTCACAGAGGTCCACAGAGGCGCGAGATGGAGTATGTCGAATGGTGAAATCGACGATAGCGCTGAAGCCGAGCCACCTAAGCGGCGCAGCAGCAACACTCCTAACGCTGTGCCGGCTAGAAGATTAACCGCAAGTGCAAATTGATACGCAGCGGTGAATGGACGTGCGATCTTCTGCGCGTCATTGTGGCGGCGGCGAAGCTGCGCGCGCCACCACAACAGGCTGGGCGAAAGCGGCGGAGCGGCGAGCCGGGATGCAACCAGAGCTTGCCGAAAAGCCAACTTCAGGACCACGGCATCCTGGCACGCGCGACACTCATTTACATGCGTACGAAGCTCCGGATCGCACCTGTGCGGCCATAGTCCGCTAGTCAGCAGAGCCAATACTTCGCTCTCGCGTGCGCATTCATTGCTCTTCATACGACACCCTTCTGCGGCAGGCCGGAATCTCGCAACAGCCCTGCAATCTGGCGCCGTGCGCGAAAGAGGATCAAGCGGACGCTGGCCGATTGGAGGCCGGTGATCTCCGCAATTTCCCTGTGCGTATAGCCTTCCGCGTAAGCGAGCCAGAGCAGCTGCCGGTCTCGCGGACGCATCTGCCGCAGTGCAGGTCCGAGCGCAATCTGCGCGTCGATCTGCGCGTGGCTATCGGTCTCCGCAAATACTGCCTCGGAAAGATCTTCGATCGAACTGGTGCGCGGACGCCGCCAATGATCGTGCAACAGATTCGACGCGATGCGGAATAGATAGCGTCTGCGATCGACCTCGCCATCGTAGTTGCGCGTCGCGCCAAGAAAACGAAGATACGACTCCTGCATCAGGTCATCCGCCAACGCAGGGCTGCCGGAGGCCCGGGCCAGGTAGGCCCACAATGACCGCGCGGACCGCTCATAGAACGCAGCGAAGCTCTCGCTATCCATGAGGACTTCGGCAGTCTCACGGGCAGTGGGTGATTCGATTCGCAGGATGGCGTATTCCAGGCTCAAGATCACTCTTTTCAAAAAGACAATTCGCAGGCACTGCACGAACGGTTGGTATCACCTGCGATCGCTCCGCAAAATCGGTTCAGGCGGTGCCGGTACTGTGCGATATCAGCCCCAGTCGCGCAGCAAGAAACCACGCAATCCCTGCCGACAGAATGAAGCCAAGTCCCGGCATGAGCACCACAACACCGGCTATCAGCAGCGGCGTGGCAAGATCCGCAACTCCATACCGCAGCAGCAGCAGACCTATCCCAAGAAGTGTCAGTACTACGCCGATCTGCAGCGGAAGAAGCACCCTGGCGAGTGGGCCGGGCAGATGATTGTGCGCGCCCTGGATGCTCACCGGAATGGGCGCGGCTTCCAGAAAGTGCTTTCCTGCCTCTGTCTCCATATACGTCAGCAGCTCCTGATTGTTCCCGAAGCGATCAATTAGTTTTGCGTGCACCTCGGATTGCTGCTTGAAGGTACGCGACCAGCGAACGTTTTCCAGCAGCATACGGATCAGCCAGATCAACGTACCCATGATGCAGAGAAAGGCTGCGGATGCGCCGAGATCCATCGCTGCGTCCGATCGCATCTGCGGCTGGGGGGTGATGTCGGGCCAGATCTTCCGCTCGAGCGCTTCGTCGCGGTGCCGGCCTCCCTCTCCGCTGTCTACGTCGAGCCGGGAGAAGAGATAGAAGCTGGGATTGCGGACCACTTCAGGGTGGGCCTGCAGAAACTGCGCCAGCTCAGGGCTATTCCTGCTGACGTACTCCTGATCTGCGAGCAGACTGGGATCGCGTGCGACGACCATGGTCAGCGTAGGGCTAAGACGCAGCAGCTTGAGCAACTGCTCCTGCGTTTGGAAGTCGTTTCTGCTTACCGCTGACGGATCGCTCCCGATTGCATGAGCCGGATTGGCAGTCTGCGCTGCAAGCGGCAACGCAGCCGTCAACACGATAGACAGCACAGCTGATGAAAGCACTAGGCCACAGGCGGTCCGATTTCGCTTCTGCATAGTCTCCTCACATCGCCTGGATTGGCTTTGCTTCAACAACAACGAATTCAGGTCGGAACGGTTAACAACAATTTTGCGGAATGCCGAAATGGCTGGACAGGATTAGTTATCCGACAGCTTTTCGACGTGATCGACGACGAGCACAGGCACCGAGTCTTTTTCAGGATGAAGCTTGAGCCCCAGCTGTTCCTGAAGCGCGGTAAAGATCGATGGCCCGGAGCCGTCCGCTAGACCGGCGCCTGGGGCCGCGCTCTTGTCGGTAGTCCAGGTGAGTTTGAAGTCGTATGTGCCGCCCAGACCTGTCTTGTCGATGACCAGCCGGTCCTGCCCCAGCTGCGAGAGCATCGTAACCAGCCTGGAAATGGTGACTGCCTGGGCCGTCATCTCGCGTGTTACGGTCTGGTCCGGATTGTTGACGGTATGCACACCGATTACGTTGGGGTGCCCAATTCCATCCGCGCCCTTGATTCCTCCGGAATAGCCATCGCCCGGGGTCGCTTGTCGGAGCTTGGAGCCGCCGTTGGCGAGAATCAGAGCATAGACCGGAAGCGGCCTCGTCTCCATGTGAGCTGCAAATTTGAAACGATCTGCAAGGATGGGCAGGGCCATAGGCCGTATCTGCTCGAATTTCAGCTTTTGAAACGCTGCGGCATCGGCGCCTGCGACCTTCGCAACGATGTCGAAGTGCTGGGTCCTTGTCCAGTCCGGCGCTCCGACTAGTTGTGCGTCGAAGTCCAGGCCGTAGGCCTGGCAGATGAACTGTTCGAGCGAAATGTTCAGCAGGCGAATGCCATCGGGCATTGTCTGCATCCGGTTGCCCGAGTCGCTGCCACTGTGAGGCTTTACCGAGACTACGTCGAACGCCATAGGCGCAGGACTGGCCACAGTAGCAGCCGATTGCGCCTGCACGCCGTGCGAAGTGGGCAGGGCGAGGATAAGAAGGGCCAGCAGCATCGCCCCTGCGGGACGCGGCTGTGCCATCGTCGTTGCATCGTTTCTCTTCTGCATGGGCTTGTTCCTTGGGTGTACGGTATCGAGTCCACCCATTCAACGGATGAAGGGGAGAGACGGTTAACGCGGTTCCCAAAAACTTTTATCCATGGCCGGCCAATATAAATCGCAAATGCCCCAAATGGGGCTCGTATCACCCGAAAGTGGGATTCATCAGTTGGGTGCATGCGAGGGATAGTCAAGGAGTAGCCCGGTCCTCGAGAATCGAGAACGGGCGAGAAGACCCACACGCAGCACTTGTAGCACGCTACGCCGACTCGGAGCCGCCAGGCGGCCGAGGTCACAACAAAAGGAGAATTCGATATGCATTATGCCTTGATCTATGCGTTTGTTGTAGTCGCGGGTGCCCCTCTCATCGGCATCTGGCGTGCACATGTGTGGGCGAAAGCCAATGGCAAGGTTCTGCGCGAGACGGCCACGTCTGAGCAGAACCAGATCGCATAGACCACCGAGTCGAAAGCAGTGAAGAGAAGCGGCCAGAACCAGCGCAAAGCTGGTGCATCCGCTTCTCTTCGCCTCCTTATTCCATCTTCCGTCGCCGAAACCATTGCACGCTCACGCTGATTCAGGCTCATTGATGGCCGCAATTGGCCTGATCTCGATCGATCCTTTGGCGCGTGCGCATGGAGTTCCGGCGACCAGGCGAATTGCCTCGTCCAGGTCGGCGGCTTCGAGGATGGAGAAGCCTGCAAGTGGTTGCGCGAGATGATTCGCGCCGCCGTCCGTAATCGCAGGCCTGCCATCCCAGGCGCGCACCGTGGTAACGGCTGTCGTGACCGAGGCCATGAGCGCGCCTCGCTTGCGCAGGGCTTCATCCTGGGCCAGGAATTCGGCTTGCTGCTCGTGTGTGAGGGTAAGCCAGTCTTTCTCGTCTCCATAAGCCAGGCACAGATACTTCATGGTTGTTCCCTCTAGTACAGTTGGATGCGGATGGCACTCGGTGGGATTAAGAATGCGATATGTACTGTGCCTGGCAATAGCTTTGATGTGCACCCCGTCCCATGCCCAGCCACCTGCCGCAAAGCCGCAGTTTGAAGTGGCCACGGTGAAGCCGGTGGAGACGGATATGCCGGGGCGCCCACCGGAGTGGGTCCGCCGGAACATGAAAGACGGACGGCCGCCAGGAGTAATCTCCATGCCAGGCCCAGATCGTGTCCGAATGTCGAGCCGATCCTTGCTCGACCTGATCTCCAGCGCCTACAGTGTGCGAAACATCCGGGTATCGGGGCCGGTCTGGATGTCCGACCAGGAGTTCGACATCGAGGCCAAGGTGCCTGAGGGGACTCCGAAGCAGGATTTGAATGGCATGTTGCAGTCGCTGCTCGAAGAACGCTTCGGCCTCAAAGCGCACAGGAATTCGCAGATCCGGCAGGGCTTCGCGTTGGTGGTAGGTAAAGACGGGTCCAAGCTGAAACCCACTCCTGCGCAAAGCCCGTCCAAGCAAGAGGTTCTCGCGCAACAGGCTCAGATTCTTAAAGAGGCGCTTGAGGCCAATAGGGCCGGGGGTACCCTGGTTTCGGGGTCGATGACGACCGAACACTTGGCCTTTCGTCTCGAGCAACTAGTGGGAGCACCAGTGGTGGACGAGACCGGGTTGTCCGGCGAATACTCGGTTACCATCAACACCGCGAACGATAGCGTCTTCGGTGGTGTCGAAAAGCTCGGCCTGAAGCTACAGCCGGGCAAGGTGAATATTGACATGGTGGTGGTGGACCAGGTTTCAAAGATGCCGACGGCGAATTAGGCCTGGGCCGATATTCATCGACATGGATATGCGCCGTGCGCAGCTTGAAGGAAGTATCCTGTAAAGCGTGAGCATAGATCAGATTCGAATCCAGCTGCCTGATGGGTCCGTGCGCGAAGTGCCGCGCGGAACTACACCTCTTGATATTGCTAACGGTATCTCGCCACGGCTGGCTGCTGCCGTAGTGGTGGCGCGTGTGCGTCCGCTGGCTTCGTCCGATCCCACCCTTCGCGATGAGACTGCGAAGGATGGGGCACCCGCTGCTCTAGAGGCGAGTTCGGAAGATGCGATGTATGCGGTGGGTGGTGCGGGTGAGGATGGGACTCGGCTGGTCGATCTGTCCGCACCTCTGCATGAAGACGTAGAGCTTTGGCTGCTGAAGGAGGCGGACGAGGCCGCGCTGAAGGTGCTGCGCCACTCGACCGCCCATGTGATGGCGACGGCGGTGCTCGAGCTTTTTCCTGAGACGAAGCTGGGGCACGGGCCCGCGACCGAAAATGGATTCTTCTACGACGTGTATCGCGAGACGCCTTTTACCGAAGCCGATCTCGCCGCGATTGAAGCGCGCATGGCCGAGGTGGTCGCGCGCGATGAGAAGTTTGTGCGCGTGGAAGAGACTCGCGAAAAGGGCTTGACCGACTACGCCGCGCAGGGCGAGTTCATGAAGGTTCACTTCATCGAACGCTTCACCAAGCCGGGCGAAGAGATTTCTCTGTATAAGAACGGCGGCTTCACCGACTTCTGCCGCGGGCCGCATGTGCCTTCCACTGGACGCGTGAAGGCATACAAGATTACGTCCATTGCGGGCGCGTACTGGCTGGGCGATGAGAAGAACCAGCAGCTGCAGCGTATCTATGGAACTGCATACTTCAATGCGAAAGATCTTGACGCGCACTTCAAGCGGCTGGAGGAGATCAAGGCGCGCGACCATCGCGTGCTGGGCAAGCAGCTCGACCTGTTCTCGATACAAGAAGTGGCGGGCGCGGGCCTGATCTTCTGGCATCCCAAGGGCGGCCTGATCCGCAAGACCATGGAAGACTGGATGCGCGAAGAGTGCATTCGGCGCGGCTACGACATGGTTTACACGCCGCACATCATGCGCCGCGAGCTGTGGAAGATCAGCGGGCACGAAGGCTACTACTCGGAGAATATGTATCCGCCGATGGAGCTGGACGATGCCGAGTACAGGCTGAAGCCGATGAACTGCCCCGGCCATATCCTGATCTACAAGTCGAGCCCACGCAGCTATCGCGACCTGCCGCAACGATATGCGGAGCTTGGGAACGTGTATCGCTACGAGCGTTCGGGAACAATGCATGGGCTGCTGCGTGTGCGCGGTTTTACGCAGGATGATGCGCATATCTTCTGCACGCCGGAGCAGATTGAAGACGAAGTAGTCGCCTGCATCGACTTCGCCAAGGCGGTGCTGGACACCTTCGGCTTCAAAGAATTCAAGGTGGAGCTTTCGACGTGGGATCCATCCAAACCGACCGACTACACCGGCTCGGCTGAGCACTGGAATTCGGCGATTGAGTCGCTGCGCACCGCGCTCTCGCGCCGGGAGATTCCCTATCGCGTCATCCCCGGCGAGGCCGCGTTCTACGGGCCGAAGATCGACATCAAGCTGGTGGATGTGCTGGGCCGCATGTGGCAGCTCTCCACCGTGCAGTTTGACTTCAATTTGCCTGCACGCTTCGAGCTGGAGTACAAGGGCGAGGACGGCCTGATGCATCGGCCAGTGATGGTGCACCGCGCACTGTTCGGCAGCGTGGAGCGCTTCTTCGGCGTGCTGATCGAGCACTACGCGGGATCGTTCCCCATGTGGCTTGCGCCGGTGCAGATTGGCCTGGTGCCGATCTCGAGCGAGAAGCACATGGCCTACGCGGAGCAGGTGAAGGCGAAGCTCGAGGCCGCTGGGCTGCGCGTGGAACTGGACGCACGCAACGAGAAGATGAATGCAAAGATTCGCGACTTCGGACTGCAGAAGGTGCCGTTCATCCTGATCCTGGGCGATAAAGAATCGACCAGCGAGAGCGTAAGCGTACGCACGCGCGGCAAAGGCGACGAAGGAAGCATGTCGGTCGACGACTTCATTGCACGCGCAAAGGGGCTGGCCACTACTCATGCGATGGAGCTTTAACAGTGCCGACCATCTCCAGCTTTTACGGCATCCTGATTCAGATGTACTGGAACGATCACGCACCACCGCACTTCCATGTGCGCTACTCTGGCTTCAAGGCCACCGTTGCCATTCAAGACTTGACTGTACTCACTGGTCATCTCCCACGCACCGCTGAGCGTCTGGTACTTGAGTGGGCAGCCGAACATCAAGAAGAGCTTATGGAGGACTGGAGATTATGCGAGATGAAAGCACAACCATCGCAGATCGCGCCCCTGCCGTAATTCCACCGGTCGTATGCAATCATCCGGATGACGTTGCAGAGGTCAGTGCGCAGAGTGGCTTCCGCCTGCACGTGCGTTTCTTCGATGGCACCGAAGGCACTGTCGATATGTCTACCCTCATACACTCGCCGAAAGCCGGGGTTTTCGCCCCGCTTGCCGACACCGCTGTGTTTGCACAGGCTGCTGTCGAATTCGGCGCAGTGACATGGCCCAATGGACTCGATCTTGCGCCCGATGCCATGTACGCCGCCCTGCGAAACTCTGGCGCATGGACTCCCGAATAGCAAGCCATTCGGCACCATGCGAAGAATTGGCAAGACTGGAAAGCTCCGCATTCCCGGCACCCGGCATTCCAGAAAATTAATACCGGGAACAGCAGTCCCGCCTCCATAAGGCATAGTACGATGTAGCTCGTAGAGATTTCTGCGATGCCTGGGCGCAGGCCCCGATGATGTCGAATGCCCTCGTCCGAGACGAGAACGCTCTCGAGGTCACCATGAGAGAAAAGTGTTCCAGGGATCAAGTGCATTGTGTACTATTTGATGTAGTACACAATGGCGGATCGCTGATTCGATAGCTTCAACCTGTTTTGCTGGGCACCCGTGATGAAAAGATGAGCGATGGGGCCTGAAAGATTACTGAGAAAAATTTCAAATATTTTGAGCCAAAGCATCATGACGAACGTCTTTCCAGTGAACTCATTTATGTTTTTAGTTTTTCGGGAACCTGCTGGGATTTCTCTGCGTACTGATGCATAGCTGCGTCAGTTGGATGAGATAGAGCACAGGGATTCTACGGGCCAGATTTGACCGAAGCGAGAAGGCGGACTAGCGAGGACGCCAGTAGAGTAGTACGCTACATAGGTTCAGATTTCAAAAGGATATTGGATCGCATTGCTCAAGTTGACACGATACTATGCAGTACATAGTGTTCGACGTGGCGAGCCAGGCAACCAGATGATGTTCGCTTTTGGAATGCACCATGGCAGTGAAGGAACTGAGGCAGACCGAACGACGTCGATACGTTGTACCTTCGATGCGGGCGAGAGTAGAGCAGGATGCGGAGGATCGATGGGGTTGCGGCGCGTTATACAGGGAGTGTTTGTGCTATGCATAGGCGCATGGCTGGCGGTTTCGGCGGTAGCTTCGGAGTACCGCGGGCAGGTTACCTTCAACGGTATGGGGCTTCCGGGCTCGACCGTCACAGTAACGGCGACGCAGGGCGATAAGAAGGTCGTCGCAGTTTCCGATGATCAGGGCCTGTTCAACTTTCCCGATCTTGCGGACGGAAAATGGACGCTCACTGTGCAGATGACGGGCTTTGCCGCGCTGAAGCAGGAGATAACGGTCGCGCCCTCTGCGCCGGCTGCTGCATTGGAGTTGAAGCTGCTCTCGCTCGATGAGATTCGCGCGGAAGACAAGCCGCTGAAGGTGGATGCAACGCAGCTTGCTGCGGCGGCGGCCGCAGCAGCGCCGGGCGCCGGCGGTGCTGCCCCTGCGGCCGGCATCGCGGCGGCGAAATCCGAAGGCATCTTAATCAACGGCAGCCATAGCAACGCGGCTACCTCGCAGTTCTCCATGAATCAAGCATTCGGCAACAATCGCAATCGGCGGTCTCTCTATAACGGCTCGGTGTCGCTGCAGCTGGAGAACTCGGCACTCGATGCCGCGCCGTATTCGTTGACCGGGACGCCCGCGGTGAAGCCGCAGTTCAACAACTACACGCTGCGGGGCGACTTCGGCGGCCCGCTGAACATCAAGCGCCTGATGCCGCGTGGGCCTTACTTCGGCCTCTTTTACACGCATTCGCAGAACAACAACTACAGGACGCAAACCGCCCTGGTCCCTACCGGGCAGGATTCATCTGGCAACTGGACTTTGACGGGCGGCCCGATCTTCGTTCCGGCTCAATTTACGCAGCCGGGCATCACGTCGCCCGCGTGCCTGGCAGCGCTGCCGGGCGCCACGCAAACGGATGCTGTAACGGGGAAGCAGATCTTCACCAACAACATTATTCCGAAGGCGTGCGTCGCTTCTGCGTCGACAGCGCTGCTTGCACCCTACCAACCGCTCGTTCCCAACGTCGTGGGCGATCCCGCGTACAACTACCAAGCTCCGGTTAACTCCAGCAGCGCGGCCGATACGCTCGGGCTGCGGCTGAACAAGGGCATCGGCAAGAATTACTTCTACGGCAACTGGAACTTCTCTGACTCTCGCAATACCAATCCGAGCATCTTCGGCTTTACCGATACGGGCGCCTCTCTGGGCATCAATGCAAACGTGAACTGGAGCCGCAGCTTTACGCAGCGTCTGCGCAGCACGCTCGGCTATACGTTTGGCCGCTCGCGCAGCTCGACGAACCCTTACTACGCCTATCAGCCTAATTTTGAAACGGCTGCAGGCATCCAGGGAGCGGATACGGAGAAGGGCTACGGAGGCCCGCCCACACTGAACTTCGGGAGCGGCATCCTCGGGCTTTCCGATGGCGTACTCGCCTACAATCGCAACGAAAGCAACGGCATTACGGAAGGCCTCACCTGGAGCCGCGGGCGCCATAACGTAGCCTTCGGCGGAGCCTTCAACCGGCTGGAGTTCAACTACAAGACGCAGACGAATCCGAATGGCTCGTTCCGCTTTACGGGTGCGGCTACGCAGGCAAGCGTTACGAGCGGTGGCACGACAGCTCCGCGGGGCGGTTCGGACTTTGCAGACTTCCTGCTGGGCCTGCCCGACACCAGCGCAATCGCTTACGGCAACGCAGACAAGTATCTGCGGCAAAATACATACAACATTTACGTCAACGATGACTTCCGCGTGAACCCGGAGTTCAGCATCAACGCGGGCGTCAGCTGGGAGTACGGATCACCCGTATCGGAGCGGAACGGCAAGCTGGTGAACCTGAGTATCGCGCCGAACTTCGGTACGGCGACTGCAGTGACGGGAAGCAATCCACTGCTGCATGCGGACTACAGCCGTCCGGAGCCCAAAGTGGCGATTGCGTGGCGGCCGATCTCCGGTTCGTCACTGCTGATCCGTTCCAGCTACGGTATCAACACGGACACATCGGTGTATCAGCAAGCTGCGTACGAGATGGCGCAGCAGGCTCCGCTCTCAACCAGCTTGAGCCTCTCGAACAGCCCCGGATGCGCGTTCAATATTGCGAACCCTTTCACCGCCAGCAGTTGCTCGACGACAACGCCTGACACCTTCGCCCTCGATCCTAACTTCCGCGTGGGATATGTGCAGACCTGGACGCTGCAGGTGCAGCGCGATCTTCCCTTCTCCATGCAGATGCTGGTGAATTACGACGGCATCAAGGGGACGCATGGCGTGCAGGAGTTCCTGCCCAACACATGCGCTCCGGTGGCGGGCAGCACGATAACCTCATGCCCTCAATATGGAAACAATACCCACGGCTATATCTATCGCACCTCCGGCGGTAACCTCGAGCGCGAAGAGGGCTGGATCAATCTCAGGCGGCGTCCGCGCAGTGGATTTGAAGCAGGCCTGACGTATACCTTTGCGAAATCCATCGACGACTTCTACTCATTGAGCGGGCAGGGTGGGGTTACCAGCGATGCCAACATTGTGCAGGACTGGACCAATCCCAGGGGCCAGCGTGGACTCTCCTCCGGCGATCAGCGCCACAAGGTTGTAGCGTATGCGCAATACACCACCGGGCTTGGCCTCGGTGGCAAAGCCCTGCTCTCGGGTTGGCGCGGCGCCATCTACAAAGACTGGAGCATCCGCGCAGACTTCAGCGCGGGCAGCGGCTTGCCGGAGACACCGATCTATGCCGGCGCAACCATAGTGGGAGCGGCATACGGAACCATTCGTCCAGATATAGTCGGCTCTCCGTACGCAAATCCTGCTTCGGGCTACTTTCTCAACTCGTCCGCATACGCCGTACCTACGGGCCACTTCGGCAGTGCGCGGCGCAACTCCATCGAAGGGCCCAATACGTTCAGCCTGAACGCCCAGATGAATCGCACCTTCCGCCTGCATGGACGCTACAGCATGGACGCGTCGCTGACGGCTGCGAACGTGCTGAATCATGTGGTGATTCCGGGGTGGAATATGAACTGGACTCCACAGTCCCGTACGTTCGGTTCACCGCTGCAACCTGCTTCGATGCGCACAGTCACAGTCAATCTGCGGATGAGGTTCTAATCATGACGACATCTCTGTTCAAGCACACACTCATCCGTCTTGCCATCTGCGCCGCATTCACCGCGGCGGCAGCCAGCCTGCCCGCCTTCGCCCAGCTGAATGGCCAGAACAAGGCTCCCGACGACACACCGACCATCCATGTCACGACGAGCCTGATCGTCAAGACCGGCACGGTGCGCGATAAGAAAGGCAACCCGATCAACGGCCTTACCGCCAAGGACTTCACCATCACGGAAGATGGAGTCGTCCAGAAGGTAGCCATCTGCGAGCAGCAGACGCTGCCCGAGAAGGCCGATCCGCTACCGCCTACGCCCGCCGGTGGCGAAGACATCAAGATCTACAACCGGCTTTCGCATGGCCAGATCGCAGCGGAAGCCCAGGGCGAGCTGAAGTACAGAGACCATCGCCTGATGGCGCTCTACTTCGACATGTCGTCTATGCCGCCGACCGACCAGCTACGCGCACTCAGCGCTGCCGAGAAGTTCGTCCGCACGCAGATGACATCTGCCGACCTGGTCTCCATCATGCGCTACGACAGCGCATCGGTTGACGTGCTCCAGGACTTCACCGCTGACCGCAATCGCCTGCTCTCCATCCTCGAGACGATGATCGTAGGCGAAGGCCAGGGCGAAACCGCTACCTCCTCCGACGACGCCTCCGCCGACACTGGCTCCGCGTTCGGACAGGATGACGGCGAGTTCAACATCTTCAGCACCGACCGCCAACTCGCAGCGCTGCAGACTGCCGCCGAAACGCTCGGACGGCTGAGCGAGAAGAAGCAGCTGATCTACTTCGCCAGCGGCATGACCCTGAGCGGGCTGGATAACCAGGCGCAGCTCAGCGCCACCGAACAGGCCGCGCTGCGTGCGGGCGTCTCCATCTGGGCCGTGGATGCGCGCGGCCTGGTCGCCAGCGGCCCCATGGGCGATGCGACGCAGAGATCGCCTGGCGGAGCCTCCATGTATACCGGCGGCGCGATGCTGGCGATGAGCACACGCCGCGAGCAGTCGCAGGACACCATGTATGAGCTTGCCGGAGACACCGGCGGCAAGGCGCTGCTCGACAACAACGATCTCTCGGTCGGCATCGTGAATGCGCAGAAGTCGGTGACAAACTACTACATCCTCGGCTACTACACCAGCAACCATGCGGTAAACGGCAAGTACCGCAAGGTGAAGATCACGGTGAACAACAACGCGGAAGCCAAGCTCGACTTCACGCCGGGCTACTACGGCCAGAAGGAGTGGGGCAAGTTCAACACCGCCGACAAGGAGCGCCAGCTCGAAGACGCACTGGCGCAGGGCGATCCGTTCACCAACCTGACCATTGCGATGGAGATTAATTACTTCCAGCTGAACAACGCGGAGTACTACGTTCCCATCATGCTGAAGATTCCTGGTCACGAGCTTGTACTGGCCAAGAAGCACGGAGCCTCCGAGGCGCTGATCGACTTCGTCGGCGAGATCAAGGATGACTACGGTTCCACCACCGTCAGCAACATCCGCGATCATGTAACGCCCAAACTGGACTCCAACACGGTGGAAGAGTTGGCGAAGCTGCCCATCGAGTATTCGGTCGGCTACACCCTGCTGCCCGGCAAGTACACCATCAAGGTGCTGGCGCGGGATGACGTGACGGGCGACCTCGGAACCTTCCAGGCATCGTTCGTCGTTCCCAACCTGAACAAGGAGACGACGCGTGTGCCCATCAGCTCGGTTGTACTTTCGAGTGAGCGGAAGGCATACTCAGATGCCGTCTACAACGTCGCCAACCGCAAGGAGCAGGCGAAGGAGGCAGCCGCTGATCCCCTGATGCAAGGTGGTCTGCAGATCATTCCCAGCGTGACGCGCGTCTTCAGCAAGGCGAAGCCGATGACCGTCTTCCTGCAGGCGTATCAGGGCCCCGTTACAGCGGCCACCGCAAGCGCTCCTACAAAACCGCTGATCGCCTTCGTCAGCTTCTACCAGGGACAGAACAAGGTCTTCGAGACACTGCCGGAGGAGGTCTCCGCAAAGCCGGTAAAGAGTCTGGAGATAGCGGGCATCGACTTCAACGTCGATCTCAGCGGGCTCGCTCCGGGCAAGTACGATTGCCAGGTGACGGTGCTCGACCCCACCGGAGGTAAGAGCGCATTCAATCGCAATGCGATCATGATCGTGCCGTAGAGGCAACCCAATGCTCGATCGCACGATAGCCGGGCCAGCGATGGCCCGGCTATTTCTTTGCGAAGCGCGTACCCTGGCTCGCTGAATTCAGCTGAGGCCGAGCAGTTGGAACTCGCCTTCGTAGCCTTCCATCTCTTCTTCAATCTCCGGCGGCAGGCGGCGCACTGCCGCGAGCGCTGCGTGAATCGCCGCGGTAACGAGAATCGGCACCACGATCTTGAGCAGGTCTTTCTCCATCTGCACCTCGAAGGCAATTCCCCATAACAGCGACACCGGCAGGATGCCGAAGTACAGCGTCAGCAGCAGCGGAAAGCTCGTTCGCCCCGGCATTCTAGGCCGATTGAAGGGCACACTCGGATGCAGCGAGAAGAACGCATCCGTCAGCAGAATGGAAAGGCACACGCCGCACAGCGCCTGAATCGCAATCACGCGTCCACTCCACCCAGCCATGCGCAATGCAATCAATCCCACACCCAGCAGGCCGCAAGAGCACAGCAGCGCCCACTTGCGCGCTGCGGCCGCACATCCGCTGACGCCTGCGCCCGTGACGCGGAAGACCCACCCAGCCGCAAGATTCAACGGAAAGGCAAATGCCATGCGCAGGCCTGCGACCAGCCAGAACAGCAGCAGAGGCACAACCGCATGCATCCCACGTTGCGAAAGCAAAAGATGAATCGCGGCTTTGCCGGGCTGCATCCGCACCGCGGAGACGACGGCCAGCGCCAGCCCGCTGCCGCAATACATCGCGAGGTACACCTGGTAGCGATTGTTGCGCACGATGGTCTGCCCGATGAAGTGAAAGATCGCGCGTTCGCTGGGCCGGCGTATCACCGCATGGACCAACCTCCTCAGCCAGCGCACGGGCTGACCGCGCCGCCTCGAACTCCCCTCGATGGCCGCCTTTGCTCTGCGCCTCCAGGCCAGCGGATACGTCAGCACCACGACCATCGCAACACACGCGGTCCCCCGTATCGCATCGCGCGTCATCCCGTCCGCAAATGCCGGTGCGGCATTGCCCAACAACAGCTTTTCGTAGACACCCAGAAACCACAGCGGAGGCACAACGCGCGCCATGCCATGCGGCACCGCAAGCAGCGCAGGCAGCGAGCCGCCAAAGATAATCCCATGCAACAGCAGCAACACCAGGGCCATGGTGCAGAGAGCCTGCAGGATAGGCGAAACCAGACGAAAGCGCGCCGCATCCAGCACGCACAGCAGCACCCCGCCCAATGCCAGTACGGCCAGCGCTGCGAACGTGCCAGCCATCGATACAGCGACGGCATACGCAACCACGTGGCGCAGGAAATCGATCCGGCTGACCACCGGCAGCATGATGACGCTGAACATGTTCGTGCCGAAGAGGAACACAAACAGGAAGCCCGCCAGCGCGGCCGCCTTCGCCAGCAGCATCTGGATAGGCCGCAACGAAAGCGGCGAAAGCACCAGGAAATCAAGCTTGTCAGGGAACAGCATGTCCCACTCGAAGACCGATACGATACCCAGCACAAAGAACGTGAACAGCACGAAGAAGTAGCGATCTTCGATGCCCGCCCACAGCGGCCTCCGCGGATATTGATTCTGAAGGAAGAACGCAAACATCATCCCCGGCACGGCGACGATGGCGACTGCGCGGACCACCGTCGTCTGCGTATCGCCGTCTACCTGCACCGTGTCGTTGTCGAAGAAGCGCCGAAAGAAATGCGCGATCAGAATGCCCGTAATGCTGCGCTGTCGTCTCATCGGGTCCCCTTCATCACGGCGACCATATCCCGCGCCACCTGCGCCGTATCGGCCTGCTGCACCAGCTGCGCAAACACTCGCTCCAGCGTCGGCAGTTCCATCATCTGGGTCAACTCTCCGGGCGCTGCATCCGCCACCACCGAGCCCTGCGACAGCACGATGACGCGGCCGCACACCTGCTCCACCACCTCCAGCACATGCGAGATGTAGAGGATCGCTTTGCCCTCCCGCGCCAGCAGAATCAGCAGATCTTTGATCAGCCGCGCCGAGATCGTATCCAATCCAGAGAGAGGCTCATCGAGCACGATCAGCTGCGGATCATGCAGCAGCGCCGCCGCAATCAGCACACGCTGCTTCATCCCCTTCGAGTAGTCCGTCAGCGCCGCATACTGCGCCGCCTCCAGCGAAAGCAGCTGCAGCAGCGCCCTCGCCTTGCGCTCGATCGCCTCCTCCGGCATCCCCCGCAGTCGCCCCACCAACTGCAGATATTCCAGGCCTGAAAGATGCGTGTACACCTGCGCTTCTTCGGGAACATACCCCAGCCGCGCTCGATACGACGCCAGGTTGTCGTGAATGTTTCTCCCCGCGAAGAAGACCTTGCCCTTCGTCGGCTGGATCATGCCGATCACCATCTTCACCGTGGTCGATTTGCCGGAACCATTGGGCCCCAGGTATCCCAGCACCTCACCCTCCTTCAGGCAGAAGCTGACATCCCACACGGCAGGAATTCCGCGATACCGCTTCGTCACATGTTTCAGTTCGAGCATGGCATTCCCCCGGTGTAAACCTGCTAATTCGCTGAAGGCCGTTCGATGTGGTCGATCACCAGCGTTTCCACTGGCCCGGTGGATGGAACCAGCTCCAGCCCAAACTTCTTCAGATACGAAGAGAACGTAGGCTGCGGATCGGACGCCACAGTTCCATCCTTCCCATCTTGAGTAGAGTCGGCGGAGCCGGAGCCCGTGTCTGTGAAGTCATACCTTCCGGTCAACCCCGTATCGTCTTCGATCGGGCGTAGTCCACTCCCCACCGAGGTCACGAGGGCAAGGAAGGATGATATCGTCGCATCGTACACAGTCGTCCCTTTGGCGTCGGTGACCAGGAATCCCCCGCCAGGTAAGGAGGTGCCGGCCGGATGAACTTCGTTCGGATCGCTCTCCTTCAACTTCGGTCCATTCCTGCCTATCACCAGCGAATACACCGCGCCCTGCTTCACCTCGCGATGCGCTTTCAGATGGCACCGCTCGGCAAACATCTGCCGCAACATGGCACGCAGCATCGCAGCCCGGGTTTGCGGCCGCTGCCATTCTGCCTGGTCCGATTCAGATATTTTTGCTTCAATATCGTAGTTCTCCGTCGCTACCCACGCCGGGTAGCCCTTCACGCGATCCGCCGCGAGAGGCACCGTCGTTCCGATCTGGGGAGAGTATGCGTTGGCGATCTGTCGCAGGAGCGGAAGGCCCAGCACGTGATATCCATCCGCCGTAATCTTCAGGTCATGCCGACTGGATTGAGGATCGCTCAGCCGGATCGACACCACCTCGAAGGCCAGATCGCCGGCAGTGGCAGCACTGGCCTTATGCACACGGACCGCGGCTGACACCTGCGCCGTGCCGTTGCCTGGTGTTAGTCCGGTCACTCCGAGCGCAAAGAATAAACATTCGGTTCTCCATTTCGACGTCATCATCCGCTCGTTCTCCTATGTAGCGTACTACGTGTGATAGCATACTACATAGCCATGAACGACCTTCGTCTCTCCCACACAGCGGCCCTCATCCTCAAGGCACTCAGCCTCGGCTACTGCTTCGGCTTCGACATTATGGAGATCACCGGCCTGCCCTCCGGCACTGTCTACCCCGCCCTGCGCCGACTCGAGCGCGACGAACTCGTCGAGTCCAAGTGGGAGCCCGAAGAAGATGCGACCGCGAACCAGCGCCCCGCGCGCCGCTACTACAAGGTCACGAAGCAGGGCAAAGCCGCAGCCATCGCCGCGACGGAGCGCTATCCATTGCTTGCCAGCCTCGCCGCGGGGAAGCGCTCATGACGCCGCAGGATGCCTCGCTCCTGCCGCCGTCCGATCGCACTCTGTTGCGCGTCGTTCGCCACATCGTCCCGCAGTTCGAGCGCGAGGAGTGGACCCGTGTGTGGCACGCGGAGCTCTGGCACGCGCGCCACCTCGGCCGCAACGCGGGCGGCGCGACCGGTCTCTCCATCGGCCTGGTACGCGATGCGCTCTGGCTGCGCATGGAAAGCTGGCGGCGCATCCTCCATGGCACCGCAGCGCTCTGCCTCGCATCGCTCCTCGGTCTGCTGCTCGTCTTCACGCTGGTCGCCCTGGCAATGAATGGCGACTGGCATTCGATGTGTGTTCAGCTTGCCGGCCAGTTCCGCCTCTTTCTGTTTGAGGCGCCGCTGGTCGTGCTGGTCAACCTCGGCATCACCTCGCGCATCGATATGGAACGCAGCTCCAAAAGCTGGCTCATGCGCCATTCATTCCTCATAGCCAAGATGGTGCTCACGCTTCTGCTCGCCTTTCTCTCCAGCGCGGATGCGTGTCAGCCAGTGCGTATCTTCTCGCCCATCCTCGTGGACCTGCTGCAGACTCTCCTGTTCACGCTGCTCGCGCTGGGCGGCTTGCGCTGGGCCTTTCGCGATCAGGATCAGCGTTGCAAGCAATGTCTGCGCGTCCTCGCCATGCCTGCGAGCATTGGCCGACCCTCGCACAACCTGCTCGAGTGGACCGGCACGGAGCTCGCCTGCACCCGCGGCCACGGCATGCTGAGCGTACCCGAGATGGAGACAAGCTGGTGCCAGTCAAGCCGTTGGATCAGCGCGCGCCGAAGCTGGGACCAGCCCGCAAGCATCTAGCTGCGGCATCTGCGCCCGCCGCATCGTCTATCCCACCAAAGTTGCAAGTTACACATATGCATACTTTTGCAGCCCATATTATTCGCAGAAATATATAGGACCAGACGTATTCCACCGCCCATGCGCCTATAGAATCCAGCTCAACGCAGCCGCCCTCCCTGGGAACACAGGTTGCGTTCGCACGTACTTCAATAGCCGGTGGGCAAACCGGCAAACTCCCCACAATTGAAATTTCACTGGATGGCAACAGAGGTCTAAACCATGAGCTTGACCCAGAAAGCGACCATCGCTTTATCTGAAGGCTTCGAATTTAACGAAGTCAGACCGAACCTAACCGGAGTACTGCAAGCTACTCTCAACCCTCCCCTCGGCGCCATCGCTCCACTGGCAGGCGTCACCTTCACCGGCACCGGATTCAATAACATCTTCCGGCCGCAGAACTCTACCTCCCCCACTCCCCTCCCTGTACCTCAGCCCGGCAGCGATAACATCCTCGAGCTGAACCTCACCACGGAGACGCTCGCCTTCGCCGGTGCTCTTGGCAACGTACCCAACCGCGGCTTCGCGCAGAAGGATCTCTTCCTCAACGGCATCCCCTATGTGCAAACCATCAACGACGTCACGTTTCCCGGCCAGTCTCCTGCCATTCACTTCGAACCCGGCATGTGGCTTGCGGTACCTGCCACGGCGAATCCCGCCATCAACGAGATCACCTACGTACGCCAGGCATCGATCCCGCATGGCGTCACCATCCAGCTGCAGGGCACGGCATCGGCGCTCACCAACGGCGCCCCAACCATCCCGCCCGTCAACATCAATCCCTTTTCGATCGGCGGAACTCAGCCGCCCATCGGCAATCACCCCTTCGCCAGCCAGGTTGCGGCTCAACACAACACACCCCGCATCCCGCAGGACCTCACCTCCTACATCGCAGCGGGAACCATCACGCAGGCAATTCTCGATGATCCCAACACCGTTCTGCGCAATCACCTGATAGGCCAGACCATCCTCAACTTCACGCGGATCGATGTCACCAGTCAGCCAGCCATACCCATCTTCGGCGGAGGCACAGACAACATCGCCTTCCTGCTGGGCGATAAGAACACACCTCCAACCCATCCCAATGCGCACGCGTTCAAGTGCACAGCAACCTTCTGGATCGAAACCGTGCAAGAGAAGATCATCATTCCGGTCTTCAAGCCGGGACAGCCGCCGCTCTCCATCCGTGGCGCAGCAAGAGCCACGGGGCCAACGCCGATCTTCTCGGTAACGCCGCCCGCGGAGCTGCTCGTACCGCACGTGCTCACCACAACCTTTACCCAGATTCAGTATTCGCAGACTGTGAATCTGAACTTCAACACACTCACCTGGCCGCATGTCTCGGTAGGCACGCTCGTTCCTTCGGAGCCCATCGTCGTCCCGCACACGGCCTGGCCATAAACAGCAGCCATCAACTGCGGCAGGTCCATCCGGCAACGATGCGGACGGGCCTGCCGTATTTTTTTGCGCTCAAATGCGATCCTCCATAGCGCAGCCATCTTCACCAGAAACGCGAATCCGCCCTCCTGCATCCAATTTCGTATGAAGGGGGATCGTTTATGAATCTGCGAATTAAATTATTTTCGGCCGCTCTGCTTGGCACAGCGATGGTCGCCTACGGCCAGACCCAGGCGCAGCCTGACCAGACCACCACCCAGCCCGCGCCCCAGGCAGCACCTGTGCAGCACCACGGGCGCAGCGCAGGCGGAGACATAGGCAGCGGAGTAGGCGATGCCGGCAAAGGCGCAGCCGGAGGAGTAGGCAACGCCGCGGCAGGCGTCGGCAAAGGCGCAGGCGACCTCGTCACGCTGCATCCCATCAACGCCGCAGGAGCGGTCGGTACCGGCGCAGCAAAGGGTGGCAAAGATGTAGCCGTCGGCGCAGGCAAAGGCACCGGCAAGGTAGTCAAAGGCACCGGCAAAGCCATCAAGCACGTCTTCTAAACCAGAGCCTGCGGAGGCCAATCGTTCTTGAACGGTGCCTCCGCACCACTCTAGTTATCCGTAGGCATTTCGTTGATGTGGTCGATCGCCAGAGCCGGAATCGGCCGCTTCTCCAGAATCAGTTTCAAGCCCAGCTGCTTGGCCACGGCGTCCGTCATCATTACCGGCACGCCGCCAGGATCGGCCGCCCCGCCAGTGGGTCCGTTGCCACTCTTATCGCCGCCACCCACTGAAGGCTTCGGCGTAGCGCCGCCCTGCATAATCCCCAGAAGTTCCAGTTGACGGATTCCGCTAAAGCTCAGTGACAAATCGTAGCGGCCCACAATGCCCGACTTGTTCAGCACCGGCGTCTTGATGATCGCACCCGAATATGCCTTCAACTCACGCGCAAACTGGTCCACCGTCACGTTGGTGCAATGCATATACTGCGTCGACATGGGGTTTGCGGCGCGTGGGTCCTTCTCCCCCTGTGGCACCCGGTCGCTACACGATGCGCGTTTCGAAGAGTCTCCCTTCGCCATCTTCGGCTCGCTCGGCAACAGCGTGTAGGCATTGCCCAGCCTCTCCTCCGCATGCGCCTTCAGCCCGAATCGCTCCATCAGCAGCGACTGCAGCATCAGCCGCACCTGGTCGAAGTCGATTCCCCGCTGCCTTCCCGGCACCGTCGGTCCATCCGGCATTGGCAGCTTAGCGCTGATGTCCCAGATCTTTTCGTCGGAGAAGCCGGGCGCGTCCATGATCGTCTTTTCGCTGATCCCCCAGGCCAGCGAGATCAGCCGCCGCGTAGTTCCGCTGAACGTCACCTGATCCAGGCTCTGGAACTGGGCCTGCGCCTCCTTCGATTCGTTCTTGCTCGGCTTGATCACCGCGACCTCAAACGACGGCAGCGGCGGCTCCGGCAGCAGCTTTTCGATGCCAGCCACATTCGGCGTCGGCGCATCCGCCATGCTGATGATCGCAAGCGCAGGCCTCGGCGCCGTGCCTGCCTCCACCGTCAGCCCCAGTTTCTTCACCGCCTCAAAGATCGTGATCGCTCCCGGCGCTCCCGGCTGCCAGGTAAAACGAAAGTCGAAATCCCACGCGCCCTTCAACCCCGTCATATCGACGACCGGATGATTGAAGGTCTGCCACCCAAAGTTCCGCAGTTGCTCGGCAAACTGCTCCATCGTCATATTCGTGCACTTCAGCGTAACCGTCGGTGGAAACGGAGTGCCCTGCGCAGGCCGCTCCTTCAAGTCGCAATCCGATGGAGCATTCGTATCGGCTGCCGACTCCATCTTCGGCGCACCGCTGCCCGCCTTCAGCACAAACGCAGGCAGCGGCGTCGTCTTGCTTTCGGCCACCAGCTTGAATCGATCCACCAGCAGCGATTGCAGCATCGCCGCAGTGTCCTTCTCGGGCGTGCCTGGCGGCGTGCTGGCCACAATGTCGTAGTGGTCGAACTCGAGCCCCGCTGGCCCTCCCGTCACCGCGTCCCCTTCCACGTGATACGCCTTCGTAATCAGATCCAGCGGCGTCGCCTGACGCACCACATACCGGTCCCCCGTAAACGGAGCTATATGGAAGTAGTCGTTCATATAACTCGCAGGACTCGCATGTACATCCGCTGCCACAAACGCCAGCGGCTTGGCCGCAGCCGTACCATCCGCCGCAGCAACTTTCGTCGGCGCAGCTTTCTGATTCGACGCCGCCGTCGTAGACTGCGCAAACACAGGAGCGGCAACGAACACCGCAGCCATGAGAAACGGAACTCGGAACGAACGCATGATGAACCTCTCTGTATGCATACCGATCATACGAAAGCTTAGCGTCACTTGTTCCCAAATAAGTTAAGCAAACAGAGTTGCAGTGCGCGCGAGCACATCATCGAGCAGTGTCTCAGGAAGCGCCTCAACCTTCTTCCCCTTGCGCGCCGCAATATCCAGCACCCTCGGCTGATCGCACCGTATGACACCCGTAGTCCGAATACCCGTGATCGGTACGGCAAATCCAATACGTCGCGCAAACTCGCCGCCGCTCGTGATGGGAAGAACAATCGGCAGCTTGGTCGCAGTGTTGAATGCAGTGGGCGAAACGATGAGCACCGGCCGATGCCCACGCTGCTCGTGGCCGTGCGTGGGATCAAGCGAAACCATGTAGATGTCCCCTCGCTTCATATCAGTTCGCCGCCAAACGCCGGGCCATCGCTCCACTCGCGCTCTTCAACGGAGATTTTCTGCGAGTAATCGGACACCGCCAGCAGTTCCGCCATAGTATGACGAGGCCGCGGCCTGGGTTCGACGATCAGCCTTCCATCCTCAACCTCTACAGCCACACTCGCCCCCGGCTCCAGGTGCAGCAGGCTGAGCAGCACTGGAGGAATCGCCAGCATAATAGAGCCGCCAACTTTGCGCAGATTTGTCGTATGCACTCTCTCACCTCAGTATTATATAATAATATAACAACGGCAACGAGTCCCAACGTCGACTGAAGGTCTACTGCAGAATCGCCGTCCCCGGCAGATGCTCCGCAATCTTCGCCTGCCACTCCGCCGGTCCTGTCGTATGCACGCTCGTCCCATCCGATGAAACAGCCACCGTCACCGGCATATCCACCACTTCAAACTCGTAGATAGCCTCCATCCCCAGGTCTTCAAACGCCAGCACACGCGAACTCTTGATCGCCTTCGACACCAGGTACGCCGCGCCACCCACCGCCATCAAATACACCGCGCCGAACTCCTTGATCGCATCGATCGCCACCGGGCCGCGCTCCGCCTTACCAATCATCCCCAGCAAGCCCGTAGCTTCCAGCATCTGCCGCGTGAACTTATCCATGCGCGTCGCCGTCGTCGGCCCCGCAGGTCCAACAGCCTCATCCCGCACCGCATCCACCGGCCCAACGTAATAGATAAACCGATTGCGAAAGTCCACCGGCAGCGCCTCGCCGCGATTCAGCATATCCGTCATCCGCTTGTGCGCCGCATCGCGCCCAGTCAGCAGCTTGCCCGAGAGCAGCACCACCTCGCCCGGCTTCCAGGTTTTCACATCCTCGCGCGTGACGGAAGCAAGGTCCACCCGCCGTGCGTTGTGTGGCGAGTACGCAAGCTTCGGCCACGCATCGAGCGAAGGCGGAGCCACCGCCACCGGCCCACTCCCATCCAGCCGCACATGCAGATGCCGCGTCGCCGCGCAGTTCGGAATCATGGCAACCGGCAGGTTCGCCGCGTGGGTCGGGTAGTCCAGAATCTTGATGTCCAGCACAGTCGTCAGCCCGCCCAGCCCCTGCGCTCCAATCCCCAGCGCATTCACCTTGTTGTACAACTCAATCCGCAGCTCTTCGATCTTGTTCTTCGGCCCGCGCGCGATCAGCTCATGCATATCGATCGGGTCCATCAGCGACTCCTTCGCCAGCACCATCGCCTTCTCCGCCGTGCCGCCAATCCCGATCCCCAGCATCCCCGGCGGACACCAACCCGCACCCATCGTCGGCACTGTCTTCAGCACCCAGTCCACAATCGAGTCCGATGGATTCAGCATCGCAAACTTCGACTTCGCCTCCGACCCGCCGCCCTTCGAAGCCACCGTAATATCCACCGCATCGCCCGCCACCAGCTCCACCACTACCATCGCCGGCGTATTATCCTTCGTATTCTTCCGCCCGAACGCCGGGTCAGCCAGCACCGAAGGCCGCAGCACATTGTCCGCGTTCAGCCACGCCTCGCGCACACCCTGGTCGATCATCTCCTGCAGCGTCATCATGCCGTGCTTCGCCGACGCCCCCCACTGCACCTGCATCCCCACCTTCACAAACGCCGTGACGATGCCCGTATCCTGGCAGATCGGCCGATGCCCCTCCGCGCACATCCGCGAGTTGATCAATATCTGCGCAATCGCATCCTTCGCCGCATGCGACTGCTCATGCTCATACGCCCGCGCCAGGTTCGCGATGTAATCCTCTGGATGATAAAAACTGATGTACTGCAGCGCATCCGCCACAGACTGAATCACATCGTCCTGCTGAATTATGTTCGCCATAAACTACTCCCAGTCCTTAGACGCAACACGAAACACTCCTTTGATCGCGTCGATGCACTGGGATTTAGGAGCGATACGGCTCAGCGAGCTGGCCATCGGGGTTCAGAATACCTTCCTCGACCAGCATGGCTCGAGCCTTCTCCGGGTCTGAGCCCCGCTCGCGGCGCAGCCGTTCAATCGTCGCAAGGAATACCGCGAGGTCCTGATCGCTCATCGAATCGTTCTCCCAGTCCGGGGGCTAACACTCACCCGCAAAAGTCACTTGCTGCTTCAAGCATAGCAAAGCCGCAATCGCCACCGTCCTTTTTTGAAGCCCGCTACTTCTGCCGCCCGAAGCGATACACCAGCCCCATCTCAAACCCCATATTGTTCTCCAGCTTCCCACCGAACGTAGTCCCCAGGTAGCTCGGCGCAATCCGAAACGCCAGGTTCGGATACAGGTTCAAATCCAGATTGGCCCCCAGCGAAAACGCCGGCCGCGCACTCGTCGAAGGCCAGAACCCAAGCTGCGCCGCCGAGATTCCATGCGACGCGCCATCGAACTTCCCAATCGCCACGCCACCCAGCGCAAACGCACTCACTGCGTACTTCTCCTTCTCGCGGAAGCGATACGTCGGGCCAGCCAGCAACGGGTACTCCGAGATCTGCGGATTACCCACAAAATTCGCAAATGGATTCCCGCCCGGCACCTTCGCATTGCCATACGCACCGCGCACTTCGCCCGTGATCCCCAGCTTCGGATTCAGGAAATATGTCGTATTCATCCAGAACGTAATCTCGCTATTCTTCTGCGTAAACTCGCCCGAACGGAAGCGCAGATATCCGCCGCCGCCGCCAACCTCCCAGCGATGCGTGTACGTCTCGTGTATCTGGTGGTCAATGCGCAGCTGCCGGGTCACGTTGGTCTCGTGGCCCACGCGCCGAGGTCTCTGCGCGTTCGCAGAGCTGGCAACGGAGAAAGAAATCAGCAGCAGCGCTGCCGCGGCAATCGATGAGGTAAAACGATAAAACGATCGAAACATCAACTTGGAAACTCCTGCGATTGCCTTGACCAGTCAGCTACCATGTCCAAAGCACTCTCATGTGCGTTGCCGCTCCGGAATCCAGCACGGCAACTCTTTGCGATTTCCGGCGAAACAAACACAAACGCGTCCGCCGAATACCACATCCTATTAGAACATCCGCAGCGGCGATTGGCAGCATGGCCCGCAGCGCCGAGCAGCGAACAAGGACCCTCATGGCAAAAAGCAGCACCTCAGGCAACGGATTGGGAAAGATAATTTTAGGGTTTGTGCTGGGCATCCTCGCCGTAGCGGCTGTTGGCGCCGCCTATCTGCGTTGGGGCTCGCTTCCGGTTGCCACGGCAGACCACCCCTTCCCCCTCGAGAAGCAGATCGTCCACGTGCCCCTCAACGCACGCATCGCCGGCGAACTCCAGCAACCACCCTTCGGCACCTCCGAGGACGCCTACGAAAGTGGCGCAAAGATCTACCGCGCCCAGTGCGCCGCCTGCCACGGCACCCCGGGCCACGACATCGCCTTCGCAAAATACATGTACCCGACCGCACCGCAGCTATGGAAGAAGCACGCCAAAGGCAACGTCGTAGGCGTCAGCGACGACGCACCCGGCGAGACCTACTGGAAGATCGCCAACGGCATCCGCCTCACCGGCATGCCCGCCTTCAACCACGTCCTCACCGACACGCAGATGTGGCAGGTCACCCTGCTGCTCAAAAATGCCGACCAGCAACTCCCCGATCCCGTCACCAGAATCCTCACCACACCCTAGCCACGCGCCCACGCGCGTATCCTCAACAGACTGTCCTACGCGGCAGCGAAGGGAATCTTCCATGAAAGCCGTAGATCGCAACAACGTAAAAGTACTCGGCGCCGGAGAGCGCACCCTCATGTTCGCCCACGGCTACGGCTGCGACCAGAACATGTGGCGGCACGTCACCCCTGCCTTCCAGGCCGACTACAAAATAGTCCTCTTCGATTACGTCGGCTCCGGCCACTCCGATACCTCCAGCTTCGACCGCACCAAATACAGCACCCTCCACGGCTACTCCCACGATGTCCTCGACATCATCGACGAACTCGACCTGAAGCGCGTTGACTTCGTCGGCCACTCCGTCAGCTCCATGATCGGTGCCCTCGCCGCCATCGAGCAGCCAGAACGTTTCGAAACCCTGACCATGATCGGCCCCTCGCCCAGCTACATCAACGACGGCGACTACGTCGGCGGATACGAGCGCTCCGACATCGAATCCCTTCTCCACACCCTCGAAAGCAATCACCTCGGATGGTCTGCGGCCATGGCCCCCGCCATCATGGGCAATCCCGAGAGCCCCGAACTTACCCAGGAGCTCGAAGCCAGCTTCTGCCGCATGGATCCCGAGATCGCCTACCACTTCGCACGCGTCACCTTTCTCTCCGACAACCGTGTCGATCTTCCGCGGCTTCCCACCCGCACCCTCATCCTGCAATGCCAGAAGGACGTCATCGCGGGCCTCACCGTGGGAGAATATGTTCACCAGTGTCTGCCCAAGAGCCAACTCGTAGTGATGGACGCGACCGGCCACTGCCCGCACATGAGCGCGCCGGGCGAGGTGATCGCGGAGCTCAGGAAATTCCTCTAGGTCCCATCGCAGCCTCCGCCGTGCTCTCCGCGTCGTGGCTGCTGGACCATACCTCCACCGCGCACGCCATCCTCTCTGCAGACGGAACCATCCTCTTCGCCAACCCCGCGCTCTCCTCCTTATCCGGCCGTCCCGCCGCGTCGCTCCTCGGCCTCCACTTCCAGGAGCTGCTCTCCCGGGGCAGCCGCATGTTCTACGAGACCCAGCTCGCCTCCATCCTCCTGCTGCGCGGAGCTATCGAAGGAGTCTCTCTCGATGTGCTCTCCCCAGACGGCCGCCTGTGTCCCGTCTTCCTCAGCGCGGTAGTCGCGCCAGACCCAGACGCAAAGTACACCGTCATCACGCTCTACGAAGCAACGCAGCGCAAACACTACGAAGACGAGATCCTCCGCAGCCGCCGCGAGCTCGAACAGCTCGCCGAAGTCGTCCGCCGATCCTCCGACGCAATCTTCCGCCTCTCGCCCGACGGAACCATCCAGAGCTGGAACAAGGGTGCCGAGCTCATCTTCGATCGCAGCTCGCAGCAGGCTCTCGGCCTCCCGCTCGATGCCATCTTTACCGAAGAGCATCAGCACGACCTCGCAGCCGCCGTCGCCAAAATCAAACGCGGCCAGGAGGCGGCACTCGAAATGCGCGCGCTCCGGCACGATGGAAAGACAGTAGAAGTTGACGTCGTCCTGACGCCGCACATGGAGGCCCCCGGAACCCTCGTCGCCTTCTCCGCCATCGTCCGCGACAGTACCAGTGGCAAGCGAACACAAAAGGCGCTCCTGCAAAATGAAAAGCTGGCCTCCGTGGGCCGCCTGGCCAGCTCCATCGCGCACGAGATCAACAACCCTCTGGAAGCCGTCACCAACCTGCTCTACATCCTCGACCAGATGGTCGCAGACCCCGAAGCCAAACCCTACGTAGCCATGGCGCAGGAGGAGCTCGCCCGCGTCAGCCAGATCGTCACCCACACCCTGCGCTTCCACAAGCAGAGCACCAACCGAACCTCGCTCGACCTCAGCGCACTCACTGAATCCGTCTTCGGCCTCTATCGCGCCCGCCTGAACAACCAGAGCATCCGCGCCATCAACGATAGCCGTCGCGTCTCGCCCCTCTATTGTTTCGAGGGCGAGCTCCGCCAGATCTTCATCAACCTCGTCGCCAACGCCTTCGACGCCATGCGCACCGGCGGCCAGCTCACCATCCGCAACCGCGACATCACGCTCCAATCCTCCGGCCAGCGCGGCGTCCGCATCACCGTCGCAGACACCGGCACCGGCATGGACGAGGAAGCCCGCACCCATCTCTTCGAACCCTTCTTCTCCACCAAGGGAATCGGCGGCACCGGCCTCGGCCTCTGGATCACCCAGGACCTCGTCCGCAAAAACGGCGGCGCCATCCGCATCCGCACCAGCACCCGCCCGCCCCACCGCGGCACCATCGTCACCCTAACCTTCCCCCACACCGCCCCAACCACCGAACCCTAGTACATTCCCAGCCGTGCTTTTGCTGCAGAGATAGCTCCAGGCGTTAAGCCTGCTCAAAACTCTTCCAATACGAGCTCCTGAGATAGGTCCAAGCTTTAGAGACTGCTCAAATCTCTCCAACGCGGAGTCTCTGAGATAGGCCGGGACTTTAGTCCCGGCACAAAGGGTGCAAAATCAATTGGGCTTTAGCCCCTGGGACATGATCTTTAACGAGCCACCCAAGACCGCATATTGAGCGCCCGCTATCGTCCCGCTCTCATCTCGGCCGCGGCTTCCTGGATGGCCCGCTTCGGCACTCCATGCGCCAGCAGCCGTTGGCTGAACTCTTCCACCGCGCTGTCCTTCGCACGTTCCGCCTCTCTCTCGCCCAAATGTTTCCGCAGCCCATTCGAGATATAGGCGCGGATCAGCGCCTGATATCCCCCGAACCCAAGCGACGGAGCAACCTCCTTCAGGTCTTCGATCACATGTTCCGGCAGACGGAGCGAGATCAGCGTCATCGGCTTGTCCCGCTGCATGTTTCGCTTGATGCGTTCAGTCATCTTCATAGCGTCTCCTTTCCGCCGTCTCCGCAACGCGCGCGGAGATCAGGCGAAGCACATCACCTTCCCAAATCACATGGACCACATAAAGCAGCCGATAGTCCGAAGCCAGGCCAATGCAGGCATGTCGCATCTCCTCCTCCGGACTTGCATCCTCGTACCGAGCCAACGAATCCAGAAAAGCCTCACGCGCATCCTCAAACCGAACACCATGACGGGCGACATTGCTGGCAGCCTTCTCGCTATCCCACACGAAGCCCTGCCCATCCAACATGGAATACACATCCATATATCTATTGTATATACACCAGTGCGATCGCAATCCGGCATCTGAAGCAACAAGCATAAAAATTACTACCTCCGATAGCCAGATGGGCGATCATAAAAACAATGAATCTCAGCCACCGAACCTATCCCCTCATCGCAACCCTCATCCTTGCCGCAACCGCAGCCACAGCAAACGCACAAGCACAGCCGAACCCTGCCCCCGCCAACCCGCCGCAGTTCGAAGCCGTCTCCATCCGCCCCAGCGGCCCCCAGAGCCGCGGAGGATGGGACGGCGGCCCCGGCACCGACAGCCCCACGCTCTTCCGCTTCCGCACCGCCCGGCTCGAAAACCTCATCGACAAAGCCTGGAACGTCGACACCTTCCAGATCGTCAGCGCCACACCGCTCGATCCCCAGCCCTACGACATCGAAGCAAGACTCCCGCAGGGCGCCACCGACGAGCAGTTCCGCGCCATGCTGCAGAACATGCTCGCCACGCGCTTCGCCCTCAAAGTCCACCTCGACCAGAAAGAATTCCCCGTCTACCAGCTCGTCGTAGCGCCCTCGGGCCTCAAGCTCAAAGAAGCTGTCGCAGGCCAGCCCGACGAATTCCAGGGCGCCGACTCCAGCGGCCCCTGTGGAGAAGCCGGCTGGCCTGATCTCCCACCCAACATCCCCAACGCCGTCCTGACAGAGCGATTGAAAGTCGGCTACAAGCTCAACTGCATGACAGCCCAGCGCGAGCCATTCGCAGCCCTCGCCCACTTCCTGCGCAAGCAGGATAATCTCCCCATCATCGACAAGACCGGCCTCACCGGCCCCTACAGCTTCCACCTCGAGTACGCCGCCGAAGCCCCCGATGCGGGAGCCGACGTAACCACCGTAGCCGTCGATCTCTTCACCGCCCTCAAAGACCAGCTCGGCCTCCAACTACAAAAAACCAAGCTCCCCCTCAAGGTCGTAGTAGTCGACGCCGTCAACAAGCAACCCACCGCAAATTAGAGCGGCAGCAGCAGGGCAGTTCCGTCAGCGAGTACACAACATCCACTCGCCAGCATTCAGTTTTATCGCTTCGCGACAGTGCGTCGCCACACCCCATCGAAACTCACGTTGAAACCGCCGCAATGCTGATTGTCCACCGCGCGAAACGTCTCGCTTGTCACGTCGTACGTCAGGTCCAGCACGCAGCCCGGCGAGTACGACCCATCCACCACATGCAGGAATGGCCCCATCGCCAGCGCCTCACCGCTCAGCTCTCCGGAGCTGACATTGTGCGCAGCGTTTGTGTAGTAAGCCTTGCCCGCAACATGAATCCGGCCCCGCCCAGCCGCGCTGCGCGACAGCACCAGCCGATCGCGCCCCATACCGACATGCGTATTCACCCACGTGCCGAGCCATTGCCGCGTAGTAATCGCCGGAGCAGCAGGCACCGGCGCCAGGCGGTCCGTCGGAACCCAGCCCGCCCAGCCGCCCACCATCGCGCACGTCCACGCTCCCTGCGTCGCACCCGGCACAATCAGGTCGCCCTGGTAGTCGCTCGGTTTCGCCGGATCCAGCTCCTGCGTGGAACAGGCCTCGGCTGTCGCCCCGCTGCCCCCGCAGCCAGAGACCAGCGCCACCGGCGCAGCGCCACGAAACACGCGCAGCCCGGCAAAGTCCGCAGCGCTTGAACCCTGGCACGAAGTAGCAGGTGCTCCCACGAGGGTGGCTAGCTGGGCGTAGTGGCGGGCGGCGTGGAGCAGCGCGTGGAAGAGGACGGTCTTGCGGGTGGAGCGGGCCGGGCCCATGGTGCGGGTGGTGAACTCGATGCGCTCGTTCCAGTCGACGTCGCTGCGTTCGAGCTGTTGCTTGAAGAGGGCGACGGCGCGGTCGTGGGTGGCGTAGATGGCTTCGGCGGTGTCGAAGGGGATGGCTGCGTAGTCGGTGGCGGGGAGGTCGTTGAGGCGTTCGGCGTAGCGGAGCTCGACGGCTACGATGTGCTGCAGCAGGCCGCCTGCAGTGGTGGCGCCGCCGATGTTGCAGTCGATGGCGAGGATCTCAGGGTGAGCTTCTACGAGCGTGCGCCAGCTTTGTGCGGTCTTTTCCTGCCAGGCCAGTAGCTCGGTGGCGGTGAGTGTGGGTTCGGCCATCTGCTTCTCTCCTTCGGTGCGGATTACGGTTAACGGCAACGGCAACGGCAACTGCAACGGCAACTGCAACTGCAACTGCAAATACTGAGATTCTGGCTTCGCCAGAATGACGCCGTTGGGGGGCGGTGCTGCTTCGGCTTTCTCGGCGGTTCTGGTCGGCTTCCGGGTTCCTGTGGGGCTTCCGGCGGCTCAGGTGGGGATTCCGTGGCTTCCGGTGGGGCTTCCCTGGGTTCCGGTGGGGATTGGATGCGCGAGGGTTATAGTCCGTCGCGGAGGGCTCGCCAGGCAATGTCGCGGCGGTATTGCATTCCTTCGAATTGGATTTGGACTACTGTGGCGTAGGCTTTGGCGAGGGCGTCAGAGAGTGGGGTGCTGGCGGTGGATGCGCCGGGGCTCGATGCGCTGCCGAGCGCAGACGCGGGTGCGGCGGAGACAGAGGTGATGCCGAGGACGCGGCCTCCTGCGGTGACGACTGCGCCGTCTTTTACGGCGGTGCCGGAGTGGAAGACGACGGTGTGGGAGTCCTCTCCGGCGGCGGGTGCGGTGCCGGTGCTGCTGGCGGGCAGGCCGGTGATGGGGAGGCCGGAGGGGTACTTGCCGGGGTAGCCTCCGCTGGCGGCGATGACGCAGACGCTGGCTCCGGGCTTCATGCGGATGGAGAGCTGGTCGACGGTGCCGTCGATCGAGGCATTGAAGAGGTCTACGATGTCGGTGTCGAGGCGGGCGAGGATGGCCTGTGTCTCGGGGTCGCCGAAGCGGGTGTTGAATTCGAGGACCATGGGTTGGGGGGGGCCGTCGTTGCGAGGGACCATCATGATGCCGCAGAAGAGGATGCCGCGGAAGGGTGTGCCTTCGTGTGCCATGTGGTCGACGACGGGCTGGGCTACGTTGGTGGTGAGCCAGTGCTGCATCTCGGGCGTGATGAGGCCGTCGGCGGTGTAGGCACCCATGCCGCCGGTGTTGGGGCCAGTGTCGCCTTCGCCGATGCGCTTGTGGTCCTGCGCGGAGGCGAGCGGGATGGCGTGGGTGCCGTCGCAGAGGGCGAAGAAGCTGACCTCATCGCCCGTGAGGAACTCTTCGAGGACGATGTTGGTTTCGGCTGAGCCGAGGAGCGCGCCGGAGAACATCTCGGCTGCGGCTTGTTCGGCTTCGGCGTGGGTTTGCGCGATGACTACGCCTTTGCCTGCGGCCAGGCCGTCGGCTTTGACGACGACAGGCGTGGTGAAGCGCGGCAGTTCCTTGCGGATCTGGTCGAGCGTGGTGCAGACGGCGTAGGCAGCGGTGGGGATGCCGTGGCGCTGCATGAATTCCTTCGCGAAGGCCTTCGAGGTTTCCAGTCTTGCGGCGGCCTGGGTGGGGCCGAAGGTGCGGAAGCCGCGTTGCGTCAGCTGGTCGACGATGCCGAGCGACAGCGGAAGCTCGGGGCCGACGACGGTGAGGTCGGGCTGCTCGGCTTCGGCTACGCGGATCAGGGCGGCTAGGTCGCCTGTGTCGGCTGGGAGGCAGCGGACGGGTTTGCCGTTGCTGGCTGCGGCCTGGGCGATGCCAGCGTTGCCGGGGGCGCAGACGATCTCCGATACGCGGGCTGATTTGCCGAGGGACCAGACGATCGCGTGTTCGCGTCCGCCTCCGCCGATTACGAGGACCTTCATGGCTTGCTTCTCTCCGTGTACTCCCTGGTTTTAAAGGGGGGGTACTTTGTATCTAAAGTATCCCTTATAAAGGGGTTATGCGGGTGGGGTAGGGGGGGTACCTGCCCGGTTAAATGATTGTGCCCGGCTTGGTGGCCGGGCTTTCTTTTTATTACTTACAGGTTTAATTATAGCAGTTTGGCCATAACTCCTATGCCACGGGTATTCCTTTGTGGGTGAAGGAGATAGGTGGTTTGGGGGGTTGACAGGATTTTGGGGGGGCGGGTAGTGCGAGAGCATACCCCAGGGGCTGAAGCCCCTTCTGTTGGACTGGGTTGAGAGACCCGAGGCTGAAGCCTCGGGGTACCCAGAAGCAACAGCAACGGCAACCGCGAAATGCGGGGGTCGTTCGCTTCGCTCAGGATGACGGTTTTTTGGGTGTCACTATGGAGGGTGGCTGGATGGCCAGGAGGAGGGTCGGCGATGTGGGGAAACGCAGGTCCTTCGGCTGCGCCTCACGCGATGAGGTTGCGTGAGGCTTCGCTCAGGATGACAGATTTTTTGTTGTGATTTTTTGCTTGTGACTTTTTGGGTGTCACTTTTCTGCGGGTCACATGGAAGGCAGCAAGACCGTAGTACTCGAAAGTAATGTGGGCGACCGAGTGCGCCGATATGTTTCTTGTATCCGCTGTGGGCTGGTACGGGAGTGAGACTTAATGAAGCGTCTTTTGATTGCGGCCGTGGTGCTGGCGGCGGCGGGTGCAGGACAGGCACAGAGCGTGGACGACCTGAACGTACAGGTCCATGGGTATGTGACCCAGGGTTTTATCTATACGACCCACAACAATTGGAATACTACGGAATCGACCGACGGCAGCCCGGCGTGGAACGATGCGGTGCTGAACATCACTGCGCAGCCGAATGCGAAGCTGCATATTGGCGTGCAGGGGCGGTACTCGCTGCTGGGCGATGAGGGTAACCAGATTACGCTGGACTGGGCGCAGCTGGACTACAAGGTGAATGACTACTTTGGCGTACGTGCGGGCAAGGTGAAGTCTCCGCTGGGGCTCTATAATGAGACGCAGGATATCGATCCGGCGCAACTGTGGATTCTGCTGCCGCAGTCGGTGTATCCGCTTGCGAGCAGGAATGCGCTGCTGGCGCATTATGGCGGGGTGGTTTATGGCAGCCTACGGCTGGGCCAGCACATGGGCAAGCTGCAGTATCGAGTTTTTGGCGGCGAGCGCGTTCTCGCCCCGGACGATGGGTACTTCCAACAGCTGCGCGATGCGGGACTGACTGTGCCGAATGGAATCAGCGGCGAAACCGCGGGTGGCTCTGTGCGGTGGGAGACTCCTGTTCGCGGATTGATGTTTGGAGCGAGCGAACATTCGGGTAGCCCTTCCGGTGCGGTCACCGCCGGGCCGTTCAGCGGAATGGTGACGGTGCCGAGCTTCCGGCAGGTCTTCTACTTTGGGAAGTATGAGAAGGGGCGGGTGACGCTTGCCTCTGAGTTCAGTCGTCTCCAGACGGAGGTGGACGTCCGGCTGACGGGCCTGCCGATTTCGTATATTCGCGCCGACCAGCATGAATACTATGTGATGGGCAGCTACAAAGCGACCAGCAAGCTGAGCGGCGGGCTTTACTTCGGCAGCATCGTGGATCACCGTGCCGCGTATACCAGCAGCCGATACGAGAAAGACTGGGCGTTGTCGGGCAGGTTCGACTTCAACAGCTTCGTGTACGCGAAGGTGGAGCAACATTGGATCGATGGGACGTCCATCGGCTTCAGCATGAGCGACAATACACACCTGCAACCGACTACGAAGATGACCCTGCTGAAGATGGGGGTGAGCTTCTAATGAGGAACTTTCGAGTAGGTCCTATGACTCAGCGTGTGTTCTTTTTGCTTCTGTTTCTTTGCGGCGGGTTGCTGGCGCAGCGGGCGGTGGGGCAGGTGTTGGTGGTGGCTAACCCGGGGGTGAAGGCCAGCGAGGTTTCTGCTGCCGATCTGCGGGATGTGTTTACGGGTGGATCGTCCTCGTTCAAGGATGGTTCGCATGTGACGCCTGTGCTGCTGAAGCCGGGTCCGGTGAACGATGAGTTTCTGAGCCTGTATGTGGGTAAGTCGGATTCAGCGTTTCGGACGGCTTGGCGCGGCCTGCTGTTTTCGGGGCAGGCGGTGATGCCGCGAAGCTTCGACTCGGATGCGGCGCTGGTGGAGTATGTGGCGCATACTCCGGGAGCGGTGGGATATGTGGCGAAGGGTTCGCCGCATGAGGGGGTTAAGGTGTTGAGTGTGAGGTAGGTTGGCGGCGCGGGCTTAACTGCTTAACACCGATCAACACTGATTGGACCGATTTCAAAGATAAAGAGGACTTATCTCTGTCTTTAGATCGGTTTCATTCGGTGTAGATCGGTGTTAAGTTTTTTCTCTTTACGCTGCGATCCAAAGCTAGGCGGCGTTGGATTGGCGCTGGACGAAGTGGTAGGGGGGCCAGGGTCCGGAGAGCTGCATGCTGCACTCTTTGAGCTCCTGGGTGGCGGAGGAGTATTTGTTCTGGTAGCGCTCGACGGTTTTGTGGTCGATGAGGTGGGCGATATCGAGCAGCATCTTGCCGGAGTCGGTGCGCTTGCAGGTGATCTCTTCGGCGAGGGGGAGGAACATGCGATGCATTTGAATGGAGAGGGCGCGGGCCTTGGACTGGCGGTCGCGCTGGCGGGTGGCGCTCTCGCGCAGGCTGGCGAGATATTGCTGGCCTACGGTCATGTCGCGGAGGGAGGTGCCGGGGCAGGTGTCGTCGACGAGGACTTTGAGGTGCATCTCGGCCTTGCCGCGGAGGCGCTCAACGTTGGCGGTGAAGTGGCGCTGGTTGGAGCGGACGGAGCGGCGGAGGGAGTCGTCGTCGGAGAAGGAGGTGCCGAAGCGGAAGGGCAGGACGGTGGAGAGCTTGAAGCAGTCGGCGATGACGCGGGCGTGGTCCTTGGCGCAGGTCTGGTCCATGCGGGCTGCGTCTTCGGGGGTGTGTTCGGATACGATGACGGCGAGTTCACTGGCTGGAAAGAGGAAGGTCTGGTTTCCGAAGAGGCCGGTGACTCCGGTGAGGGGCATCGGGCGGCGGTGCCGGGAAAGTTCCGGAAAAGCGTTACGTTCAGCGATACAGTATGCGTACCATGCCATTGTCGTTCACTCCAAAGCGCAGGGGTGTTGAGCCTCGCCTGTGGGCAAGGCTTCATTTCTGAGCAAAACTGACCCTGTGGTGATGCCAGGGCGGGATTAATGGATGATTCTGAAGTGGAGCTGCTGCGTTTGGTTCAATGCGAGCGAGAGTGCGCTTTCACCGAACCGAAACGGATAGTAAGCCTATTTGAGAACGGTTGGCAAGCGATTTTTTTGCTGTTGTAATACTTTATTTTTCTGGAAATGCAGTGGAGTCATGGAGTTGGATGGCGGGGCAACCTGACTGGGAGGAGCTGCGTCTAAGCCGCGCTTGCGGGGGCGGGTGGGATTTAAATTTAGAAGCGGTGGGGGGAGTAGGGGTCGAGGGGGACGTCGGTGGGTTCGTTGAGGATGGCCTGGGCAAGGACGCGGGCGGTGGCGGGGGCGAGGAGGATGCCGTCGCGGTAGTGGCCGGTGGCGTGCCAGCAGTGGGGTTCGGGGGCGGGGCCGAGGATGGGGAGGTCGTCGGGGGCGGCGGGGCGGAGGCCGGCCCAGATCTGCGGCGGCTGCTGGGGCTGGGCTTCGGGGATGAGCTGGCGGGCGGCTTCGGCGAGGCGGAGACCGGTTTCGGATTGGGGTTGCTGGTTGAAGCCGACGCGCTCGAGGGTGGAGCCGACGGCGAGGCGGCCGTCGCCTCTTGGAATGAGGTAGACGCCGGGAGCGCGGATGGCGCAGCGAAGGCGGTCGGGGGGGCAGCGGAGATTGGTCATCTGGCCTTTGACGGGGACGACGGGGACGGGGGAGAGGCCGGGGAGGAAGCCGGACCAGGCTCCGCGGCAGTCGATGAAGTGGGCGGCGGCGATGGGTTCGGCGGAGGTGCGGAGGTGGACGCTGGCGGAGTGGGCTTCGAGGTGGAGGAGGTCGGTCTGCTCGAGGAGGATGCCGCCGGCGGCGCGGAAGGCGGCGGGGAGGGCGGCGCGAAGGTCGTGGGGATCCAGGCTGGATTCTTCGAGCAGAGCGAAGGTGTGAGGTTCAGGGAGGAGGCCGGGGGCGAGGTCGGCGAGGTCGGACGGGGTTGCGGGGCGGCCGATAGAGGTGCCGGGCGTGATGTATTGCAGGGTGTGGCGGGTGCGGAGGGGGACTTGCTTGCCGGAGAGAGATTCGATGTGTGCGAGGTATTCGGGGTAGAGCTGGCTGCTGAGGAGGGAGAGCGGAAGGAGCGCGGGAGGGTTTTGCGGGTCGTGGACGGCGAGCATGCCTCCGGCGGCGGAGGAGGCGGAGGACATGGCCTGGGCGCGCTCGAGCACGATGACGGAGAGGCCGCGGCGGCGCAGCTCGAGGGCTAGCGAGAGACCGATGATTCCGGCGCCGGCGATGGCTATATCGGCGGTGCGGGGTTCGGGGGTGGGCTGGTCCATGGGACGATTTTAGCTTGTAGGTGGAACGACTGAACCACAGAGAGTACGGAGGAAGACAGAGAACACGGAGAGGGGCGCTGGGGTTGACGGGCGGTTGTGGGTGAGATTCTTTGTTCTCTTTTTGTCTGTGTTTGCTGAGTGGTTCGGAGTTGGATTGTGTTGCGGGTGCGTATGGATGGACGGGCGTACAACTGGTTTGGTTGCTGGCGACTCCTATTGGATATCGCTATGTTTTATTTGGAGGCGGGGGGTTCTGCAACAGCGGATTCCCTGCGGCATGAGAAGCGGGAAAGACGGGGGACAGCAACAGCAACGGCAACAACAGAAGCGGATCCCCTGCGGGGATGACAAACAAAAAAAGAGGCTACGGCAACAGCAGAAGCGGATCCCCTGCGGGGGCGACAAATAGAAAAGCTGGCAACGCAACAGCAACACCAGGCGCATCCGCAACTGCGGATAGTCTTTGGGATGACACACAAGAAAACGGATAGTGCGAGGGTATGAACTACATGTATAGATTGCTTGGTCGTGCTGCGGCTGGTTGGTGGGTGGGGCTGGCGTTGGTTGCTGGTGGTGTGGCGGGTGCGCAGAGTGCGGTGCCGGCTGATGCTGCGATGAAGGCTGATGCTGCGGCGAAGGCTGCGGATGTTGTGGTGTTCAAGAATGGCGATCGGCTGACGGGCCGGCTGGAGCGTGGTGCGGGGAATTCGATCGTGTTCAAGAGCGATATGGCGGGCGAGATTACGATTCCGCTGGACCAGGTGAAGCAGTTCGACGCGAATGGGAGCTTCGCGGTGCTGCGCAAGGATGAGCCGGTGAAGTCGGTGACAGAGGCGCGGAAGATTGTGCCGGGCACGGTGAGCTATAGCGATGGCACGCTGGCGGTGGCTCCGCCGGTGGTGGGTGCGCCGGTGCTGGTGCCGGAGGCGCAGATTGCGAACATCATCGATGCGAAGACGTATGCGAAGGAGACGGGCAGGTCGACGTGGCTGGATGGGTGGAGCGGCGCGGTGAATGGTGGCGCTACGATTGTGCGGGCTACGGATTATGGTGAGACGTTGAGCGCCGGGGTGGGGCTGGTGCGGACGATGCCGCAGGTTTCTTTTCTGCCGGCGCGGAATCGGACTACGTTCAATCTGCAGGAGACGTATGGGAAGCTGACTTCGCCGGTGATTCCGGCTACGGGGGCTCCGGCTGCGGTGACGCTGACGAGCATCTTCCATGCGGATGCGGAGCAGGATGAATACTTCACGCCGCGGGTGTATGCGCTGGAGCAGACGGCGTTCGATCACAACTACTCGCAGGGGTTGAAGCTGCAGCAGGTGTATGGCGGCGGGCTTGGATGGACGGTGTTGAAGTCGGACAAGCAGGAGCTGGACCTGAAGGGCACGGCGCAGTACGAGATGCAGCAGTACATTGCGAGCTCGGGCACGCCGGACCAGAATATTATCGGATCGACGTTGTCGGAGGCTTACCGGCGCAACCTGCCGCGGAAGCTGGTGTTTACGGAGTCAGTGAATGTGCTGCCGGCGTGGAATGAGACGCGGGACTACTCGGCGAATGGGTCGGTGGGGCTGGCGATGCCGGTGTTCAAGCGGCTTTCGCTGCAGGTGACGACGACGGATAATTATTTGAACGATCCGGCGATTGGGTACAAGAAGAACAGCTACCAGTTTGTGACGGGAGTTTCGTACGCGCTGAAGTAGAGGCGCACGGCTTCCATCGAGCGGCATCAATCTGAATCGATCCTCATCGGTCCATATCGAGCCGCATCGATCTGTAGCAGAAGAGGGTGTTTTTATGTTTGTTCGCACTGTCGCAGGATGCACTCGTCTGGGTGGGCTGCTGCTTGTTGCGCTGGCGGTTGCGACGGCGCAGGACAAAGCGGGTCCCTTTTTCGTCCGCCAGAACGGCATCAAGCCCACCTGGCAGATGGACTATCTCCCCATGGACCTCGAACTCGTAGCAATTTAGCCGATCACCCGCCGCAGAAATCCCTTGATCCCGATGGTCGTCAACGCCACGCAGAAGAAGCTCAGCATCAGCACAATCAGCCACTGATTCATATGCGGCAGCCCCGGCGTAACCGCAGCCCTTAGCCCTTCGCTCATGTACACAATCGGGTTGATCAGCACGCCCTTCTGCAGCCAGGGAATGCTCCCCAGCATTCCCCACGGGTAGTAAACGCAGCCCAAAAACGTAATCGGCATCACCACCGTACCGAAGATCAGCCCAATCTGTTGCGGCTTCACGCTGGTCCCGATCACCAGCCCCAGCGCCCCCGAGGTAAGGCTCGCCAGCGCAAGAATCAGGATCAAAAACGGCCAGCTGTTCACGTGCGCATACACCGGCGTAGACGGCACGTAGTACGCGAGCGGAGCCACCACCGCCACCGCGATCACGCTCTGCACCGCCGAAAGCACGATCTTCTCAATCGCCACCGCGGCCACCGGCAGCGGACACATCACGCGGTCGTCGATCTCCCGCGTAATCCCGAACTCCTGCGACAGCGGCAGCGCCACCGCCGCGATGCCGGAGAACATGATCGCCACCGCCATCAGCCCCGGCAGCAACACGGTGGAGAAGTTCGCCCCCGCCATCTGCGCCGTCGGATTCATCGCCGCGCCGCCGCTCATGTGCGGCATGATGTACGTAAACACGAACAGAAACAGCAGCGGATTCATCCCCACGCGGATCAGAAACGGCATCCACTCCCGCCGTAGAACATGCAGATCGCGCAGAAACAGTCCGAAGAACGCGCGGCTATATTGCACTCCGCGCGAGGCGTGACCGCGCTCCACGGTTGGCTGGACTTCAATGCGCTCAGCTTCAAGTGTAGGCATCTTCGTTTACTCCCGCAGATCTCTTCCCGTCAGCCGGATGAACACAGTCTCCAGGCTGGTTTCAGTCATGGTCAGGTCGCGCAGACCGTACGGATTGCTGGCCCGAACGATCTCCGGCAGCAGCCCATCGGCGTTGTCGGCCAGGATGCGCACTCCGGTCGTCGTCTGCTCCACGCCGCGTATGCCGGCGACGTGTAGCAGCGTGTCCGCCAGCGCAGTCGCGCCCTCGCGGTTGCCCAGGTCCAGCGCATACACCTTCTGCGCACCCACGGAGCTCTTCAGCGCAGCAGGCGTGTCTTCTACAAGAATCTTTCCGTGGTCGATGATGGCCACGCGATCGCACAACTCATCGGCCTCTTCCATGTAGTGCGTCGTCAGCACCACCGTGATGCCTTCTCCACGCAGCGCGCGCACCGCCTCCCACATCGCGATGCGGCTCTGCGGATCGAGCCCCGCGCTTGGCTCATCGAGAAACAGCACCTTGGGCCGATGCGCTATGGCACGCGCAATCTGCACCCGCTGCGCCAGCCCACCCGAGAGCTGCGCCGGATAAGCCTCCGCACGCTCCGTCAGATGAAACTGCGCCAGCAGCTGGTTCGTCCGCTGCTTCGCCTCGGTACGCGAGAAGCCGAAGTACAGGCAATGAAAATGAATATTCTCGTAGATGGTGCAGGCGCGATCCAGCGTGTTGTACTGCGGCACCACACCGATGCAGCGCCGGGCCAGCGACGGCGACCGGACCACATCGATTCCCGCGATACGCACCTGACCCGCGGTAGGCAGCACGCGCGTAGTGCATACACTGATCGTCGTCGTCTTACCTGCGCCATTCGGCCCCAGCAGCCCATACAGCTCGCCCTCGCGCACGCCGAGGTCAATCCCATCGACAGCCACAACACGCTGCTTGCCTTCGTAAATCTTACGCAGGCCTTCTACCTGTACGATTGAGCTCAAACTGCTCCCCGTTTCATTTTTTTGCGTAAACCGATTATAGGCACCCGACGGTCGGACACACTACATATAACTACATACGACACGTTACTTTGATTGGATGCGCCACCCGGGCGTAAGATAAAACCCATGTCACGAGGATGGGAGAGCAAATCCGTGGAAGAGCAGCAGGCACAGGCAGCCGCCCCCAAGACAGACCCTTCGATCGCTCACACACAGGACGCCGACCGTAAACGTCAGCTCCAGGCGCTCGAACTCCAGCGAGAACGCGTCCTCTCCGAACGCACCTCCAGCCCGCATCGCCGCACCGCACTTACCAACGCGCTCGCGGACATCGAAGAGAAGCTCGCCGAACTAGGCTGGACCATCCACCTCTAACGCACCCGCCGCGCATCTATCCGCGCCGATGCACCACCATCGAGTTCGCCTGGTCGACGCTCGTCAGCAGTATGGTGTGCACATTCACGCGGTCCGGCCGAGTTGCAGCCCATACAATCGCATCCGCCACGTCCTCCGCTACCAGCGGCGTAAAGTTCTCATACACCTTCGCGGCCCGCACCTCATCGCCATGGAAGCGCACACGGCTGAACTCCGTCTCCACCATCCCCGGATCGACGGACGTAACCCGCACCGCCGTACCCATCAGATCAAGCTTCAACCCCTCGCTGATCGCTTTTTCGCCAGCCTTCGTCGCGCAATAGACCGCACCGTTCGCATACGTCATATGCCCAGCCGTCGAACCCAGGTTGATGACGTGTCCCGCACCACGCTTCACCATCCCCGGAACCACCGCGCGCGTGACATACAGCAAGCCCTTCACGTTGGTGTCGATCATCTCGTCCCAATCGTCAAGATCGTCTTCATATACCTTCGTCAGCCCGCGACTCAGCCCCGCGTTGTTCACCAGCACTTCGATCTCGCTCCACTCCGCCGGCAGCTCGCGGATCGCCGCCGCAACAGCATCCCGCTCGCGCACGTCGAGCTGAAGCAGCAGAACCGCAGCCGCTCCGGCCTTCACCAGCGCCCCCTCCACCTCCTGCAGCAGTTCCAGTCGCCGCGCACACAACAGCAGCCGCGCTCCCTGCTGTGCAAACGCAAACGCCGTCGCACGCCCAATCCCGGAGCTCGCACCTGTAATCAACATAATCTTGCCAGCTAGAGACTTCATATCAGTCCGACTATATCCAAAAAGAAAAGTGGCCGCTGCAGCGCGGCCACTCTCCGTCCCAATACATCGCCCACTTTTACTGAGCCGTTTGAGGTGCAGCCTCAGGACCCGCGCTCTCGGCCACGCCAATCGCGTCGCCCGAGACCACCAGGTTCACGCGCCGGTTCTGCGCCCGTCCGCTCGCCGTCGAGTTATCCGCCACCGGATCGTTCTTGCCGAAGCCCTTCGACGTAATGTTGCCCGACGGAACGCCCTGCGCTACCAGGAAGTCCTTCACAGCGCCCGCACGATTCTCCGACAGCTTCTGGTTCAGCTCATCGCCGCCAACCGAATCCGTATAGCCTTCCACCTGCACCGTTAATCCCGGATACGCCAGCAGGATTCCTGCAACCTTGGCCAGGCTCACCTGCGTAGTCGGCTTCAGCGTGTACTTGCCCGTGTCGAACAACACGTCAGACATATTCACGATCAGTCCACGCGCCGTCTCGCTCGTCGCCAATACGCTGTTCAACTGCGCACGCAGCTTCTCGCGAACCGCATTCGCGCTCTCCACGCTCTTGTTCGCCTCCGCAGCCTTGGCGCGAGCCTCTGCTGCTTCCGCCTCGGCGCGTGCGCGATCCGCATCCGCCTGTGCCTTCGCCGCCTGTGCTTTCTCAGCCTCAAGCTGAGATTGCTGCGCCTGTATCTGCGACTCCGCCGCCTGGTGCTGCGCTTCGTTCTTCGCCGCTACCGTGGCTTCCTGCCGCTCTGCTGCCTGCTTGCGCAACGTGGTGATGCGCGCATCCTCGGCAACCTCAACCGCCTCGCGTGCATGCGTGATCTCCATCTTCACGTCGCGATGCTTCGACTCATCGATCGCCGAAGCGTTCTGCAGATCGAGCTGCGCCTTCGCCAGAATCTCCGGCGCATACTTATCCGCACCCGTCTGAATCGCAATCCGCACCGCATTGTCCGCTTGGAATAACTCCAGCGGCGAATGCTCATTGCGCGTAATCGGATGTTCCACCGTGTGCGCGCCTGCGGTCTCCGAGTACGTCCCACGCGGCAGCAGGAAGAAATTTGCCGACACCTTTTCGAGCACGCCCTCGGTCTTGTTCTGTTGAATCACATTCTCAAGAACCACGGTATCGCTCGGCTCTGCAACGGAGAAATACGGCTCAGCCGTGACGATCAGCCCGAACGATTGCAGCGCCGTGGTGACGTGGATATTGTTCTTCGTGCCAGCAGGCAGCACCTCGCCCAGGTTCTGCGCGCGGCCATCGGGAGAGATCGCCCACAGCACATACGTCAGATACTCATGCCCAAAACCATTCGCCGGAGTCAGCCCGGAAAACTTCGCGTCGATGGTGATGCCGCCGCGCTCGCTCTCCACCTTCGCCTCGCCCTTCGCATTCGGCAGCAGCGGCGTACCTTCGAACGCGATCGTCGTCGATCCGCTGCGGTGCAGGTAGTTGACGCAATCCAGGTTCCGCTGCACCACCTTCACCTTGTAGATATAAATTCCATTTTGCTCGCTGACTCCGCCCGGTGTGGACGGAGCATCGGCCACCGTGCCGCTGGTCGGATTCGCTTCCTGCGCATGCGCAGCGGGCATCGCTGCCAGCAAGGCACCAGCGACAGCAGCCGCAGTGAGCGAGCGAGTAAACAAACTTCCGAGAGTAAGAGAGAAAAAGCCAGGGCGTTGCGCAGGCGCCAGGGAAGGCGCTGAGGTATAAGTTTCGACGTTCATCGTTTCGATCTCCTTGCGATCATCATTGAATGTGGTTCGCCGCTCTGCGCAGATGCGTCGACCCGGAATGCAAGCGCCAGAAGGGCACCCCATAGTCGGATGCCCCATCGGACCGAAAGGTAGTCCTCACCCACACACATGGCGTCGAATTGCCTCCATCCGAACCCCATGAGTAGACTGGATGCCGCACCGGACGCAGCAATTCCCACCGCACGAACGCGCCCGCGGATTAAGAATCATCCATCTTCAAAGCAGAGGAACTCCAATGAAATTTGCCGCACTCGTTTTGTCATCAGCTCTTGCAACCACAGGCGCATTCGCCCAGGCCCCGCCCGCCGCGCCGCCTGCCGCACCTGCTCCCAGCCGCGCGCCCGCGGTGCTTCCAGGCAACGGGCTGGCCCAGCATGACTTCGTCTACGCCGGCGAATCGCACAACCGCCGCATCTTCATCGTGCGCGGCGGCAAGGTCGTTTGGAGCTACGACGACCTCGATGGCAAGGGCGAGATCAGCGACATGGTCATGCTCGCCAACGGCAACATCATCTACGCGCACCAGTTCGGCCTGACCGAGATCTCACCGGACAAGAAGGTCATCTGGAATTACATTCCGCCACCGAACAAGGAAGTCCACACCGCCGTGCCCATCGGCAACGACCGCATCCTCTACATCGAAAACGGTGCGCCCACCGGCCTGTTGCGTGTAGTCAACATCCGCACCAACAAGATCGAGAAAGAGTTTCCGCTGGATGTATCGCAGCCGCCTTCGACGCACGGCCAGTTCCGCCACGCACGCCTCACGCCGCAGGGCACCGTGCTGGTCGCGCATCTCGGCAACGGCAAAGTCGCCGAGTACGACTCCGACGGCCACGCCCTCTGGACCCTTCCCGACCCCGGCCCCTGGAGCGCCACCGAGCTACCCAGCGGCAACGTGCTCATCACCGACCGCAACGGCGTTCGCGAGGTCAAGCACCACTCCGACGAAGTCGTCTGGAGCTGGAACCAGGCCGATACCCCCGACTACAAGTTCGCCAGCTTGCAGAATGCCTATCGCCTAAAGAACGGCAACACCGTCATCAACAACTGGATCAACGAGTGGAGCAAGGGCGACATCAACGCCCCCGGCTCCGTTCAGGCCATCGAGGTCAGCCCGGCGAAGAAGGTCGTCTGGGCACTGCGCGAGTGGGGCGATGACAACGGCGGCGTCAACCTCGGCCCTGCCACCACCATCCAGTTCCTCGACCAGGGCACCGAGCCCATCGAGAAAGCCCACTTCGGCGACATCCACTAGGCCCGCGCCTAAGCAGATGCCACCGCTTGTCTATCCCGTCATTCCGGCCCGCATCTGGGCCGGAATCTCCGTATTTTCCTTTGTACGCACCACCCTGATATCACGCAGCAAAAACTAAGGGGATTCTGAGCCACACTCAGAATCCCCTTCGCATTTGCTGCCGTATCTAAATCGTTAGTAGCTAAGAAATTCGTTCGACCCACGCCGCAGCCGAATACCAATCACCGCGAACACAGCCGCCAGCACAAACAAAAGCGCATCCCAGTAAACCATCGGCCGCGCGAACCCCGGCGAATACGCCAGATCCTGCCCCGACCACAAAGTCACCAGCGTGGCAATAATCACGCACTGGAAGCACAGGACCAGGAAGAGCTGCCCACGACGACGCCGTCGGTCCAGGGCATCCACGCCCTCGGGGCTAAGGTTGCGTTCTTCAATCGGGATCAGGTTGTTCGCCATTCTGTTCGCTCTCCTGCGGGATGCTGCTCCAGCTATTAAATCACACCGGGACTACAGAAACGCCACCGACTGAATCCCCGCCACGTCGAACCGCTTGCGGCAGCGAATGTTCTTACATGCCAGCACGTCATCGGTACGCACCATGTAGCTCTGCGCCTTCGCAAAACGCGCACGGTCGCGCTCATCTGCATTTCCCCGCAGCTGCGCCTTCTTGCGCCGCACCAGCCAGCCCACCTGGTACTCGCCCGGCTGCCCGCAGTGCGGACAGGTCAGCGTATGGGTCTTCTGCTCGGGACGTTCATCAAAAAAATCGCGCTCTTCCATGCCTGGTCCCCTTCGCCGGGCGGTGTTGAAGCTATCGGCGGATATCGATTCACGCGCCGTCCAGCTCAGCCGCCCCGCTGGATTCAAGTATATTGCATCCTGTGCAGCGGTTTCTCCTGCGTCTAACCAGCGAGAAGCTGTCCGCCTGCTCTTGCCTAAGACATCGGCACAGCAGCGTTGCAGGGCCCGGCAACTGCACCTGCCCCAGGAATCCGGAGTGAAAGCGCATCCATGAGCAAGCCGAAGAAGAGAACCTTCTCCATCGTCAAGGCAGTCAAGCAGAACGCCCGCGACCGCGTAGGCCCCATTCCACCGGAGCGCGTCATCCCCGACCCCAAACAAAAAGCCGCCGCCAAACCCAAACACAAAAAGACCCTCGCAGACCTGCTCAACGCAACCGAAGGAGAAGAGCGATGAAGATGATTCAGACTCAGAAGTCCCACGCCATCCACGCCACTCTTGGAATCATCTTTCTAGCGGCCACCGCATGCGCCGCGCAGGCCCCGCAAGGCATCACCATCAGCAAAGAAAATCGCACCATCGCCATCACCGCCACCGACAGCGTAGTCGCCATGGCCGACGTAGCCACCGTCCATATTGGCTTCGTAGCCTACGGGCCCGATCACGACTCCGCCTACGCGGCAGGCTCGAAGACCTCCAACGCCGTCATCGCCGCCCTCAAGTCCGCCGGCGTCCCCGCCGACACCATCGAGAGCGAGGCCCAGAACCTCGCCGAAGAGCAGCCCTACCAGCTCAACCAGTATCCCGCTCTCGACCGGCCCAGCCACAAGTGGACGCTCACCCAAAGCTGGACCGTCCGCGCCAATGCCACCGACGCAGCCCGCATTCTCGACCTCGCCGTCAAGGCCGGAGCCAACCAGAGCGGCAGCATCGACTGGAGCCTCAAAGACGAAAATATCTCGCAAGCCGAAGCCGCCGGCAAAGCCCTGCAACGAGCTCACACCGTAGCCGAACAGATGGCCAAAGGCCTCAACGTAAAACTAGGCGCCCTCATCTTCGCCAGCAACGAAACCCAGGCAGAACCCGTCCGCCCCCTGCCCCGAATGATGATGGCCGAAGCCAAAGCAGCCGCGCCAGCGCCCCCGCCACTGGCCATCAACCCCCGCCGCATCGAAAAATCCGCCACCGTCTACGCCGTCTTCGCCATCGAATAACATTCTGCTTCGTATATTGCTGTAATATACATACAGGAAGTGCAATGAACCTGAGCGAGAAGACAAGCTTCGACTGGGATCGCGGCAATCTCCGCAAGAATGAAAAGCATGGCGTGACTCGGGAAGAAGTAGAACAGGTCTTTGCGATCTACCATTGCTCACTACGGAGGATGTGCTACATTCGCAGGCCGAAGCGCGCTTCCACGCAATGGGTGTGACGAACCTCGGGCGCAGGCTGCATATTACATTTACGATTCGCACTCAAGGAACAAAGATACGACCCATATCAGCACGACCAATGAGCCGGGACGAACGGAGGATCTATGAAAAAGAAGTTGAAGCCGATTCCTAAGTTCAAAACAGAGCAGGAAGAGCGAGCGTTCTGGGAAAGTCCCGGCAATGACAGTACGGAATATGTCGATTGGTCGAAGGCGAAGCGTGTCACCTTCCCCAACCTCCAGCCTTCCACCAAAACCATCTCGCTGCGCCTTCCGCAGAATCTGCTCGACCGCATCCGGCTCCAGGCCAACCGCCTCGATGTCCCCTATCAATCCCTCATGAAGGTATGGCTCGCGGAGAAGCTCGACACCGTCTCCGCGAGTCCCACCGCCGCGCCCCGGAAGAGCCTGTAAACTGGCAGCATGAGTCCCGAGTTCGGCCTGATCCTCTTCCAGGTCATCGTCCTGATCCTCGCCTTCAGCGTGCACGAGAGCGCCCACGCCTACGCCGCCATGCGCCTCGGCGATCCCACCGCCTACATGCTGGGCCGCGTCACCCTCAACCCGCTCAAGCATCTCGACCTCTGGGGCTCGGTCATCATCCCGCTGATCTCGCTCTTCTATGGCGGCTTCCTCATCGGCTGGGCCAAACCCTGCCCCGTCACGCCGCGCAACTTCCGCAACTACAAGCGCGACGACATCCTCGTCTCGCTCGCCGGCCCCGCCAGCAACCTCGTCATGGCGCTCGCAGCCCTGCTTCTACTCGCACTGGTCAAGCACCTCGGCGGAGAAGCCTCCATCGCCGCCGCCCAGGCAGTCGCCATGCGCGTCCCGGACATCGACCCCGCAGGCCTGCGCCTCTTCCCCGTAGCCCTCCTGCTCTACTACGGCGTCACCATCAACCTGATGCTCTTCGTCTTCAACCTCTTCCCCATCCCACCGCTCGATGGCAGCCACCTCCTCCGCCACTTCCTGCCCTACAAGATGGAACAGGCCTACAACAAGATCGGCATCTTTGGCCTCCTGCTCATCTTCCTCGTCGGCGGCAGATTCATCGGCCTCTTCTACTATCCGCTGCTCGGCGCGTTCGGCCATCTGCTGGCTGTCCTCTAGAGGCCGCCTTGCTGTACCCTTCCTAATTGAGAATCCTGCTTGAGAAAACAATGACTGAACCCACCATAACCCCGGCGCCCAAGCGCGTACTCAGCGGCATGCGACCCACCGGCCGACTCCATCTCGGCAACTACATGGGCGCGCTCAAAAACTGGGTCGAGTTGCAGAACGCCACCCACGAAGACGGCTCCCCGAAGTACGAGTGCTACTTCTTCATCGCCGACTACCACGCCCTCACCACCGACTACGCCGACACCTCTGACCTCCCCGCCAACGTCAACGACGTAGCCCTGGAATTCCTCGCCGCCGGCCTTGACCCAAAGAAGTCCGTCATCTTCGTCCAAAGTGAAGTCGAAGCCCACTTCGCCCTCAGCGCCCTGCTCGAAATGATCACGCCCCTCAGCTGGCTCGAACGCGTCCCCACCTACAAAGACCAGCAGGAGCAGCTCCGCGAGAAGGACCTCGCCACCATCGGCTTCCTCGGCTACCCATTGCTCCAGTCCGCCGACATCCTCGTCTATCAAGCCGACTTCGTCCCGGTAGGCCAGGATCAAGCCGCCCACGTAGAGATCACACGCGAGATCGCACGCCGCTTCAACCATCTCTACGGCAGCAAGCCCGCAGCCAGCGCCGAGGCCAAATCCGACAAAGAACGCCTCGCCGAATTAGAACAAGCCACCATCGTCCGCGAGATTCTCCCCGAACCCAAAGTCCTCCTCACCCCCAGTCCCAAGCTGCCCGGCACCGACGGCCGCAAGATGTCCAAGAGCTACAAGAACACCATCCTGCTCTCCGACCCCGAGCCTGAAGTCCGCGCCAAGCTGAAGACCATGGTCACAGACCCCGCGCGCATCAAGCGCACCGACCCCGGCAACCCCGAAGTCTGCCCCGTCTTCGATCTGCACAAAGTCTTCTCCAGCGCAGAAATACAAGCTCAAGCCGCAGAAGGCTGCCGCACCGCAGGCATAGGCTGCATCCAGTGCAAGGGCTGGCTCGCCGACGCGGTCGTAGCGGAACTAGCCCCCATCCAGCAGCGCCGCCAATATTTCGAGACACGCCCCGAAGAAGTAACTGCAATCCTGGACGACGGCGCAGTCCGCGCCCGCGCCCGCACCGCAGAGACAATGCAACAGGTACGCACCGCAGTCCGGCTGACCAGACGATGAGCGACGACACCATACAAGATCAATCCAGCAACGCGAGCGAGCAGCCCGCCGAAGAACCCACGCTCAACGCCGAAGAACAGCTGACCCCCACACCCGAGCCCTTCGCCCTACAGCCCGGCCCCATCCCCCGTCCACCCGAACCCAAGCGCACCAAGCCCGACGCCGCCGCCAAAGAAGCTGCCCAGCAAGAGGCCTCGCAGTCGCCCTTCTCCGTCACCGTAGGCCAGGTCTACGACGGCCCCCTCGACCTCCTGCTCGATCTCATCCGCAAGCAGAATATAGACATCTACGACATTCCGATCTCGCTGCTCACCGCGCAGTTCCTCGACTACTGCCACCAGCTCAAGCAGACCGACGTCGACGCCGCCGGCGAGTTCATCTACATGGCCTCGCTCCTCATCCACATCAAGTCGAAGACCCTCCTCCCCCGCGATCCCTCCGACGTCACCGGCGCCGACTCCGAAGACCCACGCCGCGAACTCGTCGAGCGCCTCCTCGAGCACGAGCGCTTCAAAGCCGCCGCGCAGATGCTACTCCAAAAACATCAGATCGAAGAAGCCACCTGGTCCAAACCCGGCATGCGCGACTTCCTCCGCGAGCAGTCCGCCAGCGAAGAAGCCATCACTGGTATGGAACAGGAGATCGCCGCCGACACCGTAGACCTCGTCCGCGTCTTCCAGGAGGTCCTCGCCCGCCTGCGCGAACGCCCCGTCCTCAACGTCGACGAAGAATCCGTAACCGTCGCCCAGATGATCGACTACGTCAAGCGCCGCCTGCTCATGGAAGACCGCCCCATAAGCCTGCGCCGACTCCTCCACAGCACCCACACCGAGCGCGCCGTCATCTGCATGTTCCTCGCCATGCTGGAGCTCGTCCGCCTGCAGGCCATCCTGCTCCACCAGCCGCGCCTCGAAGGCGACATCCTCATCAAGAAGACCGACAACTTCGACCACGTCTTCGCCGAACGCGACCAGCTAACCCGCGACGACTGGCGCTAACCCACCGCCATCCTCGTCGTTGCCGCTCCCTTTGCCTGTCATCCTGAGCGAACGCGAAGGATTCCGATACCTTCCGCCAGCCGCAACCACCCGAATCTTTCTCCCAACGCTCGCCCTTTACTCAGACATAACGATGGGAGGGAGCGTGGGGCTTTAGCCCCACGAACTTCATCGCCGAAATGAAGTGGGCTTCAGCCCTGGTCCGCTAAAACTTCACCGCCTGCCCATGCACAATCTGCTCCACCACGGAGTGAACCTGCAAGATAGGCCACGCCTGCGCCACCACCTGCGGTTGCACCTGCCCAGCCTGATGAATCAGCAGCGCCGGCCGCTGATCGAACACACCACGCGAGGCCGCATCGTCCTCCTCCGTCCACGCCGGCAGCCAGTTCCACGCGTCAATCCGCCACCCATGGTCGCCCTGCACGATCACATTCGTATCCTTCCATCGTGGCGAAGCTTTCAACACCGTCATCACCTGCCCCAGCACGCGATCCGTCAGCGCCAGGTTATCCAGGTACGAGCTATCGCAAAACTGCGTGTAGTCGTCATTGATCCTGCTCCAGATATTCGGGCTGTGCGGCAGGGAAAAATGAAAAAACACAAAGTCTGCCTGATCCGTATGCAGCACGTCGAACGCATGCTGCTGCAGGTCCATATGCGTTTTGTAGCGATGCCGCACATCGAACGTGCACAGGTCGCGGTCCGCCCGCGCCGGTGACTTAAGCTCACGCACCACCTGCGCCAGCGGCGTGTAAATGTTGCTTCCCAGCGAAGCACCCTGCCCCATCATGCCGTCGAACATATCGTGATTCGTCCAGAAGCAATTCTGAATCGCATCGCCATAGATCGCGCAGTACGGGTTGTACCAACCCACCGCCGCTGTCCGCCAACCCGCCTTATCGGCATCAGCAAAAACCGTTTGCTGCCCATCGATCGGCGACCACTTCCCATCATCCTCATGCCGTACCCAGAGCCTGTTGTGGAAGTTGTACCGTATCCCGTCGATGATCCGTCCCGTCAGCAGCGAAGGAATAATCTTCACTGTGTGATATCCCGCCGGCTGCGTATCCGTAAACACCGTACTCTGCGCACGCAAAGCATCGAAGTTCGGCATGTTTAAATCACGCGCCCGATGCTCAAACACCTGGTCGTACGAAAGCTCATCGAACACCACCCACACCAGCAGAGGATGCACCCGGGGCGGCTGCGCCGTCGTCTCCCAGGCCGCCACAATCTGGTTCGGCGCAGGCTTCCACGTCGCCACCCAGATCAGCTGCGCCACGCTGCCCGCCGCAAAGATCACCAGCGAAGCCGCAATAAAACTGCCCACCCGCAACAACCGCCGATACCAGAGTCCAAACCGCAGCAGCAGAAGCAGCAGGATCGCCGCCCACACCACCAGCAGAATAATCACGATCCCTTCAATCAGGTCGAACGGGAAAAACGACTGCGTCCGCTGAATCAGGTAAGGCGGAATCACAATCGCCGCAACCAGCCGCACCCACGGATAAAATCGCGTTCGCGCCGCCAGGCTCAGCACAACAAACAACACCAGCGCCACCAGCGCGATATCCGCAATCTGCGCCGCGCAGATCTTGCCCAGCGCATACGGCGTATGCATCCGCACGTCCGCGCCGCCGCCCAGCAGGTCGCCATAGTTGCCCACCAGGATCAGCGATGACACGCCAATGCACTGGCAAATCCTCTTCAGCACCCTCTTCCACATCGCGGCATCTCTCCTTCAAGGGTGCAGCGTCAGCTACCCAACCTTCTCGAACAAAAACAAAACGCGCCCATTCCCCAGCGCGTGCCTGCGCACCACTTCGAACCGCCCCACGCAAGCCGCAATCAAATCATCCTCGCTCAAAGCCCCATACAGCAAATCGCGCCCCCGCATCAGGCTCTGGTACATCGGATCGCTCACCGGCACCCACTCGATCACCAGGTACCGCAGCGTCATCCGCGCGCAAAGCTCCACAATCGCCGCCAGCGGAATCTGCTCCATCAGCACCAGGTGATGAATCACCGCCAACAGCATCACCAGCTCGAACTGCCCCTCCAGCCGACCCAGCAGCGTCATCGACTCCGCATTCTCCCAGCCCACCGCCGGCGTAGGCCGCGCCAGGTCCGCATGAATCGTATCAATCCGCAGCCCGCGATCCCGCGCCATCCGAAACACGCGATCCGCCGACGCTGCATCGCGTTCCAACGCAACCACCTCCGCGCCCGCCGACGCCGCCAGCGCGCTGTACTCCCCTGTATTCGCGCCTACGTCCAGCACACGCTTCGGCTGAACCTCCCCCAGCACAGTACGCACCCACTCCAGCTTCTCCGCGCTCTCCTCCGCCGTGTAGTGCGTCAGCGTCCCCTGGTACCTGCTCCACTCCGACTCCGCCGCCGCATCTCCCGCAACCGCTCGCCGCGTCCGCTTGCGCAGATCCTTCAGCGTCCGCCGCAGCACCGAAGCCGTAATCTCCGGGTCGGCCACCCGCGCCGGCCTCTTCTTCGCCGGTGCCTCTCCGCCCTTGCGCCGATCCAGCAGCGCAGGCAGCGTGATCGGCCAGAACGCATCGCGCCCCAGCCGCCGGCTCCATCCCAGCGCCGCGTAGCAATCCGCCGGCTCATATCCATCGCGATGCAGCACGCTCAACCCTAGCGGCCAGCTCATCATACGGCTCATCAACAGTGGCAGCAGGAACGTGCGAATGTACTGCCCATACGCCAGCCATATCGACGAATGCGGGTCACGCCGCTCAAACGAAAGTATGTCTACAAAAATCGGTCGGCTGCCCACGAACAGCACATTCAGCGGAGTCGCGTCTTTCAGAATCCACCCATCCGCCAGCGCCCGCTCGCACAACTCCAGCGTCAGCTCCGCCGCAGCCAGCCACTGCGAAGGCGTCCACTCCCACGGATACGTCGGCACCGCAATCTTCGGATGCCGCAGACAAAGCTCGCCACTGCTGTCCCCACCGTCAGCATCAAGGATCTCCGCGCCAATCAGGTCGCCCCCCTGCTGCATCGCCACGCAAAAAGGCGAAGCTAAAAAATCCAGCACACCCTCACGTGAGCTGCGCCCGATCCGGCGAATTACCCTGTCCTCTTCAAAGCTCAACGAACCCGCAGGATCGCGAAACGTAGCACGCGGCCAACGAGAGGTCATGCGATCTCGCGCGTCTCCCGCGGCTCGCTCGCCGCCGGGACCACCACCGCGTCCGCCTTCTTGCGCTTGAAGAATCCGCCAATCTTCCGCCGAACCATGTACAGGTACGCAGCCGCCACCGAAGCCACCGTCTGCAGCGCGATCAGCCCCGACCCCGGATCCACATAGCCCCACGCACGCCGTTCGCTGCCAATCACCATGCAGACGGCAATCGCCATCGCCAGCGAGAAAGAAATAACTCTCTTCATGCTTAAGACCTTTCCAAAATACCTGAAGGCCGCTTCAAAGGAAATTGAAGCGACGCATGGTGTATGGGCGCAGATTCGCCGGAATGCTACTCAGATCAGCCAAGACCCCAGGGGAAAGAAAAAGTTGCTGCAAGCCCGACATTTTTTTTTCAAAACAAGTGCCAGAACCGTACAGCGCAACAGACGCAACACATCACCGGAAAGATTCAACACACCGAAAATTCCTCGAAGAGCACCGGCAAAGACCCGTCGCAATCAAACGCCCTTAGTGAATCTTGTAGCTGATGCCCACCGACAAAATCGGATAGTACCTCAAATTCATCAGGTCATTCTGCAGCTTGTTCTGCTCCGCCACCACATCCGACTGTTCCACCGGCCCACAACTCAGCGGATCAGCCGTCGCGCATCCGCTGCCATGAATGTCGTACAACACCGTCGGCGCCGTAAAGAACTGCACACCGAACTCGCTCTCAAACACAAAGTGTCCCTTCTTCGGCACCATGTTCCCCCAACCCAGCGAAGCTCGCCCCGACGTCCTGCCGCCAAAGTTCAGCGTCCCCGTTCCATGAATCGGATCCGTCGCCGAGCTGTAGTACGTATCGCTGCCAAGCTTGAAACTTCGGCCCCCCGGCACATTCAGGTTCGCAACCATCCGAGCCTCGTTCGCAAACGTCAGCCCGCCGCTCACGCGAAACCTCCCATGAAACGGAAACGCATCCACCACCGCCTCCGCATTCTGAAACTTAAGCGAGCCGCTTATATCGATGTTGCTCGTCGTAAACGCGATGTCGCTGTACCGGAAGAACGAAGCCCCGCCGCGCAGGTTCAGCCATCCGGGCACCAGCGGCGTAGCCACATCGAACCCCACGCCTCCCACTCCCGCCTTCACCCCAATCCCCACGCTCGACAAAGGCCGCACGCTCGCCGCCGCCTTACTCACCACGCCCACAGGCGCAATCGTCAACGAACTCTGAGCCACACCCATCGATGGAACCGCTACCGCCGCCACAAGCAACGCCGTAAGAATCCTATGCATATTCTTCCTTAGATCGTGCCGGGGATAAAAATCAATCTAGCAGACCCTCACGCCACGCTGCATCGAAAAGCTCAATCCTCTCCTCAACTTGATTAACGCCGCATCCAATTCGGAACGAACCCTTCCCAGGCGCACCTTCCACAGCGTTTCACCTCCGCGCCTGTCGATAACCGCCCACAGGGCATCGATGTTCGCGCTCGAGCATCATAAGGTCAGGCCATTAACCTCGACGCACCGCAAAGGAGCCGATGCATGGAGCAAGTCCCCGTCGCCGCAACGCCACGCCCATCACGCCCCCGCGTCGTAGTCCTCGGCGGCGGATTCGCCGGCATCAACGCCGCTCTCGAGCTCGCCAAACTCCCCGTCGACGTCACCCTCGTCGACCGCAAAAACTACCACACCTTCCAGCCGCTCCTCTATCAAGTCGCGCTCGCCGTCCTCTCCCCCGCCGACATCGCACAACCCATCCGCTCCATCCTCCGCGACCACCCCAACGTCGAAGTCCTCATGGACGAGGTCACCGGCTTCGACCTCCCACAACGCCGCGTCCTCCTCAAGACCGGAGCCCAGCTCGTCTACGACTACGTGATCGTGGCCACCGGCAGCACGCACTCGTACTTCGGCCACGATGAGTGGTCCAAACTGGCTCCCGGCCTCAAGACCGTCGAAGACGCCACCGAGATTCGCCGCCGCGTCCTCCTCGCCTTCGAGCTCGCCGAGCGTCACATGCTCGAGCACGGCACCCATCCTCCCCTCAACTTCGTCATCGTTGGCGGAGGCCCCACCGGAGTCGAACTCGCCGGAGCCATCTCCGACATCGCCCGCCTCTACATGCGCAACAACTTCCGCCACATCGAGACCTCGCAGGCGCGCGTCATCATCCTCGAAGGCTCACCCCACATCCTCGGCATGTACCCCGAAGACCTCCAGCGCAGCGCCCGCCAGCAGCTCGAAGCTCTCGGCGTCGAACTCCGCACCGGCACCCAGGTCACCGACATCCAGCCCGGCTACGTCATGGTCGGTGACCAGCGCATCGACGCCGTAGTTACCCTCTGGGCCGCCGGCGTGCAGGCCTCACCGCTCGGCCGCATGCTAGGCGTCGAGACAGACCGCAAAGGCTGCGTCCTCGTCAACCAACACCTCAACCCGCCCAACCATCCCGAGATCTTCATCTGCGGAGATCTCGCCCATGTCGAGCAGGACGGCAAACAGGTCCCCGGAGTAGCCCAGCCCGCCATCCAGATGGGCACCTACGCCGCACGCCGTATCGGCAGGCTGCTCGAAAACCCTGCCCTCGCCAACAGCACATCGCCAGCCAGCCGCACCGCCAAAGGCTTCCACTATTTCGATAAAGGCGACATGGCCACCATAGGCCGCAAGGCCGCCGTAGCCAAAATCGTCTGGCCCTTCAAAGCCCACTGGAGCGGCTTCATGGCCTGGCTCGCCTGGCTCATGGTTCACATCTTCTTCCTCATCGGCTTCCGCAACCGCCTCGGCGTATTCCGCCAATGGGCCTGGACCTACCTCACCCTCCAGGACGGCGCCCGCCTCATCACCGGCTCACAAGACCTCCCCGGCTGGCACGACGAAACCTAGACGGCTTCTTCGCTACGCACGCCCGATGCCATTCCGATGCTCGCCAATACACGTGGTTGTGACACGAATCTTCAAACGCGTCTAGGTACCCAATGCCTTCAGGCTTGGGTCTCTCATTCAACCCAGCCACAGACGGACTTTAGCCCCTGCGGCAACGCCCCAGGTCAGCGCACAACAGAGGACCAGCGGACTGAAGGTCCGCGCTAAAAATGCTCTCCAGCATAAAGCCCTCAAGCCTTCCTACGTGCATCAATCTTCAAACGCTTCTAGGTACCCCAAGCCTTCAGGCTTGGGTCTCTCACTCATCCCAGCGACAGACGGACTTTAGCCCCTGCGGCAACGCCCCAAGGTCAGCGCACAACAGAGGACCAGCGGACTGAAGGTCCGCGCTAAAATGCTTTCCTGCATAAAGCCCTCAAGCCTTCCTACGTGCATCAATGTTCAAACGCTTCTAGGTACCCCAAGCCTTCAGGCTTGGGTCTCTCACTCCTCCCCAAACAAAAGGGGCTTTAGCCCCTGGGGTATGCCTTTGCGGTTGCTTGTCCTACTGTCGCCACACCTCACCTAAGCAAAAAACTCCTCCACATCCTCCAACGCCTGCGTCACCCGATAAGCCGGCAGCGAGTCCAGAAAAATCCTCCCATACCTCTGCCGTTGCATCCGCGGGTCCAGCAGCATCAACACCCCACGATCCCCCAGCGACCGAATCAACCGCCCAAACCCCTGCTTCAGCGTAATGACCGCGCTCGGCACCTGGTAGTCGAAGAACGCACTCCCCCCCGCCGCCGTCACCGCATCCATCCGAGCCTTCACCACCGGGTCCGAAGGCACAGCAAACGGCAACCGGTCGATAATCACGCAGCTCAGCTGCTCCCCCTGCACATCCACGCCCTGCCAGAAGCTCGAAGTCCCAAACAGCACCGCCCCCGGCGTCTCGCGAAACTCCTCCAGCAGCACATTCCGTGGCGCACTCCCCTGCAGCAGCAGCGTATACGGCAGCTCCCCCGAAAGCCGTTCATGCATCGCCCGCATCTGCGCATAGCTCGTAAATAAACAGAAAGCCCGCCCCCGCGTAATCTCCAGCATCCTCCGCGTCCGTTCCGCAGCCTGCGCAAAAAACTCCGGCTCATTCGGCAGCGGCATTCCCGGCGGCAGGTACAGCAGCGCCTGCCGCGGATAATCAAAGTGCGAAGGCACCACCAGCTCCCGCGCATGCTCCAGCCCCAGCCGCTTCGAGATATGCTCAAACCCCGACCCCGCTTCGCCCGTCGCCACCGTCAGCGTGGCCGAAGTCAGCACCACCGAGCTGTACTGCTCAAACAGCGCCGCCGTCATCAATTCCGACACATCGATCGGCGTAGCCTGCAGATGCGTGTGGTGGCTCAAATGCCCAACCCCACGCGCCAGCTTCTGCGCCAGCCCCCTCACTCCCGCCGCCGCCCGCCGCTCAATCCAGAACACCGTATTCGGATCATCCGACTCCAGCAGAAACTTCAGATGCGTCGCAATCTCCGCCGCCCTCTTCCTCAGCCCCGGCGCCTCCTCCACACCCTTCAGCCGTTCCAGCTCACCTTCCAGCCGCGTCAGCGCATTCAGCGCGCCAACATACGTATCCCCACTCTCCTCCAGAAAATCCTCGCGCCCTTCAAACGGCATCCGCCCCAGCCCCCCGCCGATGGATGTCCCCGAATCCACCGCCGCAGGCAGCGCCCCAAAGAACATCCGCGCCCGCTCCCGCAGCGTAGCCGTCGCACTCTCAATCGACGACGTCAGCGCCCCCTTCGCCTTCAACATCGTATCCACATCGCGCGCCAGCTCATCGAACCGCTGCGTACTCAGCCCAATCCCGAAGTAGTTGCTCGCCACCTCTTCCAGCTCATGCGCCTCATCGAAGATCACCGCGCCCGCCGCCGGCAGCACACCCGCATCCACCGCCGCACCCGCCTGCAGCTTGATCGACATATCCGCAAAAAACAGATGATGATTCACGATGATGATGTCCGACTCCAGCGCCTTCCGCCGCATCGCCGTAATAAAGCAGCCCTCCCAGTCCGGACAAGTCTGCCCCAGGCAAGCCTCCCCCCTCGCATCCAGCTTCGGCCACAGCGCCGAACTCTCCGGCAGCGCATCAATCTCCGCCCGATCCCCCGTCGCCGTCGTCTTCTCCCACGCCGCAATCGCATGGAACTGCCCAATCTCCTCCAACCCGCTCAGCAGCGGCGAATCGCGCAGCGCATACAACTTGTGCTTGCACAGATAGTTCCCGCGCCCCTTCATATAACAAACCTTCAGCGGCCCCAGGATCGACTCAAGAAACGGCACATCCTTGAAGAAAAGCTGCTCCTGCAGATTCTTCGTGCCCGTAGAAATAATCACCCGCTGCTGCGTCTCCCGCGCCAGCCGCAGCGCCGGCAGCAGATAAGCCAGCGTCTTCCCCGTCCCCGTCCCCGCTTCAACGATCAGGTGCCGCTTATCCGCGAACGCCTTCTCAATCGCCCGCGCCATCTCGTACTGCCCCTTGCGATGCTCAAACGCCAGCGAAGACCGCGACAATACCCCCCCCGGCGAGAAAAACTCATGCAGCCCCGGCAGCTTCCCCGACACAGCCTCCGGCGCGATTTGGACAAGATTAGACATAAACGCAGCAACTTCAAAGATAGCCCAGCCAGCTTCGCTTAAGTTTCGGTTGGAGAAAGTGGGAACCTTCGGAGGGAGCAGTGGCCTTCAGGCCGCTGAAACACGAGCCATTACATTCCAGGGCTTTAGCCCAGGGTGCTTGCTCGCGATCTTCACGCCCCTGTAATCTTCCATTCGCACACCGGGCGTAGCTTGGCTTAGTCCGCATTAATCCAAACTGCAAGGTGCCTCATGGCCACGAACGCAACGCTGCCGCGCCCATCCGCTCTCGACGAAAAGCTCAAGAACTCCTCCCCCGGAAAGATCGGCGGAGCCATCTTCGGCCTCATGCTCATCGGCGGTCTCGTCTACATCGGCATGCAGATCGGCCACGATCTATCCGAAGTCCACGGCGCAGCGGTCTTCCCCTACGTCCTCCTCGGCATCGCCCTGCTCATCGCCCTCGGCTTCGAGTTCGTCAACGGCTTCCACGACACCGCCAACGCCGTCGCCACCGTCATCTACACCCATTCGCTCGAGCCGCACGTAGCCGTCGTCTACTCCGGCATCCTCAACTTCATCGGCGTCCTCGTCAGCTCCGGAGCCGTAGCCTTCGCCATCATCTCGCTGCTGCCCGTAGAGCTCATCCTCAAAGTCTCCAAAGGCTCCGGCTTCGCCATGGTCTTCGCCCTCCTCACCGCCGCCATCCTCTGGAACCTCGCCACCTGGTACAAGGGCCTGCCCGCCTCCAGCTCCCACACCATGATCGGCTCCATCCTCGGCGTCGGCATCGCCAACCAGCTCATGCAGGGCAACTCCGGCACCTCCGGCGTCGATTGGGAGCAGGTCCTCAAGGTCTTCAAGGCCCTCCTCATCTCGCCCATCGTTGGCTTCGTCCTCGCCGCCATCATCTTCTTCATCTTCAAACTCGTCGCCCGCGATCCACGCCTCTACAAAGCCCCCGAAGGCACCGCCCCACCACCGTTCTGGATCCGCTGCCTCCTCATCTGCACCTGCGGCGGCGTCAGCTACTTCCACGGCTCCAACGACGGACAAAAAGGCATGGGCCTTATCATGCTCATCCTCGTCGGCACCGTACCCACCGCCTACGCGCTCAACCACGCCATGGGCTACAGCCAGGTACAAAACTTCGCGCAAGTCTCCACGCAGGTAGTAGCCGCACTCGACCACTACGCCGACAAGTCCTCCGTATTGCAGGAAGCAGGCCCCGAGCTCGAGCACTTCGTCAGCAGCAAGAAGTTCGAGCCTGGCATCACGCTAGCCCTCCAGCAGATGGTCATCGACATCCGCAACGAGACCTCCGAATACAAGACCCTCAAAGACGTCCCGCAGGCCATGCAGGCCAACGTCCGCAACCAGATGTATCTCACCAGCGAGACCCTCCGCCTCCTCCCCAAAAACGGCGGCCCCAAAATGTCCGCCGACGACTCCAAGGTCCTCACCACCTACAAAGGCCTGCTCGATAAATCCACCAAGTTCATCCCCAGCTGGGTCAAGGTAGCCGTCGCGCTCGCCCTCGGCATGGGCACCATGATCGGCTGGAAGCGCATCGTCGTCACCGTAGGCGAAAAGATCGGCAAGACCCACCTGACGTACGCACAAGGAGCCGCAGCCGAGATCACTGCCATGATCACCATCGGCCTGGCCGACGGGTACGGCCTGCCTGTCTCCACCACCCACGTCCTCAGCTCCGGAGTAGCCGGCACCATGGCCGCCAACAAAAGCGGACTTCAGATGTCCACCATCCGCTCGATCGCCGCCGCCTGGATCTTCACCCTGCCCGCTGCCGCCGCCCTCTCCGGCTTCCTCTTCTGGCTCTTCAATCACCTCGCCCGTTAGGGCCGCTGGCTTCATCCGCCGAACGATAAAGGTCTATCGGTCACCGAAAACCGGACGACCTTCATCGTCCTTCGAGATCAGAACATCCCCGGCAGTTCCGGCCGGTACTTCAACGTCTTGGTTACCCCTGGAGTACTTTTCGTATCGATGTCCATTGAAACGGATGGAGTCCTCCCATCCCTTACCCGCGAGACAACACTGCCCTACGCTCATGTCTCTCAGCCCCTTCGACTCCGTCTGCAAGGCGCGAACCGGAGGCCACATCGTCAGCACGAAGCCGATCTTCTGAAAAGATGAGCCATGCGGCTTGAACACCAGCAGTGTGCATCCCCCGCTTCCACAGACGGTCCCAAAGGCCCCTGATACGTAGACCACGACCTCTTCTTTCGGTGCGTCGCCGCGGTCTACCAGGGCTGCTGTGTATCGCAGGCTCTTGTCATGGGATGGCCCCAGCTCCTTCTGCAGATACAAGCGCAACCGCGCATCCATATCCGCAGGCAAGTGAGATCGCTTTGCCTGACCCCACCCCGGCACTGCGACCACCGCAAGCAGCAAAGCAGAGCAAACCAGCAGACGAAGTCCCCGGTACATCTGACCAAAACGCATCATAGCCACCTCGATCGTTCTCAATCCATACAGGCTGTCGATTGTTCTCAGCCACCATCAACCTGTCAACCTATCTCATCCGAGGCTAGTCGCTCGAAGCTACCGCCTCGACTTCGGAACCCGCCCCACCCTCTTATCCCCGCGCAGAATCATCCCACAAGCCCCCATCGCCTCCTTCTCGAAATCCTTCCCATCGCTCGGAATCAGCAGCCAATGCTTAATCTTTTCCCCCAGCACTCCAATCGCCCGCAGCGACGGCAGCTCCCGCCGCAGCCCTGCATCCGCAGGATCAGCACCCTCCGCAAGTACCAGCCAAACACCATTATCCTCGGGATGCTTCACCGCATCCCGCAGCATCATCACAATCCGGTCCCCCACATAAACCGCAAACCCCGAAAACATCCGCCGCACCTCCGGCCGCAACCCATCCAGCGCCTCCACCACAAACCCATGCGGCACCTTCGCCTTCGCGCCGCCAGCCTCTTTCGTCTTCGCTACTCGCACCATCGTATTCAAACCCTCCTTCCCCACCAGTCCCTGAGCGAACGCGCCTGGGTGCCCCATTCATGCAGTCTCATCGCATGAGTGGGGTCAGACTCCCGCCCATCCACGCCCCGCCCTCACTTCGCCAGATAAGCCCGCGCATGCGCAACCTCCGCCGCATTAGAATCCGCATTCCTCCACGCCGCCAAAAACCTCGCATACTCCGCCCGAGCCGCACTCACATCTCCCGCGCCCTCGCTACTACGCGCCATCCCATACAGCGCAAACCCCGACTCAGGCCGCTCCACCAGCGCCGCCACATACGCCGTATGCGCATCCGCATACTCCTTCGCCCGCAGCAGAGCCCCACCCTCCGCCTCACCCACCGGACGGATGTACACCGGCGGCTCCCGATACCCCAGCTTCTTTTCTTCTCCCGCAGCCTGCGCAAACAGCGCCTTACCCTCAGCCAATCTCTTCTGCTCCACAAGAATCGCTCCACGCAGCTCCAGCGACATGATCGACAGGTTCGACACCAACGGCATAGCCACCGCATCCGCTCCCACCGCCACCCTCACCGGAGCCTTCGCCTCCTCCGCCTTCTCCTCCGGCGTGTCCTTCACCTTCTGCGAGACGCGCCACAACTCCGCATCCAACGCCCTCGAAGCCTCCTCTGCCTTGCCTGCCTCACCCGCCTCCACCGCCTGCATCCCCCGCGCAAAATCCCGCAACGCCCCGGCAAGAAAATCCAGATTCTTCAGCCGCGCATCCACCTTCGCATCTCGCAGCATATCCGACACCGAAGCCCAATCACCCGTCCGCAGCGCAATCGGCAGCTCCGCATTCAACCGCGCCATCCCATCGCGCGGCGAGTAGGTATAAAGCGTCGCCGCCAACACCCCGCGCCCTCCCGAAATCTTCGCCGACAGCTTCGCCGCCTCTTTCAGCTTCCCCTCCTCCATCAGGTTCGCAACGCCGTACATCAGGTTGTGGATATAGTTCCAGTCATCATCCACATCCACATGCTGCGCCTTCATATAAGCCTCATCCACCTGCATCGAAGCAGCGAACCATCGCTCCGCCTGCGCGTAATCCCCCACGCGATAAAAGATATGCCCCGGCATATGCACCATGTGCCCGGATGCAGGCGCCAGCCTCGCCAGCTTCGTCGCACTTCCCACCGCAAGCTCCGGATGCGCCCCCGCCTCCACCGCATGAATCCAGTAATGATTCGCCGCCGAATCATCCGGCGCCACCTTCAGCACCTCCTGATACAGTTCAATCGCCTCCTTTGTGCCCGTCTTCGGCTCACCGGCATCGTCATATCCATCCCGCAGGCTCCCCGCCAGAAACAGCTTCGCCTGCAGATCGTGCGAATCCTCCTTCACCGCCCGCCGCCATATCGCCCTCTCCGCCGAGCCGTCACCATGCCCTTCGCCACCCGCAGCCTTCTCCGCATCGCGCGCCGCCGCCGCCGCTTCAATGTAGAGCCGCTGCCCCTTCCCCGCCTTGCCCTTCAGCCGAATCGCGTTATCCAGCGCCTGATCCGCATACACCTTGTTCGCCGACCCACGCATCGCCAGCGCCTCATACAAACCCCAGTAGCACATCGCACACTGCGCATCCGCCCGGATTCCCTGCTCGAACGCACGCGCCGACTCGTAGTCCCAGAAATCATGCAACAAATTCAGCCCCTGATCGAACCAAACCTGTGCCTCGCCATTCGCCTTAATCGCCAGATGGCTGTTCCCAATCCCCTCCATCCTCACCGGCACCGGCAACGCCTCAGGCGCAGCAATCTCCTTCATCGCCCCCATATCATGCCCCGCCATCGCCATCTGCGCCGAGCCAACTCCAATCCACAGCCCCACCACCAAAACCGCACCACCCACCCACCCTGTTCGCATAGTCATTCCACCATTCTCTCCCCGATGCCTAAATTCAGCCATTCATCGCGATTCAGGACTTCAGGCTCATGCGCCACGGGCGCTCCAAGCTACGTGTCACACGCACGCATCTAGGTAAGCCAAGGCTTCAGCCTTGGCCCTCTCACGCCACCCATACAACGAGGCTTCAGCCTCTGGGGCCTGCTCTCTTCCACCAGCCACTCACTCCCAAAACACTCTGTAGCATCTCGCTTCAAGACAACTCCCGATAATCTTCTCGGAACAGCTTGTAGCCATGCCCGTCGCAGCGAAAGATCCTCCTGGCACTAAGGGACATTCCCAACCACAGCGTCGTCATCGTCTACACCATGGACTGCGGCGGCCGCCGCATAATCTTCCTCTCAGAACACCGTTGAATTCATTCCTGACGGAAAGGGTACGAAGCTCGTATTCACCGAGCGGGGGGTCTACTTCGACGGCCCCGCGGCCGTGAGCTAGGTACGACCGACGTTCTCGGCAAACTCGGCGAAGAGCTGGATCGGAACGCCGGATGAGAACCGCACCCAACATCACCGGAGTCTTCAACGCGCTTGGCGATTCCACCCGCCACTCTATCGTCGAACCCGTAAGCAAAGGGCCAGTCTCGGTCTCCGATCTGGCGAAGCCCTTTAACATGAGCCTCGCCGCCGTCGTCCAGCACGTAACAGGTGCTCGAGACCGGCGGCCTGGTCCGCACAAAAAAATCCGACCGTTTACGAACCTGCTACCTCAGGCAAAATGCGTCGATCTAGCCACCAGCTGCATCACCAACCGCAAGTCACTCTGGAGCAGCAGGCTCGATACACTAGGCGCACTCCTCGATGAGGAAAATTGATCGACAAAGCGCATCCTGACTTATGGGGCCACCAAAGTTAAGCTGGCATCCGATGCCCCCGGTATCGTTTTTCCATCAACCAGCACGGTCACCTTATATGCCACAGCGGGCTTACCAGTGAAGGTAGTCGCCGTATAGGGCAAGCTCAGTTGCGTATCCGTATTGGAAGAATTATTGGGATCCACCTTCAATGCGATCACTGTCTTGCCATCAGGCGACGTCAAATCCACCTCACTCACCGGCTTGAGTACCTTTTCAGGGTCTGCCATCTTCAAGTGAATGCCTTTGACCGTTAAAGTCCCTGCAGTCATAACCGGCAACTGCAGCTGGTCTTTTTCGATGGAGCTTAGGATCGGGTACGGCTGTACCTTTACTACTTGCTCCGTAGCTTTGCTCAACTTCTGGCTGTTCGTCCACAGCACGTTGTACGTCGTTCCATTGAGAGCCCGCAGGTCGTCCCCATTGAAGACAGCCGTAGCTGTAGTCGAATCACCCGGCGTTACGGTAACTGGACCTATGGCTCCCACGGAATCGGCCGCTTCTTTCGCATTTTGTAGTTCCAGGCTCACCACTTGCTCCAGGTTTTTGCCCTTCAACTTGCAGGGCAAACTAGCAGGAGCCGCACTCTTCGCCATGTTGCTCCCCAGATCCAACACCTTCGCCCCGTTCTGGCAATCCAGAGTATCTATAACCGGAACAAGCGCATCATCCTCCGTAGTGTGCACCCCCGCGACGATCACGAACGAGTGGCGGCGAAACTCCAGCAGCGCGTCCGGGCCCCAATCCTTATAGGCCACCGGCTTGGGGTTGCCGTCGCTCCAGGGTTTATGGTTTTTGGGGTGTATGTTTTTAGCGTTGGTGCAAGCTTGAGTCCCCGGACCTCCTCCCGGTACCTGTGTCGCCTGCTCAATCCACCATGACTGCTCCAGCGGCTTCGTTGGCATAAAAGTCACGAACATAGCAACACCATTTTTCGGAACCACCGTCCGGCTCTGCCCCGACGAAGAAAACGTCAGGTCGCTGATTCGGTTCAATTGGTCCACCGTATAGTCCGGAAAGATTGCCTTACCCGCTGGAATGAGCGCGGAGAACACAGCCAGCCCGTTCGCATAGTCGCCCGATCCAAATCCCACAGCGGCACCGGCGACGCTTGCAACCCCTTCCATGATGCGAATTGTAAAGTTACGTGGATCCGTACTCTGATTCCGAATCGCCATGGCCCGAACCAGTAGCCTGTCTCGCCCTGCATCGAACTGCTCCTTCGTCCCGCACGGATCCGTATCCACGGCCAGTTCCACGTTGTGTAACTGGAACTCCTTGTCTGCGTTCAGATTTCGCGCAACCACCTGGTAGGCCACGTAATTCTTCGAAATCGCAGCTCCGAAGATCTGATTTGTCTCGTGGTAAGTCAGTGGGGAAATCGAGCAAGCCACATCCGCTGGTGGACTGAAGCTCATCTCCAATGCCTCATTCGTAGCTTCCTTTACAGCGCTCGCCGTCGCCTGCTTTTCCGTTGCAGAAGCATTCACCAGCGACTCGCTCAGCGTCGTTCCTATCGAAGCCTGCGCTTCCTTGGCATCCATGCCCACCAAATTCAATAACTGAAGGTTGGTCTTGAGCGTAGTAGCTACAGCTGATCCCAAGGTTCTATTCTTTACTGAGGCACCCACCGCTGCTGTCGCAGCTTTAATTGTGGCCGCCGCTCTATCTGCGTCGAGGATCTTCATCGGAGGCTTCAAACGAAACGCTGCCAGCTGATCCGGCGTGAATACGCAAGCAACATAGTCGTTTACCGCAGGGCTGCTACCCGGAGTGTCTACAGATGCGCCGCGCTTACCCGTGCTTTCCCCCATATGTTCACTCTGCTGCGCACCCACTATGCTGCAAACACAAAAAGCCATCGCAGCCACATTGGCTACAAAAATCACCCTCATCTTCATCGTTCCAAACTCCTCTATGGGTTGAAGGCAAAAAATCGCACGTCGGCCCAGCGACGCGATCGTAGGTCAATACCTGGTGCGGTCGAGGGCAAACCACCTGAAACTGGGAAGCTTCCATTATGTATCACGGGCGAGTCGGCGTCATCAGAATCATGTATGCGTTTTAAATCAATCGCGTATAATTAACTCAGGTCGAGACAGAATCCAACAGCTACAGGATTGTGTTCCTCGCGCCCTGAGGCCAGCACAACTCCTTTGTTTTGAAGATCTTGCAAATCATGTCCTTTGTTTCCAAGACTTTGCAAATCTGGTCCGGACCTAAGTTCTTTGTTTGGAAGATTATGCACTTTTAGGGTGGGGGGGAGGGGGTACCAGCATGACCGAAAGCCAGTCCGAATCGCACACATCGCCGCGCGTAGGCCGCATCCTGCCCCGCGGAAGGACAAGCCAGCGAATTTCACCCGCGATTTGCACGTCTCGGACCCTCCAGACAGCCGCGCACGTTGGTATGCTTAGCCCTGACACTATGAGCCTGAAAGCAAAGATTGAAGCAGTCATCTACGCCTCCGACGAGCCCGTAACCCTCGCCCAGCTCGTAGGCCTCCTCGGCCACGAAGCCCAGGCCGAACTCGACCGCGAAGCCGATAACCAGGCCACCCTCGCCCTCGACGACGCAGCCGACAATGAACCCGCCCGCACCGAAGACCTCGCAGCCGAGCCCACCGAAGATACATCGGCAAGTGCCCAGACCACCGAACCCGACGCCGCCAACGAACCCGCCGACAATGGCACCGCCGACGAAGCAGCAAACTCAGACACTCCCCCGGAGGCCGCACCCGAGCCCGACGCCGCACCGAACGCCGACGCCGCAGCCGCCGCCCGCGCAGAAAAAGCCCGCGCCGCCAGACTCCGCGCCTACTTCCGCACTGTCCTCGATCGCCTCATCGCCGACTACGCCTCCCCCGACTCCGACCGCGGCCTCGAGATCCGCGAGGTCGCCGGCGGCTTCCGCATCGCCACCAAGCCCGAGTACCACGACGCCGTCCGCGGCTTCGTCAAGTCCCTCAAGCCGCCCCTCAAGCTCACCCTCCAGGCGCTCGAAACCCTCGCCGTCGTCGCCTACAAGCAGCCCGTCACCGCGCCCGAGATCTCCGAGATCCGCGGCGTCGATTCCTCCGGCGTCCTCGGCTCCCTCATCGCGCGCAAGCTCATCACCACCGCCGGCCGCAAGCAGGTCATCGGCCGCCCCATCCTCTACAAAACCACCAAAGACTTCCTCCTCAAATTCGGCCTGAAAGACGTGGCCGAGCTTCCCAGCATCGAAGAGTTTGAGAAGATGGCCGGCCAAATGGCCGAGCAGGAGGAGATTGAGATGGAAGACGTAGCCCGCCCTCACGACTCACCCGACGAAACCGCCGTGCGCAAGGCCGAAGAACTCGAAGCCGAGCGCAACGAACACAGCGCCCAGGCCGACGGCGACAGCTCCCCCACCGACAACCTCTCCGCGCCCGAAGCCTCAGCCGACAAGGCCTCCATCGACGGCCGCATCTCCTCTCTGCCGCCCGACTACTCCAGCGACACCGAAGCGAATCCATCCGCCGAAGAAGCAGAGATTCAGCAGAGCAACTCGGAGAGCCAATCATGAGCCAGCCCAACTACAACTTCGACGACGCAACGGCAAAGGACGCAGCCGGAACCCCGCAAGGCGACGGTGACTTCGAGTCCGACAATCTTCCCTCCACCGGTGAAACCTCCTCCGGCGGCCAGCTCAACACCGGCGAAGCAGACCGCCGCGCGCAGCAGTCCCCGCGCACCCAGGTCCCCGGCCCTCAACAGCCCACCAACCTGGAAAAGCAGCTCGAAGAGACAGCCGACGAAATCAGCACTGGCAAGCTGATGCTCTAGCCATCGCTCCCCGCAGCGTTTATTCCGCCTGCCTCAGCACAAAAAAATGCGCAGCTTTGGGAGACCCCGAAAGCTGCGCATCCTACGAAAGTTCTGCCGAACAAAGTTACATCATCCAGTTACGCCTGCTTTGCAGCCTTATATCGGCGACGCAACGATCCAGCAAGCCCCGCAAATCCCGTGCCCAGCAACAGCAGGCTCGAAGGCTCAGGCGTGACTGCCTTATATCCCATGAACTGCTGCGGAATCGATCCGCTCTTGTCGTTGTCGTACTTCGTTCCCCAGGTTTGCGGAACGTAGAAGGTGAACTGAGAATAGAAAGCCGCAGTCTCGCTCGTAGTCTGCGCCGCCAGAATCAGGCTCCGCACCGCCTTATCTTCGGTCCCGTTGGTGCCGCCCGTAAGGTCGGTATAAACGCTCTGACCATCCAGAATCGACCAGATCGCGTCCTGAACCTCCTGGTTGTTGACGGTATAGTTCGGATTCGCCTTGTTCGTCAGGTACAAAGAGTCCAGGTACGCGTCCTGCTTCAGGTCCAGAAGGCTGATGCCTCCGATTACGGTGGAGTTCGTATACCCCGCGGTCTGAACCAATGTCCCCAGATTGTAGGTCGTCGCGGTCCAGGTCTCATACTGGTTCACAGTCCGCTGATCGTTCAGGCACGTGAGCATGATGTCTGTACTGCTTCCATTCACGGAAAACTGGTACGGAGTCACGCCGCTCGATTCCAGTTCCAGAGTCACCGTGCTGGCAAAGCTCGCGCGCGGAACAAGGCAAACGACAAAGAGAAACAAGGGTAGTGCAGAGATCTTTTTCATGATGGTTACGACTCCTGGAAGATTTCACTTCCCATTTTTTTGGTGAATCCTGAACCAGTCCCGAGTAACCCGGGACCGGAAACAATTCAAAGCGGCGACTCAGTCACCAGATAGACAATGTTGAACTGAGATAGAGCACTCCGAGTGCCAATTCAGGCCTCGAAACAGTAGAAGTATGTTGTTCAAAACACACGAGAACTCGTCGTAGCTCAAGAGGCTGGACCGGCGCGAATGCAGAACTTTGCGCTTTTATGAGAATAAAGGGCGACTCCAGGCAACTCATTCCACCCGTGCGCATCCCTCTCCAACCCGCAGAAAAAGGGACGTACGCCCGGCAAACCGCCCGGCATACGTCCCTGAATTTTGTTTCAATCGACCCCGCAGCTTACGCAGCCGACACAGTATCGTCCGGCTGATCGCCCTTGATCGTAACCTTCAGGTGCGTCGTCACCTCGCGGTGCAGCTTCAGCGGCACGTGGAACTCGCCCAGCGTCTTCAGCGGCTCTTCCAGCGAAATCTTCCGCTTGTCGATCGTGAAGCCCTTCTGCTCCAACTGGTGCGCAATATCACCCGACGTAACCGACCCGAACAGGTGCTCGTTCTCGCCCACCTTGCGCTCGAAAACCAGCTCAACTGCCTCAAGCTGCTTCGAAAGATCTTCCGACTCGATCTTCTCCTTCGCCAGCTTGCGCACCGCGGAGTTCTTCATCTGCTCGATCACGGCCTTGTTATTCGAATTCGCCTCAATCGCGAACTTACCCGGCAGCAGATAGTTACGGCCATATCCATCGGCCACCTTGACCACATCGCCGCGGTGGCCCAGCTTATGTACGTCTTCCTTCAGTATCACTTCCATTGCAGTTCTCCAATTCTTTCCGCCAGATGTAAAACTGGCGCTAGCTCAAAAAAAGGTTTAGGCCGGAATCTGCATACGCTCTGCGATCGTCGTAGGCTGGGGGATCGCATCACCGAACTCCCGCATAACTGAAAGGTGGCCGCTGATCGCTTCCTGCATGCTGGTCTTGGTCTCCTGCAGGGTCGCTCCAGTCGAGATGCAGCCCGGAAGGTCCGGAACATAGGCGCTATAACCCGTTACCGTCTTCTCATAGACGACCACGTACTCGCTTGGCTCCGATACCTTATTCATGGCTACCTCTACCTCAGACCTGCCTGCTTCAGGATACTCAGTTTCGTTCCGATAGCTACATCATCGGACGGATGTCCGGGGATGGTGACCGTCCCAGGCTTCTCCGGATGGCGGAAATGGCGATGGCTACCCGTTGTGCGAACCAACTGCCAGCCATCGCGTTCTACCAGCTTGAGAAGATCGCGTATCTTCATCGCCGTTTAGAAGCGCGCAGCGAACGCAAGCAACGCAATATTGCGCGACTGCTTGATCGCCAGCGAGACCTTGCGCTGGTGCCGTGTGCACACGCCCGTCAGCCGGCGCGGAACGATCTTCCCACGCTCAGCCACGAAGCCCTGCAGCAAACGCACATCGCGGTAGCTGATCGCATCGATCTTCTCCGTGCAGAACTTGCAGACCTTCTTGCGCCGGAAGAACTTGCGCCCTCCCGGTCCGCCGCCAGGACCACCAGGGCCGCCGCCACGGTCGCCCGCAGGACGAGGTGGCCGCCCGCCAGGGCCGCCTGCGCCGCCGCCAAAGGCAGGACGCGGTGTGTAAGGACGTGACTCTCTCGCCGCGGCCGGTGCTGCTGGCGCGGATTCGGTTGTAGCTTGCGGTGTGCTGGTTTCGTCAGCCATGGTAGTTCCTCTCGTGGTCCTTGCGTTGTGCCGTCGCCCGCTCCAGGCTCGCGCTGGAGCCCTTGAAAATCCGCCATCCAGGCCGGGGGAAAGAAGCGGGTACGGAGGTGGTTCCCTCAACACGAGTCGCAGCAGATGCTGGCTCGCAAAATTTTCCGTCCGAAAACCTAGACCGCAGCCTCAACCGGCTCGCTGGCCTGAGCCTCAGCAACAGGAGCCTCAGCAACAGGAGCTTCAGCAGCAGGAGCTTCAGCAGCAACCTCAGCAACCGGAGCCTCAGTAGCAGCTTCGCCCGCAGCAGGAGCCGGTGCAGCCTGCGGAGGAATCGGCTGCGCGCTGCGCTTCACCTTCGAGTCCCGCAGAGCCTTCACCTTCGCCAGCCGCTTCTCTTCTTCGTCCATGCGAACCGTGATGAACTTGATCACCGGCTCAGACACGCGCAACCGGCGCTCGATCTCCGAGATCAGCCCGCCCGGTGCCGCCACATTCAACAGCACGTAGAGGCCGTCGTTGAACTTGCGCACGGTATAAGCCAGCCGCCGCCGCCCCATCTTCTCGACGCTCTTTACCTCGCCGCCGCCACTCGTAATGTTGCCCGAAAAGCCCTCGATCAGCTTGTCCAGATCGGCTTCCTCAACATCCGGGCGAACAATAAACATGATTTCGTAAGTACGTGTCATTCGGTCTACTTCTTTCTGCGAAGTTCTGCTTCGCACCGCACCGGCGTCTGTTCTGCCCATGCGGTCTGGAAAATTCACTGCCCTCGAACTCAAACTGACTTCTAACTGCCTTCCACTGCCCTGTTGAACTCGTTCATCGCGGCGCCGACCCCCCGGGTCCATATCGCCTCCACTGCGGCCCGAACGCGATCCAGCACCTCGTCCATCACCGCCAACTCCTGCTTGCGCATCGGCGAGAGCAAATAATCGCTTCCGCCCGCCCGTACCTCTCGTCCATCCGCCAGGGGCTGCTTGCCCACCCCAATGCGGATGCGAATCCATTCCTCCGTACCCAGCGCCCCGATGATCGACTTCACACCGTTGTGCCCGTTCGCCGAACCGCGCTCCGCAATCCGCATCTTGCCCAGCGGAAACGCCAGCTCGTCATAAATCACGATCACGTCCGCCGATGGCCCTTCCACCGGAACCGCAATCTCCAGCTCACGAATCAAAGCCGCAGCCGAAAGCCCGCTCAGATTCATAAACGTCTCCGGCTTCGCCAGCAGCACATCCTGCCCTGCCAGCTTCACCTTCGCCGTGAGCGCCCTGCCTCGCCGGTTCGCAAACGTCGCATTGCAATACTCCGCAATCCGATCTACCGCGAGGAAGCCTGCATTGTGCGGTGTGAACTGATACTCGATACCAGGGTTGCCAAGACCGAGTATCAGTTTCACGCCGCGAGTCCCTCTAACCTGCATTCCAACAAAACAAAAAGCTTGTTACGAAAGATGCTTTACTTCTTCTTCGCATCCTTGGCATCGGCAGCAGGAGCAGCAGCCGCATCGCCCTTGCCCTTCTTCGCAACCTCAGGCTCGGCAGTCGTAGCAGCAACATCCGCACCCTCAGCAGCAGCCTCTTCGCGTACAGACGAGACATGCGCAACCGTCATGTTCTCCTCGCCCAGGAACTTGATCGAACCCGAGTGCGGCAGGTCCGAGATATGGATCGCGCTGTTCAGCTCAAGACCCGAAACATCGACATCGAGATGGCTCGGAATATCGTTCGGCAAGCACTCGATCTCTACCTCACGCAGCACATGCTCCAGGATTCCGCCCTGCGCCTTCACACCCACCGGTACACCAACCAACTGGATCGGCACCGAAACCCGCATCGCCTTATCCATCGCAATGCGCTTCAGGTCGATATGCAGCAGCGCACCTTTGATCGGCTCATGCTGCCAGTCAACGATCATCACCTTCACCAGCCCGGAGCCAGTCACATCGAGATCAAAAATCGTGTTGTGCCCGGAATCCGAATGCAGAATCTTCGTGATCACGCGCGGATCAACCGTCACCGCAACCGACTCTTTGCCTGCGCCATAAACCACGGCAGGAATCTTGCCCGAGACACGCACACGCCGCGCCGCATTCTTGTTGAACTTGCCCTCACGAGGTGTTGCGACGACGGAGGGAGTACTGGAAGTTGCTGCCATGATGAATCATCCTTTCGGGCACGGAGAGAACTGTTTCTCCCGCTCCCTTTGCGGCTCGGCCGCTGAATCTGAACTACGCTTTCGCTCTTACGAAACCTAACTGAACAGCGTCGAAACGCTGGTCTCCATATGAATGCTTTCAATCGCACGCCCAAGCAGCCCGGCGACCGACAGCACCTTGATCTTCGACACCTTCTGCGCATCTTCCCGCAGCGGAATCGTATTCGTCACGACCAGCTCTTCCAGCCGTGAATTCGCAATCCGCTCCACCGCCGGGCCCGAAAGCACCGGATGCGAAGCACACGCATAAACCTTCTTCGCGCCCTTGTTCAGCAGCGCCTCAACCGTACCGACCAGCGTTCCCGCCGTATCGATAATGTCGTCCAGGATCAAACAAGTCCTGCCCTGCACATCGCCGATTACGGACATCACCTCGGCGACATTGATATCCGTCCGCCGCTTGTCCACAATCGCCAGCGGCACTTCCAGCTTCTTGGCGAAAAATCTCGCCCTCTCCACACCGCCCGCATCCGGCGAAACCACCGTCAGGTCGGGAAGGTTCAGATCCCGGAAGTAACCCACCAGCACCGGGCTGGCAAACAGATGGTCGACCGGAATATTGAAAAACCCTTGAATCTGCGCCGCATGCAGATCCACCAGCAAAGCCCGGTTCGCACCAGCCGTCGTCAGCAGATCAGCCATCAGCTTTGCCGTAATCGCCACGCGCGGCCGGTCCTTGCGGTCCTGTCTCGCGTAGCCGTAGTACGGCATTACCACGGTTATTCTGCCGGCCGATGCGCGCTTCAGCGCGTCAATCATGATCAGCAGTTCCACCAGGTGTTCGTCCACCGGACGGCACGTAGGCTGAATCAGAAACACATCCACGCCGCGTACATTTTCCAGCAGCTGGAAGTAAACCTCTCCATCGGCAAACCGCTGCAGCTTGGTCTCGCCCAGCGGCACTCCGACGAACTTGCAGACCTCTTCGCTCAAAGCCCGGTTGGCCGAACCGGAAAAAATCTTGAAGCGCTTGTCTTCACTCAGCTTAGGAGCGCGCTTCCGCTCCGCAGCCTTCGGTGTTTCACTTGCCGCCTTGTCGTTTGCAGCTTTGACCGCTGCATCGGAGGAAGGCTTTGGTGCAGGCTGGGAGTTTTTTTCGTCATCCTCAGCCTGCCCTGAAATAGGGGAAAGAACCGCAGTCGTGTCTTGCATGGTCACGTTTGAAACCTCCAGGCTGGTTTGCCTTGGCTGCTCCTGCTGCTTTACGTCTTACGTACGCCTTGTTGCGGCGCCGCTGAAAGAATTCAACAAAATTGCGTTTCTCAAACAAACAAGTAGCGACAAAATCGTACTGCTCAAAAGAAAACCAACAAAATCGTGCTTCTAAGACTCGGCTCTTCAAAAACTCCGTGCTTCTGAACCTCTACATTCCCGCCCGTTGCGACGGTCTCTGCAAAATTCCAAAAATCCGTTTCACCTCCAGCGGCACGTTGCTGCCTGCTGGAAGAACCCCTAAGTTTGCGGCACTGCGCGAGCCCTCAAGCCCAACGCAATCCTCATTCGCTCTCATCGTATTCAGGCGTCGAATAATTGGCTGGGCGACTAGGATTCGAACCTAGACAAACTGCGTCAAAGGCAGTTGACCTACCATTAGTCGATCGCCCAGTACGGTTGCCAGAGGTTCCCTCCCTGACAAGCTCTACTCTGCGAACATGTTGCTCCAGTACTCTTGCCGGGGAAGGGTCTTCGTAAGAATCGCCCTACAGCCGGAAGCCTGGACACGTCGTTGAGCTGCTCTTGCATCTGATTCGGACTCATAAAGCCCAAACAGCGCAGAACCTGACCCCGAGAGCGCCGCGTAAATCGCGTCACCACTCAAATCAGCCGAATCGCCTGAAACGACGCCAGCCGAAGAACCCATCAACATTCGCTTGATTTCACGCAGGGTGGGATACTGAGGAAAGACGACCTGTTCAAAGTCGTTTTCGATCCCGGTGCGGACAAGCGCGAGAAGAGGATTCCCGGCCAGACCGTTCAGTGTGCTGCCCTGTTCCACATGCGCTGCCGTAAAGCTTTGCTCAGAACCCTGTTTGCTCTCAGGAGAAGGACCACGAACGATACCGGATGTGTCAGGCGCTACCTCCGTTGCGGAATTACCCAGTTTTTGCCGGTTAGTTCCAAGAACAGACGCGTAAGCGTGACTCAACTCCTCCAGCCTACCGAGTTGTGGATCGCCTGTCAACCCACCACCCTTCACTACTTGTCCGCGACGGACCGCTTCCTGTCCACCGCTGACTCCTTCTTCTCCGCCATTCGTGGCCGTAGAACCCGCAGGTGAGGCAGCACTTGCTTCTGAGATAGGCCGGGACTTCAGTCCCGGCATTACCGGCTCCAGGTCAACACGGGCTTTAGCCCCCGGGACATCGCCTTCCAACGCCCCGCCCCCACCATCCGCCCACAAAGCATCCCAATCCCGAAAAGCCTGCGGCGTAGAAACCCCAACCTCCGGCACCGCCACCACACACCAGGTCTCCGGCAAGTCCACCGCCATAGCCGAAACAATCTCCCCCCGCCCCACTCCCAACACCGCACCCCCAACCAGAAACAGCGGCACATCCGACCCCACCTCCGCCGCAATCGCCAGCCTCTCCGCCTCAGGCAAAGCCCGCCCCAGCTCCCGTTCCAACCCAATCAGCGCCGCCGCCGCATTCGCCGACCCCGCGCCCATCCCCCCCCGCACCGGCAGCTCCTTCTCTATATGGATAGCCACCTCCGCCGCCACCCCCATCCGCTCCAGCGCCAGCTCCACCATCTTCCAGGCCGTATTCCGCGCGTCGGTAGGCACCCGAGCATCATTCGTAGTCAACGTGATCTTCGTCCCCTGCGAAGAATCCGGGTGCCCCACATCTCGACTCTGAGATGTGGGTTTCACCTCCACGGTCACCAAATCATGCAGCGCCAGCGTCTGATACAGCGTCACCAGCGCATGAAACCCATCCGCCCGCACCGGCCCAATCCGCAGCCCCAAATTTATCTTCGAATAAGACCGAACCCGCGTACTCATCGTCACGATTCTAATCATTCATGGCAAAGTGCACTATCGCGAAGAAATAGCTCAAGCTCAAGGTCACTACTCAAGCAGCAGAACATGCTTGTCATACTCCACCCCAGCCAGATACTTCAAGCCTCTGTCGAACGTAATCAGCACACCCCGCTGCTGCACCGCCAGCCCCAGCAGATAAGCATCCGTCACCTGCTGATGCCCGAAGATCCGGTCAACGAACGGCGCTGTTAGCACCGCCCAAGGCCTTTCAATAGGCCAATAAAAATAACCCGGTGAACGCGTAAATCCAGCCAAAATTGCCGTAGCCTGCGATACGGTTCGAGCCCTCCGCCCGTAGGACGGGTTTGTTGTAACGCGTACAAATCCAGCCTCGGTCAGTGGGCAGACGCCCCAACCCTTGCTGCCGTCCTGCACGAACCACTGCTTCGCCGTCCCATAATGAGGATGGTCGGGATCAGCCAGAGCGATCAAGCAGTTGAGGTCGGGTAGATATCTCCTCCTACTCAAGCTCACTCTCGAGCTCCTTGATCCTCTCAGGCGTGATTACATTGCCGACCGGCGGAAACATGGGCAGCCCGCTATCGGACCACAAAATATCCGGCGTTGCCGCGGGTACGTTCTGCGCCTTTAGAACCAGCTCGCTGATCGCTTTGCCCAACGTAATTCGTCTGGCTGAGGCATACACCGACGCAAGCGAATAAGCGTCGTCTTGGAGAGTGATACTGGTTCTCATAACCGAATTCTACACCAATATCCACATTGGTACAAGATCGATCAAGCTCCATCAATTCAAAAAGTGCTGCTACGGAATGTTCACTGCCGCAGCTCCACCTCAGTGGCCCCCTGCCCACCCTGATTATGCGGAGGCTCCGTCACCAGCGTCACATGCGGATGCCCCCGCAGAAACTCCCTTAGCGTCCTCCGCAGAATCCCCATCCCCGTCCCATGCACAATCCGAATCCGCGGCAGCCCCGCCATAAACGCCCGATCCAGAAACCGCGAAACCTCATCCTCCGCCTCATCCGCCGTCCGCCCGATCACATTGATCTCCGACGGCAAAGTATCGGCATCAACCGAAGTCTGAATCGTCACCCCACCCCGCCGCCTTGCCGCCTCCGCCGGAGTCACCGCCACCACCGCCGTCACCTCGCCAATATCCGCCAACCCCACCCGCATCTTCATCGTCCCCACCGCCACCTCGTAGTTGCGATCATCCACCACCCGCACCACACGAGCCTCCCGCCCCAGACTCTTCAGCCGCACCAAATCCCCAACCTTAATCGCAGCCCGCGCACCCGCAACCGCACCCACCTTCGCCGCCACATCGTTCTTATCCGCACCCGAGTGATGCGCTACCACCGTAGACTTGAACTGCTCCGAAAACTCCCGCTTCAGCCGCGCAATCCGCGCCGAAGAGTCCCGCGCAATCTTCTGCGAAAGCGCCTTGTCGTCGATCGCCTTCACCGTCTCCCGCAGCTGCTCCTCAAAATCCACAATCAGCGCGCCCAGCTTCCCCTCCAACTCCTTCGTCCGCGCCTTCATCTCCGCGCGCCCTTCAATATCGAGCTTCGTCCGCTCCCGCAACAATTCCTTCTCACGCTCAGCAATCACCTCCCGCTCCGCACCCGCCGCCGCAAGCTGCCCATGCAGCTGATCCAGCAGCGCCCCAATATCCGCCACCTGCGTCGTCATCTGCGCCCGTGCCGCCGCCACAATCTCCGGCGCCAACCCCAGCCGCTCGGCAATATTCAACCCCGCCGAAGCCCCCGGCACACCCATCCGCAGCGTATACGTAGGCGACAGCGTAGCCTGGTCGAACCCCACCGCCGCATTCAGCACGCCAGCCCGATTCGCCGCATAAACCTTCAGCGAAGTAAGGTGCGTCGTAATACAGCTCCAAGCGCCCACCGCAAGAAAATGCCCCGCAATCGCCACCGCCAGCGCCGCTCCCTCCTCCGGGTCCGTAGCCGACCCCAGCTCATCCAGCAGCACCAGCGCGTCCGCCCCCGCCTCCCGCGCAATCCGATTCACATTCACCACATGCGCCGAGAAGCTCGACAAATTCATCTCAATCGACTGCGCATCCCCAATATCCGCATAGATCGCCCCAAACAGCGGCAACGTAGCCGCCTCCGCCGGCACCGGCAACCCCGCCTGCGCCATCACCGCCAGCAGCCCCGTAGTCTTCAGCGCGACGGTCTTCCCACCCGTATTCGGCCCGCTGATAATCAACTGCCGCGCCTCCTGCTCCAACCCCAGCGTCAGCGGAACCGTCCCCCCACCCTCCCGCCTCAGCCGCAGCTCCAACAACGGATGCCGCGCCCCCACCAACGACAACCCAGCCGCCGCACCAAGGCTCTGAGTACCAGCAGCAAACCCCGGGTGCCCCATCCACGCGGCCTCATCGCGTGGGTGGGATGAGGAACTCCCCGCCCTGCCCGCCTTCGAAAACCCCGGCCTTACACACCCCAGTTCATTCGCAAACCTTCCCCGAGCAAAGTGCGACTCTACCTCCGCCAGCACCGCCGTCCCCAGCAGAATCCCCTCCGCCTGCTCCCCAATCGACCGCGTCATCGCCACCAGAATCCGATGAATCTCCCGCTGCTCTTCATCCAGCAACCGCTGCAGCTCATTGTTCTGCTCAATCGTCTCCAGCGGCTCCACAAACACCGTCTGCCCGGTCGACGAAGACCCATGAATCACCCCCGGCACACGCCGCCGAAACTCCGCCTTCACCGGAATCACGAACCGCTCCCCACGCACCGTAATCAAATCTTCCTGCGTCGACCCCTCGCTCCCCAGCGCGCGCAGCGACTTCCGCAAACTCTCCTCAATCGCACGATGCTGCCGCTCCATCGCCCGCCGAATCCGCCTCAGCTCGCTACTCGCCTCATCCGCCAACGACCCATCCGGCTCAATCTTCCCCCGCAACTCCCGCAGCAGCGGCGCAAAATCCCACTCCACCAACCCACCCGACAACCCCGCAATCCCTGGCCAAACCCGCGCCCGCCCCGCCGGCGAAATCAGCAGCGCCCGCCAGGCCGCCACCCGCTCCACCACCTCCAGCAGCGCATTGATCTCCACGCCCTCCAGCGCCGCGCCCTCCACCCGAGCCTCATCCAGCCGCTCCGTAGGATCGAACAGCCCATGAAAATCAAAGCTCCCACCACCCACCAGAAAATCCCGAACCTCCGCCGTCCTCTGCTGCTGCCGATCAATCCACACCGCATCCGCACAAGGCTCCAACCCCCGCACCCACCCGCGCCCCAGCGGCGACACCGCATACCCCGCCACATACTCCCTCAGCCGAGCCCACTCCAACGCACCCGCACCAGCCTCCACCAGCGCCCTCGGCACCACAGGCAAAAGACCCCGCCCCTCACTCAAACCCTCGGCCATATCCCCAGCCACATTCATCAAATCCATCGGCACCATCCCACCCTTATCCTACCGTCGCTTCCCAACCGCCTCCGCTTCAAACATTGTCATCCTGAGCGAAGCGCAGCGAAGTCGAAGGACCTGCGTTCGCATTTGCTCTGCCTGTCGCTCGTTCCTTTGTTTGTCATCCCCGAAGTGGATCTGCTTCTCGCCGTTGCTCGTTCCCGCTCACGCCTCCCCCAAACTCCTGTCATTCTGAGCGAAGCGAAGAACCCCCGCATTTCGCCTTTGCCGTTGCCGTTGCCGGTTCTCGCTGTCATCCTGAGCGAAGCGAAGGCCCGACACCGCCATCCCAACCTCAACCTCCCGAACCTTTCTCCCCATGCATCGCCAATCCCACGGAACCATCCACTCCCACCCCGCGTACTATCTCATGACCATCCCAAGGAGAGCATCATGCAATGTCCAGCCTGCGGTAACCCAATCCAGGGCGCCTTCTGCTCCCACTGCGGAGCACCCGCCGCCCCTCCCGCCTACACCGCGCCTCCCCCAAACGCCTACGCCCCTCCACCCCCCGCATACGGCGTCCCATTCCCCGGCCGCGTCCAACGCCATCTGCAAATCCTCGGCATCCTCTGGCTCGTCTACGGAGCCTACCGCGGCCTCACTGGAATCATCGGAGCCGCTGTCCTCACCGGCCTCTCCCACGGCGCCCTGCAAAACTGGTCCGCTCCACCCACCTTCCCATACGGAACCGGCGCGCATTGGATGGCCGGTCTCGCCGCCGTCGTCGCCGCCTTCACCTTCTTCTCGACGATCCTCTCCTTCCTCGTCGGCTACGCCCTGCTCAACCGCAAACCCTGGGCCCGCACCCTCGCCATCGTCATCGGAATCCTGCAACTCATCCATATTCCCTTCGGCACCGCCCTCGGCATCTACACCCTCTGGGTCTTCGGCTGCTCCCGCTCCGCCGCCGAATACGAAGCCCTCGCCAACCACACCTAACTCCTTTTGAGTTTGCTCATTTTTGTCCGATCCCAAAGCCGTGTCATTCTGAGCGGAGCGAAGAACCCCCGCATTGGCTTTTGCCGTTGCTGCTGCATTTGCCGTTGCATTTGTCGTTGTCGTTGTCGTTGTCGTTGCATTTGCATTTTGCCCTTGGCCTCCCTTTTCTTCCATTCCGAAGGGAAGCAGAGGAACATGCTTTTCTTCCACTCACCACCACCTCCGGGTGCCCCATTCATGACAGCTTCATCGTCATGAGTGGGAACGTATACACTCAACCCCTCACGTCTTCATAACCATGCAAACCACCTGCCCCCAATGCACCACCACCTTCCCCTGCAACCCCGCCGGCCCCTGCTGGTGCAAAGACCTCCCACACACCCTCCCCATCCCCACCGACACCCAGACCTGCCTCTGCCCCACCTGCCTCAAACCCCTCCTTCCCCAAACCACTCCAGCTAAACTAACCCCATGAACTTCCCCGCCACCAGAATGCGCCGTCTCCGCCGGACTGAGGCCCTCAGGTCCCTCGTCCGCGAGACCCATCTCCACCCCGCCGCCCTCATCCAGCCCCTCTTCGTTTGCCCCGGCGAAGGCATCCGCAAAGAGATCCCTTCCATGCCCCGAGTCTTCAACCTCTCGCTCGACGAAGCCGTCAAAGAAGCCGAAACCGCCGCCTCCCTCGGCCTCGGCGGCCTCCTCCTCTTCGGCCTCCCCGCCGAAAAAGACGACCAGGCCACCGGCGCATGGTCCTCCGAAGGCATCGTCCAGCAAGCCCTCCGCGCCTTCAAATCCAACCGCGCCCTCAACCCCCTCGTCCTAATAGCCGACGTCTGCCTCTGCGAATACACCACCCACGGCCACTGCGGCATCGTCGAACACAAAACCGACCCCACCGGCCAGCCCACCTACGAAATCCAGAACGACCCCACCCTCCCCCTCCTCGCCAAAACCGCCGTCTCCCTCGCCGCCGCAGGAGCCGACATCATCGCCCCCAGCGACATGATGGACGGCCGCGTCGAAACCATCCGCCAAGCCCTCGACGCCGCCCAGCACGAACAGACCCCCATCCTCAGCTACGCCGCCAAGTTCGCCTCCGCCTTCTATGGACCCTTCCGCGAGGCCGCCAACTCCGCCCCCCAGTTCGGCGACCGCCGCACCTACCAGATGGACGGAGCCAACCTCCGCGAAGCCCTCCGCGAGATCGACCAGGACATAGCCGAAGGCGCCGACATGATCCTCATGAAGCCCGCCATGCCCTACCTCGACGTCATCCGCGCCGCCCGCGACCGCTACGACGTCCCCCTCGGCGCCTACCAAGTCTCCGGCGAATACGCCATGCTCCAAGCCGCCTTCGCCAAAGGATGGCTAGAGCCCGACCGCACCATCCTCGAGTCCCTCCTCTCCATCCGCCGCGCCGGCGCCGACTTCATAGTCACCTACTTCGCCCCCCAAGCCGCCAAACTCCTCCCCTAGTCCACAGCCGCTATATCTGCCCCCCGCATCTGCCGTTGCATCTGCCGTTGCCGTTGCAGTTGCAGTTGCAGTTGCCATTGCCGTTGCGTCTGCCGTTATTGTTGCCCGTTCTTTTGCTTGTCATCCCAGAAGGGGATCTGCTTCTCGCCCCTGCCGTTGCCAGTCCTTGCTCTTGCCTTGAGGGAGGGAGCAGCGGGCTTCAGCCCGCTGAAAAGAGTCACACCTCCAAGGGGGCTTTAGCCCCGGCTCATTCTCAAAGCTCCCCCCACTCAGACCCGCGTATTTCCCCGCATCCCAAAAGTAACGCCCCACCCCCAAATTACCCGCCTGTTCTCACCCCATTCACAGCCCATTTGCACACCGCAGGTTCAATCAAGCTGAAGTGCAGGAGGCCCTGCCATGCAGCCCAAGTCCCAGCCCAGAACCAAGATCACCAGCCTCTGGAACGACCCAACCGCAGCCGCCCCATACGCCACCGGTCTCTCGCTGCACAGCCACACCAGCTTCTCCGAAGAAAGCCTCTACTTCATCCACAAGATGTTCGCCTACGTCCCCGGCCTGCGACCCATCTTCGAGCACTATGAGCGCCAGAGCAGAAAGTCCGGCCTTCAGCTCGACTTCGTCCGCGCCCACTGGCGTCCTCCGCTCCAGCCGCGCATGGCCTACGACCTCGAACACCGCCAGATCATGGCCCTTGGCCTCGAACCCCTCATCTCACTCACTGACCACGACAACATCGAAGCGCCCATGCTTCTGCGCACCGTCCCCAGCTCGCGTCACATCCCCGTCTCGCTCGAGTGGACCGTACCCTTCGGCCCCGCCGAGTTCCACCTCGGCATTCACAACCTCCCCAGCGCCGAAGGCCACACCTGGATGCAGCGCTTCGCCGCATACACAGCCGCCCCCACCGACACCCAAGCCATCGCCATACTCCGCGACCTCCACTACGTCCCCGGCGTCCTCGTCGTCCTCAACCACCCGCTCTGGGACCTGCACAAGATCGGCGGCAATACCTTCCGCAACGAACTCCTCCGCCTCCTCGACCTCGCCGGCACCACCATTCACGCCCTCGAACTCAACGGCCTCCGCGACGCCCGCGAAAATCGCAGCGTAGTCCAACTAGCCCGCGAGACCGGCTACCTCCTCATCTCCGGCGGCGACCGCCACGGCCTCGAGCCCAACGGCAACATCAACCTCTCGCACGCCACCAGCTTCCGCGACTTCGTCGACGAGATCCGCATCGAGCGCCGCAGCCACATCCTCTTCATGAACCAGTACGCCAAACCCTGGGAGCAGCGCATGCTCCACTCCACCCTCTCCGCCGTCACCGACTACCCCGACTTCATCGAAGGCTGGCAGCGCTGGGACGACCGCGCCTTCCACCCCGACGCCAACGGCGACATGCGCCCCCTAAGCCAGCTCTGGACCAACGGCCGCGCCCCCTTGCCACTGCGCGCCACCATCCAGCTCGTCCGCCTCTCCCGCAGCCGCACCTTCTCCCGCGCCTTCCCACGCGCCTTCCCCAGCACCGTCAACCCCCAAACCGAAATGGAGCTGCTCTAACAAAGCATGTCCTGCCGGACGGGCGCCCTACGCGGGCAGCGGTCACTTCGTGACTTATACCGAGCTTCGCCCTGTCCTCCCGTTGGTCGGCACAAAATTCTATCTGCGACCAACGGAAGCACCACGCGAAGCTTTAAAGGGGCGTGCGAACGCCTTCATTCTCGCGAATATCAATATGCTGATTCGTATACGGCCGCTTGAAAAACGTAGTCCAGAAATAATTCAACGTATACCGCCACGCAATCGTCAGCATGCCTTCATGGTTCAGCCGCCGCGCCGAAGAATACATCCGCAGGTCGAACGTGAACTCCACATCCCCCACCGCATCCATCCGCCGCGCAATGTCGGTATCTTCGCCGTAAAAATCGATCCCCAGATTGAATCCGCCAATCTGCTCAAGCGCCGCCCGAGTCACCACAAAGTTCCCACCCTGCACCATCGACCCAACGCGCAGTACATACCGGTTCACAAAGTAAGTGAGCCACGCCGTCCCATAAAAAATCCCCACCAGCCCGCGCTGCTGTGGAGTCAGGTCGTAATAAATCAGCGGCCCCGAAAAAGCCACCAGCCGCGCATTCTCCTCAAACGCCCGAAGCACCCGCTCCACCCACCCCGGCGTCAATCGCGAGTCCGCATCCACATTCGCGATCAGCCTTCCACGCGATGCCGCAAAGCCAGCCTGCCGCGCATGCGTCAACCCCTTACGAGGCTCATCCACCAGCCGCACCCGCGGATACCGCAGCGCCACCTCACGCGTCCCATCGCAGCTCGCATTGTTCACCACGAGTATCTCCGTGGTCTCTTCCATGCCTTCGGTCTGGCGCAAAATTGACTCGATACAATCCGCCAGATAAGCCTCTTCGTTGAACGCCGGAACTACGAAGCTAAGCACCATACCCCAACCGTAGGCGCGCTATATTTCAGCCAGCTTACAGCCCCATGTATTTTCGCCACGTGTACTCGCTCAGTACCTTCGTCGACCCTACTCCCATTCCCCACGCAACCGCTGCTGGTAAGCAAGTCCGTCCTCGCGCCGATCTTTCCAAATACCAAACGAATCCCGCAGTCCCCCCTTATCTCTAGCAATAAAGTTCCGCAGCCAACCCAGGGCAATCCGCTCTTTCAAGCTACGTGCGATTTCAAGCATCCACCTCCGCATAATTATCCCCACCACACCGTAATGATATTGCACACGAGAAAGAAAAGCGGACGCCGCGAATCCCCGCAACGCCCGCCTATTCCTAAGCTTCTACCGAAAGGCTACATTTTCTTCTTCAGATCGTAGGCCATGTTCTTGTGCGCGGCCACATGGGTCTTGCCCTTCAGCACAGCTGCGCGGAACTGCGCATCCTTCGTATCCTTCGCCTCTTTGGTAAACGCACTCAGCGCCTTCGAGTGATCCGTCACCATCTGGTCAATGTACTCCTTATCGAAATCATTGCCCGACTTCCCATTCAGCTCATCCAGCTCCTTCTGATGATCCGCATCCGGACCCATCGGCGGCGTCAGTCCCCACTTCTCCGCCCACGGCTTCATGCTGTCCGTCATCATGGTGTGCTCTTTCACCATCTTCTCCGCAAACGCCTTCACCGCAGGACTCGTCGCCTTATCCTTCGCCGCGTTGCTCAGTGCAATCTCATTCTGGTCCGACTGCGCCGCCATCGACAGAAACTGCTTGTCGTCATCCGTCTGCGCCTTCGCCTTATGCGGCATCGCCATCGCGACACATCCCAACGCCACGCAACAACCCATCATCTTCATCTTCATCGTCATCTCTCCTCAGGAGCGCGCGCCGTATCGACGCCCCGCCACGTAGAATCTGAGTCCCATCCGCCTCCCGGAGTTGTACGCCCAGCTCAACTTTCACCCCATCGCACCTCCCGTTCGCGCCACGCAAAATCTCCTCAAAAAGCTTCGCCTCACCACAAATCATCCGCACATAGATGACAATGTCCCCATGGTCGGAACACGCATCGACAAGTGGCTCTGGGCCGCACGCTTCTTCAAAACCCGCGAACTCGCCTCCAAGGCCTGCGACATGGGACGCATCGAATCCAACGGCGTCCGCGCCAAACCCGCCCGCGAAGTCCGCCCCGCCGACCTCATCCACATCCGCAACGGCGACGCCGAATGGGACATCGAAGTCCTCGCCCTCGCCCAGCAGCGCGGCTCCGCAGCCATCGCCCAAACCCTCTACCGCGAAACCGAAGCCAGCATCGAGCGCCGCAAGCAAGCCGCCGAGCAGCGCCGCCTCCTCGCCCCCACCCTACCCATCGCTCCCACCGGCCGCCCCTCCAAACGCGACCGCCGCCTCATCCACTCCTTCAGCGGCAAGTTCTAGCACCGCAAACGGAGCGCACTGAAGCGCGAGGCCGCAGAAACGGGAGTGCACGAAAACGCGAGGGCTGCAATGGGAGGGAGCAGCGGCAATGGGAGGGAGCAGCGGGCTTTAGCCCGCTGAAAATCTTCCCTCTGAAAAGGGGGCTTTAGCCCCGGCTCGCCAACGACGCCGACCAGCCTCACGCAAGTCAACACCCCCACCCCACCGAAATGCCGTACCCTAACCAAAGCCATGGCAAAGAAAAAACTCCGCATAGGCATTCTCTTCGGCGGCCGCTCCGGCGAGCACGAAGTCTCCCTCCTCTCCGCCGCCTCCATCCTCCAGGCCATCGACCGTACCCGCTACGATGTCCTTCCCATCGCCATCGACAAGCAGGGCCACTGGCACACCGGCGACCGAGCCCTCGGCCTCCTCGGCAGCAATCCTCTGCTCTCCCCAACGCCCGGTCGCGCACCCGCGATCGCCTCGTCCGCACACAGCAGCACCCTGCAAATTAACTCCACCGCCGATCTCGCCCAGCCCGCGAACCCTCTCTCCGCCTCGCTCGACGTCATCTTCCCCGTCCTCCACGGCACGTTCGGCGAAGACGGCACCATCCAGGGCCTCTTCGAGCTAGCCGACATCGCCTACGTAGGCTCCGGCGTCCTCGGCTCCTCCGCCTCCATGGATAAAGACGCCATGAAGCGTCTCTTCACCTCTGCCAGCCTCCCCCAAACCCCCTACCTCACCCTCCTCCGCACCGACTGGCGCGCCGACCCCAAACGCTCCATCAAGCTCATCGAAAAATCCCTCGCCTACCCCCTCTTCGTCAAACCCGCAAACCTCGGCAGCTCCGTCGGCATCAGCAAGGTCCACACCCGCGCCGAGCTCGCCCCCGCCCTCGACCTCGCCTCCAGCTTCGACCGCAAGCTCGTCATCGAGCAGGGCGTAGGCGGCCCCGGAGCCAAGCCCCGCGAGCTCGAAGTAGCCGTCCTCGGCAACGACTCACCCACCGCATCCGTCGTCGGCGAGATCGTCCCCAACAAGGAGTTCTACGACTACGAATCCAAGTACCAGTCCACCGACGACAACCCCTCCATCCCCATCATCCCCGCTGCCCTCACCGCGTCGCAGGTCAAACAAATCCAAACCATGGCCCTGGCCGCCTTCCGAGCCTGCGACTGCGCCGGCCTCGCCCGCGTCGACTTCCTCATGGAACCCACCCACGACACCCGCGGCCGCAAGATCAAATCCCCCCGCATCTTCCTCAACGAGGTCAACACCCTCCCCGGCTTCACCCAGTTCTCCATGTACCCCAAGCTCTGGCAAGCCACCGGCCTCCCCTACAAAAAACTCATCGACCGCCTCATCACCCTCGCCCTAGAACGCCACGCCGAAAAGCAGCAAACCCGCTTCACAAAACCCTGATTGATCCGACTAACTTAACCCACGTGTCATTCTGAGCGCAGCGAAGAACCCCCGCATTTTGCCGCCATCGCATTCGTCCCGGCATGCCTAAGTCGCATCTGACTTTTCGGAGGAACCACCGTCGTGCCACCCAACCCCACTCTCACCCGCGCCCGCGACCCCTTCGAGCAGCTCGTATACGACTGCATCTCCTGGCGCCCACTCCGCTCCCTCTGGGATCTCCAGGGAGTCCCCGTCCGCGTCATCATCAAGCGCACCTGGAACTCCCTGCTCAACGACAACCTCTTCGGCTCTGCCGCCGAACTCGGCTACTGGTTCCTCTTCGCCCTCTTTCCCACCCTGGTCAGCGCGTCGTCCCTCGTCGGCCTCGCCATCCGCCACGCATCCGAGAACTACGACCGCCTCCTCCACTACATGGCTCTCGTCATCCCACCGTCTGCCTACGGCATCGTCCTCGATACCTTCAACCAGATCACCCAGACCTCGACCGGCAAGAAGTTCACCTTCGGCCTCGCCGCCGCGCTCTGGGCCGCCTCCGCCGGCTTCTCCGCCATCCAGGATTCCATGAACGCCGTCTACAAGGTCAAGGAATCACGCCCCTACTGGAAGGTTCGCGGAGGAGCCGTCCTCATCAGCACCCTGCTCTCGCTCATGATCACCGCCATCCTCGCCTGCCTCCTCGGCGCAGACTTCCTCGCCAAACTCGCCAGCCTGCACATCTACCACCACGCCCTCGCACTCACCGCCGCCATCGCCATCCGCACCCTCGGCTGGATCGTTGCCACCGGCCTGCTCGCCCTGCTCTTCGCCGTCATCTACTACTGGGCGCCCGACCTCAAAACCAAGCGCTGGCGCTGGCTCACCCCCGGCGGAGCCTTCGGCATCGTCGGCTGGATCCTCACCTCCCTCGGCCTACGCGTCTACCTCCATTTCTTCAACAGCTACACCCGCACCTACGGCTCCCTCGGCGCAGTCATCATCCTGCTCACCTGGTTCTACCTCAGCGGCCTCATGCTCCTGCTCGGAGCCGAGGTCAACAGCGAAATCGAAGCCGCCGCCACTGAAAAACGCCTCGCCGCCGAGACCCACACGGCAGCTACCACGACTTAGCGAACTCTCCAATCTCGTTCGTCATTCCGGCCCGCTTTTGGGCCGGAATCTCTGTATCGAATGCTGGAGGCTTAATCAGCCTGTCCATAGTTCAAAAGTCTTTCGCTGCCGCGCTGCAACATAAATCGGTGGACAATATAGCAATGGAGACACGTCACCATAACCTGCAAACTCAAGCCACCGCACAACATCTGCAAGACCTCGAAGACCTGCGCTTTGCAGAGCAACAGATGGCCGCCATCCGAGCCGGAACACTGAAGACAATCCCCCTCGAAGAAGTGATCAAGCAATACCCGCAACCATGCGCTACCATTGCCCCAAGGAGCCGCACTCGATGAAGAACATCCTCTTCGCCATCCTGCAATTCATCCTCTTCTTCGCGCTCTTCTTCGGCGGCAGCCTCTTCCCCCTCTTCCACATCCAGCAAGTCCTCTCCGTCACCCCCGAAGGCACACGCATCTTCATCTGGGACGGCGTCGCCCTCATGTTCCTCCTCCTCCTCGTCATCCTCTTCATCGAATCCCGCCGCAACCGCATCCGCGCCGCCGCCCCCTGGACCGCTGCCGCCTTCACCCTCGCCGCCATCGCCGGCTACGCCCTCAAGCTAGGCTTCCTCACCCGCTGACGCATTTCAATTGGCGTCCCAATCACGCGGCCAGAGGCGCAAACGGCCGCACCTTGATCGACTTCTCCCGCTTGCGCACCTGCGCAATGTTGTATGCCATCTGCATATTCATCAAAGTGTCCATCTTCACTCCGAACACCTTTTCAATGCGAAGCGCCATCTCCGCAGAAAGGTCTGCTTTCTGATTCAACAGGCTGGATAAAGTTGGCCGCGACACCTGCAACAGCTTGGCTGCCGCTGTCACCGTAAGGCCGCTCGGCTCGATAATCTCGGTACGAATAAAGTCGCCGGTGTGGGGCGGGTTTTTCATCGGCATGCAAGTGTCTCCTTAGTGATAATCCTCTAAATTCACATCGCAGAGTTCGTCCTGCTCGGCGTCGATCCGGAACGTCAGCCGCAAATTCCGCGTGACGGTCAAGCTCCACGTTCCATCGCGTGCGCCCGCCAACGGATGAGCCGCCCACAGTCTGAGCGCCTTCAGTTCTTCCGCCTTCCTCATACCTTCCAGGAACGCCAGTTGCTTGCGCAACTTCTCCGCTGCAGCTGCCGGAACGCCTCTGGGACTATCGTCCTCGTACAGCCGCCGAAGCCCTTTATGCAATACATTTCGGATTTTCATCGGCTCCGCCCAACTGTAGCCTGTAGCCTAACACCTGTCAACAAACCCCATGCACTTGCCTGCCCACCACAGTCGGACACCCAAACTCAATTCACTGCCAGAACCCGCCTCTCAAGAGTCCCCGATCGGCCCAACGCACAGCCCCTCTCACCACAATCCTCATGCCCCCACCCACCCCAGCCGATGTCAATACCAGAGAATGCGCATGCCTTCTCCACAGAAAAGCCCACGCTCGTTCGAAGGTCCATCCTCCATACTTTGCTAAACTCGATGTATTCATCGCGATTTTGAAGCTTTCACCGCACGTCAACTCGCGGCAACATCGGCGCAACGGACCATCCCGGCTTTTCGAAAGGACAAATCCGAATGAGCTTACCGGCCTCTTCCTCTCCCGTCACCGACGTTGATTCCCTCGATCTCTCCGCCCGCCGCATCGCCTACTTCTCCATGGAGATCGCGCTCGCGCCCACGGTCCCCACATACTCCGGAGGCCTCGGCGTACTCGCCGGCGACACCCTCCGCTCCGCAGCCGACACCGCCGCCCCCATGGTCGCCGTCTCCCTCGTCCATCGCCGCGGATACTTCCGCCAGCACCTCGACGCCCTCGGCCAGCAGACCGAGACCGACGTCCCCTGGACCCCCGAAACCATTCTCCCCAGCGCCCAGCACACCGTCACCGTCGCCATGCAGGGACGCGACATCGCCATCCGCGCCTGGCGCTTCGATGTCGTCGGCGTCGCCGGCCACATCATCCCCGTCTTCCTCCTCGACACCGACATCGAAGGCAACGACGCCTACGACCGCACCATCACGAACCACCTCTACGGCGGCGACACCTACTACCGCCTCTGTCAGGAGACCGTCCTCGGCCTCGGCGGCATCGCCCTCCTCAACGCCCTCGGCGTCAAGCCCGACGTCTACCACATGAACGAGGGCCACGCCGCCCTCCTCGGCATCGCCCTGCTCGAAGAGCATCTCGCCGGCGTATCGCTCGATCAGGCCACCGAGGCCGACGTAGCCGAAATCGCCGCCCGCTGCATCTTCACCACCCACACCCCCGTCCCCGCCGGCCACGACCAGTTCGGCCTCGACCAGATGTACACCGTCCTCGGCCAGCAGCGCGGCGCAGCACTCGAGCGCTTCAACTGCCTCCACAACGCACTGCTCAACATGACCTACGTAGCCCTTCACTTCTCCCGCTACGTCAACGGCGTCGCCATGCAGCACGGCAAAGTCTCCCAGGCCATGTTCCCCGACTACCATATCCACTCCATCACCAACGGAGTTCACGCCGCCACCTGGCTCTCCAAACCCCTTCAGGCCCTGCTCGATACCGAGATCCCCGAGTGGCGCCACGATAACCACTACTTCCGCTCCATCTACGGCATCGCCCCCGCCAAGATCGCCAACTGCCACGAGATCTCAAAGCAGCTCCTCTTCGCAGAAGTCTTCCGCCGCTCCGGCATGCAGTTCAACCCCAAGATGCTCACCCTCGGCTTCGCCCGCCGCGTAGCCACCTACAAGCGCGCCAGCCTGCTCTTCCACGACCCCAAGCGCCTCATCAAAATCGCCAAAAAAATCGGCGGCCTGCAAATTCTCTTCGCCGGCAAAGCGCACCCCGCCGACACCGCAGGCAAAGGCCTCATCCGCGACGTCTTCGAATCCGCAGAGAAGCTCAAGTCCAGCGGCATCCGCATCCTCTATCTCGAAAACTATGACTGGGAGCTAGGCGCCATGCTCACCCAGGGCGTCGACGTCTGGGTCAACACCCCGCGCCGCCCCTACGAAGCCTCCGGCACCTCCGGCATGAAGGCCGCCCTGAACGGCGTCCCCTCCCTCTCCGTACTCGACGGCTGGTGGATCGAGGGCTGCGCCGAAGACGTCACCGGCTGGGCCATCGACGACGCCGACGACGAAGACGCCGAAGCAGCCAGTCTCTACGACAAGCTCGAAAACAAGATCGCCCCACTCTACGGCCGCCCCAACGCCTGGGCCCGCCTCCAGCAGAACTGCATCGGCATCAACGGAGCCTTCTTCAACACCCACCGCATGCTCGGCCAATACTTCAACAACGCCTACTTCCCCCAGCAAGCCGTAGTCCAATGCACCGACGACGTCTGCGTCCTCCGCTAGCCTGGCTGCAACTATCGCCGTGTAGCAATGATCGCTGCCACAACCGCCGCTGCGCAACAACCGTCACTACCCGAGGTACCGCGCTGCGGTCGCCTGTTTTTTGGCTTGTCATTCTGAGCGCAGCGAAGGATCCCGATACCGCTTGTACGCCCTCAACAGCCTGAACCTTTCTCCCACTACAGCCCGCCGTTTTACCCCTTTGCGCTATCATCGGCCTTATCGCTCTCGCTTGAATCATTCGCAACGGAGGTTCCATCCCATGCTGCGACTCCTGGCCGTTATGCTTGCGGTGGTCTGCCTGATCTCTCATCCCATGTCGCTCACCGCGCAAAACTCATCCTCCTCGACGGCCGCGCCGCTCTCCGTTGACGGACCCGCATTCGTCGTAATCGGTTCAACGGTCCGCACAAGCAACACCCAGGAACCGCCGGCCAGTGCTCTCCAAGTCGCACTAGTCCGGTACGATGCCGCGCAAGCTGCTAGGCCGCTCTTCAAAATTGAGCTGCGCAACAAAACGAATGGACCGCTCGTCCTTGACCTGGGCACGAACATCGGCGGCAAAGAGTACACAGAAAAGATTACGTTTTCGCTCACAGACCAGCAGGGTCGAATGCGACGCTTGGTGAAAAAGATCCCTCCCATCCATGGCACAGCGTGGCCTTACATCATCACCATTCGCGAAGGCGGCACATTCGAGCTGCCGGCTATCGATCTAGCAGACTACTTTTCCTACGAACCAAAGATCGAGCCCCTGATCCTTCCTGCCGGTCGCTACTCGCTGACCACAGAGTACACGGGCCACAATCCCACCAATCACCCTTCGCCAGCTCCAGGACAACCACCTGATCAGCAGTACATCCCAACCTTCCGGAACGAAGCCGTTCGTTCCAACATCTTAGAGTTCACACTCACTTCACCGATCGGCGATCCGCATGCCAGTGAAGCGCCGGTTGAGATTGTCCCTTCCTCTAATTAGTTGGCCGTGATCAGTTCAGCCTTGGTTCAGCCGCGATAACCTGCGTTCGCTGTGAGAACCACTCTTTTCGCCTCCTCCCCCGCCTTTGCGCTATCATCGGCCCTGTCGCCGTTATTGAATCCTTCCCATCCACGGCCCGCATCTCATAACCCAACAGGAGAACCAAAAATGGCCTTTGAACTTCCCCCGCTCCCCTACGACTACGCCGCCCTCGAGCCCCACATCGACGAAGCGACCATGAAGCTCCATCACGACAAGCACCACCAGACCTACGTCACCAACCTCAACGGCGCAGTCGACAAGCACCCCGAGCTAGCCTCGAAGACCCCCGAAGACCTCATCAAAAACCTCTCCGCCATCCCCGAAGACGTTCGCAAGGTAGTCCAGAACAACGGCGGCGGCCACGTCAACCACACCATGTTCTGGCAGATCATGAAGCCATCCGGCGGCGGCGCACCCACCGGCCCCATCGCCCAGCAGATCACCACCGACTTCGGCGACTTCGAGACCTTCAAAAAGACCTTCAACGAGACCACCGCCAAGCAGTTCGGCGCCGGCTGGGGCTGGCTCGTCTTCCAGGGCGGCAAGCTCGCCATCACCACCACCGCCAACCAGGACAACCCGCTCTCGCAGGGCCTCTACCCCATCCTCGGCAACGACGTCTGGGAGCACGCCTACTACCTCAAGTACCAGAACAAGCGCCCCGACTACCTCGCCGCCTGGTGGAACACCGTCAACTGGGACGAGATCAACAAACGCTTCGCCACCGCCCAGTCCTACAAGTAACCCTCGCTCTCTCAACCAAAACAAACCCCACATCCCTCCAAAGATGTCGGGTTGTTAGCCAGGTGCCGGGTGCCCCATTCATGCAGTCTCATCGCATGAGTGGGGTCCACACCCCGCCGAGATAGCCGGGTGCCCCATTCATGTAGTCTCATCGCATGAGTGGGGTCCACACCCCGCCGAGATAGCCGGGTGCCCCATTCATGCAGTCTCATCGCATGAGTGGGGTCCAAACCCCGCCGCGATAATCCACTCCCCGCACTGCAGCTCAAAGCTCAAAGCTCGAAGCTCACGATCCATCCCTTCCACCCGAAACCACCCGCCGATCCCGCACCCACAAAAACGGCCGCTCCACCCCATAAAAAATCACCGCCGCAACCCCCAGACATCCCACCGCATAAATCCCCGCAGCCCTCCAATCCGCTCGCGCCGTAATCCCCGGCAACATCCCATGCAGCGCATGCGCCACCGACTTATGCGTCAGGTACAAGCTGTAAGCCATCGCCGCCAGCCACCCAGCCCCCGGCACCCTCCGCGTCAAAACACTCCGCTCACTCACCGCCGCCACCACCATCAATCCAAACCCCACCGCCAGCAGCGGAAACGCAAACACCACACTCCCCACCCTCTCCGCCCCCGGAAACCCAAACCCACAAAGCCAAAGCGCCCCCACCACCGCCACCAAACCCGCAGCGCAACAAGCATTCCCATACCGCCCAACCCTCGCCCACCACCCAGCACGAAAGCTCCGCACCACCGCCAGCCCCACACCCACCACCAGCCCATCCAGCCGGGCATAAGTCGGGTAGTAGATGTAACGCATAAACATCACCCCACGCTCCTCCTCGCCCGCAGCCATCACCACCCGCTCCAGCAGCCACCACCGCAGCCACATTCCACCCACCACAATCCCCACCAGCAATGCCACAGCCTTCCACACCCGCGGCCTCCGCATCATCACCACCAGCAGCACCGGCAGCAGCAGATAAAAATGCTCCTCCACACACAGCGACCACACATGCGAGAACGCCCTAGCGTCCGGATACCCCCGCAAAAACAAGTTCCACGTAAACGAAACATACTGCCACCAGGCCACCGGCCCCGGCGCCTCCCGCCACACCGGCACAAAAAAGTAAAGCCCCAGCACCACCAGGTAAGCCGGCAAAATCCGATAAGCCCGCCGCCGATAAAACTCCCGCAACGAAGGCACACCCTCACCCACATAAGGCCGCAGCAGCTGCGACCCAATCAAAAATCCACTCAACACAAAGAACAGATCCACCCCAATCCAACCCACCTCTGCCACCGGCCCCACCGCCTCCGGCAGCAACCCCTGCACCGCACCCAAGTGATACACCACCACCAGCAAAATCGCACACGCCCGCAGCGTATCCAACCCATCCCACCGCCCCACCCCAACACCCACACCCACACCCTCAGCCACGCCACCCTCTCTCTATCCCAACAACCGTGTCATTCTGAGCGCAGCGAAGAACCACCGCATTTCGCTTTCGCCGTTGCCGTCCTCCCCCCGTTGCCGTCCTTTTCCTCGTTGCCGTCCTTTTTCGTTGTCATCCCCGAAGGGGATCTGCTTCTGCCTTCTGCCTTTGTTCTTGTTCTTGTTCTTGCCGTCATCCTGAGCAAAGCGAAGGTGTGGATTCACATTTGAAGTGCACCAGATGAGATAGGAAGGTTTCGGCTGGAGTTTTGTAGCCGAGACATTTCCTTGGAGTGTGATTATATCGGCACGTGATACCGTCGATCTGCTGTTGAGTGATCGAGCTGGGGTGAGCTTTTCTGGGCAGCGTTCTGCGCAGTCGTCCGATGGCGTTTCGATACCTCCCTTCTGCCACGGGGCGCGCTTGTCGCAGAAGAAGGTCTTCATGTTCAGGCTGTCGTACAGCCGATGGTGGTAGGAGAACTCAGCGCCATTATCGAAGGTGATGCTCTGGCGCAGCGGCGGTGGCAGCATGGCGAAGTTGCGCTCCAGCTGCTCGACGATCGGAGTCGCGGCCTTGCTGTTGAGATGGCTTGCGATCAGCAGCCGCGAAGCCCGCTCCTGGGCCACCAGCACCACATGGCCTGGCTGGCTGAACAGCATCAGGTCAGCCTCCCAGTGCCCACCCACGGCGCGCTCCATCACCTCCGGCGGGCGCTCGGAGAGGCTCACTCGCCCAGGGATCAGCCGCATCGGCGAAGTGTCCTTACGCGACCTGCGATAGCCCCGCTTGTACTTGCGACGCGGCAGATAGTTGCGCCAGCCGGTATCCTCGGTACGGCGGATCTGCGCATATATGAAGCGATAGATCGACTCCGCCGACAGCACCCGACGGCCCTGTTCCAGCCGCAGCCGCCCCGCCACCTGCTCCGGCGAGTGACCCTGGGCCAGCCGCTCCAGCACCCCGTCGCGCAGCTCCGTCTGCCGCTCCAGCCGAGACCCCCGCCAGCGCCTCGCCCACGCCTGCTCCGCAGCATAAGCAGCCTTGTAACACACCTGCACGCCCCGATTCCGCTTCAGCTCCCGGCTGACCGTCGATGCCGAGCGATCCATAGCTGCAGCAATTTGCCGGCACGATTGCCCGGCTTCATGAAGACGGGCAATCGTGCACCGCTCCTCCAATGACAACTGTCCGTAAGTCCGTTCCATGGCAACATGACCGTAGCCCGTTGCACTTCGTTTGTGAACTCAGAAGGATCCCGATACATCCAGCCCGCTACAACCGCCCGAACCTTCTCCCACCAACTCCAACTCGCACACCTGACATGAAACCATTGTCATCCTGAGCGAAGCGCAGCGAAGTCGAAGGACCTGCGGTTGCCTTTGCTCTTGCCTGTCCTTTCGCTCTGTCATCCCGAGCGAACCCCACCCCTAAGGCACCCGAGGCCCAACCTCCACCACCTCACCCGCCGCCGCCGACTCATTCCCCGCCGTACTCACCGCCGCCACCCGATACCCATACCTCACTCCCGCCTCCACATCCGCATCCCGATAAGCCGCCACCCCCACCACCCCCAGCTTCTTCCACTCCCCATCCCCCACCCGCCGATACACCACATACCCCGACACCTTCGCGATCTCCCGCTCACCCACCACCGCATCCCACGCCAGGTCGATCACTCCGCGCCCTCCCACTCCGAACCCCGGCACCGCCACCAATCCCCCCGGCACATCAGGCGCAAATCCATCCCGCACCGCCACCGTCACCGGCCCCGCCACCTCACTTCGCAGCTCCACCGCCTGCCCTCCAACCGCCGCCGCCACCACCCGCTGCGCCGTATACCGATAGCTATGCCCAACCTCCACCGCCCGATCCACCACCCCGCCCTCATCCCTATCTCCAGCCCGCAGCCGAACCTCCACCACCTGCCGCTCCTCCCCCGGCATCCCCACCCGCCGAGCATCCTTTGCCACCACCGCAGGATCCAGCAGCGTCCTCTCCAGCTCCACCACCCCACCCGCAGCATTCCTCTCCCACCGCAACTCCACCCCCGCTCGCGTCGCCTCCCCCACAAATCCCTTCACCGCACCAGCCCCCGTCCCCGCCGCCGCAACCACCCCCGGCGAAAGCCCCGCCGTCCTCCCCGCCGCATTCATCAGCCTCACCCGATACCGCAGCAACCGCACCGGCCCCTCCGCCAACCCCTTCGGCAACACATCCTCCGCCTCGGTCCACTCGTCCGGCACCGCCGCCACCCGCGCCACCACCTCACACCCCACCGCAGCCCCCGGCCCGCCCGCCGCCTCCCGGCAAACCTCCGCCGCAATCGCCCCCCGCACCGGCAGCTTGTCCGTCGTCAGCTTTCCCGTCTTCCACCGAACCTTCACCGCCCCCCCCACCCGCACCGCCGTCAGCTCCCCCGCCCGCACCATCTGCGGAAGATTCAGCGTAGGAGGCAACGGCGGACCCGGAGCAGCGCATCCACCTACACATACCAGCAAGGCAGCCACGCAGGCCGAGCGCGTCTTCGCAATCCACTCCCCAGTTCCACCCGCAAGCGCACTCATATGCTGAATAAACATCCAAACAGAGCCTATCGCATTTTCTCCGCGAACGGCCCATCCATCCGGCCCTTTTCACGCACCTGAGCCACCGGCCCAAACGAACAGGAACCATCGACCTCAGCGCAACCCAATCGACTGGACAAAACCATGGCCACCTTCCCGCTCCTCTCCGACACCCCGACGCCCTCCGCCAAACTCCGCGCCACCCTCCACGCCGTCCCCGCGCCCTCCACCATCCAGGTCGACGGCGAAGCCGCCGAGTCCGTCATCTCCGAAAAACGCATCGGCGAGCGCATCAAGCACCTCCGCCTCAAAAAATCCATGGGCCTCGTCGAGCTAGGCCGCCACACCGGCCTCTCCGCCAGCTTCCTCTCTCAGCTCGAGACCGGCCGCGTCGTCCCCACCCTCCGCAACCTCGCCCGCATCTCCATGGTCTTTTCGAAAGACCTCAACTATTTCTTCGAGCCCGAACCCCGCACCCTCTGCCGCATCCATCGCGCCAAAGACCGCGTCCGCCTCCCCCAGTCCAACACCGACGACCCCTCCTACTTCTTCGAGTCCCTCGGCTACCTCGTCCCCGACCGCCAGCTCGACCCCTACCTCGCCGAATTCCTCCCCGGCAAAAACCCTCGCTCCCACCAGCACTTCGGCTGCGAGTTCCTCTACCTCCTCTCCGGCTCTCTCACCCTCACCCACGGCGCCGAACAGCACCTCCTCGAACCCGGCGACGCCATCTACTTCGACGCCTCCACCGCCCACAGCTACCACTGCACCGCCGACCAGCCCGCCCCCCACCGCACCGCCGACGAGCCCGGCCGCCACTCCACCGCCGACCAGCCCGCCCGCGCCCTCATCGTCACCCTCCAGCAACCCGTTGCCACCCCGAACCCCGCCCCCCGAACCTCCGCCGCCCTCCCCACCCAGCAACCCCGCCGCCCCGCCAGCCTCCCCACCGCCGCCGCCCCACCCCCCCAAAAATCATTGTCATCCTGAGCAAAGCGAAGGACCTGCGTCTGCCCTTGCCCTTGCCTTTTTGTTTGTCATCCCCGAAGGGGATCTGCTTCTGCCCTTGCCCTTGCCCGTTCCTCCCGTCATCCTCAGCAAAGCGAAGGACCTGCGTTCGCCCACGCTTCTAGGTAAGCCAAGGCTTCAGCCTTGGCCCACCTCCACCCCGAACGAAAGGGGCTTTAGCCTCTGGGGCACGCCCTCTTCCCCAGCATAAAAAAGGCGCGCCCCAGAGATCCACCCTGAAGCACGCCTCCGATCCACCTTTGCCATCACCACCGCCGAGCATTCCCCACCGCCCTCGCCCGCGTCCTACCCCACCCTCCGCATCCCATCGCCCTGGCCTCTAGGTAAGCCAAGGCTTCAGCCTTGGCCCTCCCGCACCCCCGCCACAACAGGGGTTTTAACCCCTGGGGCATGCCTTTCCCTCCGCACCCGCCAAAAATCCTGTCAACCCCCCTCCCAGTGGAAATCTCCCCCAACCCCCACCATCCAAACCACATAACCCCACCCCCGAAACTGGCCAGCAGTTACGGCCAATTCGCTACAATTAAACATGTAGCAATAAATAAGAAACAGCCCGGCACACAAGCCGGGCTGTCGCATTGAACCACGAGCAAAGCCAGCAGACCACAGCCCTCTGTGGTCAGCCATGTCATCAAGCCCGGCGAATCCAGCCGGGCTTTCGCATTTAACCGTACCCCCCAAGGGGTACCAACCCCCCATAACCCAAGCAGAAGGGATAGTTTAGCCCCAAAGTACCCCCTGCTTTTTTCCAAGGAGTAAGCCATGAGCCAGCAAACCAAGCCACTCGCCGAACCCGAAGTAGACACCCAGCGCCGCTACCTCTGCCGCCACATCCACACCCTCGGCCACCGCTGCCACTCTCCCGCCCTCCGCGGAGCCGAGCTCTGCTACTACCACACCCGCACCCGCCGCCAGGAACCCATCTCCGGCCGTTCCGGAACCTTCTCCATGCCCCGCATCGACGACCGCGCCGCCATCCAGATCGCCCTCTACGACCTCCTCTGCCGCATCGCCGGCGGCGACATCGACCTCCAACGCGCCGACCGCCTCCTCAAAGGACTCCGCGAAGCCAGCCTCCACCTGGCCCGCCGCATCCAGCCAGACCCATCCGACCACCCCGCCACCTCCTCGCAACAACCCTCCACCACCCCAGCATCCACCACCGCGCCCCACCCACAAACCGCCGCACCCAACGCTGCCTCAGCCAACGCCTCCGCACCCAGCGCTGCCGCATCCAACGCCTCCGCACCCAGCGCCTCTAGGTACCCCAAGGCTTCAGCCTTGGGCCTCCCCACCCCCAGCCCAACAGGGGTTTTAACCCCTGGGGCATGCCTTCCTCCAACAGCCAGTCAAGCCCCAACCCCACCCAATCCATTCCTCCCCGTCGAATCCTTCACCCACCACCCACACCTGGGCGACCTCGCCCCCATAGCCGAATACCAGGAACCCCCCACCCAAAATCCCTGCCATCCAGAGCAAAGCAGTTCATGCACCACAAAAAATTGTCATCCTGAGCGAAGCGCAGCGAAGTCGAAGGACCTGCGTCCCCCAACCCCAGACCCCACCCTGGACCCCGCCTACCCCTTCACCGGCCTCTTCGCCCTAACAGAAAATGAAAAAGCCGCCGCCGAATCAAAACGCCAAGCCGCAGCCACCGCAAACCGGCCCACCCCCACCCCAGACCCCACCACTTCCAAGTATCCCAAGGCTTCAGCCCTGGGTCTCTCTCACACGCCGAAAGAACAAGGGGCATGCCCTCCTTCGCCCACCGACGACTCCATCCTCCCCACCATCCAGGCCACATCCACCCCCGCCTTTGCCGTCATCCTGAGCGAAGCGAGGGATCCCGACGTCCTCCACACAACCGGAACCGCCCGAACCATTCTCCCAATAAACCCAGTAACCCAGCTCCCAACGCCACGCACCAACCAAAACATCCCCGTGCCACTCCCAAAATCTTGCTTCCAACCGACGCTTCGCCGTACCATCGCCTCTAAGTGGACTCCACAAAACCCAAGCCGAACCTCAACCCCTCCGCCGACGCAGACCGTCTCGTCTCCGCCGGCCGCATCGACGACGACCAGGTCTTCGAGCTCAAGCTCCGCCCGACCCGCCTCGCCGAATTCATCGGCCAGTCGAAAGCCAAGGAGCAGCTCGCCATCGCCCTCGAAGCCGCCAAATCACGCGGCGAAGCGCTCGACCACGTCCTCCTCTTCGGCCCCCCCGGCCTCGGCAAAACCACCCTCGCCACCATCATCGCCAACGAGCTCGACGTCGGCTTCCAGCAGACCTCCGGCCCAGCCCTGCAGATCCAGGGCGACCTCACCGCCATCCTCACCAACCTGCGCGACAAGCAGGTCCTCTTCCTCGACGAGATCCACCGCCTCCAGCCCGTCCTCGAAGAGAAGCTCTACACCGCACTCGAAGACCTCAAGCTCGACATCATCATCGGCCAGGGCCCTGCCGCCCGCACCCACGTCATGGAGATTCGGCCCTTCACCTTCGTAGCCGCCACCACGCGCCCCGGCCTGCTCTCCTCGCCCCTGCGCTCGCGCTTTGGCATCCTGCTCCGCCTCGAGTTCTACACCGACGACGAACTCCGCTTCGTAGTCCAGCGCTCCGCCGAAGTCATGAATGTGCCCATCGACGAGGACGGCGCAGCCGAGATCGCCATGCGTTCCCGAGGCACGCCACGCATCGCCAACCGCCTCCTGCGCCGCGTCCGCGACTACGCCCAGGTCCGCGCCAACGGCACCATAGACCGCCCCACCGCGCAAGCCGCGCTCTCGCTCCTCGAAGTGGACGCCCACGGCTTCGACGAACTCGACCGCCGCCTCCTCCGCACCATCATCGAGAAGTACGACGGAGGCCCCGTAGGCCTGAACACCCTGGCCGCCGCATTAGCCGAAGAGCAGGACGCCCTCGAAGAGGTCTACGAGCCCTTCCTCATCCAGATAGGCTTCCTCGACCGCACCCCCCGAGGCCGCGTAGCCACCCGCCTAGCCTACGAGCACCTGGGCATAGAAATGCCCCGCAAATCCACCCTCTTTTGAGGCTTTGTAAGGATAAGAACTTGGAAGAGAAGTTCATCAAAATCGTGATCGATCTTCCGGAAGCGGACGACGGGGTTGGTGGCGAAGGTATTTGGTCCGTCCAAGTCGGGGAAGATCTTTATGAAGTTCGTAACTCTCCATGGCATTCAACTGATATCAACTATCTGGATGTCGTACGAGCTAATGCGCCGGGTGAAGATAAGAAACCAGTGGTCAAGGAAGTCGTGCACCGCCGCGGCCACAGAACGATTCATGTGGTGTTTTCAGGCGACGGAGCAGCGGAAAAAGAGCATGTTATGAAGCATCTCAAGGAACTCGGTGCAACGTATGAAGGTGCGCACAGCACCTTATACGCGCTCGACCTTGAGCCTGAAATTGACTTTGATGTCGTTGCCAATTATCTGGCGGAATGCGAGGAAAAGGGATGGCTTTCACATAGGTTCGCCGACCAACCCCAGCCTAAAGGTAGTGGCGATCTAGTCAATTAACAATTCTCTTCTCCATGTGTTCTGCTTGTTGAATTTATGTTCCTGCGCAAACTTCAGATCGAACGCATCGACGCCGCTGGCGTAGCGCATCCATGCCCTATCGCACAGCTGGACAACTTCGCCATGCGCAACTTCACCAACGACGCAATCTTCGACGACACGCTCCCCGTCGCCGATGGTCTGCTCGAAGCCGGAACCCGCGTGCCCACGGACCGCCTCACCGCTGCCCTCGAAGACTGGTTCCGCCGCAAGTCCTACCTCGCACCGGGCGAGACGATCCGCATCACGGAGCTGCCGCGCGCGCGAGGCGCTGAAGCTGGCGGCGAGGCCAGACCTGAACTTGGTGCTGAGACAACCGGCTGCATTTGACGTTGACGTTGCGCCACGCCGTACCTCAGGCGAAGAGCGTAAACATCACCGAGTCGAGCGCCAGCGACTGCACCGGCCCACCCAGCCGCCCTGTGGCTCCGTCGCGACGGAACACGGTCACGGTAGCTGAGTCCTGGTTGCCGCACAGCAGCCACTTGCTGTCAGGCGACAGCGTGAAGTGCCGCGGTGTCTTCCCACCACACGCAATCCGCTCTACCAGCGTGAGCCTGCCGCCGTCGTCGATGGAGAAGACCACCAGCGTGTCTTCCCCGCGATTCGACGCGTACAGAAAGTTGCCATCGGGTGAGATCGCAACCTCGGCCGCACCTGTACTCTTCGCCGTCGCCCCGGTCTTCACCGTCTGGCCCGTATTCACCAGCATGGCCTGCGGGTCGGTGCGCGAGCTGGTCGTCGTCCACAGGAAGTGGTCGATCGTGGAATCGAGCTCGTTGATCGAGTACACCCAGCGGCCATTGGGGTGAAACGCCACATGGCGCGGCCCCGACCCCGGCCTGGTATGGAACAATACGGGCTCGCCCAGCTTTGCGCCTGGCTCGATGCGGAAGACCGAGATCGCGTCCGAGCCGAGGTCGTTGACCAGCAGGAATCGGTTGTCCGGCGAGACATGCACGGAGTGCGGATGCGGAGCGTCCTGCCGCGCCGCCACCGGCCCGCGCCTGCCGAACTTCGCATTCTTATAATCGATGCGCTCGACCGGCTCGCTCAACGAGCCATCGGCCAGCACGCGGTACGACGCAATCGCCGAACCGGCATAGTCCGCCGCAAAGGCCATCTCGCCCGTCGCATCGAGCGACACGAAGCACGGCCCCGGCGCACCCGCGCTCACCTGGTTGATGGGCCGCAGCGCGCCGGTGCCCAGGTCGACGGCGAAGCTTGAGATCGTGGCGGAGGCGTCGAGCGCCTCGTTCGTCACATAGAGACGCGGATGGCTCACCACCGATTCGCTCAAAGCGAGGAAGCCAGGCCGCACGCCAGCCGCTGCCAGCACCGGCGCGGTCAGCTGGCCGGTAGCCGAATCGAAGCGCGACACATAGATGCCCTTCGACACGCCCTTGGCGGTATCCGTGCCGAAGTAGACCAGCGTAGGCTGCGGCGGAGCAAGCGGCTTTTTATGAAAGTGACTCGTAAACGCCTCCCCCGACCACTGCGCCTTCATCGCCAGACCGGGCAGCGCAGCCAAGGCAGGCAGGGTCTTCAAAAGTCGGCGGCGGGTCATCATCGGTATCTCCCAGCTTGCGGTCCCAGTTTGCAGTCAGACAGCCAGCGTCGCAGTGGTGCGGTATCTCTTATCGGATGTATGCCGCAGTTACGCGGTCGCTATTTTTCGAAGGGCGCAAAACTACCGCGTGCTGCTGACGCGTGGGGCGATTCCGGCCATCGCGGGTTCGCCGGGAATCGCGTAATCGAGCGTCTTCTCCGGCTCGACGTCGTCGTTGATCACCGGCAGCGAAGGCAGCGCGGCCACTCCGCCTGACTCCTTCACCACGGCCAGCGCATGGTCCAGCACCTCGTCGACCGTCATCGTATAGATCTCGCGACCGTTGTCGTAGCCCGTCTCGATGGCCTGCTTCAGGTAGCGTCCGCCGATCTGTGCTGCGAGGTAGTCGGTAATCACCTTGCCAGTGCGCCGCTTCTGTTCGATCCAGGCCATGTTCGGCAGGGCGATCCATACGGGCTTGCCGTTTACGTCGAAGCGGATATCGGTGGCATCGGCATGCCGCGTCGCAATGGCTACCATGGTGCCGCGCCAGGTGCAATGCAGGGCCTCGCCGGTCCAACGATCCGTCACGCTGAAGTCTTCATACATGCTATCCAGACTATTCGACGCTTCCGGCCGGAGCAAGCGCAACTTATCGCGATCCCCGTCCGCGGTCGTTTTGTAACCTCCAGGCCGATTTACGCATCCATCTTCGTACGGATTATTTCCAGTGGCCGGCGGCGCTGGCGTTGTATCGCTCCGGATCGATGAAATCCAGATCGACGCAATCCGAATGCGATGCAGATGCGTAAGCAGAGCCGGGGATGGTACCCTCATCGTCTATGCTCCGCTTGCCGCCGGGAGCGTTGCAGGCACTAGAGTTTTGTCCAGAGGATCGAGAGAATTATGCCCAGCCAGCAGGAAGTTCGATGGTCGCAACTGAAGATTGGTGTGATCGTGCTGGTAGCGGCAGTGATCCTGACGACGCTGCTGTTCCTGATGACCAGCTCGTCGGGGCTGGGCCTGTTCTCGCACAAGCTGACGGTGACCACGTACTTTGAGAACTCGGCGGGCCTGAAGGAAGGCGCGGCGGTGAACCTGCAGGGCGTGACCATCGGGCAGGTGAAGAGCATCGCCGTGACCACTGCTCCCGACCGCAAGCTGACGCCGGTGCAGGTGGTGATGAAGCTGGATTCGAAGTATCAGAACGACCTGCATACAGATTCAACCGCAGCCCTGACAACGGTAGGCGTGCTGGGCGATACGGTGGTGGACATCAACAGCCAGGTTGCCACCGGGCCGCCGCTGCAGGATGGCGCAAACCTGAACACGCTGGAGACGCCAAGCATTCAGGATGTGGTGAAGCAGAGCCAGGGGACGATTGAGAATCTGAACACCATTCTCGCCAAGCTGAATACGGTGGTCGATAATCTGGAATCCGGCAAGGGATCGTTCGGGCAATTGCTGACGAATCCTGAGCTGTACAACAAGTTCGTCGATACGATGACCGACGTGCAGCAGACCACGGCGAAGCTGAACAACCCTGACAATACCCTGGGCAAGTTTCTGAACGATAAGGGACAGATGTACGACAAGGTGGACGATGCGCTGGGTCGTGTGGACGACATGACCAAGGGCATTCAGGCGGGCAAGGGTTCAGCCGGCAAGCTGCTGACCGATGACCGGCTGTACAACAATCTGAACAAGACGGTCGCGAATATGAATGCCATTCTGGCCGATGCGCAGGCTGGCAAGGGCGGGCTGGGCGTGCTACTGAAGGATCCGAAGTTTGCGCAGAACCTGAGCGATACGATGACGCAGGCCAACCAGATGATGGTGGGCATCAACCAGGGCAAGGGCACGCTGGGCAAGTTTCTGGGGGATGATACGGCTTACAACAACCTGAACGGCCTGTTGACCGAGAGCACCAAGCTGGTGACGACCATTCGCCAGGACCCGAAGAAGTACCTGACCATCCACATGAAGATTTTTTAAACGTTTCGAAGCGCGATGCGGAGAGCTGGTTCCCACGTCAAGGCTGCAGCTTCTTCATCAGGTCGTCGAGCTGCGACTGGATCGCATCGAGTTTCCGCTTTTCTCCGCTGAACCGAGTCTCTGCATCCTGAAGATCGTTTGCGACCTGGACCTCTTGTGACTTGTAGGTTGCCAATTGTGCCTTGAACCTATCAAGCTCGTCAGTGAGCTGTTTTTTGCGGATCGGGTCGAGCGTGGGTTCGGAGTTCGGGTTCTCCAGCCTGGCGATGTTTACGGTTAGGAATTTTTCCTGTGACTGCGTCTGATTCAGTTTTTCGCGGGCGGAGTCGCGACGCTGGACTGCGGCATTCACGGAGCTCTGCTGCAGTTGCAGCTCGGCGAGCAGGATCTGGCTGCTCTGGCTCAGGCGCACATCGGCGTGCAGCGCACGGACCTCGGCGAGGATGGAGTTGAGCGTTTCGGCCTCGTTCGACTGGGCGAGGCCGGGGAGGGGCAGCAGGGCCATTGCGGCGAGCAGAGATAACGTGACGGTCTTCATCTCGTCATACTCTCAGGCAACGTAAAGCGGTACAAGCGCGAAGTTGCGGGATGATACGCCGCCCGCGCCTGCTGCCGATTCCCCGAAAGTGGCATAAATTCGTCGCAGCTTCTACAATGAACCATAGGATTTGTATCCCCACAGAATTGCTCGCAGTACCGGCACGCTGCACCAAGAGCGGCCAGCGAGGATTAAGGAAACACATGACGTTGAGCAGGATTGGCCGGATTTCCAAGGCCCTGGTTGTATCGATGGCGGTAGTTCTGGGCATGTCGGCGTGCGGTGGCTACACGATCGGCTTTATGTGGGTTCCCGGCACGCAGTACAACCAGATTGCGGGTCTCAAGATCGATGACTTTACCGGCAATCTCACCAAGATGGTCGGCTCCCCCTACAGCTCCGGCGGCTCGAACCCTGTGTCGATCGTAGTGCGGCTGGGCGGGAATTTTGTCTTCGTGGTGAACAAGGGTACGTCCACCGCAGGCAAGCCGAATGGCGATGGCAACGTGGCGGTCTTCGCCGTGGGTGAGGATGGCGTTCTCACCTTCCAGCAGTCTTATACGACGGCGGGAAATTCGCCGGTGTGGGCTACGACGGATACGAGCGGAAGCTACCTGTATGTACTCGATCAGTTTGCTCCGGCCGCAACGGCGACCAAGGCGGCTGACGGCGACATTACGGTCTTCTCGATCGACGGAAGCACCGGACGGCTGCAGCTGGTGCCGAACCAGACCACCAAGATTACGACCGGGCCGCAGACGGGCCAGCAGTTGAACTACTTTGAAGTGGGCCAGACTCCGACCATGGTGCGTGTCGGCGGCGGATGCGTGTATACGCTCGATTCCGGCGACCAGAGCATCCTGCCGTACGGCATCGGATCGCAGGGCCAGCTTGTGGTCGAGTCGAACTCAAAGGTCTTCACCCAGACGGTGAACATGACTTCGCTGAATGTTTCCGGAGGCAATGTCTACATTACGGATGCGGGCACCAACACCATCAAGCCCTACCAGACCGGCGCGGCTTGCAGCCTGAGCGCGCAGGTCGGTGGTTCGGTGGCGAACCTTTCGCAGACAGCCAACCCGGTCTACAGCATGGTGGACAACAAGGGCAAGTACCTATACGTGCTGAACCATGGCACCACCAACCTGAACAACGCGAACAGCACGATCTCGGCCTTCATCATTGAGCCGACCGGCGCGCTGGTGCCCATCTCGGATGTATCGAATCCGTACCCCGTAGGCAATGGGCCGGTCTGCATGGCTGAAGATCCGTCGAGCCAGTACATCTATACCGCGAATTCGAATGATGGAAGTATTACGGGCAAGCGGATCGACTCGAACACGGGCTATCTATACGACCTGGCGCGAGGTTCCTCCTTCCAGGCGACAGGGCTGGCGACCTGCCTTGCGGTCAGCGGAAACGTTGATTAGCCGTATGCCGCGAGCAGGCGAGCTGGAAGACGACCGCAAGTCCCACGGACGTGGCGGGCGGAATCCAGCACAGACAGATTTCCGGTGGAACACGGGCGGAAGACGAACTGCCCCGGAGCTATGGAATCGCATGAGTTTGAGACCGATGGGCCGGGTGGTGAAGACAACGATGGTGTCGCTGGCGCTGGCGATGGCGCTGGGGCTTACAGCGTGCAGCAACGACTACACCGTGTCATACGTCTACATGACCACGTCGAAGACGCTGCCGCATGGGCTGATCAACGCCTACCAGGTGGACTACCAGTCGGGACTCCTGCGGCCGATGGCGGATTCGCCGATCGATACAGGTGGACGCAATACCGTGGGCCTCGTGGTCGCGCCCAACAATCTGTTTCTCTACACCGTCAATAATTTCGATTCCACCGTGGTGGAGTTTGCCATCGGCACGGATGGCAAGCTGTATCCGCAAAACACCTATAACATCGCGGGCAGCCTGCCCACAGCGGCAGCGATTGACGCTTCGGGTAAGTTCCTCTTCGTGACCTACACGTACCAGAACAACCCCAACGGGACGGAGCTGTACACCACGGCGAATCCGGGACCGGGCGGCATCAGCGTCTTCCCGATCAAAGCAGACAACTCGCTGGGCACGCCGTTCTCGTTCAACGTGGGGAGAAATCCTGTCGGCATTGCGACCAGCACGTCGGGCAACTATGTCTACGTGATTGAGCAGGATGCCGCGAGCACCGCCAACCTGCTGGCCTTCTCCGAGAATCCTTCGACCGGCGCGCTGACGGCGATGCCGGGGATGAATATCGTCTCGGCCAACGCGCCTTCGACCGGCTTTGGTTCCGGACCGGCTCCGTCGGGCATTCTGGCGGATAAGACAGGCACGCATCTCTACGTGACCGACCAGACGCTGAACCAGGTCGCGACCTACACGCTGACCGGTGGCGTTCCTGCGCTGGCAGGCACGACGTCTACCGATGCGCAGCCGATGGGCATGTCGTTCGACCTGACGGGCAAGTATCTCTACGTCGCGGCCTACACCGCGAATGCAGTGGATACCTACACCGTTGGCGCGAATGGCGTCCCCGTGCGAGCGGCCGCCAGTGCCAGCGTGCAGACCGGAAACGGGCCGACCTGCGTGACCGTAAGCGGTTCACCCAGCAATGCGAATCCGACTCACGCAGAGTATCTGTACACATCGAACCAGTTGAGCAGCAACCTTACGGGCGAGCAGGTAAACCAGGCAGACGGCAGCCTGGTTCAGATCCAAGGAACGCCCTTCGCCGGAAGCGCGCTGCCCACCTGCGCAGTGACGGTGCCGGCGTTTCCGATCCGATAAGCAGCAGCGTTCAACACGAGTTTTCGCAGCATGCAGCACCCAGATTTCAGCAGACGGCGAAGATGAGCCGGGATGAAGGAAGCAGATGAATTTGCATAAGATCAGCCGAATTGCCAAGGTCTCGATCGGGTCGGCAGCCATGATTCTGGGCCTCGCCTCATGCAGCCTGGACTACGTCGTCGGATACGTCTACATGACGACGACCAAGCAGACGCCCGGCGTGATTAACCAGTACGCGATTGATTTCCAATCCGGCGCGCTGACACAGATTGGCACGCCGGTGGCTGCGGGCAACAACCCGGTGCGCCTTATCGCCGACCCCACCGGCAAGTTCATCTACGTGGTGAACCAGGGCAGCAACAATGTGCAGGAGTTCGCGGTCCAGGGTGACGGCTCGCTGGCCTCAAAGAATACCTACACCACGGGCAATTCGCCCACCGCAGTCGCGATCGATCCGCAGGGCAAGTTCCTCTACGTCACCTTCGCGCACCAGACCGGTACTACCGGCCCGGGCGGCGTCTCGATCTTTCCGGTGAATGCCGATAACTCGCTGGGTACAGCGCTGACGCAGCCTGTAGGCAACGGCCCGGTCGCCGTGTCGGTGAGCTACTTCAACCACTTCGTCTACGTCGTGGACCAGGAGACTCCCACCAGCGCGCAGATTCTCGGCTTCGCGCAAAATACTACGACCGGCGCGCTGACCCCTGTACCCGGAACGACTATCGCAAACGTCGGCGGCGTTACCGTGGCGACGGGCTTCCCGGTAGCCGGCATTCCCAGTGCAATCGCCGAAGAACAGACCTCGCGCTTCGTGTATGTGACGGATCAGCGGGATAATTACCTGATCGGCTACAACGTGCGGCCGGATGGCTCGCTGCTCGCGATGATCAACGGGCCGTTCCAGACCGGACTCTATCCTGTCGATGTGAAGGTGGATCCGGCGGGCAAGCTGCTCTACGTTGTCAATTTCAACTCCAGCACGATTACAGGCTATGCGATCGATTCATCCACCGGTACGCCTTCGGCGAGCGGCGGTATTCAGGGAACCAAGGTTGGCGTAAGCCCGACCTGCGCGACGATCGATCCCGCGCTGGGCACGTTCCTCTACACCTCGAACAGCCAGGACAATTCGGTAAGCGGCGAGCGCCTGAACCCGAATACAGGCACCTTCGATCCCGTGCAGAACTCGCCGTTCAACGGTTCCGGGCAGCCTTCCTGCCTGGTGGCCGTGGCCAACGGAGCGCATGCCACGCAGGTAATTCAACCGTAGTACGTCGGCTAATACCATTCGACGAAAAGCCCGCTTTGGGCTTTTCGTCGTTTGCGGGCCCGGGCGATTCGATAGACGTCTCCGGCTCAGCGCAATGTCTCTGAAAGGTTATCCGCATGGTCGTCGGCGTGGGCACGGATCTGATCGAGATCGCACGGATCGAACAGAGTATCGCCCGCTTCGGCGAACGTTTTCTCGCGCGCGTCTTTACGCCTGCGGAGATCGCCTACTGCCAGCGCAAGAAGAATGCAGCGGAGAGTTTTGCCGCGCGTTTTGCCGCCAAGGAAGCGGGCGCCAAGGCCCTGGGCACCGGCATCAGCCAAGGCGTCAGCTGGCTTGAGCTCGAGGTGGCTCGCGAGCCAAGTGGTAAGCCTACGCTGACGCTGCATGGGCGGGCCGCTGCGCGAGCGAGCGAGCTCGGTGTCACGCACATTTCCATCTCGCTCACACACAGCCGCGATACGTCGCTCGCTGTCGTCATCATGGAAAGCTAAGACTCGCTGTTTTGCGTGTCCGATATCGCTGCACTCCTCTGCGCCCTGCAGATGCACGAGGCGTGCACGGTGTGGCGAAAACCCGCGTATTTACTGCATAAAGAGCGCACTGCCGAGCCCGGGAGGGACTCAACAGCGTCACGTGACTGGCGTACCTACGGACACTATCACGCTGCGGCAGGTTCGCTCCGATGAACACACTGAGGCGATAGATCATCACGATGGAATCTCTCGACATCCAGGGCTTCACCTACGAGCAACGCAACCAGATGCTGCCAGGTCTTGCCACCGCGTTTTCCAACTGCGGAGGCTGGGTGATCGATCGCAAGACTCTTTCGCCGAACAACATGGAATTTCACGTGGAGCTGCAGCTTCGCGCCGCGCTCGATCTCTACGCCGCCATCGTTGCCACGGGACTGGAGCTGACGCGGTCCGGACACGAATCCTTCACCGAGCTCTGCATGCGACGCAAACACCTGCGCGTGACGGCGGAGTTAGGACAGACCGTGTCCATCCGCTTCGAGATCACCTTCCTCGACGACTTCACGCTGCGGTCGCTGCTCTCCACCGGCGCGACGATGGCGTAACGCTCGGCAGGGGGAAAGTTCGGAAGACTCTTATGGCACACGGAAAGGAACTACCGATGCGAAACTTCTCTCTAACACTGGCTGCGGTGCTGCTTGCATTCTCCGGATCGCTGCATGCCACCACGCTGCTGAGTGAAAACTTCGACGAACTCACGACGGCGCTGGGCGTAGTAAACGCCGGAGCCTTCAGCACGGTCAATGGGACCAACGTGGACATCGTTGGCGCTTCGAACGGCTGGGGAGCGCTGTGCGCCGGCGCGGAGAGCGGCAACTGCATCGACATGGACGGCACCGGCGGAAACCCGCTGGGGCAGCTGCAGTCGAACATGCTCTTCGGCGCGGGAAGCTACCTTCTCAGCTTTGACCTCGTAGGCAACCAGCGCGGAGGCAGCGCGACCACCACGGTCAACTTCGGCAGCTACAACCAGACGTTTACGCTTGGCGCGACGGATGACCTTACCGGCATCATCCTGGGCCAGCGGGTGACGCTGATCACACCGGGATATTTGAAGTTCATCAGCGGCGACTCGTCCGGGAGCCAGCAGGGCAATGTGCTGGACAACGTGACGGTTGCGTCCGCTCCGGCGGCTACGCCCGAGCCGGAAAGCCTGATGCTGCTGGGGACGGCGCTGTGCGTGGGCATGACGGCCCTGGCGCTTCGCGGCCGTCCGCTGGACGGCGGCAGGTAGGCGCCGCGCCAAGCTCGGGGATTTGACGGCGTGAATACGCCGCAGTTGACCGCACCGCTGCGAAGACTGAGAATTGAAGATGACACGTTGCCGCCGGACCATCGGTAAGGCCAGCGTCTCTTCCTTCGAGGGGTCTTCCATGCTTGCCTGCGCCGTTCTTCTGCTCGCCGTTCTCAGCCGCATCCTTCCGCCTGCCTTCCATACCACGGCGTGGAACTTCACCGCGGTGGGCGGCAGCCTGCTGTTCTTCGGCTCGCGCATGCGCGGGAGAGCATCCGGCAGCGAAAGCCATTGGAACGTCTTTGCCAAGCTCCTCGGAGCGGTCGCCGTGCTTGCGGCCACGGACTTCTACCTCACCGCGTTTGCGTACCACTTTCCCTTCCACATCAGCGGCTACGTGGTGACGTGGGCATGGTACGCGGCGGTCTGCCTGATCGGCATGGGCTTGCTGCAGAAGCCCAGCGTGCTGCGCGTCATTGCGGGCGTGCTTGCTTCGTCGGCCTCCTTCTTCCTGCTGTCGAACTTCATGGTCTGGGCGCGCGGCACGATGTACGTGCATACGCCCGCCGGGCTTGCCGAATGCTACGCGATGGGGATTCCCTTCCTGCGCAATGATGTGGTCTCCACGGCGCTGACGGCTGGAGCTTTGTTCGGCCTGCCCGTGCTGGCGGCGAAGATCGCCGAGAGCATGGAAGCCGCACAGCACAATCAGCCGCTGGCGTAGTTCGAAAGTCCCCACCGCAAACTAACCTCACGCTTTGAGCAACTATTAGCTGCTGTCCTGCGGGACAGGCGCCCTGCGCGGGCGGCGGTCACTTCGTGACTTGTATTGGGCTTCGCGTTGGTGCTCCCGATGGTCGCAAGCAAAATTCTCTGCCGACCAACGGGAGGCCCATGCGAAACTCGGCAAAAGTCACGAAGTGACCGCGCCACGCGCAGTGGGCCCGTCCGGCAGGACAGCATTCCTCGCAAATCTTATAGCGGTAACGCGAGCTGTGAGGGGAGCGAAGCTACTTTGTATCCGCTGCCTCTTCTTCGATCGGGAACCTGGTTCCTCGCCGGGCGAAGAGCTTGCGCGTAACGTAGACCGCGATCCAGATCACGGCGATTCCTATCACCGCGATCACGATGCCCAGGTGGTCATGCACGGCGCGGCGTCCGGCGTGTGCGATCTCCGGGCCGTACACCACCGTGATGACGCCGCAGATCAGGAACTGCACAAACTTGCCGCAAAAGATGGCCGTCGCAAACGGCAGCGGCTTCATCTCGAAGACGCCCGCGGCAAAGGAGAACACCTTGATCGAGATGGGTGGCGGCATCATCGCGGGGATCATGATGGCCATGAACTCCTGGCGCTCGAAGCGGTCGCGCAGCCGCTCGTAGCGGTCGCGGTTGATGCGCTTCAGCAAGAAGAGTTCGCCGCCCGCGCGGCCCACGTAGTACGGAATCAGGCAGCCAAGGGCCGACGCGAACGACGCCATCAGCACATAGAGCAGCAGCTTCGCGTGGTCCGTGGCGACGTAGCCGATCACGACGCCATCGATGGTCGTGGGCAGAGGGAAAAGCCCGGCGTCGATGAAGGAGAGACCGCCAAGGCCCCAGATGCCCAGCGGCTTCAGCGCAGCCATCAGGATCGCGTTAAACTTATGCAGCAGAACGACGGGGTGAATTTTCACGGCCTTACAAGTTTACGGGTCTACACGGCGATTGTCAGTTCGGCCTCAGTGGCCTGTGCGCCCGGCGAGCAGGTCGAGTGCATGCGGCAGCAGGTTCAGCACAGCTTCGAGCGAAGTGGTTGCGCCTGCGGGCGAGCCAGGCAGATTCACCACCAGCGTCGCCGTGCCTGCCACCACTCCGCAGAGGCCGCGGCTGAGTGCGGCGAGCGGAGTATGGCGCGCGCCCTCCGTACGCATTCGCTCCGCCACACCATCGACGAAGCGATCACACACGCTGCGTGTCGCCTCGGGAGTGGCATCGCGTGGCGCCAGGCCAGTGCCGCCGGTGGTGACGATCAGGTCCACGCCTGCTGCTGCATGATGGCGCAGCGCGGCTGCGATCTGGTCCAATTCGTCAGGCAGCGTCTCCGTAGCTACTTCAGCTCCCGCCGCATGAAGCAGCGCACCCACGGCGGGGCCGGAGGCGTCCTTCTGCTCTCCGCGCGAGCACCGATCGCTGATTGTCAGCACGACCGCGCGCGTGCCGGAGCGAAACTGCGGAGGCGCAACCGTTGACGCCTGCCCATCTTTTACGTTGTCGAAGCTCACCCAGCCAGTCTATCCATTCCGCCGCTCCCGCCGCACAGGGCGCGCAGCAAAGATGAGAAAATAGGCAGGGATGCGCCCTTTCGCCGCTCATTCGAAACGGAAGAGGACACGAACGCTTCCGCGACGATTTACCTCTGTGCAACGTCATACATAAGACTGCCAATGTCCTTCCTCCAACTGACGCCCAATCCGAGCCGCAAGCCAGATCAGCGGGACGACGCAGGCGCAGATGGACCAGCGCGACAGAGCTCTACCGGCGCGCCCCCGCCGCCTGTGCCCGGCGATCTGAAACCTCTGCAGTCGGCGCCCATTGAAACATCGGGCATCCAGGGCTTGGGCGGAATTCAGCCGGTGAAGCTTCGCAGTTCACGCTTCGGCGAGCTCGAAGAGCATGAGTTGATCCACCTGATCGATGCGCTGGATGACGAACGCTCGCGTGCGCGCTTTCGTGAGTCGATCTACATCTCGGTCATCATCTGGATCGCCATCTGCTGGTTCCTGTTCTACGGCCCGCGCATCTTGTTTCATCAGCCTGTGCTGCGCGACCCTATCGCTGTATTGAAGGAGCACGACCGCCAGCAGCAGCTCACCTACCTGAATCAGCCGCCGCCGCGTCCACGACCTGCGCCGGTGATGAACCAGAAGGTGATCCAGCAGATCCAGAAGCAGATGCAAGCCGCGCCCAGACCGCAGCCTGTACCACAGCCGACGGTGCAGCAGCCACCGCCGCCGCAGCCGGAGCAGGCGCACAACACGGCCCCGCCCGTGCCGCAGCCCGCAATGCCTCTGCCTTCCGCGCCAAAGCCAACGCCCTCGTCCGACCTGCCCTCTGCACCGCGCCCCACCCTTACTCCAAACGCGCAGTCCGCGCACAACGCGCTGCAGAGCGCCATGCGCGGTGCGTTGAGTGGACGCAGCGGAGCGGATTCGGGCGGCCCAAGTGCCGCAGGTCCACTCCAGGCGGGGGCACAGATTCTCTCCGACATCGGCGACTGGGACCCGAGCCTCTACATGCGGCGTCTGCACAATGACATCCAGCGCAACTGGGACCCCCTGATCCCGGAAGAGGTGCAGCCTCCGCTGATGAAGCGCGGAATCGTAGGCATCCGCTTCATCATTCTTCGCGACGGCCAGATCGGCGACATGAAGCTGGAGACGACATCCGGCGACGTGGCACTCGATAAAGCCGCATGGTACGCGATCACGAGCGAAGGACAGTTTCCGCAACTGCCGAAAGAATTTCACGGGCAGCAGTTGGAGCTGCGCATCGGCTTTTACTACAACACTCCTGTACATCAGTAGGTTCGGCGGCATGCGATCATCTCGACATCTCGAACGACGTCGCCAGGCGCGTGGACTGATCTGGCTTGCGCTTGCGGTGCTTGCGTTTGCGATCGCGCGCGCTGGCGTGCACAACGTCTTCACGCGCGGTTGGTGGCGGCTTTGGTAGCGCAGCAGGAACGCACGGAGCCTCTTCTCATCGTGCTCTGCGGGCCGACGGCCAGCGGTAAGACGGCGCTTGCACTCACATTGGCGGAGAGGTTTGCAGGCGAGATTATCTCCTGCGATTCCGTCGCTGTCTATCGCGGAATGGAGATCGGCACGGCCAAGCCGACGCTCGAGGAACGTGCACGCGCGCCGCATCATCTGGTCGACATTCTTACGCCCGATCAGCCGTGTACCGCGGGCGACTACCTGCGCCTGGGGCGCGAAGCCATTGCAGGCATCAGCGAGCGCGGACGCGTCCCCATCGTCGCCGGGGGAACAGGGCTCTATCTTCGCGCGCTGCTGGATGGCCTCTTCGCCGCGCCGCAGCGTGACGACGTGCTGCGCGAGAAACTTCGGCAGCGCGCCGCGCAGAATCCGCAAAAGCTGCATCGCATTCTCGCGCGTCTCGACCCTGCGGCAGCAGCGAAGATCCACACCAACGACACGCCAAAGCTGATCCGCGCGATCGAGGTGACGCTGGCCGCTCGACAGCCCATCACGGAGCAGTGGCAGCAGCCGCGCGATCCGCTCACTGGATATCGTGTGCTGCGGCTGGGCCTGAATCCACCACGCGCCGCGCTGTATGACCGCATCAATCGCCGCGCAAGAGAGATGTTCGACATCGGCCTTGTAGAAGAGACGACGCGACTCGTCGAACGCTACGGCTTCGATTGCCGGCCGCTCACATCGCTCGGCTACGCGCAGGCCCTGGCTGTGCTGCGCAGTGAGATGACGCGCGATGACGCGATGGCCTCAACGGCGCAAGGCCATCGCAACTACGCTAAACGCCAGCTAACCTGGTTCCGCAAAGACCCCCACGTGCACTGGCTAGCCGGCTTTGGCTTTGAAGACGATGTGCAACAGCAAGTCATCACGCTCGTCAAAGACCATCTCCAGCCGGACGCACGAAAGGCCCAGCGACTTCACTGAGCCCTTCGCGTCAATACTCATTCGCATTGCGATCCAGAAACGTTATCCCGCGAGTGTCAGGTCGTCCGCAAGGCGGAAGTGGACGATGGACTCGGCAGGAATAACGAGGTCGCGATTACCGGTCAGGCCCGCCGCGGCCGTGCCTGCACCGCCGCCAGCGAGTCCGCCGATCAACAAGCCAGTACCGCCGGAGGCGATGCCCCCGATCAGCATTCCCAGCCCAGTGCCGCCGCCAATGAAGGCTGCCGAGCGCTTGCCCTTGCCCTTCTTGGTCTCGCGAATGTCGCGCGTCTCCAGCGGATAGCGCGTCCCATTCAGGGTCAACGAGGTCAGGCGGAGCTCCAGGATCGATGCGCCTTTGAAGTGTCCTCTGCGGTGCGATTCGTCGACGATGCCACCTACGGGTGTGCCCTTGGGAAGAACGACGCGGCCGTTGGCGTCGCGCCACGACTCCGCAAGCTCCCCATCAAAACGGGTGCCCGGTGCCGTGTTCTTCACGTTGATGCTCTCGTTGATGCGGATCGTCAGCTGCGTGCCCGCGGGAACGTTGACATCTGCAGGACGGATGACGGGCGCGCCTCCGGGCTGCGCACCTTGGGGTGCAGGCGAACCGTTCGCGTACGTCGGACCACTCGGAGCCGCAGCTGGAGCTGCATTGGGGGCCGCAGGCTGTGTGGTCGCTGGAGTGGTGGTCGTGGTTACAGCCTGCGCTGTCTGTCCTGCTGCTGGAGGCTGAACTGTGGTTGTCGTGGTATTGCCGTTCTTATCGACGGAGACCACCTGCTGCGCCTGCCCGGTCGCGGCGGCCTGCTTCTTCGCCGTGTCGATGGCTTTATCCTGCTGCGATTCGCAGCCCGCAAGCATCGCCAACCCAAGCAATACCGCGCTGCCTGTGCTGCAAATTCGTGTTGATGTCGTGATCTTCTTCATCGCGTCCTCTTTCTCGTTCCGTCGTGCATTTGCCGCAACGTCGCCTCGCAGCGAGCCGCAGCTCATCTCTTGTTCGATGCCATTTCCGTTTGCCGGGTCGGCCTTAAATGAACCTTTTCTTTTCCCGCGCACATCGTTCACGCCCCCGCTCTAAGGCTTTTCTTTCGGAACATCCGATGCGGCCTTACTCCCTTTGTATGCTGGTATGCAGTGATCCTTCTCCGTCGTGCGCTCATTATTCTCGGTCTACTTTGCTCCAATGGCGCGCAGGCGCAGCGGCTTCCCGGCGGCGTGCGGCCCGAACACTACGCGCTGACCCTCACACCGGATCTCGCGAAGGCACGATTTACAGGCAGCGAGACCATCGACATCGTGCTCGATGCACCGGCCAACAGAATTTCGCTCAATGCAGCGGAGATCGAATTCCAATCCGTACGGGCGCGAGTGGGCGACTCCATCGCATCTTCGCAAATCGCCACCGTCACCCTCGATCCAGAAAAGCAGCAGGCCACATTCGCGTTCGCAAAAGAACTTCCGGCGGGACCGATCACGCTGGAGATTGCCTACACCGGCATCCTCAACGACAAGCTGCGCGGATTTTATCTCTCGCGCACCAGGCAGCGCGCCTACGGCGTTACACAGTTTGAATCTACCGATGCGCGGCGCGCCTTCCCCAGCTTCGACGAGCCGGCGCTGAAGGCAACGTTCAACGTATCGCTGGTGATCGAGGCAGGCGATACCGCCATCTCCAACACGCAGCCCATCTCCGATACCCCGGGGCCCGTTGCCGGAAAACATACCATCGCATTTGCCACCACGCCGAAGATGTCTACCTATCTCGTGGCGTGGCTAGTGGGCGACTTTCAATGCTCGGAGGGCAAGCAGGACGGCATCAAGATACGCGCCTGCGCCACACCGGACAAGATCGCAATGACGAAGTTTGCGCTCGATGCGGCGAAGTGGGACCTCCACTATTACAACCAATACTTCGGCATCCGCTATCCCTTGGCTAAGCTCGACCTGATCGCCATTCCCGACTTCGACGCGGGTGCGATGGAGAACTTTGGATGCATCACCTTTCGCGAGACCGATCTGCTGATCGACAAGAAGGATGACGATCTCAGTGCGCGAAAACAGGTCGCCGAAACGATAGCGCACGAGCTCTCGCACCAGTGGTTTGGCGACCTGGTGACACCGGCGTGGTGGAACGACATCTGGCTCAACGAGGGCTTCGCCACGTGGATGGAATCGAAGGCCACTGCGAGCTGGAAGCCGCAGTGGGGTGTGCCCGACGACGACGCGCTCGACAAAGAGCACACCATGGACCGCGATGCCAGCAGCTCCACGCATGCGATCCGCACGCGCGCGGAGACGCCCGCCGAGATCGATGAACTGTTCGACGACATCACATACGGCAAGGCGGGCGCGGTCATTGCGATGGTCGAGCATTGGGTGGGGGAAGAGGCCTTCCGCAAAGGCCTGCAGGCGTATCTCGCCGCGCATGCCTACGGGAGTGCGACCGCGGAGGATCTCTGGGATGCGGAGACGAGGGCCAGCGGGTTTCCAGTGGATAGGGTGATGCGCAGCTTCGTCGATCAGCCAGGCGTACCGCTCGTAACGCTCGCGAACGCCGGTGCAGGCGTACAAGCTTTGCAACGACGATTTTTGATCGCTGGAACTTCGTCGGTGCCATCGAGTGCAAAGCAGGCGTGGACCATACCTCTCTGCTTCACTGGCCAGCCGTGCACCTTGCTGATTCCAGCCACTTCAGATGCAGCGACGAATCTACCGCCGCTCAAGAGCGATGCAAACGCAGAGAGCAAAGGCTACTACCGGACGGAATATCTGCCACCCTTGTTAGAGCAAGTGGAAGGTACAGCCTCGGCCGGCCTCTCTGTTGCGGAGCGCATCAGTCTTGTGGGCGATCAGTGGGCCCTGGTGCGCGCAGGACAGAACGACGTAGGCAAATTTCTGAATCTCGTCTTCACCCTGAAGCAGGATCCAAGTGCGAAGGTCATGAGCCTGGCGTTGAGCGACGTCGACACGGTCGAATCCGAAATTGCGACGGAGGAGGACCGGCGTAGCATCGACGCAATCCTTCGCCGCAACTTCTCTCCGGTTCTCGCAGCGATGGATAAGCCGCGTCGTGAATCACCGGATCACGCGCAGCTTCGAGAGGCGCTGTTCGAGATGCTGGGCCACGCGCACGATCCCGGCGTGCTGGCGGATGCGGAGACGATGACGCAACGCATCTTCGCGAAGAAGAAGCTGGCTGATCCGACGCTTGCCGATGCCGCAGTGGCACTCGCGACGACCACGGGCGATGCGGCGATGTATGACCGGCTGATGAAGGTGGCGTCGAACACTGCGGATCCACGCCTGCAGCAGGAAGCGATGAACTCATTGACGCGCTTTGAAAGTGCGGACATGGTAGCGAAGACGTTGGACTTTGCGCTCTCCAATGCCGTGCGCAGCCAGGATAGCTCGACGCTGATGGCCCAGATGCTCGAGCGGCGTCAGACGCAGGATCAGGCCTGGGAATATGTGCAGCAGCATTGGCCGGAGATCCTGCGCAAGGCGACGTCGAGCTCCGGCGCACGCATTGTCGCTGCTGCGGGGTCATTCTGCACCGTAGAGCGGCGCGACGAGGTAGCCCTGTTTTTTCGCGGTCACGATGCTGGAACGTCGCCCCGCGCGCTGCGCCAGTCCCTTGATCGCATCAACGAATGTATTCATCTACGCGCGGCACAGGAGCCAGCGTTGCGAAGCTGGCTGCAGCAAAAAAGTGTGAGTCCCTAGAACAAGGCAACCGACTTCATAGCAGCATTCGCTCCTCGTGAAAACCGAACGGACAACTCGACGCCCTCAGTTCTCGCGCAGCAGCGTAGCGATATCTGTTGCGAAGTCGTCGCGCTCCGTCGCTCCGTTATACTTGCGGGCGACGCGCCCGTGCTTGTCGAGAAGGATTGTTGTGGGCAGAGCAAGGTCACCGACCTGCTCCCGCATCGCGGCGTCAGGAAGAGCCGTTGGATACGGTATCCGGAATCGTTGGACAAAGCTGCGGACGTCGTTCTGTGCATTCGCTCCGGAGTCGAACGCCACGCCGACGATCGCGACCTCGTGCGGGTCACTCTCCTGCGCCAGCCGAACCAGACCAGGCAGCTCCTCGCGACAAGGCCCGCACCACGTCGCCCAGTAATTGATGAGGATGATCTGCCCGCGATGATCGGCAACCCTCCAGGTAGCGCCGTTGAGCAGGTGAATCGCTAGCGGGGCCTGCTCCCTCCGCTCTCCGATGGGAACAAGAGCGCCCGGCTGCTTCGTACGCCACATGCGCCCTCCGCCGATGGCAACCGCAGCGGCGAGGAACAGAATCATCCAGAAAGACTTGCTGCGACTGCTGGGTTTCATGGGAACTCAATCATACGTGCACACCTATCGATATAGGCGCATGGAGGAATCGCTGCAGCACGCGCTCGAGCCTAACTCAATGTAGGGACTTCGGCACGCGCTCTTGCAGCATCGCAATCAGGGCATCGTCCATGTAACTAAATTTGTCGGGGATACCGAGAACGACGATGCGCTTATTTCGCAGGATCGGCCCAAACATCCGGTTGAGCTTACTGCGATGGCGCGATTCCATCACGAAGACAATGTCTGCCCATTGGATCAGGTCAGCACACACTTGATTGTCCGCATCCGCATCCGTCCCCGCCGACATAACTTCAACGCCAGCGTGGCCCGAAAATGTAGCCTCAGCCGTCGGGCTGCGCAGCTTATTTCGGCTGCAGACAAACAATGCCCGGATCAATTCGCCTCACTCCTGCGATGGACCTACCAGAGGCCCCACGCCCGGCTGATATAGTCCGACAGCGTCATCGTAATCAGCACGAGGAACGTGAAGAAGCCAGCGCCGACCGTCATCTTGATCAGGTTCGACTGATACTTCACATGCATGAAGAACAGGATGACCACGACGGCCTTGAAGCTGGCAATGCCCAGCGCGATGACGGGATTGAAGACCCCGAGGTCGATATCCGCCGCAACCACGGTCAGCGCCGTGCCAATCAACAGAGTAAGAAACACGAACGAGTACTGCAGCGGCGTGACAATGTGATGCTCGGCATGCTCCGGGTTGGTGATGTTCGCGGCGTCGTGCTGATGGTGGTCGCTCATGCGGTGCTCCTTGGTCCTGTATGCGGGTGCGGTGTGTGCCAGTGCGGATGCCCGCAGCCTTGCGTTGCGCGGGTCCACGCCCGCTGCTCTTCCCTACTTCAAAGGGTGACGATTGATCAGGTACAGCAAGGGAAACAGGAAGAGCCAGACAATATCGACAAAGTGCCAGTACAGACCGAAGTTTTCAATCGGTGCGACATACCCGGCACTGAATTCTCCGCGATTCGCACGTAACAGCAGCCATGCAAGCAGGCCGATGCCGATGATCATGTGCAGCGCATGCATGCCGGTCATCGCGAAGTAGAGGAAGAAGAACAGCTGCGTGTGCTGCGCCATGTCCGGAGACAGGGGCTTTTCCTTCAGGCCGTACGCGGATGGATTGACGAACTGGGAGACGTCATAGTTCAGCCCGGGTACATGGTGCTTCTCGTATTTCTCGTGGTATTCAACCGACTTGATGCCGAGGAAAGCGAGGCCGAAGACTGTGGTGAGAATCAGGAAAAGGACGAGCAGGCCCTTTTTGCGAACCTCCGCAGCCCATACACCCAGCGCCATGAAGAAGCCTGAGCTGATCAGGATCGCCGTATTGGCAGCGCCGAGCGGCACGCTCAGCTGATTGGATGCTGCGACGAAAGCGTCGTAGTACCAATTGCGCAGCAGCAGGTAGGCGAAGAACATGCCGCCGAAGAACATGATCTCGGTCAGCAGGAAGAGCCACATGCCGAAGCTGCCCGCCTCGCGCTGCTGCTCTTCCGTCTCAAAGTGGTGGCGATGCTGCGGCACATAGACGTGCGGGTGCTCGTGGTGCGCCGGTTCGTGAACCGCGGACTCGTGCGGCATCAAGGGCTCGTGAGCTGCGATGGAGTTATCCAACGGTCACCTCGTGTTCGGTCTGGTGTGCAAGCCACTCGTAGTCGTAGGCTTCGTGATCCATGATTGGAATTTCCGTAAAGTTTTCCGTCAGCGGAGGCGACTGAATCTGCCACTCCAGCCCCGTGGCCTGCCACGGATTGTTGCCCGCCACCGCGCCATACTTCAGCGACCAGGCCAGGTACAGAATCGGCAGCAGGTAGCCAACGCCAAGCACAGTTGCGCCCGCCGTCGATAGGACGTTCAGCACCTGGAACTCCGGCGGATACGCATGGTAGCGGCGCGGCATTCCCAGATAGCCGAGGATAAACTGCGGCAGGAAAGTAAGGTTGAAGCCGATGAACGTAACTACTGCGGCCAGCTTCGAGATAGCTTCGGGATACATGCGACCCGTCATCTTAGGCCACCAGAAGTGCACACCCGCCAGGAACGCCATCAGCATTCCGCCCACCATCACAAAGTGGAAGTGCGCCACGATGAAGTAGGTCTCCGTGAGGTGAATATCCATGCCCAGCGAACCGAGAAAGACTCCGGTCAAGCCGCCGATGGTGAACAGCCCCATGAAGCCAAACGCATACAGCATCGGCGTCTCGAAGGTGATCGAACCCTTCTGCAGCGTGAACGCCCAGTTGAAGATCTTGATCGCCGAAGGCACTGCGACCAGCATCGTCAGCAGCGAGAAGACCAGCGCCGAATAGTTCGAAACACCCATGATGAACATGTGGTGCTCCCAGACGAAAAATCCGAACAGCGCAATAGCGACCGACGAGAACGCAACCGCCGTATATCCAAACACACGCTTACGACTGAATGTGCTGATGACTTCAGAGATGACGCCCATGCCCGGCAAAATCATGATGTAGACGGCCGGGTGCGAGTAGAACCAGAAAAGATGCTGGAAGAGCAGTGGATCGCCGCCCTTCGCAGGATCGAAGACTCCGATGCCAACCAGCCTCTCCAGCGCGACCAGCACAATCGCAATCGCCAGAACCGGCGTACCCAGCACCATCAGGATCGACGCCGCGTAGTGCGACCACACGAACAGCGGCATGCGGAACCACGTCATGCCAGGGCACCGCATGCGGTGGATCGTCACGATGAAGTTCAGCCCGGTAAAGATCGAACTGAATCCCGCGACGAAGATCGCCGTCGCTGTCGTTATGACGTGCGTGTTGAGGTAATGCGTCGAGAGCGGCGTAGTGAACGTCCAGCCCGTATCGACTCCGCCCAGCACCAGCGCGGCCAGCGTCAGCGTACCGCCGATCAGGTACAGATACCAGCTCAGCAGGTTGATCTTTGGGAACGCTAGATCGCGCGCACCCAGCATGATCGGGATCAGGAAGTTGCCCAGCGTCGCCGGAACCGACGGCACCAGGAACAGGAAGATCATGATGATGCCATGCATGGTGAAGAATTTGTTGTACGTATCAGAGGCGACCAGGTCCGGCTGCGGCGTCAGCAACTCCAGGCGAATCAGCCCAGCGAACGCACCGCCGATAAAGAAGAAGAACGTGATCGAGATCAGGTAGAGCATCGCGATGCGTTTGTGATCGCCCGTCAGCAGCCAGCTCAACAGGCCGTTTTCCGCGGTGATGAAATTCTTCTTCGGGACCTGCGCCGTACTCTGGTCCGGCAGGTTCAAAATTGTTGTACTGGATGCGCTCATGGTTTTACCACCCCCGACGCCGGAGGCGCCGCTTGTTCGGATTGCGATGTGGTCAGCGTCTGCTGCACACGGTAGTTCGTGTTCAAGGTCTTCAAATATTCCACCAGATCGATCAGGCCATCTTCGCTGATTTGGCCCTGGTACGTCGGCATGATCGGTGCAAAGCCGGCCGTCACGTGCTGCGATGGATTCAGGATCGCATCACGCAGGTACGCCTCGTTCACCTGTACCTGCGAGCCGTTCGCCAGCTGCAATTTAGACCCGTAGACGCCAGCAAGGTTAGGCCCGCGCGCGGCAGCCGTGCCCGAGTGGCAGGAGTTGCAGCCCATGCTGGCGAAGAGCCGCTCGCCATTCTGCGCCAGCGACATCCCGCTGGTCGACTCCTGCGTCCACTTGCGATAGTCGTCCGGTGAAAGCGCCGTCACTTCACCAATCATCTGCGAGTGATTCGTTCCACAGTATTGCGTGCAAAAGATGTGATACGTGCCAGGCGTCGTCGCCTCGAACCATACCGTCGAATAGCGTCCCGGAATCACCTCGCGCTTGATGCGGAAGTCCGGAATCGAGAAGCTGTGGAACACGTCCTGCGAGATCATCGTCAACTGGATCGGCTGGCCTGTCGGAACGTGCAGCGCATTGATCTCGTGCTGCCCGCCCGGATGCTCCGCCTTCCACATCCACTGCTTGCCCACGATATAGATGTTCATCGAGTTCACCGGCGGATTGTAGATGCGGAAATACAGCAGCGCACCCCATACAAACGTCACCAGGAAGATCGCCAGCGGAATAATCGTCCACGTCGCTTCCAGCAGCGTCGAGCCTTCGATCTGCGTCGCCACCGGATGCACCGACCTGCGATACCGCAGCGAGAACGTAAACAGGATCGCGCCCACCAGCACCAGGCCGGTCAGCGTCATGCCCAGCAGGAAGAAGTACAGCTCGTCCATGTAGGGCGCAATGGTCGACGCTTCGCGCGGAAACAGCGCGGAGGCGGTGAGCCACTTCACCAAAAACTGCCATAAGACTGGACTAATTCCCATCGTTACCCTTCGTCCTTTTCAAGCCTGTCATCCGTTTTCCTGCCGGTCAGGTCGTCGTGCTCCCGGCCAAGCCGGAAGTCTCGCCGGAACATCAAAAACATAAAGCTGCCGAGACTTACAACCGTCAGCATGCCGCCCACCTGCACCACGCGCACCACCTTCAGTGAGTGCTTGTTGGTCTGCGGATCGTAGTGATAGCAGTAGGTAAGAATATTCGCAACCGGCGAGCCAATCTTGTTGCCCGACGCATCAATCAGCCCAAGCAGAATATCCTTCGACGAATACTCCACGCCCAGGTAGTACTGCGCCAGCCTGCCGTCGGTAGTCACCACTTCAATCGAGCTGGCATGCGCGTACTGATCCAGCTTCCCATCCGGCCCGGGAATGCGCTGGTAGCCGAATCCCGTCGCCGAGGTCACAGCATCGATCGACGCCTGCGTCCCCGTAAGGAAGTGCCACCCATTCGCCGTCTCCGGCCGCCCATAGCGCTTTACGTAGAAGGCTTTCTTCTTCGCAGCCATCTCCGGCGTGTCGTTCGGATCGATGCTGACGATGACAATCTCGAAGTCTTTGCCCGGCGTCAGCTTCACCATCTCAAGCGCCGAGGCCAACCCATCGAGTTCTTCCGAACACAGCATTGGGCAGGTGTAGTACACCAGCGAAAGAATCGCGGGATGTTTACCGAAGTAGTCGCCCAGGCGAACCTGCTTGCCCGTATCGTCGACGAACTGCGCGTTCAGCGGCAGCGACTGATTCAGATGCTGCTCCACCTGGACTTTCTGCAGCACAGTCGGCAACTGGTCGCCGGCGTTCTGGCCAGTCTCCTTGTCGCCGTAGCTTGAAACCTGTGCTCTGCCAGGCAGACTCAACAGCGAAGCGGAGAACGCGCAGCAGACAGCAAGCGCAAAAATCCCCCGCGCCTTCGTCCGTCGAATTGGCTGCTCCTGCGTCATGCCTTCCCTCTGTCCAAACAGTTGCTGAAAATCTACTTCTCCGACCCCTCGCCGGATGCCTTGTTGAAGTTCATCTTCTGCTGACGCTCTTCAATCGTCGTCAATTCAAAACCAGTACGCGCAAAGCCGGTCGTCAGCGCCTCGCGAACCTTGGGCTTGTCAGCATACGCAACCGTCGTCGTGGGCGCGGCCGTTGCGGTCTGGCTCACCACCGGAAGTCCACGTTCCGCAATCAACTGCATCGCGCGCTCAATCGGAATGCGGATCGTTCCCGGCTGCCCGTCCACCTTGGTGGTGTAGTTCAGCAGAAGATCTTCCCGCGCATGCAGGTCCGCCGTCGCCTGCAGTCCATCGTCGATGTCCAGCCGCGGCTCCGGGAAGTTCGAGACAACCTGGCGAAGCTGCTGCTGCTCGATCTCAGAGTTGCTGCTGAGGTTAGCGCCCTTGCCTGGAGGCGGCGCGCCGGCTGCCAGCGTCCACTTGGTCGGAGCGCCATCCTGCTTGATCCAAAGATTGTTGATGATCCTGCCCATCGCGTAGCAGACGAAGAAGAACACGATCACCGTACCGAACAATCCCGCGAGAAAGACAGCTACGCCACCAACGTTGGCGTCGGTTGTCTCATAGCCCGGATGCTCGGCATCGAACTTCGGCGCCTCAGCCGCCGGCGGCGTATTGCCGACAGCATCCTTGCCCATGTCATGGCCTTCAGTGTGCATGTTCCGGCTCCAGCATTTCTTCAAAGTGCGGATCGTTGACGACGATCAACGGACGCGCCATCAGTTGCGTAACGTAATAGGCTCCCCACAACGCCAGCACCGTACCCGGCACAGTGATGTAGGCGAGAATGCTCAACGGCTCACCCACCAGGTTGCCGGCCGCGCCGCGGAAGTTCGGCTCGATCAGCCAGAACATGTCCACCAGCCGCGCAAACAGCATGAAGCTGGTGATCCAGATCATCTTCTGTTTGTTCCGCTTCAGATCGCGCGAGAGCAGCAGGCAGAACGGAATCAGCCAGTGGCAGACGAAGTCCAGCGTACAGATCGTCCACCATCCGCCATGAATGCGGTTCAGGTACCACGGCAGTTCATCGGGAATATTGCCGGACCAGATAATCAAAAACTCCGCAAACGTCAGGTAGATGTTCAGCATGACGAACGCGAATAGGAACTTGCCCAGATCGTGCTGCTCCGTGGTGCGCAGCATGGTCTTCATCGGCTCATAACGCGAGAGCCGGATCACCGTAAGAATCCCCAGCGCAAGCACGCCGTATCCTTGTGCAACCAGGAACTGCAATCCCCAGATCGAGGAGTACCAGGTCACGTCCAGCGCCTTGATCCAGACAATCGCGCCCAGCGTCAGCAGGATCACGTAGATCAGGATTCCGGGCCCGCTCAGGTTTTCAAACTTGGTCCGCCAGTAATCGAAGCTGGCCTGCGTACCTGCTGCAGGATCCGCATCGCGCTCGAGCGACCAGCGATTCAGCAGCAGCATGAACGTGATCAGCACGGCGAAGATGATAATCGTCTCGACCACCAGCGCATGAGGATTCAGCATCGGCCGCTTGAAGTTCGCGGTCAGCGCCTGCTCCTTATTGATCCAGCCATTCGCCAGCGCGTCGTTGGTCGACTGCACATCTGGAAACTTCACCCACTGATAGAGATGTTTGCCCAGGAAGGGAATCAGGATTGGGATCGAAAATACCGCGACTAGCGGAAGCGTCCGCGACATCGCCTCAAGCGGACGCCGCAGCAGCAGGCCCCACTTGCCGCCCGTCACATACTGCAGCATCAGCAGGATCAGGCCGCCGCCCGCCAGGTTGAAGCTGGTCATGTAGCCCATCAGGTAGGCGCGGATGATGTGGTTGCGGCCCTCATGCGTAAACGCAAACGCCAGCGTGAGCAGCGCGAACACAGCCGCAATCGTCAGCAGACGAATCCGCCACGCCGCCAGCGCGGGTGGCGCACTCAGCGTCGCCGGCAGAGCCCTCGGCCCGTGGTGATCGTGGCTATGGTGTTCCCCGTGATGTTCGTGTGCAGATGACATTCTTTATCGGCTTTCGTGAATCATGATCGTATCTTGGTGCCTGCTGCGCGTTCGCTCGTGCACGTTGCTTCTGCGCCCACTTACGGCGCGGGGTTTGACTGTGTCTGTTTCGGAGCCGGAGGTGTATTCGGTCCGGCAGAACTCGTCCTGCTCGCGGTCACTGCCTCGCCGGGAATGCCGTTGTCCTGATTGTTCGGCGTGCCATAGGCAGCCGTTGCCGGAAGCCCCCAGTCGCTGCCAAAATTGGCGGGCAAGCCCTGCCGCTCGGCAACATCGGAGAGAGAATCCACCTGCGCACCGGCAGCCGCATCACCTGGCTTCGCAGCCTGGCTCAACTGCAGCGCGCGAATATAAGCCACAATCGCCCAGCGGTCGGTCGCAGCAAGCGTGCCGTAGGATGGCATCGCGCCATAGCCGTTCGTAATCACGTTAAAGAAGTGTCCCAGCGGAGCGGACATCAGCCGCGGCGTATGAAAATTTCCCGCAGGCCTATACCCGCGCTGCACAATCATGCCTGCACCATTGCCCACGCGCGAGTGGCAAGGCGTGCAATAAATGTTGTACCGCTCCTGCCCGCGTTCCAGCACATCCATCGTCGCCGGGAAGGGCAGCGCATCGCCCTCCTTACCGTTCTGCAACCCGGTATAGAAGTAGGTGTCCTCGTGCAACTGGCCGCGCGCCACCGTATTCTCCACCTGCGGCCGCGCCGAACGCCCATCCGCATAAAACTCCGTCCCACGCTGCGGAATAAACTTCGGCTGGTCGTGCATATCCTGCCGGCAACCCGCCAGCAGCCCCGCGGCCGCAAACGCGCACAGAGCCGCTGCCCGCTGCATCGTTCTGTTCCCTGTTCCCTGTTCCCTCTTCCCTGCCTTACTGTTCCCTGTATGGAGCATTAGTTATCCACCTCCACGACAGAGACCGGCGAAAATTGTTCGAGAAACGCCCGCGTCCCACTCGCCGAAAACTGCGGGTCGTACGCCTCGAGACAAAGGAAGAACTTATCCGTCGTAGCACCGTTGCGGAAGTTCGGCGCATTGAAGACCGGATGATACAGCTGCGGCAATCCATTCAGCGCAATCATGCCGAACGCGGCAGACAGGCCGGAGAACAGAATCGTCCACTCATACGCCGGAATGATGAACGCAGGCCACGAAAACAGCGGACGCCCCGCAATGTTCAGCGGATAGGACCACACCGCGATCCACGTCTCCATCAGGAACGCAGTCGTCACGCCCATCAATCCGCCCAGCAGGCAGACCAGCGGCACACGATTCTTATGGAAGCGCAGCGCAACCGCAGCCTCCTCGACCGGGTAGGGCGTGTAGCATTCCATGCGGCGGTATCCGGCCTGGTGCGCCTGTTCGGTCGCGTGCACCAGCTCGCCCGGCGTGTTGAACTCCGCCAATAATCCGTAGACTCCCTCGCGCGGCGGCATCAGACGGTCTCCTGAATAACAACTTCTGCATCTTCACCGCCGGGGTGAATCTTCGTCCCCGGAAGCATCATGCGTATCTCGGACATCGGAATCATGGGCAGCAGGCGCACAAACAGCAGGAACAGGAACGTAAACAATCCCCAGGTTCCAATGAACGTCATGTAATCCCACTTGGTGGCGCGGTACGTTCCCCAGCTCGACGGCAGGTAATCGCGATACAGGCTGGTCACAACAATAACGAAGCGCTCAAACCACATACCCGTATTGATGACGAACGACAGCAGGAACAGGAACAGCGCATTCACCCGCAGCTTGCGCGACCAAAGTGTCGTCAGCGGAATCGCCAGGTTGGTCAAAATCAGCATCCAGTACGCCCAGCCCATCGGCCCGAACATACGGTTCCACATCATGAAGAACTCCCAGTGGCTGGCCGCGTACCACGACATGAAGACCTCCATGCCATAGCCGTAACCAACGATGAGGCCCGTACCCAACATGACCTTCGCCATATTGTCCAGGTGCCGCAGCGTTACCAGATCTTCCAGGTGATAGAACTTGCGGATCGGCACCGCCAGCGTAATCACCATCGCGAAGCCCGAATAGATAGCGCCCGCAACGAAGTACGGCGGAAAGATTGTCGTATGCCAACCTGCCATCGCCGCCACCGCGAAGTCGAAGCTGATAACCGTATGCACCGAGAGCACCAGCGGCGTCGAAAGGCCGGCCAGCAGCAGCGAAGCCGTCTCATACCGGATCCAGTGCCGCGTCGATCCGCGCCAGCCCAGCGACAGAATCCCGTAGCAATACTTCGCGAACGGCAGCACTGCGCGATCGCGCATCGTGCCGAAATCCGGGATCATGCCGATGTACCAGAACACCACCGAGATCGTCGCGTACGTCGACACCGCAAAGACGTCCCACGCCAGTGGGCTGCGGAACTGCGGCCACACATTCATCGTGTTCGGATACGGGAACAGCCAGTAGCTCACCCACGGACGCCCCACGTGAATCAGCGGAAAGATACCCGCGCAGCACACCGCGAAGATCGTCATCGCCTCAGCGAAGCGATTGATCGAGTTGCGCCAGCTCTGCTTGAACAGCAGCAGGATCGCAGAGATCAGCGTGCCCGCGTGGCCGATACCGATCCACCACACAAAGTTGATGATCGCGAATCCCCACGCGCCAGGAATCGTAACGCCCCAGATTCCTACGCCCTTCAGGAACAGCCAGGTCAGCGCGACCACAACCAGGCAGGCGATGCCGCCGGCCACGATCAGCCCGCCGATCCAGCCCAGCGGCGTATCCGTCGTCAGCACGATGTCCGCGATCATCTGCGTCACCGACTTGAAGTTGTGTCCCGGTGCGATAACGGCGTATTCGCCGGTGCGCGGATCGATCATCGGATCGACGACCGGGCCGCCCTTGGGATCCTGCAATGGAGATTTCGTCGCCATTATGCGAGCTCCGGATTCGGGTTGATGACGCCGGCGGTATACGTCGTGCGTGGCCTGTAGTTCAGGTCCGCCAGCACCTGGTAGTCGCGCTCCGTCGCCTTGTGTTTCGAGACAGCCGAGTTCGGATCGTTCAAGTTGCCAAACGAAATCGCCGAAGTCGGGCAGGCCTGCTGGCAAGCCGTCACAATCTCGCCATCGCGGATCGGACGATTCTCCTTGTCCGCCTCGATCTTTACCGCCTCAATGCGCTGCACGCAGTAGCTGCACTTCTCCATCACGCCGCGCGAACGAACCGTCACGTCCGGGTTGCGCGAGAACTTCAGGCTCTCCGTGTCGTAATCCGAGTACAGCAGGAAGTTGAACCGCCGCACCTTGTACACGCAGTTGTTCGAGCAATACCGCGTACCTACGCAGCGGTTGTACACCATCGAATTCAGCCCCTCGGGCGTATGCACCGTCGCGCCCACCGGGCAAACCTGCTCGCATCCGGCGTTCTCGCAATGCTGGCAGGCCATCGGCTGGAAATGCGCACGCGGAGCATGCAGGTCGCCCTCGAAGTACGTATCGATGCGCAGCCACTGCATGTTCCGGCCAACCTTCACCTGCTCGCGCCCCACCACCGGAATATTGTTCTCCGCATAGCAACTCACCACGCAGGCGTTGCAGCCCACGCAGGAGTTCAGGTCGATCGCCATGCCCCACTTGTTCTGGATCACGCCCGACGACACATCCTTGTGGTCGTACCGCCACGCATCCGGGAAGAAGCTCTCGTCCTTGGTCGGCTGCTCACCCAGCGGCGCGTAGCCGACCTTATTGATCAGCGCGCCCTTCACATCGCCTTCGTTCTCATGCGCGAAGTTGGGGTTAGCCTTCACCTCTTCGAGCGTCGCATAGCGAATGATCGCCCGCTCCATCGCCTCATGCCCAGGCAGCGAGTAGGTCCCATCCTTGTCGTACTTTTTATCGTTCAGATCCTGCTGCGCAAACGCACCACGATGCTCGATCGAGTTCACTTTGGTCACGCATATGTCGTACGTCCCTGCGGTCTTCGCAATCTTGCCGACCGCATAGCTCGGCGCGCCAGCCGTGCGCAGGTAGTAAGCGTTGAAGCCCACGCCACCGCCTACGCGTCCAGCCTCCACGCGCCGTCCAAATCCAAGATGCACCGTCACCGCGCCATCCGCATGTCCTGGAACCACCAGCGCAGGCGCAATCAGCTTGCGACCATTCACATCGATCTCGACCGCATCGCTCTGGTCGACTCCGAGCGTCTCCGCCGTCGCCAGGCTCATCAGCGCAGCGTTGTCCCAGCTCAGGTTCGTAATCTGCTTCGGCAGCTCCTGCAGCCAGCCCACATTCGCAAACCGCCCGTCGTACAACGAAGGATCAGCCCGGAACGAAACCTCATACGATCCAGCAGGCGTAGCCGGTGCAGCCATACCCTGCGAAGCTCCACCCTTAGGCGATGCACTGCTCGCAGTAAACGCCGTCCCATCCACCCAGCCGTCATGCAGAGCCTTGCGCCAGGCCGCAGCGAAGTCGCCCTTGATATAAGTCTTCGCATTCGCCTGCACCGCATCGAACGCGCTCAACTCAGGATTATCCAGCAGCGCCTGCAGCACCTCATGCGCGCTGTGGCCGCCATACATCGGCGCAATCATCGGCTGAACGATCGAGATCGTCCCGTCATACGCCCGCGCATCCGACCAGCTCTCGAGGTAGTGCGTCTTGTTGATGTGCCACACAGAAAGCGCGCCGGTCTCATCCACATGCGAACCCAGATGCACCGTGTTCGGAACCTTGTTGAACGCGGCGGCAAACTCAAGATCAGTCGGCGCCGAGTACAGCGGATTCACACCCAGCATCACCAGCCACTGAACCTTACCTGCATTGATATCGGCAACCAGCGAAGCAAACTCCGCATTCTGCTCCGAAGGCAGCGGATTCACCGTCTCCGTATACACCACCGTCTTGCCGACATTGCCCAACGCCGCATTCAGCGCATACGCCGCAGCATGCACCGACGCCGGAGCCTGCTCACCCGGAATCACGACACACTTGCCAGCCGCAGCCTTCAAATCTTTCAACAGCGAGGTGCAGATCTTCTGCTGGTCCGGATTCGACAAGCCCGCCGCAGACCCACTCGCCAGCGCATTCGCAAACGCGACCAGCTCGCTCGGCTTCACTGCCAGCCGATGCTCCGCCTTGAACCCGGTCACCGTCGCCATCGTCTCGACGACATACATCCGGTTCATCGTCTGGCCTTCAACATACCGATGCCGCTGCGCATACGCCGCAGCCAGCGGCAAGAAGCCCGGATGCGCAATCCCACCCAGAAAATCCGCATCGAGCGACAGAATCACGTCCGCATTCTCAAGCCTGTACTGCGCGTCCATATAGCTGCCGAACGCCGCCTTCGAAGCCGCCCGCGATGAATCCTGATTGACCGCATCCCACTGAACTAATTTCGCCGCAGGATACTTCGCCTGCACCTGCTTCCACTGCGCAGCCAGCGTCGGCGAAGTAATCGTCTCCGACAAAAAGTAAATCCCCTGCCCGCCGCTGCTCGCCTTCGCCGCCTTCGCGAAAGCCTCCTGAAACTCAGCCCAATCGCCCGCCTGCCCACGATACAGAACCCGCGTCGAACGGTCCGGATCGTACAGATCCAGCAGCGTCCCCTGCGTCATCGCATCGGACTTGCCCTTCGCCATTGGATGGTCCGGATTGCCGTCCACCTTGATCGGCCGGAATGCATCCGACTTCACCAGCACTGGAATCGCCCCGGTCGGAAACGGATGCGCCGTAGCAAAGTACATCGGCTTGCCGAGGATCAGATCCTCAGGCGCCTTCACATACGGAAAGATCGGCTCATCCGGCTGCTTCGTGCATCCCGCCAGCCCAGCCAGCGCAAACGACGCGCCCATCACCTTCATAAAGCCGCGCCGGCTCACCGCATCGACCCACTCGCTCGGCTCCGCACCCGAAAGCCGCGGAAACTCCTCGGCCAGCATCGCCTGGAAGCCCGGCTCATCCGCCAGCTCATCCAGATTCTTCCAGAACCGCTTGCCGCGCGTGCCATCCAGCTTCGCCCGCACCTCGGCCAAGGTCAGCTTCGCGGGCGCAATCTCGGTCACAACCGTCGCGCTGCTTCCAGTCTTCTGTTCCATGTCGGTCGTCTTCATCGGTGGCATGTCTCGCAGCTTGTCAGCTCGTTCGGCGGTCGAATATGGTACTGCGCCGTCAGGTAACGCCCCAGGTCCATCTGGGTTTTGAACGTCTGGTACGGCGCGGAGATCGGAATCATCGGCAAAGCCTGACCCGCCGTCCCGCCCTGCTTCAACTCAGAACGCGGCTCCAGACGAGTCCCGGACTCGCCCAGCGACGTCGGCCCCTGCGCAAACGCAATCTCCGGCCCCGCCGCAGGCTGCTTCGTTATGCAGCTGGCCGATTGCGCCGTAGCCCCGCCCTTACCCGTAGGCGCGCAATACACCGGCTGTCCACTCGAAGGCCCCTGCCACGCCATGTTGTAGATCTCAGAAGTAGGCCGCAGATTTTTCGCCGGGTTGCGATGGCAGTCCAGACACCACTCCATCTGCAGCGAATTCTCCATATACATCAGCGGCATCTCATCCACCCGCCCATGGCAGCTCGCGCACCCGATACCCTTATTCACATGGACCGAATGATTGAAGTAAACATAATCCGGCAGGTCATGCACCTTGATCCACTGGATCGACTGCCCCGTCGCCCAGCTATCCCGCACCGGCTGCAGCAGCGGCGCATTCGTCCAGATCTGCGCATGACAGTTCATACAAGTCTTGGTCGGCGGGATCCCCGCGTAGCTCGAAACCTCAACCGTCGTATGACAGTACTGACACTGCAGCCCCAGCCCCTCAACGTGGTGCTTGTGGCTGAACGGTACCGGCTGATCCGGCCTCTGCCCCTGCCTCGTCACCCACGGCGAACGCTGCAACTGATCCAGTGCGACGCCGAGCGCGATCACCAGCAGCCCGGTTAGCACCAGGCTGGCCCGGGCCAGCGCGTTCGAACTGCGGTCAAAAACTTGCGCCATGAGTGCGTTCCTGTTTCCTCTGCAAAATCGACTTCAAGTTGGAAGGTTGGCTGTTATCGGTTGCGTACTTGTCTCATTCAGGCCGTGCACGTTCTCTGCGGAGCCTTGTCAATCGTTCATCCGAGAGCCTTCCCGGTCGAACGGACCGAGTATAGCAACGGAAGATGACGTTCGGAAGAATCAAACTTAAGCGTGGAGCACATCCCATTCAAATCAGTTCAGAGAACCAAAGTATACCAGCCGAAAAACGCAATTCACAAACCCGTACCCAACCCGCAACTATTTTTATATAAGCATCATCCGATTATCGAACCGGAACTGGAACAACGCATCCGGGAGAGCCTACTGCGGTCCAAGCACACGATTCAGACCTTGCATAAATTCCTGGTCCAGATGCGCCATCGCGCGCAGGTCCAGCTGAAAGGTCCTGAGCCTCAACTCTCCCTCCGCTACATCCTGCGCCGTGAAACTCTGTCGGCTGTCGAAGAAGCTCTTCGTAGCCACCCAATCCAGCTGCGTCTGGCGCGAATTCGTCTGATACGTCTGGATCCCGAAATAGATGTCCGCAAAGTTATTAACCTCCTCCGGCTTCATGTACGCAAGAACCCCGCTTGAACTTGCACCACCCCACGCCGTTCCGCGAAAGAAATAAAAATTCGGCTGGAGATCGTCGAATCTCTTCTGCAAGGAAGATGGATTCTTCACCAACTCGGAAAAATCACGCAACATGGCGTCGACCTTAGGGCGCATCTCTCCCACGTTGGCCGTCTCCAGAACAAGGTTGTCACGATCCCCTCCCAGTTCCTGACGAAACGTCTCGCGCGTCTCCGCAATCAGATGATGCTCATGCACCGTCTCCCGAATCCCCTCAAGCCCAAGCGCAATCAAAATACCGATCGTCACAATCAGGATGTGAATCGCAAATTCTTTCAACGACCGCGCAGGTCCTTCCGGTGCATGAATATCCATAGGAAGCGAACGTCTCCGATGCTCAACGTAGATTCCCCCACAGCATATATCAACGCCAACCAGGGCAACGGTCCACCGCCGGCCTCGCTCTTCTAGCCATCCCGCTTCTTCGTCGAAGAAGCTTCAAACTCAGCCGGCTCGCGGAACGGCTCGACAGCAATTCGCTCATACCGCACCTCCAGCACGGTCAGCGTCTCACTCCCTCCCGGCGCCTGCAGCACAACCTCGTCATCCTCGCACGCACGCATCAAAGCCCGCCCCAGCGGCGACGCCCAGCTCACGTGGCCGCGTTCGAGATTCACCTCGTCGACACCCACGATACTCACCACGCGCTCCACTCCGGCAGCATTCGCATAGCGCACCGTAGCTCCAAAGAACGCCTTCGTTGCCCGCAGCCCTGTCCTCGGCGCCTCCGGATCCACCACCTCCGCCGCCTCGATCCGCTTCCCCAGAAAGCGAATCCGTCCATCGATCTGCCGTAGCCGTCGCTTGGCATATTGGTAGTCAGCATTCTCACTGCGATCCCCATTGCTCGCCGCCCACGCCACCACCACCACCACCGCCGGACGATCCTTGGTCAGCAGAAAATGCCGCTCCGCCTTCAGCCGCTCCAGGCCCCCCGGAGTGATGTAATTCTTCCCCTGCTCCGCCACAGCTTCCACTGCCTTCGGCCGTCTCGTAAACCCCTGTCGCATCCTTGCCTCTGCCTCAGCCTTTGCCTTGTCATCAGACCACAGCAGCGAACCGAAGACAAAGCTCACCCGCAAGACATCCGCACTCCCCCTGCGATACCGTCTCCTTATGCCCCGAGCCGTCGCCACTCCACGCCCACCCCGCTACGACTACGCACTCGCCTGCAAAGAACTCGCCCTCGCCGACCCGAAACTCGGCAAGCTCATCGCCCGCGCCGGACCCTTTACCCTCCGCCTCGCCAGCACCCAGTCTCCCTTTGAAGCTCTCGTCCAGAGCATCATCTACCAGCAGCTCCACGGCAAAGCCGCCGCCACCATCCACCGCCGCCTCATCGAATCCTTCGCCGCCCCCACAAATCCGGGTGCCCCATTCGTGACGGCCTCATCGTCACGAGTGGGGTCCGACCCCGCCGACGCAATCCTCGCCGCCGCGCACCTCAACCCGCACCATCCCACGCCGCAGCAGCTCCTCGACTGCCCCAACGAGCAGCTCCGCGCCGCCGGCCTCTCCCACAACAAGACCCTCGCCCTCCGCGACCTCGCCGCCAAAACCATCGACGGCACCGTCCCCACCCTCGCCCGCATCCGCCGCATGTCCGACGCTGAGATCATCGACCACCTCACCCAGGTCCGCGGCATCGGCATCTGGACCGTCCACATGATGCTCATGTTCCGCCTCGGCCGCCCCGACGTCCTTCCCACCGGCGACTACGGCGTCCGCAAAGGCTTCGCCCTCACCTTCGGCAAGCTCAAGCCCCCATCCCAGGGCGGCCCCACCCGCCTCACCCCCGCCGACCTCGCCACCCCAGCCGAGCTCGAACACCGCGCCAAACGCTGGCACCCCTGGCGCTCCGTAGCAAGCTGGTACCTCTGGCGCGCCTGCGACCTCGCCGCCGCGAAACCTTGAACACGACCCCAGCACGGTACCTGTGCATCGACCCCGCACCGTCGTACCATCATCCTGAATGTCCACCGCAACGCACGACTTCATCTCTCGCTGGCAACAGTCGGACGCATCCGAGCGAGCCAACTACGCTCCTTTTCTCTCGGAGCTCTGCGATTTCCTCGACGTTCCCAGGCCCGAGCCGTCTCAGGGCATCGAGGACTTCAACACCTATGTCTTCGACAAATCAGTCGAAGTTCGCAATCTTGACGGCACCGTCTCCCGCGGATTCATCGATCTCTACCGTCGCAATCACTTTGTCCTTGAAGCCAAGCAGGGCAGCAAGCCGCTCCAGCTTCAGGTCGATGGCGAGAACAACCTCATTCTGTCCTCACCATCCGACCGCCCACACCGCCGCCGCGGCACAGCCCTGCGCGGCACCCACGGTTGGGATGAGGCCATGCGCCGCGCCTACTACCAGGCCGAGGACTATGCCAAAGCCCTCCCCGAATGGCCGCCTTTTCTCGTTACAGTCGATGTCGGCCACTCCATCGAGCTCTATGCCGATTTCTCTCTCACCGGCAAAGCTTACCAGCCATTCCCCGACCCACGCAGCTACCGCATCCTGCTCTCCGATCTTGCCCAGCCGGACATTATCGCTCGCCTCCGCGCTCTGTGGCTCGATCCCCATTCGCTCGACCCGGCCCGCCACACCGCCGAAGTCACTCGCCAGATCGCCGCCAAGCTGGCGAACCTCGCCCGCAACCTCGAACAAAAGTATCCCGCGAAAGATGTCGCGGAATTCCTCACCCGCTGTATCTTCACCTCCTTCGCCGAAAACGTAGAGCTTATCCCGCTTTCATGCTGGCTCAATCTGCTGCGAGACATCCAGGATCGCAACCTCACAGCGCGTTTTCCTGAGATGGCATCCTCGCTCTGGCAAACCATGAACACCGGCGGCTTCTCCCCCGTTCTTCGCTGCGACTTGAAGCAGTTCAATGGCGGCCTCTTCGAATCCGTCAGCGCTCTTCCACTCACCCGCGACCAGCTCGGCCTCCTCATCGAAGCCGCCGACTCCAACTGGCGCGACGTCGAACCCGCTATCTTCGGCACATTGCTCGAACGTGCCCTCGAGAAAGACGAGCGCTCCTCGCTGGGCGCACACTATACCCCTCGAGCCTACGTCGAACGGCTCGTCATTCCCACCATCGTCGAACCCCTCCGCGAAGACTGGAACAACACCGTCGCCGCCATCGCAGACCGGGTCAACAGCGGCAACACTCCCGAAGCCATCGACATCGCCCGCCAGTTTCACCGCAAGCTCTGCGATACCTACATCCTCGATCCCGCCTGCGGCTCAGGAAACTTCCTCTACGTCGCCCTCGAACACCTCAAGCGCCTCGAAGGCGAGGTGCTAGAAACCCTCGCCTCGCTCGGCCAGCCGCAGGAGCTCTACACCGTCAATCCCCACCAGCTACTCGGTATCGAGCTGAACCCCCGCGCCGCCGTCGTCGCCGATCTCGTCCTCTGGATCGGTTACCTGCAATGGCATCTGCGCACCCGCAGCTCAGAACAAATCCCCCTCCCGGTCATCAGCAACTTCCACAACATTCAGCACCGCGACGCCCTGATGCTCGCCGACCGCACCACCCCCGCCCTCGACCGCGATGGCAATCCAATCACCGAGTGGGACGGCCACACCATCGCCATGCATCCCGTTACAGGCCTGCCCGTTCCCGACGAGACCGCCCGCCGCGCAATCTTCCTCTATCCCGGCGCAAAGAAATCAGACTGGCCAGCCGCCGACTTCATCATCGGCAATCCTCCCTTCATCGGCGGCAAGGACATGCGTCAGGAGCTCCCCGGCGGATACACCGACGCCCTGCGCAAGCTCTACCAGGATGTGCCAGACTCCGCCGATCTCGTCATGTTCTGGTGGCAGCGCGCCGCCGAGCTGGCCCGCTCAGCCACCTCCGCGGCCCGGCCCGTCCGCCGCTTCGGCTTCATCACCACCAACTCGCTCACCCAGGTCTTCAACCGCCGCGTCGTCGCCCAGAACCTCAACGCCTCCGCAAATCCTCTCTCGCTGCTCTTCGCCATACCCGACCACCCCTGGCTCAAAGCCCTCACCCCCGACGAACAGTCCGTCAGCAAAGCAGCAGCCGTCCGCATCGCCATGACCGTAGCCCAGCGTGCAGCCGAACCCAGTGACCATCACGGCCGCCTCTACCGCGTTACCTCCGAAGGCGACACCAGCGCCGAAGGCACAGCCGTCACCCTCTCCGAACAAACTGGCAAAATCTTCCCCGACCTAACAATCGGAACGGATCTCGATAGTGCAACTCCGCTCCAATCCAATCGTGATCTCTGCTGCAGAGGTGTGGTCCTTCATGGAGCGGGCTTCATCGTCTCGCACGACGAAGCCGCTGCCCTCGGCCTCGGACGCATCGCCGGACTGGAGCGACACATCCGGCCTTACCTCAATGGTCGCGACCTCACCGGGACATCCCGCAATAAGCTCGTTATCGATCTGTTCGGCCTGACCATCGCTGAGGTGCAAAGTCGCTTTCCCGAGGTTTACCAATGGATCTGCGATCGAGTAAAACCGGAGCGCGATGAAAATCGAGAGCCATTCATCCGCGACAACTGGTGGATTTATGGACGACCACGCCCCGAGTTACGCAAGCCGCTAAACGGCCTGTCCCGCTACATCGCCACCGTCGAAACAGCCAAACACCGCATCTTCGCCTTCATCGACGCCTCCGTCCTCCCGGACAATATGCTCGTCAACATTGCGAGCGCGGACGCCTTACACCTAGGCGTTCTGTCCAGTTCCGCACACGTGACATGGGCTCTTCAAGCCGGTGGCACACTTGAAGATCGACCACGCTACAACAAGACCCGCTGCTTCGATCCCTTCCCCTTCCCCGCCTGCACGGACTCCCAACAGCAATCCATCCGCGACATCGCTGAGCGCCTCGACGCCCACCGCAAGCGGCAGCAGCAACTCCATCCCTCGCTCACCCTCACCGAGATGTACAACGTCCTCGAAAAGCTCCGCAACTCTACCGCCTTCACCGAACAGGACCACGCCCTCTACGACGCCGGCCTCATCGGCATCCTGCGCGAGCTGCACGACCAGCTCGACCGCGCAGTCTTCGATGCCTACGGCTGGCCCCACACCCTCACCACCGAACAGATCCTCGAACGCATCGTCGCGCTGAACGCCGAGCGCAGCGCCGAAGAGACCTCCGGCCTGATCCGCTGGCTCCGCCCGGAGTACCAGGCCCCCAATGCCATCCCCGTCACCGCAACGCTCGCCGGCTTCGTCGACCTCGCTCCGGCCGCGGTCGTGCGCAGGCAGCCTTGGCCCGCGGCCATCCCCGACCAGTTCCGCGTCGTCAAGGATGCAATGCGTGCCGCACCGCTCCAGACGCCGCAGCAGATCGCCGCGCGCTTCCGCCCAGCTCCACGCACCCGCGTCAGCCAGATTCTCGCCACCCTTACCGCTCTTGGCCAGGCGCGCGAATCCGCCGGGCGTTACTCCCTGTAAACAGCGCAGACGCTAAACCCGCCCCACACTCCGCACCACCCAGGCCGTCCACTCCTCTTCGCCAATCTCGCTGGCCGCCGCCCGCAGCACCATCCCCGTCTCCTCTTCTTCGGAGCACGTCAACCGACACCCATTCATCTCCAGGCACGCGACCAGCGCCGCAAAGCCGACTCTTTTATTCCCGTCGATGAAAGCGTGATTCTTGATCAGTCCCCACGCAAGCGATCCCGCGACCTCAGCAATCGTCGCATCGGGATTGTAATAGGCAAGATTATCTGCCCTTGCCACGGCTGACTCCAGCAAACCACGGTCCCGCAAACCGTGCGATCCCCCGTACGCCTCGATCATCTCGGCCTGCAGCGCTTCAACCAGCTCAACGGACGGAAATACCATCCCTATTTCGCCAGCTCTCGATAGGTGTTCGCGTGCAGGTGCTCGGTCCGCCGATACGCGGCAAGCCCCTCTTCCACGGTCGCATAGCGATGCTTTGCCGTCGGCTCAGAACCGCTGTCATTGCTCACCGTCCGCACCTCCACCTCAGCGCCCTCGCTCAGGTGCAGAGCCTCCATCGCCTCTGGAGTCAGCACCACCCGGTACTCCCCATCCACGTGTTGTACGCGCATCACCATCCTTCCATTTTACCGCACAGCCCCTCCATAACTCCCGAAAATTCCCCGAATCACACCCTATCGCCGCCGCATCCATTAGCATCGATAGAACCCATGGTGAAGAAGCTCTCCCCCAATCCGGCCTCCCCGCAGAGCACCTCGAACACGCACGACATCTCAGCCTCCGCATCTCCCAACCGCTTCGTCTGCGTCCACGGCCATTTCTACCAGCCCCCGCGCGAGAATCCCTGGCTCGAAACAGTCGAAGTCCAGGACTCCGCCGCCCCCTGGCACGACTGGAACGACCGCATCACCGCCGAGTGCTACGCCCCAAACTCCGCCTCCCGCGTCACCAATCGCGCCGACGAGATCGTCCGCATCGTCAACAACTACGCCCGCATGAGCTTCAACTTCGGCCCCACCCTCCTCAGCTGGCTCGAAGACAAAGCACCCCGCACCTACCGCATGATCCTCGACGCAGACCGTGCCAGCGCCGAGCGCTTCAGCGGCCACGGCTCAGCCGTCGCCCAGGTCTACAACCACATCATCATGCCCCTCGCCAGCCGCCGCGACGCACTCACCCAGATCCGCTGGGGCATCGCCGACTTCGAACACCGCTTCCACCGCCGTCCCGAAGGCATGTGGCTCGCCGAGACCGCCGTCAACCGCAGCGTCCTCGACCTCCTCGCCCGCGAAGGCATCCTCTACACCATCCTCGCCCCGCACCAGTGCGCCCGCATCCGCCCCATCTCGCCCACGCCGCAAGCTGTCAGTCTGAGCGGAGCGCAGAACCCCCGTATTTCCTCCACTGATCCAATCAACACCGCCGAAGCCCCGTGGCTCCAAACCCCCAACGCCACCGTAGACCCCACCCGCCCCTACCGCATCCAGCTCGACGAAGGCCGCTCCATAGCCGTCTTCTTCTACGACGGCCCCGGCTCCCGCGCCATCGCCTTCGAGGGCCTGCTCAACAGCGGCGAGACCTTCGGCAGCCGCCTGCTCGATGGCTTCCACAGCCGCACCTCCGACGCACCCCAGCTCTCTCACGTAGCCACCGACGGCGAAAGCTACGGCCACCACCACAAGTACGGCGAGATGGCCCTCTCCTACGCCATGCAGTGGATCGAAGAGACCGGCCGCGCCATCCTCACCAACTACGGCGAATTCCTCGACAAATTCCCCCCCGAATACGAAGCCGAAGTCGTCGAAGACACCTCCTGGTCCTGCGCCCACGGCATCGAACGCTGGCGCTCCGACTGCGGCTGCAACGGCGGCAAGCCCGGCTGGAACCAGCAATGGCGCACCCCTCTCCGCGAAGCCCTAGACCTCCTCCGCGACACCACCGCCCCACTCGCCGAAGCCTTCGCCGCACCGCTCCTCAAAGACCTCTGGCAGGCCCGCGATGCCTACATCGACGTCGTCCTCGACCGCTCCCCCGCCTCGAAAGACCGCTTCTTCGAGCGCCACGCCACCCGTACCCTCAACCCCGCCGAACGCATCGCCGTCCTGGAACTCCTCGAGCTCCAGCGCCACACCCAGCTCATGTACACCAGCTGCGGCTGGTTCTTCGACGACATCTCCGGCATCGAGACCGTCCAGATCATCGCCTACGCCGGACGCGTCCTCCAACTCGCCGCCAAGCTCTTCGGCCCCGCCGGAGTAGCGCTCGAAGAGCAGTTCCTCACCATCCTCGCCCACGCAAAAAGCAACGTCCCAGAGATGGTCGACGGCGCCGAGCTCTACCGCCGCTACGTCCTGCCCCTCCGCATCGGCCTCGAACAGGTAGGCGCCCACTACGCCATCAGCTCCATGTTCCGCACCTACCCCGAGGACGGCGAGCTCTTCTGCTTCGACCTCCACCGCGACACCCACGAGGTCTTCACCTCCGGCCGCGGCAAGCTAGCCCTCGGCCGCGCCCACATCACCTCGCGCGTCACCGAGGAGACCGAAGAGGTCTGCTTCGCCGTCCTCCACCTCGGCGATCAGAACCTCTCCGCCGCCGTCCGAAGCTTCGCCGCCACTACGCCCGAAGACCGCGCCGCCTTCACCACCTTCTCCGCCGACGTCTCCAACGCCATGCGCCGCGCCAACCTCCCCGAAGTGATCCGCCTCATCGACCGCTTCTTCGGCAATCTCTCCTACTCCCTCAACTCCCTCTTCGCCGACGAGCAGCATCGCATCCTCCGCACCATCCTCGACCGCACCGTCTCCGAGATGGAAGACTCCCTGCGCAAGATCTACGAGGACCACGCCTCCCTCCTCCGCTTCCTCACCGAGTCCGGCATGCCCGCGCCTCCCGCCCTCGCCATCGCCGCAAACTTCGCCCTCAACGCCAGCCTCCGCCGCGCCATCGAGGCCGAAAGCTTCGACTCGAACGAGCTCGCCGCCCTGCTCTCCCGCGCCTCCACCGACCAGGTCACCATCGACACCGCCGCCCTCAGCTTCGCCGCAGCCGAACGCATGAAGCAGGCCATGGTCCGCCTCGAAGCCGCGCCCACCACCTCCGACCGCGCCATGTCCTCCGCCCTACGCGCCGCCCTCACCCTCGCCGAAGGACTCCGCACCCTCCCCTTCGAGGTCAACCTCTGGCAGACCCAGAACATCTGGAACGACCTCTTCCGCCGCAGCGACAAAAACTACTGGCCCGCCGAATGGAAGTCAGCCTTCAAAAAACTAGGCCACGCCCTCCACATCTCCGTAGAAGACCTCACCCTCGAAGAATCCGCCGCCCCACCCGGCCGCCCCAACCCACCCACCCCCATCCGCCCCAGCTCCCACGGCTGACCTCCGCTCTGTCTATCGCATAAGCTGCTGCCTCGAACACCCGAGTGTAAGCTGGTCTTTCCATGCGATTCCATCGTTCCGGCCTTCTCTGCGTCTCTGGCGTCCTCGCCCTTGCTGCGCCCCTCTTCGCGCAAACACCCTCCCTCGCATCCTTCGCGGCCGAGCCTTACGTCCTCAAAACCTCGTCAACAGCCATCTCCATGAATGCCGACGGCACCGGCACACGAGTCCAGACACTCGTCGTCGCGGTCCAGTCAGAGGCCGCGCTCCGCCAACTCAGCGTCGTTACCATCTATTTTTCCAGCCAGACGGAACACGCAGACTTTTCCTATGTCCGCGTCGTCCACCCCGACGGCACCACCCAGCAGACGCCCATCACCGATGCCATCCAGCAGCCCGCGCCCGTCACCCGCGAAGCTCCTCTCTACAGCGATCTCCAAACCCTCCAGGTCCCCGTCAAGAGCCTCCGCGTAGGCGATACCCTCGAGTGGCAGGCACACTTCACCGAATTCCGCGCCCAGGCCCCCGGTCAGTTCTGGAGCAGCGAGTTCTTCGCCTCCGGTCCCGTCATCCTCGACCAGTCGTATGAGCTCCGCGTCCCTTCCACCGTGCACCTCACCGTCTGGACCAATCCCCGCGCCAAGGCCAACTTCTCCGAGTCCGAAGCCGGCGGCCAGCACATCTACCGCTGGCAACACTCCGACCTCCACCCCACCATAGGCACCCAGGCCGAAGCCGCCAAAAAGGCCGAGAACGAACGCCTGCGCACCTCCGAAGAAGAAACCGACGCGCTCAAAGGCGCCCTCCCCAGCTTCGCCTGGTCTACCTTCCCCAGTTGGGCTGCGGTCGGTGCCTGGTACGCTGCGCTCGCCGCCGACCGCACCACTCCCGACGACGCCATCAAAGCCAAAGTCGCCGAACTCACCGCCGGAAAATCCACCGACCTCGAGAAGGCCCAGGCCATCTACAACTTCGTCGCCACCCGCATCCGTTACATCGGCGTCGACTTCGGCGTCGGCCGCTACCAGCCGCACACCGCCGCCGAGGTCTTCGCCAATCAGTTCGGCGACTGCAAAGACAAGCACACCCTCCTCGCCTCCATGCTCTCCGTCGCCGGCATCCACGCCGACCCCGTCCTCATCGGCGCAGGCATCCGCTTCAACTCCGTCGTGCCCTCACCCGCATCCTTCAATCACCTCATCACCCGCGCCACCCTCGGCGGCAAAGACATCTGGCTCGACTCCACCGCAGAGAGCGGAGTCTGGGCCGCTCTCCTCAAACCCATCCGCGACCAGGACGTGCTCGTCGTCCCATCCTCCACCCCGGCCATCGTCGCCCATACGCCCGCCGAGTTGCCCTTCGCCCAATCCAGCTCCTCCAAAGTCGTCGGCTCGCTCGACACCAGCCTCACCTCCGAATCCACCATCACCTTCACCTTCCACAACGATGACGAACTCTATCTCCGCGCCGCCCTCCGCAGCGTCTCGCCCGCCGACTACGGAGAATTCATCGAGCGCATGATGTCCGGCATGGGCTACGGAGGCACCACCAGCGAACCGCAGATCGAACACCTCGAAGACCCCGCCCAGCCCCTTCAACTCGCCCTCCACTACCACCGCGTCCAGAATAAGGATTGGGGCGAGAATCGCATCACCGCTGTCTTCCAACCCGTCGTCCTGCCCTACTTCACCGCCGACGATCCCCCCAACTCCACCATCCAGCTCGGCTCTGTCCGCACCGAGGACAGCTCCGTCGAGATGCACCTTCCCAACGGCTGGAGCGCCGAGCTCCCCGAACCCGTCCACGCCCACGCCCCCTTCGCCACCTGCGACGTCACCTACTCGCTCAAAGACCACAAGCTCTTCGCCGAACGCCGCCTCGCCATACTTCAGCCCACCGTCACCATCAAAGATTTCAAAAAATATATGAGCTGGTACGACGACGCAGGCGTAAGCGGCACTCCCTACATTCAGCTCAACCCGCCGCCCAAAGCAGTCACCTCCGCCGTTCTGCCCGAACCCAAAGCCCCCGACGCCGCTTCCACCGCACCCAGACCCTCTGATCCCAAAGCCGCCGAGCTCGTCGCACAAGCCGCTCAAAGCGCCCGCTCGATGGACCTAAACAACGCTCGCAAGCTGCTCGACCAGGCCGCAGCCATCAACCCCACCGAACCAAAACTCTGGGTAGGCTACGGCATAGTCGCAGAGCTGCTCGGCATGAGACACCAGGAGCTCGAGGACGTCCAGCGCGAACTCACATACCACCCGGACGAAGCGCCCGTCTACGCTTACCTCGCACAGCTCCAGCTCGCAGGCAACGACTCAGCCTCCGCCCTCGCCACGCTCCGTACCTGGGTCAAGCTCGCACCCGACACCCCCCAGGCCGCCACCGCACTCGCCCGCGAGCTGCAAACGCTCAAGCTCCCCGACCAGGCGCTCGATGCTGCCAACACTGCAATCACCCACCTCAAGTCAGGAGAAGCCGACCTCACCACCCTGCGCCTCATCGCCGCCAGAGCCCAGCTCGATCTTGGCAAATCCAAAGAAGCCGCCGAAGCCGCAGCCCCTCTACTCCAGACCGCCACCGAGCCCGATCAAGTTCACCAGATCGACGACATCCTCGCTCGCAGCAACACCCACCTCGCCGAAGCCGCCGAAGCGGAATCCAGACTCATCGCCGCATCCGAAGCCGCCACCCAGAATTGGTCCTCCTCGACCGATGACCTTCAATCCCTCATGCAGCAGCAGGCAAAGCTCGCAGACCAATGGCAGACGTTGGCCCTCATCCTCACCCACCAGGACAAATACACCCAGGCACTCGGCTATGCCAAAGCCTCTCTCTACGCCACCGCCAGCCCCGATGCCCATGACATCCTCGCATCCATCACGCGAAGCCTTCACAACTCCACAGCCTCGGCCGAGCTCCACGCCGAACCTCAGCAGCTGCGAACCTTTCCCCTCGGCCCGGCCAAAGGCCGCCATGGCGTCGCCTCCATGACCCTACTTCTCGTCGACGGCAAAGTCCTGGACAGCACGCCCGACAAACGCGATGCCGGATCCGCTCCACCCCTGCCCTCCGCGCCCGAACTCATCCAGACCGCCGACCTGCGAGCCCTCTTCCCACCAGCAAGCAAGGTCCACCTCGTCCGACCCGGCTTCGTAAACTGCCACGGCACAATCTGCGAACTCGTCCTCGCACCCCTCCCAGCTCCGCGGTAAAATCATCGCGCCCCGTTAGCTCGAGCAAGCTCGCATCACTGCCTATCGTCCGATGTATCATCGTCGCCATGGCAATTCACGATCGGCAGCGGCAATATTGGGAGGAGATGGTTAAACTCAAAGCCGCAAACCTCTACATCTGTTCCTACCGCGACTATCTTGGCCACTGGGTAACCACAGTCGCCACCATTCGTGCCATTGCATCCAGCCTGAGCATCGCGGGCTGGGCCATCTGGCACAATCTCTCCTTCATCTGGGCAAGCATCATCGCAGCATCACAGGTCGCCGACGCGCTCAAAGACGTATTCCCCATCGCGAAAAAGAATAAGGCCGCCAGCGATCTCTCCGGCGTACTCGAAAACCTCTTCATTGACGCGCAATTGGAGTGGGACAGCATCTTCTCCGGCAAGTACACCGACGACCAGATCAGCACACGCCTTCACAAACTCCGAAGCCTTCGTTTGCAGGCCGAGCACCGCAACTTCCCCGGCGGCCTTTCTGTCCGTTCTAAGCTTCAGGCACAGGCCAGAACCGGCGCCACCATCTACTTTCAAGAAACCTACGGTGTAGAATGAAACAGGAGGTCGCCATGCTCATACGAGTCGTCATTCCTCAGTTCGATCTTCCCATCCCCATGCCCAGCGGCGCGAAGCCACCCGCCAAGCCGGTCCCGAACTCGTAATCTTTCGGCACCGGTCTAGCGTGCACCGCGCAACCTCAGCTCCGCCAGTGCAGCGTTACCGGCCCATCCATCGGATGCTCGCCCGTCCCCTTCAGCCGCGCCTGCTTCAGCGCGAAGTACCACTTCGCCGGCTTATCCGCATCGTCGATCAGCATCAGCGCCGGCCCATACCGCAGCCCTCGCGCCTGCTCGATCATCGTCTCCTGATCCTGCCGCAGAAACTTAGGCCCGAAGAACTTCAGCAGAAGCCCTACCAGCGGCACATTCCACGCCGCGCACACATCAATCCGGCACGTCGAACCCGTCACCGGAGTCACCGTCGTCAGGCTCGCAAACCATCGCTTCCCCGCGCGAATCGTCTCATACCGCCGATTCGGCAGCACGAAATCAATCGTCGTCGTCACCGGCCCATCCGCCCCCAGCAGCTTATAAGCCCTGCTGTTCGACGAAGGCGTATGCGCCGCCATGCGGAACCCCGCATTCCTTCCGCCATTCGCAGTATCCCGCAGCGGCTCGAACAGCTTCTCCTTCGCATGAATACTCCCCCGGCTCCGCCACCACCAGGCGTCATGCACAAACGGCCCATGCGCCGGATCCATCAACCCGATAATCCCGTGGTCCACATTGCAAGGCAGATCAGCCGCAATATGCGCCGTCTTATAACGCTCCGAAAACTTAGGCACCTCCGGCACCTCAGGTAATCCGGGTGCCCCATTCATGACAGCCTTATCGTCATGAGTGGGGTCCGCATAACGCCCCAGCCCCCGCACCCCAGCCCCCGGCTCAGGCACATAAACCCACGCATACCCATCCCGCTCCACGCACGGATAAGCCCCCGCAAAAATCTTCGTAGCATCCAACCGATCCACATCCGTCAACGAAGGAATGGCCAGACACTGCCCACTGCAAGGCTCAAACTCCCACCCGTGATACTTGCAAGTCACCCGCTCCCCATCGAACCACCCCGCCGAAAGCGGAATCCCCCGATGCGGACAAAGATCGCGCATAGCAAACACCGAGCCATCGTTCTTGCGCCCCAGCAGCAGCGGATGCCCCAGCAGCAGCGCCGTCGCCGTCTTCCCCCGCCGCAACTCGCTAGCCCGCACCGCCGGATACCAATCCCCAAAGATCAGCTCCGCCGCAGGCCCCGCAATGTCAACCAGCTCGCTCAATCCATCTCCAAGAAAATACTTAACACCGATCCACACCGATGAAACCGATCAAAACAAATAGTCCTTAAACATTGAAAACCTCAACCCGTGCACCACCAACAATCACTCCATCCAGGCTTTTAAAATCCGTGCACATCCGTGCCAATCCGTGGTCGATCGCCTTCAATCGGTCCCATCGCTGCAAATCGGTGTTAAGCCTTTCGCTTTCCAATATAGTCGCCCTATGCCCGCCGGAAGCATTGCAAAGCCAAGCACACCAAAGCGCCCGCTCGCGCACACGCTGCTGATCCTTGCCCTCTGGCTCATCTTCTACGGTAGCTTCACCCTCATCACTCCCGCTCTGCTCGACGACGCCGACTCCGTCCACGCCGAGGTCGCCCGCGAGATGCTCCTCCGCCACGACTACGTCACCCTCTACGCCAACAGCATCCGCTACCTCGAGAAAGCCCCCCTCCTCTACTGGGCCATGGCCGCCTGCATGCGCCTCTCGCAGCTCCTCGGCCACACCTCCGCCGCCGCCCTCGCCACAGCCGCCCGCATCCCCCTCGCCCTCACCGTCCTAGCCCTGGCCTTCCTCGCCGAGTCCTTCACCCGCCGCATCTTCCACACATCTGCGCACGATGGAATCAAACCGGAACAGGAAAAAATCGCCACCCGAGCCGGCCTCTACGCCGCCCTCATCCTCCTCTCCAGCTTCGGCCTCTTCCTCTTCACCCGCATCCTCATCCCCGACGCGCTCCTCACCCTCACGCTCACCGCCGCCCTCTACGCCTTCCACCTCACCGAACATCCACAATTCCGGGTGCCCCATTCATCGCAGTCTCACCGCGATGGGTGGGATGTACAAACCCCGCACCTCCCCTGCCTCCTCTTCGCCGCCTGCTGCGCCCTCGCCGTCCTAACCAAAGGCCTCATCGGCCTCCTCTTCCCCATCGCCATCGTCCTCACCTACCTCCTCCTCACCCGAGGCCCCCGCGCCACCCTCCAACGCCTCCGCCAGCTCCACCCCCTCTCCAGCCTCGCCGTCTTCACAGCAATAGCCGCCCCCTGGCACATCCTCATAGCCCTGGCCAACCCCACGCAAGGCCACCCCGCCAACCTCACCTTCACGCACCACCACTGGCAAGTTCCACTCCCCACCGACGGCAACGTCCACGGCTGGGCCTGGTTCTACTTCCTCAACGAGCATCTCCTGCGCTACCTCAACCTCCGCGTCCCCCACGACTACGACACCGTCCCCCTCACCCTCTTCCTCGGCCTCATCTTAATCTGGCTCATGCCCTGGAGCATCTTCCTCCCCCAGGCCCTCACCCAATCCATCCGCAGCGCAGCCGCAGCAATCGCAGCCACCGCCTCAAGCTGTCAGCTTAAAGCTCCCCAGCTTACAGCTCGAGATTCATCCTCCAGCCAGACCCCCCATTCATCCCAGCCCCACCATGAAGCATCGAATCTCCGGGTGCCCCATTCATCGCAGTCTCATCGCGATGAGTGGGGTCCGCAGCCCCAAACTCACCTCCTGCTCTTACTCTGGGCCGCCATCCCGCTCCTCTTCTTCTCCTTCTCCACCCGCCAGGAGTACTACGTCCTCCCCGCCCTCCCTCCACTAGCCATCCTCATCGCCATCTGGTTGGCCAAAGACTCACAAATGGCGATTGTTTTCAGCCAGGCTCCTGGGCCACGGGAAGGCACTCCCCTTTCGCAGGCCTCGCTCGATTCTGTGGGCTTGCAAAATCCAGATCCGCAATCGATTCGCGGTCCATTCAACATAAGAGTCGAAGGCGGCTGCAAGCGTGCGGCGCTCGTTCTCCTCACCCTCGGCACCCTCTTCGCCGCTGCCACCACCTGGTTCCTGCTCCACACCCACACCCCACCCCCCAACACCGACCTCTCCACCCTTCTCCAGCAAAATCCCAACGACTACGCCATGAGCCTCGGCCACTTCCTCGACCTCAACGCAAACGCCCTCGCCCTCTTCCGCCTTCCCCTGGCCCTCGCCGCCCTCGCCCTCTTCCTCGGCCCACTAGCCTCCTACCTCCTCCGCCGCCGAGCTCACACCCAGACCCAAATCCACACCAAGTCCCACACCAACCCCAGCCTCCACCACGCCGCCAACCTCACCCTCGCCGCCTCCGCCTTCCTCTTCCTCTTCGCCGCCCACCTCGGCCTCCGCACCTTCGCCCCCATCCTCACCTCCCAGCAACTAGCCGCAGCCATAGCCCCGCAACTCACCCCCCGCCCCGGCGAGCCACCGCCGCTCCTCGTCATCCACCAGGAATACGAATACGCCAGCACCCTCGCCTTCTACCTCCAGCGCCCCACCTACACCCTCCTTCCATCCACCGTCTCAGCCACACCCCAAAATCACACCGCAGCTTCAGCCAAATCCACACCCACAGCCAAATCGGCACTCGTAGCCACACCCACACCCCCAGCCACAGTCTCCAAGCCTCTAGGTACCCCAAGGCTTCAGCCTTGGGCCTCTCAAGCCACCAAGGAAAACGGGGCTTTAGCCCCTGGGGCAAGCACTCACCCCACCCCCGAAAACCCCATCCACATCCTCACCGACCCCACCCACAACAACACCCCGAACTACGGCCGCTCCTCCAACCTCTGGTACGGCAGCTACTTCCCCGACGCCCCCCCCATCTTCGAAACCACCCAATCCCTCACCGCCAAGTGGCACAGCCCCCAACGCATCTTCCTCTGGCAAGACCTAGCCAACGAACCCAGCCCCCCACCCCCAACCCTCACCCCCATCTACGTCATAGCCAGCTCCGGCGGCAAAGCCATCCTAAGCAACCAGCCCAACCACTAAAGCCACACCCTACAGAGGCTGCTCAAAACTCTCTTCTGCGGTTTCTGAGATAGGCCGGGACTTTAGTCCCGGCATAAAGCTGCAAAATCAACGCGGGCTTTAGCCCCCGGGACATGCCTTCCTGCTAGCCGACACAAAAATCCCCTGACTAGGCCCACCAGCCCCGCCCATTCTCAAGCCGGCAGCGCATCCTGCACCGACTCCGCAATATAGCTCTTCATCGCCTGGCTCAGCTGCGAATCCACCTCATCCGCAATCGTCATCACCCCCAGCAGCAGCACGCTGAAGTCGATCGTCCCCAGGTTCTTCTGCAGCGTGTGGAAGACCGTCACCTGCAGAATGCGGCTCTCCTCCACCATCATCGCCGCGGTATATCCCCGCCTGCGCCGGTCCACGCCGTGCTTTGTAGCCGCCTCGGACTTCAGTTCCTTGCTGCCCAGCGGCTTGAAGGCATCCAGGCGCCTGGCAAGATCCCGGAATAGCTGCGGCAGATGCTTGCACCGCTCCTCGCGGGTCATATCCACCTCCATCAGGCTGTCTTCCTGCTCCACCCCTTCATACCAGTCCCCGATGCTGGCATCCGTAGTCCGTTCCAGAATCGTGGACAGCGTCTCGATCTTCCTTTTGTGCAGCGGTCCCTTCGCCAACCGCTCCGTAATCGCCTCGATCAGGTCGGGCACATTCATCGGCTTCACCAGAATCTCATCCGTCTGCATCAGGATCGCGTTCGCCGCCGCCGACATCTCAGGAAACGCACTCAGCAGCAACGTCACCGCCTCAGGATTCTTATGCCGCATGGCGCTCACCACCGTAAGCCCATCGCCCGCGCCCGGCATATGCAGATCGCTCAACAGCACATCGAACTTCTGCGTATTGATAAAGTGCAGCGCGCTGCTCACATCCGCAGCACACTCCACCTCGAAGCCGTGCTGTTGCAGAATCGCGCACAGGCTTACCCGAACCGCCTCGTTATCGTCAACAACCAATACCCTCGCCAGCGCCATTCGGTACCTCCAGTGGTCGCAGACGAGTGTCCGAGTGTCCCCAGTTATGCCTAAGCATACGCGTTGGATGCAAACGTCAAGGGATAATCCAGCCAATTCTCACCGATTCGCCACAAATTCCCATTCGGCACCCACCTCCCTCCCGAAGAAGCCACCGCACAGCCCCCCTCGCCGGTTCTTCCACGCCTCGTCCGGCCGCCTCCCGCAGGTCCCCTCAACCAACCTTGACGCCGACAAGTATAAAATCCTCACTGCATATCTTCGGCTCAATCCACCGCCATCTTCAGAGGAACCTCATGCCCCGCACCCATCTCCTGATCCTCGCCGCCTCGCTCCTCCTCGCCCCCTCGCTCAACGCCCAAACCCCGCCGGCCGCCGCCCCCTCACAACAGTCCCTCCCCGCCGCCATCCCCACCAACGGCCTCCAGCTCTGGCTAGCCGCCGACCACGTCAAGCCCTCCGACGGCCACATCACCACCATCCCCGACCTCAGCCCCAACCACAACGACGCCACCCGCACCCCCGACTCCACCGCCCCCGCATCCGACCCCACCCTCATCCAGGACCCCATCAGCCACCAGCCCGTCCTCCACTTCACCGGCGAAAACCTCGCCTTCACCTTCCCCCGCGTCACCGGCATCCGCTCCGCCATCTGGGTCGTCAGCAAAGATCCCGCCGCCTTCGGCCATCGCGACGAGCGTTTCGTCCTCGGCGACACCCTCTCCCACGACTTCCACGCCGGCTGGACCGACGACACCATCTTCAACACCGTCTACGACAACCCCAACCCCAGCGGCCACCTCTCCAAATACCTCCACGACGGCAAGACCTACCTCAACGGCGAAGAGATGGACGCCTCCAAGATCCCCTTCCCCCAACAGCTCGGCGTCATCTCCATCTTCTCCACCGGCCCCGTCGAAGCCAACCAGCTAGCCCGCGATCGCAGCTTCGGAGGCCGAAGCTGGCAGGGCAACATCGCAGAAGTCATCCTCTACAACCGCGAGCTCACCTGGAAAGAGGGCCAAGCCGTAGTCGCATACCTCATGGCCAAATACCACATCCCCACCCCCATCCCATGAGGCCGATCCCCACGCCTCTTCGTATCCCAAGGCTTCAGCCTTGGGTCTCTCGGCGAGCCGGTAAACACAAGAGGCTTTAGCCTCTGGGGTACGCCCTGCAGAGTCCAGCCTGCTTCAAATGTCGGTATCAAACAGAGATTGTCATCCTAAGCGAAGCCTCTCGCAGTCCTATCGCGAGAGGCGCAGTCGAAGGACCTGCGGTTGGCTTGAAGTGGCCGTCCGCCCCTCAACAACAGCCACAACATCACCGAAACGGATCCCTCACCGTCACCCCGCCAAACTGCTGCCCATGCTGTAAATCTTCCGAATAAAGCACCGCGCACCCCGCATGCTCCGCCGCAGCCACAATCAAGCTGTCATACCAGCTCAACTTGAACCGCTCCTGAATCCGTATCGCCTCCGACACCAGCAAGAGCGACGGCGCCACAATCTCCAACGGACGAAACACCTCCGTCAACATCCGCAGCGCGTCCTCATGCCGCATCTTCACCGCAGCGCGCCGCAGCGCAAAGTTGAAAAACTCCTGAATCACCTGGTAGCTGATAACAAGCGAACCTTCATCTCGCGCCCGCTGCAGCATGTTCAGCGCCACACCCTGCTTTCGCGCATCCCGCACATCGTACGCATAGATAAAGATATTGCTGTCGAAGAACGTCTTATCTTTCATTCAGCTCATCGCGGGTATATTTCCGGTCCGCCCTGACATACGCTGTGGTCCGAGCAAAAAACTCATCGAACTCCCGCATCCTCCGAGCCCGCCCGGAGAACTGCTCCAGCCACTCCCGAAACGCCGCATTCAGCGTCGTATGCTGCTCCGCCGCCGCCCGCCGGGCCTCATCGATCAGGTGCTCATCCGCGCTCAGAGTAATATTCTTCACGAGAATAGTGTACACGAATCCAGTGCGAATTCGACCGCCCGCGGATGCTGCCTACACACCATCCCCAAATCGGCGTTAGTCCACATCGCGCCGCTGCACCAGCAGCTGCGCCGCCAACGGGAAGGCCACCACCAGCGCCGTACGAAGCGCAATGGAGAGCATAAGCTGGTCGGCAAAAGCTGGGGCACCGGAGTGAGACGCAGAGAACTCGGTAAGCGTAAGGTCGGGCAGGATGATCCCTGGCCAGTAGTGCTTCACCACCGACTTCGCGATGAGGTAGGCAAGCACAACGCCGATGCTCAACACCGAGCCGCGCTGCTTGACCAACACCGAGCATAGGTAGGTCAGGCCGAACAGTAGTCCCGTCAGCAACAAACCCGCCAACAAGTGCAGGCAAAAGACCAGAAAAAGCGAAACCTGCCCGCCGGCGAGAAGAATGGGGCCGCTCCCGCGTTCGACCGTCAACGCCAGCACTGACTTCGCCGCCAGCACAAGCAGCATCAATTGCGCCATTCCGTATCCCCAGTCGCTCCATACAAAAAAGGCCCGGGTGCGCGGCCGGCTGAAGAGAAAGGACCCACTGCCCCAACTGAGATCGTGCCCGATCCCAAAGGTGCCGAAGTGCCACGCCAGGAAGCCAAGTGGAAGCGTCAGGATTGCATCCACGACCAGGTAAAACGGGGGCCCCATCGAAGCACGGAGGGGCCCTTGGAAGATGCCCCAAAGCAACACTCCAACCAGCGCCATCCCAACCGCAAACGTCAAGCGTGATTCACGCCAATACTTCCATAGGTACATTCGTCTTCCCCCTTCCCACCACTTCAAGAAATATCTCCGACAAATTCAACAGCGAAGCATCGAACACCGTCCACGAACACAAACGTCTACTCGACGTCCCGCCGCTGCACCAGGATCTGCGCGGCGATGGGGAAGGCCATGGCCAGCGCCGCACGCAACGCGATCGACCAGCCAAGGCCGCCCGCAAAGCGGATGATCATCCCATGAGCTACAGAGAACTCGGAGAGGGTAAGGTCGGGCAGATTCATCCCGGGCCAATAGTGCTTCACCACCTGCTTGCCGATGGAGTATGCCACCACGACGCCCAGGGTAATCAAGACGCCGCGACTCTTCACCAGCACAGAGGCGAAGTAGGTGAGCCCGAAGATCAACCCCGCGAGCAGCAGCCCAGCCACGCAGTCAACCGAGAAGATGGAAAGCATGGAGAGCGTCCCGTCCGCGGTGTAAAAGGGACCGCTGGTAGCAGCGATGTGATGCGCGGCCCATGCCACCACCAGGTTCGCCGCAAGAATAAGGAGCAGCAGTTGCGCCATGCCGAAGCCCCAGTCGCTCCATACAAACGAGGCGCGCGGCCGGGGACGGCTGAGCACGAAGGAGCCGCTGCCTTCGCCCAGGTCGCGGCCCACGCCGAAGCTCCCATATCCCAGCGCCAGAAAGCCCAGTGGAAGCACCAGAAAGCTGGTTACGACCAGGTAGATCTGATCCGGGTTCAGCTGCTGCTGGGCATGCTTGCCCTGCAGAGGAGGTCCCACGTGATGCGCGCAACAGCCCCACAGCAGCACTCCAACCAGCACCATGCCGGCGCCAAAGGTCAAGCGGGATTCACGCCAATACTTCCACAGGTACATTCGTCTTCCCCCTTCCCACCACTTCGAGAAATATCTCCGACAGATTCAGCGGCGTCGCATCGAGCACAGTCGCGCCCTCACTTTGCAGGTGCGCCACAAACGCATCCGCATTGCCGCGCACCACGTATTCGGTTGTGCCTTCGCCCCGATTGGCGCTCACGAGATCGGGCCATGCGGCCAGCGGCAGCGCCTCGCCCACCACACGCACACGGCGGAAGCTGCTGCGCATATCGTCCAGCCGGCCCTCCAGCAGCAACTTCCCGTGGTCGACGATGCCGACCCACTCCGCAATGCGCTCCACCTCCGAAAGGTGGTGCGACGAGAGCAGCAGCGTGCGCCCTTCATTGGCGAAGTCCTCCACCATCACCCGCAGCAGCTGGTCCGTCACCACCGGGTCGAGACCCGCCGTAGGCTCGTCCAGCACAATCAGCTCCGCCCCCTGCGACAGCGCCAGCAGCAGGCACAGCTTCGTCCGGTTGCCGGTTGAGAGCTTCTTGAACTTGCGATTCATATCCAGCTCCAGCACCTCCGCATACCGGCGCGCAAGCGCATCCGACCAGCGCGGAAAGAAGCCCCGGTTGAAACGCACCAGGTCGTTGCCGGTCATCGACGGGATCAGCATCTTCTCGATGACCAGTCCGGTGCGCGCCAGGATCGCAACGCTGTCCGTGCGCGGATCCAGCCCAAGCACCCGCATCTCGCCTCCGGTCGGCCGCGCCAGCCCCGCCAGCATGCGGATCGTGGTCGTCTTGCCCGCGCCATTGCGCCCGAGAAAACCGTACACCGCACCGCGCGGCACGTTCAGGTTGAGCCCGTCCACGGCATGGACGTCGCCAAAGTGCTTGTGCAGTGCCCGGCATTCAATTGCGAGGTCATTCATAGTTTTTCTCCAAGCGAGTCGTACGAGTCTTCCAGCAGCTGCAGCAGCTCCGCGCGCGCCAGCCGAAGCTGCCTGGCCTCCACCGCCAGCTGAGTCGCAATCGGACGCAGACGGCGCAGCTTCTCCGCCTTCAGCAGCCCGGGACTCTGCCCGCTGACGTAGCAGCCGCCACCAGGCACGGTACGCAGAATCCCATCCCGCTCCAGATTCTGATACGCCCGGGCCACCGTATTCGGGTTGACGCGCAGCTCCGCCGCCAGCTTGCGAACCGACGGCAGCGCATCGTCCAGCTTCAGCGCCCCCGCCGCAATCGCATGCTTCACCTGCGATTCAATCTGCAGATAAATCGGCGTTCCCAGGCTGGACTGTACACGAATAATCATACTGTATGAGTACAGTAGTACGGTCGCCGAATCCTGTCAACAACAATCTGGTTACAGAGGCTGCTGAAAAACTGCTCCATGACCGTTTTGGTTTCTAAGATAGGCCCCGACCGTAGTCCCGGCGATACGAAGCCACGTGTCCGCTCCCAGTGCCCAGATTGTGCACGCCACACATATCCCTCAGCATCCCTCATAAAGCGTCATTCTGACTCGCAGAGTCAGAATCTCCGTCGTTCGATCGCAGTGGATCGAAGTTCGGGCCTTCCCTCCCTGACCGGCCGCCCCGTCCAAATCTGTCAAGTCCCAAAGCACCATAAACACCTCAAAGCAAAAGACATATCCGATGGCCAGCAGTTATGGCCAAACTGCTATAATCAAATCAGTAGAAAAGAATAAAAAGACTCGGCCAAAAAGCCGGGTCTTCGCTTTTAACCCAGCTCCACTAACCGCTTTAGAAGGGATACTTTACGAAGATACCCACGAAGAATCAATAGCTTAGCCCGGCACCTGTGCGTACCGACAGACCTAACCCCTCTGGAAGGGATACTTTAGCCACAAAGTACCCCCTCGAAAAAAACACGGGGGCTCCCGAAGTACCCCTTGAAACCAACCCAGGGCAGGAGCATCCTATACCCAGATTGACCGCCATCTATATAGAGTGAAGCCATGCCATTCAAGTGGAAACCGCACTCCGGCACGAATTCCCTGATACTATGCGCTGTCCGTATCACTGTCCACTAAAAAATGGACAGGGCTGTCCAAGGAGGGTGACCCTCCGGAGTTCTAGGCCCGGCGAAGCCGGGCTGTGCCTTTGCTTTTGCTCTTGCACTTCCCCCCATGCCCACATCATTGGCGCTTTTTTGCCCGCCCGGGTTCCGGTGTCAAGGGCACCAGCGGCCCCGCCGCGCGCCCCCGGCGCGCCCTTTACACCGGGTTCCGGGTGGGCCAACCGTGGGTGTGTGGGCATGGGGGGTTTCGCGCGATCTGCGAAGCAGGAGCGCGAGTGCAGTTGCTGTTGCTTGTTCTTGGCCCCTGCAAGGGGCCGCAGGCCGCGCGGGGGTGGGGCGCAGCGGCCCCCGCGCAAGCGGGAGCGACCAGCGCGGAGCGCGTGGGGCGGCAGCGACAGCGGCCAAAGGGCCGCGCTTTGGAGCGCACCCGCCCCGACGACGGCACGGAGGAGGGAGCGAAGGCCCGCCCACCGCGGCAGCGGCGCCGCGAGCACCGCAGCGAAGCGAGGAGCGCATGCGAGTGCGCCACGAGCCTGCGGGGACGAGACGCGGGCACTATCGCGGCGAAGGACCTGCGGCGAGTGGTGGGCGGGATGCTGTGAGCACCGCCCGGACGGAGCGAAGCGGAGGAGGACGGAGCGGAACCTCAGAATGCTTGTGCCATCTGCGAGGGTAGCGACTGCGGACCGAAGCACAGCCATGAGCACCGCAGCGAAGCGAGGAGCGGAATATACCGAATCGCTTTCAGTTCGCGGCGCAGGGAGCGCGCAAGGCCCGCGCACGGTCAGCGGCTAGCGGAGTCTTTCTGGGCCGCGGGCCGTGAAGCGCGCGGGCTAGCTGGCGGCAGACGTGCGTCTCTGCTTTTCGCACGGCTGGTGACAGCGGTTAGGACGCGCCCGTGCGCTCCGCTCGGCGAGCTCGGCGTGGCAGGCGACGCACCATGTGGACTTCGATGGGCGATGGACCTGCGTCCACTCTTCGCCGCAGCGAGGGCAACGGATCTGATACAGCGGGTGACTCATCGCAGCAGGGTAGCACCCCCCCCGGGGGGGGGGCTATTTCGGCGGAATCGGACGCACAATCACTGGTTCGGCTGGTCGATGATTCCATCTTCCACGAGGGTGTGTTGGGTGGCTTTGGCTTGGGCATCGGTGGCGCGGGTGCGGATGACCAGTTCACAGGCCGTGAGGTGGGTTGCCAGTTGCTGACCTGGGATGGAGTTGAGGTTCGAGACCACCCAATCGAGGTACTCGGCCACCGTCTCTGCTGTGAGCTTCGGACGAACCGTGGTGTGAGTGTTTTGGCGGCGGTTGAGTAGGGCTTCCAGTTCGGCCTTTTTTGCGGCGGCTTCCGTTTCGGTCAAGGGTATGGCTCCTGTGGTGCGGTTTTTTGCCCCGTAGGAGGCCCTACACGGCGTCGATGGGGTTCCAGCCATGCTACCCCACCAGAAAAACGCCCCCGCCGCGAGGCGAGGGCAAGTGGTACATTCCTGGAAGTGACGCCCTGGCCTTGAAGATCAATCTTCGGAATGATCGAAGCCATTGGGCTCAACCGCCCCAGCTACCAAGCCCGCCACCTCAGCCTCAGAGAACAGGACGCCGCTTGGTATCGGCGGTGCCGCTGGTGCGGTAACGGTGGGAGCCGCGCCAGCGGCCATTCGCTTTTGCAGGGTTTTTTCTTCTACGTGGTGGCAGTGGCGATTGCCGGTGGCGACTATGTTCATTCTGGATACCGTGGCATCCGGCAGAGCCGATTCAACCATGTTGGTGACGATCCCGATGCACTCCACACAACCAGGGACGTAGTACTCCACGAGAGTGACATTCAACGCTGCACCTCCGGAGGCCAGTGGCATCCTTCGAAGTCCGCCGCCAGGCGGGCGAGCATTTCGCGGGCGGTGACCAGCGAGGCGAGAGCGGTTTGCAGCAGATGTTCCTTTGCTGCGGGCGTGAGTGGTGCGGGTGGTTTACGTTTGCTCATTTTTTTCCTTTCGCTTTGAAGCCCATCGGAGATGGGGTGGGGGGTGGGGGGGTGGTTGCGCGGAGCAGAGAGATAAAGACCTGACCCGCATAAAGTAGGCTGTTTGCTTGGGCTGCCGTGATTTCGCCGAGTGCCACGGCACGAGGAATTGCCTGCAAAAACTTGGCGATTGTGTGAGGTTTTAG
>DASZBW010000023.1:0-340197 GCA_035943695.1 Acidobacteriaceae bacterium | reverse complement strand
GCAAAAGCAAAGGCACAGCCCGGCTTCGCCGGGCCTAGAACTGCGGAGGGTCACCCTCCTTTTTCGCTGGTGTCCACTTTTCTCTGGACACCTCGCCGGACACCGCATAAACTCAGGCCATCGCGCCGAAATGCCGGTTGTACAGGAGTTCCATCGGTTTAGTTTACTGCTGAATAAGGCTCGCCAAAGGTTGTGGGGTGGGCCTAGAATTGGCTCGCGGCTGGTTTTGCGAGTTGCGGAACCCACTCATGACGATGGGACTGTCATGAATGGGGCACCCGGATTGTTTGGCTGACCTTTTTGAACTGGAAAGGCGTGGAGACGCGGCGGCAGGAAAGTCTGATTTGGCCGAGACTTTTTCTGTGGGCCTGACGTCTGTATCTAATATGCGCGGCGCGGCGATTGCCATCTCGGTGGAACAGGCGGAGCAGAGCCAGCGTGAGAACGCGGCGATTGCCTGCGGGTTGAAGAAGCAGGATCCGGAGCTGCTGGATCATTTGATCGGGCTGTATCAGCATCGGCTGCTGCGGTATCTGCTGTTTTTGACGGGCAAGCGCGAGGTGGCTGAAGATCTGTTTCAAGAGACGTGGATGCGGGTGCTGCTGCGGGGTGCGCAGTACAACGGCAAGGCGCGGTTCGATACGTGGCTGTTTACGATTGCGCGGAACCTGGTGATTGATCTGTCGCGGAAGCGGACGCTGTCGTCGCTGGATGCGATGAGCGAGGCGACGGAGGATGGGCCGGGGTTTGAGATTGCGATGGATGGGCCTTCTCCGCTGGAGCAGTTTCAGCTGCGTGAGGATCGGGCTGAGGTGGCGGCGGTGCTGCTGCGGCTCGAGCCGAACTATCGCGAGGTGCTGGTGCTGCGCTTCCATGAAGAGATGTCGCTGGAGGAGATTGCGGTGGTGACGCGGGCTCCGCTGTCGACGGTGAAGTCGCGGTTGTATCGCGGGCTGGCGGCTTTGAAGCCGGAGCTTGTGCAGTTGCGTGGAGCTCGAGTGGCGGAGGTGGCGCGATGAATGCTTCGTTAGAATCTCCGTTCCAGGTTTTCGATTCGGGTGCCGAGAAGGTTCCGCCGGTCGTGCGGGGAGATGTTGTGAACCGGACGCATCGGGTAGTGCGGGAGCGGGCGCAGGCCATGCAGGCAAGACGAAGCCGGGCGCGCGGGTTGATGGTGCCGATGGCTATCTGCGCCGTGCTGCTGGTGCTGATGGCGGGTGGAATGTGGAGTGGGCTATATCAAAATCCTGCGGTGGTTGAGACGCTGCAGTCGGATGTAGCTGCGCTGACGACGCTGGACGCGAGCAGAGAGTCGATGGTGGCATTGATGTGGTTTGTGCCGGCGTGCCTGGCGGTGGCGGGGGCGGTGCTGCTTCGCGTGGCCAATAAGGGTGGACGGTGATGTTTGCTCGAGGTCAGTGGGGTATTCGATCGGCCGACCTGCGGGGTGAGGGCGACAGCCTGAAGATGTTGCCGGCGTGGTCGGTCGTAGTGGCAGCTGCGATCTTTGTTGGGTCGATGTTCTTTTTTAACTACACGCCGTCGCGGCCTGGCAACGACGGGCCGCAAATGCAGGGGGCGCAGACGGCCCCGGCTCCGGGACAGGCTGTGAATGCGAGGCCAGGACAGGCTGGGAATGCAGGACCCGGACAGGCTGCGAATGCGACGCCGGGGACGGGTGCGCAGGGACAGCCGGTTGCACCGAGAGCGCAGAGACGCGGCCCGCGGCCTTCGCCGCAGGTGTGGCAGGCGTGGCGACTGATCTTCAGCTATACGACGAGCGCGGCGCTGGCGAGCTATGTGCTGCTGATCGGCTATGTGAGCCGGGATGTGAAGCGGCGCAATATGTCGGCGCCACTGTGGATGCTGGTGGTGGTGGTGATGCCGGGGGGTATAGGCGCGGTGGTGTATTTTCTGCTGCGGCAGCCGATGATGACACGGTGTCCGCATTGCACTACGGAGCTGACGGAGGGCGTGCACTTTTGTCCGCAGTGCCGGTTTCAGGTGGCTCCGGTGTGTGGGCAGTGCTTTCGCGGAGTGCAGATTACGGATGCTTACTGTCCGCAGTGCGGGCACGATGTGGCGGAAGATGCGGCTCCGGCGCGTCTGCGGGCTTATAGCGACGCTTAGGAGTGAGTGCCGCTTCTGGGCAGATCGGCGGCGTTGGGCCGGTGGGATGGGCTATGATGCTGGCTGAGAACTGATCCCTTAGAACTGAGAACTCATCTTGGCTTTGACTGCACTGATCGTCGATGACGAACCGCTGGCGCGGCAGGAGTTGTTGTATCTGCTGGAGTCGGCGGAGGGCGTGGATGTGGTGGCGCAGGGGACGAATGGGATTGAGGCGGTGGAACTGATCCGGACGCATAGGCCGGATGTGGTGTTTCTGGATGTGCAGATGCCTGGGCTGGATGGGTTTGCTGTGCTGAAGAAGCTGCTGGATAAGAAGTTCGATCTGCCGCACGTGGTGTTTGCTACGGCGTTTGATCAGTATGCGGTGAAGGCGTTCGAGGTGAACGCGGTGGACTATCTGCTGAAGCCGTTCGATCGCAAGCGGGTGCTGAAGACGATTGAAAAAGTGCGCGCAAGGGTGGGGGGAGGGGCCGATGCGGGGGGAGACTCGCGGATTGACCGGATCGATGCGCTGTTGAAGCTGGTGGAGGAGAAGGCGCAACCGCAGGCGGCGATGCGTGCGAACTCGGGCAAGGTGGTGGTGAGGGCTCTGGGGCGGATGCTGCTGGTGGATCAGCGGGAGATTTGTTTTGCGTCGATTGAGGGCGGGACGATCAGCGTGGTGACGCGCGGAGTGGAAGGCGAATCGAATTGCAGGACGCTGGAGGAGCTGATGGATCAGCTGAATCCGGAGGCGTTCTGGAGGGCGCATCGGTCGTTCGTGGTGAACATTCAGCACATACGCGAGGTGGTGCCGTGGTTCAAGTCGAGCTATCAGCTGCGGATGGATGATCCGAAGAAGACGGAGATTCCGGTGAGCCGGGCGCAGACGAAGCGGCTGCGGGAGTTGTTTAATCTTTGAGGTATTGAGCGGGGGAAGTGTGGCCGTTGTTGCGTGCCAAACGCGGATCCTTCGCTGCGCTCAGGATGACAATGTTCGTTCAGTAGGCCGGTTCTTTCCGGAGGAACACGGGATTATTTTCCGCTGTAGAGCATGTCTTTGATTGCGGCGCGGCGGGCGGCGTTTCCTTCGCGTGAGGTCTTGAGTTCGTCCGGGTTTGCTTTGGATGGCAGATCGTCGGCGTCGTCGGCGCTGCATTGTGGGCAGCGGTTCGCGAATCCCGGCTTATCGGGTTTCAGCTCGAACTCTTCTTCGCAGACCGCGCATACTTTGATTGGAAAAGGCATGGTTCCCCCGGAGATTGAGTCTCCATGATAGACGCGAATCGGGTGGCGGGGATAGGTGTGTGCGGCGCGCGTTTGCCTACGATCAGCCGCGTCTTTTGGTGCGCACAATGTCGATGCAGTTGAAACAGTGGCGAAGGCCTGAATGTGGCTTGCCTGTGATTCTTTTTCGCGGAGGGATTGCGCGGAGTCGGGCGCATCGCTCGGTGGTGTGGAAGACGGCGCTGTGCATGGCCCATGTGGGCGGGATCTCGGGCGTGACGGAGCTTTGATCGGGGAACTCGAGGGTGGGTTGTTGCATGCTTTTACGTTACCGTGTTCGTCCTATGAAACGTGAAATGTGCATCGCGGGTCGGACTGCCGCATCCTATCGAAGATGGAATACAGACAACTTGGACGTTCGGGTTTTAAAGTGCCGGAGCTTTGTTTCGGCTGCGGCACCTTTGGCGAAAAGCAGGATGAGTTTTTCCGGGCATGGGGATCATCCGACGTAGCAGAAGCGACGAAGATGGTGGACATCTGCATGGAGGCGGGGCTGAACTTTTTCGACACCGCTGACATTTACTCCATGGGGTCGAGCGAGCAGGTGCTGGGAAAGGCGATCCGGCATCTTCGCCGTGACGATGTGTTGATCTCTACGAAGGCTACCTTTCGATTTGGGAAGGGCGCGAACGATGTGGGATCGTCGCGGTATCACCTGATCCAGTCGCTGGAGGCGTCGCTGAAGCGGCTGGGGACCGACTACGTGGATGTGTTTCACATGCACGAGATTGATGCGCTGACTCCTATTGAAGAGACGCTGTCGACGCTGGAGCGTTTTGTGGCGCAGGGTAAGGTGCGGTACATCGCGTGTTCGAATTATTCGGGATGGCGATTGATGCAGGCGTTGTCTGTGTCGGAACGCCACGGGTGGAGCCGGTTTGTCGGGCACCAGGTTTACTACTCGCTGATTGGGCGCGACTATGAGCAGGAGCTGATGCCGCTGGCGATCGATCAGGGGGTTGGCGCGCTGATCTGGTCGCCGCTGGGGTGGGGCCGGCTGACGGGGAAGATCCGACGCGAAAGCGGGATTCCAAAAGAGAGCCGGCTGAATTCGAAGATGGTTGTGGACGCCGGGCCGCAGGTGCCTGAGGAGTATCTGTACAAGGTTGTGGATGCGCTCGACGAGGTTGCGAAGGAGACGGGGAAGTCGGTTCCGCAGATTGCGCTGAACTGGCTGCTGCGGCGGCCTACGGTCTCGAGCGTGATTGTGGGAGCGCGCACTGAACAGCAGCTTCGGCAGAATCTGGGAGCGACAGGGTGGGCGCTTACGCCGGAGCAGGTTGCGCAGCTGGATGCGGCCAGCGAAGTTCCACTGAATTATCCCTACTGGCACCAGCGGCAGTTTGAAGAACGGAATCCGCGGCAGGTTTAATTCACTGGTGATTGCGGACCGTGGGATGCGGCTCCTGCCCTGAAAATGTGAGCGAGGTTGCGCCTGCTGCTGGGCGGTGGGGCGCAACGGTGAGAAGATGGAGTAGCGCCACTTCGCACAGGCTTCGCATGGGCAGCGCACTCTATAAGGACTGCAACGGATGACTTTTCGAATGAGAATGCTGATGGTGGCTTCGCTGCTGGTGAGTGGGCTGATGCACGTGGCGAAGGCGCAGAATCAGCCGACGGCAAGTCGTGCGTATCAACTGTCGGCGTTTGGTGCGGCGTCCGGAGTCTATACGGGTCTGGAAGGCGGGAAGAATGCGCTGCTGACTGCGGGTGGAGATCTTGAGCTGCTTCCGTTCCATGGTGTGCGCCCTGCGATCGAGGTGCGAGGGAGCTATCCGGTGGATGGCGGCAATATCGCTTCGCAGCGAAGTCTGCTGGGTGGGTTGAAGCTGGGATTTCTTGCCGGGCATGCCCTGCGTCCGTATGGGGATTTTCTGATTGGGCGCGGTCAGATGAACTATCCAGCTCACGATGGTGTGAACGGATTTTTATATAACGATCTTGTCTACACGCTGACGACTACGACTGTTTATTCGCCTGGCTTCGGCGTTGATTACCAGTTCAGCCCGCATGTGGCGTTGAAGGTGGATGGGCAATATCAACGATGGAGTCTGACTCCTACGCCCTCGGGAGTTATCTATTCGAAGGTTGGCAGCGTTGGGTTGGTCTACTATTTCAGCTTCGACCGGCGGCGTGGACGATGAGCTGGAGCAAGTGCGGATGGGTGGCCGGAAACTTCAGGGATTGGAATCCGTGCGATGGAAGAACGCTTTGTACAGGTGATGACTACCGTTGGTACGAGGCAGTTTGCGGCTGATCTTGCGCAGGCGGTGGTGAAGGCGAGGCTGGCAGCTTGCGTGCAGATCCAGGCGGTGCAGAGCGTGTACCGCTGGCAGGGTGAGGTGCGCTCGGAGCCGGAGTGGCAGCTTGCGATGAAGACGACGAAGCGAAGGTACGCGGAGCTGGAGCAGTTCATTCGGGCGCACCACTCGTACGAGACGCCGGAGATTGTGTGCGTGCCGATCCTGCGTGGTTCGGCGGAGTATCTCTCGTGGGTGGCGGATGGTGTGTCTGTCGGGGAGTAGACGCGAGTGAAAGAGAGTGCGTGAGGCGCGGTGGGCAGGAGTGCCACGGGAGTCAACATTTGTTTTGATTGGGAGTGCCTTGAAGGCTGGCGCGGCATCTTACTCTGGATGGAGGGGTACTCCATGAGCCATCAGGAACAGATTGCCGCAGTCACGGATGAGCTTACTGACGCCATTCAATGCGTTGTCGAATCGTTTGAGCCGTATCGTGCGGATCATCGCCCGGACTGTGCGGACTTTGCACGCTGGCTGATCTGGAACAACAAGACTTCGGAGCGGCTGGGTGTGATTGCGCTGGCGGGGCCGCAGGAGAACTCGCTTCCTCTGTTGCAGCAGAAGATGCTGCTGAGGTCCCGTGCGATGGACCTGCTGCGAAGTGTGGCTTAGCAGGATTGTCTGGGGTGGCGGTGGCTTATAGGCTTGCGAGTTGTCCCTGGGGAAGTACTTTGAGAACGGTGACGTTGCGTTGCAGCGGGCGGACCAGCAGGCCCAGTTGATCGTGCAGCAGGGTGAGTAGCTGGTTGGTGTTGCTGTAGTTGCTGAGCTTGAAGTCATAGCTGCCGGAGAGCTTCGTCTCGTCGATCAATACGGCGTCCAGATCCTGTTCGAGCGCGTGGCTGAATTCGGAGAGGGTGGTGGCGGAGGCTTCGATTCCGTGCGAAGAGATTCCGGGGCAATCTCTGCCGGAATAGGTGATCTGGCCTGCGTCGTCGGGTGCGTTGCCGTGGCGGTGTAACTGGGAGCCGGGGCCTGCGGGTGCGCTCATGACATAGACCTGCATCGCGCGCGTTTCGGTGGCGATGGTTATGTTGAATTTTTTCTGAAGGGCTGCACCGAGCAGTTGCTGCATGGCGGCCTCGTCCACATCGCGTGGAAGGGCGAGTGTGACGTCGTAGCGAGTGTCCGAATCGAAGTTGTCTGCTATGTCGACGCGCTTTGCCTCAACGTTGTAGATCTGGGAGATGAGCATCTTGAGGCTGTATCCGCGGGCACTCCAGCGATCGCCGTCGATCTCGAACGAGGTTCCTCCGGGAGGCAGGGTGGTGAGGGAGATGTGAGCTTCGGGTGTGGAGGCGGCCTGTTCGATGGTGGCTGAGTGCCGCGAGGCGACGTGCATTGAATGGGTCTGCGCGTTTGCGCCGAGCGCAAGGGCTGCTGCGAGAGCGAAGCTGAAGCACGCGTTGAGGGAGGCCCGTTTCATGACCTTCCTATTTCCGCATGGGCGAACCAGCTGAGCCATCCCACTTTGGGGGCATGTCGCAGATCGAGACAGCTTGCGCAGCGCAGACGAAAGCCGGCCCCGGAGGGAGGCTCCGGGGTCGGCGAATTGTATCAATCCGGCACAGGCCGGGCTTGCTGGCTAGAAGATCAGCTTGGCTGAGAACTGCATTTGTCGGGCGGTGTAGAGGCTGTTGTTGGTGGAGGAGGCGACGCCGAAGGCCTGAAGGCCCGCGCCTGTATAGGGAGCGATGCAGCCCTGCAGCGGAGCGGCGGTTGGTCCGGGAGTCTGCGTGTTCGCGTTGCAGGCCGGATTCGGGGTGCTTCCGGTGGGCGCGGATGCAGTTGCGTACTGCGAGTAGGTTCCGTTGACGCCGGTGATGATGCGGTGGTTGAGTACGTTGAAGGCGTCGGCGGAGAACTGTAGCTTGATCGCGTCGTGAATGGGAATATCACGGGCGATGCGTACATCGAAGGCGTTGAAGCCGGGGCCTACGATGCTGTTGCGTCCGATCTGAGGCGGGCGTCCGGTGGTTGGGAGGCCTGACCCTGAGCTGATGGCTCCGCCGTAGATGCCTCCGTCGTCTCCATAGCTGGACGGGCTGGTGGATCCTGAGTAGACCGTGCCGTTCATGCCGAGCGAGATGGGCTGGCCACTGGATGCTATGTCGGTGGCTGAGAAGACGAAGTCATCGAGGCCGTGCTTGATGAACTTGTTGTCCGGGAATATGTGCGGCTGATAAACGACGCTGATTGTGCCGCGATTGCGGACGTCGATGTCGGAGGGGCCGTTTTCGCCGCGGATGTTGTTGGGGTCGAGTGGAGTGTCGCCGCCGTAGAAGGTTCCGAAGGCGCCCTGTACCTGGCCTGTATCGGTCGCCTTGGCCCAGGTGAAGTTGCCGAGGAACTCGAGGCCATTGGCGAAGGGCCTGCGGACGGTGACGGCGAGGGAGTTGTACCAGGTGTTCGCGACGCTGAAGCCGGTGTTGAAGGTGGCGAGGGACTGGTTGATGCGATCGGCAGGCAGGTAAACCGGCACGGTAATTTGTTTGATCAGGTTGTTCTGTGCGTCGACGACGTTATACGTCTTGGCACCGTGGGGCGTCTGACCTACGAGGTTTGCATCCACAAATACGGGGAGGCGCATGGCTCGCGTACCGACGTAGCCGACCTGGAGCGAGAGTTTGCCGGGCATGGTCTGCTCGACGCTGAGGTTGAACTCGTGCGCAAGCGGTGGGACGAAGTTTGGATCGAGCCCGTGGAAGCTCTGTGCTCCAACCTTGGTCGGCCCGCCTACCGTCGGCGCAGCGCCGCCGGTGGGATGAAGCGCGCCCGAGAGCGGCGGTCCAGTTACAGGAAAGGGGACGTTGGGATATTGCAGCAAGTTAGCTGTGGTGGGCACGGTGGGGCATGGCGCGGGGCCTGTTGGTGTTGGTACGGTCGGCGCTCCGGTGCATCCGCTGTAGTTATAGTTTACCTGCACTACGCCGTTTTCTACGCGCATGGCGTAGTAAGTGCTGCCCTGGTTGAGCGCGGAGAAGAGGCCGTATCCGCCACGCACGACCGTATGCGTATAAGGCGACCAGGCAAAGCTTACCCGCGGCTGTACGCGGTCGGTTACGTTCTTGATGGAGGTGCTGTACTTTGTCGAGACGGGTGGGAAGTTGGTGTTGACTGTGCCGGGAGGGGGCGTCAACTGGATGTCGTAGCGGACTCCTGCTGTGAGCGTGAAGTTGGTTGCAAGCTTCCAGTTATCTTCGGCGAAGCCGTCGTACATTTTGATCCAGAAGTCATCTTTGCCCTGGGTGCCGGCGGCGGTGTTCAACGTGTCGACGGTCTGGACGAAGCTGGTGTAGTGATAGCCGGCGTAGGGGTCGGTGTCGCCCGCCTGGCCTGCGAATGCATCCTGAACCCAGCTCTGGAAGTTGATGAGCGAAGTGGATCCGCTGTAGTTGTAGATTCCGCCGCCCTGGAAGAGATTGATCATCACTTCGTGGACGAGGTTTGCATCGCCGCCGAATTTCAAGCTGTGGTGGCCGTGCGTGGTGGAGAAGACATCGGTCAACTGGATGCGATGCTCATCCGGTTCGGCGATGCGGGGAAGGCCGTTGGGCATACCGAAGGTGACGACGCCGGTTGCGACGGAAGGGCCGGAGGCATATGCGCTGGCTGTTTCGAGGTCACGGCCCCATTGGCCATGGAACTCGTTCACTGAGGAGTTGCCGACCTGGGTGGTGAGCGCGCCGACCAGGAAGCGCTCGTGGTAGCTGGTTGGACCGTTGCTGCTGGGCGAGTTGTTGGAGAAGGTGTTTGAGGAACTGTATCCGTAGGTGGAGTCGTAGTCGACGAAGTTGAAGTCGAGGAAGGCGTTATTGCGGCTATTGATGTGCCAGTCCAGGCGCGGGAAGAAGAGGTTTTCCTTGGCGAAGCGCGAGGGCGCGGCTGTGGACTGTGCCATCAGGAAGGCGATGGCGTTGCTGCACTGGGTGGCGGTGATTGTGGTGGGGCATTGCGTGGGGGTGATGGTCGTGGTGCTGCTGGTGGGGCCGGAGGGAGTTTGAGAGAGCGTATTCGAATCGGTGTAGAGCGCCTTGCCTACGCGGCGGAATCCATCGTAGGTGAAGAAGTAGAAGAGGCGGTCCTTGATGATTGGTCCGCCGATGGATCCACCAAACTCCTGCTGCTGATGCACGGGCTGGGTCAGGAGAAATCCAGCGACGACGGGGTTGGGCGTGTTGTGCAGAGCCACAAATTTGGTGTAGGGGTCGAGAGCGTTGAGGGAGGGATAGCGCAGCTCGTAGAAGAGATCGCCGTGAATGCTGTTGGTTCCGTTTTTGGTGATCGCGTTGACCTGTCCTCCGGCTGCCTGGCCGAACTCTACGGAGTAGTTCGATGTCTCGGCCTGGAACTCCTTGATGGCATCGACGGAGTAGATGAAGGGTGCGCCGGCGGCGCGTCCGCGCGCTTCAGAGAAGAGGATCTCGTTGTTGTTGGCACCGTCTACGTAGTTCTGGTTGTAGAGTCCGCTGATGCCATGGAAGCTGATGAGGCCGGAGCCGCCGTCCTGGGTGACGTTGGGCGTGAGCAGGACGAAGTTGCTCCAGTTGCGCGTGGCGACAGGAAGATTTGCGACGAGCATGGTGTCCAGCGTCTGCGAGACCTCAGTCTTTTGCGGATCGAGGATGGGCGACTCGCTGGTGACGGTCACTTCGGTCGCGACGGAGCTGGCGGAGAGGGCGGCGTCTACGGTGAGGGTTTGGCCGACGGTGAGCACTAGATTCTTGCGGTCAACCTTCGCGAAGCTACCGCCGCCGAGGACGACTTCGTAGTGTCCTGGCTGGAGAAAGGCTGCGGTATAAGCTCCCGCGTTGTCGGCTGCGAGGCTGCGAGTGACTCCGGTATCCGTGTCGGTGATGGTGACGGAGGCGCTGGGAACGATGGCGCCGGACGAGTCGGTTACGGTGCCGCTGATGGTTCCAGTGCCCGCAGTCTGGGCGCCTGCAGTCAGAGCCGCGGAGAGGGTAAAGACGGCGGCAGATGCGAAGGCAAAAAGCCGTTTCGTGGAGAGCATATTTGTAGGGCTCCTTATGGGATCGACTCAAGTATCAACTGCGGTCATCAAACCAGCGTGAATAGAGTGGACGTACACGAAGGACAGGGGCTGGAGATTTAAGGAAAGCCTGAAAAAGGCCTGCGCAAATTTGGCGGCCCGCTCGTTCCTGAATTGCTGTGTGGTTCCAGTTTCGCGAATGACGGCAGGTAGTGTCAAGGCAGATGCGCGATTGGAATCGTAGTTGCAGGAGCGCGCGGGGAGCGGAGAAAGGCAAGTTGGTCTAGCCTTGAAGGATGAAGGCACGCAGGTCGGAGTCTGGAGAAGGTCGCGAATTAGTGGATGTGCCGGCATGGGTGCGGGGCTTGCCCAAGGTGGAGTTGCATCTGCATCTGGAAGGCTCGACGGAGCCGGAGACGCTGGTGGCGTTGTCGCAACGGCATGATGCGAAGCCGATGACGTTGGAGGATGCGCGGGCGCTCTATACCTATAAGGATTTTCAGGGCTTCATGCAGAGCTATAAGGCCATGAGCCAACGGCTGAAGACGCCGGAAGATTATGAGCTGATCACCTACAACATGGTGCGCTCGCTGGCTGCGCAGGGTGTGGTTCACGCTGAGGTTTATATCTCGTTCGGAATATTGTTTTATTGGCAGAAGGTAGAGGTTGAGCCTTATGTCGAAGCGATTGAGCGGGCGCGCATTCGCGGCGAGCAGGAGTTTGGGACTACGTTGTATTGGTTGATTGATGCGGTGCGGCACTTCGGCGCGGGCGAGGCTGTGAAGGTGTTTCGTAAGGCTTCGGAGTTGCGTGCGCAGTATCCGTCGATTGTGGGCATCGGGATTGGCGGGGATGAAGCACGGGGGCCTGCGTCGCTCTTCAAGGAGTGCTATGCGGAGGCGAAGGCTGCCGGTCTGCGGCTGACGGCTCATGCGGGCGAATCGGGTGGGCCTGTGGATGGGCCTGCGAGCATATGGGCTGCGATCAATATTGGTGCGGAGCGCATTGGGCATGGGCTGGCGGCACAGCATGATGCGGAGCTGATGCAGGTGCTGGCGGAGCGGCAGATTCCGGTGGAGATCAACGTTACGTCGAATATCCGCACGGGATGCTGTACGAGTTACGACGCCCATCCGCTGCGGAGTTATTTTGAGCAGGGTTTGATGGTGACGTTGAACTCGGATGATCCGCCTATGTTTGGGGCGAACCTGCTCGATGAGTACATGCTGGCGCATGAGCGGTATGGGTTCACGCTGGAACAATTGCGAGAGCTTGCGGCGAATGCGGTTGAGGCTAGCTTTCTTCCGCCGGGGCGGAAGCTGGCGCTGCTGGCTCAGGTGGAGCAGTATCGCTAAGCGGACCTGAATGCGAAGCGGTGTACTTCATGCGTGCCGATAAAGCGTTCAGCGCTTCAATAGGTCTACCGGCTGGTTCACGTCCTCAATGCGGAAGTAGGAGGCGAGGCCTGGGTGGCGTTGGGCGATGGCGCGGTACATCTCCCAGGCGACGCGGCGGTAGCTGAAGTGGCCGGCGACCGTGGAGCGGAGTTCGGAGATGTAGAGGGCTTCGGCGAAGTCCATCTTGAACATGGCGCGGACGCGTGTGCCTAACGGAAGCAAGTAGGCTGCGTCTGCGGATGGGTTGGATGGGGCTTCGGAGTTATTTGCGGCGAGCTGATCGCGGAGGGTGCGATATGCGTTGAAGGCTGCGTCCATGGCGGAGGCGTAGGTGTCGGCGAGGCCGGCTTCGGCGAGCGTGGGTTGGCCGGGGCAGGTGGGCTCTTCGTAGCCGTGCAGGTCGGTGTAGTCCTGGATGAGTTGCACGCAGCGGCGATGGCGGTGCATGTCGCGGAAGCCGCCGATGTCCATGAGGATGTCGAACTTGAAGCTCTGCCCGGCGGAGAAGGTGCGGGGCAGCTCATCGTGGCGGCCGCGATGTTTGGTGCCGAGGGCGATGAGCTCGGCGATGCGAGTTGCGCTGAGTGCCGAGACGGTGCGTTGGAGCTGGCGCCATCCGTAGTGGCACTCGGGATAGAGGAGCGAGGTGGCTAGTTCGATCTCGAGTGAGCCGGCGTCCTCGACGAGGTCGACTACGGGTGCGGGCTCGATGGGTTGGTTGGCCATCAGTTCGGCTGCGGCGGCGCGGAGCTCGGTGCGCGAGGCGATGGCATATTGGTTGGGTGCGGAGTATTTGACCAGCGTGGGTGCGGTCTTTACATCACGCAGCAGCGAGTCTTCGAGGCGTGAGTGGAAGCTCTCGCGGCCTGAGGGGTCGGCGATGGCGAACGAGGCTGCTTCATCGAGCAGCACGCGATTGGAGGCGTGGGTGACGTTCCAGGCGGGTGAGGCTGCTGCGGTGCGGAGGCGCTCGCCCAGCGTGCGGACTTCGGCGAACTCGCTGGTGAGGAGGCGCGAGATCTGCGACTCGAGCGTGCGGGCGCTGACGATCTGGCCGAGCGAGGTGTTGGTCGCCATGGGCAGGAGGTAGCGGGCTACGTCGAAGGCGCGTGCCTTGAGGGTGCGAATGTAGGCGTCGTCCTTCATCTCCGCGGGCTGCGGGATTGCGGCCTTGAGTGCTTCGAGCATGTCGGCGCCTACTTTGTCGTAGGCGTGGAAGAGAGATTCGACGGCTGCGGTGTATTCGGTGGTCTGCGCGGCGGGGAGCTCGGGGGTGTACCAGCCGGACTTGCGGAAGTTCTGGTAGCGTGTGCTGCGCTCCTGGCCGTCCCAGCGTTGCTCGTCGACGAGTGCGATGGCGGCGAGCAGCGAGAGGCGCTCGATGGCGAAGGGGATGTGGGCGAGGTCGGCGATGGAGCGGTGGCCGTACTGGAAGTAGAAGGTGTTGAGGAATTGCTCGGCGCGCTGGGAGCTGATCTCGGCGAGCGACTCCTTCATGGTGAGCGAGGAGCGGGAGTACTTGGCCATGGCGTAGGCGAGGACTTCGGGGTCGGCACCGTGGATGGCGTAGACGTCGGTCTGGCTGGCGGAGGGCGCGGGCTTGGCTGCGGGGTTTTCAGTGGCGGACATGTTCCAGCAAGGATATTGCATCGGGGCGTGAAAAAGCCCGCTGGGTAGGCGGGCTTTTTCGATTGACTTGCAACCTGTCGTGCGAATCGTTGGCTAGGCTTGTGCTGCGGCTACCGGTGCGGCTGGTTCCGGTGCTACTGCTTCGGCCTTCTTCGGTGCGGGCTGCTCGGCCTTTTTCGATGGCGCGATGATGGCGTGGAGCGTGGTGCCTTCCATGCGCGGCATGAATTCGACCAGGCCGGCGTCGCCGATGTCGAGGATCAGGCGGTTGATGATCTTGTAGCCGAGGTCGCGGTGGGCCATCTGGCGGCCCTTGAAGCGGAGCGAGGCTTTGACCTTGTCGCCGTCGCCGAGGAAGCGGATGGCCATGTTCTTCTTGGTCTGGTAGTCGTGCTCATCTACCGTGACGGAGAACTTGACCTCTTTGATGACGATGATCTTCTGCTTCTTGCGGGCGGCGCGGTCGCTTTTTTCTTTCTCGTAGAGGAACTTGCCGTAGTCCTGAATCTTGCAGACGGGCGGGACGGCGTTGGGCGAGATTTCTACGAGGTCGAGGGCGCGCTCACGGGCCATCTTGAGGGCCTCGAAGGGGACCATGACGCCGAGCTGTTCGCCGTTTTCGTCGATGACGCGGACTTCGCGTGCGCGAATCTTCTCGTTGGTGCGGATGAAGCTCTTTGCGGAACGTTTATCGATCGGGGGAATAGTCAGCCTCCACAGCGCGCCTTACTGGCGGCCATGCCTTTGTTGGGTTGGATCGCAAACCGGTACAACTGGTTGCGTATAGAACGAAAGTATAGCATTTTGCGGGTTCTGGACTCCGGCCAGGTTCTTATTGACCTTGTCGAGAGGAGAAGTACAGTGCTTCCCTCAGCGGATCCGCCTCATCAGCCAAGCACCAGTGAAACCTGAAGCAAGAAATAGATGCATCCAGTCTGCAAATAGCTCTAGTTGGGTGACGGTCGCTCGACATGATCGATCACAACTTTGTATGACGGCGCCATCACCGATTTCAGCGTCAGCCCTAATGGCTCGACTGGGAATAGAGATACAGGATTCTCTGGTTGCGGGTCCCGTTCCAAGGTGAAATCATAATGACCTGTGAGTCCAGTCACGTCTTCAATCGGACGCCCTGCGTTGTTGCCCTTCAAGAAATCTGTAAGGTCCGCCATAGTTGCGCCATAGAAGTGCACCTTCTTAATTAGTCTTAGTCCGTTGGCACCGACGCCAGCCTCGTCGAGCGTTCTTACCCCGCCACTAGGCAGAGCCAGGCCTTGAGGAAGTACAGCTCCCGGCAGCGATGGCTTGAACCGTACTCCCTTTTTCCTGACAACAAGGGCGTATTCTGATTTCTTGAACGGTTCCTGATGGACAGCGAGCTTGAAACGGTCCCTGAGCATAGCCTGCATCGCGAGGGATAGCAGTTCGTGCTTGCCGCTCTGTCTTTGCCAGGCAGCTATATCCGTCTCCGCCACGCGAGCATTGATGGAATACCAGGTCTTGAACCAATCCGGCATGTTATCGATAGGAGTATGTTCTCCATAAGCAACCCGCACCATGTCTCCAGGAAGCATGGTCGAGGAGAACCCTGAGGGGGACGGCGTCCTATTTTCAAGGGGAGCAGGAGCTTGATCGTACTCCGAAAATCCCGGCTTCAGGGGATGGATAGCGACCACTTCAAAGGCAAACTGTTTCTGGCTGGTTGTGCTTGTGGCATTGTGTTCTTTTTGTGCCTGCGCTGCTGCCATTGCCGGAGCAAGGGCACAAGACAACATGCAGGCGATGCACGCATGTCGCAACTCTCGTATCGATACCATCAAGCTGGGCAATCCTTTCGCTACTTGGCGGCGGCTAGTTGGAGTTGGTATTCGGCGTAGGGGCCTTTGAAGTCTTCGATGCGGAAGTCGTTGGGGCCACCTTCGAAGTGCCAGATGCGGGTGGCTACCTCGTTGATCAGGTCGAGGTCGTGAGTGACGAGCAGGACCGTGCCTTCGTACTTTTGCAGTGCCAGGTTGAGGGCGTTGATGGCTTCGAGGTCGAGATGGTTCGATGGCTCGTCGAGGACCAGGACGTTGGGCTTTTGCAGCATGAGCTTGCAGAAGAGCATGCGGGCTGCTTCTCCGCCCGAGAGCGCGTCCGTCATCTTCATGCCCTCTTCGCCCTTGAAGAGCATCTGGCCGAGGATGCCGCGGATGTCTTCCTTGGTGGCGTTTTCGTCGAACTGATGCAGCCAGTCGTTGACGGTCATGCCCTTCTGGATGGAGGCCTTGAGGTCCTGCGGAAAGTAGCCTATCTGGGACTCGTGGCCCCATTTGACTGCGCCGGAGTCGATGGAGACGTCTTTCTCTTCGACTCCTTCGGCGTTGGCGAGCAGAGCCTTGATCAGCGTGGTCTTGCCCTGTCCGTTGCGGCCCATGAGGACGATCTTGTCGCCGCGATTGCAGGAGGCGGAGAACTTGTTGACTACCTCGAGCGGCGAGCCGTCTTTCTGGGTGTAGGACTTCGATACTTCTTCGATTTCGAGGACGTGGCGGCCGGAGGGGCGAAGCTGCTCGAAGCGGATGTAGGGGCGCTGGATGTTCGAGCGCGCTACGTCGGTGGTGGCAAGACGCTCTACTTCCTTCTTGCGGGAGTTGACCTGGCTGGAGCGGGTGCCGGCGGAGAAGCGTGCGATGAAGTCGTTGAGCTGGGCGATCTTCTTTTCGCGCTGCTCGTTCTGGCTCTCGATGCGGGTGCGGATGGCGGTCTTCTGCTCGACCATGTCGTCGTAGCCGCCGTTGTAGGTGATGATGGTCTCGTAGTCGATGTCGGCGATGTGGGTGCAGACGGAGTTGAGGAAGTGGCGGTCATGCGAGATGGTGATGAGGGTGCCGTTGTAGCGGACGAGAAAATCCTGCAGCCAGAGGATGGAGTCGAGATCGAGATAGTTGGTGGGCTCGTCGAGCAGCAGGGCCTGCGGCTCGCCGAAGAGGGCCTGGCAGAGGAGGACGCGGACCTTCTGGCCGCCTTGCAGCTCGGACATCTTGCGCTCGTGGAGCTCGTCGCCGATGTCGAGGCCTTGAAGGAGGATTGCGGCGTTTGATTCGGCTTCGTAGCCGTCTTCTTCGCCTACGATGCCTTCGAGCTCGCCCAGGCGGGAGCCGTCTTCGTCGGTCATCTCGGCTTTGTTGTAGATGGCTTCGCGCTCTTCGAGTGCGGCCCAGAGGGGCTTGTTGCCCATGATGACGGTGTCGATGACGCGGTATTTATCGAAGGCGTACTGGTCCTGCGAGAGGACGCCGATCTTTTTAGGGCGGACGACCGTGCCTTTTTGCGGGTCGATCTCGCCGGTTAGGACCTTCATGAAGGTCGACTTGCCGGCGCCGTTGGGGCCGGTGAGGCCGTAGCGACGGCCGGTGGTGAAGGTGACGGAGACATCCTCGAAGAGCAGTTTCTGCCCGTACCGCATGGTTACATTAGAGACTGAGATCATGGCTTTACTTCCATTTTACAGGTTTCGCAAGGTTCTGCGGTGGGAGCTGAGGATGCGGCGAGGCACGCCCGTGCGCTTTACGCGGGAACGCGGTCGCCGTGGCTGGGCGGCTGGCTGGTTACGAGGAAGCGGACTGGGTGTGAGCTGCGGTTGATGGCCTGGTGCGGTTGGCCGGGAGCGACCTCGAGGCCCTGGCCTGCCTGGAGCGGGTAGACCTGGTGGTCTACTTCGAGGGAGAGTTCGCCTTCGAGGACGAAGAAGAACTGGCGGGATCTGGCGTGGACGTGACGCTGCTCCTGGATGGGACGCTCGGGGGTTCCGGGCGGCATAAGTTCTTCGATGATGCTGAGGTCAGGGGTTTTGAGGAGATGCCAGGCGTCGCAATCGGTGGCGTGGGGGCCTCCCCATGTGTAGTGCTCGGCTGTTTCGCGGGATGCGATTTTTGTCGGCATGGTGGGATCTCCGTGTTTTTTTAAAGGGGGGTACTTTTGCGCTAAAGTATCCCTTCTAAAGTGGTTAGATACCTCGAGGTATCCCTGGGCGTGTCGTAAGTTGTTGATACTGCGTTAGGTGGTCCTAAAGTATCCCTTGTAAAGGGCTTAGGCGTGGTGCGAGGAGATGTGTGGTGTAAATGGTAAGACCCGGCTTTGGGCCGGGTCTTGAATTGTTTCTACATACTTAAGTATACAGGGTTGACCATAACTCGCCGCCAAATGTATCGGGCATGGAATGAGTGGTTTGCGGGGTTTAGGGGCTTGACAGGTTTTTGAGGGGATCGTGATGCGGTGGTGGGATATGGTCTATCAGCTGACAGCATGCGAGTTGGTTTGGCGGTGCGATGAAAGGCATGCTCCAGGGGCTGAAGCCCCCTTTTGAGGCTGGGATGGAGGCCCGAGGCTGAAGCCTCGGGTTACCTAGAGGCCAGGACAAGACAACGGCTAAAGGCAGCCAACGTCAACGGCAACGGCAACGGCAACGGCAACGTCAACGTCAACGGCAAAAGGCAAAAGGCAAAAGGCAAAAGGCAAAAGGCAGAAGGCAGAAGGCAGAAGGCAAAAGGCAAAAGGCAAACGGCAAAAGGCAACGGCAAACGGCAACGGCAAACGGCGACGGCAAAAGGCAGCCAACGTCAAAGGCAACGGCAAAACGCAGAGGCGAAAGGAAGGTACTTCATTTCGCCTGGGATGAAAATTTCATCGGGGGTGGATGACGCGTGGGGTTGAGGCGAGGTGAAGGGGTGTTTCCTTGACAGGGTGGGAAGGGTTACGCGAGTATGGGAGGGCTGGCCTGTGGTGCGTCCATGGGCTTGTGGCGGCTTGCTGCGCGGAGTGTGCGTGGGCGAGTTTTGAGCGTCAGGCTGAGGTCAGGCTGTCTCGTTCGCCGCCGGCAGCTCTCGGTTGCAATTCCCCTTCAGGCGACAGACTCCTGGTTCGGTGTTGCGTGGGGAGTGTGTGCGTGTGCTGTGCGTCTGAAGCGTTGGCTCTGGGCAGTTGAGGTAGAGGAAGAGGACGGATTCGATGGGTTCAATAGGTAATTCGGCGCAGTTCATACTGTTTCCGATCTTCCTGGCGGCGATGTATTTTTTGATGATTGCGCCGAACCAGAAGAAGCAGAAGCAGTGGAAGCAGATGTTGAGCGAGTTGAAGAACGGCGACCGGGTGACGACGAACGGCGGGATTCGCGGCGTGATCGTTTCCGTGAAGGACGATGTGGTGCAGCTGCGGATTGCGCCGGACAATATAAAGCTTGAGTTTGTGAAGAGTGCCATTGCGGCGGTTACTACTCCGGACGCTTAGGGCAGGGCGAAACGCAGGTCCTTCGACTTCGCTGCGCTTCGCTCAGGATGACAGTAGAGGGCAGCAGGGAATTTGTTGAGAGTGGTGAAGGGTTCGGGTAAAGAGTGCGATGGGTAAGAATTTGAAGGGCAGGACGATAGCGATCATCGCAGTGCTGGTGATCTTCTGCTATGGGATATTCGGCATTCCGCATGGAGTGACGCCTACGGCGTTGAAGGCTTCGATGCTGGAACGGATCAACCTGGGTCTGGATCTGAAGGGCGGCACGCGGCTGGTGCTGCTGGTGCATGTGCAGGAGGCGGTGGGCTCGACTACGGATCGCGATGTGGAGCGGCTGCAGGAGGACCTGCAGAAGATTCCCGGGGCGAGCGGGACGCAGGTGCATAAGCTGGATCCGGCGCATCCTGAGGTGATTACGCTGACGAATGTTCCGGCGAACCAGGTGAGCGCGGTGCGTTCGATGGCCGAGGGCAGCGACTACTCGCAGTATGACGTGGCCTCGAATGCGGATGGCAGCGTGAAGATTTCGTTGAAGCCGGCGGCGGTGAAGGATATTGAAAACCATGCGCTGCAGCAGTCGCTGGAGACGATCAACGACCGCATCAATTCGCTGGGCGTGAGCGAATCGCAGGTGGCGCCGTATGGCGTGGGCGAGAATCAGCTGGTGGTGGAGATGCCAGGGGTCGCGGACCCGGGCAAGGTGGAGGATGCGATCCACTCGACGTCGAAGCTGGCGATCTACCCTGTGGTGACGGGGCAGGGGCCGTGGGCGAGCGACCAGGATGCGCTGACTGCGCTGGGTGGCGTGGTGCCGCCGGACGACATGCTGGTGCATGGGAATGCTACGCCTGAGTCTCCGGATTCAGTGTTCCTGTTGCAGCGGATGAGCATTGTGGAAGGCACGGACTTTCGGGATGCGCAGCCTTCGACGGATGTGAATGGGCGTCCGAATATGAGCTTTACGCTGACGACGGATGCGGGCAACCGTTTCTATACGTATACGTCGGCGCACTCGGCTACTTCGGCTTCTCCGGGGTCGATGGCGATTGTGCTGGGCGGCAAGGTGAAGGAAGTGGCTTCGATCAACTCGGCGATTCGCGACCGGGGTGAGATTGAAGGAACGTTCAGCAAGGACGAGGTGCAGAACCTGTCGATGATGCTGCGGACGGGCGCGCTGCCGGCGACGATCGACACGCTGGACACGTTTACCGTGGGGCCGAGCCTGGGTGCGGAGTCGATTCGGCAGGGCGTGACGGCGGCGATTGCGGGCATGGTGGCGGTGATGTTGTTCATGCTGGTCTACTACCGCGGCGCGGGTATCAATGCTGATCTGGCGCTGGTGTTGAACCTGGTGATCCTGCTGGGCTTTATGGGATTTGTCGGCGGGACGCTGACGCTGCCGGGAATTGCGGGCGTGATCCTGACGATCGGTATGGGCGTGGACTCGAACGTGCTGATCTTTGAGCGGATTCGCGAAGAGATGCGCGGCGGCAAGACGGCGGCGGCGGCGGTGCAGAAGGGCTTTGGCATGACCGGCGCGCTGGTGACGATTGTGGATACGCACGTGACGACGATTGTTTCTGCGGGGATTTTGTATATCTTCGGAACCGGGCCGGTGCGAGGGTTTGCGCTGACGCTGACGTTCGGTCTGCTGGCGAACTTGTTTACTTCGGTGTTTGTGTCGCGGACGATTTTTGACGCGATGCTGGAGCGGAACGAGCGTGGTGCGGAGCTGTCGATCTAGGAAAATACGGAGATTCCGGCGTCGCCGGAATGACGGCTGTAGATAGATTGATTTTAGAAGGCTGGCAGATTAGAAGGCCGAAGAACTGAGGTTGGACGTGGAACTGTTTCGCGATGCAAATATCGACTGGCTGGGCAAGAAGTGGTACTTCCTGAGCTTTTCGCTGATTTTTTCGGTGGCGGGCGTGTTGAGCATGCTGTTCTGGCATGGGATACCGCAGGGCGTGGACTTTAGAGGCGGGACGCAGATTACGGTACCGTTCGATGCGACGCCGAATGAGGCTCACGTACGGCAGGCGCTGGAGCAGGGCGGCGTGAAGGACTTTACGACGCAGCGGATCTCGACCCCGGCGGCGGGGCAGGGCAACGAGGTGTTGATCTCTCTGCCCGCGTCTTCGGCGAGCGACCAGAACCATAATCAGGGCAGACTGGCGGTGGAGAATGCGCTGCGGGAGAACTATCACGATTCGGGGTTTGGGCAGCCGAGCGTGCAGATCGTCGGGCCGACGGCGGGCAAGCAGTTGCAGCACGAGGCCGAACTGGCGACGATGTATTCGCTGATCGGGATGCTGATCTATCTGTGGTTCCGGTTTGAGCTGATCTATGGCGTGGCGGCGGTGGTGGCTGTATTTCATGACACGCTGATCACGATTGGCGCATTCAGCCTGACGAATCAGGAGATGACGCTGACGGTGATTGCGGCAATCCTGACGCTGATCGGCTACTCGATGAATGACACGATCGTGGTGTTCGACCGGATTCGGGAGAACCTGGCGCTGAGCCGGAAGGATTCGCTGGCGGATGTGGTGAACCGGTCGATCAACCAGACGCTGACGCGGACGGTGATCTCGTCGGGGCTGACGTTTTTGACGGTGGTGAGTTTGCTGCTGTTCGGCGGACCGGTGCTGCGTGGCTTCTCGTTTGCGCTGACGGTGGGTATTTTGATTGGGACGTATTCTTCGATTGCGGTGGCTGCGCCTATGCTGGTGGCTTACCAGGATTGGCGGGCGAGCAAGGGCAAGGCGGCTACGCTGCCGGCGAAGAAGATGCGTGCTTAGGTTCGTCTTCCGGGACGCGGCTTTCCAGTTGTATGTTGTTTCCTATAAGATTTGCGGGCGGCCGAAAGGGGCCGCCCGAATTTTTTAACGCCTGGATTGCTGGAAGCGGGAACAAAGCATCCAACCGTGGTGTCTAAGCAGACTAGAACGTTTTTGTGCGAGGTTAGGCCATGTTTGAAGATTCAATGATGGAATCGTCAGGGAAGATTAAATCGAATGCCGGGAAGTGGGTCTGGGCGACCGGCACCTTGATGCTGGCGGTCCTGGTAGTGATTATCCTGCTGCCACTTATTTATCCGGAGGCTCTGCCTGCGACGGCGATGACGGCGATGCTGGTTGCGCCACCGCCACCGCCCCCGCCGCCACCGCCGCCCCCGCCGCAGCAGGTAATCAAGCCGATGAAGATGGTGTCGGAGATTGACCAGGGCCTGCATGCGCCGACGAAGATCCCCAAGGACATTAAGGAGATCAAGGACGACTCACCTCCTCCGGCGGCCGGCGTAGCCGGTATGGCTGGCATGGGTAATGGGAGCGCGAACGGCGTGGCTGGCGGTATGGCCGGGCTTGGGCTGGGTACGGCACCCGCGGTAGTCGCGCGGCCTGCCCCGAAGCCGGCTGGACCGCAGCGCATCTCGCGAGGCGTGGTGGAGGGCAATGCGATCTCCGAGCCGCCTCCGGTCTATCCGCAGATTGCGCGTGCTGCGCATGTGCAGGGTGTTGTAGTGCTGCAGGCGACGATCTCGAAGCAGGGTACGATCGAGAATCTTAAGCCGATGAGCGGGCCTCCGATGCTGGTGGGCGCTGCGGAAGATGCAGTGCGTCGCTGGAGGTACAAGCCGTTTCTGCTGAGTGGCGAGCCGATCGAAGTGGAGACCACTATCAACGTTAACTTTACCTTCGGCGAGTGATGCGTCGAAGCTCGCGAAGTTGCTGCAAATGGGTCAATGCACGACACAAACGTGGGATTGGCCTACACATCTGATTCGTATTGAATTGGGACAGTGACTTTAGTCATCCCGGTTCCGTCATATAGGTTGTTTTATCCATCAGGAGGAAAGATCCAGTGATTCTCGCTCATCTCGTAAATTTCGCTCATGTTCCCGCACCACTCGCGATGTATTTCCAGGACGCTGCGGCGTCCGGCCCTAGCTTCAGCCTTGGGAGCATGATCCAGAGCATGGGTTGGCCGGCGCGTACGATTGCGGCCATCTTGTTCATCATGTCGATCTGGTCGCTGGCCGTAATGATCGACCGCTGGCTGTATTTCTCGGCAGCACGTTCACAGTCGCGTGAGTTTGCGCCGAAGGTTGCTGGCGCGTTGAAGGATGGCCGTCTGGATGAGGCGATCAAGCTGGGCGACCGCAGCAAGAAGTCTCACCTGGCCGAGGTTGTGACGGCTGGCCTGCAGGAGTTCCGCAGCTTCGGTTCGGGCGGCAAGATTACTCCGGAGCAGGTTGAAAGCTCGCAGCGCGCTCTCGAACGCTCGGAGGCGATCGTTCATGCCAAGCTGAAGCGCGGTCTGGGCGGCCTGGCGACGATCGGTTCGACGGCACCCTTTATCGGTCTGCTGGGTACGGTTATCGGAATTTTGAATGCGTTCCAATCGATTGCAAACCAGAAGACATCGGGTATCGGCGCGGTTGCCGGCGGTATTTCAGAAGCTCTGGTTACGACGGCGTTCGGTCTCTTCGTGGCTATCCCCGCGGTTATGACGTTCAACTACTTTACAAACAAGGTAGAGGCGTTTGACGTGGAGATGGATAACAGCTCAAGCGAGCTGGTGGACTACTTCATCAAGCAGAGCCACCAGTAAGACTGGGCGGTCGCTGCCAGGGAATGGCGGCGCGCCACACGGGCGAGTACCTGGATCGTATGGCTTCCGGAGGCTGTAAGCGAACGGCCTCCGGAGGCGTACCTATCAGGTAAGACTGGCACGACCTACTGAAACGTGCACACGGACAGGAAAGCAATTTTATGGGAATCAACAAACGCGACGAAGGCAAGAAGGTAAATTCCAACATCAACGTAACACCAATGGTGGACGTGATGCTGGTACTTCTGATCATCTTCATGGTCATTACGCCCATGTTGAATAACAAAGTGAACGTCGATCTTCCGAAGGCGAACGCGGCGATTGTGATGGACAACGCCAACAAGGAAGATAACGTCACGGTTGCGGTAACACGCGATGGCCGGACGTATCTGGGCGCCGACGAAGTGCAGGTGGACGATCTGGGAGCAAAGGTTGCCGCCAAGCTGACCAGCAAGACGGACAAGCAGGTTTTTCTGCGCGCCGATATTCGGTCGAACTATGGCAAGGTGATGGACGCCGTGGACCAGATTCGCGCTGCGGGCGTGAGCAATCTTGGGCTGCTGACCGAGATGCACGACGACTCGGACCAGGCTGCGAAGAAGTAAACGGCTTTTACCAAGCGGCGTGTTTTCGGCGTGGCAGATGGTTGAATTTAGAAGGTTCGATTTAGAAGGCTAAGGAGATTTGTTATGGGAATGGGCGGTGGAGGTACAGGCGGAGCGGTTTCGGAGATCAACGTAACGCCGCTAATCGATGTTCTGCTGGTGCTGTTGATCATCTTCATGGTGATTGTGCCGGTGACGCCGCGCGGGCTGGATACGCTGATTCCGCAGCCGCCTAAGGATAAGACGCAGGATAATACGAACGATCGCACGATCGTGGTACAGATCCAGTCCAACAACGGTGGTGCACCTACCTACAAGATCAACGAAGATGCGTTCAACAAATCGGACATCGAGCCGAAGCTGGCGGAGATCTTCGCGACCCGGTCCGAGAAGGTGATGTTCGTGCAGGGCGACAAGGATCTCGATTTCGGCAAGGTTGCCGATGTGATCGACATGGGCCACCAGGCAAATGTCGACAATATCGGAATTATGACTCCGCGGATTCTAGCGGGTCAGTAGGAAAGCTGAATCAGTTCGACGGCCGCCGACTTCTCGCAAAGGGTTGGCGGCCATGCTTTTTGCAGTCGAGATTCAGCAGGAAAGATGTATGCTCCGACCTCGCTGTCGAACCGGCCCAGGCCGCTGAACGATGGAGGTTGTCATGAGCATGGCGAGTGGTGGTTCGGGGTGTGCGGTTTCGGAGATCAACGTAACGCCGCTGATCGATGTGCTTCTGGTGCTGCTGATTATCTTTATGGTGATTGTGCCGGCGAGGCCGCGTGGGTTGAACGCGTTGATTCCGCGGCCGGCAAAAGAGAAGACGCGAGTGGCGGAAGATTCGCGTACGGTTGTGGTGCAGGTTGAGGCCAATGGTGCGGGTGAGACTACGTACAAGATCAATGCGGACACGTTTGCCAAGGCGGATGTTGAACCGAAGCTGATGGAGATCTTCTCGACGCGGGCGGAGAAGGTGATGTTCGTGCAGGGCAGCTCGGGGCTGGAGTTTGGCAAGGTGGCCGAGGTGGTCGATATGGGCCATCGGGCGAATGTGGAGAATATTGGAATTATGACGCCGCGTGTCATTGCGGCTCAGTAGGGAATGTCTTAACGAGTCAATTCGCTGAGGGTGTGTAGTCTTTCGCGGGTTCGCAGGCCGCCACTTCTGCGGTGCCTCCGGGCCTGGACTTCGTGCCTGACTGCGAGACGGCGGGGGAGGGACTGCGCCACCGCAATTTGGCTTCCGATGCGTTGCAAACCAGGGCATGCGGCGAAGGCGGTTCCGTTTAGTTCATCCAGCGCTTGTCGTTTGGGTCTTTGGGGGTGGCGTCGGGATCGATGTAGCGGCCTTCGGAGTCGAAGTGGACTTTGCGGCCCTGCTTACCCATGTAGACCTCGAACTTGCGGGCGGCGCGGCGGCGTTTGGCGCGGTAGAAGGCGTTGCGGATGCCGAAGTATTGCTCGCTGAGCCCGAAAGCGAATCCGCGGCGTGGAGCGTATTGCACGTAGAGGTAGCCGCAGAGTGCGCCTGTGAGCTGGAGCAGTGCGCTGAGGGCGCCGGAAGATTTGAGCAGCACGGCGAAGGCGATGAGGATGGAGATGGCGACCATGTATTTGGCGCGCATGGTGAAGAGGAAAAGGACGAGGAATTCCTGATCGCCGAAGCGGATGGCGATGGCGATGAGGAGGCCGAAGACGGCGGCCCAGGCTCCGGAGCCAATGTCGGTGGCTGGACGGAGGCCGAGGATGTGGGTGAAGGAGATGAGGGAGGCGAGGAGCGCTCCGCCGATCGCCGAGGCGAAGTAGAGGTCGCGGAGCCAGCGGCTTCCGTAGGCGCCTTCGAGCAGGGAGCCGCAGAAGAAGAGCGTCATCATGGCGAAGAGGATGTCGAAGATGCCGAAGTGGAGGAAGCTGTAGGTGACCAGGCGCCAGAGCTGGCCGTGGGCTACGGCGGCGGGCTGGAGGACGAGGTAGCCGAGCAGGTTCGCGATGAAGCCGGGCGCGAGCCATTGCAGGACGGCGATGGCGAAGAAGACGGCGACGTTGACGATGACGAGGCGGCGCGTGGTTCCGGCGAAGGGTGGGAAGGTGAGCGTGGTGGAGGAGGGGCGCGGCATCGTTGCTTTCATCATAGCGGGAGCGGCTAGGTGAGGTGGAAGCAGATGCGGATGGGTGGGCGGAATTGCGGCGTGCGGGTATGCGCGGAGTTCAAATCGGGACGGTTGTGAAGGGAGGCGACTTGACGGGGTGCGGGATCGCTCCTGATACTATCGGTGACGGGTGTGCTGGTTGCGTGTCCTGAGGAGAGACCCTTAGGGCGGGTGGCGCGAGTGGTCTGCGGGAGGGTTGCAGGCCGAAACGATTTCTAAAACCGTGGAGGCTTTGTTATGGCTGTTGTATGTCCGGAATGCGATAACCCGATTGTTGTGGATACCGACGAAGTGGAAGAAGGCGAAGCGGTGACGTGCGATGAGTGCGGGCTGCAGCTGGAAGTTGTGACGGTGGATCCGCTGGAGCTGGCTCCGGTTGACGATTCAGGCTACGACGATGAAGACGACACGCCTGCGGTGGATGAGGACGACGAATAGTCCGATGGCCGCGGATGGATGCGCGGTGCTGGCATGGAGGCGTATAGTGAGTGGTATGAATTTCCGTGGCGGTTTTGCTGGCAGATTCGTACGCAGTGTGGTGGTGGCGGGCTGTCTTGGTTCGGCAGCGTTGCTGGGGTTGCCTGCCAGCCTTGCAGTAGCGCAGCAGGTAGCTCAACGGGTTGTAGAGGGCAAGGTGGTGGACAAGTCTGGTGCTGGGTTGAAGGGTGCGACCGTTTATCTGAAGGATGGTCATACGCTTTCTGTGAAGAGCTATGTGGCCACGGATGACGGATCGTATCGGTTCGGGCAGTTGTCGCAGAGTGCGGACTATCAGTTGTGGGCCGAGGTGGATGGGAAGAAGAGCGGCGTGAAGAATATCAGCTCGTTCGATGGGCGGAATGAGTTCAACATGACGCTGAAGGTGGATGTGAAGTAGCTGGCAAAGCGCGGTGGCGAGCTCTCTAGACGCGGCGCTGAGGCTTGTCGGGTTGCCGCCCAATCAGGGTTGCAATAACTCCTGCGATGATTACGCCGCATGCCATGTCTTGACGAAGCGTGAGAGACTCTCCGCCGAGCCAGCATCCGAGCAGCAGGGCCGCAATGGGGTTGACGTATGCGTAGCTGGTGACGCGGCGGGCGGGTTCATGCTGGAGCAGGTAGACATAGGCGCTGAACGCTATCAGAGAAGCGAAAACAATCAGGTAGGCCATGCCGAACCATACTGGTGGAGTGAGCGCGCGGGTATGGATGTGTCTCCATTCACCTGTGAGAGCAGACAATGCGAGAAGAGCCACTCCACCGAAGACCATTTGCCAGCCAGCATTAACGGCGCGGATTTTTGGCAGAACAAGACGCGTACTCAGGACCGTGCCGAACGCCCAGCACGAGGCTCCCAGCAGACCGAGAAGCGCGTAGCGGTTGAGGCTGTCGTGCCCGTTTACAAATTTGGCCGGAAGTACAAGTGCGGTCACGCCGCCTAGTCCAAGAACGAGGCCGGTTGCGCTGAGGGTTGTGAGTCGAACACGTTTCAGCCATAGCCACTCAAGCAGGAAGACCTGCGCCGGAATGGTTGCAGCGGTCACTGCAGCAATTCCTGACGCGAGTCTCTGTTCAATCCAGAACAGAAGCGCATAGTCGCCGACGAATAAGATGATCGCTAACAGAAACAGATTGCGCCATTCGATGCCGGCTGGTTGAGGCTGTCTTTGCGATAGGCTGAACAAAACGAGGATCGAGCCTGCGATCGAGAAGCGAATGCCGGCTGCGAGGAACGGCGGGACCGCGTGTACGACAAATTTAATCGCCAGGAAGGAAGCGCCCCAGAACAGGTAGACCGCAGCGTACGCGAGAATGCGCTTCATGGGCCGATTCTATCGCGAGGCCGCGAGGTTGGTGACGCTCACAGAGGAAGAAGCAGAGAAATTTTACGAAAGGTCGCGGATATAACAGAGACGGGGTCAGGCTTTGCGCTTGACCCCGTCTCTGGTGCGGTTTGTGGTGGAGCTGTTACTCGGCGGAGGATTGGCCCTTTTTGGGGCGGCGGTTGGATTGGAGGACTCGCTTGCGGAGGCGGAGGGACTTGGGGGTAACCTCTACCAGCTCGTCGTCTGCGATGAACTCGATGGATTGCTCGAGGGTCAGGTTCTTGAACGGGACGAGGCGGAGGGCTTCGTCTGCGCCGGAGGCACGCATGTTGGACATCTTCTTTTCGCGGACGCAGTTGACGTCGAGATCGTTGTCGCGTGAGTGCTCGCCGACGATCATGCCCTCGTAGACCTCAACGCCATCGGGGACGAAGAGGACGCCGCGGTCTTGCAGGCCGTCGAGAGCGTAGGTGGTTGTGGTGCCCTGGCGATCGGAGATGAGGGCGCCGGAGATGCGCTGCGGAATCTCGCCCTGGTAGTCGATGTAGCCGTCGAGGATGGCGTTCATGACGATGGTGCCGCGCGTCTCGGTGAGCATCTCGGAGCGGAGGCCGATGAGGCCGCGGCTGGGGATGCGGAACTCCATGCGGACGCGGCCGGAGCCGTGATTGGTCATCTTGGTCATCTCGCCCTTGCGTGGTCCGAGGCGCTCGATGACGGTGCCGACGAAGTTTTCGGGGATATCGACCATGAGCTGCTCGACTGGCTCCATCAGCTTGTCGTCAATGCGCTTGGTGACAATCTCCGGGCGCGAGACCATCATCTCAAAGCCTTCACGACGCATCATTTCGATAAGGATGGCTAGCTGGAGTTCGCCGCGGCCGAGGACTTTGAAGGTGTCGGGCGAGCCGGTGTCCTGCATCTTGAGCGAGACGTTGGTGAGGAGTTCTTTTTCGAGGCGGTCGCGGAGGTTGCGCGAGGTGACGTACTTGCCTTCGCGTCCGGCGAAGGGGCCGTTGTTGACGTTGAACTGGATGGCGATGGTGGGTTCGTCGATGGTGATGCGGGGCAGCGGCTGCGGGTTCTCGACGTTGCAGAAGCTCTCGCCGATGGTGATGCCGGGGATGCCGGCGATGGCGACGATATCCCCTACCTGGGTCTGCTCGATGTCGGTGCGCTTGAGACCGGAGAAGCTGAAGAGTTTGGTGATCTTGTGCTTGGAGAAGGTGCCGTCGACGCGGGCTACGTTGTACTCCTGGCCTGTGCGCATGGTGCCGTTGAAGACGCGACCGATGGCGAGACGGCCGAGATACTCGGAGTAGTCGAGGTTGGTGACGAGGATCTGCAGCGGGCCTTCGGGGTCACCCTTTGAGACGGGGATGGTCTGGATGATCTGCTCGAAGAGCGGCTGCAGGTCGGTGCCGGGGTTGGCGAGATCCGTGGTGGCGGTGCCGATTTTTCCATTGGTGTAGAGGACCGGGAAGTCGAGCATGTCTTCGTCGGCGTCGAGGTCGATGAAGAGGTCGTAGACTTCGTTCAAGACTTCCTGGGGGCGCGCGTCGGGGCGGTCGATCTTGTTGATGACGACCATGGGGGTGAGCTTGGCTTCGAGGGCCTTCGAGAGGACGTAACGGGTCTGCGGCAGCGGGCCTTCGGAGGCATCGACGAGGAGGACTACACCGTCGACCATCTTGAGGGCGCGTTCGACCTCGCCGCCGAAGTCGGCGTGGCCCGGGGTGTCGACGATGTTGATCTTTTTGTCGTGGTAGTAGAGGGCGGTGTTTTTGGCGAGGATGGTGATGCCGCGCTCGCGCTCGAGGTCGTTGGAGTCCATAACGCGGTCGGCGACGGCTTCGTTGGCGCGGAAGGTGCCGGATTGGCGCAGCATGGCGTCGACGAGGGTGGTCTTGCCATGATCGACGTGCGCGATGATGGCGATGTTGAAGATGGGCTTCAGGTCAGCGCCGGCGGCGGACTTTGGTGCCGCGGTCTCGGTGGATTCGTTCGTCGTAGCGGGGGCGATCTGGTCGGTAGCTTCGGGGGTGCTCACTGCGTAGGTTGTCCTGTCTGGGCGCGATTGGAGGGCGCGGATTGGACGCGTTGGAATGGGGCTGAAAGCCGAAAATGCGCGTCACCTTTAGTTTACCGCATGGAGGGTGGAAGATGCGGAGAATTGGATGGGCGGAGATGTGCGTCTAAACTTCAGTGCGAGGTGAAGATGAGGTTCAGGGTTGTGTTTCTGGGTTTGGCGATCGCTTCTGGGGTTGCAGCGGCTCAGCCCGCTGAAAGGGTGCCGCTGCCGGATGTGTCGCGTGGTTCAGCGGCTGTGCCGCATCGGATGCGGCTGGTGCTGAAGGATGGCAGCTACCAGGTGGTGATGAGCTATGCGGTGAAGGGGAAGATTGTCAGCTACGTGAGTACGGAACGGGGTACGACTGAGGAGATGCCCGCGGAGCTGGTGGATTGGAAGGCAACGAAGAAATGGGAGCAGGCGCACTCGCAGAGCGATGACGTGGAAGGCGGGCGGGGTCGCGGGATCGATCCTGAGCTGCTGAAGGAGGAGGCGGATCGGCGGGCGATGACGCCGGAGGTTGCGCCCGATTTGAATCTGCCGGATCTGGATAGCGTGGTGGCTCTGGATACATTTCGCGGTACTCCGGAGCTGGTGCCTCTGGTGCAGACGGACGGCGACCTGAACCGGACGACGGGGCATAACATTTTGAAGATGGCGATCAACCCGCGTGCGGCGCAGCATGAGATTCTGACGCTGAAGGGCGAGGAGGCGGGGGTGCAGATGCACGTGGCGCAGCCGGTGATCTTTTTGCGGGTGGGGGATGATTCGGGGGTGTCGCGCGGTGGGACTCCGCTGGTGGTGGACACGCATGGTGCGGGCGGGACGCAAAGTTTGGCGGGGGCTTCGCCGGATAGTGGATATGTTGTGGTGCGGGCGGATGTGCGGAGAGACGCGCGTGTGCTGGCGAGCTTCAATATTGGGATGCTGGGTAATTCCGTGCGTCGGCAGGAAGACGTGGTGGAGACGACGACGGAGTTGCTGCCGGGTGGGCACTGGATGAAGGTAACGCCGACGCGGCCGCTGGATTTTGGGGAATATGCGCTGATCGAAGTGCTGTCGGAGCGGGAGATTAATACAGGGGTGTGGGACTTTGGGGTGCATCCAGTTGCGGCGGAGAACAGGGATGTGATCCGGCCGGAGCCGAAGCGGCCTTTGAGGCTGGAGCGGCGTGAGCCGTAATGCATGTAGACTGACGCGATTGGGTTAACTCACTATGCCTGCCACTTCATTGCTTACTCCGCGCGAGGCCGCTCGACTTCTGGGTGTCAGTTATCCGACGATCAAACAGTGGATTCTCAGCGGCAAACTTAAGACGGCGCAGACTCCCGGCGGGCACCATCGCATCTCATCGGCTGCGCTGAAGCCTCTTTTGGTCAAAGACAAGATACGGCCGATTGCCGAATCGCGCGAACGCTTTCGTCGCGTCAGCGGGCGCAATCAGGTGGTGGGCAAGGTCGTGGGTCTGCGTGTTGAAGGGCTGCTCGCCGAGGTTCTTCTCGAGCTTGGCGACGGTTCCACAATTACGTCGATCATTACCTCTGCTGCTGTCCGCGAGCTGGCGTTGAAAAAGGGGGACGCAGCTGCAGCGCTTATCAAGTCCACGGATATTATGATCGAACGCCTGGAGTCTTAGGGTAACGGACTCAGTTCGTCGATTCGATTTGATCCGTATAGAATCGTTTTATGCGTCATTTTCACTCAAAAGCCCTCCCCTCTGCTTTCCTTGCTGTTCTTCTCGTTTTCATGGTTTTCTCTGGCGCTCTGTCTGCCCAGGTCGCAGGTGCTCTTCATGGGCGCGTTCTGGATAGTAGCGGCGCGGCTATTCCTGGTGCTTCGGTAAATCTTACCCAGACCGCCACCGGTATCCAGACTCATACTGTCTCGACCTCTGCGGGCGATTATGACTTCTCACATCTTGTTTCCGGAAAGTATTCCGTCAACATCGCTGCATCAGGCTTTGCGAGCCTGGTGCGCTCGGACGTCACGGTTGAGGTCGGGGCCACGACTGCGCTCGACCTTACGCTTCGTGCGGGTGCATCCACTGAGACTGTAACGGTCAATGCGGACGCACCTTTACTGCAAGCCGGTAACTCGGATGTTCAGACAAATATCTCTGGGCATGAGGTCGTCGCTCTTCCGCTGACCGCGCGCAACTTTATTCCTCTGACGCAACTTGCTCCCGGTGTCGCGCTTCCGCCGGGAACATTCTTTCCGCGCATCAATGGAGGCCGGCCGCGTACGAATGAGTATTTGTTTGACGGGATCTCGGCGCTGCAGCCTGAGCCTGGGCAGGTTGTCTTCTTTCCCATTGTTGACGATATCGCTGAGTTCACTGTTGAGAGCAACAATGTGCCGGCCGAGTTTGGCCGCTTTAATGGTGGCGTCGTCAACGTTGCCACACGGTCTGGTGGAGATGATGTTCACGGCAGCGTGTATGAATTTCTGCGCAACGAAGACCTGAATGCACGCAACTACTTCACGCGCACGGGCCGCAAGCCGGAGTACCGGCGCAGTCTCTATGGTGGGACGCTCGGCGCGCCGCTTCTGCGCAACAAGCTTTTCTTCTTCGGGGATTATCAGGGCATCAAGCAGCGCCTCGGTGCTACGCGCATTTCGACTGTGCCTACCGAGAATGAGCGGGCGGGGATCTTCACCGGCGTGGCGAAGATCTATAACCCGTGCACAACGCCGAGCTCCGGTAGCGTGAACCGCGCGGAGTTCGCGAACGATGTGATCAACCCGGCTGTGTGCCCTTTTGATCCCAGGGCGCTTGCGTTGCTGGCGTACCTTCCGCATCAAGACCCGGGTACAGGCGCGGCGAATAATTACACGCACGTGAGCAATGACGATGACCACCAGAACCAGTTCGACATCCGCGTGGACGGTGCGTTCAGCAGGCGCGATCGGGGATTTGCACGCTACAGCTATTTCTCTGAGGTTGAGCAGCCGGCTACGCCTTTCCCTAATGGCGGCGGTCTTATCTCCGGGTCGGTGATCGGGACGGGCAACGTCACAGGGCTGACAAATGTTCTTGGCCAACAGGTGGTGCTCAATGAGACTCACACCTTCAGCTCTGCCCTGCTGAACGATATTCGCTTCGGTTATACGCGTCGTGGGAACTCGCAGCTTGGCGAACAGCTTCCAGGTCCAGCGGGCGCGGCGCTCGGTATTCCGAACATTCCTGTGGGGTCCGGATATGGCGATACCTTTCCGCAATTTACGTTCACCGGTTTTCAGCAGCTTGGCTCAGCTTCGAGTGCAACGGGACGTTATCAGACCGCCGTGGTGGAACTGGTGGACGCTGTGACCCTGAACCGCGGGGCGCACTCGATCAAAGCAGGTGTGGACCTGCGCCGGTATGAACTGAATGCGTTTGCGCCGCCGAACCCCACAGGCAGCTTCCAGTTCACTACTACGGGTACGGACACGACCGGCGCAAGCGGTGCGGCGACTGGCGGCAACTCGTTCGCCAGTTTCCTGTTGGGCCAGGTCGATACGTTCAACATCGATCTGCAGCAGCGCACGATCCGGCCTCGCGATTCCATCCACGAGTTTTTTGCACAGGATGACTGGCGGGTCAGCTCCCGCCTGACGCTGAATCTCGGGGCGCGATGGACCTTGCACATGCCTTCGACGGAGACCCACAATCAGGGTGCCGTGTTTAATCTTGCCACGCAGAAGCTTGATTATCTCGGGGAGAATGGCAACTCGCGCAGCGCGCGAGAGCTGCATTACGGCAACGTCGCGCCGCGCGTTGGACTGGTGTTCCAGGCCAGCGCCTCAACGATTTTCCGCAGTGGCTACGGCATCGTTTTCATCGACCAGTCCGGCATCACCACACCGTTTACGACGCCGCAGTATCCGTTCATCCAGAATGTCCAGCAGAAGACAACTGACGGTTATGTGCAGGCGTTTCAGCTTTCGGGCGGGCCCACTGCGATTGCGGCCATCCCGGCGACGCCGGATGCTGGCCTGGGACAAAGTGTCTACACGGCGAATCGGGCGGCGGGTTCGGGCTATGTGCAGCAGTGGAACGTGGCGCTGCAGCATAGCTTTACGGCGAATCTCTCGCTGGATGTGGCCTACGCAGGTTCGCACATCGTGCATCTCGGGGTGCCGGATCAGAACCTGAACCAGCTTACGGATGCGCAGATTGCGTCGGGCCTGGCGAGCCCTGCCGCGGCCAAGGCGCTGACTGGAAATGTGGCGAATCCATACTTCGGCGTTATCTCGGCGAACAGCCAGCTTGGCGCTTCGAAGACTATCGCCGCAGCGCAACTGCTTAAGCCGTATCCCGAGTTTCAGAACGTTGCGATCTATCGCAACAATACGGGGAGCTCTGTTTATAACGCGCTTGAGGCCAAGCTGGAGCAGAGACTCTCGCACGGCCTTACCTTTATTGCTGCGTATACCTGGTCGAAGCTGATCGATCCGGCGTCTTCGGTCTTCTCGTCAACCGTGCTCTCCTCGCCCAACAGCTCGTCGCTGATCGATGCCGATACGTATCAGCCCGGGCTGGAGCGCGATCTCTCGAACGGTGACATGACGAATGTGCTGACCGCATCCGCGGTGTATGAGCTGACGAAGTTTCGCGGCCATGGGCTGCTGACGCCTGTTCTCGGAGGCTGGACGGTGAACGCGATCGGAACTATGCAGAGCGGGATGCCTGTGACGATTACGGACGCGACGAACAACAATGCGTTCGCCGGCGTACCCTTGCAGCGTCCCAATGTCACGGGGAATCCGGAGTTGGCGCCCTCGCAGCGGACGCCTGCGCGATGGTTCAACACCGCGGCCTTCTCTGCTGCGCCACAGTTTACCTTCGGCAACGCGAGGCGCAATCCGGTTCGGGGCGCACCCTACCGCGATCTCGACCTGGCGCTTACCAAGCACACGGCTCTCTCCGAAAAGACAGATCTGGAGTTCCGTGCTGAGGTCTTCGATGTGACCAATACACCTGCCTTCGCTCAGCCGAATGGCTCGGTGGGCTCGGCTGCATTTGGCAGCATCACTGCGACTACGACTGATCCACGCGTAGTGCAGTTTGCTCTGCGCCTCAGTCGCTGAAGTCTTTGAGTGATCGAGTCGCGAGTCAGTGGCGACTTGCGTCAGGCGTTGGCGATGCGGCGGCGGGTGGCCAGTTCGGCGCCGGCCATGGTGGCGGATTGGCCTTTGGGCGGCTGCATGCCAGGGGTGGTGGCTACGAGGCCCAGGCCGGTGACGGAGACGTTGTCGCGGGTGGTTTTGGCGGCGTACATCTGGGTGTCTGCGGAGCGGATGATGGCCTGGACGCTGTTGCCGTCTTCGGGGTAGGTGGCGAGGCCGAAGCTGCCGGCGAGGGAGAGACTGAGGCCGGCGCCGGAGAGGAAGCGGGCCTCGCGGAGCTGCTGCCAGAGGCGCATGGTGGCGTCGATGGCGGCCTGTTTGCCGAGGCCGGGCAGCAGGGCGACAAACTCGTCGCCGCCGTAGCGGAAGGCGGCATTTTCCGGCCCGAGGACGCGCTTCATCAGGCTGCCTACTTCGGCGAGCAGGCGGCTTCCGATAAGGTGGCCGTGCGTGTCGTTGACCTGCTTGAAGTGGTCGAGGTCGACGAAGAGGAGGCTGAACTGGTGGACGCGATTGACGGCGGAGAGACCGACCTGCTCATCGAGCATGGTGTAGAGATGGCGCGCGTTGTACAGGCCGGTGCAGTCGTCGGTGATGGTGAGCTGATGGATGCGTTCTACTGAGTCCGCATTTTCGATGGCGATGGCCGCGTAGTCGCAGAGGATGCGCAGGAAGGAGTTGGAGTACTCGCTCATGAGGTCGAGCTTGCTGTTGAGCAGCTGGATGACGCCGAGAGTCTTGCCGCGGGCAGAGATGGGGATGCAGGCGATGGACTGGATATTGAGTTCCGGATGGGCGCGAGAGAAGGCACTCCACTTTGCATCGAGACTTACATTTGGGACGACCAGGGCATTGCCGGTGGCGGCGACCCAGCCGGCGACGCCTTCGCCGAGGGGGACGCTGAGGCCGCGCAGGCTCTCGGCGTTTTCTCCTACGGCGATGACATAGTAGAGATGGGCGGCATGCTCATCGACCATGAGCATGGACCAGCGCTCCGGGCCGAAGAACTGGGCCATCTTTTCCATGATGATGCGGAGGATGTCTTCGAGCTCGAGGGTCTGGGTGAGGGCGCGGGCGACATCGTGGAAGACGCGCAGATGATCCATCTGGCGGCTTTCGATGACGGTGAATTGACGCTTATCGCCCATTGGACCTCTAAGTACAGCACAACACAGATCGCGAATTTTCTGTATTACCCCATTGGGTTATACAGAGGTAATGTCTCTGGTTACTTTATCGGCTTAGCCGCCGATGTGCACCATGTTTCGCGATGGCTTCTGAAAGCCCGGCTCGCCGATGTGGTGGCGGGCTTCCTTCTTCATCACGACACGACGAATATACGCGCTGAGCTGCTGGTCTGTTCCGCCGCGGCGCATTTCTCCGTAGAGATCGTGGTCGGACTGGGAGAACAGGCAGGTGCGGAGGCTGCCGTCCGACGTGATTCGGATGCGGCTGCAGTGGCCGCAGAAGGGGTGGGAGACGGGCGCGATGACGCCGATCTCGCCTACACCGTCGCGAAAGGTGTAGCGGCGAGCGGTCTCGCTGGCGGCGTTGGCGGGGAGCTCGACGAGGCCGGCGGGGGTGGAGCAGGAGGGACGCCAGGCGTTGAGGCGGGCGAGGATCTCGTCCATGGGGACTACGGTTTCGGGGGCCCAGGTTCGGTGGGGTTCGGCGGCGGAGGGCTCCTCGAGCGGCATGAATTCGATGAAGCGGATGATGACGCCTTCGCGGCGGGAGAAATCGGCGAAGCGCTCGATCTGGGAGTCGTTGAAGCCGCGGAGGAGGACGCAGTTGATCTTGATGGGCCCGAAGCCGGCGGCCTGTGCGGCGCGGAGACCGGCGAGGACGCGCGGGTAACTGCCGGGGACGCGGGTGATGCGGGCGAACGTGTCAGGGTCGACGGCGTCCATGCTGATCGTGATGCGGGTGAGGCCTGCCTGAGCGAGCGGGGCGGCGAGCGGCTCCAGCAGATGGCCGTTGGTGGTGAGAGCTATGTCGAGGGGGCGACCGGGCCGGTCCGGTGCGACTGGCGTGCCGTCGGGGTGGAAGGCGGTGCGGAGCTGGGCGAGTTCGGCGACCATGTCGACGAGGCCGGAGCGAAGGAGCGGTTCGCCGCCGGTGAGGCGGACTTTTTCGATGCCGAGCGAGACCATGAGGCGGACCATGTGGACGTAGTCGGCGATGGGAAGTTCGGAGTGGGGGGTGGATTCTTCGCCGGTGCGGCAATAGAGGCACTTGTAGTTGCAGCGGTCGGTGACGGAGATGCGGAGGTCGGTGATGGCGCGGCCGAAGCTGTCGCGCAGGCGAGGCTGTGTGGCTTCGGAGGCGCGCAGCGGCAGGTCCGCGGCCGGGAGAAGCTCGGCGGCGGCGGACTGGTAGAGCGGCGTTGGAAGCAGGGAAGCGATGGTGTGACTCCTACAAGGGTTGGATGACTTTCGTGTGGCGGATGGAGCGGTTGTTTCCGGTTTATCTCGCCGCCGGGGGCTGGTTTCAGTATAGTAAGTGTCACCTCCCTACAGTTTCGCGCGTTGCAGAGGACTGCGCGATATCGATTCGGCTAACGTCCAAGACTTGCATCGGGCGGATTGGGCCGGGCTCATTTTATGTCTGCTTTCTGGATCAATCTCGGGCGCTGGATGGGCGAGCAGGCGATGCCGTTGCTTTTGGTGGGCTTTGCGCTGCTGATTGGGCTGGTGTTTCTGTATCTTTCGGCGCAGAGCCGACAGGCCGGGCTGGTGCGGGACCGTTCGGGACGGAGTGAAGCTACATTCACGGAATATCTGGCGGCGTATGGGTTCGATCCGGAGATTGCGGGTGCGACGTATCGCTACCTGCAGCGGGTGCATGGGGTTGCGTTTCCGATTCTGCCGAAGGACGATCTGGATCGCGACCTGGGGCTGGATGACGATGAGGTGAAGCAGGCGCTGCGGGATCTGCTGGAGGAGGCTGGGCGGGATTATCTGCCGGGGTTGATCGATGGGCCCGTGGTGAAGGTGGTGGACCTGGTGCGGTATGTTCAGGCTTCGCCGCGAAGGATGGAGACGCTGCGGCGGAGGAGTGCTTAGGTATCGTATTGCGCGAACGGGGCTGCGAGAACTGTCTGCCAGGGGAAGTTGCTTGGCTACTTGGGTACGGTTATGGGGATTTCGAGTGTGCCTAGTTTGCTGGAGGGGAGGTCGCGGATGGCGGCGCGGAGGAAGATGGGGCCGGGCGGGAGGTCGAGTTGCAGCAGGACGGGCAAGGGGTGGGCTAAAAATGCGGCGAGCTTAGCCGGGGTTACGTCGAAGGACACTGTTTGTCGCAGGATGTTCAGCATCTCGCCTGTGCCATCGTAGGCGGCTGCGGTGAACTCGACCGAGGCCTGGCGCCTGCCATCGGGCCTATCTGTGAGCGTTATGTCGCCGGGTAGGACTCTATAGTTGAAGTCGTAGCGGGTGAGGGGTTTGCCCTTGAGGTTGGGATTCAGCTGACCGAGCACTGGATCGCCAGGGTGGGTGGGGGTCGAGGGCGTTACGGCGACGGTGAAGAGGATCTGGGTGGAGGGAACAGTGTCGTGTGCCATGGCCAGCGTCAGCATGGTGTCTGGCGGTAGGTGGTCTTTGGATGAGGCGGATTTCTTCGATGCGGGGAGCTTGTTGGGGTCGGTAAAGGTGTAGCCCTTGCGGTAGACAAGGTGGATGGCGGGCCGGTCTATATGAACGGTGATCTTGTGGTAAGTGCCCTCACTTCGAGTGGCGGGAGGAACGTAGAAGAGAGAGTAGTAACTATTGCCGACGGCGATGGCCTGACCAATAGCGGAGGCGAGATCGTTGGTGTTGTAATAGGCCACGCCTCCGGTGGCATCGGCGAAGTCTTCCATGGAAACGTGATCGTAGATGGGCTGAGCATGACCGCTGACAGGGGCCTCGACGCCCCGTGTGTCGATCGGATACAGGGCGGCCTGCGCGTCAGTCAGCAGGTTGAAGTCATGCTGCAACTGTGGGTTCATGTCCAGCACACAGTATGGGGCGAAGGCAGGATCGGTAAGCCAACGCATGCCGCGAAAGAACCAGAGAATGTTCTTCCGGCCCTGGATGCTCGAGAGATACGTGGAGAGGTTTTCCAGACCGTCGACCACAGCTCCGCTTTGCGTATTCATTGCTGTGCAGATTTCGATCTCTTTGACCGCGCATGAAGTTCCCTCAGAGCATCGAAGGGAGGCGCGGGGGTTCTGTTCGTAGGGGATGGAACGAATGGAAGCGAGCAGAACATCCCGGTCGGAGGTTAGGCCTTGGAGGATGCGGAGGCGGTCCGTGAGCTCCATGACTATGAACTGCTTGCCTGGTGGCATGGACTGAAGGTATTTCACGGCTTCGCGCTTTTCCGCAGCGAGATTCTGGGGATCAAGAAGAAGTTTCCCGCCCGTGGTGATGTTGTCGATCAGAAGTACGTTAATAGGGCCAGTTGAGACGGGTTGAGACAGCACGTTAGTGTAGACGTTGGGTGGGAGTGGCGGCAGGGAAGCCGCGGGTGATGGTATATCGGTGCTGGAGTCGGTGAAGTGTTTGATGGGTTGTCGCTTGCCATCTTCGAGGACGTTGAAGTCGGCTTGGGTAAGTCCGCGGACGGGATTGCCGTTAGCGTCGGTTGCGGTGACGTCGATTCGCGTGAGCCGGGTGGTGACTTTGAGGGTGGATGCGGTGGGGGTGGGCGGCCGCTGGGCGAGGGTGGGGATTGTTGCTGCGAGGAGGAGAAGGGCGATGCGTCGGAGTGGGTGGGTCATGCGTTCCTCTGGGCTGCGTATGACGGAATTGGGAGAAAGGTTCGAACGGTTGGGGTGGGGCGGAATTTGTCGGGATCCTTCACGTCATTCAGGATGACAGCAAGGAGAAGCCAAGGCAAAACAAAATGCGGGGGTTCTTCGCTGCGCTCAGAATGACAGGAGTTTTGGCGAGGGGAGAAGCAGATCCCCTTCGGGGATGACAAGCAAGAAAAGGGACAAATAGAAAGCCGCCGCGATGGATTCTCGCGACGGCTCTTGATTTCTTGGTGGTGTGGATTGTGGGCTACGGCTCGGCGTTGGGGTCGGGGGCTTCGCCGGGGTGCTGCTCTTCGAGCTGTTTGGCTAGCTCTTCGCGCTTCTTGGTGCGGGCTTCTTCGCGCTTCTGGCGCTTCTCGTCGAGTTCATGCTCGGCACCGAGCAGCTCAAAGATGGCCATCTCTGCGGCATCGCCCTTGCGTGCGCCGATGCGTGTGATGCGGCTGTAGCCGCCGTTGCGGTCGCTGTAGCGCGGGGATACGACGCCGAAGAGGCGATCGACGGACTCGGGCGTCATCAGGTAGGCGAGCGCCTGGCGGCGGGCGTGAACGGTGCCGCGCTTGCCGAGGGTAATCATCTTCTCCACCAGCGGCTGGGTCGCTTTGCACTTGGTGAGGGTGGTCTCGACGCGATCGTTCAGGATGATGGAGGTGACGAGGTTGCGCAGAAGGGCGCGGCGATGGCTGGGGTTGCGGCCTAGTTTGAATCCTGCATTGCGATGACGCATGGTGAAGGTCTCCTTCGACCCGGCTGGTGCCGTCGGTCGGTACTGCTGTTAGATCGCTAAAGTGCGAAGGTGATGGACAAGCGTTCTGCGGCTGCCCTGGGTGCGGGCTGCTAAAGATCGCTTCGGTCGATGGTCCCGGCTGCTGGGCACATCTGCTTTTCAAAGGATTGGCATTGCCGACGATGAAAAGAGCCGGACTCTGGCGGGCTTCCTTAGTGCAGCCCTGCGCCTGAATCTGACTTCAACTATTGTAGCGTGGGGCCGATAAGGGGTGTCAAGCTGGTGGCGGCTACTGGATGAGGTCGTGAGGCCGATTCTGCCGCTGCTAGACTGGATCGTCTTCGCATCTGTTGCTGCCTATGGCTATCGTTCAGCTCGATCATATTCGCAAGGTCTACGACACCAAGGTTGCGGTGGAGGACCTGTCGCTGAGTGTGGATGCGGGGATGATGTTCGGGCTGCTGGGGCCGAATGGATCGGGCAAGACGAGCTCGATTCGGATGATGATCGGGATGACGCTGCCGGACTCCGGGCTGGTGTCGCTGTTTGGCAAGCCGTTTACGCGCGGTGTGCTGTGGCGTGTGGGGTATCTGCCGGAGGAGCGCGGACTCTACAAGAAGATGAATGTGCTGGAGCAGCTCGTCTTCCTGGGACAGCTGCGTGGCATCTCTGAGGCGGAGGCGAGGCGGCGTTCGCGCAACTGGTGCGAAAAGCTGCAGATCACCGAGGCGATGCCGAAGAAGACCGAGGATCTCTCGAAGGGCATGCAGCAGAAGATTCAGTTCATCGCGTCGCTGCTGCATAATCCGGACCTGATCATTATGGATGAGCCTTTTAGCGGACTCGATCCGGTGAGTGCGGCGCTGCTGATGGATACGCTGGTGGAGTTGCGCAGCCAGGGCAAGGCGGTCCTGTTTTCGACGCACAGGATGGATCAGGTGGAAAAGCTTTGCGATGCTATTGCGCTGATCCATCGCGGGCAGCTGGTGGTCTCGGGCACCATGCAGGAGGTGAAGTCCGCGTATCCGCGGAACCGGGTACAGATCTCGTTTGAGGGTGACGATGGGTTTCTGCGGCATCCGGCGATTGCAAGCGTGAAGAGGTACCCGGGGCAGGTGGAGATTACGATGCGGCCTTCGCAGACGCTGACCGAGGATACGCAGTTGCTGCTGGCGGAGGCGATGCGTTGTGCGCGGCTGACGCGGTTCGAGGTAAGTGAGCCTACGCTGGAAGATATTTTTATCGAGAAGGTGGGGCAAAGTTCTCCGGAGGACCTTGCTGAGTTGGCGATGCGGCAGAATGCGGTGGGAGGCGAGGCCGATGCTTAGTCGCGTATGGCTTATCGCCCGGCGTGAATACAGGGAGCGGGTGCGGACGCGCGGCTTTGTGATCACAACTATTTTGATCCCGCTGCTGATGGGCGGCTTTGTCTTCGGCAGCATCTTTCTGGGATCGAAGACGGTGTCGGACCGGCATATTGCCGTGGTGTCGATCGATACGGAGCTGGCTCTGGACCTGCAAACGGAGCTGGAGCGGGAGCAGAGGCAGAGGGATGACGCGGCTGCGAGTTCTGCGCCGGCGGCGGCGAAGAAGACAGCGCGTATTTTTGTCGATGCGATGAACTCCGGGCCGGAGGTTCGTGGGGAGTTGAACCAGGAGCTGGAGTCTGGCGATCTGGACGGCTACCTGTGGATCACGCCGGCTGCCGTGGCGGGCGGGCGGCCCACGTTTGCGTACACTTCGAAATCGGGCGGCGACGCTGCGATGCGCGGTACGCTGGCGAGTGCGCTCGATCGTGTTCTGATTCGGGAGCAGCTTGCGCATCGCGGAGTCGTGGCGACCGAGATGGATGCGATGCTTCAGCCGGTGAAGGTGGCAGCAGTCGAGCGCGGGCCGCATACGGATACTGAATCGGCGAAGGTGAGCGTGTCGGTACTGTTCTTCATCATGTACCTCGTCATCATGCTCTATGGGATGAATGTGGCGCGGTCGATTATTGAAGAGAAGACGTCGCGCATCTTCGAGGTGCTGCTGGCCGCGGTTCGGCCAGAAGCGATGATGGCGGGCAAGATCATCGGTGTGGGCGCGGTTGGGCTGACGCAGGTGGGAATCTGGCTGACGGCGGGGTTTGTACTGGCGGCGGCCTCGGCTGCGATTCATCTGGGCGGCGACACGATCCACATTACGATCAGCGGGATGCAGATAGTTTTCTTCCTGATCTATTTCATCCTGGGGTATCTGTTCTACTCGTCGATTGCGGCTGCCCTGGGAGCGATGACGAACTCGGAGCAGGAGCTGCAGCAGCTGAACATGTTCCTGATGATTCCCCTGCTGCTCTGCTTCGGCATGCTGGGGCCGCTGCTGACGGCTCCGGATAGCACGCTGGCGCGCGTGATGGCGCTGATTCCTCCGTTCACGCCGCTGCTGATGTATATGCGCGTGTCGCTGGGGCACCCGGCTGTGTGGGAGGTGGCGGCGTCGATTGTGCTGCTGTCCGTGAGCATCTGCGGGATCATCTGGGTGACCAGTCGCATCTATCGCGTGGGCGTGCTGATGTATGGAAAACGTCCGAGCGTGCGAGAGATTTTACGCTGGCTGAAATACAGCTAAGGCCGGATGCGCGTTACCTGCGCGGATGGATAACACCAAGGAGGGATGGCCTTGGTTGCGGGCGCGGCGGTCTTCTATAGACGACCATGCGAGTGACCTCTGCTACTTACCAACCTGTCGAAGCCAACGATCCCACCTTGCAGGAGATCCTGGTTGCGCTTTCCTTTGCGCTTGATCTTACGGAGGGGGCAGTTCCCGGACATGCGATTCGGTCCTGCCTGCTGGCGGCGCGGATTGCGATGGCTGCGGGCCTCTCGCAGGATGCGATCTCCGATCTGTATTATGCGACGCTGCTGAAGGATGTGGGCTGCAGCTCGAACGCGGCGCGGATGTGCCAGATTGTAGGCGGCGACGACCGTGCGGTGAAGGCGGGCGTAAAGCTGGTCGATTGGACGCGCACGGTGCGGCCGGACTTTGCGATGGTGAAGATGTTGTGGCACCAGGTTCTGCCGGGAGCTTCGACATGGAAGAAGAGCGGCCGCATGGTGAAGATGGCCGTGAAGCAGCACGCGACTAACCGCGAGCTGATCGATATGCGCTGCGATCGCGGATCGGTGATTGTGCGCAAGCTTGGGCTGGGGACGCGCGTGGCCGTCGGTGTGCGTCATCTGGATGAGCATTGGAATGGCGGTGGATATCCGAGCGGGCTGAAGGGGCATGACATTCCGGTCATCTCGCGGCTGATGGCTGTGGCGCAGCATCTGGATGCATTCTGCATGGCGCACGGGCCGCAGGTGGCGATGGATACGCTGGTGGAGCGTTCGGGCCGGTGGTTCGATCCTGAGTTAGTGGCCGCTGCCAAGGATCTGGATAAGTCTCGCAGGCTATGGCTGAACTGTCTGCCCAGTGATCCCGTCGAGGAGACGAGGGCGGCGATCCTGCAGCTGAATCCTGAGCGGCAGACACGGCTCTCGGCGCTGGACATCGATGCGATCTGCGAGACGTTTGCGGATGTGGTGGATGCGAAGTCTCCGTTTACGTACCGGCACTCAATCGGCGTGATGGATGCGGCGGTTGCGATTGGGAATGTGCTTGGACTTGCGCCGGAACGGATGCGTCTGTTGCGACGGGCCGCCCTACTGCATGATGTGGGCAAGCTGAGCATCTCGAACACGATCCTGGATAAGCCGACGCGGCTGACGGATGCAGAGATTGCGATCGTCAAGGTCCATCCTGGCTTGAGTGCGGAGATCCTGGGGCACATCGCGGCGTTCGGGGAGATTGCGGTGATTGCCGGAGAGCACCACGAAAAGCTCGATGGGACCGGCTATCCTCACGGCCTGCGCAAGGAGGATTTGTCGCTTGAGTCGCGGCTGCTGGCGGTGGCGGATATCTATGGTGCGTTGTCGGAGCAGAGGCCGTATCGCGAGGCCCTGGTCGCTGCGCAGATTGCGGCGATCATGCATTGCGATGTGCCGGCGAAGCTCGATCCGCTATGCTACGAGGCTTTGCGCACGGTAATGGCGGATGTCACGCAGGTCCCTTACGAGTTCGAAGAAGCGGAGGCAGATCGCTGGTGCATTCCGAGCTTCGAGTGCGCCGAGGCATTTATTTGATTGCGTTCCACGATGTGGTCCGGCAAAGGCCGGACGTCGGACCTATAGCCCGCAGGAGAGTTCAAAAGGGAAGAACGACAGGGTGCCGTCGGTTTTCTGGTATTTGAGGGTCAGGTTGGATGTGCCGTTGACCTTGATGGCTACTGCTGTGCCGGTGGCGTCGCGCTTGGAGCAGCCGATGTGGAATGAATTGACGGGCGCTTTCCAATCACTCTCCGTGGTGAAGTCCTCGGTGAAGCGCTTCAGCGTGTAGTCCTTGTATTTTTCGGGATGTTGCTGCCAGTTGGCGTCGTTATAAAAGAGGCCGTAGGCGCGCGGGTAATCCTGCGATTGCAGCGCGGAGAAGAAGACGCTGACCTTGTGTTCCACGGGAAGGTTGGTGAAGAGCCAACCGTGGCCGAGCAGAAATCCTGCAAGCGACAGCACGGCGAGGAGCGCGATTCCGACGCCTGATCCGATGAGTATGTTGCGCTTGCGCGTTTCTTTCTTCGTATCAAACTCGGGTGCATTGAGCAGCGTCATGGTCTGAATCCCCTCTACCTGGTGTGTTAGCGTCCCCGCCTATTAGACACCGAACCAGGCTCCAAAGTGCCTGGAGCCGCCACCTTTTAGTTTTGCGCTGCAGGGGGTCAACGCCAGCTGAAAGCTCCCCGGAAGATCTCAAAGTCGAGCGTATTTTGGACGGCGTAGACAGAGACGATGTCGAATCGCGTAGGGATGGAGTTTCGCTCGGACTCGGGGAAGGTATTCAGGTAGGCGCGAGCGAGCGAACGGAGCAGGTCGCGTTTGCGGTCGTCGACGGCGACCTCGGCCGGGGTCATATCTCGTGCGGTGCGGGTCTTTACTTCGATAAAGCACAGCGTCTCTCCGTCCCAACCGATGAGATCGATGTCTCCGCGTAGCTTGGGGGACGACCAGCGGCGGGCAACGATCGTGACGCCGCGACGGCGCAGCTCGAACAATGCGGCCCGCTCTCCGCGCAGCCCGGTGAGCAGGTGGTGGGGCATGGTCGGGCGTTTGCGGATTCGGATGCGGTCCAGCCGGTTCAGCACCCGTTCCTGGGTGTCGATCCAAAGCCGTTCGAGCTTGCCTGCCTGCGCCATGCAGGAGGATCATAACTCCGTTGACCCGGCCCTGCGGCCCTGATACACTTTTTAAGTTTGGCGATGCAGCTAAGTTTTCAGCTGCACGGTCGGCTGAACCGGCAGTCTGGAGACGTTTGCGGTTAGGACGTGGAAAGAATGCGCTGGAGCAGCGGGCCCGATGCAGTCTTCTGTATGCGCCCCGGCACTACAATCCAGGCAGAACACGCTGGTCGACGGATGAACCGTCTCCGCGTATTGAGGTTTTCGTTATGTATGCAGTGATTCGCACAGGTGGTAAGCAGTATCTCGTCTCTCCGGGCGAGCGGCTCAAGATTGAACGCACCGCGCATGCCGATGGCGCGATCGAGTTTTCCGACGTGATTGCGTGCAGCGCGCAGGACGGCAAGTTCGAGTCCGACCTCTCCGGCGTCAAGGTGACGGGCACTGTGCTGGGCGAAGGCCGCCACGACAAGATCCTCGTCTTCAAGCTGAAGCGCAAGAAGCAGTACAAGAAGATGCAGGGCCACCGGCAGAACTTCGTTGAGGTAAGGATCAACGAGATCGTGGTCAATGGCAAGAGCTTCAAGGAAGAAGCAGCCGCCAAGTAAGCTACGCGTCCGCACGCAGGGCGTCAGAGCTGGAATTTATAACTTTCGCGGTCTTCGAGACCGCCGCTAAAGAGGCAAGCAATGGCACATAAAAAAGGTTTAGGTTCTTCTAAAAACGGCCGCGACTCAAACGCGCAGCGACTTGGCGTAAAGGTATTCGGCGGTCAGGCGATTCTCGGTGGCGGGATCATCGTACGTCAGCGTGGAACACCGCTGAAGCCGGGCGCAAATGTTGGTCGTGGCAAGGACGATACCTTGTTTGCAAAGGTTTCCGGTGTCGTGCGCTTTCAGGATCGCGGACAGAACGGCCGCTTCGTCAATGTCGATCCCGCCGAAGTCACCGCGGTTCCCGCGTAAATTTCTCTAGCTCCAGCACAGGCCTCGCTTCGGCGGGGCCTGTTGCGCGTGGGTAGAGCTACGCAGAAGCGCATCCGTGCTCCTGGACTATAACTCCAATTCACACGGGTGAACTATGCCTGGACAGTTTGTGCTGCCACGGCGAATTCGCTGTGCTCGTGTTCGGGTGAGGCTGGAGACGAGATGGATGTGGGATTGGATGAGATGATGTGGGGCGCCGCGGCCGACGATTCTGCGGTGGGCGAAGCGGCTGCTGCAAGGGGCCGCTTGGTCTTGAAGCACTGCCTGCAAAGGACCGGGCGTCCTTGCGTGGGCTTAAACGGAACGGTGGTGGAGATACCGCATTCGGAGCACTCGGTGCGCGTCTCTGTGCGCGAGATCCCTGCGGCAGCCGGGCCACCATCCGGGCTTACCGCTTGCGTGCTGCGGCGGCTCTTGCATGGCTTGCAACGCTTTGGGTCGTTCTTGAACTGCTTGTCCAGGAAGAAAAGTTGTTCGCCGGCAGTAAAGACGAATTCACTGCCGCAATCTGCACAGGTTAAAAGTCGGTCTACGATCTCCATGCCGCTTCTCCCATCATTCAGAAACCGAATTTTCTCCATCGCGCAAAGAGCGGAGAATTTTGATCCAGTTTCGATCCGGTATTTCGGGGCCCGTGTCGTATGTACAGTTCGCCGCAGGGAAGCTCGGTGCGAAGCAGAGCCCTTCCAGTGCGAGGCCGGCCTGAAGAGGAGGGTCGGCTGGGTGAATCTGGCTGGCCGCCGGTCTTGCTGATCCGGCGGCCAGCCGGTTATGTCAAAGAGAGGAAGCTAGTCCTGTTCTTTGCGAATCTTCTTACGGTTGCGTTTGCGAGCAAGCGCTTCTTTCACGCGCTTCTTTTCGCCGGGTTTCAGATAGAAGGAGTGACGTTTGACTTCTTTGATGATGTCTTCCGTCTGAACCTTGCGCTTGAAGCGACGCAGCGCATTTTCAAGAGGCTCACCTTCCTGCAATCGAATCTCTGCCAAGGCAGATACACCTCCAAATCGGCCCAATTGGGTAGCCTTAAGGATAGCGCACAATCGCGGCGGCGCAACGAATTTTCTAAACGATTTTGGCGTTATTGTTGACGAAATGCTGCATGTTTTTGCAGTTTGTGGCGACTTCCATTCCCTTGGCCACTTGCTTTCATCCATCCGCGTAGAATCGACGTGAGATGATCCGACCCTATCAAGGAATTCTGCCCACGGTGCCTGAGAGTTGCTACGTCGACCAATCGGCGCAACTGATCGGCGATGTGGTTCTGGGTGAGCGTGCGAGCCTCTGGATGAACGCCGTGGTGCGCGGCGACGTGAACGCGATTCGTATTGGAGCGAACTCGAATGTGCAGGACTGCGCCGTCCTGCATGGAATGCGCTACGTCTACCCGGTGCATGTGGGCGAGTGGGTGACGATCGGCCACAATGCGACGGTGCATGGGTGCGTGGTGGAGGACTGCTGCCTGATCGGGATGGGCGCAACGATTTTGAACGGCGCGCGTATCGGAGAAGGGTCGATCATTGCGGCGGGCGCGGTGATTCCGGAGAAGACGGTGATACCGCCACGGTCGCTGGTAGCCGGTGTGCCGGGCAAAATGCGCCGGACACTGGGAGATGAAGATCGTGAATTGATCCTGCAGTATGCGAAGAATTATCTCGACTACACGAAGATCTATCTGGCGGAGACCTCGAAGTAGCGACTGTTCCTCCTCGATGGGCCGCCGCGACCAATCCAGTTGGCAATGTCAGAGAATGGCGTATTTTCGCCGCTGCGGCTTCGATAGGAGAGAAGCGTTGGAGCGGAGCAGAATGAAATTTCTCTTTGGTATGCATCTTGTTGCGCAGAGCGATTGCTTGTCGCTTGCTCGCTTAGGTTGAATCGAGCGATTCGGGCAAAAGTCTTGTGGGCTGGGCGGAGGCATCGGTTGGCATGCTGCTTGCATAGCAGTAAGCGGGCCCCCTTTGAACTACTTCCAGGAGACTTTAGTGAACCTCAAGCTGCGCATTGCCTTTTCGGGCCTGCTCTTCGGTACTCTTTTACCGCTCGCTCATGCGACGATTGCGGCGCCTGTCATATGCCCCCGCTACGCCGCCGGAAGTGCTCTGATCGAGCCGAAAGATCTATTCAGCAATCGGGGCATTCTCCGAGTTACGTTCAATTACGAAACTCGCGTCGACTCTGACGGAAACACGCTCTACTGCTTCATGACGCCGGATGGAACTCAATCGCCTACGCTGCACGTCAGGCCAGGCGACGAGTTGTTGATCACGCTGAATAATAATCTTCCGATGCCCGCCTCCGGCTCCGCGGCAAAGCATGGCATGGCCGGCATGAAGATGGACCCGATCACCATCCCTGGCCAGCCGCACGACAACTGCGGCGGCATGGTGATGACCGACACCTCGGTGAATCTTCACTATCACGGAACGAATACACCTCCCGTATGCCATCAGGACGAGGTGATTAAGACTCTGATCAACTCCGGTGAAAGCTTTAACTATGACGTGCACTTCCCGCTCGACGAACCACCGGGGTTGTACTGGTATCACCCGCATATCCATGGCATATCCGAGCCGGCTGTACAGGGAGGCGCAACGGGAGCGATCGTCGTAGAGGGCATTGAGAACGTAAATCGTGAGGCGGCGCGGCTGCCAGAGCGCGTCCTGGTCTTCCGCGATAACCTGGTCCCCGGAACGCCGCCCGATGGAGACATTCCGGCGTGGGATCTTTCGTTGAACTACGTTCCTGTTGCGTATCCGAACTACACCCCGGTGAAGATCGGAATGAAGACCAACGAGAAGCAACTCTGGCGCGTAGTCAATACGGCAGCCGACACGATCCTCGATCTCGAGGTGCAGTACGACGGAGTTACCCAGCCGCTGGACATCGTTGGGATTGATGGTGTGCCTACGGGCTCTCAGGATGGCACTTCAGAAGGCAGGACTCTTACCCGGAATCACTTTCGGCTGGCAACTGCAGCGCGGGTCGAGTTCGTACTGGCCGGTCCGCCGGCCGGTGTGAAGCATGCCGTTCTGCTCACGCGAAGCATCGATACCGGACCGTATGGAGACAACGACCCACGCAGAGTTGTCGCCACCATCGTGCCGAGTGCGCCTGCGCCTTCTCTCACGACTTCAGCCGCCGGGCCTACACCGGTAAGCCGTTGGCGCTTCAACGGTCTGGCGGAAGAGACGCCGGTTCGCAAGCGGAAGCTGTACTTCTCCGAGGTGCTTTCTGATCCGAGTGATCCAGCGAGCCCGACGAACTTCTTCATCACCGTGGATGGCGCAACGCCGAAGCTGTTCGATCCGAACAATCCGCCCGCCATCGTCACGACGCAGGGTTCGGTGGAAGATTGGACCATTGAAAACAGGGCCGAGGAGAACCACGAATTCCACATCCACCAGATTCACTTTCTCGTGATTGCGAAGGACGGAAAACCGGTCGACGGCCAGTATCGGGACATGATCGATGTGCCGTACTGGAGCGGGACAGGGCCGTACCCCAGCGTTACGCTCCGCATGGATTTTCGTGGACCGGATATCGGCGACTTTGTCTACCACTGCCACATCCTGGGACATGAGGATAACGGCATGATGGCAGTCATCCGCGTCCTTCCTCGACGTTGAGGGACGGAACGAAGCGCGATCCCCCAGTAAAGCCGACCTTGAATGATAAGGTCGGCTTTCTTCTTTGAACGCCGGAATAAGGGCTGTCGTTGCGCTACTGCTCGGCCAGCGCTACGGCCTGGGGGATGGTCAGGTCCAGGGGCACGCGGACGAAGTTGGAGTGCTCGGCATGCTCGTTCTTCGCAATGGACTTGAAGAAGATGACGCGGCCATTGATCGCGGTATCGAGCTGCGTGGTCTTCCAGTCCGGCTGGCCCAGGCGGTCGCGCGTGGTGGAGAAGTGGCTTCCGGCGCGGACGGTGGCGAGAAATCCTAAGCCAAGCGATATGTCCGTCGGCAGATGACCGTCGATGCGGTGCAGGCGGAGGGCTTGAGGATCCACCAGAATCGTGCCGCTCATCCCATGCAGCACACGTTCTTCCATGGATTGAGCTGTGTAATCAGGGTTGGGTCGATAGTCGATGCGGAGGAAACTGCCCTCCGGCTGCGGATCGTTGAATAGAAAAGCGCGAGAGGCCAGCGAAAGCATCTGGCGAGCGTGCGCTTCATCATCTTTCGTCGTCTGCGATTTTTTGATGAAGGCGGAAGGGTCGGCGACGATGGCAGCGAGACGGCCCCGTTCCTGGCCGATACGTTCCGGAGACAGCGGCTGGTCGTCTTCTGCGAGCAGCATGCGGACCTTGCCGAAGTTCGTTTCGACGACCTTCTCGGTCCAGAGGTGGCCGCCCGTACGGTCGGAGCGTTCCTTTGAAAGGTAAGAATAATGGTCCCGGTGCAGTGCGGCGGTCGTCTCATTGTTCATCATGGAGTTGATGACCTGAAGCGCCGACGCGGAGGTTAGGGGCACATCTGCCGCGCGAACGTGGTGGCGCGGCCAGGTAAGCGCCGCCAGCAGGCACACGGAAGATACGACCACCGAGGCACGCTGCACGGAGCGGCCGAGGCCAGCCTGTCTTCCGGCGATAGAGTCCTGAGCGGCCATACGATCTAAGATGCGCCTCTGCGTCCCGTTGGATGTTAAGATCTCACGCCGATGGCCCGTATTGGCAACAGGATCGCTCATCTACGCTGAGGGTGCAGGTCAGAGCCCCCACTTGGGATCTCGCGAGCCGCTGAACTAATGCGCCGCAAGCTCCTCTGGTGCGGGTTTGGCGCCGCGTTTGGGCGGCAGGCGCATCAAAAATGGAAGAGGCGACAGCACCAGCACGGCCGCGGCGAGGATCGCGAAGGCGTTCTTGTAGCTGAGCATCGTCGCCTCGCGGACCATCATCTGGTAGGCCTCGCCAACTGCAGCCTGGGTGGCTTGCAGCGGCGCCATGCCGCCGCGAAGGAACATATCGCGAACCCGGGAAGTGTAGAGGTTGTAGCGCACGCTGCCTGAAACCACGTTGGCCGCGAGCTGGACCTGGTGAACCTGCGAGCTGCGCGCAATGTAGGTCGTAAGCAACGCCGTTCCGGCGGAGCCACCAAGGTTGCGCGCGAAGTTCGAGAGGCTGGAGATCTGGTTTGTCTTGGTCGCCGGAACGCCCACGTAATTCAACGTGCTGATGGGGATAAAGATGAAGGGCAGCGCGATCATCTGCACCATGCGCCACTCCGTGACGTGAGCGAAGCTGGTGGTCAGGTCCAGTCGCGTCAGATTGTAGATGCCTGCTGCAGTAGCGACATATCCGAGACAGACCATAAGCCGCGGATCGACCTTGCCCACGGAGCGCCCGGCGATGGCCATCATGAACATCAGCATGAAGCCGGCTGGCGAAAGCACCATTCCAGCGCGCTCCGCCGTGTAATGCAGCAGCACTTGCAGGTACTGCGGTATGAGCACGGTGGACCCGAACAGCACCATGCCCAGCACCAGCTGAAGGAAGACCGCGGTGCCGAAGTTGCGATTCTTCAGCAGCTTCAGGTCAACGATTGGATCGGGATGATTCCACTCCCATACCGCGAAGAAGATCAGCAGGAAGACCGCTAGAAACGCTGTAATGCAGATCGTCGGATCGCCGAACCAATCCTTCTCCTGCCCTTTGTCCAGCGTGAACTCAAGGAAGCCCACGCCGAGCGCGACCAGTCCCAGGCCCATGAAGTCGATCTTGAGATACTTGGACGCGGCCTGCCGTGCCTTCAGAAAGGGTGGGTCTTCCACCATGCGATTCGAGAGGTAAAGCGACAACAAACCGACCGGCAGATTGATAAAGAAGATCCAGTGCCAGTTGAAGTTATCCGTGATCCAGCCGCCGAGCGTAGGCCCGATTGCCGGCGCGACCACGACCGCCATGCCATACAGCGCGAAGGCCTGGCCTCGCTTCTCCACCGAAAAGGTGTCCGCTAGAATCGCCTGCTCGCTGGTGGCCAGGCCGCCGCCGCCCAGGCCCTGAAGAATTCGAGCGATGATCAGTGTCGGCAACGTCTGCGCCATACCGCACAGCAGCGAGCAGACGGTAAACATCGCTACGCATGACATGTAAAAGCGCTTGCGGCCGAAGCGGTTCGCCAGCCAGCCGGAGATGGGCAGCACGATCGCGCTTGCCACCAGGTAGCTGGTGAGCACCCAGGTAGCCTCTTCCTGGCTCGCGCCCAGCGATCCAGCCATGTGCGGCAGCGCCACGTTGGCGATGGAGGTGTCGAGCACCTCCATAAACGTCGCCAGCGTGACCGTGATGGCTACTAACCACGGGTTGTGCGAGGGCTTCCAATTCAGCTCGTCGAAAGTCAGTTCAGCCATGACGCGGCACCGCTGAAAATCGATTCTGCGCAGAAAGGCCCATATTCCTATTCTAGTGCCCGTTGCCACTTCCAAAGGCGTTACGACTGCAATCCTGTGCAACCAAACAGGTCAGCGTTAATGCGTTGACTTGGTCCCGGGCCAACCGATAGTGTTATCGCTAAATCATCTGAGAGGTGTATCGAGATCTATGGGAAAGCGTCTGCTGCAATTCTGTGTTGTACTGCTGCTTCTGAGTAGCCCCGCGGTAAGAGCCGATAGCAGGAATATTGCCGACTACACGCTCCGCATCCACATCTTCAACCGCAGCGAGACAAACTTTTATCACAACCGCTACGAGGACGAGGCCAAGGGCGAAGGCAGAGCCAACCTGTTCGAGAATGGAGAGGTACACGGCGTCGATTTCAGCTTCGAGTGCGACCAGAAGGTAAAGCCGTCCTTCGGCCACGAGACGTATCCCGCCCGATGGAAGAAGCCCGGTCAGCAGCTGACTGTTCTGCTGCCCGTCTTCGGCAAAAGCAATAGCTACTTCACCTGCACGTTCAAGACGGACGTCAAGCCCTACACCTACACCCGCTCCCCCAATGGCATGATGGGTTCAGAATCACCAGAGAAGTACAAGGCGTGGATGCAAGCGCACGATTACGATCCGGAACATGGAAAGAACGAGCCGACAAGAGGCGGCAGTCCTGAGCCCGTAGCGCCGGCTGGTTCTCCCGGTGGCTCATCCATGGAGCCAACGCCCGCGAAGTAATTTCGGATTTCCGGACTAATATTGTGGAATGTTGAGAGGTCGCAGCCTGCTGCGGCCTCTTTGCGTTGCGGCAGTTCTTTGCCGGGGCGAAGTCAGCGAAGGGCAGCCATCGCAGCGCGGAAGAGCAGCTCGAAACTGGCGGATGCTGCGGAGTCTTTCGCGATGGCCGTTTCGATAGCGCGCTGCGCGATAGGCCGCGCGTACCCCAGATTGACGAGCGCCGAAAGCGCATCGTCGCCAGCCGGACCGTAGTTCGATTCAGGCACCGATGTCGCTGCGACGGCGATACCATCCAGCTTGTCCTTCAGCTCCAGCACCATCCGCTCCGCAGTCTTCTTGCCAATGCCGGGAATGCGCGTCAGCGAAGCGTGGTCGCCCGCGCGAATGCTGGAGACCAGGCGATCGGTGTCTATGCCGCTAAGCACGGTGATGGCGAGCTTCGGCCCGATGCCGGAGATCGTAAGCAGCTTCTCGAAGACGCGTTTCTCGTTAGGCTCCGCAAATCCGAACAGTGCGATCTGGTCTTCGCGAACGTGGGTGTAGATGTGCAGGCGCGCTTCGGCACCCTCGGCCGGCAGCGCGCTGAAGGTGGCGACAGAGATCGTCGCGTCGTATCCCACGCCGCCGCAATCAACAACAGCCTGGTTTGGAGTCTTGGAAAGAAGCAGCCCGCGGAGAAAAGCAATCATTCCGCCGATTGTACTGTGAAGCGGAAGAGAGCCGCCGAACGAACTTCACTCACCGATTCAGATCTGCGAGCATGCCAGTGGGCTCAGATAAAGATTCGTGATGTTGCTCACGATCTCTGCATCGGTGTTCCCCGGCTTGTGAGAAAGCTCCTTCCATTCTTCGTCGGACGAGAACGTCGCCCACCGCGTCGCCATCTCCGCCGCATCCGCGAATGTGAGCATGTAGGTCAGGCTTGGCATCCGCGTCCCAGCCAAAGTCTCGCCGAAGAAGACAGGCGTCAAGCCCGTGCGGCGAAAGATTCCAATCTCTGCCTCGTTGAACATCGCAACCTTGCGTGCATGCGCAACCTGGCTCGGGCTTTCATACGTCCGCAGCTGGAAGATTCGCTTCGGCAGCGTGCCGCCTACGGGTGGCGGCAGTTTTGGCCACCTGGTAAAGGCGCGCAGCAAAGTACGCTCGGACCGCTCAAACGCGGGCGCATTCGAAGGCGCATCGCGAAACCCGGCGGCATCCTTTACGTACTCTCGATCCGCCCCAAGCAGCAGATCGAGATCGGCCAGCTTCTCAGCCGTCTGGCCCGGAATCAAAACGTAGTATGCAGGCATCCGTCCGCCTACATCCAGCTTGAACGCGCCCACTGGCCCTATGCCAAGTCGTCCAAGCGCGGGAATCAGGGCCTGGGCGAAGTACTGCTGCGCAAGCGCAGTCTGCGGGCCATTGCGCAGCGCGTATCGCCGCAACTGGTAGTACTCCAGCGCGCCAGAGGCGTCAGTTGCCCCTCTGTTTTTTTGCGCCATCGCCATCTCCTCCGCGCCCAGCGCAGCTCCGGCCCCAGCCATTGCAATTCCCGACTTCAGAAAATCGCGTCTCTCCAAAGCTCCTCCACCGCTGCACGTTCTTCACACCAACGACCAGCAACAATCTTAGCTCTGGAGTCGTGGCCAAACTGCCCGCCAGCGGAGATTAAACGAAGAGGGCGGCAGCCCGTCGGATGACCCGATCAGACCACCGCCGATGTTACTTCCATCTCCAACCGACATGGTGAAGCTTACTTCAGCTCAATGCCGGCGAAGAAGTAGCCGATCTCAAATGCTGCCGTGTCTTCTGCATCCGACCCATGGATCGCGTTCTCGCCAATGGATGCAGCAAACTTCTTGCGAATCGTGCCTTCTTCGGCCTGTGCCGGGTTGGTCGCACCCATCAGCGTACGAAGATCGGCGATAGCATTCTCTTTCTCAAGCACCATGGGGAAGATCGGTCCTGAGCTCATGAACTCCGTCAGCTCGCCAAAGAACGGACGCGCCGCGTGAACATGATAAAAACCTTCTGCCTGTGCCCGCGAGATCGACAACCGCTTGATGCTCACGATCTTGAAGCCGGCCTTCTCAATCTCTGCCAGGATTGCCGCCGTATGCCCCTTGCGGACCGCGTCCGGCTTGATGATGCTGAATGTGCGCTGTGACAACGAATTTCTCCTTTTATGAATCAATGACGCTAGTGTACCGGAATATCGGGTTCCGCCGGTCGATGGACGAACACAGGATCCCAACCAGGATCGATCACCAGGCCGTATAAAACCCCTGGTATCACTGTCTTGAAGGTCTTCTCAGCCATGATGCGACGATCCAAAGAGCAGCTTCCCTCCTTCGCGAATCTCCCAAATTCAGTCTTACCTTTCAACGCAGTTCCGGCGAAGCGTCAGGTAGCCGACGCAGGAATAATCCAGAAGGTATTGGCCCTCCCATCCGCCCGGTTTGAAAGTGCAAGCTGTTCCCGTAGTGCCAGCGATGTGTCGAATTTCAGTCTGGCGGACCGTTATCCGTGGACAAGTTTTGCGATCCTGTCGGCTCTGTACCTGATCGTGGTGGCCTGCATGTCTTCTGCGAAGCTGCTTTGGCTGGATGAGTTAATCACGCTGCACATTGCGCAGCTCGGCAGCGCCGGCGCAATCTGGCATGCACTCAGCGCGGGGGCAGACCCCAACCCACCCGCGACCCACCTTCTTGTCATGATCTTCCGCCAACTCTTCGGAGAGCATGCCTTCGTCGTTCGCCTGCCGGCAACCATTGGCTACTGGCTCGGCATGCTCGCGCTCTTCTTATTTCTGAAGCGGCGTATCCCGGTTCTGTGGGCGCTCACCGGGGTCGTCATGTCCATGGCGATGGGCGGATTCGCCTGGAGCTACGAGAGCCGATCCTATGGCATCTTCTATGGCTTGACCATGCTCGCCTTCTATTGCTGGACGCAATGGGCCGATGAAATCCAACTTGATCGCAAACGATATATCGCATTGGCGGGCATGACATTCTGCCTTGCGATGGGGCTTTGCACCAACTTCTTCGCCGTACTCGCATTCTTTCCCATAGCAGCGGCGCTGGGAGTCCGCACCGTTCAGCGCATTCGCGGCTGTGGCTACCGAGCTCCGGCCGAAAGCATATTTGCGCTGGTTGAGTGGCAGGTAATCCTGGCCCTCGCAATTGCGGCTACGCCTCTGCTCCTCTTCCACACACTTATCTCCTCTTCCATCGCACACTTCAAACCCTACGCATGGAACAAGGTAGGAATCGATGCAGCAGTGGGCGGCTACACCGATATGCTCGCTGAAGTCCTGTGGCTCATCTTTGGGCTGGTCGTCATCGCCCTCGCCATCGAACTACTCGGAAACCTCCGCCCCGAGGTCCAGGCGAAGATATGGCCGCGCTGGCTCGCGAATTTCGCGGCTAATTCTTCGCCGGTCCGCTCTGCGCGGCTTTTGGACTATCCCGAAACCGCAGCCGTCGCCACCTTGATCGCCTATCCCTTCCTCGGCTACGCTCTCGCTTCCCTGCACGGAGGGATGCTTTCGGCACGTTTCGTCATTCCCGTCTGTTTCGGCGGAGCCATTGCAGGAGCGCTGCTCGCCTATCGTGTATTCGGATCGTATCGAAGAAGTGCAACCATCGCCCTTACCCTTACTCTGCTCTGGTTCATGGCACGTCAGTCCTATATGGGATACCTCTACGAGTTGCAGAAGGAGGATTTTTACAGTTTCATGCACCGCATCCCACCCCCGGAATATCCGGGTCAGCCAATCGCCTTCGGCGATGACCTGCTGGTTCTACCCCTGCAGTACTATGCCCCTCCACAGCTCGCATCGCGAATCGTGTATCCAATCGACTTTCCCGCAATCGTCCGCGCACGCCACGAAGCATCCGCCGAGATAAACATGTGGCAGGGACGCAACACGGCATTCAACTTCCCGATCCTTCCGCTCGCGGCCGTGCAGCAGTCGAACGCGACCTATCTTGTCCTTACCACCAAGCCGGATTGGCTGGTAGAAGATCTCAAGCAACATCGCTATCGAGTTGAAGCGCTCCCTATCGACCTTCAGGCCGCGGATCTTGATGTCTGGGGGACGCCGCTGGCCCACAGCAAACCCTACCTCTTCCGGGCAGCGGGAGACCTCGCCACCGCGGCGTCGGCTCGACCAATACCCTTCAACCTCTCAGCCAATCTGCCCCAAGGTAGTGAGCGTTAAGCCTTCCCCAGCACCTTCGCCATCATCTCGCCCATCTCCGCCGGCGACTTCACCACATGAATCCCCGCAGCAGACATAGCCTCCATCTTGCTCGCAGCCGTACCTTCGCCGCCCGAGATGATCGCGCCCGCATGTCCCATGCGCCGCCCCGGAGGAGCCGTCTGCCCGGCGATAAATCCAACCACCGGCTTCTTCACATGCGCCTTGATGTACTCCGCTGCTGCTTCTTCTGCAGAGCCGCCGATCTCGCCGATCATAATGATCGCCTCAGTATCGGGGTCTTCATTTAGCAGCTTCAGCGCATCGATATGCGTGGTCCCGATAATCGGATCGCCGCCAATCCCAATCGCCGTCGACTGCCCAATCCCACGCGTCGTCAGCTGGTACACCGCCTCATACGTCAGCGTTCCCGACTTCGACACAATCCCCACCGAGCCTTCCTTATGAATCCGCCCCGGCATAATCCCAATCTTCGCCTTCCCCGGCGAGATCACACCCGGGCAGTTCGGCCCAATCAGCCGCGACTTCCCACGCTTCACAATCTCCCAAGCCTTCACCATATCCAGCGTCGGAATGCCTTCCGTAATGCATACGATCAGCGGCAGACCCGCTGCCTCAGCCTCGAGAATCCCATCCGCAGCAAACGGTGGCGGCACAAAGATCATCGTCGCATTCGCGCCCGTAGCCTTCACCGCCTCCTCAACCGTGTTGAAGACCGGCCAACCCTCATGCGTAGTCCCGCCCTTACCCGGCGTAACTCCACCGACGACCAGGTCATTGCCAAACTGCTTCGCATACTCCGCGCAGCCCTTCGCATGAAACGTCCCCTCACGCCCAGTAATCCCCTGCACAATCAGCCGCGTATCATTACCAACCAAAACCGCCATTTAACTCTCCATCTAGCTTTTTGAGCCAAGCATTAGCTTTAATTCGCCCGCAGCTGCGCTCGATGTGCGTCTCTTCGATACGTAGAAGCCAGGTACATGCATTTTTCTAAAGAAGTCAACTTCCTTAATGTTCAATAAATCCCTATTCAACGGAAGACAGGCACCAATGAGTGCAAATTCAATTTCTTTAACGGCCTTAGTATTTCTGCGGGCATACCGCACGGGTCGGTTTTTAGGTGTTCGACGTGCTATGAGAAATATTTGCAGAGGTCCGTTAGGTGAGTTTTTGGCAATTTCATCAAACTTGCGGGATTTGAGATGGCTATTGAACCGCTTTTCAAATCTACCCTCGGTCTTTCCAACATACCAAGGCTTAAGAGGCGAAGAACCGTGACGAGTGCAAACTATGTATATGCCGCACTCGTCACGCAGCCCGCTGGGAACTCCCTCTTGACCCCAAAAATCTTCTAGCGATTCGCTATCCAAACCGCCGCGCCGCGCAAGCTCAAATGGGCCAAACGTCTCAAAGATTGCCGCCATAAACTATCCTTTCGCGGCAGCGACAGCGAGGTCCGCCGCTTCCTTCATCGTTGCTCCAACCTCAAACTTCAATCCCGATTCAGCCAGAATCTTCCGGCCCTCTTCGACATTCGTACCTTCTAGCCGCAGAATAATCGGAATCTTCACGTTGAGCTTTTTAGCCGCCGCAACAACAGCAGTAGCCAGCACATCCACCCGCAGAATTCCACCAAAGATATTAATGAAGATCGCCTTCACATTAGGGTCACTCAACAAAATCCCAAACGCATTCTCAATCTGCTCCTGGTTGGCGCCGCCGCCCACATCGAGGAAGTTCGCCGCCGACCCACCCGCATACTGGATGATGTCCATCGTCGCCATCGCCAGCCCCGCGCCATTCACCATGCACGCAATTGAGCCATCCAGCTTGATATAGTTCAGCGCAAACTTCGAAGCCTCAACCTCAAGCGGATCTTCCTCCGCCAGATCCCGCAGCTCCTTCAGATCTTTATGACGAAACATCGCGTTGTCGTCGAAGTTGATCTTGCAATCCAGCGCCATCAACGCCCCATCCTTCGTCGTGATGAACGGATTGATCTCCATCAGCGTCGAGTCCGTCTCGATGAACGCCTTATACAGCCCCATCATGAACGCCACCGCAGAGTTGATCTGCTTCGGCTCTAACCCAAGCTTGAACGCCAGTTGCCGCGCCTGATAAGGCTGCAGCCCCAACGCCGGCTCAATGTACTCCTTATAGATCAGCTCCGGCGTGTCATGCGCCACCTGCTCAATCTCCATGCCGCCCGACTGCGACGCCATAAACACCACCTTCGCCGAAGCGCGATCCAGCACCAGCCCAAGATAAAGCTCACGCTCAATTGCCGATCCGGCTTCAATCAACAGCCGCTGAACCTTCTGCCCCGCCGGCCCCGTCTGGTGCGTCACCAGCTGCATCCCCAGAATCGCCTTCGAAGCCGCATCCGCGTCCTCGATCGTCTTCACGACCTTCACGCCGCCGCCCTTACCCCGCCCGCCCGCATGGATCTGCGCCTTCACCACCACGGCCACATTGCCCTTGCTGAACAGGCTCTTCGCCGCCGTATCCGCCTCTTCGAGCGTAGTCGCCATCTCGCCATCCGGCACCGGAACGCCATACTTCCGCAGAATCTCTTTCGCCTGATACTCATGAATCTTCATATTGAATTGTCCCGGTCGATGTGGATGAGGTAGGTCTTCGAGCGCCGCGCAACACAGAAGCACCGCGCACAACGATGATACCGGACGCCCTCAGCCCCAACCAAGCCCCGTCCGCTTATCGCCCGTCGCGTCCGATTACCTGAATGAGCTACCGCTTCAAAGCCCTGCCTGTACAGCGTTCTTTCGTTCCGCTTCATCGCCAGCCTATGGCGCCCATCTGTATGATGAACGACATATTCCGGCAGGGAATCCACCCGCCCGGAACGCATCGTCGGGGCGCCGCCCCGGGCTGACGCGCTCGACCTTCAGTCACTTTGCGAAATCCATCTGCAAGGCATACGAAAGGTCGAACCCATGCAAGTGCATCTCGTCAATCCCAGCGACAACTCCTTCGGCACAGCCGTCATCACTCCACGCTGGCTCTTCGTCCTCGCCGCCGCCACCCCCGCCGCCGCAGGCGACCCCATCCTCGTCGACGAATCCATCGAGCAGATCGACCCCGAATCCATCCACCCCGGCGACCTCGTCGGCATCAGCGTCCACACCGGCAATGCCCTGCGCGGCTACCAGGTAGGCCGCCTCGCCCGAGCACGTGGAGCCGCCGTCGTCTACGGCGGCATCCACGCCACCCTCTTCCCCGAAGAATGTTTCGACCGCGGCCAGGCCCACGCCGTCGTCAAAGGCGACGGAGACATTGCCTGGGGCAAGGCCGTCGCCGACCATATCGCCGGCACACCCCTCCAGCCCATCTACGACGGCGGACGCATCGCCGGAACCGACTTCCTCGCCGCCCGCTGGGACCTCATGCCCCCCAACAAATATATGTGGGCCTCCGTCCAGACCATTCGCGGCTGTCCCAAGCACTGCTCCTTCTGCTCCGTCTGGCGCACCGACGGCCAGCAGCCTCGCCAGCGCGCCTTCCAGTCCGTCATCGACGAGATCGTCCAGCTCCGCCGCCGCGGTCTCCGCTTCATCGCCCTCGCCGACGACAACTTCTACCCCGTCACTCTCACCGACCTCCGCCTGGCCCGCGAGCAGGCCGAGACCACAGGCAACTTCGCCAAGCTCGAAGAACTCACCGCCGTCCGCGCCGAACGCTTCCTCCTCATGGCCGAGCTCGCCAAGCTCCCCAAAGACATGGTCTTCTTCACCCAGATCACCATGGAAGCCGGCGAAGACGGCGAGTACCTCGACGCCATGCGCAAGGCCAACATCAAGGGCGCACTCGTCGGCGTAGAAGCCGTCACCCCCGAAGGCCTCAAGGCCGTCTTCAAAGACTTCAACTACTCCGGCGAAGCCCTCGCCCGCCAGCTCCAGACGTTCAAGAAGCACGGTGTCCACGTCCTCGGCTCCTTCATCTTCGGCCTGCCGACTGACAAGCCCTCCACCTTTGAAGCCACCGTCGACATGGCCCTCAAAGCCGGCGTCACCTTTGCCCAGTTCGTCATGATGACCCCCTTCCCCGGCACCGTCGACTTCAATCGCTGGGAGAAGGAGCAAGCCAAGGCCCCCGAAGTCGTCGCCACACCCGACGGCGACATCCCCATCACTCGCTACTGGCTCATCCCCACCGCCATCCGCCCCAAGATGTTTACCCCGCACCCGTCCATGTCGTCGTCCGAGATCAGCCAGCGCACGCAAAAAGTCTGGGACCGCTTCTACGACTTGCCCTCCATCTGGCAGCGCTCCGCCTGCACACCCAACCTCCGCGCCCGCGTCGCCTTCATGTTCCTGTCGAAGCTCTACCGCCAGATGTACGCCGGCACCGGCATCTCCACCGACTCCGCCCGCCGCAAGAAGTCCAAGACCTGGGCCCGCTGGACCGCTCGCCAGTGTCGCAAACTCTTCGCCGCCAGCCCCATGCCCAACCTCCAATCCCCCGCCTGGGAACTAGCTTTCAGCACCGGCACCACTCCGCCCCCCGCCTTCCTCCACCCCAAGCCTCCACCCGCATTCAACATCATCGAAAAAAACTAAACGGCCGCGCATCTCCTCAGCTTCATCACACGCTCGCTCAGCGCACAAATACGACTGGCCCAAACTCGCCCTGCGCTGCGACCCACATCGTTTCCCTGCGCAGTCGTCGCGCATCCTTCAATGTCTTCACGTCATGTCGCCACACCGGCAGCATGATCGATATCATCAAGCCTTCCGCATTGGTTAGGATTCCCATCGCCAAAGCCACTGGCATCAGCCACTGCGCTCCAGGCCAGACAAACGCAGCCACTACGGCAGCCGCCAATATCAGTCCCCAGGCCTTCGCCACATACGAGTGATAACTCGCCGGTTTGCCGAACTTCGCAAACTCAAACCCAGCGCGCACTCCTTCCATCCCCAGCAGGATCACAAGCAATGTCGCATTTCTTTGCCACACCTGTGGCCGCCCAACCCATACGGCAATAGCCGCACCCGCATAAAAGACCGTGTCGGCCATTGAATCGAACAGCCGCACCCCAGCCGTATCGCATCGCCACCGCCGCGCCAGCACGCCATCGAAGATATCCGAAAGCAGTGCCGCCACCACCATGCTTGCCAGAGCCACCCCGTTCCAGCCGCAACTCGCTCCCAGTATCAGCACCGGTCCAAGCATCGCGCGCCCCGCCGCCATCACCCACGGGATTAAGTTTCTATTGAACTTTGTTCGCATCTTCAGCCTCCTCGCGGCATAGCGCCGATAAGGTGAGCCTACGCACCGAACAAGTCTGAATCTGCTGGCTCAGTACACTTTCTCAACTGTCACAACATCTGCTTCATTCCCCGGCCGCCTTCTGCGTATACTCCCGCAGCATCTCCGCCGCCGAATCCGCCAGCACCCGAAACACAATATGGAACGGCCTCTCCGGCAGCCGCCCCAGCCCAGCCGTGTAGCTGTCGCAAAGAATCGCAGTCACCTGCTCCAACCCTCTCCGCCACCTCGCCTCACGAGCATTGCGAATCACCAGCGCCTCCACCGGAAGCCCGGCCGCAATCAGCATCGTCCGCGCCGATTCCAGAAACTCAGACCACTCCGACACCACACCCAGCAAATGACCAGCAGGCGCAGGCAGCCACGGACTCAACCACGCATTCGCCGACCGGATCGGCAGCGTTACCACCTCCACCCCGCGCGGCACACCCGCCCGCACCGCCTTCGCCTGACTAGGCCTGCACAGCGGAATCGCACCCTCCAACACCCGCCCCTCGCAACAGTCCTCCACGGAAGCCTCGTCCACCGGCCATGCAGTCAACGCCCGCAGCTCGGTCAGCAGAATTCGCCGCGCACCGGCATCATCATCCACCAGCACAAATCGCTCCGGCTCGCCCGCCGCCATCCATTCGAGCACCCGTTCCCGCACCGCCCCCGCAGGCAGCCCCATCTCCCGCGCCGCGCGAAAAAATCCCGCAATATGGTGATCGATTCTCTGCTCCGGCGTAGTCGGCGCATCCGCCTTCGCGCGAATCGTAACCCCACTCCCGCGCCGCCGCTCCGTCCACCCTTCCTTTTCGAGCAGCCGATACCCCGCGCTCACCGTATTCGGATGCAGCCCAAACCGCCGCGCCAGCTCCCGCGTGCTCGGCAGCCGATCCCCCGGCCGCAGATCGCCGCACAACACCGCCAGCGCCACCTGCGTCACCAGTTGCCGATAGATCGGCACCTCACTCGAATGCGCAAACCAGAACCGCATCTACCCATGCTACTTCGCAAAGAACCGCGCCCATCACTTTCTTGGCCTGCAAACCTCGCCGCCAGCGCATCACTCCAATGGCAGCGTCCGCAGATAACGCACAAGCTGCCACCTCTCACCCTCGGGCAGCCGGGACCACGAAGGCATCCCATGCGCCAGCGCCCCGTTCTTCAGCAACCATTCCAGATCCCCATCGGTCGCCTGTTGTACCCGCGCACTCCGCAACGAAGGCCACGCGCCATGACCGCGCGCATCCATCCCATGGCACGACGCGCAGTTCCGTTCAAACATCTTCTTTCCTGCAGCCGCAGCATCCGTATCACGCGCCATCGGATTGCTCCGCACATGGGCCTTCTCCGGCACCCGCATCAACCAGCCGTCATCCGCAGCCTTAGCCATCGGCCCCATCCACGCAGCCAGCGCCAATGCCATCGCAAGCTTCATCGGCCCTCCTTCCGCGCATGAAACCAGCGCCGCACCTGTCCCGGCTCATACGAGATGCCGATGCGATAGATATGCGGCAGACTCTGGTCGTTCAACCCAAACGCAGGCGAGAAACTTAGCGTAGGCCCATGCGGCACGTTCCAGTTCGCCGTCGGCGCAACGTAGTGCGATGTATCCCGTGTGCCGAAGCTGTACCGGTCCCCCAGCCCGCCATACATCTCCACCCCAAGTTGAAAATCTTCCGCGCACAACCGGCAGTTGCGCCCGCTCGCCGTCAAGCGCAGCGGCCTGCTCGCCGCCAGCGCATAACCAAACTCCCACGGATCGTTCGACAGATTCTTCTCCGCAATCACGTTCTCCGCAAAGTTCCACCCCTTCGCATTGCTGGAAAAAATCAGCTTCAGTTCTATCTCCCGCTCCTTCTCCGCATGCGTATCACGATTGTTCTCCACCAAGTCCGCCGCGCCATCGTGCCCCACCACCTCCAGCAGGCTCTTGTTCGCCCCATTGATGTCTTCAAACTCGACATACAACACCGGATTCACTCGGTGCTCGCCCAGCAACGGACGAAACCGATTCTCCAGCCGAAAGCCGCCGAAGACCGTACTCTCTCCCGCCGTGCTCTGCCCATCCAGGTAAAGCTCCGTAGTCCACCACGCCCGCGTCCCATACTCGAACTCCAGCGATGTGCCCAGAAACGTATCTCCCTCATGCGGCCGTCCAGACGCCGTCTTCAACTCAAAATCCAGGCTCCCCGGCTCCTCCATATGGTGCGAGTAGGTCACAAAGTAGGGGAGCTCTTGTCCCGCTAGTCGCCCCGGAAAACACGCCATCCCAACAACCGCCAAGCTGCACAGCACGTACACACGTCGAAGCATTCTTTCCCCTCACAAACAATTTTTTTCCATCTGAATTCGACACTCCGGTCCTTGCGGACCAGCTTCCGCTCTGTCATGGCCTCGTGAGCGCCCAAATTCCACGGCCTGCCGCGCATTTGCCAGCTAAAAAGTCCGCTGAAAAACCCGCCTTTGAGATAGGCCGGGACTTTAGTCCCGGCGCAAATAGTACAAATCAACAGGGCCTTTAGCCCCCGGACATGACCAGCAACTTCTGACGCTCGTGCCCAGGCTGCACGCCATCAAGGACTTTGCTACGACCCTTCGGCTGAATCAAAGACTAATTTAGTCCTCGATCCACCGGCTACGGTTCTCCATTGAATTGCGACCGCAGAACCGCGGACGGTAGCAAATAGGACCTGAATGGTCCGCGATGCTTTTGCTGTCACTCTGGGCGAAAGCGACGATCCCGAAGAACTCCACCCACCCCCAACCGCCCCGAACTTTTCTCGAACAAATGTTCTCGTCATTTGCCCGCAAAAACAACGTGTCAAGCCCCAAAAAACACTAGATTCCTGTTAACTACAACCGATTCATGAACTTACCCGAAAAATTAGTTGGCATGGGAGTTATGGTCAATTTGATAAAATAGAGAGGTTAGTCATAATTCAAATAGAAGTCGCCTCCTTAAATAGAAAAGCGGCTCATTGAGCGCCACCGTAACTCACTGAATTGATGTATTTTGCGCCCAAGTCCTTTCGATTGGATATCTTGGCGATATACCTTGCCAATAAGCGATTCATTCTCAAGCACTTGAATGCAGGGATATATATATAGGGGGAGGGGGCATATACCCGAAAGCTCGTAAATACTAACAACGGACCGACCAGGGAGATCATCGAACCGTCATGGCGCAGCACTATCTCAAACGCATCGTCGAAGACCGCGCCGCGCTCCCCCGCGACGAGGCCCGAATCCTGATGCAGCAGGTTCTCAAGGCCGAGTTCACTGACCTCGAGCTAGCCGCTCTGCTCGGAGCCATCTCCGCCCGCGGCGAAGACCCAGCCGAACTAGCCGGCTTTGTCGATGCCATGCGCGCCGCCGCCACCCAGGTGCCTTTGACCGACGCGGAACGCACCCTCCTCATCGACACCTGCGGCACCGGAGGCGACGCCAGCGGCACCTTCAACATCTCCACCGCCGCCGCGCTGGTAGCGGCCGCAGCAGCACCCGCAGTAATGGTCGCCAAGCACGGCAACCGCGCCGTCACTTCCAAATCCGGCTCGGCCGATGTCCTCGAAGCCCTTGGCATCCCCGTCACTCTCTCGTCCTCCGCCGCGGCCGAAGCGCTTCGCCGCCACCGCTTCGCCTTCCTTCACGCGCCCAGCCTGCACCCCGCGATGAAGGCCGTCATGCCCGTCCGCCGCGCCCTCGGCGTACGTACCGTATTCAACATTCTCGGCCCCCTCACCAACCCCGCCGGAGCCCAGGCCCAGGTCATGGGCGTCTACTCCGCGCATCTCGTGCCCATCGTCGCAGAAGCCATGCGCCAGCTCAACGTCCGCCACGCCTTCGTCGTCCACGGCGCACTCAGCTCCAACGGCTCAGCGCTGGCCGCACCAGACTCATCGCAACCTGACAACAGCAGCGACGCAAAGAGCCGAGTCACCCTCCCCGGTCTGGATGAGCTCTCCATCTCCGGCCCAAGCCAGCTTGCCGAGGTTCGCAATACTACAGTGACCCTGCACCAACTCACACCGGAGCAGGTCGGCCTCCGCACCGCACCCATCCAGGCACTCAACGGCGGCGACGCCTCTACGAACGCCGAGATCCTCCGCGCCATCTTCGCCGGCGAACAGGGACCACGCCGCGACGTAGTCCTGCTTAACGCCGCAGCCGTCCTCATCACCGCCGGCGCCGTCGCTCCCACCGATCTCCACGCCGCCTTTCGCGCCGCCATAGCACTGGCCGCGCACGCCATCGACTCCGGCGCAGTCGCTGCCCTCGTCTCCACCCTGGCCGCGGCAGACGATCAACCCACGTCATCCTCGACGCCTGCTTCAAAGCAGGGAACCGCAACGCATCCGCAAGCGTAGAATTCTCAGCAACCAAATGTACGTTGTGTTTTTGCTGTCATCCTGAGCGAACGAAGCATCACGATACATTTCGCCCAGCCACAACTGCCCGAACCTTTCTCCCACGAATCAACCGTAAGGAGTCCGAATGTCCGCAAACTACCAGCAACCCGGCGCACCGAACGTAATGCTCGATCCCAGCATGGTCACCACCGGCCTTGAGCTGCCCGGCTACCGCATCGTCCGTAGCCTGGGTGTAGTCCGCGGCATCATCGTCCGTTCGCGCAACGTCTTCGCTTCCTTCGGCGCGGGCCTGCAGACCATCCTCGGCGGCAACATTACCATCTACTCGAACCTCTGCGAAAAGACCCGCCAGGACGCCTTCATCATGATGATGGATCACGCCGCCCAGCACGGAGCCAACGCCGTCATCGCCGCCCGCTACGACGCCAACGAACTCATGCAGGGCGTCACCGAAGTCCTCGCCTACGGCACCGCCGTCTACGTCGAAAGACTCTAGCCGGCAGCTACCCTTCTCGATAGCTACCACTCCGCTAGCCCGTTCCGCCCCCCCTTTTGGAGCGTCATTCTGACCCGCATTTGGGTCAGAATCTCTGTCGTTGCCCTTGCCTTTTGAGTCCTACCGCGTCCTCGCAATACCGGCCCCAGCAGCTTCGGCGCGGCCCCAATGGTCCGAGCGCGCCGGCTTATCCGGCTGACCCCACAGCGCCTTCCTAGCGTGTGATTCCGCAATTCGCTCATCCATCAGCTCGATTTTCTTCTGAATCGCTGCCGGAGTTTCACGCAATTTTGCGCGAACAATAAAAACAGCAAAGGCAATCCACAGCGCGCTGGAGATGTGATGCAAGTGCATCCCGCCCTCAATATGCATTACCCAGCCACCAATCCCGAATACGGCCACCAGAACTGGAAACCAGCTCCTCACCGTGCTGGGACGCGCAAGCTTAAGTTCCAGTTCTTTTCTGAGGAAGGGTAGGTAGTTCTCACTTCCAAACCAGGGCTGCCCTCTCTTACGCCGCCAGTCTAGTATCGAGGTCACACCCCAATTGGCCACTGCAAGTCCGACCAGATATGCACTCGTCCGATCCCACGGCGACCTCGCTTTCAAAATGCTGGCTACAGAGTCCCAGGCCATAGGGAAGTACCAAATCAAGAAATTGAAATCGTATATGCGTATAGCCTTGGGCTTTACATCCTGATCCGATCCAGCCCGCACCCCACGCCGATCCAGCAGCACCCGTGTACTGCCCACCGCCCACGCCAACGCCCGCCAGTCGCTTTCGATGAATTCAACTTCGCACGCCAGTCCTTTGGCCCATTCGCGCGACCCCGCCGAAGCATGACGCATCGTAAACTCCGTTACCCGAACCGCTACTTTGCGCAGAAAGCTCATCGCCCACTCTCCGCAATCAGCTCATTCATTCGGTTCAATCGAAGTTGGATCTTTGCCGGGCTATCCAGGCACTGGAGCCATATCGCTACCGCAGTAAAAGCCACTACGCCAAGATTCAGCCCTTGCGATATATCTTTGATCGCGAGCACAAATCCGCAGCCCATCGCTACAGTCACCACCGGCGACGACCATCGCCTCCAGGTGCTATATCGCTCCAGCCGTTGCTCCAGCACTGCACGCAGATGCATACGACGCACCATCGCATCCGGGAACACTGGCTCATTGCGCTCCTTCTGCCATTGCTTCAGGGAGACCGTTGCAAAGTACTCCCACCCCAGCGCGACCACGACGTATCCCACGCGCTCCTGCCAGCTCTTCATAAATACTGCCTGGAGCCCGAATAAGGTGCCCATCGCGACATCCAACGCCCACACAGGCAAGAGGACGAATCCCGTTCCCTGCTTCTCCTTCGGCCTGACATCGGATCGTCTCTTCAGCAGCACCCGTGTGCCGCCAATCGCCCATGCCAGCGCCCGCCAGTCGCTGTCGATAAACTCAATCTCGCGAGCAAAACCTTCCGCCCATTCCTTGCACCCCGGCGAAGCCCATCGTACGACCCGTTCCGAAACAGTCGATGCCGCTCTGCGAACGAAGGTCATGCGCCCACCTCACCCAGTGCAGGCAGCCCCATCGCACTCTTCGTCTCGGCCACAGCGTTGATGCGCGCATAGCGCAGGCCATCCCGCGTCAACTTGTACATGTGCCGTGGCGGTCTACCCTCCACCGCAGTCTCCCAGCTTGTCTCCAACATCTGGTGCTCGGCCAGCCGCATCAGGATCGGGTACAGCGTGCCCGACTTCAGCCCCGTATTCCGGCTGATGTCGTACCCATATCTCCACTCCTGCTCGCATTGCAGGAATTCAGCCAGCACCAGCAAAGTCTGCGGAGATCGTCGCATCTTCCGTTCCATGCGCCCAACTCTACCTATGTAGATTTATTCTGTCAAGCGACAGGCAGATCGTCTCAAAATAAGCACCCATCGCCACGAATTCTGTTGCAAACTCGGTACCCAACGCGGGAGAATAGAAAGAGTTCTGCTCTTGGTGCGCGGCGATCAGCCTGGCCCAACGCAGCTCTAACATTCTCAATCCAAAGACTTTGCACTAAACCATCTGTATTGAATACTTTAGCCTGGAGGTCCAGACTTAAGTGTCCTGTTTATAAGACTTTGAGACTTTAAGAGGGGGGAGGGTGGTCGCATGGCGCAATCGGTTCGCAGACTAACAAAGCCTCTAGCGTGTCTTCGCGATATCCGGTCCCAGTAGCTCCTGCGCGCTCGGTGCGGGAGCGTCCGGAACGCCCTGCCCAGGCTCCGCATGGTCGCGAGCGTAAGCCGCATCATGCGCATCGTCCTCCATCAGGCCCGCTTTCAGCTTCTCGAACGCCTCCTCTGGCGTATCCACAAACTGGAACAGGTCTTTATCCTTCATCGCGATGGCACCCTTCTCTGCCAACACGTCGAGATTGATCACGCTCTTCCAGTAGCTCGAGCCGTAGATCAGGACGGTAATCTTCTTCGCCAGTTTTTCCGTCTGCGCCAGCGTCAGCAGTTCGAACATCTCATCCAGCGTGCCGAAGCCGCCCGGAAACACTACCAGCGCCTTCGCCAGGTATGCGAACCAGAACTTGCGCATGAAGAAGTAGTGGAACTCGAAGTTCAGCTCCGGCGTTATGTATGGGTTCGGCATCTGCTCAAACGGCAGGTTGATGTTCAGCCCGATCGTCTTCGCGCCGGCCTCGTAGGCGCCGCGATTGGCGGCCTCCATGATTCCCGGCCCGCCGCCGGACGTAATGACATAGCGACGCCTGCGCCCCGGCAAACTCATCGCCCACTTCGAGACCAATCCGGCCAGCGTCCGTGCGTCCTCGTAGTAGCGCGCCATTTCGACCGCCGCTTCGGCCAGCCGAATCTTCTGCTCCGACGCTTCTCCGCTGGCAACCTCATCCGCCCGCGCGGGCTGCTCGTCGGCAGGCGCAGGCTTTGTGGAGCCGGTATTTTCCAGCAGCTCCAATTCGTGGCTCGCCACATCGAGCGCACGAAACCGCGCGGACCCGAAGAACACCACCGTGTCCTGAATGCGCTCGCGGCGAAACCGCGTCATTGGCTCCTGGTACTCCGCCATCATGCGGAATACGCGCGCATCGGGCGAATCGAGGAAGTCTTTGTTCTCGTACGCCAGCGGCGCGGACATCAGTGGTTCAGGATTCTTTCGCGGCATGTGTCTCGTCTCATTCCTTCGTGGGCATCCGCTCCGCTGGAGCAGTCAGACAAGTCTAAGCCCGATGGTCGCGATAGTGTATGGCTTCGGACACACCAATCCATATATCCAGCAAACCCAGCCCGGAGATCAGCCCTCGCACCGCGCCCATGTGTAACACCGCTGCCACCGCCGGATGCGCCTGAATCAGTCCGTTCTGATCCCACATGCGCGTCCACCAGGGCAGGATCATCACCAGCACACCCAGGTAAACGCAGAACAGCACCAGCACGAAGAGCGACAGTCGCTGCAGCCACACTGGAGCGACCGCCGCAATCTCTTCTTCCGACGCCTGCTCCGCCGCATCCTCGATGTCGGGCCTGTTCTCCGTCGCGCTCGGACGATCCGATGCAGTATGTGACTCGAAAGGCATCAAGCTCCTATCCACTCAAGGTAGCAGAGCCACCCGCTGCATACCACTCACCGCCGGCACTTGACCATCCTCGTTCCAAGGTGAAATCTTTCAAATGCGCTCGCAACATGCAATCGCGCACCGCGGCGAGATGCAAGCGCGACTCGAACTGCCGTTGTATAACTAACCGCCGATCTTCGGCCGCAACCCTCTTCGCGAGTGAGGCATCTGCTCTCGCCCCATTGATATCTATGAGAATTGCTTCCGTTGTCCGCTGCTTCCTCGCCGCCGCCGTCCTCGCCTCGCCGCTTGTGGCACAGACCTCTGCTCCGCTTCCACCGATGGGATGGAATAGCTGGAACCACTTCGCGGGTCACGTCACCGACGCCGACGTGCGCTCTGCGGCAGATCAGCTGGTGAGCACCGGCATGAAAGATGCAGGATACGTCTACGTCAACGTCGACGACACCTGGCAGGGACAGCGAGACGCGCAGGGCGTGATCCACCCTAACGCAAAGTTCCCTGACATGAAGGCCCTCGGTGACTACATTCATTCCAAGGGATTAAAGTTCGGCATCTACTCCGGCCCTGGAGCCAAGACCTGTGGAGGCTACGCCGGCAGCCTGGACCATGAGGAGCAGGACGCAAAGACCTACGCCGAGTGGGGCGTCGATTATCTGAAGTACGATCTCTGCTCCTACTGGGACAACATGCAGGACTATCAAAAGCTGCATCCCGAAGACCCGATGGCCGAGTACAAAATGATGATCGCGGCCTTCAAGAAGATGGGCGATGCGCTGAAGGCGACCGGACGTCCCATCGTCTACAGTCTGTGCCAGTATGGCCTCGCCGACCCATGGAAGTTCGGCCCCGGCGTGGACGCGCAGATGTGGCGCACGACAGACGACATCAACGACAGCTACGGCCGCATGATGGTCATCGCCTTCAGCCAGGTCGGTCTGGAGAAGTTTGCCGGACCCGGACACTGGAACGATCCCGACATGCTGGAGATCGGCAACGGAGGCATGAAGTACGACGAGTACAAGACCCACATGACGCTGTGGGTCCTGCTCGCCGCGCCGCTCCTCGCAGGCAACGATCTCAGCAAGATGACCCCGGAGAACAAGGCACTGCTCACCAACCGCGACGCCATCGCCATCGACCAGGATCCGCTGGGCAAGCAGGCAGAACGCGTCTGGCAACGGGGAGACTTCAGCCTCTGGCGCAAGCCGCTTTCGGGTGGCCGCTTCGCCATCGGCGTAGTCAACACGTCCTGGCAGAATCGCCTGATCCCAGTGGATCTTAGCGAGATCGGCTTCCGTAAAGGCGCTACGGTGCGCGATGTGTGGGCAGGGAAGGATCTCGGCAAGTTGTCCGGTATCCAGATTGTCCGCGTGCCGAAGCACGGCGCAGCACTTTACATCTTCAGCAAATAGCTGCGGCGTAGAAGCCGCCTCAGCGAATCAATTACGCGGCAGCTCGGATGCATTCCACCCGCCGCCGAGTGCCATCTGCAACTGCGCACTGGCGACGATCCGCCGCGCTGCCAGCGAAGCGACGAGCCTCTCATCATTCAGCTCCGTCGTCTGATTGGTCAGCACTTCCAGGTACGCAGTCAGCCCTCGCTTATAGCGCAGCGTAGCCAGCGCCGTGCCGCGTCGAGCGGCATCGATTGCGCGCTGCTGCACGACGGCTTCCTGCTCCAGCACACGCAACGCGGTGAGTTGATCCTCCACATCGCGGAAAGCCGAGAGCACCTGCTCGCGGTACAACGCCGTCGCCTGTGCTCGTTGTGCAAGCGCATAGTCCACCTGCGCCCTCCGTCGCCCCGCATCGTAGATGGTCTCCGATGCGGAAGGCCCGGCGTTCCATTCCGCGCTGCCTGAGTTAAAGACTCTGCTTACGCGGTCACTTTCGAGGCCACCTGCCGCACCCAGCGAAATGTTAGGGAAGTATGCTGCCTTCGCTACCCCGATGCGCGCGTTGGCGACCGCGACCTGTCGCTCTGCCGCAGCAATATCCGGACGCCGCTGCAGCAGTTCAGAGGGCAGGCCGCTTGGGATGGATGGTGGCGTGCCCGTCAGCGGCCGTTCTGCAAGATGGAAGTTGGTCGCAGGCTCACCCACAAGAACCGCAATCGCATGCTCATACTGCGCACGTTGCACTCTGAGATCGACCAGCTGCGCACGAGTCTCCTCAAGCTGCGTCTGCGCCTCATCGACGTCGATCTCACTTCCTATTCCGCCCTTCAAGCGCGCCTGCGTCAGCTGCAAAGCCTGCGTATAAGCGTCCAACGTAGACCGCAACAACTGCGCCTGCAGGTCGAGCCCGCGCAGTTGGAAGAACGTCACCGCGAGTGTTCCCTGCAGGCTCAGCCGCGTGTTCGCCTCATCTGCCGCAGCCGCCTGTGCGTTGGCCGCGCTAGCTTCGATCTGCCTGCGCACGCCTCCCCAGAAATCCGGTTCCCACGAGATATTCAGCGGGATAAGGAAGGCCCAATACTCCGTGGCAGCACCTGCAGCGCGTAGTGGAGTGCTATCGGAGAGCCGATTGCGGCTCGCCGAAGCGCCGATAGAGACCGTGGGAAATAACGATGCCCGAGTCTCACGCACCAGCGCATGTGCCTGTTCATAGGCATGGAGCGCAGCGGCAATGTTCTGGTTAGCTTTGGCGCAGCGCGCCTCCAGATCGTTCAACTCTGGATTGCCATAGACCGTCCACCACTCTCCGCGATCAGCGGCATCCATTGGAGTGGCTGTAGCCCAATCGCCATTGTGTCCGCTATCCGAGTATGCAGGCGGCGCGGGCACTGCTGGTGCCTTGTAGTTCGGCCCAACCTCGCATCCGCCAAGCGTGAGGGCGGCAACCGTCAGTGCCGAGGTAACTGCGAAACGCATACGCACGCTCATCGAGTCTTCCCCACCGCAGGATCAGGTTGCGCATTGCCGGGATCTACCACGCGGACGACCTCACCATCCGTCAATGAATCCGGAGGGTTGGCGATCACAGCCTCACCCTGGTGCAATCCGCTGAGAATCTCGATAGTGGTGCCAGTGTCCCGGCCGGGTGTGACCCGCACAATATGCGCATGGTGGTTCGAGTCGACGGTAGCCACATGCAAGCCTTCCTCATCGAGGATTAGCGCGCCCACGGGCACGACCAACGCTGGCGCCGCGCTTGAGACATCCAGATGTACCTCGGTATAGCTTCCCGGCAGCAACTCACCGGAGCGGTTGTCGACATCCACCTCAGCCAGCAGGGTACGGGATCCTGGATCCAACGCGCTCGACGACCGCACCAGCCTGCCTCGGAATGTGCGGCCTGGATACTGCGGCAGCGTCAAAGTGGCCGTTACTCCGTTCTTCGCATCTGGAGCATAGATCTGCGGCACATTGATAAAAACGCGCAGCGTCTGAATTGCGGCTACATCGAAGACTTCCTTGTTGCTGGAGATTGTTCCGGCGCCCGGGGTCGCTGTGCTGCCAGATGAAGTAACGAGCTGGCCGATGTCAAGATTGCGCGCCGTAATGACTCCATCGAACGGCGCTTCAATACGCTCGAAGGATTGCAGCTGTTCGATTCTTTGTACATTGGCCTTCGCGGAAGCAGCCTCTGTATTTCTCGCCTGCAGCTGCGCAAGGGCATTGTCGGTGTCCTGTTGCGAGACTGCGTTCTGCGCAATCAAGCCCTGGTAGCGCTCCGCAGTCACCTTGGCGAGCGCGGCATTGCTCTGCGCCGTAGCCAGATCCGCCTTCGCCTGCACTAGCTGCTGATCCAGCTCCGGGGTCTCGATCACTGCCAGCAACTCGCCCTTCTTCACGTGCGCACCAATATCGTGGTACCAGGCCTTCACATAGCCGGTTGTACGCGCATAGATGGGGGCCATCGAGAACGCCTGGATATTGCCAGGCAGCACAATCTCCCGCGCACTATTCTCGAGCACCGGCTGCGCGAGATTCACGGTTGGCGCTGCATTCACGTCGGTGTATTCCGTGAGCTGCTTCCGAGCGTGAACGCGCCCAAGGATGCCCAGCGCGCCGGCGATAACCGCCGCCACCAGCACAAAAACTATCAGCGTCAGAAACGGCCCGCGCGAGGTTTTCGGCGCACCGTGCTGCCCGGAAGCGGCAGGCAGCAGATGGTCAGTCGCCATGGCTCCGCTTGTATGCTGCCGTCCCGGTCCGTTCGAATCTTCACCGTTCGTCATTCGGTCTCCATACAAACTTTTCTGCTGCGCCTCATTGGGTTGCGTCTGCTCGTGCTTGCTCATGCATGGGCCTCACTCTCATGCTCATGCCGAACGTGCGGCCTGTCGTTCCGATGCATCAGCGAGAAGAATGCCGGGACAAACGTCAACGTACCTAACGTCGCCAGCAACAGTCCGCCAATTACTGCACGTCCCAGAGGCGCATTCTGCTCGCCTCCGTCTCCCATACCCAGCGCCATCGGCATCATGCCGATGATCATTGCGAGCGCCGTCATGATCACCGGACGAAACCGCGTGAAGCCCGCATTCAGAGCAGCTTCTGTTGCGCTCATTCCCTCTTCCATCTGCTCCTTCGCAAAGCTCACCACAAGAATCGAATTTGCGGTCGCCACTCCCATGCACATAATTGCGCCCGTTAGTGCGGGCACGCTGATATGCGTCCCCGTCAGGAAAAGCATCCATACGATGCCTGCCAACGCCCCCGGCAGTGCGGCGATAACGATGAACGGGTCGAGCCAGCTTTGGAAGTTCACCACGATCAGCGCATAGACCAGCACGATCGAAAACAACAGTCCGTAAGCAAGCCCCTGGAATGAGCTGTTCATGGTCTCTATTTGCCCGCGCACGGAAATCTGAGAGCCATCGGGAAGCTTATCCGCAGTCTCCTTCGTCAGCTTCTCTAGCCTGTGAGCCACACTGGCCAGGTCTTCTCCCTCCACCGCTCCGTAAATATCAATCGCAGACTGCGCGTTGTAATGGCTCACCGTTCCAGGCTCGGTCCCGCGCTCAATCGAGGCAAGATTGCCGAGGATCTGCGGCTCGTGATTCGACCCTGCCGACGCTATCGGAAAATTTTCAAGCTGCTGCAGGTTCATCACTTCGTACTGAGGAGTCTGAACCGCGATGCTGTAGCTCACGTGATTCTGTGGATTCAAATAGAACGATGGAGCAGTCTGAAAACTCCCGCTTAGACTCGTCAGCAGATCGCCCGCCACGTCGCGCTGGCTATAGCCCACCTGCTGCGCGCGCGTGCGATCCACGTTTACGACCCACTTCGCCAGATTGAAGGGTTGCTGGATGCGAAGGTCCGTGGTCCCCGGGATACGTGCGATCTGCTGCATCAGATGCTCCGCGATCTCGCGATTCTTCTCCACCTTCGTGCCCGTAAGCTGCACATCGATCTGCGCGGGCAAGCCGAAGTTCAAAATCTGGCTGATCATGTCCGTAGGCAGGTAGTAGAACTCCGTCCCGGGAAAATTCTGCGTCAGCTTCTCGCGCAGAGCCCTGGTGTACTCCGCAGTCGGCCGATGATCGGGGGCGAGCGACACGAGAATATCCGCATCCCCCGTACCCACTGTGGCCGAGTTCGAGTACGAAAGATTCAGGCCGGAGTAGGGAAGTCCGATGTTGTCGATGATCGTGCCCAGCTCCGCCTTGGGAATCTCCGAACGGATCATCGCGTCAATCTGATCGCAAAGGCGCGCTGTATCTTCAATGCGTGTTCCCGTATGCGCGCGCACATGCAGCTTGAACTGGCCGCCGTCGATCGAAGGAAAAAAGTCCTGCCCAAGCCAGGGGTAGAGGAGTCCGATGGAAAGAGCCCAGAATGCCACAATCGACAGCACAGCAATGCCGCGTCGCTCGAGGCAAAACACCAGCGCAGCGTGATACCAGCAGCGCATCTTTTCAAAATAATGCTCGAACGTAATCTGGAATCGGACGAAGACGTTCCGGCTCGCGCGGGCCTGTTCCACGCGATCATGCTCATGCCCCTTCAGCAGATACTTTGCCATCGTCGGCACAATCGTCCGCGAAAGAAAATAAGACGCGAGCATCGCAAAAACGACCGCCTCAGCCAACGGAACGAAAAGGTATCTGGCAACCCCGCTCAGGAAAAACATGGGCACAAACACGATGCAGATCGAGAGCGTAGAAACAAACGCAGGCACCGCAATCTGCGCGGCCCCGGTCAGGATGGCGTCCTCCACATCCTTACCCAGCTCCAGGTTGCGATTGATGTTTTCAATCTCCACGGTCGCGTCATCCACCAGGATGCCCACCGCCAGCGCCAGGCCGCCCAGTGTCATGATGTTGATCGTCTCTCCCAGTGCCGACAGCATCAGCAGCGAACAGAGAATCGATAGCGGAATTGAAATCGCAATGATCAGCGTGGACCGCCAGTTGCCGAGAAACACCAGGATCATCGCCGCCGTAAGGCACGCCGCGATCACTCCCTCGCGTACCACACCGCTCATCGCCGACTTGACGAAGATTGACTGGTCCGCAATAGGGTCAATTCGCAGCGCCTTGGGCAGTGCCGCCTTGATCAGCGGCAACTGTTGCTTCACATGCGAGATGATATCCATCGTCGAAGCGGTGCCGGTCTTCATGATCGTAATCAGGGAAGCACGCTGCCCGTTCACGCGAACAATATTTGTCTGCGGAGGAAACCCGTCGCGCACGTTGGCGACGTCGTGGATATAGGTGGTGATCCCGTTCACGGTCCGAATCGGCAGATCGTTCAGCGCCTGGATGGATTGCGGCGCGCTATTGCTCTCCACTTCATACTCGATGTGGCCCATCTTGATCTTGCCGGCAGGAAGAATGATGTTTTGTGCATTTACTGCATTGACGACATCGGACGCCGCGAGTCCCTGCGCCTGCAGCTTCTGCGTGTCGATGTCTACCTGCACCTGACGCTGCTTGCCCCCATAGGGATAGCCCATCGAGGCACCTTCCACGGTCGCCAGCTGCATACGAACGTTGTTCGTTCCATAGTCGTTCAATTGTTGCTCGGTCAAGCCGGCACCGGAGATTCCAAGCTGCAGGATGGGCACGCTCGAAGCGCTGAACTGAACTATGAATGGCGGCGTGGTGCCTGCGGGAAATTGGCGCAGCTGACTCTGTGCGATGGCCGTAATCTGGGCGACCGCCTGTGAGATATTGACGCCCGGTCGAAAGTAGACCTTCGTCACCGCAACGCCGCTCAGCGTCTGCGATTCCGTGTGCTCAATGTCATTGACGGTAACCGTCATGCTACGTTCGAAATTAACAACGATCCGGTCGTTTAGCTGTTCCGGCGAAAGACCCGCGTAATTCCACACAACGGAAACAACCGGGATATTGATATTCGGAAAGATGTCCACCGGTGTGCGCAGCACGACCACGGGGCCGAGAAAGAAAAGCAGCAGCGACATCACCACAAATGTGTAGGGTCTCCGCAGCGCGAGACGTACGATCCACATCAGTTCACCCTCTCGTCCAATGTTGCCTTAGTATCGACCCCAACCCGAATTGAACGGGTCCCTGGCTTCCAAAACCTGTCCAGCTTCTTCTAAACTTTCCGTCTAGGAATGAGACGAAACCAATCGCATTATGGACTCAACTTCATCGGCCGCCTAGGCTACGCTCTCTCGTGCTGCCCTCGCGGTAGAACGGTAGGCCGGCCGCTTTAACCCACTGAATATCACCGCCACTAACGCTTCCGATTCACTCTCGTTCAAAGATCCATGCCCGGCGATCAGGCGAAAAATCATCGGTCCATAGATCAAGTCCAGCACCAGGTCGCCGTCTACCTCTTTGCGAATCTCGCCGCGATCTACGCCGCGCTGCCACATCACCCTCGCGGCATTGCGCCTGGCAAACAAAAACCGCTCTCGGAACAACGACAGGAAGACCGCGTCGCTTTGTCCTTCGGCCAGGAATTGACAAAAAAGCCGTCCCAGCGAACTGGTATAGAAGGCCATCACCGACTTCAATTGACGCGTAAAATCCACCTCTGCCGAGCCCGTGTCGGGCATAATCACCTGCTCCGACATTCCGGTCAGATAAGCGTCCAACGCCACCTGGCTCTTATTCGGCCACCACTTGTAGATCGTCGCTTTACTCACGCCTGCGCGCCGCGCAATCGCATCCGCCGTCACCTTGCGCAGAGGCTGCCGTTCTAAAAGATAGAGTGCTGCTTTCAGGATCGCAGCTTCCGCTTCCGCACTCCGTCGTCGTCCGCGAACCCTAGGTTCCAATGTCGCTTCCTGTTGGTGAGTTGCCAAAATTCAATTCTCCTGCTCAGCAAGCGCCGCTGGCAACGATGCAGCCACCGGGCTGCACTCGAAGATACCTTGAGAGATCCGTGTGCGAAGGCGAGACCGCTCTCGTGCACATATAAAACTATACGACCAGTACAGTTTATCATTTCGTCCCAATCGCCGAGGGCTTTGCTATAAAGCATCGCCCCAAAAGATCAGCTCAAAATTCAGTCAATTCGGAATGCGCAGCTCCCACAGTCAAGTACACGGAAATAGCGCCGATAGATTCTCTGTGTCCCGTTGTGTCACATAACGGGCTGGTCACCGAAGGGGAACTATGCTGTCGACCATATCCACTAACACCGCTCCGCCCATGCCACTGGACATCAAGAGTCGCGCGGGTAAATATCTCATCTTCCACCTCGGTGAGGAGGAGTTCGGCACCGAAGTATTAAAGGTTCGCGAGATCATGGGCCTCCAGGACATCACCGTCATTCCCCAGGTGCCCGAGTACGTCAAGGGTGTTATCAACCTGCGCGGAAAGGTCATTCCGGTCATCGACCTTCGCCTCAAATTCGACATGCCGCCCCATCCATATAGCGAGCGCACCTGCGTCGTCGTCATGCGCACCCAGAACGAAGATGAAGATCTGCTGGTCGGCATGATCGTCGATGGAGTCGTCGAGGTCCTGAATCTCGCATCCTCCGACATTGAGGAGACGCCCGACTTTGGCCCAGGTGTCGAAACGCCTTACCTCACTGGCATCGCAAAGGTGAAGGGCAAGGTAAAAATTCTCCTCGATGTCGACCACGTTCTCAACAGCAATGAACTGAATGGGCTGACCGCTCTGCTGCAATAAATGACCCATGACCGGCGCGCAGCCAGACACAGCTATTCACCCTTTTTGAGGATTTATGCCGGAAGTATCAGAGAATGAGCTCACCGCTTCCATGAACGATCTTCTCGACCAGCTGTCCACCAGGCTGATCATCGATGGCGTGTGCACGCTGGCCCCGGCCGACTTTGTGCATATCGCAAACGATGCCGCAGGCATGGGCTTGGCCGGCTTCCACAATATCGCCCAGCAAATCGCGGCAGACATTGCAGGGACGCCGGCCGATGCAATTCCCGAGCTCACCCGCATCATCAGCTCCGGCCTGGTTGAGTTGCGCCGCCAACTAGACGAACCGTCTCCGAGCTCGGACATTGCACCACCAGCATCTGCCGCAACGAGCCTTGATTCCCATCAAGAAACCGCATCGCAAGCACACGGAGGCCATTCGCTCGCCGCGGACGAAGGCCTCATCCGCGAATTCCTCACCGAGTCTACCGAGCATCTCTGCACCATAGAGAGCCAACTGCTGGTTCTCGAACACGATGCCACGTCGGCGGATACCCTCAATGGCATCTTTCGCGCCTTCCATACAGTCAAGGGTCTTTCAGGATTTCTCGAATTCACCGAACTTCAATCGCTCGCCCACGAAGTGGAGACGCTGCTCGATCAAGCTCGCAACCTTGTGATAGCGGTAACTCCGGCTATCGTAGACATCATCCTCGAGAGCACGGATGTGGCGCGTTATGAATTGGACTGTATTGCGCAGAGGCTCAGCGGAAAAGATGCGCTCCCATCCCGCGTAACCCCGGAGCTGCTGCAACGCATTCGCCAGGCTGTTTTGTCGCAGCCAGCCTCGGAGCCTGTTGCCTCCGCACCCGTCGTCATCGATGCTGCGTCTGCCAAGCCCCTCGTAACGCAAGCTCCGCCGGTCGCATCTTCTCCCGTCGCCGAGCCTGTTCCCGCAGCAGCGCTGGAAGTGCCTGTTCACGAGCAGGCAGCACCAGTGCAATCTGCTCCGCAAGAGCGGCGCGGCGCGGACACCTCCTCCGTCCGCATCGATACCGGAAAACTCGATCAGCTGATGGACATGGTCGGTGAAATGGTGATCGCCCAGACCTTGATTCAGCACAGCCCCTTGCTCGATTCCAGCAAGGATCCTATGCTTCAGCGCAATCTAACGCAGTTGGCGCGCATCACCGCAGATGTGCAGGGCATCGCCACCAGCATGCGCATGATTCCTATCGGCATGCAGTTCCAGAAGACCGCGCGCCTGGTGCGCGATCTCGCTCGCCGAGCAGGCAAACAAATTACGTTCGAAGCGGTCGGCGAAGAGACAGAGCTCGACAAGACGATTGCCGAGCAACTCGCCGACCCGCTCCTGCACATGGTTCGCAACTCGGTGGATCACGGCATTGAGACCCCGGAGGAACGCATCGCCCTTGGCAAAGAGCCCACGGCGCGCATCCGGGTCTCTGCGTACCATAACTCCGGCCAGGTCGTAGTCGAGATCTCAGATGATGGCAGAGGCCTCAATCGCCAAAAAATTCTCGCCAAAGCACGACAGAACGGACTCGTACAGGAGGGCTCCGAACTCAGCGATGCGGAAGTGTTTCAACTCATCTTCGAGCCGGGATTTTCTACCGCGGAAAAGATTACGGACACATCCGGCCGCGGCGTCGGTATGGATGTCGTCCGCAAACATGTTCAAAAGTTGCGCGGACGCATTGATATCCAATCAACAGCCGGCGTAGGCACTACCTTCCACATTCGCCTCCCCCTCACGCTCGCCATCATCGATGGCCTTGTACTCATGGTGGGCGAACAGCGTTATATCGCGCCCATCTTCGCCATTCGCGAGGTCTTCCGACCCACCCCGGACATTCTCTCCACCGTGCACGGCAAGGGTGAAATGGTCATGGTGCGTGGCGGTCTTCTGCCTATCATCCGGCTCCACCGCAGCTTCGGCATTGAACCTCGCTCCACCAGCCTCACCGAAGGCTCCCTGATCGTAACCGAAAGTGAAGGTCGCTCGTTCTGTCTCTTCGTGGATGAATTGGTTGGCAAGCAGGAAGTCGTCATCAAGAGCCTCGGCCGCCGCTTCAAAGACGTAGCCGGAATCGCCGGATGCGCCATCCTCGGCGACGGCCGTGTGGGTCTCATTCTGGATATCGACGGCATTCACAAAGGGAGGAGTTAGTGGCTCTCGCGACCGTCCCTTTTACCTCTACTCCGGCGCTCAAGAAGTGTGAGTTTCAGAAGATCAGCCAGCTTGCTTACCAGCACTTCGGCCTCGATCTCGGCGCTGACAAGGAGAGTCTCGTCGTCTCCAGGCTGGGCAGAATGTTGCGCGAGCTCGGTCTAGCGTCGTTCCAGGATTACTACGAATACGTACAGGCCGACCGCACGGGTGCAGCTCTGTCGGCGATGGTCGATCACCTTACTACCAATCACACCAGCTTCTTCCGCGAGCCCACTCACTTCAAATTTCTTCGCAAGACCATCTTTCCGACTCTTCTCAACCGGCCGCAGATCCACATCTGGAGCGCGGCCTGCGCCACCGGCGAAGAGCCATACTCCATCGCCATGTCGATGCTCGAGGAGTCGCCTCGTGACACCGCCGCCAAGGTAAAAATCAAAGCTACGGATATCTCCCACCGTGTCCTCGAGAAGGCTACGCAGGGCGTCTACTCCAAAGATCGCGTCGCTGCGATTCCGCTCTCCCTGCGCAATCGATACCTGCCCAGAAGCGTCGGCGATCCCGACAACACTCGTCGCTTCTCGCCTCGCGTTCGATCCATGATCGAGTTCGAACACATGAATCTGATTACCACCATGCCGCAGGGGTACCGCTGCTCCGTCATCTTCTGCCGCAATCTGATGATCTACTTCGATCGTCCCACGCAGCAGCGACTGGTCGAGCGTCTCTCTCATCACCTCGAGGACGGAGGCTATCTTTTCATCGGTCACTCCGAGGGACTCGCTTCCATCTCCCACGGCCTCGAATATGTGTGTCCTGCGACATACAAAAAGCCAGGCCGCCTGCAGGAAAGCTCGAACGGGAGTTGGCGATGAACTTCACTACAGCAAATTCCGGACACTGCACGCTAAGCAGTGACACACGGAAGCTACTGAGAGCGCACAGTGCATCGACCTGCCTTGTTGCAGTAGATGCGGCCATATTCGGAATCAACAGGATCCACCTCAGAAAGACAGGGGCCAAATGTTAGCTGTCGCTCAAAGAAACAGGAGAATCAAAGTCCTCATCGTCGACGACTCTGCCATCGTGAGAAAGATTCTCTCCGAGGTCATCGCCGCAGAGCCCGACATGGAGGTCGTCGGCACCGCCCCCGACGCAAGCATCGCCCTCGACAAGATCGTCTCGCTCAAGCCCGACGTCCTCACCCTCGATATCGAGATGCCGGGCATGGATGGCCTGACCTTCCTGAAGCTGATGATGCAGCTGCGTCCCGTGCCCACGATCATCGTCAGTTCGCAGGGCCAGGCCTCCTGCGTCGCCACCTTCGAAGCTCTTCGCTGTGGCGCGGTTGACGTCATCGCAAAGCCCGCCGGCCCGCACTCCGTCGCCGATCTGCGGCAGATTCTTGCCGCCAGAATCCGTGGTGCCTCCGAAGCAAAGCCCCGTGCCGCGTACGACTCTTCCACGGATAATTTGCGACTCACAAAGCCTCAGGCCCTGCCGTGCAACGCCCCGGATCCCCACGCTGTGATCGCAATTGGAGCGTCCACCGGAGGCACCGTCGCAATTCAAGAGATTCTCCAGCGCCTTTCTGCCGATATGCCTCCTATGGTCATCACGCAGCATATCCCGGCCAGCTTTTCGCAGGCCTTCGCCAACCGGCTGAACAAGCTCTGCGGCCTGGAAGTCCGCGAAGCCGTCGATGGCGATAAGCTGCACCGCGGCCTCGCGCTCGTAGCACCGGGAGACTATCATCTGTTGCTCCGCCGCGCCTCCAACGGCTACTCGGTGACCGTTCAACAGGGTCCGCAGGTCTGCTATCAGAGGCCCTCGGTCGATGTCATGTTCGCATCTGTAGCGCGAGCAGCGGGCAGCCACGGAGTAGGCGTTCTCCTTACAGGAATGGGAACGGATGGCGCGAAAGGCATGCTCGCACTCAAGCAGGCCGGTGCCGAGACCATCGCACAGGATGAGTCCAGTTGTGTGGTGTACGGAATGCCGCGGGAAGCGGCAAAACTCGATGCGGTTCGCACGATTGCGCCGCTCAGCCACATCGCCGCGATTCTCACGCAGACCGTGGCGTCGCGAAAAGTTATGCAAGCAAAGGCAGTGTAGCGCCGGATCGTTGCGGAGCAGTGCAGCGACGGCAGAAAAGGGGAACAGTATGACCGGAACAGTTCTTGTAGTAGACGACTCGGCGATGATGCGTAAGGTGGTCTTGCGCGTCCTCAAAATGGCCGAGCTGGAATTCGACACCATCCTCGAGGCAGGAGATGGAAGCGAAGCGCTCGAATTGCTTCGCACCAATCAAGTCAACCTCATCATGTGCGACATCAATATGCCCGTCATGTCCGGCATCGAGCTCTTGCAGAAGATCAAGGTAGAAAAGCTGGCCGCCAACGTCCCCATCGTTATGGTCACCACCGAGAACAGCGAGCCCCAGGTTCGCCAGGCCATCCTCGCCGGTGCACGTGGATACATCCGCAAGCCCTTCACCGTCGACCACATCCGGAACAATGTTAGGCCTCTTCTTCCCGCATGAATCCAGCAGTCTCAACCATCCAGCCCATAGAGTCGAACCGGGCCGAACCGCTGTAGACCATCCCCGGTATCGACCGATGACGAGGTAACTGAAGTGTCAGACTCCACGCTCGAACTCAAATCCTCTCCCGCCAAGAACTTCCTCTCCACGGAGAACATTACCCGCGCCGATTCCACCGTGAAGGAAGTCTTCGACATGATGTTTGGCCTCGAGATCAAAGTGCTCGATGCCGACCTCGATGACAGCGGACAGATCCAGTCCGACGACAAGACAGCCATCGTCGGGTTCTCCGGTTCCTTGCGTGGCTCCTGTCAACTCCGCATCAACCACCAGGCCGCCTACTCCATCGCCTCAGCCATGCTCGGTGGAACCCCGATCGCCGAAGGGGATGAGTCCCTCAACGACGCTCTCGGCGAGCTCTGCAACATGCTCGCCGGAGGCTGGAAGAACGGCATCGCGGACTTCGCATCCGGCTGCGCCCTCTCTCCTCCCACCATCGTCTCCGGCCTCGACTACAAGATCCACATGGCCAGGCCTTCCACCAAACTGTGTCGAACCTACCAGTTCGGGCCGCATACGGTCCATCTCTCGCTCTACAAAGAGGTCGGCGCTCAAGGTTGAATCGTTATTGCCTTCGCGACGCGCATCCGTAGATCAGCCCGCCCATGAAGTCTCCGCCGGTTGTCGCCGATAACCAGTCCAGCAGTGTCTTTATCTTGAGGTCAGCAGAGTATGACGTGTCATGTGGAGCTACTGGAAGCAACGCTGAACCACATAGACGAGGCCATCGTCGTCCTCGACGAGCAATCGAATGTCCTGTTCTGGAACAAAGCTGCCACCGACTTCACCGGATATTCCTCACAGGACGTAATCGCCCAGCCGTTGCCTGATCTCTATCGCGTCGATCCTGTTTCGCCAGATGCGCCCGCCCCTGCTGCGGATGCCCCATTGCGATCTCTCACCCTTGTTACGCTGACCCATAAACTCGGCCATGCTCTCCCCGGAATGCTCCGTCGCCTGCCGCTACACAGCGTTCTGGACCAGCCATCGGGCCAGGCGCTCTTCTTTTATCCGATCGAAGCGATGGATACCCCTGCTCGCAGCCGGTCCAATCATCCCATCGACGTCGAACGCACCCAGGCAAACACGCAGGACCGCCTGGAAGCCGCGCACCATCAATGGTTGACGCACCGCCTTCCTCTCGCGTTGCTCTGGATCAGCATCGACCAGGCAGAAGCGTTGCGTATCAGCCATGGTTCCGACGCCTGCGAAGCCATGCTCCGCACCGTCGAACGCACCTTGGCACGGCAGATGCAACCCGCTGAGATCATCGGCCGTTGGGGCGAATACGAATTCCTCGTCATCGCTCATGAGCGCAGTAACGATAATCTCCTCGAACACGCGCAGCGACTCGTCGGGATAGCTCGCACCGCTGACTTCCGCTGGTGGGGCGATCGCGTCGAACTCACCGCCAGCATCGGCATCAGCGTCGCCGCCGAAGGCCTCACCCTCCAGGCTCTCTTGAGCAACGCTCGCACCGCAATGCATTCCGCGACCTATGCAGGTGGCAACCAGGTAACAGAATCGAGAGGCATCTGATGTTTGCAATCATTGGTATCGTCGTCGTCTTCGGCGCAGTCGTAGCCGGCTTTCTCATGGAGAAAGGCCACTTGCTCGTGCTCTTTCAGCCCTCTGAAATGGTCACCATTCTCGGAGCCGCTCTCGGCACCCTGCTCATCGCCAACCCGATTCACATCGTCAAAGGCATGATCGCCGGCATACTCGGAGCCTTCGGGTCGTCCAAATACGGCAAGGATCGCTACCTCGACACGCTGCGCATGCTCTTCGAGCTCTGCAACAAAGTTCGCAAGAAGGGACTCATTGGCATTGAAGATGACGTCGAGAAGCCCCACGAGAGCGAACTCTTCAAGCAGTACCCCACCTTCCTCAAGGATCATCACGCCGAGGCATTCGTCTGCGACACCATGCGCACCGCAATCACCGGAGGCGTCGAACCATTCGACATGGACCAGATGATGGAGCTCGACATGGAGACTGCGCACCACGAGGTCATGCTTCCCGTCCAGGCGCTCTCTACCGTCGCCGATGCGCTCCCCGGCCTCGGCATCGTCGCCGCCGTACTTGGCGTCGTCATCACCATGGGCGCTCTCGGCGGCCCACCCGAAGAGATCGGCAAAAAGGTAGCCGCCGCACTCGTCGGAACCTTCCTCGGAATCTTGCTCTGCTACGGGCTGGTCGGTCCGCTCGCCGCCAGCATGACCAAAACCGCGGACGAACAGAACTCCTACCTCCATGTAATCCGCGTCGTCATCCTCGCCTTCCTCAAAGGCCTTGCGCCCATGCTCGCCGTAGAGATGGGCCGCCGAGCCATCCCCGAGCATGTCCGTCCAAACTTCAACGACATGGAAACAGCCTGCAAGAAGCCCGCTGCTTCCGCCGAAGGTGCACCCGCCGCCGAAGGTGCAGCCGCTGCCGTTACCGCCTAGAGAACGCATATGAATCCCACCACAGATCCCGTCCGCCCCATCATCGTCATCAAGAAGAAGATCTCGCACGGCGGCCACCACGGCGGCGCGTGGAAGGTAGCCTACGCCGACTTCGTCACCGCCATGATGTCGCTCTTCATCGTCCTCTGGCTGCTCAACAGCACACCGCAGATTCAAAAAGCTGTCGCCGGATACTTCAACGATCCAAAGAGCAACGGAAAAGAAACAGGAACCACCGAGCTCGGCACCGGCCCCAGCGTCTCCATCGATAAGCAGAATGTCGAAAAGCTCAAAGAAGAGATCCAGAAAGCAATTCTCAAACAAACCGACCTCAGCAAAATCTCCAAGCAGATCGAGATCACGGTCACCACCGAAGGCCTCAAGATCGAGCTGATTGAAGATAAAGGAGGCACCTTCTTCCAGACCGGAAGTCCCAAACTCAGCGACGCCGGCGTCTCCTTACTCCACCTGCTCGCCGATCAGCTCAAAGTCCTGCCGAATCATCTCCTCATCGAAGGCCACACTGACTCTCAGCCCTACTCCAGCGACAACGGCTACACCAACTGGGAGCTCTCCTCAGATCGCGCAAACTCCGCCCGGCGTGTCCTCCAGCTCGGCGGCGTAGGCCCCACCCAGATCGCGCAGGTGCGCGGGTACGCAGACCAGTTGCTGCACGTCCCGTCCAACCCTCTGGATCCTTCCAACCGCCGCATCTCACTCATCGTTCAATGGGTCACCGCCGACACACCTCTTCCGAAGGTGGATGCAAAACTCCCGTCTTCCGCGGAACCGTCAGCCGCTCCAACCGCCGATTCCACTCCCTCGAAGCCCGGCACTACTCCCACCGCTACCCCCGAAGCCAAGGTCGGCGCAACGCCAGAAGGGGCAGCGCCATCTCCCGTTGCACCTGCGCCAGCCCCCACAGCTACCCCGACTCCGAAGCCGTCACCAACGGTCTCCCCCGTCACTAAGCCCTCCTTGTTGGCGAAGCTCAAGGCGATGCTGCCCGGGAAAAAGCACTAGCCTGGACGTGGTATACGTCTCTACAGGGCTCTGGGGCAACCACTTCGGATCGCGCCGCATCCCACCTCCCAGACTCCCCATTGCAGCTCATGGGCGGCGTTGTGTAAGCCTTCGCCGCGTGGCATAGTTCTAGTTAGAAACTATGGCTTGGCAGCGCATCGTCGAACGTACGTCTGCACCCGGATGTCCTTCGAGAACCGTGCGTAGCTTTAAATTTTTCAGCAGGGCAATACTGGTGCGGATGCCTCACATCGACACTTCATTCTGCCGAGGTTCCAGCCGGTCAACCAGACCCATTGATCGTGTCCCGGGAAAAAGCCATCTCTCCGCGCGCTCTCTCCGGTTTCTCTGCCAGATGCTGACGCTGTGCACTCTTGCTCTGTTGTGCAACGCCATCCCTGCCCAGGCCGCTCCGCTCTCCTCTTCGGACGTCGAGGCCGCTTACCTCTACAACTTCGGAAAATTCATCGAGTGGCCCGCATCGCCCGACCCCGCCAACGCACCATTCTCCATCTGCGTAGTCGGCAAAGATGACTTCGCCGCCACCCTCGATTCGCTCGTACACAACGACACCATAAACGGCCGCGCCATCGTCGCCCGTCAGCTCGCCTCAATCGAAGATGCGAACGGCTGCCAGATCCTCTTCCTCGGCACCTCCGAGCAGCCACGCCTCGCCAGAGATCTCGACGCCATCAAAGAGAGATCCATCCTAACCGTCAGCACCATCCCGGGATTCGTCGACCGCGGCGGAATGATCCAGTTCCTCATACGCGATAGCCGCGTTCGTTTCTCAGTCAACCTCGCATCCGCAACGCGAGCTCACCTCGCACTAAGCTCCGAACTTCTCAAAGTCGCAGTCTCCGTCAACTCCAAGCCATCGCGGGAGGGACAATGACGCGCCGCCCCACTCGCACCCGCTCCATCGCCGCCCGTCTCTCTGTAATGAACCTGCTCGTCTCGGGCATCGCGCTTCTGCTCGCCTACGTCTCCTTCGTCGCATACGACCTCGTCAACACACGCCAGGCCGCCGTCGACAGCCTCACCGCCGAGGCGCAGATCATCGGCGCAAACTCCGTTACCGCCATCCTCTACGACGACCAGGCCGTAGCCCAGTCCACCCTCTCCGCCCTCTCCGGCACCTCCGATGTCACCGGCGCAGCGATCTACACCACCTCCGGCCATGCCTTCGCGCAGTATCTCCGCGAGGGAGCCGCACCCCTCCAGCCGCCCCCTAACTCAGCCCCTGTCGCCGCCACCAGTTGGCGCAGCGGCCTCGATGTCCTCATCGCCTCGCCCATCGTCTTCCAGGGCAAACACCTCGGCATCGTCTACATCCAGGCCCACTTCACCAACCTCCGCCTCCAGGCCCGCCGCTTCGCACTCATCACCGCCGCTATCCTTCTGCTTTGCCTCCTCATCGGTCTGCTCGTCGGCAATGTCTTCCGCCGCCTCCTCTCCCAACCCATCATCTCCCTCGCCCGCACCTCCCGCCTCATCTCCCGCTACAAGGACTACTCCCTCCGCTTTGAACCCTCCGCAAGCTACTCCGAGCTCGAATCCCTCACCGACGCATTCAACGAAATGCTTGCCGAAATTCAGCAGCGCGATGCCGCCCTCGAGCAAGGCCGCACCGAGTTGGAGCATCGCGTCGAAGACCGCACCGCCCAACTCGTCGCCGCTAACCGCGAGCTCGAATCCTTCTCCTACACCGTCGCGCACGACCTCCGCGGCCCCCTCGAGATCATCACCAACATCTGCTACCTCCTGCAGAATCCCGATGCCAACGACCCGCCCGAGGTCAACGAGGGGATGCTCATCCGCCTCACCTCCTCCGTCTCCAACATGTCCAGCATCATCGACGATCTGCTCAACCTCTCCCGCGCTACCAGCGCCGGCCTGCACCGCAAACAGCTCGACCTCAGCAACCTCGCCTGCACCCTGCTCGAAGACCTCACCGCCGCTCACCCCGAGCGTGACGTCAAGACCTCGGTCCAACTCGGCTGTCATGCCAACGCAGATAAAGGCCTCATCCAGATCGTCCTGCAAAACCTTCTCCGCAACGCCTGGAAGTTCACCTCGCGAACCCAATCCGCACAGATCGAATTCGGCTGCATTCGCCAGGAAGCAGAGCAGGTCTTCTTCGTTCGCGACAACGGTGCCGGCTTCGATCAGCACATGGCCAGCCGCCTCTTCAAACCCTTCGAACGGCTCCACGCGGAAAGCGACTTCTCCGGCACCGGCATCGGCCTCGCCACCGTCCAGCGCGTCATCGATCGCCACGGAGGAAGAATCTGGGCCCACGGTGAAGTCGCCAAAGGTGCCACCTTCTACTTCACCCTCGGCAACCCCACCTCCTGACAGGGCTATTCAACATTGTCTCCCTGCGGCCCCGCCGACATTGTCATCCTGAGGCCCCAACCTCGTCATCCTGAGCGGAGCGCAGCGCAGTCGAAGGACCTGCGTTTTCGCCTTTGCCTCTGCTGTTGCTTGTTTCTGCTGTCATTCTGAGCGCAGCGAAAAATCCCGACACCCTCCACTCAAGCACAACTACCCCGACCTTTCTCCTAACACCTCATCCCACCGTCCAAGCCAACCAGCCTCAGTACCCATTCGCCAGCAGATACTCCGTCGTGACCCCGCCCCCACTCACCTTCCTGGCCTCTGCATACTTCGCCAGCACATCCACCTCAAGATTCACGCCCATCCCCACCTTCAACGCGTGCAGATTCGTAGCCGCATACGTATGCGGCAAAATCGCAATCCAGATCGCATCCCCCTCCACCCCCGCCACCGTCAGGCTGATCCCCTCCACCGCGATCGAGCCCTTTGCCACCACATACCGCCGCAACTCCTCCGGCAGCCGAACCCGCAGCACCCAATCCGTCCCCGTTGCACCCGCAGCCACCGGATCCAGCCCCACCACCGTCCCCACCCCATCCACATGCCCCTGCACGACATGCCCACCCAGCGGCGCACCCGCCCGTGTAGGCAACTCCAGATTCACCTTCGCCCCCGTCCGCAGCGCCGCCAAAGTAGTCCGCGCCAGCGTCTCTGCTGCCAGGTCTGCGACAAAACGTCCCGCCCCAAGCTCCACCGCAGTCAGGCAAACCCCACTCACCGCCAGGCTATCCCCCAGCCGCAGCCGTTCCGCAATCGCACCCACGGCCACCGTCAGCCGCGCCACGCCCCCCGTACCCGGCGTAAACCCCACCACCTCGCCCACTGTCTCCACAATCCCCGTAAACATCTTCCTAGCCTAGCGCAGTGACTCCCCTTCCACCCGCAGCGCCATTTTTCTGTGCTGCCATCCTGAGCAAAACGAAGGACCCAGACACTCCTCGCCCAACCCCAACCGCGCGAACTTTCCCCCTTCAAACCGAAGCAAATTTCCCCATCAGAAATCCAAATCCCATCTACTCTGAACCTCCTACACGCCGATCAAAGCTTGACACGCCACGTATAATTAACTCAGTCAAAGACAGAATCCACCGCGTCAGGATTGTGCCTCAAAAACACACGAAATGAAGCTAAGTCCTTTCGTTCCAAGATTTTGAAAAATATCTCGTTTATTTTCAAGATCTTGGAAAACAGGGTAGCAGCTAAATGCTTTGTTTAGAGTATTATGCAAAATCGATATACCGGGGGGGGGGTAGCTCAATGCAAGCATTTCGAATCCGAATCCGACCGACTCACACTCCACTCCAGGCGTCGCGCAGGCTGCCACTTACCCGCAAATCCTGCCCAAACGCCGTCTGCGAAACCGCCTTCAAACTCCTCTCCACCTCGCCCACCGTTTGCCCGTTCCCAGCAAACGGAACCCCATCGCTCCCAACCGCCGTCAGCGAACGAAACAGCACCACCTCGTCCACCAGCTCCTCCTCCAGAAAAGCTCCATTCAGCTTCGACCCACACTCCAGCAGCACCCGCAAAATCTTCCGCTCGCCCAACATCTCCATCACGGCCGGCAGGTCCAGGCGTCCTTCCCGACCCCCGGTTCGCCCAATCTGCACCCCAGCCGCTTGGAGCGCAGCCGACCTGCCCGAAGCCGCCGCCTCGCCGCACACCACCAGCAAATCCTCCGCAGCCGTCCGCACCAGCTGCGAGTCCAACGGAATCCTCAACTCCGAATCCAGCACCACGCGCAGCAGCCTGCGTCGCCGCACCCTGCCGCTCCGATCCGTCAGCAGAGGATCGTCCGCCAGCACCGTCCCAATCCCCGTCAGCACGGCATCCGCCTCGTGCCGCATTCGCTGCACCTCGGTCCTGGCCTCTGCGCCTGTAATCCAGAAGGTCTCGCCCGCCACCCTGGCCCCGGCCGCCGGCGCAAGCATCCCATCCGCAGAAACGGCCGCCTTCAGCGTAACCAGCGGCCGCCTCGTGCGGATGAACTTGGCAAACCCATCGTTCACCTCGCGCCCCGCACGCTCCAGCAGCCCGACGTTCACCTCCACTCCCGCACTCCGCAGCCGTGCAATCCCCGCACCGCGAACCAGCGGATTCGGATCCTCCGTCGCCACCACCACCCGCCGAACTCCGGCGGCAATCAGCGCATCCGCACACGGTCCCGTCCGTCCGTGGTGGCTGCAAGGCTCCAGCGTCACATACGCCGTAGCTCCACGCGCCTGTCCCTCACCCGCCTGTTTCAGCGCCACAATCTCGGCATGGTCCAGCGCGTCGTACCGATGCGCACCCTCGCCAATCACCGCGCCATCCCGCACCAGCACGCATCCCACCAGCGGATTCGGCGAAGCCAGCCCCACCGCACCACGCGCCAGCTCCAGCGCCCGCCGCATCCACAGCTCGTCCTGTTCCATGCCTATCACCACTCCCGCCAGCATAGCCGTACCCGCAGCCACGCTGCAAAGCCACAACCCCTCGCAGGTAAACTTAAAGTCAGGAGAAAACGAGTGAGCGAACGGAAAGCAGTTGTACTTCTCAGCGGCGGCCTCGACTCCACCACCGTGGTAGCCATCGCGAAGCAGCAAGGCTTCCGCGTCTACGCGCTCAGTTTCGACTACGGCCAGAACCACAAAGTCGAGCTCGAAGCCGCAACCCGCATCGCAAACCACCTCCGCGTCGCCGAACATAAAATCGCCAGGGTAGACTTGCGCAGCTTCGGCGGCTCAGCCCTCACCACCGATCAGCCGGTCCCCAAACATCGCTCCTCCGAGGCCATCGGCCAGGGCGTCCCCAGCACCTACGTTCCAGCTCGCAATACAGTCTTCCTCTCGCTCGCACTCGCCTGGGCCGAAACACTCGCCGCAACCGACATCTTCATCGGCGTCAACGCACTCGACTACAGCGGCTATCCCGACTGCCGCCCAGACTTCATCGCCGCATTCGAGACCATGGCCAACCTGGGCACAAAGATCGGCACCGAGGACGGCAAACGAATCCGCATCCACACGCCGCTCATCTCCATGTCCAAGCGCCAGATCATCGAAGCCGGCCTGGCCCTCGGCATCGACTACGCAATGACCGTAACCTGCTACGACCCATCCAGTGACGGCCAGCCCTGCGGCCACTGCGACGCCTGCCAGCTCCGCCGCAAAGGCTTCACCGAAGCTGGCCTCGTCGATCCCATCTCCTACGGCTTGGGGGCCTGACTAATGTCCTACTCCGTCAAAGAGATCTTCTACACCCTTCAGGGCGAAGGCGCCCACACCGGCCGCGCCGCCGTCTTCTGCCGCTTCGCCGGATGCAACCTCTGGTCAGGCCGCGAAGCAGATCGCACGTCGGCCATCTGTACCTTCTGCGACACCGACTTCGTAGGAACCGACGGCGAAGGCGGCGGCAAGTTCGCCACACCCGAAGCTCTCGCCGACTCCATCGCATCCTTCTGGCCCGCCACCGACTCCGGCCCACGCTTCATCGTATGCACCGGCGGCGAGCCTCTGCTGCAGCTCGACGTCGCCCTCATCGAAGCATTGCACCAACGCAACTTTGAAGTCGCCATCGAGACCAATGGCACCCTGGCCGTACCTCCCGGCGTCGACTGGGTCTGCGTCAGCCCCAAAGCCGGCTCGCAATTGGTAGTCCAGTCAGGCGACGAGCTAAAGGTGGTCTATCCCCAGGCTACAGATCCACAGACTTACAGCCACCTCAACTTCCGCCACTTCTTCATCCAGCCGATGGATGGCGTGAACGCGAAAGAATCGCTACAGGCCGCAATCCTCTTTTGCTCGCAACACCCACGCTGGCGCCTGAGCCTGCAAACCCACAAGCTGCTCGGGCTCCGCTAACCATGCGAACAGCCATCAACATTTCGCAGCGGTCGAGCATTGAGCAGCAGCTACGTCAGTCCAGCAGGGAATCGATAAAGCTTCCGCTGTCAAAGGGCAGAATATCTTCCATCTTCTCGCCCACGCCCACATACTTCACCGGAAGTCCAAGCTCAGTCGCTATCGCCAGCACAATTCCACCCTTCGCCGTTCCGTCCAGCTTGGTCAGCACAATGCCCGAGACCTTCGCGGCCTCGGTAAACAAACGCGCCTGCTGCAACCCGTTCTGCCCAGTGGTCGCATCCATCACCAGCAAGGTACTGTGCGGTGCGCCCGGCACAAGCCGCTCCGCCGTACGCCGCATCTTGTCCAGCTCCTTCATCAGGTCCGTCTTCGTATGCAGACGTCCAGCCGTGTCGGCGATCAGCACGTCCGTGCCGCGTGCCTTAGCCGCCATGCACGCGTCGTACAACGCCGCCGAAGGATCGCCGCCCGTCTTCGTCTTGATGATCGGTACATCCGAGCGCATCGCCCAGACCTCAAGCTGCTCAATCGCCGCAGCACGAAACGTATCCGCCGCACACAGCAACACCGTCCTGCCCTGCGCACGGAACAGCGCCGCCAATTTGCCTGTCGTGGTCGTCTTCCCGGTCCCGTTGACGCCCACCATCATCACAACTTCAGGGGCAGCGTCCGGTTTCGATTCAGCCGTCTCCACCCCATCCAGCACAGCTTTCAGCTCGAGCTTCAGCAGGCGCTTCAACTCCGCGCCACCTTCGATCCCTTGCCGCAGCCCTCGCTGCCGCAGATTTTCAATAATCGTCTTCGCTGTCGGCCCACCGATATCCGCGGCCAGCAACACCACCTCCAGCTCTGCCAGCGAGGTCTCGTCGATCTCCCGCGTCAGCGCCAGCACCGACCCGATGGAGTCCGAGAACGAATCACGCGTCCGGGTAACCGCCTGCTTCATCCGGTCGAAGAAGCCGCGCTTCTCCTCAGCGGGCAGCTCTACGCCTCGCTGCAAATTTGCATCTTCATCTCGAGTTTCGAGTTCAGGTTTGCGCTTGCCAAACAAAGAAAAAGCCATACTGCCTCTAGTCTATCGGATGCAGATGACATACGACCGCAGTTCAAGCAGCCTCAACTTCAGGCGCTCGCCTCACTTGGCACGCGTTTCTTCAAATCATCACTCAGCAGAATGGCCTCAGCGATCTCACGCATGGATTTGCGCCGTTGCCTGCTCTCCCGCTGCATCGTGCGATACGCTTCATCCTCAGTGATCTCGAGATCCCGCTGCAGGATTCCCTTCGCCCGATCCACCGCCTTCCGCGTTTCGAGCCGGCCCGAGAGTTGAGCATTCTCGCTCTCCAGCCGCGCCCGCTCAATCTCCGCGCCGACGAGGAAGCCAAGCATCGAAAGCAGCCTGACCTCATTCGGCGTGTGTTGGTATGAAAGCCGATGCTGCAGGTTGATAACGCCCACGACCTTACTCGCGCACACAATCGGCGTGCAAAGAATCGCTTCAAAGTGATCTTCCGGCAGGTTGCGGAAGATGACAAATCGCGGATCATTCGAAGCATCCGATGCAATCGCAACTGGCTCACGGTGCTCCGCTACCCAGCCCGTAATGCCCTGGCCAATCTGCATGCCCAGCTGGTCGACGATGTCTGCGTGCGGGTTCTTCGATGCACGCAACACAAGCTTGTCCTGCTCCAGCACGTAGATAAAGCAGGAGTCGCACGGCACAACGGTTGTGACAAAGTCGACGATGCTGCCCAGCACAACATGAAACGAATCGGCCGTCGCAATCCGGCTGCTGATCTCATGCAGAAAGTCGATCGAGGTCAGCCCATCGCGAAACCCCGCCATGGTCGGCGTCGAGGGCTGCACGCGTCGCACCTGCTTACGTGTTGAGCCAGGTTGGTGGGCAGGTGGCGCATTGTCTAAGACCATCTGCGCCGAGGTCGGTAACTGCAGCTCTGCGGAAGTTCCCAGGGCCGACTTTGCTGCGCGCTTTCGCTCCAACACCTTACCTGCATACTGCGCCGCCTCGTTAACGATGAAGCCCATCTTCGGCCGAGATGGCTCGAAGTCCGGCGTCACCCGGTAGTGCGCTAACTCTTCCGAAGTGGTTGGGCCTATCGAAACGACAACGATCGACGCAAGACCGGCGCGCAGATCGTCTTCGCACCTCATCTGCTCCGCAACCTGAAAAAGATGGATCACCTGCACCGCAGTCATGAACAGAACAACATCGATATTTCCGCTTACCATCCCCAGCACGCACTCCCGCAGCGGACCAATGTCTTCAGGGAGAGCCCATTGGTAGACGGGAACCTTGGTGACGCTCGCACAGTGGAGAGTCAGCTCGGCGAGAAACTCCGGGTTCGATGCCCCATACTCCTGCACCGCGACGCGCAGCTCACTCAGCGATTCGCCGAACTCCGCTTCCATGGCCGTCATCAGCTCCCGCCATGTTGCGGGCTCGGCGGCCGTAATGTCGACTTGCACGCCAACATCGCGCAGGGCCGCAGCCGGCTTGGGTCCGCGCGCGGCTATCTTTACTTTCCGCAGTGCCTGGAGGAAATCTTCCCTGGCATGACGCGTTGCAGCTATATCCACGATGGCGCGCACGCCAACCCCGGTAAAAAAGATGACGAGATCGAAGTTGCCGGCGATCAGCTGGTCGGAGAATTCAAGTGCCGGCGCATTCGATTCCAGGCCAACCTCACGCATCGACGGCACGACGAAGGGCTCGCCGCCATACGTGCGAATCAGCTTCGCGACTTCTTTGGCGCGGCGCGATTCCAGCGATAGCACTCGCAACCCGTCAAAGCTCGCATGCGCCATGCTCGTCCTCCGGAGGAAGAGACTTTATCTCTTCGTGTCGCAATCCTGGCAGTGAATGGAACGGCGGCGAAGGGATCGTCCTTCCCTCAGCGCCGCCATTGTTATGGTTAAAAATTGAGCTTCCGTTCACGAGTTTACCGCTTCGTATTGCTGCATCGCAAACGGCCACCTGGAACCGCATGAGTTTCCGCCCCATCGTCAAAACGTAATCCGCGAAGTGATGACCAGGCCGTGATTGTAAGAGTGATAGCTGGAAGTCGCAATCTGCATCCCAGCTCCAAACACAAGCGCCAGCCTGTCCTTGGGGTCTTTCCTGAACTTGAGCTTGCTGATCATCAGCCCGGGAGTCAAAAATGTCTGATTTTTGCTGTCATTCGGACCACGGTTGTAAAACGTGGAATTCACTTCAAGCTCCGGCCAGAAAATCTTGTGGACCTGATACTGCGCCACCGTATTCCACACAATCGTACGGCCCAGCGTGTTGATCGCTCCTGACGGCAGCGTACCGCCAAGTCCACTCTGAATATCAAATTTCCCGAAGCCCTTGCCCGCGATCAGCGTCGGATTGATACTGTTGCGTATCGAACCATTCTTGTGGCTCCCCGTCGCGCCCACCCCTACCACCTGAAACGAGGCCATGTAGTTGTGCTTCGTTGCCGGACTCGCAAACAGGCGATACTTAGCGATCATCGAAAAATCGCCTGCGCCATCCAGCACCTTCGGATTATTGTGTTCGATATAGGGCGGAAGATTGATGTCCACTTCCGTGTTGTACCAGGGAATCAAGTTGAACCCTTTGCTGTTATCCAGGTTCCACGTCAGCGTATGGGTCGGTGTGTATTGACGCACGAAATCCGCACGCAGCAGCTGCACGATACCTGAGTGAGGCGAGACCACGGGAACAGCCCAGCCAGGCTGCTTCGCGGAGGTCGCTCTCACGCGAGCCTCCCACTTCGAGAAAAAGTTAACTTGCGCGGAACAATGGGAACTCGAAACGAGAGAAGCAAGAGCAATCATGGATAGGACGATACGTTTCATTCGTTCTCCTGGTAGCCAATGAGTGGCGGTTGAGAGCTGCAAACAGGCAGGTTCGCCAAAGTCCCGGAGAGCGGGACACCCGGCCCTGGTTAGGCGAACAGAGGGGTATGTGCTGGCTAAACAACAGGAATGACGGCCCCTCATGCGCCGGAAAGAAATATCTCTCGGCAACACAAGGTCCAGATGCGAAAGATCATGCGCTCAGGCGGAGAGCGATGTTCCAATCACATGTTTGGGAGTCTGGGACACGTCAGGGTGTCGCCGATGGCAGGGTACGGATACCAGTTTGTAACATGAGCGTCACACCGACGCAAGTACAACGCTCCATCTGACGATGACTACGGTGTACGGGAACTGCCGCTGTTGCGTTCCGTCGCCGCCGGTGCTATGTTGTCCGTAGCACGAAAAAGTTGGCGAATATGGCATTCGCCGATGAAGTCTACCGAGATACCTTGCTGTGTCTTCGGTCCGTGTTCCCTCACAAAACTCATGCTCCGAGACGAGCGTTGAATCCATCGCAGGAATCGATCTTTGGAATCGATTCGATGTGCGCGATGCCTGATTTGGCCTATGCGATCGCAGGCAGCCCCGCTGTCTCCCGATCGTCCCTTACGAACCTCTCGATACCTCTCGTGTCGAAACTCTCGTACAAGGATCTCGCGCAATGGAATTCCAGACGGCAATTCAATCCGATGTAACACCGGCGCACTTCACCGCCGAGCAGCAGCAGTATCTCCAGGGCTTCTTCGCGGGGGCAACCCAGCGCGGCGCCATCCCTTTCGTCGGCCATACCTCCTCCGGCCTTATCACGAACGACCCTTCCTCCGGTCTGCAGAACCAGGCGGAAGAGACCTATTTCGGCACTCCCCTCGGCGACCTCTGCGGCGAAGAGCGTTGGAAGTACGAAGAGAATGCTCTTGATGTGTGGGACAAGCTGCTCGCCCACGCCAACGAAGATAAGACTCCCGCCGCCGACGACCTCTTCCGCTTCAAGTTCCACGGCCTCTTTTACGTAGCTCCTGCGCAGGACTCCTTCATGCTCCGCATGCGCGTGCCTGGCGCGATTTTGACGTCGACGCAGCTTCGTGGTCTCGCCGAGATGGCCGCCGACTGGGGCTCGGGCCGCGCAGATCTCACCACGCGCAGCAACCTCCAGATCCGCGAGTTCCAGCCGAAGGACATCGTTCGCGTCCTCAACAAAGTTCGCGCGCTGGGCATGTCGTCTCGCGGCTCTGGCGCGGACAACATCCGTAACATCACCGCTTCTCCGCTCACCGGCATCGATCCCACAGAGCTCTACGACGTAGCGCCGCTCGCCGACGCAATGAGCAACTACATCCTCAACTCGCGCGATATGTACGGCCTGCCACGCAAGTTCAACATCGCCTTCGATAATGGCGGAGCCATCAGCGTCGTCGCGGACACCAACGACATCGGATTCGTCGCCGTGCGAGTGAAGGAGGACCAAACCGTGCCTCCCGGGATCTACTTCCGCGTCCTCTTATGCGGGATCACTGGCCACAAACAATTTGCGTCGGACTGCGGAATTCTGCTGCGTCCCGATCAGACGGTAGCGGTCGCAGCAGCCATGGTTCGCGTCTTTGCAGAGAATGGCGATCGAACCGATCGCAAAAAGGCGCGGCTCAAGTATCTTGTCGATCGCTGGGGCGTCGAGAAATTCCTCTCCGAAACCGAAGCACGTCTCTCGTTTCCGCTCATCCGTGTAGCCCCCGATGCATGCGAACCACGACAGCCCATCGATCGCTCCGCTCACATCGGTGTACACCCGCAGGCCCAGCCAGACCTGCACTACGTCGGCGTCTCCGTCCCGGTCGGCCAGCTTCCGGTCGCCCAGATGCACGCCCTCGCAGCCATCGCCGATCAGTACGGCACCGGCGAGCTTCGCCTCACCGTCTGGCAGAATCTCCTGATCCCCAACATCGCCACCGCCAACATCGAAGCCGCCACGCAGGCAATCCTCGCCTGCGGCCTCAACTTCAGCGCCACCACCGTCCTCGCCGGCACTGTAGCCTGCACCGGCAACAAAGGCTGCAAATTCGCTGCAAGCGACACCAAATCTCACGCCGTAGCATTGGCCAGGCATCTCGACGCAAACTTCAGGATCATGCAGCCCGTCAACCTGCACGTCACTGGCTGCGCTCACTCCTGCGCGCAACACTACATCGGCGACATCGGCCTGATGGGCGTCAAGGTCGGCGGCGAAGAGGGCTACCAGGTCGTCCTCGGCGGCGGCTCCGACCAGGACCAGGGCATCGCCCGCGAGTTGATCTCCGCGATTCGCTTCGCCGACCTTCCGCCCGTTATGGACCGCCTCTTCGCCGCATACACTTCCATGCGCTCTGACGAAGAATCCTTCCTCACCTTCACGCGCCGGCACTCTATCGCCGAGCTTCAATCCTTCTGCGCAACCCCGGAGAACTAGCCATGTCAAACATGATTCCCTATATCCCCGAAGACGCACCCTTCTCGCCCGAGCAACGCGGCTGGCTCAACGGCTTCCTCGCTGGCCTGTATTCAACAGCCACGGCACCCGCTGCCGATCCACCCGCCTCACTCAAGATCGCCGTCCTCTATGCCACGCAATCCGGCACCGCCGAAGGTCTCGCACGCAAAGTATCCAAGGAGCTCAAGGCCAAGGGCCACGTCGCCTCTCTCATCTCGCTCGAAGGCTACACGCCCGCAACCCTCATTGCCGAGCGCTACGCAATCTTCATTGCCAGCACTTACGGCGAAGGCGAAGCGCCCGATCCTGTCCGCCCGTTTTATGAGCAGCTCTGCCTCGAACACTTCCCCTGCTGCGGCGATCTCTCCTATGCAGTCCTGGCGTTGGGAGACTCCAACTACGAGCAGTTCTGCAAGTTCGGCGCAGACCTCGATGCCAAGCTAGCAGCACTCGGTGCCACTCGCCTCTGCGATCGCATCGACTGCGACGTTGACCTCGACGAACCCTTCGCCCAATGGAAGAGCTCTCTCTACGCGTGCCTGGACGATATCACCGCCGCTCGCCCCGCTCGTTCTGCGCCCTCCACCTCACTCACCTCCAGCGCGAATGCCATCGCTGAACCCGTCGCCAATCCACGCCCCACCCGCGACAATCCGTTTCTCGCACCTCTGCTGGACAAGCGTCCCCTCACCCACGAGATTTCCAGCAAGCTAACTCTGCATCTCGCCTTCAACATCAGCGATTCTCCTGTCGTATACGAGGCGGGCGACGCATGCGGAGTTATCCCGCAGAACGATAGAAGCCTCGTCGGAGAAATCCTGGATACCCTCAAGTTCAGCGGAGAGGTCCCCGTGCAGCTCCCCAAGGGCGGGCGCACCACGCTCTACGATGCCCTGCTCAACTATCTGCAGATCACCCGCCTGAGCCGCAAGATGATCGAAGCCTACGCCACCATCGGCCAGCAGACGAACCGCTGCCAGGTCCTCTCCGGCCTCCTCGTCCCAGAGCAGCAGGCGCATCTCGAGAAATACACCTACGACCGCGGCCTTATTGACCTGCTGCACGACTATCCCGACGTCATCCGCGATCCCGCCGATCTAGTAGCCATGCTGCCGAATCTCGCACCCCGCCTCTACTCCATCTCCTCCAGCCCATACGCACACGCAGGCGAGATCCACACTACAGTGGCCGTAGTCCGCTATCGCTCGCACAACCGCGAACGCGGCGGTGTCTGCTCTACCCTCTTCGCAGACCGCACCACGACAGGCGAGCGCCTGCCCATCTACATCCAGCCGAACAAAAAATTCCGCCTGCCCAAACAAGCCGACGCACCAGTCATCATGATCGGTCCCGGCACCGGAATCGCCCCCTTCCGCGCCTTCCTGCACGAGCGCCGCGCCCTGGGCGCAACCGGCCGCAACTGGCTCTTCTTCGGCGAACGCAGCGCCGCCACCGACTTCCTCTACCGCGACGAACTCGAAGCCATGCACCGCGACCAGCACCTCACGCACCTCGACCTGGCCTTCTCCCGCGACCAGGAGCACAAGGTCTACGTGCAGGACCGCATGCTCGAGCAAGCCCCCATGTTCTGGTCCTGGCTGCAGGAAGGCGCCAGCATCTACGTCTGCGGCGACGCCTCGCGCATGGCCAAAGACGTCGATGCCACCATCCACACCATCGTCGAGCAGCAGGGAAACATGGATCGCGAAGCTGCCGCCGAATTCGTACAAACCATCAAGGACGAACACCGCTACCACCGCGACGTCTACTAACGTTCCTTCACGCCAACCAACACTCCAGGAAAGGACGGCCCGAATGTCTCTCCCACTCATCGAACGCGCAGAAGACGGCAACAGCGACGGCATCGTGCGCATGACTCTCGCAGACCTCGGCCGTCCATTCGAAGCCCCACCACAAGTTGTCACCACACTCACGCCAAGTCTCATCCCCACGCGCAAGCTCGAGGAAGGCGAACAGTATCGCTTCCACTTCAACGTCACCAAATGCATCGGCTGCCGCTCCTGCGAGATCGCCTGCAACGAACAGAACGGCAACCCCGCCGACATCATGTGGCGCCGCATCGGCGAGATCGAAGGCGGCACCTATCCCGACACCCAGCGCCACTATCTCTCGATGGGCTGCAACCATTGCCTCGACGCAGAATGCATCAAGGGCTGCCCTGTCGACGCATACAAGAAAGATCCCGTCACCGGCATCGTCCTCCACTCCGCCGATGCCTGCATCGGCTGCCAGTACTGCGTGTGGAACTGCCCCTACTCCGTACCCCAGTTCAACGAGGCACGCGGCGTAGTCGGCAAGTGCGACATGTGCCACGGCCGCCTTACCGACGGCCTCGAACCCGCATGCGTCAACGCCTGCCCCGAGGCCGCAATCGAAATCGAGATAGTCAACAAGACTGCGTGGCGGGTCGATTACGCCGCAGCCGAATCCCCAGGCATGCCCGCCGCCGGCCTCACCATCTCCACCACGCGCATCACGCTGCCACCCAACGCCGCCGCAAAGCTCGAGCGCGTAGACACCGGCCGCATTCAGCAGGAGCATGCGCACCTGTCGCTCGTCTTCATGACCACGCTCATCCAGGCCGTCACCGGATCGCTCATTCTCGCGCTTCTTTGCAAGAGCATCGATCCTCTCTTTCTCACAATCCTGCTGGCGATCACAGCCGTCGCTCTCAACATCTCCATCTTTCATCTCGGCCGTCCCGCCTACGCATGGCGCGCGCTCAAGATGTGGCGCCGCTCCTGGCTCAGCCGCGAAGTTCTTGGCTTCGGCCTCTTCTTCGCCGCGCTAGCCGCGACCACCGCCGCCTCGTGGATCGTCGAGCTCCCGCCCCAACTCTGCGCCAACCTGCATCTGTCATCTATACTTCGTCCCGATCTCCTGCACTTCGCGCCGTTCATTCTTACGGCCCTTGGCTGGAGCGCAGCTTTCTTCGGCATCGCCGGCACCATCGCCAGCGCCTTCATCTATCTCGTCCCCGCGCGCCCCGCATGGGACATGTCTCACACGCCCATCGACTTCCTCCTATCCGCGGCCTTCATCGGCTCCACGCTGCCGCTCGCTCTGAGCCTCGCCATCCCACATCTCGCACACTTACCGTTCCTGCATCCGCTCGGAATCTACGCGCAGCCCACCAACATCCCCACGTGGCCCGCCTACCTCGTAGCCGCGCTGTGGATGCTCAACCACATCATTCGCCTGATCCGCCTCGCTAAGTCCACTGTCTTTGAAGAACGCGCCACCGCCGCGCTCCTCAATACCTCCAGGCTCCAACCATACGTCCTAGCCTTATTCGCAATGCCGATCGCCGCCTGCATCTCTACTCTCTTCGGCCTTTTCACCTGCGCCACACTCGCAGCCTTCGCCGCCGTACTGCTGGGCCGCTATCTCTTCTTCGTCTCCGTGGTGCCGCTCAACATGGCGCTCACCTTCACTCGCGGAGGTTCCCACTCATGATCCTCAGAAACCTTCGCCGCAAACTCGGCATCGACACGCGCCAGTCCGACTACACCTTCCAGAAAGATCCACGCTTCGGCCACATAGCCTCCGCCCGCGTCGCCGACAAGTGGGTCAAGACGACATGCGGCTACTGCTCCGTAGGCTGCGGCATGCTCATCGGCATCAAGGACGGTAAGGCCGTCGCAGCACGCGGCAATCCCGAACACCCCGTCAACCTCGGCAAGCTCTGCCCCAAGGGCCTAAGCGAACACCACATCCTCGACGCCCCGGGCCGCGCGACGCAACCTCTCCTCCGCAAGGACGGCAAGCTCGTCCCCGTCTCCTGGGACGAAGCGCTCGACACTATGGTCGAAAAATTTCGCGGCGTGCAAGAGCGCTGGGGCAAAGACGCCCTCGGCGTCGTAGGCACCGGCCAGCTCCTCACGGAGGAGTGCTACACCCTCGGCAAGCTCGTTCAGCTCGGCTTCGGCACACGCAACAGCGACGGCAACACCACCCTCTGCATGGCCTCCGCCGTCTCCGGCTACAAGCTCTCCTTCGGCTCCGACGGCCCCCCCGGCTCCTACAAAGACATGGAGACCGCCGACGTCATCCTGCTCATTGGAGCCAACATCGCCGACAACCACCCCATCCTCTGCCAGCGCCTGGAGAGAAATAGAGCCCGCGGCAAAGACTGCACCACAGTCATCGCCGTCGATCCACGCGTCACCAAGACCGCGATGCTCTCCGACATCCATCTGCCGGTCAAGCCCCGCAGCGACATCGCCCTGCTCAACGGCATCGCCCACATCCTCATTCGCGATGGGCTCATCAACCTCGAATACATCGCCCGCCACACCACCGGCTTCACCCAGTTCGCCAGCTTCGTCGCCACCTTCACGCCCGAGCACGTAGCCGAACTCACCGGCCTCAACGAAGAGCAGATCATCCGCGTAGCCCACCTCTACGGCAGAGCGAAAGCCGCCTTCATCGGCTGGACCATGGGCGTCAACCACTCCTCTCAGGGTGCAGTGACCGTCACCGCCATCAACAACCTCGCCCTCATCACCGGCAACATCGGCCGCGCCGGTGCCGCACCCTTCTCCATCACCGGCCAGTGCAACGCCATGGGCACGCGCGAGACCGGCTTCACCTCCAGCCTCCCCGGGTACCGCAAATTCGACAACCCCAAAGACCGCGAAGACCTAGCCCGCCTCTGGAACATCGATGTCGACCGCATCCCCACCGCGCGCGGCCTCGCCTACCCCGACATCATCGAGGGCGCCGTCTCGGGCTCCATCAAGGCCCTCTGGTTCATCGCCACCAACCCCGTCGTCTCCTTCCCCAACTACTCCGTACTCGAGCAAGCCCTGCGCAGCGTCGAGTTCCTCGTCGTGCAGGACGGCTTCTTCCCCACGCCCACCAGCGACTTCGCCCACCTCGTCCTCCCCGCCGCCATCTGGGGCGAAAAAGAAGGCACCTACACCAACTCCGAACGCCGCGTCAGCAAGGCCAACATCCTCGTCTCACCTCCCGGCAAGGCCCGCCCAGACTTCGACATTTTCCTCGATCTGGCTTCGCGTTTAGGAGTAAAGGCCGAGCTCTATCCCAACTGGACCTCCACCCACGACGCCTTCCTCGAGTGGCAGCGCGTCTCCTCCGGACGCATGTGCGACTACAGCAACTTCACATGGCAGCAGATCGAAGATGAAGGCGGCCTGCAGTGGGGCGGCGAAAGCCTCTACACCGACGGCATCTTTCCCACCGCAGATGGCAAAGCCATCCTGCACTCCGTCCCGTGCCTGCCCTTCATCGAGCAGCCCAACGCCGAGTACGACCTCATCCTCAACACCGGCCGCACCGTCGAACACTGGCACACCCGCACCAAGACCTCACAGGTCGAGATGCTCAACCACATGGTCCCCAACGCCTGGCTCGAGATGAATCCGGTAGACGCTACCCGTCTCGAACTCCGCCCGCACGATCGCGTCAACGTAGTCTCCCGCCGCAGCAGCGTCCGCAACCTCGAGCTGCGCATCACCGGCATCGTCGCTCCCGGGCAGGTCTTCATGCCCTTCCACTTTTCCGAAACCAATTCCAATCGCGTAACACTCGGGGGCTTCGACCCCATCTCACGCGAGCCAAATTTCAAACAGTGCGCCGTACTGGTTGAAAAGTATGTCAAGACGTTGACCTAGCAAACCTCCGGCCACGCCGCCGGAGCGCACCGCAGCAAGGCACTCTGAACCCCGACGTTCCTGGTGCCGCGCCACCCCCGCAACGAAAATTTCACTCCGAGGGAATACTCATGGCAAACTTCAAGACCTTTCTCAAGTCGGGACATCCGCCCACACTCTTCGCCGCCTTTCTCTACTTCGACTTCAGCTTCGCCGTCTGGGTCCTCAACGGTGCTATGGGCCCATTCATCACCGAGCAGTTCCACCTCTCGCAGGGCCAGGTCGGCCTCATGGTCTCCGTGCCCACCCTCGCCGGAGCTTTCATGCGCTTCCCGCTCGGCGTCCTCTCGCAATACATCGGCCGCAAAAAGGCAGCCATCGTCGAGATGTCTGCCATCGTCTTCGCCCTGCTCTACGGCTTCTTCTTCGTCAAAACCTTCCACGACGTCCTCGCCATGGGTGTCCTGCTCGGCATCGCCGGTGCCAGCTTCGGCGTAGCCCTCTCCCTCGGCTCCGGCTGGTTCCCGCCAAAATATAAAGGCCTCGCCATGGGAATCGCCGGAGCAGGCAACAGCGGTACGGCAGTCGCCGCACTCTTCGCCCCACGGCTCGCCACTCACTTCGGCTGGCAGCACGTCTACGGATTCGCCGCCGCAATGATGCTGCTCCCGCTCATCGTCATGATCGTCCTCGCCAAAGAGCCACCAGACATCGAGCACCAGAGCCTCCGCCAGCACCTCAGCTGCCTCTTCGAGAAAGATGGCTGGGCCTTCAACTTCATCTACATCATCACCTTCGGCGGCTTCCTCGGCCTCGCCACCTTCCTGCCCTCGTTCTACGTCAAGCAGTTCCACGTCACGAAAATCCAAGCCGGAAGTCTTACCGTTCTCGCCACCCTCACCGGCAGCCTCACCCGCGTCCTCGGCGGCTGGTTCGCCGATCGCATCGGTGGCATCACCACACTCTCCGTCGTTTTCCTCATCGCCATCGCCGGTCTCTTCGGCCTGATGACCGCACCATCCTTGCTGATGACCACGCTCCTCTTCATGCTCTGCTTCGCCGCCCTCGGCGCAGGCAACGGCGCCACCTTCCAGCTTGTACCTCTCCGCTGGCCCATCACCACCGCCGTCGCCGGCGGCATGATCGGCGAGATCGGCGCACTCGGCGGCGGCATCCTACCCAACCTGCTTGGCCAATCCAAGCAACACACCGGCTCCTACTCGCTCGGCTTTACCATTTATGCCGGTCTGGCCTTCGCCATCCTTATCATGATGTACGTCGTCTCCCGCGGATGGACGAAGACCTGGGTCGGCGCAGGCGGCCGCGCACTCACCACGTCGCCCGCAAACACGATCGACGACAACTCACCGGCCGTCGCCGCACTCGCCGGAGACTAATCGCATTCACACGCAATCGCCAGGGCCGGCGCGTATGCAACGCTCCGGCCCTGGTATGTCACGAGTACATCTTCCAACAAAGATTTTTTATCCGGCAACTGTAGCCGCTACCACGCTGACCAGTAGAACCAGCATCCACCATCCCACCACTACCGCTACAATCTGCCCCGTCGATCTCTTCGCAACAATCTTGAAGCCGACGATGGTTAGCACCAGCGACCACAGCCTCACCAAATCGAACTGCATCAACAGCGTCCTCAACCAGGGCGCGGCATCGGGCATGTAATATGCGAGGTTTGTTCCTACGGGGTTCTGAATGTTGAACGTCTCAGCATTGTTCCCAAACGCCACTGTCAAAATTGTAAGCAGCGAGATAACCAGGTAGGGAAGTGACGCATACATCGCCACCGCGAAGGACTGACCGTAGGTCATCTGTGCGCCTAGACCAAAGTTGATCGTACCCAGCAGGATCGCAGCGTAGATGGCAAAAAACAGCAGCAGAAGTACGGGGAATCCGTACGAGAAATATCGCATACCGATCGCTCGCTTCTCCATCTGTGAGGCACGATCCGCTGGCGCCAGCTCCGACATCTGGGCCTCTGCCTTCGGGCTGACATGAATCTGATTCTCGGCAACCCGGCTAAAACCAACATTGCGATCAATGGTGTACGTGGATCCCGTCGAGATAAGCACGATCAAGAGAAATGGCAGCCACCAGGCCGCACTCCGGAGGATGTCCTTGAACGTCATCGATGGCGCGACAAATGTGTCCACCACTCGCTCAACCTGGCTCAGTCCAGGCTGTTCCTTACCTAATGCTGACGCCTCACTCCCTGCAAACTCTTCGTTCATAACCAATCCTCCGCACTGAAATACTGCAGTCGGATTGTAGCCTGTCTGTGAAAGTATCCAGTGGGCCACGTAAAAAAGCCTCCCGCAGAGCGAGAGGCTTTTTTGAGAAACCGAATACCGGCAGCTACATGGTTACGCCGCTGGTCTTCTTTTCCTTCCTTAATTCGTTCGTCTTGCGAGCGCCCATAGCACGCTGAATCCAGCTATCCGCCTGCGACAGATCGGCCTTGCGAGCACTATCGTCCGGGCACTCGAGGTCTGCCTTTCTGCGGTAGGTCAACTGAATGTACGACATCGCATCATCGTACGTCGGATTGATGTCGACAGCCTTTTGCAGATTTGTCAGCGCATCGTTCACCAGGTCAGTGTTGGCTTCCTTGATCTTTGCGCAGGCATTCTTGGACATCTTCTTGTTGCCCTCGCCGTCGTCGGTCAACCCATCGCCCGCCAGAATTCCGACCGCATTCTTATACGCCGACGTCCAGTCCACGCTTCCGATCGTGTAGTAGGCCTCAGCGTTCTTGGGATCGACCTGGATCACCTTCAACTCGTCGGCCTTCGCCTGATCCAGCTTGCCGATGTTCCGGTCGATCGACGCAATCTGTTTCAGCGCGGTCAGATCGTTAGGATTTCTGCTGAGCACATCGTTGAAGCCATCCAGCGCCTTCTGAGCCATTGCCAGATTCTCCGGCGACATCAGGTTCGGCACTACCTGCGACGCATACGTCGTAGCAAGATACAACTTCGCGTTTGGATTCTTCGGGTCCAGTTGTACCGAGCGCTGGAAGTAGTCCGTAGCCTGTTCGTACTGCCCGTTCTTGAACGCCGCAATACCCTTATTCAGTTGATCGCGCGACTTCAGATAGTTGCATCCAGTCGCTGTCCCCAGCAAAGCAAGCATCGCAACAGAGCGGGTAATTCGTGCATTGAATTTCATTGGACGGCAGTTCTCCTTCAAAATGAAGCGCGTCGATCAAAGATTTAAAACGGGTGATCGGGGGTAATACTATCCACTCGATTGTACTGGCACAATACCTGCCTTGACCAGCAGGCAGCATCCAATTCAACGCAAACTTATCCTTCGTCCAGCATCTTACCTAGCCGCTTCTCTTCGGTACCCTCTTCCGTATCCAAGCCACCTGCCATGCATCCGCAGTCCTTCAGGTCCCACAAGGTAGACGCCGCTTGTCGAAACTTAGTTTCCTGACCGCCGTCAGACAATCTTCCCATCCCGGATATGCACAGTGCGGCTCGCGTACGCCGCAGCCTCCGGATCATGCGTAATCATCAGGATCGTCTGTCCCGTCCTCTGGTTCAAGTCCTTGATCAGCCCCAGCACCGCCGCCGAGTTTTGGCTATCCAAATTCCCTGTAGGCTCATCCGCGAGCAGGATCGCCGGCTTGTTTACGATTCCCCGGGCAATCGCCACTCGCTGTTGTTGCCCACCTGAGAGTGCCCGAGGCTTATGTTTCATCCGGTCCTGAATCCCCAGCAGTCGCAGCACCTCTTCGAACTCAGGCGTAAACACAGTGGACCGCCCGCCAATGTATTCCACAATTTTGATGTTGTCCTCGGCCGAGAGCGTAGGCAGCAGGTTGTACTTCTGAAACACAAACCCCACCGTAGACTTCCGCAGATCGGTCCGCTGCTGATTGCCCATATCGCCCAGATCTTTGCCGTCGATCGTCACCGTGCCCGAAGTCGGTGGCGTCAGCCCTCCCAGGATATGAAACAGCGTCGACTTGCCCGACCCCGAAGATCCTACAATCGCCACAAACTCCCCGCGAGCAATATCAAGGTCCACACCACGCAACGCATGAACCTCGACGTCCCCCACGTGGTAGGTCTTCGTCAGCCCACGCACGCGAATAATCGGTGCCGCTGCATCCATCGGTTGCGTCTCGCTCACTCCGCCCTCACTCATACGACAACGCCTCGGTCACATCCTGCTGCACAGCCTTGTACCCCGGCACAATCGCCCCAAGCATCGCGCCCACAACCGCAATCAACCCCGCATAAAGCCACCAGATGTATACCGTCTCCTGCACCAGGTTGCCCGGATAATACTTCATCAGCGCCTGCGCCCCATATGTCAGTACGATGCCCACGCCCGTGCCGAGCACGGCCAGCAGCAAAGTCTCACGCAGCAAAATACTCAGCACCAAACCAGACGAACCACCCACCGCCTTGATAATTCCAATCTCACGCGTCCGCTCCAACACCGCGGTATACATCGCCATAAAGACCACGATGAATCCCACGATCACGGCCACGGCAATCACTACCCAGATGAAGTCTTTCAGCATCGCTACATTGCTGATTGAAAACTGCGACATCAGTGCATCCATCGTATAAATCTGATCGTCATGAAGCGTGACCTTCAGGCCATCCGCAACCTGGTCCGCATACTTCGGGTCATTCAACTTCAGATAAATCTGCGTTAGATGTCCCGGCGTTCCCGTGAGCGCCTGAAGAGTGGAGAGCTTCACACCAATCCGCGTCAGCTTCCCGCCGGTAAAGATTCCGGAGATATTCCAAGTGTGGTTTTGCAGCGTACGCTTGCTGCCAATCTGGAGATGCTTCTGGCGTGCGTAGTATTCGTCGACGATCATGTCGTCGTCGCTCACGGGATCTCCTCCCGTCGCGTAAGCGAACCCTCCGCTCATCTTGTTGAATGCCGGAAAGTCCAGGCCAGTCATCGAATCGAATCCGCCGATTCCCAGGATCACCGTACCGGTAGCCAGCTCTACATGTGGCTGTTGCATCAGCAGGGGAATATATTTCTCGCTAAAGGGCGACGAGCTCAGGGTCCCTATCACCTGCGAGTTCGGTGGCCGCACAACGATGTCGGCTCCAATGCCGCGAGCCCGTTCCTTGGTCGAGTCCAGCGTCCCGTGGCTGACGCCCACCAGCGTCAAAATCATGGTCACTTCCACCGCAATCGCCAGCACGCTCAACAAAGTGCGCACCGGCCGGTGGGTAAGGTTGGCGAAGATCAGCTTATTCAGCACAGTGTTTGAGTCTACCGCAAACAGCCGCCCTCAGTGCTATTCCCCTGAGTGCTCGCCCTTCGCATCCGGCTCCGGAAAGTCCGTATCGTTGTCCTTCAGCAACTCGCTCTGATCCCGATGCCCCAGTTGCCCCGCAAGCGACTCGCCCTGCACACGCTCTCTGCCATCGCCCTCGACAGCACCCTTAGCCTGTGCCTCATCTGACTGCGCAGCTTCATCAACCTTCGTTGTCACGTCCGCCATTGGTAAAGTCTCCCTGCACTCTCTGATGCATTCCAAAAGCAGCACGCCAGCAGCGCCGGGCGAAAAGATTAACTCAGCGTCTCCATCAGCTTGTTCACGGTCCGATTCATATCCTTATCCGATCGCCGATGTTCATCAATCTTCGAGATCGAGTGCATCACCGTCGTATGATGTTTCCCTCCAAACTGCCGCCCAATCTCCGGCAGCGAAGCCTCCGTCAACTGCTTCGCCAGGTACATCGCAATCTGCCGCGGCACCACAATCTGCCGCGAATTATTCTTCTGCTTCAGCTCCGCCACCCGCATCCCAAACTGCTCCGCCACCGCCCGCTGAATCGCGTCAATCGTAACCTTGCGCACCTGCGTATCGATGAACTGCTTCAGGCACTGCTGCGTCACGGCCAGCGTTATCTCCACGCCATGCATCGAGCACCACGCGATCAACCGCACCAGCGCGCCTTCCAGCTCACGCACATTAGTCCGCACATTGCTAGCGATAAACAGCGCCACATCGGTAGGCAGCGCCGTCTGCTCCGACTCCGCCTTCTTCTGCAGAATCGCAACCTTCGTCTCAAGATCCGGCGGCTGAATATCCGCAATCAATCCCCACTCAAATCGCGAACGCAGCCGATCCTCAAAATCCTGCAACTCTTTCGGAGGCCGGTCCGAAGCAATCACAATCTGCTTCATGCTCTCGTGCAGCGTATTGAACGTATGGAAGAACTCTTCCTGCGTCCGCTCTTTCCCCGCAAGAAACTGAATGTCGTCGATCAGCAGCACATCCACATTCCGGAACTTATCGCGAAACGTCGTCATCTTCTGGTAGCGAACGCAGTCCACCATCTCATTCATGAACTTCTCGCCCGAGACGTAGCAGATCGCCGCATGCGGCTGCCTCCGCTTCACATCATGCCCAATCGCATGCATCAGGTGCGTCTTGCCCATTCCCACCCCGCCATACAGAAACAGCGGATTGTAGGCCTTCGATGGCCGCTCGGCCACAGCCTGCGATGCAGCCATCGCAAACTGATTGCCACTTCCAATCACGAATGCGTCGAACTGATACCGCGCATTCAACTGCGCAGCCGTATTCCAATCGAAACGCGACTGCTCCGCCGAGGGTCCCGCGTGGCTAGTCGAACGGCGCGAGTGTGGTGCATTTGGATTATGGCTCGGCAGCGGCGCAAAACCGCCATCCTCCCGCACCCGGGGCGCGCTCGGGTCCTGCTGCGGCGTTGTGAAGGTCACCGTCTCGATCTCGAGCCCAAGCTTCTCGATCGCCTCGTGAATCAGGTCCGCATACTTCTCGCAGACATCCTGAAACTCCGCCGACGGTATTCGCACGTACAGCGTCTTGCCCTGGATATGCGAGAAGCGCGTTGGCTTGAGCCACGTCTCGAACGACTGGCGATTGATCTTCTTCTCAAGCGCACCCAGGATGCGAACCCAATAATTCAATACGGCCGTCGCCGTCGGAACGAATGACATGCTCTAGATTCCTTCTTGGATTACATTCCAAGTTTGCTTACTTTTGGATTAACCAGACTGACCCGAAAAACGAAAAAGGTGGAACGGTGCAAAGCAAACAGGGTTCCGCAACGCCACCTGAGGCGAATGGAAAGTTACTGCAGGTTGCGAAGAGACCTTCGTGTTCAGGCGTAGCCCTTGTACGAAGAAAAACGACAACAGAAACCAAAATTGAACTCAATGAATCCGAATTCGTCATTGGTAAGCGGGTTTGATAGTAGCACGGAAAACAGGCGCTATTTCAAGGTGCAACTCAGATAAAAATTGCATTGCACCATTCCTTGTGAAGGTCTCATTCCGCAAGCATTCGCGCCCGTTGCGTGCAACTTTCTGCGCCTTCCATCTAAGCCCTTTGGTTTGCGATTCGCTAGGTCTAAGCACTGGGTTGAGGTATACTGAGGGACTGTTGCATACCGCAAAGAATTTGAGCAGGAGTTCAACCCTGCGCAGGGAGTTAGTCCAATGCCAAAGCGTACCTTTCAACCCAACCGCCGTCACCGCGCCAAGACCCACGGCTTCCTCAGCCGCATGAAGACCAAGGCAGGCGCAGCCGTCCTCAACCGCCGCCGCGCCAAGGGCCGCCACAAGATCGCCGTCAGCGCAGGCTTCCGCGACTAGTTGTATGCCGCGCCTGTCTGTGTCCGGCTGAATTCCTCGCCGGACCGGCAGCTGTCAATGCATTCCATGCCTGACAAAGGTTCACAACAGATGACCGCCGCGAACTGCAGACTGCGTAAACACGCCGACTATCAAAGCGTCTACGCAGCCAGCCGCAAACAGTTCGGCAAACAGATGAGCTATTTCTTTCGCATCCGTCCGCAACTCGGCGCGGACGGCCTTCCTCTGCGCATCGCCCTTCCCGACGCTCCGCGCGTGGGCCTCACCGTCGGCAAAGTCATGGGCAAGGCGGTAGATCGCAATCGCATCAAGCGCCGCATGCGCGAAGCCGTCCGCAGCCAGATCGCGCTGCTGCCCGCCCCGGTCGATGTCGTCCTCCATCCTCGCCGCTCCGTAATCGATCTCGCCTTCCCCGCACTCGAGCAGGAAATAGCCACCGTCTTCCGTGCCATTCGCAAAATGTACGAGAGGCAGACCCTCGCCGCTCCGCGACCAGCTTCATGAGCCGCGCTATGCCCCTCGCAACTCGAAACGCAAAACACACACCACACGTCAGTGTGCCGCAGCGCGCCCTCGCCGTCGCCTTCCGCCTTTACAAAATCACGCTCTCCCCTGTGCTGCATACGCTCGCACCCAGCCGCTGCCTCTATCTCCCCACCTGTTCGGAGTACGCCTACATCGCCATCAGCCGCTACGGCTTGATTCGAGGATCCTGGCTCGCAGCAAAGCGCCTTGCCCGCTGCCAGCCCTGGGGCAAAGGTGGCTTCGACCCCGTCCCTCAGCGCGATACCCACACCTCCACGCAATCATCCTCCGCCTCCAACCCCGCAGACCATTTACCATAGACAAACAGACTGGGAGTAGTTCGCCAGCACCCCTCGCTACTCGCAGAACAGGACATATCCACTTGGCAGAATTCAGTAACCCCAATCAGCAGGGCGGGCAGGACGGCAAATCGCTGCTTGCAATGATGGTCCTCATCGTCGCCATCTTCTTCGGCGCGCAGCTCTACCACAACAAGACCAATCCGCAGCCGGCGTCGCCCGCCGTCACCTCTACCCAGACCGTCCAGTCGTCGAATGCGCCCGCATACGTACCGCCCGCCGCGCAACCGGCGGCGGCCTCAGCCCAGGGCTCTACTCCCGCGGCTCCCATCGCGAAGGCCGAAGCCGAGTCCACCACCGTCGTCGAAAACGAGCTCTATCGCATCACCTTCTCCAACCGCGGCGCGCAGGTCATCAGTTGGATTCTCAAGCGGGCTACCGACGAGCAGGGCAAGCCTCTCGACCTCGTTCCACCGCATGTAGCCCAGGTCTTCGGCTACCCTCTCTCACTCTTCACCTACGACAATGCGACGCTGCAGATCACCGGCGCATCGCGCACCTCCAACGTCGTCACCCTCACCATCGCCGGCGCTATTCCCGCTGGCATCAACGGCCGCTCCGTCTCCGTCAACGGCATCTCGGACAGCTCCTACAACGGCACCTATGTAGTCACCCAGACCGGACCCTCCACCCTGACCTACCCGGTTAGCTATGGGGACAACGGCACAGCCACGGGCGGCTCCGTCGCCACCCTCAACGGCGGTGTCGGCGAGACGCTCAACCACGCCATGTTCGTCCCCTCCGCGACCGGCGCGCTCACCGCCCCGGCCACCCTCACCTTCCGCTACTCCGACGGCACGCTTCAGGCCACCAAGACGTTCACCTTCGACGCCTCCTACGTCCTGCACGCCCACATCAGCGTCACTCGCAACGGCGCACCGGAGCGCGCCCTCCTTAGCTGGCCCGGCGGCTTCGGCGACCAGAATGAGACCCTCAACGGCCGCGCCTACACCGACGGTCAATTCGACAGCGACCGGCAGGGAAGCGACGAACATCTCGCCCCCAAGAAGATCTCCGCCGGCGCCACGCTCAACGGACCCTTCGACTGGGTCGGCGTCAGCGATCCCTTCTTCGCCGCAGTCTTTCTGCCCGATTCACCCGCAACGGCGACTGTAGCGACCCTGCAAGGCCAGTTCGACGTCTCGAAGGTCCTCAAGCGTGCCGGCTTCGGCTCCAGCTCCGCGCCCTCCAAGGCCATGCCGGTGCCCATCCTCGGCGCAGCTCTGGGCGATGTCAACGGCACCATCGACACCCGCGTCTTCGTCGGCCCCAAAGCTGTCGATGTCCTCAGAGGCATCCAGGCCACTGACCCCAAAGTGACGCTGGAGCCCATGCTCTCCTTCGGCTTCCTCGGCCCTATCGCTAAGTACCTCTTCATCGCGCTCCACTTCATCCATGACCATTTCGTCGAGCATTGGAACGGTGCCTGGGGCTGGGCGATCATCATTCTCACCGTCCTGGTCAACATCATCAACATCCCATTCAAGATCAAAACCATGCAGTCCGCGCTCAAAATGCAGCGCATCCAGCCCCAGATGGACGCCATCAAGGAGCGCTATAAGAAGTACAAGGCCACCGATCCCAAACGCAACGAGATGAACGCCGAGATCATGCAGCTGCAGAAGGACAACGGCGTCAACATGTTCGGCGGATGCATCCCCACACTCATCACCATGCCTCTGCTCTGGGCCTTCTTCACCATGCTGCCCCGCGTCGTTGAGCTCCGCCACGCCCACTGGTACTGGCTGTCCGACCTCCAGGCCCCCGATCCCTACCACATCCTGCCGATCGTTATGGTCGCGTCCATGTTCCTCATGCAGTACTACACACCCTCGCCCGGCGTCGACCCTCAGCAGCAGAAAATGATGGCCTTCATGATGCCTGCCGTCTCCGGCTACTTCGTCTGGAACTACGGCTCTGGCCTGGGCCTCTATTGGGCCATCGGCAATTTCATCGGTATCGCCCAGCAGACCATCATGAATCGCACCTCGCTCGGTCGCGAGATGCGCGAGATAGCCGCCAAACGAGCCCGCCGCAAGAGCGGTACAGGAGTAACCGTCCAGGGCCGCAAGTAAATCAACAAACCAACGAGAGACCAGCCACAAGGAAGCACTCCAGTATGAACTATCCCAGGATTCGCAAAGCCGTCTTTCCCGCCGCAGGCCTGGGCACCCGCTTCCTGCCCGCAACCAAAGCCATCCCCAAGGAGATGCTCTGCCTCGTCGACAAGCCTCTGATCCAGTACGGCGTCGAAGAGGCCGTCGCTGCCGGCTGCACTGAGATCATCATCATCACTGGCCGCGACAAGGCCGCGATGGAAGATCACTTCGACTCCTCCCCGGAGCTCGAAGCCTCCCTCGAAGCCAAGAAAAAGCAGGAGCTCCTCGACATTGTCCGCTCCGTATCGCGGCTCGCCAAGATCGTCTACACACGCCAGTCGCAACCCCTCGGCCTCGGCCATGCAGTCCTCATGGCCAAAGAACTGGTCGGCAACGAACCCTTCTGCGTCCTGCTCCCCGACGACGTCGTCGATGCCCGCGTCCCCTGCATGAAGCAGATGGTGGAAGCCTTCAACCAAACCGGCTCCTCCATCCTCGCCTCCGAAGTCGTCGAAGGCCCGGCGATCTCCGCCTACGGCTGCCTCGATTGCACGCCCGTAGCCACCAACCCACGCCTGCTCGAAGTCAAAGGCATGGTCGAGAAGCCGAAGTTCGAAGACGCTCCTTCACCCAACGCCATCATCGGCCGCTACATCCTCACCCCGCGCATCTTCCAGATGATTGAAGCGCTCAAGCCCGGCGCCGGCGGCGAGCTGCAACTCACCGACGCCATCAAGGCCCTGCTCGCACACGAGAAGGTCTTCGGCTTTCAATACGAAGGCACCCGCTACGATGCCGGCGACAAGCTGGGCTTCCTCAAGGCGACCGTAGAGCTCGGCCTCAAGCGCGATGACCTCGGCCCCGCCTTCCGCACCTGGCTAAAGCAATACCCCATTTAGGTCATACGCATTACTACTGGTTGCATTGCCCATCCTGACCACGTGACTAACATGGACGTTTGTAACTGGTCATGCACCTTGGCCGGTTATGAGATCGCCGGTAGTACGCTGCTGGTGAGGTGGCAATACAGGCACCCAGACCCCCTCTCGGGATTTGGGCAGCACCTCACGGGTCTCCGGGAAGTTGGACTGCATCCCCGGGCCGCGCTCTCGCAATCGCCCTATCGCCTGAATCCCATCCGTGCGATTCCAATCGCGCAGAGAAAGAAACACAGGAGAAGTATGACTAAATTACAACGAATCTTCGCCGGCGCAGCGCTCGTCGGCTTCATCGCCATCGGAGTCGAAGTCTTGAACATTCACGCTGAGCGAACCAGCACAGCGATCTCTGCCACGTCTAATGCCAGCTACGACGCCGACGATCTAGTCTTCCTCAAGCGGGAGCGGCCCTCCACCCTGGCCGACCTCACGCCTCTCAACGGGTCTACCCTCTGGGTCTCAGCCGCAGGCCAGATGGAGTATTACCCCTACACCGCAAATCACATCGACTTCTCCAAGGCATCCGGAACCCTGTTAGGCGCCCAGCCTCTCATGATTCAGCAGGCATTTGAAGAGGTTGCTCCCAAGCAGCTACAAGCTCGAATCCCCGGCGGCGACAAGCAGGTCTTCCTGAGCTTCACCATGCCCAAATCCTCCGACCCCACCCAGCAGTACGCCGTCCCTGTCGGCTACAAGAAAGGTTCGGACTACACCTTCTATACCGACGACATGTTCTTCTACTCCGACCCGCACCAGCTCTACAGCCATTGGGGCAAGGAGACCTGGCAAGCCGTCGATTCTCATAAGGTCGTCCTGGGTATGAATGAGCGCCAGGCCCAGTTAGCCCTCGGTCAGGTCTTCCGTACCACCAGCCAGCAGTATGGTGACCGCGTCATCGTCTTTGCCAACCTCGGCAAACCCATGTCCCTTACCTTCGAGAAAAACCACGTTACCTCCATCCGCAACGATCAGACGTTCTAGCAACCGCGCATCCGCAACTGCGGCCTGCTTCATTCGCAGTTCTGATCACGGACGCACCTCCACACACAACAACGGCAAAGTCCGCAAAGGACTTTGCCGTTTGTCTTGCCACCACCCGGTAACAGCTACTACACCTGCTACCAGGGAATCAGAGGTTCAGCTTCTTGAAGATCCGATCCGGAATATTCCGAATTACAAACATGATCGGCTGCCACTGAAACGGCACGTAGAGATTATCCACGCGTTTGTCCACTGCCGAAGCAATCGATGCGGCCACCTTGTTCACATCCGCAAACTTTTCAGCCCCCTTCATGCCCGCAGTCATGGCCGTCTTCACCGGACCAGGCTTGATCGTCAGCACCGTCACGCCCTCGCGGTCCACCCGGTTGCGCAGGCCGCCAAGGAATGCCGAAAGCCCAGCCTTCGAGGAGCCATAAACATAGTTCGACTTTCTCCCACGGTCTCCCGCCACCGAGGAGATCACCGCCAGCACGCCGCCCTTCCGCTGCACGCAGAAGTTCGCAAGCCAGGTCAGCAGCGACACCGGCGCAACAAAATTCGAATGCAGAATCTGCGCCGCATGTTCGAACTCCTGCTCCGCCTGCGGCTGATCCCCCAGGATGCCGTACGCCAGGTAAGCCACATCCATGCCCGTCAGCGAGTTCACCGCATGCGACAGCAGCTCCGCATGTTTGTCCGTGTCATCCAGATCAGCCACAGCCGTCCCGACATACGAAGCCCCTCGCGTCGTCAGGTCCGCAGCCACCGCTGCCAGCTTCTCCGCATTGCGCGCCACCAGGAACATCTGCGCCCCCTGCGCCGCCCAGATGCGGCAAGTAGCCTCGGCGATTCCCGACGTCGCGCCCAGCACCAGGATCTTTTTGGTCACCTTCGCGCTGGGGTTCTGCACCGGCACGGACGAAGAAGCAGGCAGCCCGGAAGGCTGCGGATCGAATGCGCTGAGATTACTCATACTGTTGTCTGTACTCCTGTAAATTCGGTGACGCGCTCCCAGAAACTGGAGGTAATCAGTGGATCGCGAAACTGCGCAAACTGCTGCCACTGCGGATAAAACTGCTGAAACTGCGCCGCCGTCATCGCCGCGTCTTTCGCCGGATACAGCCTTCCGCCGTACTCCAGCGTCATGTCGGCCAGCCGTTCAAACAGCGGAAAGCTCAGCCCTGGCTTGATAGGGAAGTCCAGTGCAAGCGTAATTCCCGGCTTCGGAAAACTCATCATTCCCGGCGAAGGCACATCACCAAACGCCTTCAATACCGCCAGAAAGCTCGCCAGCCCGGACTTCGCAACCTCCCGAAGAATCGCGATCGTCGCCTCCCGCGCATGCTCCCACGGTATCGCGTACTGGAACTGCAGCAGCCCCTGTTTGCCATACATGCGGTTCCAATGCAGCACCGCATCCAGCGGGTAAAAATAAGGCTCGTAATCCTGCACCAGAACCTTGTGCGGCTGAATCTGCTTATGAAAAAACAGCGTATTGAACGCTGCAACCGAATATTTGTTCAGCGCGAATCCCGGCGCCTCAAAAGGAAACACCAGCTTCGGCTCCGGCGAAACTTTCAGCTTTCCGGCTACCTTGGAGTGCTCCCCGCTCATAAAGATTCCGCGAGCAAAGTTGCGACCCGTGCTGGTCACATCCACCCAGCTCACCGTATAGGTCGCATGCGCAAATCGCTGCGTCAAATCAAGGAATTCGTCGATGCCATGGAAGTGGGTGTACTCCACATCGATCTTCCGGGACACAATCGGAATCAGCCGCACCGAAGCCCACGGAATAAAGCCCGTCAGCCCAAGCCCGCCAATCGTGGCCGCGAACCAATCCGCATTTTCCACGGATGAGCAAAGCCGTCGCGATCCATCCGATCGCACCAGCTCGAACCGCGTCACATGGCAGCCAAACGTCCCCGCCACGTGGTGATTCTTCCCATGAATATCATTCGCAATCGCGCCGCCCAGCGTAACGTACTTGGTCCCCGGCGTAACAGGCAGAAAAAATCCACGCGGTACCGCAAAGTCCAGTATCTGCGCCAGCGAAATCCCCGCCTCCGCTGTCAGAATTCCAGTCGCCGGATCGAAGTCGATCAGCCGATTCATCCCCGTAGTCTGCAAGAGCGTACCGCCGTTCAGCAGACAGACGTCGCCATAGCTTCGTCCCAGACCCACCGGCAGAACTGCATCATGCGACCCCGAAACAGCCCGGGAAAAATCATCCCGCCAGCCAAGCGGAACCACGCGCGCGTCGTACGTGGGATATCGCCCCCAGGATTCAAACCTCGGCCCGCCCACGCCCGGCCTGGACGCTCCATCACGCCCAGCAGATACCTCAAGATCAGCAGTCGACAAAGACATATCTCTAGGATAGCTGCTTCGAGCTGTGAGTAGTTTGTGGAAGGCAAAACATTGCGCACACATCTCTGCGCAACACGCTTTACAGCGCGTCAGCCTTCATCGACGAAGCCCACGTCTTCTTTCGCTCATTCATCATATCGTTCAGCAGCAGCTCCGGAGTTTCGTCATCTAAACGCTCCACCACATCGAGCGCAAACGCGTCTTCTCCGTGCAGTTTCCACGCCGCCTGCAGCGTCCGATGGCGCGAAAGCCCGCCACGCAGCTGAAACCAGAGTGAATTCCTGCACGCATCGAGATTCGGCGAAGAACCTACCCACGTCTCTCCTGTCGCAGCGCAGCGAATCGCAAAGATCCCGCGCGGCACCGTACGCCTTTTGAAGTCGTCAGCAATCTGCCGTCGAGCAGCTTTACTAGAGCTCTCTGTTTGCATGGTCGTTCCTGCCTCCAAACAAAAACTAAGGGCGCAGCCGAAGCCACGCCCTTGGGTTGTAGCCTGATCCGAAACTAAGCGGCGGCCTTCTCACGTGCCGACTTGGCCGCAGCAAGAGCAGACTTAGCCGTCTCCACAAGCGAAGCAAAACCCGCCGTGTCATGCGCAGCGATCTCCGCCAGGATCTTCCGATCCAAAGGATTCCCCGCCAGCTTCAGCCCATTGATAAACGTCGAATAGCTCATCCCGTTCTGGTGGCATGCTGCATTGATGCGGACGATCCACAGTGCGCGATACTGCCGCTTCTTCTGTTTGCGCCCAGTATAGGCGAACATCAAGCCGCGTTCGACGGCCTCTTGCGCTGCCTGGTACAGCTTGGATTTCGTGAGAAAGTAACCACTCGCGCGCTTTAGAATCTTCTTGCGGCGGTCGGTGCGTTTTGTACTCCGTTTTACACGGGGCATCGTGAATCTCCTTTTGCGTGATTCGGTTAAGTGGCTGGAGGAAAGGTTTCCTCTTCACGCACTATGCAACTTCAAGTCTCGGTGGGTCCTACTTTGCAAAACCCAGGGGCCGTAACGCGTTTGCTGGCCCTTTGTTCTTTCGAACGGCTCGACTTGAAAAACTTCGGAACTCCCCGCCAAAACTCAGGCGTAGGGAAGCATCCGTGCAATCTTCGGGGTATCCGCCTTCGAGATCAAGGCCGAGCCGCCCAGTTTGCGCTTGGTCTTGGTAGCCTTCGAGGTAAGGATGTGGCGCATCTTCGTTTGCCCGCGCTTGAACTTGCCCGACGCGGTCTTCGAAAAACGCTTCGCAGCGCCCGAATGAGTCTTCAACTTTGGCATGGTGTTTCCTGACGAAAAGTTACGTTTAGACAGCAACTCCGAGTCTACCAGAAAAAGACCCCATCCAACCGTAAAGTCACCGGTTTCCGCCCCAGAATCCGTACCCTGTGACCGCAGGGGCCGCCTTGGACACATGCTACAATTAGGAGATAAATAAAAGCCATGAATCGCCAGAAAAGCTTGATTTGGCGTGGCTTTTAGAGATTTCAGGGCGGCTCGCCGAAGCCTCGGCCGCGAAAGCCCGCAAGCAGGCTAATTGGAGTGTGAATGGCACCGTCCGCAATCAGTCCCGAGCTAGAGGAACAGACCGCAACCGACACCTCCGCTGCAGCACCAAAAGAAGGCGGCGGCTACTCAGCCGAAAACATCACCGTCCTCGAAGGCCTCGCCGCAGTCCGCCTGCGCCCGGCCATGTACATCGGCTCCACCGGCGAACAGGGCCTGCATCATCTCGTCTATGAGGTCGTCGATAACTCCGTCGACGAAGCCCTCGGCGGCCACGCCACACGCATCGACGTCACCATCCACGTCGACAACTCCATCACCGTCGTCGACGACGGCCGCGGCATTCCCGTCGACGACAAAGTCATCAACGGCGAGAAGATGCCCGCCGTCCAGGTCGTCCTCACCATGCTCCACGCCGGCGGCAAGTTCGACGCCTCCAACTACAAGGTCTCCGGCGGTCTCCACGGCGTCGGCGTCAGCTGCGTCAACGCGCTTTCGCAGGAGTTCGACGTAGAGATCTGGCGCGACGGATTCGCCTGGGAGCAGGACTACTCAAAGGGCGCGCCCATCAGCAAGCTGCGCAAAATGGGAGCATCGAAGCGCAAGGGAACCAAGGTCCACTTCCTCCCGGACAAGAGCATCTTCACCGTCACCGAGTTCAACTACGACACCCTCGCCCAGCGCCTGCGCGAACTCGCCTTCCTCAACAAGGGCCTCATCATCACCCTCACCGATGAGCGCACCACCGACGCCAAAACCGGCGAGTCGAAGCAGCAGGAATTCAAATACGCCGGCGGCATCGCCGAGTTCATCAAGCATCTCAACCGCGGCAAGCAGGTCCTGCATGAGAAGCCCATTTACATGGAGGCCGAGCGCGACAACGTCGCCATGGAGATCGCGCTCCAGTACAACGACGCCTACTCCGAGACCGTCTTCACCTTCGCCAACAACATCAACACCGTCGACGGCGGCACGCATCTCTCCGGCTTCAAGACCGCGCTCACGCGGACCATCAACGCAGTCGGCCAGTCCATCGGTCTCTTCAAAGACGTCAAGGAAAATCTCTCCGGCGACGATGTGCGCGAAGGCCTTGTCCTCGTCATCTCCGTCAAACTCTCGCAGCCCCAGTTCGAAGGCCAGACCAAGGGCAAGCTCAACTCCGACATCGCCGGCATCGTCCAGGCCTTCGTCAACGAGCGCCTCGGCGCATACCTCGAGCAGAACCCGTCCGTTGCTAAGAAGATCATCAACAAGGCCATCGACGCCGCCCGCGCACGCGAAGCCGCACGCAAGGCCCGCGACCTTACCCGCCGCAAAGGCGCACTCGATGGCGGCGGCCTTCCCGGCAAGCTCTCCGACTGCTCCGAACGCCAGCCCGACCGCTGCGAACTCTACCTGGTCGAGGGCGAATCGGCCGGAGGCACCGCCAAGCAGGGCCGCGACCGCCGCTTCCAGGCCATCCTGCCCCTCAAAGGAAAAATCCTCAACGTAGAAAAAGCCCGCTACGACAAGATGCTCGGCCACGAAGAGATCCGCGCCATGATCACCGCGCTCGGCTGCGGCATCGGCAAGGACGACTTCGACGTCACCAAGCTGCGCTACGGCAAGCTCATCCTGATGACCGACGCCGACGTCGATGGCTCGCACATCCGCACCCTTCTGCTCACCTTCTTCTTCCGCCACATGACCGAGCTCATCAAGCGCGGCCACGTCTACATCGCCCAGCCTCCTCTCTTCAAGATCAAGAAGGGCAAGTTCGAGCAATACATCAAGGACGAGCGCGAATACGTCCAGGTCATGGTCAAGCGCGCCTCCGACGGTATGATCCTCCGCCACGGCGAAGAGAAGTCCAAGATCGAAGGCGAGGAGCTCACCAGGTTCATGAGCCAGCTCAACGAGTATCTCGGCTTCTTCGATAAGGTCGAGAAGCGCCTGCGCAATGAAGGGGTCACCAAGGCCTTCGCCGAGCTCTTCGCCCAGGAAGGCAAAGACTCCGCCCGCCGCGTCGACTTCGAATCGCCCGCAAAGCTCAAGGAGATGCGCACTCGCCTCAAAGATCTCGTCAAGGAGTACCAGTTCCGCGAGGTCAGCGAAGTCCTCTTCGACGAAGAGCACAAGACATACTCCGTCACCTTCACCGACTCGCAGGGCGCCGTCCGCAAGATCGACTGGGCACTCGCTTCCACCGCCGAGAGCAGGCAGATGCTGGCCAAGCACGCGCAACTGAAAGACCGCCTGCAACCGCCCTTCTTCATCGAGTACGCTCCCAAGACCTCAAAAGCCGAAGCTGAAGCGGCCGAAGAAGAGGCCGAAGAGATCGCCTCCGAAGAAGGCGTAGCTGAGAACGCCTCCGCCCCAGGCACCGCGGCCGAAGCCAAGCCAGCCAAACGCAACAGCAAAGTCTCCCACGACCCCGTCGAGAAAAAGACCGCACGCGAGGTCTTCGACTACGTCATCGAGCAGGGCAAAAAAGAATATCAAGTCCAGCGCTACAAGGGTCTCGGCGAGATGACCGCCCCGCAGCTCTGGGACACCACCATGGATCCCGAACGCCGCACCCTGCTCCAGGTCCGCCTCGAAGATATAGCCGAGTGCGAGATCATCTTCACCACCCTCATGGGCGAAGACGTAGAAAGCCGCCGCAAATTCATCGAAGAAAACGCCCTGGACGTAAAGAACCTCGACATCTAAGCCGGCTAAATCGCAATCGCTCTCTTCGCCGAAATCTGCACCATCGAACCCATCATTCCGGCCCGCCTCTGGGCCGGAATCTCGCATCGCCCCTCCGCATCAACCACCCCAGAAATTGTCATCCTGAGCGAAGCGCAGCGAAGTCGAAGGACCCGCGTTTCCTCCCGCACCCAGCCACCCTCCCACCTCAAAGCACAAGCGAACCGCCCGATGCTCATACCTCACAGCTCATACCCCATAGCTGGATCACAAAAACGTTCCCTCCTTGTTCATCGAAAACTCGAAGTCCAAGCATCTGACGAAGAACAACTTACCCAACTCAAGAGCTCGGCGGAACGAAAAACTTCTTGACAACCGGGTATACAATAGAAAGAGAGAGCAGCTCAATCGGCAGCGTCGTGTCCCACCATCGGACCGGACCTATAGCCAGAACTAAACGGTGAATGGGGGAAACATCGAATCGAAATTGCCATACCTGAAGCTTATTTAAGCCGCCCTCAACTCGCCTCAAAAGGGAAGACTCAAACGCGGAAAACACCGGGTGTGGCTGTTTGTATACACGACTGTATAACCAATTCATTATCAGTAATAGACTGTGGCTCTTTGACAACACGACAAAATAAGTCCAAAAGAATCAATAATCCCACGGGTATATACCAGGGGGGAGGGGTACCAGATAGCCTTCATTGATTCAGCAGGACTTACGCTCTACCCTCGGTAGGGACTCTGTTCTCTCGTACAACGGCTACCATATCGGCAGCTACCCCATGTGCCGTACCGTCATCTGGGGAATACGCAGATTCGTCGGCTGCGAACAAGCAAAGACAATCGCCTCCGCCACCTCCTCGGGCTCCATCATGCGCGAAGCCTTCACGCCTTCCTCGGTCCGACCCCTCCCCACGGCGAACTCCGTCTTCACCCCGCCCGGGCACAACGCCGTCACCTTGATCCCATATTTCCGCAGCTCCGCATCGAGCGCCTGCGCAAAACCAACCTGCGCAAACTTGCTCGCGCAATAGACCGCCTCGCCCGCCGCCCCCTGCAGCCCCGCGACCGACGAGATAAACACCATCGTCCCACCGTTCTGTTCAATCATCCGCGGCGCCGCATACCGCGAGAAGAGAAAGCTGCTCTTCATATTCGCATCCATCAGCGCGTCATATTCCTCAACGCTCGTATCCACAAGATTCTTGTAGTTCCCGGCACCTGCATTGTTGATCAAAATATCCAGCCGCCCAAAGCGCCCGACTGCCAGCTCCACGCACTCCTTGGCCGTAGCCTCCACCGCCGCATCCCCGGCGAGGTACTCTGCCTCACCGCCACTGCCGGTAATGCGTTCGCACAACTCTCGCAGCCGCTCTTCCCGCCGTGCAGTCACCACCAAGCGCGCCCCCTTTTCCGCAAACGCCACTGCCGTCGCCCAACCGATCCCCGCACTCCCACCGGTGATCAGAACCGTCTTCCCCTCCAGCCTCGCAGCTTCCGGCATCTTGTCTCGCTCCTCAATCTCCGCCACAACGCGCGCAGCAACGCTCACTTCGTATCGCTTTTAGGGATGCTACCATTCACGCTATGACGCCGGCAGATCCCCACAGTGCCAAGGAAGCAGCCGCAAAAGCTCCGCTGGTCGAAGCCCGCAACCTCACCAAATCCTACGGCAACGGCCCACAACTCAGGCGTGTAGTCGACGACGTCTCGTTCACCATCGCACCCGGCGAAACCCTCGGCCTGGTCGGCGAATCCGGCTCCGGCAAAAGCACCGTAGCCCGCATGCTCCTCAACCTCGTCGAGCCTTCCGCCGGCCACGTGTACTTCGAACGCCACCCGCTCCCACCCGCCTCATCCTCCGCCATGCGCACCCTCCGCCGCCGCATGCAGATCGTCTTCCAGGATCCCTACGCGGCGCTCAATCCCCGCATGACCATCCGCAGCATCCTCGCCGAATCCTTCGCCATTCACCGGGAGCCGCCACCCCAGGGCCTCACCACCCGCCTACGTGAATTGCTAACCTCGGTCGGCCTCGATGAATCCGCCCTGCCGCGCTACCCACATGAGTTCTCCGGTGGCCAACGCCAGCGCATCAACATCGCCCGCGCCCTCGCTCTTCGTCCTAGCTTCCTCGTCCTCGACGAGCCAGTCAGTGCACTCGATGTCTCCGTCGGAGCACAGGTCATCAATCTCCTCCGCGACCTGCAGCGCACCCTGGGCCTCACCTATCTCTTCATCTCTCACTCCATGCCTCTCGTGCGCTACCTCTGCGATCGCGTCGCCGTAATGCACCATGGCCGCATTGTAGAGATCGGTGACTGCCTCCAGGTCTGCGAATCCCCACGCAGCGCCTACACGCAGCAACTCATCGCAGCCACCCCGGAGATGCCCCTCCCACCAACTGCGCCTTCCAACTCTCCCTCCGCCAACTCGCTACAATGAAGCGAGGATGATCTCCAGCCTCACCGCCCACATTCCATATCTCTGGCTGGTCACCGCCTCCTTTATCGCGGGCGTGATGAACGCCATGGCCGGAGGCGGATCTTTCATCTCATTCCCCGCGATGCTCGCCATCGGCGTCCCACCCATCCAGGCCAACGCTACCAACACCGTAGCCCTCTGGCCCGGCCAGCTCACCTCCATCTGGGCTCTCCGCGCCGATCTTCGCCGCGACCTTCTCGCAGTCGTCTGCTCAGCCTCCGTCGTCGGTGGCGTCAGCGGAGCCTACGTCCTCCTCCACACGCGGCAGATCACCTTCCTGCGCATGGTCCCGTGGCTCCTGCTCACCGCCTCACTCCTCTTCGGAATCAGCGGACCTGTCTCCCGCTGGCTTCGTCGCCGTACGGCTCAACCCCATGTCACCCACACCCCGGCAATGGTTCCCCTGTTCCTCGCCATCATCCCCGTAACCTTCTACATCGGTTACTTTGGCGTAGGCGCAGGCTTCCTGCTGATGAGTGCGCTCGCTCTCTTCGGCATCGACGATATGAACACGCTCAATTCCTTGAAGGTGCTCGCAGCCTGCCTCTCCAACCTCTGCGCCGTCCTCACCTTTATCCTCGGCGGAGCCATCGTCTGGCACTACTGCTTCATCTCCATGGTCTTCGCAGCCATTGGCGGATACGCCGGAGCACAATACGCACGAAGCATGAATCCGAACGTCCTGCGGACCATCGTCGTCCTCACCGGCTGCACCATGGCCGCATACTTCTTCTGGAGACAGCCATGACCTCCGCTCTTCCGGTCCTCGCGGCCAACTTCACCAACAGCGCTATCGAGTATCTCGGATACGCGGCCGCCTTCTGCACCACTGCGGCCTTCATCCCCCAACTCACGCGCGTCATCCGTACCCGTTCCGCGCGCGATATATCGCTACCCACATTTCTCCTCTTCTCCATCGGCGTGCTTCTCTGGCTCCTCTACGGCTTCTACACCGGCTCGAAGCCAGTCATCGCAGCTAACTGCGTCACGTTGATCCTCTCCCTCAGCATCCTGATCCTAAAACTCCGCTATGATCGCAACGCCATCAAGGAGCTCCAACCATGAGCCACGAAGGCATCCGCTTCGTCAGCCCGCAGCAGGCGCAAGCAGCAGACCGCGCCGACACGCCACTCTCAGCAGACGCCGTTACTCCGCAAAAAGTCCGCGTCAAAAAATCCGAAGGCACCGGCGTAGAGATTGACTGGCGCGACGGCCACCACAGCTCGTGGACCTTCCGCTGGCTGCGCGACGCCTGCCCATGCGCCACCTGCCACGAAGAGCGCGAGCAGACCGGCCGCGCCCCCGGTCAACCGAAGCTCAAAGCCCAGGCGCTCCTCATGATGTACGAAGACCCGCCGCGCCCGCTCGAAGTTACCCCCATCGGCAAATACGCCCTCAAATTCAAATGGAACGACGGCCACGAAGCCGGCCTCTACTCCTGGGACTACCTCCGCCGCGTCTGCCAGTGCGCAGTCTGCAAATCGACGCCGCCTAGCGCGTAATCCCTAACAACCGCAGCGCCCCGTCCACCGTATCCGCTACCAGCAATGCAGCGCGATTCTTCTCGCGAAGCACACCCTCTGCAACGCAGTGATCCAAAAACTCCAGCATCTTGTCATAAAACCCATTTACGTTCAGCAGTACCACCGGCTTGGTATGAATCTTCAGCGTCTGCCAGGCCAGCACTTCAAACAACTCCTCAAACGTCCCATATCCTCCGGGCAGCACAAGGAACGCGTCCGAGCGTTCGCTCATCAGGGCCTTGCGTGTATGCATTGTCTCCGTGACCTGGAGCTCGCTAAGGCCATCGTGGGCCACCTCCAGATCCACCAGCACCGTCGGTATCACGCCAACCACTCGCCCGCCCGCAGCCAGCGTTGCATCCGCAACCGCGCGCATCAACCCAACCTTCGCCCCGCCGTACACCACGCCGATCCCATGAGTAGCCAGCGCCGTCCCCAACTCCACCGCAGCCTGGCGATACGCCACGTGTGAACCATCGGCAGACGCGCAAAAGACCGCAACAGTACGAATCGTTCCCTCTTGACTCCCAGAAGACATCTCTCGATTATCCTCCCGCTCCATCGGATTTCGACAACCTCAGCGCATGTGATTCGCAATCCGCCGCCCAGCCAATTAACATGGAAGGTGGAGTCCCTGCCGCCGTGTCCCGCCTTCTCGAAAACATGAATCCGCAGCAACGCGAAGGTATCCAAGCCGTCGACGGCCCCGTGCTCCTGCTCGCCGGCGCAGGCTCGGGCAAGACGCGTGTCATCACCCACCGCATTGCCTACCTCATCGAAGAGCGCGGCGTCCCAGCCGACTCCATTCTCGCCGTCACGTTCACCAACAAGGCCGCCGCCGAGATGGGTGAGCGCGTCGACAAGATCCTCGGCCACAGTTCGCTCGCCAAGCCGCTGCTCTCCACCTTCCACAGCTTCTGCGTCCGCGTCCTGCGCCGCGATATCGAAGCCCTGCGCGTGAACAACGTCGGCCTCAATCGCAACTTCGCCATCTACGACGAGACCGATCAGCAGGCAGTGGTGAAGACCGCCCTGAAACGACTCGCCATCGACGACAAGTCGCTCAAGCCCCGCGTCGCTCTCGGCCGAATTTCCTGGGCAAAGAACCACATGATCGATCCGCAGGAGTATTTCCTCGCCTCGACCAATCCCATGGAAGAGAAGATCGCCCACATCTTCGAGATCTATCGCAAGGAGCTCTTCAAAGCCAACGCGCTCGACTTCGACGACCTCCTCCTCGAAACCGTGCGCCTGCTCAAATCCTCAGCAGAGGTCCGCGAGCGCTACAATCGCCGCTTTAAATATCTGCTCATCGACGAGTACCAGGACACTAATCGCCCTCAATACGAATTGATGAAGCTACTGAGCGGAGCATCGCACAACGTCTGCGTCGTCGGCGATGAAGACCAGTCCATCTACAGCTGGCGCGGCGCCGACATCAAGAACATCCTCGAGTTCGAGAAGGACTTCCCCGAGGTCCGCACCATCCGCCTCGAACAGAACTATCGCTCGACGCAGGTCATCCTCGAAGGTGCGTCCGCCGTCGTCGCCAACAACACACAGCGCAAGGGCAAGAACCTCTTCACCACCCGCGAAGGCGGCTCGCTCATCGGCTACTACGAGGCGCCCGATGGCGAGAACGAAGCTCTCTTCATCGCCGACCGCATTCAACAATACATCCGCGCGGCAGGCGGCCAGGAAGATCTTCCTCGCTGCGCCGTCCTCTATCGCACCAACTCGCAGTCGCGGCTGGTGGAAGAGGCCCTGCGCCGCTACCAGATTCAGTACCACATGGTCGGCGGCTTCTCCTTCTACGACCGCGCCGAGGTCAAAGACATTCTCAGCTACATGAAGCTCGTGCTCAACCCGCATGACTCCATCGCGCTCAACCGCGTCGTCAACTCACCCGCACGCGGCATCGGCAAGACGACGATGGAGATACTCGAAGGCATCGCCCTATCCACCGGCATCAGCACCTGGGACGCGATCTCTCGCGCCATCGACGAACGCCTTTTACCCGCCCGCGCCCTCACAGCCCTCAGCAACTTCCGTCGCCTCATCGAAGACGCCCGCGCCATGCTAGGCTCCAACTTCGCGAACAAATTGACCGCCGACCTCACGGGCGAGAGCGATGCCGCGGAAGAGTACAGGGCAGTGGACGAAGTCGACGGAGCATCCGATTTCAACCCCGCAGAATTTGCGGTTGATTCCGTTGCAGAGCCTCCCGTTACCATCAACGAGCCCGGCACTACGTTTGACACCAGCTTCAACTTCGGATTCGACTTCGGCCCCAGCGAAGAGATCTCCACCCTCGCCCCTGAAAACGCAACCGACAACGATGCAGCCCACGCCATCGGCTCCAGCTTCAATCCCTTCGCGCCCATTGTCCTCAAGCGTTCCGCCAACACCACACCGGAGCGCGCCGCCGAGATCCTGATGCAGAGCGAAGACTCATCCGCAACAGAGCAGGGAACTGAAGGCTTCCGCAAGCCAGGCGACCCTGCCACCCTCCCCGAGCTCATCAAGTTCCTCAATGATCGCTCCGGATACATCCGTGCCCTCGAAGAAGAAGCCACGCCCGAATCCTTCTCGCGCATCGAGAATCTCAAAGAACTCGCCAACGCCGCGCAGGATGCGCAGGAACGCTCCGAGACCCTCACCGAATTCCTCGACCACGCAGCGCTCGTCGCCGACGCCGACTCCTACTCCGCCGAAGCTCGCGTCACCCTGATGACACTGCACGCCGCCAAGGGTCTCGAGTTCCCACTCGTCTTCCTCGCCGGCATGGAAGAAGGCCTCTTCCCCAGCGCGCGCACACTCATCGACCCCAACGGCCTCGAAGAAGAGCGCCGCCTCTGCTACGTCGGCATGACTCGCGCCATGGACACGCTCGTCATGACCCGCGCCCGCTACCGCCGCCGCTACGGTTCCGACATGCCCGACGCCAGCATCCCTTCGCGCTTCCTCGAAGAGGTTCCCTCGCGCCTCGTCGAAGACCTCGGCAGCCCGCCCGCTCGGCCTCAGTTTTCCGGATCCGCCTACGCCACCCCCTATCCGCAGCGGAGTCGCTATGGCCAGTCCGCTTCCTCTGACGAAACTCCCGACCGCCACTATAGCTACGAAGACGAAGACCAGACTGCCTCAAACTCCAACAGCACGCATACGTCAGCGAATAAGTTCTCCACCAGCCGCATCGCTCCCGGCTCTCGCCCCGTCTCCGCCAGCGGCTCAGTCGACAACATCGCCAACTTCTTCGCCGCCCGCGGACACAAGTTCACCAAGCCCAAACTGGACATCCCAGCCCCCACCGGCAAGACCGGTCTCCGCCAGGGTTCCCGCGTTCGCCACCCGAAATATGGCGAAGGAACCGTCTTTCGTCGCGAAGGCGAGGGAGATGACGCGAAGATTACAGTACAATTTCAACAGCACGGCGTAAAAAAGCTGGTGGAGAAGTTCGCCCAGCTCGAAACTCTCTAGCGACTCGTCGCGAGCGTCATCGCCCTCAAATTTATCTTCAAGAAAGCAAACACTACTCATGGCAGATACCACCAGCATCACAGACAAAGTCGAGCGTAAAAAGGTAAAGCGCGCAGCCCGCAAGGCCGCCCCACCCAAGGCCAAGCGCACCACCCCGCGCGGCGAAAACAAGGCCAAGCTCAAGAAGGCAGCACGCGGCAAGAGCAAGCGCTAAGCCGCACTGAAGAATACTGACCACCCCACGACTGGAGCAGCGTCCTAGCAGTCAGCGTGGGGTTTCATCTGCGTCTTGCAGAGTTCGCCAATACAACAGATTGCAGTAAGCTAATACGCAATGCGACACCTCTACCTCTTGCTCCTTCTGTTTTCCCCGCGGCCGTTCGTCGGCCAGACAATCGCCTGGCAAAGTATTCAAGTGCATCCGGTGGGGCTCAATGCAGCGCGCCTCTCTTCAGCAGAAAAAGCGGCGATTCGGGCACTTCTGAAGCCTGAGCTTGAGGAGATTGCTGACTTGTGCGTCGCCGGTCAACCTGGATTGGATGACCTGACCTTCGACGAAGCCCCGCTTGGCACGCACAGCATTGTCTATGTCGCGCCGGGCTGGGGGTGCACCGGAGGCGGCAACTCATCTGGCAATTGGTTAGTCGAGATACGTGCTGGACATCCTCTTCTCCTGGGTACGACACTCGGTTGGGGACTGCGCGTCCAACCTCACGCCAGCATGGGGCTCCATGATTTTGTTAACTACTGGAGTGGAGGAGGCGGTGAGATTGGCATTAGTTACTATCGCTTCGATGGAACCACGTATCGCTCGATCGGAAGCCACTCAATAATTCCATGCGACGAAGGCTATTGTTACAAGGAAGGTGGCCGACCCCTCGACTGGAAGCTTCCTTGATGACCCGAATGTCGCCTCCTCCGTTACAGAATGCGCGATACTACCCGCGTATGCCGTGATTTTTTGAAACAGCGAAGGCCGACAACCGTATGCCCAGGCAAATCTTCGCAACGAAGTCCATCGACAAGCTCATCGCCGACTCCCAGCGCTCCGAAAACGCGCTCAGGAAATCTCTCGGCCCCGTCTCTCTCACTGCGCTCGGCATCGGTGCCGTTATTGGCTCGGGCATCTTCACCGTCATCGGCACGGCCATCGGCGGCAACCCCGCCACCTCCGGCGCGTGGGACCAGTCACCCGTCGTCGACCTCATCCTCGGCATGCTGCACGGCCACATCGGCTCAGTAGCCGGACGCCCTGGCGCAGGCCCTGCTCTCGCGATCTCACTCATCCTCGTCGCCCTCGTCTGCGGATTCACCGGCCTCTGCTACGCGGAACTCGCCAGTATGATCCCCATCGCCGGCTCCGCCTATACCTACACCTACGCCACGCTCGGCGAACTCATCGCCTGGATCATCGGCTGGGATCTCATCCTCGAATATGCCTTCTCCAACATGAGCGTCAGCGTAGGCTTCGCCGCCCACGTCGTCGATCTCATGGACTGGCTCGGAATCCATCTGAGCCCGAAGTGGCTCTCACCTGCCTATCTTCCGCTCGGCCTGCAGGATCTCGCCGGACACGACATCTACAAACCCGGCTGGCACTTCGGCTTCAATATCCCCGCCTTCCTCGTCGTCATCCTGCTCACCGTCATCCTGGTCCGCGGCATCCGCGAGTCCGCGCGCACCAACAACATCATGGTGCTCATCAAGCTCACCGCCATCATTGCGTTCATCCTGGTCGGCCTGCGCTTCATTCACCCATCGAATTACACGCCCTTCTCGCCCAACGGCTGGAGCGGCATCCTCGCAGGCGGCTCCATCATCTTCTTCACCTACATCGGCTTCGACTCGGTCTCCACCGCGAGCGAAGAATGCCACGACCCCGGCCGCACCGTGCCCATCGGCATCATCGCCACGCTTATCATCTGCACCGTCCTCTATGTCGGAGTCGCCCTTGTGCTGTGCGGCATCGTGCCCTGGCAATCCGTTATTGGCGACGCCGCTCCTGTCGTCAACGCCCTCAAGCGCCTCACTGCCGAACAGCACAGCCAACTCCTGCGCTACACGCGCCTCGTCGTTTTACTCGGCGCGATCATCGGCATGATCTCGTCCATCCTCGTCTTCCAGCTGGGACAGGCACGCGTCTGGTTCGCCATGTCACGCGACGGCCTGCTGCCCGCCGCCTTCTCTCGTCTCAACCAGCGCTTCCGTACCCCCGCTTTCGCCACATGGTTCGCAGGAATTCTAGTCGCTATCCCGGCCGGTCTCTTTGACGTAGGCACGCTCGCCGAACTCTCGAACATCGGTACACTCTTCGCGTTCGTCCTCGTATCGATCGGAGTCATCATCCTGCGCAAGACCCAACCCGAACGCCGTCGCGGTTTCCGCGTGCCCTGCGGCGCACTCTTCCCCGTCCTGAGCATCGTCTCCTGCATCCTTCTTATGGCTGGTCTTCCTGCTCGCACATGGGAGCGCTTCTTCATCTGGCTCGCCATCGGCCTCGTCGTCTACGTCACCTACAGTCGCAAGCGCAGCGAGTTCTACAAGCCGCGCTAGCCGCAAATACCGCCCCAAATCGGGTTGAACCACATTAGGTACGCGATATCCACGAGTTTTTGATGAACTGCGCGCAAACCCCCTTGCCCAGCGCATCATATCGACGCATACTCGCATCAGACATTGCAACTAGCACCACTGCACGGTTCCTGTCGAGACCTATACGTGACCCGATACAGCCGTCAAGACGTCCTTCGCATCCTCCATCTCCGGGCCCGCCAGCTCAGCGCATGGGAGCAGGCCGGCCTCATCCCCGCCAGCGAAAATTACTCCTTCGAAGACCTGGCGCAGCTGCGCACCCTGCGCGCTCTCCGCGCCACCCGCATCTCCGCGAAGAGCATCCGCCAATCCGTCGAAGCAATGCGCAAAGCCGCAGGCATGGGCAATCCACTTACCGAGACGACCGCTGTCCGGCGCGGCTCGCACCTCGCCTTCCGCCACAGCGGAGCCCTCGTAGACCCACTCACCCAGCAACTCGCCTTCGACTTCGATGCCCCATCAGACCGCAAGCTAAGCATCGTCGGTGCGTCTGCCCGCAGCACCGCCCGCGAAGCCGACGTTCAGGAGATGTTCCAACGTGCCGTCCAGCTTGAGGAAAATCCCAATACACTGCCACAGGCCGCCGAAGCCTACCGCGCCATCCTCACCCTGCGCCCCGCCTTCGCCGCGGCCGCTATCAACCTTGGCACCATCCACTACAACCAGCGAGACTTCGAACTAGCCGAGCAGCTCTACCGCCGTGCCACCGAGGCCGATCCCGATTACGCCCTTGCCTTCTTCGATCTCGGCAACGTGCTCGATGAGATGAAGCGTCTGCCCGAAGCTATCGCAGCCTACCAGCGCGCCGTCGTTCTGGTCCCGCAATACGCGGACGCGCACTACAACCTCGCCCTCGCCTACGAGCGCCAGGGCCACCGCCGCATCGCCCTCCGCCACTGGCTCACCTACGTTCGCCTCGACCCCGTAGGCCCCTGGGCCAGCCACGCCAAAGCGCAGGCGAAAAAGATCCTCAGCACTGAGCGCCTCTCCATCGTCAGCCGCGCCGGTCGCCTCGTCCAGGCCGGATAGCCCTCTTGATTTCTCCCCAGACATAAGACATTTAAGTTGTGCCCTAACGCACCACCGTGTTCTCATCGTCCTGTCCCAGAATTCAAAAATTGCCGCGCCGGGAAAATACCCGAGGAGAGCCCACGCATGCTGTATCACGTCTCACGCAACGGAGAAACGTTCGGCCCCTACACGCTCGAAGACTTGCAACGCTATCTAACCACCGGCAATGTCTTGCCCACTGATCTCGCCCGAACCGACGACACATCCGAGTGGATCCCCGTCTCGCAGATCGTTGGCGCCCCCGCGGTCCTACAGGCCGCCGCTGCGACCTATGCCACACCGGTCGCCGCCTATCCCGACCCGCCCAACCTGCACTGGTTGCTCCTGCTTCTCCTTACCTTCGTGACCTGCGGACTATTTTTCTTCATCTACGAATTCGTCCAGGCCATCTGGGTCACTAAGATCGTCCCCGGTTCACGAGTTGTCTACTACTTGATCGCCATGATCGTACTTTGGGTCTTGATGATGGGCGCTTTCTTCAGTCAGTTTGCAACTATGTTTGGACAAATGAGAAATCCGGGCACTCCTCCGCATTTTGGCGGAGCCTACTTCCTCACCATGCTGTTTATTTACCCGCTCATGTTCATCTTCTATTGGGTCTTCGTAGAGTATCGATTCACCATGAGGGACCAGATCATGGCTCACTTTAACCAGCACGGCCCTGAGCCCATCGGAGTAAAGATCGGCGCCGGCTGGACCTTCTTCTTCGGCGGCTTGTGCTTCCAGTACCACTTCAACCGTATCAACCAGATCAAGCGCGCGGCCCGCTTCGGCGGCGCACGAGTCTAATGCATCCCGTAACTACCTGCGGCACGAAGGCTACCGTCCTTCGTCGCCGCATATTTTTTGCCCACGCCGCTCTCATAGCGTCGGCTCTCCTCTGCGTCGTGCTGGCGCGTTTTCCGCCGGAGCGATACACCTTCTATCCGCGCTGTCCCATCCACCAGTTCTTCGGCATCGAGTGCCCCGGCTGCGGCGCCACTCGCGCACTCTCCGCCCTGCTCCACGGTCATCTCAGCGAAGCCCTCCGCTTCAACGCGCTTTTCGTCCTTCTGCTCCCCGCCATCCTTGCCTTCGCCATCACGACCTACCGCCGCGCCCTGCAAACCAAAACCTTTTCCTGGCCGAATCTCCCCGCACCTGCGACCTACGCTGCCCTCGCAGCCGCCGCCCTCTTCACCATCGTCCGAAACCTTCCCCACTAGCAGACGCCACCTTCCGGCAGCCATCCCACCATCAGAGTGTCACTCAAAGCGAAGCGAAGAACCCGCATTCCGCCCTCGTCCTCACCGTTCCCCGCTTCGTTCTGAAGGAAGTCCAGTCCTCACCGCCGAGAAGCCTCCGCCCCCGGGTCACATCCAGGCACATGCCACTCGTCGCCCCGCCCCAGCAAGCTTTTCGCCTCCTTCGGCCCCCACGTCCCCTTCTTGTACATCCGCACCGGTTTATGTTTCTTCAGCACCGGATCCACCACAGCCCAAGCCGCCTCCACCGCATCTTCGCGCGTGAACAAAGCCCCATCGCCGGCCATCGCGTCGCTCAGCAGCCGCTCATAAGGAGGCTCCTGCCCAGCCAGCTGCTCGCTCAAAAACAGCTCCTGCTGCGTCCCCACAAACTCCTTCCCAGGCACCTTCACTCGAGCCGCCAACGCAATCGAAGCATCCGGCGACAGCCGGAACCGCACATAATTGGCCCGCCCGGCATCCGGCGCAGAATCCGCAAACAACCGCTGCGGCGAAGGCTTCAACTCCACCAGCACCTCGGTCGCCGTCACCGGCAAATACTTACCCGCGCGCAGATAAAACGGCACACCCGCCCAACGCCACGAGTCGATCGAAAGCCGCACAGCACAGTAAGTCTCCACGTCGGAATTCTTCGCCACATCGTCTTCCTTGCGATACCCCTCATACTGCCCACGCACCAGGTCGTCCGACTTCAGCGGCCGCATCGCCTCAAACACCTTCGCCTTTTCCGTCTGCACGGACCCATAATCCCGCGTAGCCGGCGGCTCCATGGCCAGCAGGGCCGTTATCTGGAACAGGTGATTCTGCACCACGTCGCGCAAACATCCCGCGCTCTCATAGAACCCACCGCGTCCCTTGATGCCGAAATCCTCCGCCATCGTGATCTGCACGCTCGCCACATAATTTCGATTCCAGATCGGCTCCAGGAAAGAGTTGGCGAACCGGAAGTAAAGAATATTCATGATCGCCTCCTTCCCCAGGAAGTGGTCGATGCGGAAGATCGAATCCTCCGGAAACACCGAATGCGCCACGCGATTCAACTCCTTCGCCGAAGCCAGGTCACGTCCAAACGGCTTCTCCACAATCACGCGCGCATCTTTCGCCAACCCCGCCTTACCCAGGTTCTCAATCACCGTCTCAAACAGCGATGGCGGAATCGCCAGATAATGCGCTGGCCGCTTTGCCCCACCCAGAGCCTGCTTGATCTTCGTAAACGTACCCGCGTCTTTATAATCCCCACTCACATACGTGAACCGCGTCAGCAGAGTCTTCAGTGCATTCTTATCATCCACGCCGCCCGCGCGTTCAAGACTCTCGCGAATCCGCTTCTGCAGCTTCTCCATGCTCCAGTTCTCGAACGCCACGCCCACCACCGGCGAGGTCAGCTCCCCGCGCTTCACCATCGCATACAACGCAGGAATAATCTGCTTGTGCGCCAGGTCCCCAGTCACACCAAACACCACCAAAGCATCCGACTTCGTACGAGCCATCAGGCCTTACCTTTCTCTTGCGCACTCTTCTCCACGTGCCCGCCAAACTGGAACCGCAGCGCCGAAAGCAGCTTCGCCGCAAACTCATCTTCCCCGCGCGAGCTGAATCGCTCATACAGCGCCGCACTCAAAACAGGCGCAGGCACGCTCTCGTCGATAGCCGCCTGAATGGTCCACCGCCCCTCGCCTGAATCCGACACATGCCCCGAAAATTTCTCCAGCCCCGGGCTATCGATCAAAGCGCGCGCCGCCAGATCCAACAGCCACGAAGCCACCACCGACCCCCGCCGCCAGACCTCCGCAATATCCGCCAGGTTGAAGTCGTACTGGTACAACTCAGGATTCCGCAGCGGTGTAGTCTCGGCATCCACGTCGCCCTTCTCCTTGCCCGCATTCGCATGACGCAGAATATTCAACCCCTCCGCATACGCCGCCATCATGCCGTACTCGATCCCGTTGTGAACCATCTTCACCATGTGTCCCGCACCGCTAGGCCCGCAGTGCAGGTATCCCTGCTCCGCTGTCCCACCTATCTTCTCTCGACCGGCGGTCCGCTCAATCTCTCCCATCCCCGGCGCCAGGCTGGCAAAGATCGGATCGAGATGTTTCACCACGCCTTCCTCACCGCCGATCATCAGGCAGTACCCCCGCTCCGCTCCCCAAACACCCCCGCTCGTACCCGCGTCCACATAATGAATGCCCTTCGGCTTCAACTCCTTATACCGCCGAATATCGTCGTGATAATACGAGTTGCCGCCATCGATCACGATGTCGTCCTTCTCGAGCAGCGGCACCAGCTTCTCCAGCGTCTCGTCCACCACGCCCGCCGGGACCATCAGCCACACTGCCCGCGGCGCCTCCAGCTTCTGCACAAACTCTTCCAGCGACGCCGCCCCCGTCGCACCCTGCTTCACCGAAGCCTCAACCGCTGCCGCCGACATATCAAACACCACGCACTTGTGTCCCGCACGCTGCAGCCGCAACACCATGCTCGCGCCCATTCTGCCTAACCCAACCATTCCCAATTGCATAAGTTCTCCTCGGTTCATTGGATGCAAATCAGCACACGTGGCAGCGAAGCCCGCCTCGCACCAGGAAATTTCGCTCCGTCCTTACCTAGACGGCAACGGCGAGATTCTCTTCCGGCATCTCCACCGCGAGCGGATACTTCCTCGGCCACCACAGTGTAAACCGCGTACCTTCCCCCACCCTCGACTCCACCCCAATTCGCCCGCCATGCTTCGTCACAATATGCTTCACCGTCCAGAGCCCCATCCCATTGCCCTGCGCCCCTTTGCTGCTCGATCCAAACTGAAACAGCGTAGGCATCATCGCCGGCGCAATGCCCGTCCCCCTGTCGGCTACTACCATCTCCACCCCGTCCGGATGGCCGGTCAGCGTCACACTCACCCGACCCTGCGTCCCGGCCGCCGCCTCGCATGCATTGCGCACCAGGTTCAAAACCACCTGCCGAACCTCACCCGGAAAACCCTCAATCGTCGCATCTCCACTGCTCACCGTCTCCAGCACCACACCCTGCTTCTGGATCAGCGGAGCCAACAAAAATCGCACCGACTCCATCACGTTCGACAGATTCAAGAACTCCGGCGCACCGTCCTGCCGAAAGAACGACAACGTCGATCGCGACAACTGGATCACACGCGCCACCTCTTCCGCAGCGCCCTTGCTCAAGCTCTCAGTCTCCGCGGAAATTCCGTCCGTCGTCTGGATCAAATACAGCGCACTCTGAATCGTCTCCAGCGGATTATTAATCTCGTGCGCCAGCACCATCGACATCCGGCTCCAGTCCTCCAGCCGCTGCGCCGCCAGCAGGCTCTCCTTCATCCGCCTCGTCTCCTGCTCCTGATTCGCCAGCCGCGCCGCATAATCGTTCACGCCGAATCCAATCACGCCCGCCCGCCGGATCAGCATCACCGCAACATACGCCGAGAGCAGGGCAGTCACCACATTGGCACCCGCATCGACCCAGAAAGCCGGTACCCACGTCGTAATCACCTCCATCATGTGCGTCGACCCACACGCCACGATGAACAGAGCAAACCCCACCAGGAAATAGGCCCAGTCCCGCGCGATCACCCTCTTCGTCCGCCGCACCAGCACCAGCAGCGTCACGCAGATGCTCACATAACTAAGAAAGGTGACCGCATTCGCAGCCACCATCGTCCAGATCAATTGCGGCTCTGCGGCCCAACAAACCGCATGTGGCACCAACGAAACATCATCGAACATAGCCCGCACCTCTCACACACGTACTAAGAGACGCCAGCCATCATAATCCAGACCCAAATTAAGTTCTACGCATCGCCCAACAAACCCCCACCCCGTCCCGTATTGGTAAAGCCCTCTCCTCCGCGCAGCAATCAACCACCTCACCGTAGCCTTGTAGCAAGCAACACCCCGCCTGCAGCAACGATCTCTCCGTGTCCTCTCTTTTTCTCTGTGCTCTCTGTGATTCGCTTTGCAAAGGAAAGAGCCCAGGCTTGTCGCCCGGGCTCGATGCACTGCTGAGATTCTAACGAAGGCCTACGCGCTAGTCTCTTCCGCTGCAATCGCTGCCTGCGCTACGGTCCAATCCGGTGCCCCAACCTTGAACCGTGCAAACCGCCGCACCGAGATATTCTCGCCCAGCTTCGCCACCTTCGTCGCAATGATCTGCGCAATCGTCTGCGTCTGATCCTTGATGAACGGCTGATCCAACAGGCAGAACTCCTCGTAGAACTTGCCCAGCTTACCTTCGAGCATCTTCTCGATAATGTTCGCCGGCTTGCCCGAAGCCGCAGCCTGCGAGCGATAGATATCCTTCTCCCGCTCCAGATCAGCCTCTGTCACTTCAGCCCGTGTCACAAACCGCGGATCAGTCGCCGCAATATGCATCGCCACATCGCGCAGCAGTTCCTGGAAGTCCTCAGTACGCGCCACAAAGTCCGACTCGCAGTTCAGTTCTACCAGCACACCCACCTTGCCGCCCGCATGGATGTACGTACCGACCGCGCCCTCGTTGGTCGAGCGGCTCGCCTTCTTCGCCGCCGACGCCATACCCCGCTTGCGCAGCACAACGAACGCGTTCTCCATATCGCCGTTCGCCTCCTGCAGCGCCTTCAGGCAGTCGCCCATCGGCGCGCCAGACTTGTCCCGGAGTTCCTTCACCTGCTTCGCATCAATCTTCGCCGTAGTAGTCATTTCGTCTTCTCCTGGTTCCTGAACGCAAGCCGCAGCTCGCGTGTACCCGTAATCCAAAACCGTTTGTCATTCTCTGCGAAGCGAAGAACCCCCGCATTTCGCCTTTTGCCCCCACTACGCAAAAAGAGCGTGGAGCGGACCCTCCCGGCCTCCACGCTCTCCCGCGAGAAATATGGAGGTCCTAAGCGCCAGTCGCGGCGTGAACCGATTCCGCCTCAGGCTCGTCTTCCGTAGCAGCCACCGGAGCCTTGCGAATATTCCCGCCCAGCACCGCAGCCAGATCCACGTTGTCGTCATCCGCCGACTCATCCGCCGGAGCAGCCGCAACAGCAACAGCCTCGCCTTCTTCGCCGGAAACTTCGCCCTCTTCGCCCACATGCTCAGGCGAAACCTCAAGCGGCTGCACATCCGATGACTCCGTAGCAAACGCCCGCTCCGAAACCATCTGCACGCCTTCAGCAGCCGAGTCCGCAATCTTCGTCGTAAACAGGCGAATCGCACGCAGCGCGTCATCGTTACCCGGAATCACGTAGTCAACCACGGTAGGATCGCAATTCGTATCCACCACCGCAACCACCGTAATGCCCAGCTTGCGAGCCTCAGCAACCGCAATCGCCTCGTTATTCGAGTCGACGATAAACAGCGCATCCGGCAACCGCTTCATGCTCTTGATACCCGACAGGTTCGTCGAGAGATGTTTCCGCTCCCGCTCCAGCTTGATCACTTCCTTCTTCGTCAGCAGCTCATAGCGCCCGTCGGTGGACATGTCGTCCAACTCCTGCAGCCGCTTCACCGACTTCTGCACGGTGACCCAATTGGTGAGCAACCCACCCAGCCAGCGGCTGTTGATGTACGGCATCCCGCAGCGATTCGCCTCTTCCGCAATCGCATCCTGCGCCTGCCGCTTGGTGCCCACAAACAACACCACCTTGCCCGAAGCCGTCAGGTCCGTCACATACTTCGACGCTTCCTTGAACATCTTCAGAGTCTTCTGCAGGTCGATAATGTAAATCCCATTGCGCTCGCCGAAGATATACTCCTTCATCTTCGGGTTCCAGCGCTTGGTCTGATGCCCAAAGTGAACACCCGCTTCGAGCAATTCCTTCATCGTAATATTTGCCAAAATAGCTCCTTAGTTGAGACAGCCAGCGCCCAACTCGCCACGCCGCTGCCTGGATTAATCCCCCGCAGGGGAGATTGAACTCCATACCCCGGACCGTCTCCAGTCCGGGGTTGCTGCTCGTACTACCAGAACAATTACCGCTTCGAGAACTGGAACCGTGCGCGAGCGCCCTTCTGCCCGTACTTCTTCCGTTCCTTGCCACGCGAATCCCGCGTGACCAATCCTTCAGCCTTCAGCGCCTTGCGCAGTTCCGGGTTGAACTCCATCAGCGCGCGCGCAATGCCCAGCTTCACGGCATCCGCCTGGCCCATCACGCCGCCGCCGCGAACCGTCGTAATCACGTCGAACGTCTCGCCGATATCCGCAATGCCCAATGAACGTCGTGCCGCCGCGCGCTGCTGAGCCGTCACGAAGTACACATCGCATTCCTTCTTGTTCACCGTAAACTTGCCGCTGCCAGGACGCAGAAACACCCGCGCGATCGAAGACTTGCGCCGCCCGGTTCCGTAGTATTGAATCAAATCCGCCATGATGCTCCTTGAATAGTTCCGTGGGATCGAACCTCATCCCTCAAATTTCGTTTGCCATCCTCGCCCCGTTTGTCATCCTGAGCGAATTACCAGTTTTCATCCTGAGCGAAGCGAAGGATCTGCGTTTATCCTTCGAGCGCTACCGCACGTTTGGCCTTCGGCGCATTCGAGGCATGAAACTCCAGCGCCACCGGCTGCTGCGCCAGGTGAGGATGGTTCGGTCCCTTGTAAACCTTCAGCTTGGTCGCCATCTGCCGGCCCATCTTGCTCTTCGGCAGCATGCCCTTGATCGACTGCTCCACGATCGCCTCCGGGCGCCGCGCCAGCAGCTTGATGAACGACTCTTCGCGCAGCCCACCGGGAAATCCCGTGTACCGGCGATACAGCTTGCTGTCCGCCTTCAGGCCCGTCAGCACAATCTTTTCGCAATTGATCACGATCACGTGATCGCCCATGTCGATGTAGGGCGTATACAGCACGTTATTCTTGCCGGCCAGCATGCTCGCCGCCTGCGTCGAAAGCCGGCCCAGCGTCTTGCCCGTCGCGTCCAGCACAAACCACTTGCGCTGAATATCTTTGCCGCTCGGTATAGGTGTGGTGTTATTCATCGTTGCTCGCTACTCCCTGGTTCTGCCGTCTTCCTTATAGTCCGGCGTAGTACGGAAGAAAATTGACTGTTCGCCCTGCGTAAACCAACCACACAAACCGCCAACCATCGCGGAATGCCATTCATGCCGTACAGCTTATCCAACCAACTCCAGCCAACCGGTCCACTTCAACCAACCAGCCGACTAACTTCAACCAACCAGCCGGCCAACTTCAACTCAGCCAACTCCAAACGCCACCCTCGCCCCATTGTCATCCTGAGCGAAGGCTCTCGCGGCTTCATGCGAGAGCCGCAGTCGAAGGACCTGCGTTTCCATTCGCGAGCCCAAACCGCATCGTCCGGCCCATGCGATGACATCCCCAAGCTGAACCGAAGATCCAGACGAAACGACAAACGAAGGAGTCAAACAGAGAGCCGAAATCCGCTCCACTGCTCAAAACGCAGTCGAAACCGAACCGCATGGAATTACGCACATTGCCTGGGAAGTGGGTACTTTCAGAAGCGGCCGAATCGTCCAAGCCACCACCGGGAATCCACCACGGTTGTCCCACCTTGCTGCAAGCGCCTCGCAAGAACCCGGCCCAAAATCACCGTAGCTCACCCAAGACACGCAGACGCGGGACTGCGCGAGCATCCAGAATAGCAACACCCCCCACCCAAGTCAATAAAATGCCGTCCGGGTAGTGCATTAGTTTTAGATGGCTCCCACGATCCCTTGTGAGAGGCGAAGGTTTTGGCCTTGTAAAGGGTGGCTTTTTGGGATTTGTTTTGGAAGGCGGAGAGGACGGAAGCTAAAACCTTCGTCAACTTATTACGCTAATTCGAAGTTTTTTGCTGTGTTTATGCTTGCATAAGGCTACACTTCGGTATAGTAATTTTGTGCGCATCATTCGCTCTTCGTTCGCGTCCAATCTACTGGAGACGATATGCCATTTCCCGCCACAGCTGTAGCCAATGAATTGCTTGAGCGAGCCGAGGAGTCTCGGTCTGGGCTAACACAGATCAACATCCAAAAGCTGGTGTATTTCGCTCATGGATGGCATCTTGCTTGGAAGGGTGAGCCGTTGATATTCGATTCTATCGAGGCGTGGCAGTATGGTCCGGTGGTCCGCAATTTGTACAACCAATTCAAACGGTTTGGTAGTGATCAGATTACCGATAAAGCTGTAGAGTTCCTTTTTGACGCTTCTGGAAGGGCTGTGCTGGCTCCATCTTGCTTGGATGAAACCCCAAATGGAAAGTACGCTAAAAGTGTTGTGGGGGCCATCTGGAAGCAATATGGACAGCTAAAACCCTTTCAGCTGGTCGAACTCACTCACGCTCCGGGTTCACCATGGGAAAAGGCATGGAAGGCGAAGCAGCCACTGATTAGCAATGAAGAGATTCAACGCTACTTTAGCGAATTACTGCCCCCAGCTTCATGAGCGCTGAAGATCAATTATCTAAGCAAATTAGTGAGTCAATCAGCCGCATGCTTTCTCGCGTCGGAGATTCCCCCGCATCCCCTTCTCCAGAGGTCTCAGCCATTGAAGCCTACCGGGATGAGAAGCACTCCTTAGATAAACAGAGATTTGACGAAGACATTAAGGACATCCAGTCAGCAAGAACCCAGCGCGAGAAATATGCGCGCTGGGTTTTCCTATTAGTGGCTGCATGGATCGGGGCACTATTTCTCATCCTTATAGCGCAGGGAGCGTGTCCGGCTTGGCATCCCTTCAGCGATAAGGTGCTGATCGCCTTGATATCCTCTATGACCATAAATCTAATCGGTACACTGGTCATAGTCCTCAAATACATATTCAAGTCCGACCCAAAGGCATAGCCCCAGCCGGGTGCCCCATTCATCCGGTTTCATCGCATGGGTGGGGTCTTATTTCTCCCTCCTAACCCTTGACACCCAAGGTATAATTAACCCAGGTCGATAGAATCCACCGCTCCCGGATTGTATCTCCCAAAGCAATCACACCAAATCAACCCATTTATTTCAATAGGATAACCGTATCACATTTGTTTTCAAGATTATAGCAGTTAAGTCTTTTATTTAGAAGATTATGCAGAAACCGATAGGGGAGGGGGTACGCCATGACAGCACCTGCAGCATCGCAAACCGCAGCCGCAGATCGCCAGCAGAGCCAATCAGCTCCGCCGCAGCATCACGCTATCCCGCACACCCAGACTCTGATAAATCTGCCGCGTAGCGTCCGACTTATTCAACGTGTAGAAATGAATGCCCCGCACCTGGTTATCCAGCAGGTCCAGACACTGCTCCGTAGCCCAGTGAACCCCAACCCGCTTCACCGCCTCGGCATCGTCTCCGGTCCGTCCCAGCGCGCGCAGCAGCTTCGCCGGATACCGCACTCCCAGCGCCAGCTGCGCCATACGCTTCATCCCGCCCAGCGAAACGATCGGCATAATCCCCGCCAGAATCGGCACGTGGATACCCGCCAGTTCACACCGCTCGCAGAAATCGAAAAACATATTGTTATCGAAAAACAGCTGCGTACAGATATAGTCCGCCCCAGCATCCACCTTCGCCTTCAGGTGGTCCATCTCTGTCAGCCGGTTCGGTGTCGCCGGATGCCCCTCCGGAAATCCCGCCACCCCAATCCCAAACCCTCGCGCATCCGAATGCAATCCACTCTCATTGAACCGCCGAATGAAAGCCACCAGCTGCGCCGCATGCTGAAACGCATCCCTGCCGCGATCATGATCCTCCGCACCCCGAGGCAAGTCCCCCCCCAGCGCCAGAATATTGCTCACCCCGGCCTCAGCATACTTCGCCAGAATCTCGCCAATCTCCGCATCCGAATGCCCCACGCAAGTCAAATGCGGAATCGGATCGAGCGAAGTAGTCTGCTTCAGCCTCACCACCAGGTCATGCGTCAGCTGCCGCGTCGACCCACCCGCCCCATACGTCACCGAGACAAACGAAGGCCGCAGCGCTTCCAGCTCAGCAATATTCTGATACAGCGCGTCAGCATCCGCCGCAGTCTTAGGCGGAAAGAACTCGAACGAGACAGTAGTAGGATCGGCAGCAAAGATGTCGTTGATATGCACGCAACCCCATCATACAAGCCTCAGCCGAACCTCGCGCGGCCCCGTCACCACGCAAGTCAATGCCGCAACTGCACCGCGCTGGGCTGCTCCCCAACCTTCGTCCGCAGCCGCTTCGGCACTGACAGAAACCGCCTCCGCCCTCGTCCACCCGCCCTGCCCGGCGAACTCAGCGCATCCAGCCGATACAAAATCAGCAGATTCCGATCCGGATCATCGAACACCGGAATCGTCGCCACCCGCTCCAGCCGGTACAGCGGAGCCAGTGCCTCCATCTTGTCGTCCTCCACATCGTTCCACGTAGCAAACCATCCCGGCTTGTACGCCGCCACCCGTTCTGCCAGCGGCATCACCCCAAAGTCATCGCAGATCGAAGGCAGCCCCGTCATCAGCGAAATATCCGACCCACTGATCGACAGCACCAGCCGCGAGTGCGCTGAACCATCCTTCACTCTGGAAGCCGCCGCCTCTCGCTCCACCAAACCCTTCACCTGCTGCGCCGCACTCCACCACCCATACTCCGGATGCGCCACATACCCTACCGTCCTCACCGCCCCGCTCACCACCACAAACCCCAACACCCCACACAGCCCCACCGCCACCGCGCGCACGGTCCCCATCCGCATCACCGCAGCCGCAAAAACCGCCTCCACTCCCAACGCAGTCAGCATCATCAGCGGCACAGCAAGCACCAAATAATACCGAGGCTGCAAATTCGCGTGATACGCCAGAAACGCACCATATCCCCCCACCCAAAGCAGCAGCGCCACCACCAGCGGATGCCCACCTCGACCCATCCCCAACACTAGCGCCACGATCCACCCAACAACCGCTACCCCCGCCAGCACCGAAAGTGTAAACCCGATCCACGAAACGTCCAGCAAAGCATCTCGCATCACCGTCCAGAACGTATCCGCCGAAATCCCGGTATAAGCATTCGCACTGAACAAATATCCGTAATCCGCCATATAGCGCGGCCGCACAAAAAACAGAAAATACCCGCCCCACACCGCCGCCCCAACCCCGCAAGTCACCGCTGCCCCACGAATCAAAGCCCGCAGCCTGTATCCCGTAGCCGCCCACATCACCCAGAAGACGGCCGGAAATAGAAACAGTCCCGTAGTCTTCGTCAGCACCATCAGCGGCAGCACCACGCCCAAGCCAGCCGCAGTCAACACCGCGCGCAGACGCACCTTCTGCTCCACCAGCTCACCCGGTGCGCCCCACGCCTGCAAACTCGCCGCCCCAGCCGCAGTGCCCACCAGCAACGCCACCAGCGTCAGCAAAATCAACAGCGGCTCCAGGATAGCCAGCCGCGAAAACACAAAGCAAAAAGGATTCACCGCCAGCAGTAGCACACCCAGCGCCGCTGCCACCCGACCACCGCCACCCGACCACCGCCGAATCAACCCATATCCGCAGATCAAAATCAGCCCAAACACCGCCACCGTCAGCGCCCGAGCCGCCACCAGACTCACTCCCGTCGCCCGGAACACCACCATCTCCAGCGCCGGCCATACCGGCAGCGCCGCCGCCGCATTGAAGTCACCCGGCACATTCCAATGCCCCAGCTCATAATGCCGAATCGCCGCGTCCCCATACCACCCTTCGTCCGTATACTTCGCCCAGTCCATCCACGGCGAATGATTCGGAAAGTCCGCCTTCAGATGAACAAAATGCAGTGCGAAAAATACCGCCGCCACCAGCAACAGGATCTTCTCCACCGCGGCACGCCGCAGCCTCTTCTCCTTATCTGCGGACGCAACTTTCCCCATCGCCGCAGGCAGCGCATCCACATCAGAATCCAGATCCATCGGCATCATCGGCAAACGGTCTTCCTAATCCTCGCAGGCAAATTTCAAACGCACGTTTCAGCGTATACCCATCAGCCTCTCCCTTTGAAGTCATTCGGCACGCAATCTGACTGCCCGCCATGTGATGCCTATAGCGCCGCTGAAGGCTGCAATCCAGCACGAACACCGGCCAGCAAGCCACTACATCGCATCGGCCTTCGACCCGCGCAACTTTAATTGCCGGAACAAAGTAAGCAACACAGTCCCCACGACAACGCTCGAAACCGCATCCACGCCCAGCATTCCCGTCAGACCATGCCGCCCATAAAAGTGCCCATCCACACGCGTCATATAGCTGATCGGCACATTCGCAGCAGCCGCCAGTAACGCAATCTGCGTGCCCGCTAGCGGATTGCCCGGCCCGATAATCTCGAAGCTGAACGATGAAAACGCCGTGTAATTAATACCCTGAAAAAAGTTATAGGCCAGCACTCCACCCACAAAGACCACCAGCGTATGCGGCAGCAGAATCATCGCCACCGCCGCCCCAGCTCCGCCAAATCCGGTGACCACATACACCGTCCGCCGCGGAAACCGGCTGCAAAACCCAATCCCCACCACGCAACCCACAGAACACACCACCGCCACCAGCGGCCCGTTCAGCGCCGTCACCCACCACTCTGAAGCGTGAAAATCCCTGCCCAGTCCGGAGAAAAGATTCGCCAGCGCAAAGCAAGCTGTCGGCGAAAGAAAACACATCAGCCCCAGCAGGCACTTCCTCGTCCCACACACCCTTACCAGGTCGCGAAAGAAGTTGCGAAACACCTCCACCACCCCACGCGTAGGCTTCGCCGGCAGCGGAATAAAAAACAGCATAACCGTCGGAGCCATCACCAGCACACCCAGCACCCACGCCGCCGTCGCCGCCGAGGTCAACCGCACCACCGCCACCGCCAGCGCAGCAAACGATCCCGCCGCACCCAGGTTCGCAATATTGCTCGTCCCGCCCACCTGCGAGTAGTGCTCATCCGCGATCACATCCGGCATCCATCCCTGGTGCGCATTGCCGAAGATCACCGTAGCCGCACACCCCACCGTCAGCACGATCGTAAACACCGTTAGATTCCCCGTCAGCAGCGTCGAAGCACCCAGGCACACCGCCGCAATCGCCGCAAACACCAACGCATACGTCCGCTTGCTGAACCGCACATCCAGGATCGGACAAAGCAGAAACGCCCAGAAGCTAGGTGAAAACGCCCGAAACGAAATCTTCGAAATCTCATCCACCGACACGCCCCTGGCCGTCAGCAGAATCGGCATCGCCGTCGAGATAAATCCGAAGTAGAACCCCAGCGGCGCAATCGCCAGTCCCATCGCCCATGGTGGCAGCTGCCGCCGCATCTGCATCTCCGTCTCCATCCTGCAACCCTACCGCAATCCCCGCCCACCGATAAACAGTGTCATTCTTCGCCAAGCGAAGAACCTGCTTTTATTTGGTCACCGGTGAATGATCTAAGCGTACAAAGCCGCCTCAAACTGCTGCAGCGCCCCGTCCGACCACGCATGGCTGTCCCGCCGCCAGGTATCCCCCTGCTCTCCAAGAAAGTTGGGGAAGTCCATCCGGCAGTAACCACACCGCGCGCCGAAGTCGTACATTCCCTGCGCAAAGCCGTCGAGATAAAGCACTGCCCGCATCCCATCCCGCGACCACTGCACCGAAGCGATCCGCTCCGCCGTAGGCCGCTCCAGCTCCGCATCGCTCTTCGCCAGCGCCGCCACGTTATAGATCAGCATTGCGTCCAGGATGCTCGCATCATGGGTTTGCTGCGACCGGTCGCATGCATAGAAGTACCCGGCCACGCCTTCATCCTCGAACACCACGGTCCACGGCACAGCGGTCGAATCCGAAGAAAGAAAGGCGCGACCAGGCGAGAACGTAAGCGATTCCATAAGTCGCTATTTTAGCGGACCCGCGGGCCATACCTGACCGCGATACACTGGAAGCCATTCCCATAGCAGAACGCATAAAGGCGAACGAAGTTTTGCAGACAGAACCCGCAGCATGAACCTCCCACGCATCCACATCGGTCGCCCCCAGCGGCTCGCCGCGCTTCTGCTCCTCATCTTCTTCGCCGAATGCCTCTGGGTCATCTCGCACCAGCAGCTCTCCACCACGGACTACCGCTTCGCCCGCTGCGGCCGAGAGATGTGGGAACGCCCGTCCGCTGTTGACGGCTACTTCACCACCTGCGGCAACCTCAACGGCGACGGCACCCTCGCCTACCGTGCCGCCGGCTTCCCCCTCACCGTCCAGCGCCTCACTCTGCTCGCAGCAGACCACTTCCGCGCCCCCGCCAATCGCCTCTATCCCGGCGGCACACTCAACGGTTCCACCTGGGAATCGCGCCACCAACTCGCCAGCGTCCTCTATCTCATCCACATCCCCTTCGTCCTCTTCGCCACTTGGCTCGGAGGCGGCCTCTGGTGGGTCTCGCGCCGCCTCTTCGGCAATGCTGGCGGCTTCCTCGCCCTCGGCCTCTATACGTTCTGCCCCACGGTTATCGCTCTCGCCGTCACACCCACCAATGACGTCCTCGCCATGTGGGGACTCTACGGCCTCGTCTATACCGCCATGGGTGTAGCCCATGCCATGCAGGGCCCCCGCCGCAAATGGCGTCCCCGCATCGCACTCCTCACCTTCTCGCTCGGCCTCACCGCCGCAGCCCATCTCTTCGCTGCCATCCTTGGCCTCCTCGCGGCACTCATCTTCATGATGTACCTCGCCGAACGCGCCCGCAGCTACGTCATACAGATCCTCATCTACTCCGCGTTAGGCGCGCTGATAATCCTCTTCGCCTCCTACGGATTTCACCTCGCAGCCTTCAGCTACGTCTTTACCGGCGGCGCAGCCCGCTTCTGGTTCTCGCTCACGGGTCTCCGCAGCTTCATCTTCGCGCCCGGTCCCGCAGCCACCCTCGCAAACTTCCCCATCCTCATAGCCGCCGCCGTCGCCGCGCTGCTCTACCTGTTCGTCCGCCGCTCCCGCTACTTCGGCAACACGGCTCCACTGCTGGTGTTCCTAGCCCTGGCACCCCTCATCACCACGCAGACGGTCACGGCCCCGTGGCTCTGGGCTCTCCCATTCCTCTTCACCTTCATCGGCGGCGTATTCTCCGACGCCCTCGAAACCCGCTATCGCAAGCTCTTCCTGGCCCTCACCAGCATCCTTCTCGCCGCCCAGGCGATGGAGTGCCTCGCCACGCTCTCCCTCCTCGCCCGCTAAAAATTAGCCTCCTCCAAGCAATCGACCCCGGACACCTTGCATCTGAGCAAGAGAAGCTCAGACCAGTCCGTCCAGCGCCGACAGCCAGGAGGTACCGATGAAGGCCACCACCAGCATCATCCCGAAACACACAGCGGCAGCAAAGTTCGGCCTCGCTGCGAGCGCTGTGGTGCTCACGTTCGCATCCTCAGCTGTCCTCACCGGCTGCAACACCGCGTCTGCCTCGGTTGACCGCGCCGACTATACCACCACGCTCAACCGCTACTACGAAGGCCGACCCGCCTGCCTCTGGCCGGAAAGCGTCACCTTCCCCGTCCAGGCCGTCACGCCGGATCAATCCAGCCACAGCGGCTTTGAAGCCCTCGTCGACGCAGGCCTCCTCTCGCGCAAACGCTCCACCACGAACGCAACCCAGATCAGCTACGATCTCACTCGAGAAGGCCACTCCGCCCTCGACCGCGACATCGACCATCCCAACACCGGCAACTTCTGCTACGGGCGCCGCAAGGTGGTCGGCATTACGAACGACCGTGAAGTCAGCCCCACCACCCAGCGAGTCGATTTCCAATACCGGGTTCCGGAACCCGCAGCGTGGGCTAAAGAGATGTCCATTCAGCGTGCCTTTCCCCAGGTAGCCGAGGAAACCTCCCGCACCCATCCCGCGCAGGCACTACTGCTGGACACGGATGGCGGCTGGAGAGTCTCCCGCATCCTCAACCCCTGAATTTGGCATTGCAAGCTCTGCCAACCTGGCCACTTCCAGCAACAAAAACTTCGGGCTGGGCCTTCACCGTGGTGGTGACGTCCCAGCCCGAAACAGGTCTGTCCTGCGAAGACTTCAGTCAAATCTCTACAGAAGCTCTTACGGCTTTTGAATCTTGATCACAATCGACACATTCGATTCCGTCGCACGGTTATCCAACCGCGCCGGAGCAAAGCGGTACTCTCTCACTGCTGCAAGCGCTTTTTCGTCGATTACCTTGCCGGCCGAACGGGAGACGGAAAGGTTGCGCGGTACGCCGTTCGCGTCGATTGTCGCATCCACGACGACGGCGACCGGACCGGATTTGTGCCCAAGCTCCTCTGACAAATCCCCTAAGGAAACAGCAGTCTTCACCGTTGGTGCCGACGACTGCCAACGGGCTATCGGATCGAATGCCTTGGTGCTGGCGAAGTCAACCTCGTTGGTCTTGGCCTGAACGCGGTCGGAAACGACAACGTGTCCTTCTATTTCGGCGGGATGGTTTGCAGTGACAATGGCCGCCGTAGGAAGCGCAGGCACAGCGAGCTCAGCGTAGGCTGACTTGGCAGCGGGGTTAGGAGCCTGTGCGTAGGCCATAACAGGAAGCAGGGCGAGGGAGGTCAACAGTATTCGGCGCATATGGAATCTCCTTAAGGCACATAGTGCTCATCACCACCATAGACCCACAATGTAACCATTGTCAACAAATAAATTTCGACGGGGATAAGCATCCTGAAATCAACCAAAATTCGTAGCGTCAGCTCCAGAATTTCACCGCATTGTAATAAACAGAAAAATTCGCACATCCTGGATCATGCAGCCCGCCCCGCACGATTGGGCGGAGAGTGCCATGCAAATTCCGTTTTGGCCGCCCCTTTTGCCGCCGCTCAAAGCTGATAGCTGTAAGGGGTGTAAAATCAACTCTGAATGGCACAAGATAAACTACGTATGATCCCCCTCGGGGGCCTTGGCGAGTTCGGCATGAACTGCATGGCCCTCCGCTGGCAAGATGACATCATCGTCATCGACGCCGGACTGATGTTCCCTGAAGAAGAACTCCTCGGAGTCGACATCGTCGTCCCGGACATCAGCTACCTCACGGAAAATCGCGACAAGGTTCGCGCCATCGTCCTCACCCACGGCCACGAGGACCACGTCGGCGGTCTCCCCTGGATCCTCTCCGAGCTGAACGTCCCCGTCTACGGGACTGAATTTACGCTGGCGCTCGTCGAAGGGAAGCTCGACGAACATCGCCTGCTCGACGACGCCGAGCTGATCGAGATGCTGCCGGGTCGCCGCTTCACCCTCGGGCCGTTTTCCATCCAGCCCATCCGCGTCACGCACTCGCTGGTCGATTGCGTCGCGCTCGCTATCCACACCCCCGTGGGCGTCGTCGTCCACACCGGCGACTTCAAGATTGATCTCTCCTCGCCCGACGGCAAACCCTTCGACCTTCACGCCTTTGCCGAGCTCGGGAAGCAAGGCGTCCTCTGTCTCCTCCAGGACTCAACCAACGTCGACCGCCCCGGATACACACCCTCCGAGCGCGCCGTCCGTCCCCGTCTCGACGAGATCTTCGGTCAGGCCAAAAAGAAGCTGTTCTTCAGCTGCTTCTCCTCCTCCATCCATCGCATCCGCATCGCGATGGAACTCGCCCACGCCCACGGCCGCAAGGTCGCCGTCGTCGGCCGCTCGCTCGACAACGCCACTGAGATCGCGCAGGATCTCGGCTATCTCGACCTGCCCGCGGGCCTCATCATCAACCCCGGCCAGATCCGCGAGACGCCCGCTAACAAGATCGTCATCATGATCTCCGGCACCCAGGGCGAGCCCATGTCCGCGCTCTCCCGCGCCGCCGTGAACAACCACAAGTTCGCGAAGATCGACGCCGGCGATACCGTCCTCCTCAGTTCACGCGTCATCCCGGGCAACGAGAAGGGCATCTACCGCATGATCGATCACCTGGAGCGCCGCGACGCAAAGGTGATCCACGACGACGGCACCCAGGGCCTCATCCACGTCAGCGGCCACGGCTCTCAGGAAGAGCTGCGCCTGATGATCAACCTGCTGCGGCCCAAGTTCTTCGTGCCCGTCCACGGTGACTATCGCCACCTCAAGCGGCACGCCGAACTAGCGGGCGGCATCGGTATCGTTGAGAAGGTCATCCTGCTCGAAGACGGCGAGATCCTCGAGTTCGACAAAAACTCCGCCAACAAGGTCGGCAAGGTCACCGTAGGGCGCGTCTGCATCGACTCCGGCGGGTCAATCGACGTCGTCGAAGACATCGTCATCCGCGACCGCCAGCACATCTCGGAAGGCGGCATCGTCCTGCCCATCATCACTATCAATCAACGAACGGGCGCAGTCGAAAACGCACCCGAGATCGTCATGCGCGGCCTGGCCGTAGACGACCCCGCCATGATCGCCGAATGCCGCCAGGTAGTCCAGCGCACTCTCGAATCATCCAGCGTCGAAGAGAAAGCCGACTACGCCATCATCAAGGAAAAGATTCGCAACGACCTCAAGCGCTACATCCAGAAGTCAACCAGCCAGCGCCCACTCATCATGCCCGTCATCCTAGAGATTTGAGTAAGCACTTCACTCCTTTGGAAAACTGTTGATATCTGCCGGCTGTACCGTTCACACACTCTTTCTCGCGTGTATCCTCCTTCCGGGACTTCACTACGCGATCGCGCAGGACGACGCTACTAAGCCTCCCGGCCGTAAACCCGTCGTAACCGTCAGCGCGCCCATCGCTCCTGGCGTCTTCCACTTGGTGATCAATGGACTGCAGGACGGCAGCGTACCGCCGGCGAGTCCCTTCGTCGTCGCACCTCGCGAATCCGTTCGCCCTCCCGCAGGCACCCACTCCGCTGGCACATTGGCGGGAAATCCAAAGAGCGCACTGCATCCGCTGGCTCTAAAGTCTTCATCCGGAAAGCCATTGCTGACGCTTAAAACCGTTGCCTCCGATGGCGCCTCAACCACCTTTACCTTCTCGCACAATCCCGAAGATCGCTTCTACGGCAGCGGCAACGAGAGCGAGAACCACGCCGGCCCGCTCGTCCACACCTCCGGCCAACAGATAGTCAACAACGGCACCACTCGCATCCCCTTCATCTGGTCGCCCTCCGGCTACGGCATCCTCGTAGCCAACGACATCGCCGACGTAAACCAACACATAACCTGGTCCGACGAAAACGGCACACTCACCTGGACCGTACCCCAGGCCTTCGCCGACATTTACGTGATGGCCGCTTCCGATAGTGCCGGTCTTCTCGGAGACTACGCGCGCCTCACCGGCTCCGCACCCGTCCCGCCGCGCTGGACCTTCGGCTTTCTGCTCAGCCGCTGGGGCTACAAGGACGCCGCAGACGTGCAGGACAAATGGCAGCAATTTCGCGACCGCAAGATCCCCGTCGACGCCTTCATCTACGACTACGACTGGTTCATCAACGACTGGCAGTTCAACCCCAAAACCTTCCCCGACCCAGCCGCGGATCTCGCAAAGATGCATGCCATGGACCTGCACTTCGTCGGCATCCGCAAGCCGCGCGTGGAAGGCGATCACGCCACCTACACCAAGGACCACGGCTGGGCGATCCCAGCGCCCTTCGGCACCGACCTGCGCTTCGACATTCCATCCGCCCGCGCGTGGTGGTGGACCTATCAATTACCTCTGCTCAAGGACGGCGTGGACGGCTGGTGGAACGACGAAGCAGAGCAGCGCTACGACGAGTTCTTCTACATGTCGCAGCAGCAGTACGAGGGCGGCCGCGCCGTCAGCCCGAATCGTCAGTGGTCCATCGACCGCGCCTTCGCCCCCGGCATGCAGCACTACGGCGCAGCGGTATGGACTGGCGACATCGAGTCCACCTGGGCCGCATTCAGCGAGCAGCCCGGCACTCTGCTCAACTGGAGCATGACCGGAATGCCCTACGTCTCGCACGATACCGGCGGCTTCCAGGGCACCCCCAGCCCCGAGCTCTACACGCGATGGATCGAAGAGGCCGCATTCATCCCCGTCATGCGCGCCCACGGTACGCATAACTCACCGCGCTGGCCCTGGGCCTTCGGCGATAAGCAACTCGCCGCAATGACTAAAGCCATCGACCTGCGCTATCGCCTCATTCCCTATATCTACACGCTCGCCGAGACCACCTACCGCACTGGCATGCCGCTCATGCGTCCGCTCTTCCTCGAATTTCCTAACGACCGCGCAACCTGGTCGCTGAACGATGAGTGGATGCTGGGCGACCGCCTACTCGCCGCGCCTGTACTCACCAAGGGCGGTGAGCGCAAAGTCTATCTTCCCGCTGGAGACTGGTTCGATGGCAACACCGGCAAGCCGCTCGCCGGAGCACAGACGCTCGATCTCACTCCCGTCCCACTCGACACCGTCCCGTTCTACGTACGCGCCGGAACAATCCTTCCTCTCGGCCCAGTCACGCAGTCTACGGCAGACCCCGAAGATCCTCTCGAACTACGCATCTATCCCGGAGCCAACGCGACCTTCTACCTCTACGAGGACGACGGCCATACCTACGCCTATGAGAAAGGCTCCTTCTCTCGTATCCCCATGCGATGGGATGACCACACCCACATCCTCACCGTCGGTCTGAGACAAGGCCGCTTCCCCGGCATGCTCACAACGCGCCATCTGATCCTCACGCTTCCAGACGGCACCACAAGACAGGCGACCTACACAGGCGCCAGGCTGACCATGCGGTGCCCGCCGAACGCAAGCCACCCGGAGAATGACTCCCACGGCGATGTCTCCCACTAAATAGTTTCCTGCTTCATCCATCCAGTGCATCCAATCAGTCAGGAGAAACCAGCATGCTCTCGTCCGGACTCATCAGCATCATCGTAGCGCTTGTCGTAGTCGGCCTAGTGCTCTACCTGATCGACATCATTCCCATGGATGGAACGATCAAGCAGATCATCCGCCTCATCATCATCATCGCGGTCATCCTCTGGCTCTTGCAGGCCTTCGGAGTCATCGGCTCCGTCAACAGCCTCTTCCACCCAGCACCCTCTAGAACCATCCACTGACCCTAATATCGGGTGCCCCATTCATGACAGTTCTATCGTCATGAGTGGGGTTTTCCAGCCTATAAACCGTCCCCAGCCGAACGCCGCACATACCGCCGACCACGCAACTCATACTCCCCACTCACCACCCGCGCAATCGCCTCCGGATACGCCATGTGCTCTTCCACCAGCACCCGCGCAGACAAGCTCTCTGCCGTATCCTCGTCCTGCACGTGCACCACACGCTGCAGCACAATAGCACCATGATCTACGGCCTCATCTACAAAGTGCACCGTACAGCCCGCTACCTTGGCCCCAAAATCCAGCGCCTGCGTCTGCGCCTCCAGCCCAGGAAACGAGGGCAGCAGGGAAGGATGCACATTCAAGATGCGATCGGGAAACGCCCGCACAAACTCCGGCGTAAGAATCCGCATATATCCCGCCAGGCAAACCAGCTCCACCCCATGCGCACGTAGTTGTGCAATTATCTCCGCATCATGCTCCGCGCGCTTTCGCCCCGCCGATGACACCGCAACCGTCTTCAGCCCAAGCTCCGCCGCAGCTTTCAATCCCGGCGCATCCGCCTTGTTCGAGAGCACAACCGCAATCTCCACCCCGCGCGGCCGTCCCTCGCGAATCGCCGCAGCAATCGCAAGAAAGTTCGAGCCGCGCCCGGAGAGCAGTATCCCAAGCCTGGTCATTAGTTCGTACGCCCGTGCTTAGTGCGCGGCAGAGTGTGCTGTCCCCACGCTCTTCTTCTTCGTCGCCGTCTTTGCCGCCGGTGCAGCCACGCCCGCGCTAGCCTCAATCTGATCGATCGCCGTATACAACTGCGAGACGTCAGAGACCTCGACCCACTCATGCTGATTGGACACGATAATCGTAGGCGTATGATTCAGCCCGGCCTTCTCCCCCAGCGTCCTGTCCGCAACCACTTCTTTCGTAAATTGTCCCGTCGGATCCGCCACAAACGGCATCTGCATCCCATGCGACTGGAAAAAGCGCCGCGTAAACGCCGCCATGTCGTCCTTATTCTGAATTCCGGCTTGCCCCGCAAACACCGCGCCCCGGTACTCATCCGCAACTTTCAACGAGACCTTATCCTGCAGATACCGAGCCCACACCGCCGCATCGAAACTGCCTTCCAACGCATGCATCTGCAGCGGAAAATCCTTCTCGTACAGAGGAATCTTGTAGTGCGCCACCGCCTCATGCACAATCGGGAACGCATGGGCGCACGCCGGGCACTGCATATCCTGGAACTCGATCACCGCCACACGTACCCCAGCCGGCGGCTTGAACATGGACGTATCCTTGAACGGCGTCCCTGGCTGCGACCCGACCACACGCTGCGCCAGCAGCGGAGCAGTCCCCATCACACCAGCAGACACAAAAGGCAACGCCATCGCACCCGCCATCGCGACAACCACCGAACGAACCCGAATCCCATTCAACAAACTCATAATCTTCACGCACCAATGTTACCAAATCCATCGCCGTGCGCGCCGCGCAATCAATCAGCTTCCTGCGCTGTCGCCTCCATCCTCTTGACACCTCGGTTGCCCGCTCCTACCCTATAAATCACAATGGAAGTCCAGCTCACCGCCGACCAGAAAGCCTTCGCCGGCCAGGCTATCGAAAGTGGTCGCCTGCGCGAAGAAAAAGATGCCGTGCGCGAGGCTCTGTCCCTTTGGGAAGAGCGCGAGCGCACCCGCGCAGAGGTTCTAGCCGCCATCGACGAAGCCGAGGTCGCCTTAGCCCGCGGCGAAGCTCGCGAGATCACGCCGCAGTCCATGCGCGAACTAGCCGACAGCATCAAGCAGCGTGGGCGCGCGTCGCTCATCGCCGAACCGAACCTCCCTTTACGATGACCCATCGGCGAAGCCCGCAGGCTGACTCCGATATGGACGAAATCTGGCTCTACATCGCCACCCAAAGCCATAGCTACGAGGCCGCCGACCGATTTATCGACTCGATCGTTGATCGCTTTCTCCTGCTCGCTACTCATCCTCACATCGGGCGGGCGCGTGACGAGGAACTGCGGCCCGGCCTCCGTAGCTTTCCCGTGGGCGATTACATGATCCTCTATCGTATCGAGGACCCTCACATTCTGATCCTGCGGGTCCTCCATGGCAGAAGAAACCTCCGCGTCCTTCTCGGGTAGTAACTCAGCCGCCTACCGGCTTGCCCACCAGCGGCGCAAACGAGCAAATCTCCGGCGAATACCCCAACAGCTCGCCCGCTGCAATGTCGAAATACCACCCATGCAGCGTCAGCGAACCTGCCTCCACCCGTTCGCGAATCCACGGAAATGTCATCAGATTTTCGAGCGACAAAGCTATCGCGCCATGCTCGCACGCCTTCACGCGGACTGCATCGCTCTCGCCCGCCAACTCCCGCATCACCCGCTCTCGCGCAGGTCTGGCAATGCTCACCCACGTACCAATGAACTCAAAGTCGTTCACCGTCAATCCCTCGCCATCCATCAGCGCCCGTATTCCGCCGCAGCCCGAGTGGCCAAGAATAATGATCTGCTCCACATTCAAGCCCTTCACCGCAAACTCGATGTCCGCCCGAATTCCCGGCATCTCGGCCCCATTGCGATACGGCGGCACCAGGTTCGCCACATTGCGCACGACGAAGATATCCCCCGGCCCCGCTCCCAGCAACATCCCCGGATCGGCCCGCGAGTCGCAGCACGAGATCACCAGCGCCTTCGGGCTCTGCCCCTGCCGCAGCCGCGAGAACACACTATCGTCCTCGGCAAAATACTTCTCCTGGAACTGCTCGAACCCTTCCAGAAACTTCGCTATATTCGCCACGTCTACTCCTTCTCAAATCGCAGTTGCGATCCCACACCTTCTAGCATCGCACGATCCCCAGGCCCTCGCGCAACCCGCGCCACACCTCGCTCATTTATCATCGAACACGATGGATTCCTCCGTACGATCTCTGCTCTCCTCCGGCGCCGCGCTCACCGACGCCGCGCTCGAACGCCTTCTACCTTCGCCCGAAACCCAGCCGCACTCCATCCACCGAGCCATGCGCCACTCCGTCTTCGCCGGCGGCAAGCGCCTTCGCCCCATCCTCTGCATGGAGGCTGCACGCATGGTCGCCGCCGGCAGGGAACTGCCCGCCGGAGCTGCCGACCTAGGTGCCGCGCTTGAGATGCTCCACACCTACTCGCTCATCCACGACGACCTCCCCGCGCTCGACAATGACGACCTCCGCCGCGGCCAGCCCACCTGCCACGTAGCCTTCGGCGAAGCCATCGCCATCCTCGCCGGCGACGCCCTCCAGACCCTCGCCTTCCAGACCCTCGCCGCTCTGCCTGCCCCCTCCGCGACCGTTGTCGCCATCCTCCGCGACATCTCCGCCGCAGTCGCCACCGGCGTCGGCAACTCAGGCACCATCTCGACCGGCCTCCCTCCCGGGATGATCGGCGGCCAGGTCGTCGACATCGAGTCCGAAGGCATCACTCCGACCGCCGACCTCGTCGAAACCATCCACCGCGCCAAGACCGGCGCCCTCATCACCACCAGCATCGTCTCCGGAGGCCTCTACGGCCTGGCAACAAATCCCGGTACCGGCACAAATCCGGGTGCCCCACATCTCGACTCTGAGATGTGGGTCCACGACATCCGCACCTTCGGCGAAAAAGCAGGCCTCGCCTTCCAGATCGTCGACGACATCCTCGACATGACCCAGTCCTCCGAACAACTAGGTAAGACAGCCGGCAAAGACACCGCCAGCATCAAGGCCACCTGGCCCGCCGTCTTCGGGCTCGAACAATCTCGGCGCGATGCCGACCAGCTCATCGCCGACGCCTTCGCCGCGCTCGCCCCCTTCGGCCCCGCCGCCGACCCCCTCAAATCTCTAGCCAACTACCTCACCACGAGGACCAACTAGTTTGTTTCCTGTCAATCCCCCCAGCCCCCAAAACCGCCAACAACTAGCCTATTTTGAATAGGTTGCGACAAAGCCAAGGTTGGCGCGGAGTTATGGCCAAACTGCTATACTTAAAGTATGTAGAAAGATATAGGCTCGGACAATGGTCCGGGCCTTGTGCATTTAAGCCGCGAGATAACCATAAGCCGTTTAGAAGAGGTACTTTGCAGCCAATCCAACCACGAATCAACAACTTACGGGATACCGGAGAGATACCTCCAATACCTAACCCGTTTAGAAGGGATACTTTGGATACAAAGTACCCCCCTTCAAATTTACCCAGTCAGGACACAAAAGAAAGGAGCTCGCCGCAATGGAAGGTCCAACCATACAGCCGCCAGGCGATCAAGGCGATCGTTCAGCCGACGGCCAGTTCAGCCAGCGCCCGCTCCAGCCGAACCCCTCGCGAGGCCTTCAACAGCACCGCATCCCCAGCTCGAAGATTCTCCCTCAACCACGCCCCAGCCTCGTCCGGAGTCTCCATAAACATCGCCACTCCCGTCCCGGCTTTCACCCCCTGCACCAGCGCCGCTGCCAATCCTCGCACGCCGATTACCACATCCACGCCTCGCGCCGCCATCCGCGCACCGCAACCGCTATGCAGCGCCTCCCCCTCCGATCCAAGCTCCAGCATCTCCCCCGCCACCACGATATGACGGCCCTCGCCATGCACCGGCATAGCCAGCAACGCATCCACCATCGCGTCCAGCGCCCGCGGGTTCGAGTTGTAGCAATCGTTGATCAGCATCGCCCCACGCCACTCCGTAATCTCGCCGCGCTTGTCACTCGCGCGCAGACCCTCGAGAGCCGCCGCACACTCCCCAAGCGACATGCCGCTGCGCAGGCCTACCGCAATCGCCGCCAGCGAGTTGTGGACATTGTGCCGGCCCAGCATCCGCAGCTGCACACTAGCCCGCTCGCCCCCGGCCGTCACCGTAAACACCACACCCTCCGCCCCGATCTCCGCAATCTGCACCGCACGAACATCCGCCGCCTCGCCCGTTCCATAGAAGACTGCCCGCTCTCCCATTCCCGTACCGAACTTCGCCACCCGCTCATCGTCGCCGTTCAATACAGCCACGCCATCCGCAGGCAGCGCCTCCACCAGCTCATACTTTGCCCGCGCGATCCCGTCGATTCCGTCGGCAAAGTGCTCCAGATGCACCGGCGCAACGTTCGACACCACCGCCCAATCCGGCTCAGCAATCTTCGCGAGCGCCGCAATCTCGCCCGCATGATTCATCCCCATCTCAAGGACGGCGACATCGTGCTCCGCCTCAAGCCGCAACAATTGCAGCGGCAGCCCAAAGCCATTGTTCAAATTCCCCTGCGACTTCAGCACGTTGAACTTCGCGCCCAGCACCTGCGCCACAGCCTCCTTGGTCGTCGTCTTGCCTGCCGACCCAGTAATCCCAACAATTCGCTTGCCCCACGCACGCCGCACCGCATGAGCCAGCCGCTGCATGCTATCCAACACACCGCAGCCATCATGGTCCGGCACCCGCAGCAGCAGGCACGGATCCATCTCCTCCGGTGCCAGCCAGCGCATACTCACCACCGCCGCCACAGCCCCGTTCGCCAACGCCGCCGCAACGAAGTCGTGTCCGTCCAGCCGCTCACCCTTCACTGCGAAATACAACTCACCCGCGCCAATCGTCCGCGAATCGATGGAGTAGCCCACCGCCTCGGTGTTCGTCGTGAAGTCGCCCTCAGCATGAATCCAATCCGCAACCTGTCCCAAAGTCAATTTCAAACCAGCACCTCACGAGTCAATCGAACTTCAGAAAGTCGCAACGCCAGCCGCATATCCAATTTCAACGAAGCACCTCGCACGTCGATCGCACTTAAAAATCTTGCAACACCAGCCGCATATCCATCTTCAACGAAGCTCCCTCAAGACATTCTCAGCCACCGCGACATCATCGAACGGTACCGTTCCATGGCGCAAAATCTGCACCTTTTCATGCCCCTTACCCGCCAGCAGAACAATATCCCCTGCACGCGCCGCGCGAATCGCCACCTCAATCGCCGCAGCACGATCCGGCTCAACCCGGCACTCAGTAGCAGTCTCGCGCACACCCACAAGCGCCTCGGCAATGATTGCCATCGGCTCCTCGCCCCGCGGATTGTCGCTGGTCAGCACCACCAGATCGCTCCCCTCCGCCGCCGCCCGCCCCATCCGCGGACGCTTCGTCCGATCCCGATCCCCGCCACATCCAAACAGCGTAATCACCCGCCCACCACCAGCCACAACAAGCTCACGTCCCAGCGCAATCAGGTTCCGCAGCGCATCGTCCGTATGCGCATAATCCACCACCACCGTAATTCCCAGATCATTGGCAACCGTCTCAAATCTTCCCGGCACAGCTCGCAACGTAGCAGCAGCCTTCACCACCGCATCCATCGTCAAACCCCGCGCTACCGCAGCCGCCATCGCAGCAATCAAATTATGAACATTGACCATCCCAACCAGCCGCGACTCAACCTCAAAAATACCGAAGGGAGTTTCCAGCTCGAAGGACGTTCCAGCAGCACCAAGCATTACATGACGAGCTTGATAATCAGCGTGGTCACCATGAATGTCTGCGGCGTCGATTTCCGGAACATACTGACCAACACCGTAGGTCCACATCTGCGCGCAACCTTCAGCCGCCCGAGTCATCCGACCAACCGCGAAGTCGTTCAAATTAATGATGGCGGTTCTCGGCGCCTGTGTTCCTACACCCTCAAACAGCCGCGCCTTCGCCGCTGCATAGCGATCCATCGTCCCGTGATAATCCAGATGATCCTGCGTCAGGTTCGTAAACATCGCCACATCCACCGGAATCCCCCACACCCGCTCCTGATCCAGCGCATGCGAACTCATCTCCATCACCGCTTCCGTGGCGCCCGCAGCCACGCCATCCGCAAAGATCTTCAGCAGGTCCGATGACTCCGGCGTAGTATGCTCACTCACCCGCACCTCGTCGCCAACATGCGTCTCAATCGTCCCAATCAACACGCACTCGCGCCCTGCGCTGCGCAGCAATTGCTCCAGCAGATAGGCTGTCGTCGTCTTGCCATTCGTGCCTGTCACCGCGCTGATTGCGAGCTTCCGCTCGGGGTGCCCCAGCACCGCTGCGCTCAGCTCCGCCAGCGCACGCCGCCCATGCTCCACTTGAGCAACGGCGATGGCCGGATATCGATCCTTTACCGACACGAACCCCTCGCGCGAATCCGTGAGGATAGCAACTGCACCCTGGTCAACAGCCGCATCGATGTAGCGATTGCCATCCGTAGTTCCGCCGCGCATCGCCACAAACGCCGAGCCAGCCTTCACCCGCCGCGAGTCATACTCCACGCTGACGATCTCAACGTCCGCTCCCGCGCTCTCAACCACCGAAACTTCCTTCAGCGCCTCAGCCCATTGCATGAGTTCAATTCTATGTCGCTTCAGCCAACGCGCAGCATGCAGCTATCGCGCAAACCGCACCACAACCTGTGTGCCCATCGGAACCCGAGTACCCGCACTGGGAAACTGTTCGCGTTCCACCCCACTCCCCACGGGCTGCACGCGGAGTCCAACACTCGCAGCGGTCTCTACAACCTTCCGCAGATCGGCGCCGGAAAAAGAAGGAACCGCAACGCTCCGTCCCGCATCCACCGCGACCGAACCCGCAGGCCGACTTTGGCTCTCCCGGGCACTGGCCGCATGCAGTGGCAGAGCACCCCCCGCGTTGAGCTCAGCCGCCTTCGCACCGTTTCCAAAAGCAGCGAGCACCTTAGGCGAAAGCCGATTCGATACATGGGCACTTCCATCTGCCACCGTGCCCTGGGCAGACACACTTACCGCGCCCGCATCTTCCGCCGGACCTGGCTTCTTGCGCAGCGGATCATCTGCCGGAAGGTCATTGATCTCATCAAACATGGCATTCAAGTCGCCCGCGTTCTCGCTCGGCCCATCCCCGGGCGTAGGCAGTGCGGCAGAAGCCTGCAACTCTTTCGGCGTCTTCAAGGGCTGATCGTGCGGCACCCCAAGATACTCCAGCACCTGCTGCGCCACACTCGCAAACACCGGTGCGCTCACATACGCACCATACTTCTGCGCATCGCTTCCCTGCGGCGTATCGATAATCACGGCTACGGAAATTGCCGGATTACTCACCGGCGCAAATCCTGCAAAGCTCGCCACCAGCTTCGTATGCGAGTACGTATGCGTCACCGGGTCCACCTTCTGCGCTGTGCCAGTCTTGCCGCCGGAGCTATATCCATTCAGCGCCGCAGCCCTGCCCGTCCCTTCCACCACGATGCCCTGCATCATGCTGCGCATCTTCGCCGACGTAAGCTCCTTGATCACGCGATGCGCGCCATCGGGCAGGGGATTCGGCAGCTGATTCGCCGGATGAAACGCCACCGCCTGTAGTCTGGGATCGCCTCTCGTCTCGTCAGTCGATTGCAGCAGAATGTGCGGCGGCATATAAACCCCGCCATTCGCAATCGCACTCACCATCGACACCAGCTGCACAGGCGTAACACCAATCTCCTGCCCAATCGCCAGCGACAGAATGCTGGTCGACCCCCACTTCCTAGGCGGAGCCAGCAGGCCGCGCGTCTCGCTCGGCAGTTCGATACCCGAGCGGTCCCCAAAGCCATAGCCCTTGATGTAGCGATAAAACGTGTCCGGTCCCATCTTCAGCGCCATCTTGGCCGCACCCACATCGGAAGACTTTTCCAACGCCTTCTGCACTGTCACTACGCCCATCCCCATGTCGCTTCGGTCGTCGTGGAAGGTGCGACCGTACATCGTCATCACGCCGCCCTGGCAGTCCACCAGGTCCGTGGGTTGCACTCCCACCGAATCCATTACCGCGGAATAAGTCACCAGCTTGAACGTCGAGCCCGGCTCATAAATATCACTCACCGCAAGATTCGTCAGCGAGCCTGGCTGCATGTGCTTCGAATCGTTCGGGTTGAACCGCGGCGAAATAGCCAGCGCCAGAATCTGCCCTGTATGCGGATCCTGGACCACCACCGTGCCATGCAAAGCCTTCGTCTTGGCCATCTGAGCATCCAGCGCACGCTCCGCCATGTACTGGATATGCTCATCGATGCTGAGAACAAGATTCTCGCCCGGCAGCGGCTCGTTCTCCACGCTCTGCATCGCATGCCGCTTGGCATCGACGACCATCAGCACATGGCCTGGCGTGCCGTGCATGTCGTCGTCGTACTTCAGCTCCAGGCCGCCAAGACCTGTATCCTCCGTGCCCACATAGCCCAGCACCTGCGCGGCCAGATCGTTGTTCGGATAAACGCGTTTGAACTCCTTATAAAAATGAATGCCCGTCAGGTTCAGTTCGCGCACTCGCCGGGCCGTCTCGCTATCCACGCGCCGCGCCACCCAGGCGAAGTTTCTGGAGTCATTGAAGCGCGCAAGGATTCTCTGCGGGGATGTGGTTCCATCGCTCGGATCAGTATGCACAATCTTCGCCAGCATCTCCGCCGCCGCAGCCTTGTTCTCACCCAACTCCGTTGGCACCGCAAAGATCGAATCCACCTGCACCGTCATCGCCAACTCATGCAGATTGCGGTCGTAGAGCACACCCCTCTGCGGTGCCACTTCCTGCCCGCTGCGCTGCTGGTGTTGCGCCTTGTCCACCCACTCGGAATGGCGAATCACCTGCAGCCAAACCAGTCGGCCGCCGATCAAAAGTACCCACACGCAGAACGATATCGCCACCCACGCAAAGCGGATGCGACGCACCGGTGCAGTCAATGTATTCGTTGGGGTCTGGCGCGAAACTCTGTTCATCGTAGTGTTCCCGGCTGTGTTCTCTCAGTTCACCAACGTTGCCTCTGGCAACCGTCAACCGAGAACGAAATCCCTAGTCAACCGGAAGCGCCGGAGCTGAAGCCTGGGCCAGCACCGGTGCAGTCGAAGCCGACCCGTCGGGCCGCACCATCTGGCCGGGTCTCGGCGCGTCAAGGCCAAGCTGCCGGGCAATCTGGTCGATGCGTACAGGATTGCTGTATTCAGCTTCCTGGAGCCGTAGCTGCCGGTTCTGCTCCTGGAGCGCTGCCACCTGCTGCTTCTGCGTCTCTACGTGGTACCCCACCTCGATCGCAGAAAAATGCTGCCATACATACACCATCACCAGCACGAACAGGATGCTCATCACGCGCGTAAAGCTGCGCATCTCACGGCGCCGCTCCGGATCATCCGCCTTCACAATCCGGCTGTTGTCGATGTGCTTGGCGAAGAAGACCTCAGGGGTAGGTCCGCGGCGAGCACGGCGCTGCAGCTCGAAAAGCTCGCGATTGCGCTGGGCCCGGGCCTGCGATGGATTGCTCACGCGCCCCATCTCCGTTCCGAACATCGCCGCCTGTCCCGCCATTGGTATCGTCGCCATCGCCCCTCCCTCTGCACCTTATCTTCGGTACTTATTTCCCGTTGCTACCTGCTTCGTTCCTGCTGCAATCTTCTCTGCCGCTCTCAACTTCGCACTACGCGACCGCGGATTCCGCATCTGCTCCTGCTCTTCCGCAACCACCGGCTTCCGCGTCAGCACTTCATAAATTCCATCGCGTCCGGCATCGCGGAATGCATCCTTTACCTGCCGGTCTTCCAGCGAGTGGAAGCTGATCAACACCAGCCTGCCTCCCGGTTTCAACAGAGATGGCGCGCTCTTCAGCAGCGACCGGATCTCCCCCAACTCATCATTCACTCGAATTCGTAGCGCCTGAAAGGTTCTCGTCGCCGGATGTATCTTGTCGCCTTTCATTGAAGGGGCCGCGGCCGATACGATTTCAGCCAGTTCCGCTGTAGTCGATATCGGCCGGGCCCGCACAATGGCTCTGGCGATTCTCCGCGACCTCCTTTCCTCTCCGAATTCGTAAATCAAGTCGGCGAGTTCGTTCTCGTCTTCCTGATTTACCACTTGCTCGGCCGTCTCCCCGCTGCGTGTATCCATCCGCATATCCAGGGGTCCTTCTGACCGAAAACTGAATCCTCTGTGCGCCTCATCCAACTGCAGGCTGCTTACTCCAAAATCGGCGAGCAATCCATCCAGACTGCCCGGCTCAATCACGCTGGCTGCCTCGGAGAAAGCCCGCGGCTCAAACACCACCTCAGGCATCTCGTCGCCTATCTCAGCCCTTACTTCATCCAACCGGGCCTTTGCCAACTCCATCGCCTGCGGGTCGCGGTCGAAGCAGATCAGCCTGCCCTTCGCTCCCAGCCTCTTCGCAATCGCCGAAGAGTGGCCTGCCAGCCCAAGCGTCGCGTCGGCAATCACGCCGCCACGCCGCACATTGAGGTACTCCAAAACTTCATCTAAAAGAACCGGCACATGCTGCGGCTTGTTCATGCTCCGCCTCTGTGCTGCCCCTGGGGGCCAGTCGTTCGCTTCAAACCTTCAACGCCTTCGTCTTCTCCGCCAGTGCGGCGCGCTTCTCGCGGGACATCTCCACAATTCCGTTCGGTCCCTTGCGCTCCGCCTCGAATGCTTCGAGGTTGATCACTTCCAAAATCGTTTGCATACCCAGCACGTTCACATCGCCTGCCAGCACCGCTGCCTGCCGAATCACCTGCGGCAGCAAAACCCGTCCCTGCGAATCCATCTCCACCGTCTGACCGTAGTAGCTGGTCACGTTCAAAAAATCTTCCCGCTCCGGGTCCGTGGGTTCCAGCTGGACGATCTTTGCTTCAATCGCCTCCCACTCCTTCATCGGGTACAACTGGGCCCGTTTGCCGTCCACGCTGGTGATGTAGAAGACCGGCCCATAAACCTCATCCACCCGGCGCTTGAACTCAGCCGGCAGCTTCAGCCGGAACTTCTCGTCCACTCGCGTCTGGTGATTGCCACGAAACATTCCAACCTCAACCTTCCGAACCAAGCTTGATGACCCGGAGACAACCAAAACAGGAGTAAAGTAATCCGAAGTGAGCAATTATTTCCGCCTCACTCCATTTTCGACCACTTTGTTCCACATCGTCATCCTGACTGAGGGAATCAGCGAAGGCAAGCCCTAAATTGGGAGAAACTGAATCTTTCCTGAGGAGGAATGTGGAAAACGCTATATCTAGGCGAGGAATCAGAAACGTCGCTATATGTGGTGTTTTATCCGAAGGTTCCCCATATCCAGCCCACTTGCCCTCGCTAGACCTATCTGATAGGCGAACTAAAAGCGAAAGTGGTACGCAGTTAGTCTGACAAGTCCGTTAGACTGTGCGTCCCAACCGGCGATTCCGCCGGTCCAGCGACCAGGCCAAATAGACCAGCACACCAAAATTCGTAACCAGCAGGCCCAGGCGCCACAAATCGGGCTTGCGAAAGATCTCATAGATCTCCCACGGAAGAAACGACACCGTAACGCCGATCGTCAGATACTCCGCCCACAGCTTTTCAAGCACCAGCCCCACACCCTCCGCCACCCGCAGACCCGCATAGAAGAAAGTCGCCACGCCAATCTGCTTCAGCCGATGCGCCGTCAGGTCGTCGATATGGTTCAGCACCCAGGTCATCACTCGGCCATCCAGATCCATCTTCAGGCGTTCCGCCACCCGCACCGCCTCATCCCCTAGGTCACGGTGGATGAAGTGGATGACTCCGAGCCCGACTAGAAAGAAGAAAACCGCCTCCAGCAGCTTAAAGACACCGATCGCCAGCAAGCCTCGATCGCGATGCCTTATTTGTCCTGTCTCGTTCACTGAAGCCGCACTCTCCTTCACCGTCACTTCCACTCGCCTCGACCTCGCGTCACCCGCCTCATAGGCAGTGCACCCTTCCAGTTGACGAGCGGCCGCTGCGATTGTCAATCAGCCGCAGTCATTCTCATGCTCTTCAATGTTGAGATGCAATCCGTCTTGCGCCTTCAATTTTGAAAATAGTTGCAATCCATTCTCCTTCACATCCCGTAGATGTTAGTGAGCACTCTGCATTCAATAAGCACCTCACGAAGATCGAAAGGGAACCAACATCATGAAAAAGACATTCCTGGCATCCGTCGCCGCCGCAGCCCTCGCCTGTATGACACTCACAGTATCGGCCCAAATGGACATGCAGGACCCCATGGTAGGCGGCGCAGCCATGTATCCCGCGAAGACCATCGTTGAGAACGCCGTCAACTCGCCCATCCACACCACACTCGTTGCAGCGGTCAAAGCAGCGGGCCTGGTCGATACCCTCAACTCCGCGGGCCCCTTCACCGTCTTCGCTCCAACCAACGATGCCTTCGCCAAGCTCCCCGCCGGCACCGTCGATACCCTCGTCAAGCCTGAGAACAAAGCCACCCTCACCAAGATCCTCACCTACCACGTCGTCTCCGGCAAGCTCAGCGCCAAGGACATCAAGGCGGGCATTAAGGCCGGACACGGCAAGTATGAGCTGACCACCGTCCAGGGCGGCAAGCTCTGGGCCTCCATGAAGAACGGCAAGATCATGCTCACCGATGAAAAGGGTGGTACCGCCTGGATCACCACTGCAGATGTCTTCCAATCCAACGGAGTCATTCACGTCATCGACACTGTTTTGATGCCGAGCTAAACAGTTTTCAGCAACCTGCAAAGAGGTGCCTCCACCTGGGGCACCTTTTCTTCTTTGCGCATCTCAACCCCTGAGGAGGACGATGCGATACTCATACCAAACAGAACAATGGCTCCCTTATCCACTTGAGAACGTCTTCGAGTTTTTTGCGGACCCGGAGAACCTTCCCCTCCTCATGCCCGAGTGGCAGGACGCGCACATCGACGAAGAGAGGATCGTTCCTCCGCCACCGCGCCTCGGCCCCTCCCCTAGGCCAGAGCCCAAAGCAGCCGGCACAGGCTCACGCATCACGCTAAGCTTCGTCCCGTTTCCTTATGCACCCATGCGCATGCGCTGGGTAGCTGAAATATCCGACTTCGTCTGGAACGAGCGCTTCTGCGATCGCCAGCTCGAAGGCCCCTTCGCCTACTGGAATCACTGCCACTATCTCAGTCGCGCAATTCGCGGCGGCATCTCCGGCACTCTCATCGCCGACGACCTCGAGTACGACCTGCCCTACGGATTCCTGGGCAGGCTGGCCCACACCTTTGTGCTGCGCCACCAGATCGAACGCATCTTCTTCACCCGTCACATCCAGCTAGCCACCATGCTGGCGCGCATTACGTTTCCCTCGCTTGCGCAGCAGTCTGCGCCATAACCTTCTCGCCAACGACGCGACCAGTGCAGAAAGCGCACGCCGCACACGCGATCAACAGTGGCATCGCTTCCAGCGTGTACCGCGGCTCCGAGTTCTCCATCGTGCTCAGCAACACACACCGCAGCAGCAGATAAGCCACCGGCAATACCATCCACGGCACCCGCCCACGCACTATCCCAATCACTCCGGCCCCGACCAGCAGAAGATTCATCATCCCCAGCACCACAAGCTCGATCAGCTCCACGCCTGACGAATCGAACCGCCACCAATCCGGCTTCAACACAAGCGTCTCCGTTCGCGGACGCAGGAACATATCCGTCACCCGCAGCACCGGCACCCATATCCGGCACAATACCGGATGCATCCGCACCCGTTCCTGAGCCAACTCACCAAACTTCTCATCAAGCGCCGGCGTCACCATCTTCTTCGCGTTGTACTCGTCCAGAAGCCGCGCCGTCTGCTCCCTCTGCGCTGCAGAATCAAACGCTCGCGAAGGCAGATTGTGAATATCGATCACATCCGAACCCACATTCCAATACACCGCACCCGTCGAAACAATATCGACCGACCACGTATTCATCCACCGATAAAACCCATACGTTACGTACTCACCCGGATCGTTCACCCGCCGTGGTGCCAGTGGCTGGATCACGTGGAACGTATGCCAGTTTCGGATCGTCCAGGGCACCAGCGGAAGCACCGCGAGTACGCCGCACAAAGCGGCCGACTTTAGCCCGACTCGCAGCCTCCCCTGCCGCGCCGCATACCAGGCAATCGCGATCATCACTGCTGCGGCAAGCAGCACTCCATCCGGACGAAGCAATATCGCGAGCCCCATCGCCACCGACACCCACAACACAGCCGCACGATCCGTACCGCTCGCCGCCTGCGCCCGCAGCAACCGTCCCGCAGCCCACAGCCCCAGCGACACGGCGAAAATGCTCAAGCATTCCGTCAGCGCCATCGCAGAGTATGCCGCCGTAAAAGGACAGAGCGCTGCAATAGCCATCGCCACTCTGCCTGCCCGCGCAGAGATCTGCTCCCGCACAAAGCTCGCAATCAACCAGCAGCTCAACAGATCGAAAGCAATCTGTACCATCAGCACCGCGCTGAAGTTATCCCACCCGAAGACCGAAAATATCGCACTCAAAAACAGCGGATAACCAGGCAGCCGAATCAGCGTCGGCCCAATCACTCCATCCGTCGCAAGCCCATAGATCCCGTGGTGAAAGAGATTCCGAGCCAGCTCCGCATACACATCGGTATCGTCATCGGGGACCATCTGGTGCTGAAAAAACCAAACCCGAAGCAGGAGCCCCGCGGCCAGCAAAACCCACCACCAGGGATCGCGTCGCAACCACGATCCAATTCGCTTTGCATGAACTTGCAAGGTTGGCACAGCGGCCAGCATACCATCCAGAGAGCGCGTTTCCGCGCATCAGGGCAGGGAATCAACCTGCGAGAATCTTTCGCCGTCAGCGCCGCCAACATATTCTTTGCTGCCGATGTCTACCGCAACGCCAACCGTCGGCTCTCCATCGCCGCCAGATACGGCCGCGCTTTCACCAGCGCAGCCTCCGCCGTCAGCCCGTACTTCTCGCGCAGCGCCTCTACCTTGCCATGCTCGATGAACGCATCGGGCCAGCCCACCCGCACCACCGGCACAGCCAGCTCCAGCTCATTCATCGTCTCCAGCACCGCAGACCCAAATCCACCCGCCAGCACATGATCTTCCAGCGTCACCACCAAACCGCATTGCCGCGCATACTTCTCTACGCAAGTGCGATCAATCGGCTTTGCAAACCGCGGATTGATCACCGCCGCCGAGAATCCTTCCCGCTCCAGCATCTCCGCAAGCCTCACCGCCTCCGGCAGCATCGCGCCCAGCCCAAAGATAGCGATATCCTGCCCATCCTTCACCACCTCGGCCACGCCAATCGTCAATGCCTGCGGCTTGTCTTTCACCACCGCACCCGGCCCCGTGCCCCGCGGATACCGTATCGCCGAAGGCCCCTCATGCAGCATCGCGGTATACATCATGTCTGCCAGCTCATCTTCATTCTTCGGCACCATATGCACAATATTCGGCACGCTGCGCAGGTAGCTGATGTCGAAAAGCCCATGATGCGTCGGCCCGTCGTCACCCGACAGTCCACCTCGATCCATGCAGAACACCACCGGCAGATTCTGCAAACACACGTCATGCACAATCGGGTCGAACGCCCGCTGCAGAAACGTCGAGTAGATTGCGCAGAAAGGCTTATACCCCTTCGTCGCCATCCCCGCAGCAAAGATCACAGCATGCTCCTCTGCGATGCCCACATCAAAGTAGCGCCCCGGATGCCGCGGCCGAAACAGGTCCAGTGCGGTCCCATTCGGCATCGCCGCCGTAATCGCGACAACCTTGTTATTGCCATCCGCCAGCTTTACCAGGCTCTCAGCGAATATCTCCGAATACGTCTTCTGTCCCGTAGCCTTGGCCTCGCCGGGAGGCCCGCCCGTGTGTGGATCGTATGGCCCCAGACCGTGAAATTTCTTCTGCTGCTCCAGTGCCGGCTGAAACCCACGCCCCTTCTGCGTAATCGCGTGCAGCACAACGGGCTTGTTCTGCTGCTTTAAAAACTTGAAAGTCTCAATCAGCAGCGGAAGATTATGTCCATCCACCGGCCCGTAGTAACTCAGGCCAAACTCCTCGAACAACATGCCCGGCCCAATCAAACCCTTGGCCGCCTCTTCCGCCTTGCGCGCTACATGCCGCGCCGTCTTGCCGCCAAACCGCTCCAGCAGCCCGGCCGCACGATCATGCAATCCCGCAATCGTCGGATTCGTCACAATCTTGTGAAAGTACTCAGCAATCGCTCCGACGTTTTTATCGATCGACCACGCATTGTCATTCAACACCACGATCAGCCGCTTCGTCTGCGAAGCAATATTGTTCATCGCCTCAAAGGAAATGCCGTTGGTAAACGCGGCATCGCCGCACAGCGCCACCACATGTTCCTTACCGCCCGACATGTCTCGCGCCACCGCCATCCCCAGCGCCGCGCTCAGTGCCGTACCCGCATGACCCGCGCCGTAGCTGTCGTGCTCGCTCTCCGTCCGCAGCATAAAGCCATTCAGCCCGCCAGGCTGGCGGATCGTATCGAACCGGTCATTCCTCCCGGTCAGCATCTTATGCACATATGCCTGGTGACTCACGTCAAACACAAAGCTATCCGCAGGCGTGTCGAACACGTAATGCATCGCCAGCGTCAACTCCACCACGCCCAGGTTCGGCCCTATATGACCACCCGTCTTCGCCACACCCACGATCAACCGCTCGCGAATCTCCGCCGCAAGCTGCGTCAGCTGTACCATCGTCAGCCGCTTCACATCCGCCGGAGACCCGATCCCACTCAATAATTCTTCCATGCCCTCGCCCATCCGGCCCATCGTCCCTAATAAACCCTAGCCTTCAAGTATATCAACCGTTTAGTCACACCCGTCGCAGCGGTGGCATGTCGCATTCGCATCGTCTCCGGTGCCGCAACCCATTACCTCTGGTGAACCAACCGAGGTGCTACTCAGTTCCCCGAAAGTACCAGTGTCTCAACCACATGCAGGCCATACCATGAATCAGGTACGATGACCGCAACCTTGGCAAAAACCGACGCGATTCGCAGCGAAGCCGCCCGCCTCGACACCCTCGAGCGCTATCGCGTCCTCGACGGCACCGCCACTCCCGCACTCGACGACCTCGCCGAGCTCGTTGCCAAGATCTGCGGCACCCAGGCCGCCGCCATCTCCTTCATCGCAGCCAACCGCATCGTCCTCCGTGGCCGCTACGGCATCGCCGACACCGAACTCCCCCTCGCCAGCCTTCCGCCCGAGCCGCCCCTCCGCACCCAGCCCGTCTACGAGATCGCCGACACACGCACACATCCACTCTTCTCTCCCAATGGACTATTCCTCTCCGGCCGAGCTTTCCGGTTCTACGCCTCCGTCCCCCTGATCACCCAATCCGGCCTGCCCATCGGCGCGCTCATCCTCCTCGACAGCGGCTCCCGCCGTCTCACGCCGTTCCAAACGCAATCCCTCACCGTCCTCAGCCGCCAGGCCATGGCCTCCATCGAGCTCAACTACGCCCGCCGCCAGATGGAGTCCGTAGCCCGCTCCCGCCAACGCATCGAGTCCGCCCTCACCGTCGAACGCAACTTCGTCTCCACCGTGCTCGACACCGTAGACGCCCTCGTCGCCGTCTTCGACACAGCCGGCCGCATCGTCCGCTTCAACCGCGCCTGCGAAGCCGCCTCCGGATACGACTTCCCAACCCTCGTCGGCCGCTATCTCTGGGACAAACTCATCCCCCTCTCCGACATTCCCTCCGCCATCCAGAGCTTCGAGCGCCTGCGCGCCAAGGGCTTCTCCGCCCCCTTCGAGAACCGTTGGCTCCATAAGGACGGCACTCTCCGCCGCATCGCCTGGTCCGCCTCTCCTCTGCTCGACGACCAGGGCCAGGTCAACTTCATCATCGCCACCGGCATCGACGTCACCGAGCAGCGCTCCGCCGAAGAGACCCTCCGCGAATCAGAAGCGCGCTATCGCCAACTCGTCGAAGGCTCTCTCGGCATGGTCTGCACCCACGACCTCAAAGGCGTAGTCCTCTCCGTCAACACCCACGGCGCCCAAAGCATAGGCCGCACCCGCGAAGACATGGCCGGCCATCGCCTCACCGACTTCATCCCCGAAGCCCGCCGTCTCAGCTTCGAAAAATATCTCTCCGACATCGTCCGCCGCGGCGAGGTCCAGGGCCTCCTCCACCTCACCCACACCAGCGGCGAAGTCCGCGTCGTAGCCTACCGCAACAAGCTCATCGAAACCCCCGGCCGCGACCCCTACGTCCTCGGCTTCGGCGTCGACATCACCGAGCAGATCCGCGCCGAAGACCGCCTCCGCTCTCTCTCCCGCCAATCCGACTCCATCCTCGAATCAGTAGGCGACGGCATCTTCGGCCTCGACCTCCAAGGCAACATCACCGTCATCAACCCCGCCGCCCTCCAGATGCTCGGCTTCAAATCCGAAGAAGCCCTCGGCCGCAACATGCACGCCCTCATCCACCACACCCGCCCCGACGGCACACCCTACCCCGTCACCGATTCGCCCATCAACAAAACCCTTCTCAACCTCGACACCGTCCGCATCTCCAACGAAGTCTTCTGGCGCAAAGACGGCACCAGCTTCCCCGTCGAATACGTAGCCCGCCCCCAAATCGAAACCCACCACGAAACCAACCACGAAGCCCAGGCCAGCCCCAGCCTCCAACCCGATCCCAACTCCACCGAGCTAGCCCCCACCGGCAAAGCCGTCGGCGTAGTAGTAGCCTTCACCGACACCACCGAGCGCCGCGCCCTCGACCGTATGAAAGACGAGTTCATCTCCACCGTCTCCCACGAGCTCCGCACCCCGCTCACCTCCCTCCGCGCCGCCCTCGGCCTCATCACCGGCGGCACCCTCACCTCCCGCCCCGAAAAGCTCCAGCAGATGCTCGACATCGCCACCGGCAACACCGACCGTCTCGTCCGCCTCGTCAACGACATCCTCGAGCTCGAACGCATCGGCTCCGGCAAAGCCGAGCTCCACTACACCATGTGCTCCGCCGACGACCTCTTCCGCCGTGCCGCCGGCCTCCAGCAAACCGGAGCCGCCAAAGCCCAGCTCCGCATCACCTTCAACTCGCAGGGCGTCAACGTCTGGGCCGACCCCGACCGCATCCTGCAAACCCTCACCAACCTCATCTCGAACGCGATCAAGTTCTCCCCACCCGGCACCGAGATCCACCTCCGCGCCCGCCGCACCGACACCAACGAGGCCGAGATCCAGGTCCGCGACCAGGGCCGCGGCATCCCCGCCGACAAGCTCGAAAGCGTCTTCGAGCGCTTCCACCAGGTCGACGCCTCCGACTCCCGCACCATGGGCGGCACCGGCCTCGGCCTCGCCATCTGCCGCTCCATCGTCCACCAGCACGGAGGCCGCATCTGGGCCACCAGCACCCTCAGCCAGGGCTCCACCTTCCACTTCACCCTACCCACCCGCCCCGCCTCCAACCTCCTCTAACTACCCACCGCCCCACCATCGCGCAGCACCCGCCTAAGCAAAATGCTTGGCATTCTCAACCTTTGCCAACCCAAAATCTGTGTCATTCTGAGCGAAGCGAAGAACCTTCGCATTTCGCCTTTGCTTTGGCGATAAATACCGTAGTAACCCACTCCGCAAACACCTACCGATCAACCTTTGCCATCAGGAGAGGATGCAGCCGCCAAATCGAGTGTAGCTGGTTGCTTCTCGTCGGTTGGCGATCCGAGGACAGGGGCTGGTTTTTCTGACTTAATGACAGTCAACAATACCGGCTTGCAGATTATCTCTCGGACTATAAAGTCTGTAAGGAACCGAGAGGTAGTCGCAGCCCGGACCAGAATCGATGTATCCGAAGTCATTGCCATTACGTGCTCTCCGAAATCGACGTACCCCGCGTCAGAAGCCATAAGGACAGCCTGAACACACAGGCTCATGCTGCCGCAAAAAATGCGCAGAGCGTTATCGATCAAGCTGAAGTCTTGCCCAAGCAGTCCGTCTCCCGCGTTGTGTGAGCGGATCGGTTCAAATGGCAGATGTGCACGAACCACTGGAATGGAGTGATCGGCCAAGAATTCAGTTGTTTCTCCTTGAATGCAATGGTCGTTCGGATCTCCTGCTGGCAACTTGGTATGGCTCGGAAATGTGACCGCTATAATTCGTATCCCAGAGTACTTCTCCTGTGATAAATAGTCTTTGACAGCCATTCTTACGCCCTTACCTGCCGACGTGAAAATGACTATTTTGGCGACATTATGTGCGACCGCCGCCTCGAAGGTTGCGTCTAAGCAGCGCACGAGATTCTCCCTACCCTCTTGGAGAAAGTATTCAGTGGGGTATTTGAATGGTGTTGTCATTTCGGGGGCTCCACTGTGAATCCTAAAATTTCGTGCATGGGCTTCGATTCTTTCCGGTGCTTTTCGACTGCCCTAATAAATTTGAATGGATCGATATTCAAAAAATCCAACCCAACTACACGCGATTCCGGGATATGATCTTCGCGTTGATAATGAATATGTCGTTTGTATGGGCCATGATCGATATCTACGCGGAGCTCGAACTTCTTGGAGAAGTTGGGGAATCCTGCCGTGTCGCGGGCTTTTTTGCAGGGTCCATAGTGATAAGAAAATTCATCGAGGCATCCGCCGCCACCTTCGCGCTTGGATAGTTGGCGGTACCGCTCCACAACACGGATGTACATATCATCAGGATAGATGATCGCTAGATCGGACTGCCACGGGGGGCCATCGGGAGAACCCAGAGCGTCGGTAAAGGGACCAACAAGCGTAAAGCCTGGTTCAAGCATGAGTTTATTGCACTCACCTTCGAACCAGGCTTCGTACTCGGCTAACGTGCAGTTTTCACGCCGCAAGCTTATTAAGACCGCCTACAGTATTTTCCAGTAACGACGGCCTATCCTGCGTGTTCGTTCCATACAGCGAGGGGATAACCCACCCAGTAACGACTGATCCCTCGCGTGCCTGCAAAGTACGCCGTTGGGCACAAAGCGTGCGCCAACGCAATGCATCAAATTCCGTCATATGGGCCGCCGCAGATTCGTCATAGCAGTGGTCAGTCACAGAAGCCGCGTGAGCCAGCGCATCCATCTCAGCTGTCACTTCACTTACGGTATTTACTCTGCGTTTAGTAATTTTCATTTGTACAACTCCTTCCAGCATCATTAACGCACTACCAATGCTCCGCGCCTCACGATGTTCACATCTCATATCGGCCGGTCGCCGGTCCGCGTTCACTATATCTGATGTCGCGTCCGGCCCGAAAGTAAAATTTATGCGTCCCACAGTGAAAAGACTATCACACGGATATGTTACTAATGTAGGCAATGGCAGCATATTCAAAGACTTACGCGAATCCTTCGCCTCCTCTCCATCCGGCCGGACGGGCAGATGCATCGGCGATAATCGTCCATACAATCGGATTCCGATCGGTAATTCTCCCACCGCGCCGTCACCTATCCAGATCTATCCAGCCTCGCCCTGCCAGTCCTCCACCCGCAAACCCTCCACCCTGCCAAACTCCCGCACATTATGCGTCACCATCACCAACCCAAGCGCCAGCGCCTGTCCCGCGATCAACGTATCGAAGCCGCCGATGGGCGTCCCTTGCTTTTCCAGAACCGCACGAACTTCGCCCGTTCGCCTCGCATCTTCCTGCCCAAACGGAAGCTCTTCCACCATCCCCGAAAAGAAGTGCCGCAACCGGCTCAGGTTGAACTCCGGACGGCCGCTCCGTTCTGCGCCATACCAAAGCTCAAAGCTCGATATGCTGGAGACGAACAGCCTCTCGCCCGCAATCAGTGCCTTCTCAAATCGCTCGGCAACCATTGCGGGCCGTCCATTCATGATCTCGATACAGACATTCGTATCGAGCAGCTTCAATCCAACACCTCACGAGCCGGCATCTCAGGCTGCGTCCGTCCCTCAGGCATAAATGGCTCCGTACGGAACGAATCCAATGTCCGCAGCCAACCCGTAACATCGGTCTTCATCGGCTCCAGCACCACTGTGTCCCCCACCCGCCGAATCCGCACCTCGTCACCAGCAAAGCGAAACTCCTTCGGCAGCCGCACCGCCTGACTCCGCCCATTCTGAAACAACTTCGCCGTTGCACCCACAGATCACCTCTGATACTACCAAAAGTATATACCAATTCCGGACGCCGCAGTTGACAGATAGCGTATAATCAAAACAGGTCGAGACAGAATCCAAAGCCTCAGGATTGTGCCTCCCAAAGCTGCAAACAAACCATAACTCCAGCGTTTAGAAGATCTTGCAAATCATCTCTTTCGTTATCAAGATTTTGCAAAACAGCCTGTTAGCTAAGTCATTTGTTTAGAAGATTATGCCGAAAATGGATAGGGGGAGGGGGGGTAGTCGAATGCAGCAGTCAGCCGCACACAACGCCGCAGCAGCGCGAAGAAGTTCAGTCAGCCTTTATTCGTCCCCTTCGCGTAGCTTCGCCAGCACGCCAAAATCTTCGAGCGTCGTCGTATCGCCCTTCACCTCGCCGGTCGTCGCCAGCTCGCGCAGCAGCCGCCGCATGATCTTTCCCGACCGCGTCTTCGGCAGCGTCTGCGTAAACCGAAGATCGTCCGGACGAGCCAGCGCACCAATCTCCTTCGCCACCCACTTGCGCAGCTCCTGCCGCAGCTCCTCCGTCGGCTCGTGCCCTTCGTCGAGCGTCACGAACGCAGCAATCGCCTGTCCCTTCATCTCATCCGGTCGCCCAACCACAGCAGCCTCAGCGACCTTCGGATGCGCCACCAGCGCCGATTCGATCTCCATCGTCCCCAACCGATGTCCACTCACGTTGATCACATCATCCACGCGCCCCATGAGCCAGTAATATCCATCCGCATCCCAGCGCGCGCCGTCGCCGGTAAAGTAGCTCCCCGGAATCTCCGAAAAATAAGCCTCCTGATAGCGCTCCGCATCCCCCCAAATCGTCCGAGCCATCGAAGGCCACGGCTTCCGCACCACCAACAATCCGCCCTGTCCCAATGGAACGGCCTCGCCCTCCCGCGTCACCACCTCCGGCACGATCCCGAAAAACGGTCGCGTAGCCGAACCTGGCTTCGTCGCAACCGCTCCAGGAATCGGCGCGATCATGATCGTTCCCGTCTCAGTCTGCCACCACGTATCCACAATTGGGCAGCGCTCCTTGCCAATCTCCCGGTGATACCACATCCAAGCCTCCGGATTGATCGGCTCACCCACCGTCCCCAGCAGCCGCAGCGACGCAAGCGAGTGCTTCTTTACCCACTCATCGCCCCACTTGATGAACGCCCGAATCGCTGTGGGTGCCGTGTAGAACACCGTCACCTTATGGTCGTCAATAATCTTCCAGAAGCGATCGTTTTCAGGGAAATTGGGCGCGCCCTCGTACATCACAACGGTCGACCCATTCTGCAGCGGCCCATACACCACATAAGAGTGCCCCGTCACCCAGCCGCAGTCGGCGGTGCACCAATACACGTCATCCTCGCGCAGATCGAAGACATACTTACTCGTCAGATAGCTCTGCACCGAGTAGCCGCCGGTCGTATGCACCAACCCCTTCGGCTTGCCCGTAGTTCCCGACGTGTACAGAATATAGAGCGGATCCTCCGCATCCATCCACTCCGCCGCGCACTCAGCAGGCGCCGCAGCCATAAGTTCATGCCACCACAGATCGCGCCCAGCCTTCATCTCAACCGCAGGCTTATCCACAGCCAGACGCCGATACACCACCACATTTTTGACGGTTGGACATTGCTCAATTGCCTCGTCCACAATCGCCTTCAGCTTCACCTCGCCGCCGCGGCGATAGCTCACGTCCTGCGTCAGGATCGCCACACACTGCGAGTCATTCACGCGATCCACAATGGCATGCGCAGCGAATCCGCCGAAGATCACCGAATGCACCGCGCCGATCCGCGCACAAGCCAGCATTGCGATTGGGAGCTCAGGACACATGCCCATGTAGATCGCCACACGCTCGCCGCGCTTCACGCCCAGCCCCTTCAGCACATTCGCAAACCGCTGGACTTGCTCATGCAATTGCGCGTAAGTAAGCCGACGCACCTCGCCCGGCTCACCCTCCCACAGTAGCGCAATCTTATCCCGCCGCGTACCCGCAGCGTGACGATCCACGCAGTTGTGGCTCAGGTTCAGCTTGCCGCCGGTAAACCACTTCGCGTCACCCATGCCACCCTCGAGCACATTTTGCCAGGGCGTAAACCACTCGACTTCCGCCGCTGCCTCCGCCCAGAACTCCTCCGGTTGGTCGACGCTGCGACGGTACATTGCCTCATACTCCGCCGGGCTTTTGATGTGCGCTTTCGCCGCAAACTCAGCCGGGGGTGGAAACACCCGGTTCTCCCGCAGCAGCGATTCCATATTCGTTCCAATCGACGTATCCACGCACATCTCCCTTGTCGTTCCACACCAGCACTGTTAGCAACTCAATGCGATCCTAGCCAATTTCACCCGCAGAAAAAAGGTACGCTAGCCACGCCGCGAGGTGCAAACCTGCCGTCACAAATCCGGGCCGTTGCTGGTCTGGTCGTTGTTAGATCGGCCGCTGCTAGACTGGGCCATGAACGTCCTCGCCTCAGCCGCAATCGGTTGCTTCCTCGGCTTTGTCTTCGGAGTAGGTTGTGCCCTCGCCGTCATGTACTCCATTTACATGGGAGGCTATCGCGCCGCTGTCAAGGATTCCCAGACTATTCCACCGCCCGAGCGTCTGACTCGCGCGCTGACCAAACTTTCACGCTGACGGCGCCAAGATCACGCATAGCGCTTCTGGTGCCATCGCCAAGCGCTCTCGATGATTGAATCCAACTCTGTAAACTTCGGTTCCCAGCCCAGCTCCCGCTTGATCTTTTCCGAACCCGCAACCAAGATTGCAGGATCGCCTGGTCTGCGCGGGCATTCTTCAACCGGGATATCCCGACCAGTTACCCTGCGCACGGAGTCGATTACCTCACGCACCGTGAATCCCTGGCCGTTGCCGATGTTGTAGATCAGCCGGTCGTTATCCTCGAGAGCCGCGAGCGCCAGCAGATGAGCATCTGCCAGGTCGCTTACATGGATATAGTCGCGGATACACGTTCCATCCGGCGTCGGATAGTCCTGCCCAAAGATCTTGATGCTCCTCCGCCGCTCCACTGCCACATCCAGAATGAGGGGTATCAAGTGAGATTCCGGCTCATGCGCTTCTCCATACCCGTCAATCGCCCCCGCGACGTTGAAATACCGCAGGCTCGAATAGCGAAATCCGTGTATCAGATTGAACCACCGCAGCATATGTTCCACCAGCAATTTGCTCTCGCCGTATGCATTGGTCGGCTCAAGTTTAGCGTTTTCCAAGATTGGCGTCGTCACCGGCTCGCCATAGCAGGCGGCAGTTGAACTGAATACCAGCCGGTTGTGTCCCGTAGCTACCATCGCCTCCAGGAGAGATAGGGTTCCCGCAGTATTATTGCGAAAGTAAATCTCCGGACGCTGCATGCTCTCGCCCGCTTCGATCAGTGCCGCAAAGTGCATTACCCCATCGAATGAACCAGCCTTCAGCGTCTCTTCGAGCAGTGTTCGATCGGCAATGTCTCCCTCTACAAAAGCCGCGCCGGCCGCTACTGAGGCGCGTTTGCTGTGGCAAAGATTGTCGTAGATCGTTACCGTATGTCCACCCGAAAGCAGGCGCCTCGTAACAGTGCCTCCAATGTATCCAGCTCCGCCCGTCACCAGTATTTTCATGGTCATTTATCCGCAAGTATCCTCTCTACAACCAAAGTATAGGAATTCATTGCGAAAGAGTGATTTCCCTGAACGCGCACTTCTAGGAATATGACTAAAGAAACACGACATCAGCTTCTTTGCAATACGGCTTCACCGGGCCAGACTGTCCTGCAATTGAACAATGATAAGCTCAGGTGAATTCAAAGCAGCATAGCCAGATCGATGACATTAGTAACCGCACAGAACAAGCGAAGTCCGGGGCAGTAGAACCAAGACCGATATCATCACTTTCAAGGATTTTGCAAGGCTTCGAAGGCGAACTAAGCCTAAACTGGGAAGTAAAGCTAAGAGAATTCCAATCGAGTTTGTTACTTCGGATTCAAAGATTGCGTCATACTTAACTCAAGATCGCCGGCCCGGATCAGGCGATCGACATAAGGAATATAACCACGATGGCAGCGCCACTCCAAAGCGAAACCTCCGGACCGAAGGAAAGCTTGCAGTTTGCGCACTTCGGCGTCCTCAATGCCGGTGCGCAGAGCAAGACCTCAACCGCCACTGCGCTGATCCTCAACGTGACGATCGTGTTTGTCGTTCTGGTCATCAGCGCGGCGACGGCGAAGCGCACGATCCAGCGCCAGAGGCTCACCGAGCTGGCTGCCCCGGTCATTCAGAAAAAGATAGAGCCGGTTAAGCCAAAGATCATACCGCCCAAGATCAAGCTTCCGGAGATTGCCAAAGTCGATCTGCCGAAGATCGTCATTCCTGAGATTAAAATGCCTGACGTACCCAAGCCACCAGTGCCGGTCGTCAAGATGGAAACGCCGAAGCCGATCATTACTCCCCCGGCCCCGCAGCAGGTGATCGCGAAGGCAGCGCCTGTAGTTGTCAGCTTGGCTCATCCCGCCGCTGCTTCGGTCCAGAATAATGACGCTCATCCGACCGCGGTTCGCCTGGGAGCGTCCGACAGCCCGGTGAGCAATCTGCATGGGCCAGCCGTGGCCTCCGTCAACATGGGCCGTGGCATGCCTGGTATGAATTCCGCCAACACAGGCAATGGTCCGGCAGCCACCAAGGTCAGCTTTGGGAATGGAAGCCCAACCAGCACATCGATCTCGGGCAAGGGTGCAGTAGCGGTCGTCGGTCTCGGCCATGGCGTCGTCGGCGGGACGGGAACAGGAAGATCCGCCAGCGAAGTCAACCTGGCACGGGCCACACCGCCGCCTATGCCCAGACCTGCGACGGTTGTTTCCGCACCCGCCCAGACATCGCCTAAATTTACCTACAAGCCCAAGGCCGAATACACCACCGAAGCGATTGAGAAACACGTGGAAGGCGTGGTTAGTGTCCACATTCGCGCTCTCCCGAATGGAACGGTAGAAGTTCTTGGGATTGCAAAACCGCTTGGTTATGGCCTGGATGATGCGGCCAAACGTGTGGCGCTGGGTATGAAATTCCAACCGGCAACTGATGCTTCCGGCAAGCCGGTCGCATGGGATGGGATTGTAAATATTACTTTCCAGCTTGCAGGATAGTACCGCCGGCTGATCGCAAATTCGGGCCTTGTCTCAACGTTATTCCGGGTCGACCGCTTTATCGACACGCTGACTTTATCTACCAAGGTGGTTTCGAAGCCACCACAGGGAGCCGCAAATCATGATTTCTCGTTCAAGATCCAACGCCGGTGCAACGCTGATCGCCCTCCTCCTCGCGGCCTCCCTTCCGGCCATGGCGGGTGCGTCCGTCTTCGGCAAAAAGAAGCCTCAATCCGACACCATGCCGGGCCGCAAACTGACCGCCGCCCAGAATGCGCTGATCGATAAAGCGATCGTCCGCGAGAAAGAAGTCATCAAGGTCGTCAAGGACCGCGCTCCCCTGGTCGAGACCTACATCCAGAACATGAAGCCCGACCCTGTGCTGCTTGAGGTGCCGGAATCCGACGAGCACCACCTTGCCCGCGTCGACTTCAACAAAGTGATCAATGATGATCTCTACAAGGAGAACAAGGGAAACTTCGCCGCGAAGAAGAGCAAGCTCGCCTTTCTCGACTCGTTGAAGGCGATCACTGGCATCTCTTCCAGTCTCCATCTCCAGTTCCACGAGTCCGGCTTCGTCCAGATGATTTTGATGGACTCCAAGGACTTTGATCGTCAGCACTACACCTTCACTTTCATCCGCAATGACTTTCTAGGCACTATCCCCACCGCCGTCTTCGACGTCCAGCCGATTAGCGGAAAACGAGAGTACGGTCGCTTCTTCGGCCGCATCTGGGTTGAAACCCGCGAGGGCAACGTAGTCCGCTTCAATGGCGACTTCGCTGGATCCATTGCAACGATGAAGGAGTTTTACCACTTCGATAGCTGGCGCACGAATGTGCAGCCGCACCTCTGGCTGCCTACCTCCTTCTATGTCGAGGAAAGCGATCCTCGCAGCCCGGAGAACACCCTCAAGTTCAAGGCCATCAACTACGTCTGGGGCTACGTCCTTAAGGTGCCGGATACCAATGCTGAAAATACGTCCGTGGAAGTGGTCAACGCTCAGGACGTCTCGAACGACGCTCCCGATGTCAGCCCTCTCGGCGCGCAGCGCGAGTGGCAGCAACAGGCTGAAGACAACGTCATCGAACGCCTCTTCCAGGCCGGCCTGCTGGACGCTCCGTCGGAGTTCGATAAGACACTCGAGGCTCTCGCCAATAACATTCTCGCCTACAACAACATTCAGACCAGTCGACCGATTCGCGTACGCACCCTGCTGACCGAACCGCTCGAGTCTCTCGCAGTCGGTAATACGATCATCGTCTCGAAGAGCCTGATCGACACAACCAGCATTCTTACAAGCGACGGAAAGCAGCAGCAGGGCGACCTTGAAGCCATCCTTGCCTTCCAGGTTGCGCACATCATCCTCGACCATCGTCTCGATACCAAGTACGCATTCAGCGATCGTCTTCTGTTCCCCTCAACCTCCGTCTTCGAGCAGATTCCCATGCACCACACCGATGCGGATAATACGGCTGCAGCGAAGAAGGCGATCGAGCTGCTGAATGCTAAAGAGCTGTCCGATGCACCTCAGTATTTCGGTCTTTACCTGCAGCAGTTGCAGGCCCGGCTAAAAGGTCTTCCCGCTTTGAATACTCCGATGATCGGTGATGCGCTCGTGAAGAGCGATAAGGACCCAACTTTCTGGATGCAGGCTCTGGTCGGGAAAGGTATCAAGCTCAACATGAAGGACCTCAATCAAATGGCCGCGATGCCACTGGCCAACTTCCTTCGATTTGACCCCTGGACCGATCAGGTCATCAATATGACCTATGCACGGGAACTCATCATCAACGAGCGCGACAAAATGCCCTTCGAAGTCGAGCCCGTCTACCTGAAGCTCGCCTACTACGCGCCACCTGCTGCCCCGGCAGCGCCAGCTCCTGCTGCCGCCGCCGCACCAACGGCCGCAGCCGACAGCGGAGCGGCAGCCGCCCCAACTGAAGCACCGGTGGCACCGGCTGCCGATACAGCTACACCGCCGCAGACTACGGCACCAGCTGCAGCAGGGCCCCAGCAATAACGACATAAGCCAATGATGCAACGAGTATCTGCATCCAAACAAAGGTCTGTCTACACACATTAAAAAGACCTAATCGACCGAACCTACCGGTCTGCAGGAGACGGAATGTTGAAGAATCTACTGACTATCGGAACCATTGTTGCGGTGCTGTCGTTCAGCGCAAGAGGCCACGCGCAGGCATTGCCCACGGCCACCGCTCACGGGGCCCTACAGGCAGGAGTCGGTTGGACCTATGCCAACTCCGATTACACCCCGCAAAAAATCCAAGGCGTGACCGCCTTCGCCGATCTCGACGTGACGCAGCACGCCGGCGCGGAGGTCGAGTATCACTACATTTCGTACGTCACGCCTGGCGATCTGGGAGAGAACTCGATCTTTGTCGGACCAAGGTTCATTCTTCCGCGCAATCGTTACAAACTTTACGCGAAGGCGCTAGTGGGCACCGGCACAATCGTTGTCCAGGAGGTTGCCGACAATCCGGAGGGCGGTGCTGGCACCTATTTCGCCTACGGAGCAGGAGGCGGCATCGATTATCAAATTGCCAGGCACCTTTTCGTACGCGGCGACTTCGAATACCAGCACTGGTCTTACCGCAATGGCCTGACTCCCTCGGCTGCGACAGCCGCCATAGGCTATCGCTTTCGCTAAGCGCTTTCTAAGATCCCGAGCGGGGCAAGATCAGCGGGGCTTTGGGATTTCGAGTCTTGATCACGATACAAAGCCCCGCATTCTGAATCTGAATGCGGGGCTTTTCTTTGTCAGATTTCTAGTTCGATTGGTCCGCATTTAAGGGCTGAGAGCGGATGCCGAACAACTAGAAGTGATATGCGACACCGATCGTCGGTACAGAGATAACTTCAAATCGGTTTACGTTCAGGTCCGGGCTAGTATTTTCTCCAAAGCTCGGTGTCTTGACCAGAATGCCGCGGTACTCAGCTCGGATATCGAAGCTTGGGCTAAGCTCATACGCCAGACCGCCACCGAACAACCCGCCGACGCCCTTCGTAATCTTTGTGTTCAGCAAGCCCGTCCCAGCATCCAGTACCGGTGTGAAATAGATCAGGCCGCCGCCCGCCTCGACGAACGGGCTGAACCTCTTGAAGTTGAGGCTGTACACGTACGCCGCGGAGAACTCCTGCTCGCGAGAGTGAATGCGTATCGTGGTTCCGTTGCTGTTGAAGAGGAATTTCTGATTGTTTTGCGCGAAGCTGTAGTTCAGTTCAAGCGCGCTCTTTGGAGTCACCATGTATCGGTAGCTCATCAACAATCCCAACGCACCGGTTGAGCTCTGTACGACGGTATTGGCGCCGTGAATCGTGGGGGCGAAGATTCCCACGCCACTGAAGCTCACATCCTGCCGGCTCTCCTGCGCATATCCTACAGCGGCCGACAGCATCAGCACGCCCAACAACATCGTCTTCTTCATTCTTCGTTTCTACCCCTTCTTGATCCTTGCGGACGCTGACGGCAGACCTCAATTCGGCCCACCTTATCTCCGTATCCACCAGATCGAGCTTCTACAACTATTGTACCTGCACCATGCCCCTCCCTGGGAAGAGTGCTCAGTCGCGACGAGGCCGGGGGCGCGTGGTGCGCTTGTCCCGGCCTCGATCGATCCTGGGTGTCGGCTGCTACTGCGCTGGAGGAGCAGGCGGCGTTCCTCCGCCCTGGCCACCGCCGCCGCCGCGGCCGTACTGCGGCATCGCGTCGAACTTTGTTTTCTGATCGTCGGTGAGGAGCGCCTTGATCTTCTTGTTTTCGTCGTCCCGCATCGCCATCATCTTCGGACGGAGCGTTTCGCGGTCTTCGCCCGAGTTGCGCAGATCCGCCATCTTCTGCATGTCGGCATCGTAAATCGCCTTGATCTTCGTCTTCTGGTCGTCGGTCAGCGTGACGGCTTTGTCGATGTTAGCCACGCGCTCCTCCGAGGTCATTCTCATTCCACCACCGCCGCCGCCCTGCGCCATCATCGGCACGGAACAGAGTGCGGCGCTACACAATGCCACGACGCCCATGCGTGCGGCGAACCTGCGAACCATCTGCATTTCCATAGCTATTCTCCAGTGTCGAGACCGGCTTCATCGCCGGCGGACAAGTCTACCGCTACAGACGCATCATCTGCCGCCATAGTTTTGGGTGGCGGACAATAATTTTCCGAGCTTACGCCTGGGCGCAGCAGTCATGCTCCGCGTTCCGGCACAAAACAATAGGGATCGCCGTGCGTTGCGGCATACTCCTCTACAACTTTTAGGAAGGCCATAGCCACATGCGAGAGATTGGCTTGGCGGCGATAGACCAGCCGGAGCTTCCGTTCGAGTTGAAGCTCCTTCACCCGGACGCGGACCAGGGCTCCGCTTTCGAGCTCGGTTTTTACGGTTAGGCCGGGTACGAGCGCTACTCCGTTGCCCATCTCCACAAATCGTTTGATCGCCTCGAGCGAGGGCAGCTCTACCCCCATCTGCAGAGGCGTCGCATGGCGACGAAATGTCTCGATCACCTTCTGCCGCTGCGGCGACGCGATATTGTGCGCGATGAAGTTCTGTGCCCCGAGCTGCCGGATGGACACCTCCTCAGACTTTGCTAGCGGATGTTTGGGGTTGACTACGAAGTCCAACTCATCGCGGTAGACGACTACGGATCGGATCTGCTCATCGTCCGGTCGAAAGCTGAGCACCCCGATTTCGACTGAATGCACCAGGACCTCGTCCGAGATGCGGCTTGCAAGCGCACGCTGGACCGTTACCTTGATTCGGGGATTCATTCGGCGAAACTGATCGAGCAGCGGCAGAAGATAGAGGCAGGTGTACTCGTTGGCTGCCAGATTTAATCTTCCCCGATGCAGCTCTCGCAGCTCGGCCAGCGCTCCCATGGACTCTGTGCGCAGGTTCAGCATCTTTACCGCGTACTCGCGCAGGACCTCTCCGGCATCGGTGAGGGTCCCATCTCGCGAAGAGCGCTCGAGCAACACTTCACCCAGCTCTGCCTCCAGCTTCGCGACCGCCTGGCTGACCGCCGGCTGGGTTCGATGCAGCCTAGTTGCGGCTCGGGAAAAGCTTCGTTCTTCGGCAACTGCGAGAAATGTCTCAAGCTGAAATAAGTCCATCGCTCCCTTTCTTCGTCCGTGGTCTACTTCGGGGACCCCCCTCCCCCTACCCAAAAGCTCAAAATCTTCTAAACAAATAACTTAGGTCTGGACCACAACCGCAAAGTATTCGAAGTAAACGATTTATTTTACAAAGTCTCCAGAATCTATAACTTGAGACAAAATCTGGCCAATTTGGTGCCCCGTTTTTTGTTTGCTGTGCTGCACAAGGGAGTAAGAACGTAAATTTAGATAAGGGCCAGGCATAGTCGCCGCGCTCCTTGGTCTGTCCTCTTATTTTACACCCTCGTGTCAAGCGGCTCCCTCAGGCTGCTTTGAATAGACGCATTAGAAATTCTTATCCGACTTCTCTTCCTTATAATCGTGCATTATCCTTGCAACAAGCAAGAGAGTACCCATTCTATGGCCGCAGACAACCAAATCCTCTTCTTCGATACGACTCTCCGGGACGGCGAGCAGTCTCCCGGCTGCACCATGCACGCGGATGAGAAGCTGCGCATGGCTCACCAGATTGCTGCGCTTGGCGTAGACATTCTGGAAGCCGGATTCGCCATTGCTTCCGAGGGCGATGCTGAGTCGATCCGAACCATCGCCCGCGAAGTAGGGTCGTCGCCGAACGCACCGATCATCGCCTCGCTGGCGCGCTGCAAGCGGGAAGATATCGACGCTGCGGCGCGGTCCATTGAGCCTGCAAGCCGGGCGCGCATTCACACTTTTCTCTCGACCTCGGACCTGCATCTCGCGGCGAAGCTGAAGATCACGCGCGAACAGGCGATCGACCAGATTGCCGACTGCGTTGCCCATGCCCGGATCTATTGCGACGACGTGGAGTTTTCACCGGAGGATGCGACGCGTACCGATCGCGACTTCCTGGTCAAGGTTTGCGAGGTAGCAATTCAGGCGGGAGCTACGACCCTGAACCTTCCGGACACGGTCGGCTACTGCCTGCCGGAGGATTACGCGCAGATGTTTCGTGATGTCCGCTCGCGCGTGGCCGGGATCGAAAATATTACGTTGTCCGCACATTGCCACGACGACCTTGGCCTTGCGGTGGCCAACACGCTGGCTTCGATTCAGGCAGGGGTTCGGCAGGTGGAGTGTGCCATTAACGGGATCGGCGAGCGGGCCGGGAATGCCGCACTTGAAGAACTTGCGGCGATACTGGTCGTCCGTCGCGACAAGCTGCCGTACAGCCATAACATCGTGATGAACCAGCTTTACCCTACCAGCCAGATGCTGGCTGAATACATCACTTTCGGCGCCGCACCGAACAAGGCCATCGTGGGCGCCAACGCCTTCGCGCACGCCTCGGGCATCCACCAGCACGGTGTGATGGTGAATCCGTTGACGTACGAGATTATGACTCCGGAGTCGGTAGGCGTGGCGCACAACTCGCTGGTTCTGGGCAAGCACTCTGGCCGCCGCGCGCTGGAGCAGCGCTTCGCCGAGTTGGGGCACCCGCTCACACGCGAACAGCTCAACGACATCTATACCCGCTTCACCGAATTGGCCGACCGCAAGAAAACCATTTACGAGCAGGACCTGCTGACCCTGCTCAAACCTGCACCCACCGTACGCAATTGCATAGACAAAATCGATCACGGATCACACGGATGGCCGCAGATTTAGAAACAAGAAATTGCATAGCAAACAACTGAAGGCATCAAGCTCTCACCTGTTCCTGCATTTAGTCCGTGCTTCTATCGGTGTTCCTCCATGTTAAGCCTTTGCCCTTGTATTTAGGAGTAAGTGAATGCGTCTCAAGATAGCGATCCTCGCCGGCGACGGCATCGGCCCTGAAGTTACCAACGAGGCCGTCAACATTCTCAAGGCAGTCGCGGAGTTCGGCGGCCATGACTTTACCTTTACGCCTGCGTTGCTGGGAGGCGTGGCCATTACTGCTACTGGCTCGCCGCTGCCTGCGGCAACGCTCGATGCTGCGATGGACTCTGACGCAGTGCTGCTGGGTGCGGTGGGCGATAACAAGTTCAACGATCTCTCGCCGGACAAGCGGCCTGAGGCCGGACTGCTGCAGATTCGTCAGGCGCTGGGCGGCTATGCGAACCTGCGTCCGTCGATTGCGTACCCTGCGCTCGCGGAAAATTCTCCGTTGCGGCCGGAGGTGACGAAAGACGCGAATATTCTCTTTGTGCGAGAGCTGCTCGGTGGTCTGTATTTTGGCGCGCCGCGCTGGTGGAACAAGGATGCGTCGGCACCGGGTGGAGGCGAGAGCATCAACACGATGCGATACACCAAAGCCGAGGTGACGCGCGTGGCTCGCGTGGCCTTTGAGCTGGCGCAGAAGCGGCGCAAGAAGGTGACCTCGGTGGACAAGGCAAATGTGCTTGAGGTGTCGCAGCTGTGGCGTGCGACGGTGACGGAGGTGGCGAAGGACTATCCCGACGTGACGCTCGAGCACCAGCTCGTCGACTCGATGGCGATGCACATCATGAATATTCCGCGCAACTTCGACGTGGTGTTGACGGAGAATCTGTTCGGCGACATTCTTTCGGATGAGGCTGGCGTTATTACGGGCTCGCTGGGGATGCTGCCCTCGGCGACGATCGGTGGTGCGGTGAATCTGTACGAGCCGGTGCATGGATCGGCTCCGGACATTGCGGGGACTGGGAAAGCGAATCCGCTGGGAGCGATCCTGACGGCTGCGATGGTGTTGCGGCACTCGGCGAACCTGGAGCAGGATGCGGCTGCGATTGAGGCTGCCGTAGCGGAAGTGCTGAGCGCGGGGCATCGCACGGCGGACATTGCGCGCCGTGGGACTGCTGGCGGGGACGCTGCGGTACAACACCTGGTCTCCACGACGGAGATGGGCAAGCTGGTTCACGAGGCGCTCGCTCAATCGCTGGATCGGCGCCAGTCGATGCACGCTGTGTAGTCGTTCGCTGTTATTGGCATGTTGGTTGTTCGAACCATTTGGCAACGTATTCGTCCCACCTCTATGAGCCGACTTCTCCAACTCGCGACTGTATTTCTGCTGACGGCGACGCTCGCCCCGGCGCAACTTCACTCGCCCCAGTTGAACAAGAAAGAGAAGCCGCAACGCGAAGATGTGGAATGGATCTGGCAGTACACGCCGGACGACGTGAACAAAGACGGGCGCGAAAATGATTTGGTCCAGGACCCACACTTCGTGCCGTTTCTGGAGCAATTTCTTACGGCTCCGCAATCCTTCTGGGGTACGCCTGTGGAGGGACGGTATCGCTCGCTGGCGAATACGGCGCTCGATCATCTGACGGTTCCGGATAAGGTTGTCGCCGATGACAATCGCTATATCTCTATCTCGGGGTGCGTCGTTCACTTCTGTCCGGCGCGCGGGCTGCTGTGGTTGGACCTGAATGGGATGCATCACCTGGTGGTGTTCGCGGCGATTGACTGGATCAAAAACGACCGGCCTACATCGGATCCTGCGGCTGAATACACTCTCTGGCTGTTTCCGAACGATCCGCTGACGGTGAGTGGACCGGGGCCGCACCCCCCGGCGGCTTTGACCAGGGCGATTGGGCGGTGGGCCGCTGAGCCGCGTCCGGGGTCCGGCATTGTGCAGAACATTACTCATGCCATCCTGGTCGATCCGGATGGCACGCCGCATGAAGTTACGCCTGCAGCGGTGGGGATCGCAGCTCCGCCAATGCAGAAATCATCGAATCCATAGATATTCAAATCTTCGCAAAGCGACCGGATAAATATTATGACGACGACACATACACCACGCACCCTCTTCGAAAAAGTCTGGCAGCAGCATCTTGTGGCTGAACCGGAAGGCGAACCTTCGCTGCTGTATATCGATCTGCATCTCGTGCACGAGGTCACCAGTCCGCAGGCGTTCGATGGGCTGCGGCTTGCGGGGCGCAAGCTGCGCAGGCCAGACCGCACGGTGGCGACGGTGGATCATAATGTTCCGACGACGTCGATTGCAGATCGGCTGAATATCGTCGACCAGACCTCGTCGAGGCAAGTGGCGGCGCTGCGCAATAACTGCGCTGAGTTTGGGATCGAGTTCTTCGATGTGCAATCGCCGCAGCAGGGAATTGTGCATATTATCGGGCCGGAGCTTGGGCTTACCAAGCCGGGCATGACGATTGTGTGCGGCGACTCGCATACGTCGACGCATGGAGCGTTTGGCTCGCTGGCTTTTGGAATTGGGACCAGCGAGGTCGAGCACGTGATGGCGACGCAGACGCTGCCGCAGGGGAAGGCGAAGACCTTCCGGATCAACATAGAGGGCGAGCTGCCTGCTGGTGTGACTGCGAAGGATATTGTGCTGCACATCATCGGCGAAATTGGCACGGCTGGTGCTACTGGATACGTGGTTGAGTATGCCGGGTCGGCGATTCGTGCGCTTTCGATGGAAGGGCGCATGACGATCTGCAACATGAGTATCGAGGGTGGAGCGCGGGCTGGGATGATCGCGCCGGATGCTACGACGTTTGCTTACCTGCAGGGGCGGAAGTTTTCGCCAACGGGCGCGGCGTGGGATGAGGCGGTCGCGCACTGGTCGGAGCTGAAGTCGGATGAGGGGGCGAAGTTTGATCGCGAGCTGAACATCGCTGCCGCCGACATTACTCCTACGGTGAGCTGGGGCACCTCGCCCGGCATGGTTACTGGCGTCAAGTCCACCGTGCCGTTGCCCGACCCAACCGCGAGCGAGGCAGACCGCAAGAACTTCGAGCGGGCGCTCGAGTACATGGGTCTTGAAGCCGGTACGCCGATCGAAGACATCAAGATCGACACGGTGTTCCTCGGCTCCTGCACCAATGGCCGCATCGAGGACCTCCGCGCCGCAGCGCAAGTCATTCGCGGCTATCACGTTGCCACTAACATCCGCGCGATGGTCGTGCCCGGCTCGCAGGCCGTCAAAGCGCAGGCCGAATCCGAAGGTCTCGATGAGATCTTCAAGACCGCAGGCTTCGACTGGCGCGAGCCAGGTTGCAGCATGTGCCTTGCGATGAATCCGGACATACTCCAACCGGGGGAACGGTGTGCTTCAACGAGCAACCGCAACTTCGAAGGGCGCCAGGGCCGAGGAGGCCGCACCCACCTCGTAAGCCCACAGATGGCAGCGGCTGCAGCCGTGACCGGCCACTTCACCGACATCCGCACCTGGAAGTTCAAGGAGGCAAAATAATGATCGCCATCGACCAACTCACCTCCATCGCCGTCCCGCTCGATATCTCGAACATCGACACCGACCAGATCATCCCGAAGCAGTTCCTCAAGCGCATCGAGCGCACCGGCTACGGCGAGTTCCTCTTCTACGACTGGCGCCGCATCCAGGAAGGTCCGCAGGCTGGCGAGCCCGACACATCCTTCGTCCTCAACGACCCGCGCTACGCCGGTGCCAAGGTCCTCATCGCTGGTAAGAACTTCGGCTGCGGCAGTTCGCGCGAGCATGCTGCCTGGGCGCTCACTGACTTCGGCTTCCTGGTCGTGATCGCCCCGAGCTTCGCTGACATCTTCTTTTCGAACGCCGGCAAGAACGGCATGGTGCTCGTCCGCCTGCCCGAGGCCGACGTCGAGCTCCTCACCCACCGCAGCACGCAGAACCCTGCGCACAAGATCACCATCAACCTAACCACCCAGTGCGTCTCCGACGACCAAGGCTACGAAGCCACCTTCGCCATCGACCCGTTCCGCAAATACTGCCTGCTCAACGGCCTCGACGACATCGGCCTAACCCTCCGCCACGCCGCCGCCCTCGACACCTTCGAGTCTCAACACAACAAAGCCTTCTGGCTCCAACCAAGAACGGGGAGTGTCTCATGATACTTACAAAACTCAAGCTAGTTGCAGTATCGCTATCGCTTTCGCTGTTTATCGTCACTATGGCTCACGCACAGACAACAGCCGCCGCGCCTGTACCAGCACAGTTCGGAACCGCCCAGACTGTGTTCTTATCGGCGGCCGGCGCTCCTTCGTTCGGTCCCAGAGCCACGTTCTATACCAATGCGTCGTATGAGAGTATGTACAACGCACTCACGACTCTCAAGCAGTATCGTCTGGTCCCCGCTCCGACTGGCGCCGATCTCACAATGGAGATCTCAATTTTTATGACTCTTGGAAATGCATCGAGCGTACCGGCCGAATCGCTGCGACTTACGATTCGCGATAGCAAGACGCAAGCGTTGCTCTGGACGATCGACGTGCCCCTCGCTATTGGAGTCCGCGACAAGACGCTTGCGAAAAATATCGACGACGCTTCCGCAAAGATAGCAAGCGACCTGAAGGCGCTTGCCGCCGGCAAAGAACCGCAGCAGTAACCACCAACAGCAGACCTGTGAAAGCGTGACCGCTGCGCAGCGAAATCAATCAAAAAAAACTCCATCGTTCTCACGGAAGGCCCCAGTTCAATCCAACGTCGCAAGCAGTGGCTTAGCCCAGAAATCAAGAAAGATGAGACAGATCAGAACAGATCACGATGACCGAAGCCCAGACGTAGAGACATTCAAGAGTACGAGAGGCTAAAGGAAAACGATATGAACCTTCAAACCGCACTCATCCGGTCGATTCTGCTGCTCATAGCCACAACTGCTATCGCGCAGAAAGCAGCTCCTGTTCCAGTACCGTCGCAATTCGCCGCCGCTAAAACTATCTTCGTCGGTTACGCTGGAAATCGGACCCCCACACTCCCACCGATAGTAGGGAATTGGGCGTACGACGACATGGAGCGCGAGTTAGCGGCTAGCGGACGCTATACCCTTACCGCGAAGCCCTCTGATGCCGAGCTATCGATGCGCCTTGCCATCGACCGGGATTCCGTTCTGAGACTTACTATTTTTGACACAAAGACGGGCATGCTTCTCTGGGCCTTCGAGGAGTTCATGCCCCAGACGACTCCGCAATACGTGAACCGCATCGCCATGAACCTGGTGCATGACTTCGAAACCATAGAAACCAGAATTCCAACCCCCGCGCCCCCGACGCCTCCAACGAAAACTCGTCCCTCGCACGAAGGAAAGAAATAGGCCTATGCCACTCGATCCCGCAAAGAAGAACTCCATCGTCCTGACCGAAGGCCCGAACCGCGCCGCAGCCCGCTCTTACCTGCGTGGCGTGGGCTTCAGCAAAGAAGACCTGCACAAGCCCATCATTGGAGTCGCCAACACCTGGACAGAGATCGGCCCCTGCAACTTCCATCTGCGCGATGTTGCTGCTGCCGTGAAGCAAGGCATCCGCGACGCCGGCGGCACGCCGATGGAGTTCAACACCGTCACCATCTCCGACGGAATCACCATGGGAACTCAAGGAATGAAGGCGTCGCTCATCTCCCGCGAAGTCATCGCCGACTCCATCGAGCTGGTCGCCCGCGGCAACTCCTTCGACGGCCTCGTCTGCATCGCCGGCTGCGACAAGAACATGCCCGCCGCCATCATGGCGCTCGCTCGGCTCGACATCCCCGGCCTCATGCTCTACGGCGGCTCGATCGCGCCAGGCCACCTTAAGCAGCCCGACGGCAGCCACAAAGACATCACCATCCTCAACGTCTTCGAAGGCATGGGTTCGCACGCGGCTGGAAAGATCACTGACCAGCAGCTCGAAGACCTCGAAGGCGCCGCCTGTCCTGGCCCCGGAGCCTGCGGCGGTCAGTTCACCGCGAACACCATGGCCATGGCGGGCGAGTTCCTCGGCATCTCGCCCTTCAATCTCACCGGCGTCCCCGCCATGTCGCCCGAAAAACACGAAGCTTCGCGCCAGGCAGGACGGCTGGTCATGGACCTTGCACGGCGCGGCCTGACTCCGCGCCAGATCCTCACCCGCGAAGCGCTCGAAAACGCCATCGCTGCGGTATGCGCGTCTGGTGGATCGACGAACGCGGTCCTCCACCTCATCGCCATCGCGCGCGAGCTCGGCGTCCCGCTCGAGATGCAGGACTTCGACGACATCAGCGAGCGCACCCCCTTCATCTGCGACCTCTCCCCCGGGGGCAAGTACGTCGCCAGCGACTACCAGGCCGCCGGTGGCTCTCGCGTTCTTGCAGCGCGATTGATCGAGAAGGGAATTTTGCATGCGGCGCAACCGACGGTGTCCGGAAAGACGCTTGCGGAAGAGGCCGCGCTTGCGGTCGAGGCTCCCAATCAGCCGGTTATACGACAATGGTCCGATCCACTCAAGGCGACAGGCGGCCTCGTCATCATGAAGGGCAACCTCGCCCCGGAAGGCGCAGTGATCAAGGTCGCCGGGCACGAGCGCGTCCACCATACGGGCACCGCCCGCGTCTTCGACGATGAGGACTCCTGCCACGCCGCCGTTGAAGCAGGAAAGATCAACCCGGGCGACGTCCTCGTCATCCGCTACGAAGGCCCCAAGGGCGGTCCCGGCATGCGCGAGATGCTTGCCGTCACCGCTGCTGTCAAAGGCATCCCCGAGTTGAGCGACTCCGTCGCTCTCCTAACCGACGGGCGTTTTTCTGGTGCTACGCGGGGGTTGATGGCCGGTCACGTCGCCCCCGAAGCCTTCCTCGGCGGCCCCATCGCCGCCGTCCACGAAGGCGACACCATCACCTTCGACATCGCCAAGCGCGAACTCAACCTCAACGTACCCGCCGAAGAGATCGCCGCCCGCCTGAAGTCCTTCACGCCGCCCGCCCCCCGCTTCACGCGCGGCGTCTTCGCCAAATTCGCCAACTCCGTAAGCTCCGCCAGTGAAGGAGCGATCACCTCATAATTTTGTTCCTGATTTTCAACTGTTCTAATCGAAAGTTCGCGAGAAGATGAGAACCCAACGGCTGCTGACCTCCGAATCCCTGATGCTCGACATCATCCGCGTGCTCGCGAGCGTGGTCGTGGCGTTCGGTCATCACACGCTGCCGTGGTGTTCCACCGGCTGGGGAGATCGCACCCCCCAGGCGAGGTGCGCAGTCGCGGTCTTTTTCGTGCTCTCGGGGTTTATCATACGCTACGTCACCACGTTGCGCGCCTCAACTCTCCGCACTTACATGGGAGATCGGCTTTCGAGAATTTACTCCGTAGCCATTCCCGCGCTGCTCTTCACCCTGATCGCGGATACGGTCGGGCGCCATTTCAATCCCGCCTTCTATGTCCAATTTGACTCTACCTACAGCCCGCGTCCAATCCTGCATGTGCTTGCTAACCTCGCGTTCGCAGGCCAGCTATGGCAGCATACGATCGAGCCACTTTCCAACTCGCCGTACTGGTCGGTCAATTACGAGATGGCCTACTACCTGGGTTATGGCTTCTTCTTCTATCTGTCCGGGATAGGCCGCTGGCTGGCGATACTTCTCCTCTGCCTGGTTGTTGGTCCGCATATTCTGTATCTCGCGCCGTTATGGATCGCGGGCTGCTTCATCCACGATCTATATCAGCGCTGGAATCTTGCGGGTACGACGGCGCATAACCTTTTTCGATCCTTTGCGGCGAGCCTCTTGTTCGCTGCATCCGTTCTGTGGGTTCGAATAGCGCATCACGCGTTGTTACATCGGTCGGCATTGTCATCCACAGCCATTCACCAGAACCGCCTGACGCCGATAGATTATGCCTTCGGCATAGTCTGGCTCCCGATATTCATGGGCATACTCTTCATCGCCAGACGATGGGATCGCACACTCGGGCCTGCTTTTGTTAAACAGATCAGGTTCGTCTCTGAAGGTACTTTCCCGATATATCTCTTCCACTACCCGATGTTCATTTTGGCTGCCGCGCTCATTCCATACAATCACCAGCACGCCTGGCCGAAACTCCTGCTCCTCGCGGTTGCCATGATGTTTGGCATCCTTGCCGGAGATCCCTGCAATCGTTTCAAGGACCGCCTGAGAATCCTCTTCGCGCGCCGCCGTTCCAACCATGCTTTCCCCAGCACTCCTATCGTGCAGCAAAAGGAGGTGTCGTGATTCGCACCTCGACGAAGTCCCCCCTCGCCGATGAAGGGATCAGCAGGGTGGCGGCAGTCCCCACGCACCGAGCGCTACCGGTCGTGCTGTTTCTCTTCGCTGCGATTCTCATTGGGCGCTCGATTCCGCAGCAGTCCGACTGGCAATGGTGGTTTGCCAACTATGAGAACTGGCGCGGCTACATGCCCTTCCAGGGCCGCTGCCTCATGGTGCCCATTCTGCATTGGGCTGCTCTTAGCCCAATGATGATTCACCTCGCCGTGATCTTCAAGCAAAGCTGCCTCGGCCCGGACAATCTCATGCTCGAGTTCGTCGACGTGCTTTCGATCCTCGGTACCGGCGCGATCACGATCAGGTTACGTAAGCAGTTCGCGCCCGTCAGCCTCTTCCCCTGGCTCGCGCCCTTTCTGGTTTTGTGGGGAGTGGCCTGCACCTATGCCATCCGCTACGAATCGCGCTTTTACATGCCGTATGATCTGCCAGCGCTGTTCTTCTTTTCGGTGGGGCTGCTTGCGTGTGTCGAACGGCGGGTTCTACTTTTCCTCGCGGTGCTTGTCGTGGGCACTTACAACCGCGAGACAACAATCTTCCTGGTTCCCATCTGGCTCTGCTGCAACTGGCGCGAAGCGAAGCAAGAAAAACTCAAGCTCTGGGCCACCCCGCTGCTCGGCGCCCTGATCTGGCTGCTGGTCAAACTCCATATCCGCCACTTCACGCACGGCGCAGCCTCCGGCCTCGGCATTACGCTCAACTGGCGAATCATGCTGCTTCCTCACCACTGGCCGCAGAACGCCAGCATAGCCGGCTTCGTCATCTGGCCGGTGCTGTTTTTCTTTTCGAAGCTCGTCCGCGATCGGCGTCTAAAGCTCGTCTGGTTCGGCTATATTCCCATCGTGTTCATTGCCCTGGTCTGCGGCTGGTGGAACGAGACCCGAATCTTCGGCGAACTTATCCCCCTCGTCGCTGTCACCGCGGCGATCGAGTTTGAGCAATACATTCGTGATACGTTTACGCCCGCAGGCAAATATATTTCGTCAACGCATTCGCAGGAGGCACTTCATGGCTAGCAAAAAAAATCAGCATCCGACCCTTACCGGCTCCGAGATCATCTGGGCCACGCTCGCTGGCGAAGGCACCACAACTGTCTTCGGCTACCCAGGCGGAGCGATTCTGCCTGCTTACGATGCGCTGCGGAAGTTTCCCGTTATTCACCACGTGCTGGTGCGTCACGAGCAAGGCGCGGCGCACATGGCCGACGGCTATGCCCGCGCCTCGGGCCGTGTCGGCGTCTGCATCGCCACCTCTGGGCCCGGCGCAACGAATCTTGTAACGGGCATTGCGACGGCTATGCTTGACTCGATTCCGATTGTGGCGATTACGGGCCAGGTGTCGTCGAAGGTGCTTGGCACCGATGCGTTTCAAGAGATCGACATCACCGGCATTACGCTGCCGATCACGAAGCACAATTTCCTCGTTACGCGCGCGGAAGATATTGCGCCCACGATCCGCGAAGCGTTCCAGATTGCGGCTTCGGGGCGGCCCGGACCCGTGCTCGTTGACATCACGAAGGACGCGCAACAGGCGTCAGCGGCCTTCGACTTCGAAGCCGCAGCGCCACCTGCGCACCGCCCGCACCCCATGCTGCGTGCCGAGTCCGCCTCCATCCGTGAGGCAATTGAACTCATCTCTTCCGCCAAGCGCCCGTTGATTCTGGCAGGGCATGGAATCCTGAAGTCCGAAGCGCGGGACCAGGTCATCGCCTTCGCTGAGCGCACGCAGACCCCCGTGGCCAGTACCCTGCTCGGCCTCGGAGCCTTCCCAACTGATCACCCCCTCTCGCTCGGCATGATGGGCATGCACGGCGAGAGCTGGGTCAATCATGCCATCCAGCAGGCTGACCTTCTGCTGGCCTTCGGCATGCGCTTCGACGATCGTGTCACCGGCAATCTCGCGCACTATGCGCCGAACGCGAAGAAGCTCCACATCGACATCGACCCATCGGAGATCAACAAGAACGTTCGCGTCGACGTGGCGTTGATCGGCGATCTGCGGCAGATCCTCGACACGCTGCTGCCGCTGCTTGAAACTTGTCATCCTGAGCGCAGCGCGAAGCGTGGAGTCGAAGGATCTGCTGTTACCCCCTGGCTCGCCGAGATCAACGCCATGAAGGGCGACGCCGCAGTCCACGACATCATCAACCTGCCCGACAACGGCCACCTATACGCCGCCCACGTCATCCACGACATCTGGCGCGAGGCCAAGGCCGCGGGCCGCCTGGAAAAGACCATCATCGCCACGGACGTAGGCCAGCACCAGATGTGGGAGGCGCAATACTTCAAGCACGACTTCCCGCGCACGCTCATCACCTCGGGCGGCCTGGGCACCATGGGGTTCGCGCTGCCTGCAGCCATCGGTGCAAAGGCCGCACGGCCAGACGCCGACGTCTGGGTCATCGCCGGCGACGGTGGCTTCCAGATGACCGCCGCCGAGCTCTCGACCATCCAGCAGGAAAAGCTCGCCATCAACATCGCCGTCATCAACAACGGCTTCCTCGGCATGGTCCGCCAGTGGCAGGAGGCGTTCTACGATAAGAATTACGCCGAGTCGCCCATCCTCTCGCCCGACTTTGTTGCGCTCGCCGGCGCCCACGGCATCCCCGGCGCCCGCGTCACCACCCGCGCCGAGGTCACCCCCACGGTCACCAAAGCCCGCACCGCCGGCCACGCCTTCCTCATCGACTTCCGCGTGGAAAAAGAAGACGGAGTCTACCCAATGATCGCCCCCGGCTCCGCCCTCCACGAGATGGTCCGCCGCCCCGACCGCAATCCCCTCCTAGAAACCGCCGAGGACGAATAGATGAGCGCCGAAGGAATCGAGCGATTGCGAAGTTATACGGACAGAGTCGTTCGCATGACAACAACGTCCGGGGAAGAGATGACTGTGAAGATTCTCTTTCTATTCGACGAGGAGCAGGATTTTTGCCACGATGTCCTTTCCACTAATCGTGAATCGGAATATAAACGCCCGCTGAACTCCGCTGCCTACGTCACGCGCTACGACGACATCGTTTCGTTTGAATTGGTCAAAGAAAGGTAACCCATGCTCCACACCTTCGTAGCCCTAGTCCAAGACAAGCCCGGCGTCCTCACCCGCGTGCCTCGCTCTTCCGCCGTCTCAACATCAACATCGTCTCGCTCACCGTAGGCGAGTCCGAGCGCGCCGACACCTCCCGCATGACCATCGTCCGCTATACGCCCCTCACAGCAGCACATGCGACACTGAGCACTCAGTAGCCAAACTATGCAGCTACGCCACAAACACATTCCCGAGCTACAGTCACTCCGCGGCATCGCGGCCGTCGTTGTACTCCTGCATCACTCCACATTCGCGTTTAAAACAGGTGACCGCTTCCACTATTGGGCGGAAGTCCTGCTGAACGCCCACGCCGCAGTGATATTGTTCTTCGTTCTAAGCGGGTATGTACTCTTCCGTTCCTTAAGCCTGGTCGAAACCAATATCGGCACGCTCACCAGGTTTTACATTGCCCGTATATTCCGCATCTATCCCGCCGTCTGGTTTGCCTGTGCGCTGGCGCTCGTTGTCCTGCGTCTTACGCGAAGCCACTTTCCAGCCTCAGGAGCGTCATCTTTGTTTTTGGCGGCTTACCCGGTGGTGGGATTCTGGGCGGTCATTAAAAGTTTTTGCTTTGCCAGCGGCCTGCTCATACCGCCCATGTGGTCCGTCCGAGTTGAACTCATAGGTTCCCTGGCACTTCCATTCATCGCGCTTGCAATCCGCCGCGGATTGGGCTTGTGGCTTCTGTTCGCCGCCGTCGCTGCCAGCCTTGCTCCCGTCAGCGTAAAGTCAGGAATTCCCTTCATCCCCTGCTTCGTCGTCGGCGCGCTCGCATTCAAATATCAAACCCAGCTAGGTCACTTTTTCGCTTCGCCTCCAGCGATAGCATCTTCCACGCTTTTGCTCCTTTTCTTCCGTCGCATCGATTCCGGTTGGCGCTTCGAGACTAGCTATAACGCAATGGTTCCCCTTCTTGTCGAAAGTCTGGCGGCGGCTATATTAATAGTGGGGCTTGTCGAACGCGGCAGCCACTCTCTCTCCAGCAGGCCCGCGGTCCGACTCGGCGACATATCGTACAGCGTCTACTTACTGCACTTCCCCATATTAGCCAGCCTCATGTATGTCGTCGCCCGCATACCCGGCAACGGAGATTTTCGCGCCATCGTCCTCATGGCCGCTACTTCAGCAATAACGCTCCCCATGGCCGCAATTGTTTACAACGCAATCGAACTGCCCGGAATCGCCCTCGGTAAGAGATTTTATGCCGCTATAGCTTAACCCCTTGCCAAATTACGGGCACTCCGTCCCACCGAATATTTTCGTCTGAGAGGTACAAGCCACCCATGCTCCACACCTTCGTAGCTCTAGTCCAAGACAAGCCCGGCGTCCTAACCCGCGTCGCCTCGCTCTTCCGCCGTCTCAACATCAACATCGTCTCGCTCACCGTTGGAGAATCCGAGCGCGCAGACACCTCCCGCATGACCATCGTCTGCGAGGCGCCCGATACCTCCGCCCACCGCATCCGAGCGTCTTTATACAAACTGGAGATCACCGTCCACGTCGACGAGGTAGGCCGCTCCGAGGGCGTCATCCGCGAGCTCTGCCTCATCAAGGTCGCCGCCGGCCCCAAGGAGCCCAATGGCCTCCACTCCCGCTCCCAGATCTTCGAGCTGGCGAACGTCTTCCGCGCCCGCGTCGTCGATCTCGCCACCGACTCCATCATGCTCGAGATGACCGGCAGCTCGAGCAAGATCGAAGGCCTCATCCAGGTCTTGCGCGAGTCGGGGTACGACATCCTCGAAGTCTCCCGCACCGGCCGCATGGCCATGCGCCGCGGCACCCACACCAGCCGAGTCCTCAAAGCCCTCGGCACTCAGCGCCCCACGCCCAACGCCCACAATCCCGCTCTCTCCGCAGACGAGATCATCCCCAACGAGTTCCCCGACCTGCACGAAGAGGAAGAATAGTTCGCGTCTCAGCCAAAGGACCCATGCAGCGACGCACCGTACTCAAGATGGCCGCTCTTTCTCCGGCGCTTTACTATGGCCACACGCTGGCTGCCTTCGCCGCGCCACTCGCGCCAGGCCAGCCCTGGCCCCGCCGTGCGCTCATCGACGCGATCTACGAGAACTCCCTCGATGCCCGCTACACGTCGAAGCCCGTCCTCGAATCCCGCCTCATCGACGACATGGAGACTGACCATTCCTGGAGCACCTTCGGCATCGGCACCATGTCCTACACGACCGACCGCGCCAAAGCCGGCAAGCGTTCCCTCCGCTTCCGCACCTCACTCCGCGACGAGGCCCACCTCCGTGCCAACTTCAAAAACGGCTCCTTCACTGGCGAGCAGGGCGGCTCCGCCGGTATGCGTCTCGATCTCACGCCGCCGCAGGATTGGACCCACTTCAACCGCATCGCCCTCTGGGTCTACGTCCACCCCACGTCGATGCAGATCTACTCGCTCCAGCTCAACTTCGACTGCGCCGGCGCACCCCAGGGCTCGCTCGATCCCGTCGCCAGCCACGTCGTGCAGAACCTCATCCCGGGCGAGTGGAATCGCGTCGTCTGGGAGATTCCGCAGAACCAGCGCGACCGCGTCACCTCGCTCTCTCTCGGCGCCACGCTCACCGGCCACGGCCCCGAGGACGAAGGCATTGTCACCTACGACTTCGACCAGATTACCCTCGATCGCGTAGACGCTGAGCCCTACGAAGGCTGGCAGGTCGCTCCCGGAAAGATCGCTTTCCAGCACGTCGGCTACCGCCCCTCTGATCAAAAGCTGGGCTTCACCTCGAACACGAGCGCCGCACACTTCACTCTCATCGACGCCGCCACCGGCAAGACCGCCGCCACCTTCCCCACGCGGGACGTCTCCAATCGCCGGGGCAACTTCCAGGCGCTCGACTTCACCACCTTCACTAAGCCTGGCAGATACTACCTTCGCTGTGGCGAAACCCACGCCCGCCCATTCTCCATCTCCGAAGACCTCTGGTTCAGCGTCATCGAGAAGGCACTGAATTTCTACTACGGCCAGCGCTGCGGCTTCGACGTCCCCGGCATCCATCACGTCTGCCATCAGGACTGGCAAGGCACCCACAACGGCGTGACCAAGATCATCAACGGTGGCTGGCACGATGCAGGCGATCTCTCCCAGGGCCCCTTCCGTACTGGCGGAGCCACCTACGCGATGCTGCAGATCTACGACCAGCTCCAGCAGAAGGGAGTTGAGCCCGCGCTCCAGACCCGCCTGCTCGAAGAGGCTCGTTGGGGCCTCGACTGGCTGCTCAAGACGCGCTTCGGCGCGGGCTTCCGCATCACGTGGGCGCGAATGCGCATGTATACCGACAATAAGGTTGGCACCGTTGACGACGTCATCGTTCCCGCGCAAAACATTGCCTTCGAAAACTTCCTCTTCGCCACCACCGCCGCCTCCGCTGCGCGCCTGCTTAAGACCATCGACCCTACCCGCTCCTCCTCCGCCCTAGCCGCAGCCGAAGAAGACTACGCCGCGACCCTGCATCAGCACGAATGGACCGCGGCCACACGCGAAGAAGCCTCTTTCGGCACCCTCGCATCGGTCGAACTCTTCCGCGCCACCGCCAGGCCCCTCTACGCCGAGGAGGCTGCCCACTTCGGACGCCTCCTCATCGAATGCCAGGAGCAGACCTTCGTCGAGGGCATTTCGATCACCGGCTACTTCTACACCAATACCCAGCGAACCCAGCGCCTCCACGACCACCATTCCAGCTTCGAAGAGACTCCAGTCATGGCCCTCCGCGCCCTGTGCGAGACCTTCCCCGACCACCCGGACTGGATGGACTGGTACGCCGCCGCACTCCTGCACTCCGAATACTTCCAGCAGCAGGGAACTGCTATCTCCGCACCCTACGGCCTCATCCCCAACTCCGTCTGGCACTCGAGCGAGCTCGTCGACCTCCGCAGCAAAGATCCCGAAGCCGTGCTTACCCAGTTCAATGCCGGTACCCGCCTGGGCAGCACCAGCCCCAGCGCGGAGTATCGCCTGCGCGTCTTCCCGATCTGGGTCGACAATCTCTTCCATGGCAATACCGCCGTGCATATGGCCGGCACCGCCTCACACGCCTCAGCTGCGCTCTTACGCAACAGCGCACTCGCGCAGGATGTCGTCCGCCGTCAGCTCCAGTGGGTCTTCGGCGGCAATCCGTTCTCGCAGAGCCTGATGTACGGCGAGGGCTACGACTTCCAGCCGCTCTTCGCCTACTGCACCCGCGACCTCACGGGCGCGCTGCCCGTCGGCATGGACTCGCGCAAGGACGACAGCCCCTACTGGCCCGCCGAAAACCGCGCGACCTATAAAGAGATGTGGGTCGTCCCGGTAAGTCGCCTGCTCTTCAGCCTGGCCTCCATCGCCATGCCCGCGCAGATCACCGGCACCGCCTCGGCCCCGACCAAACTGCGCGAGGCCCGCACCGGGGCGACGATCCACCTCCCCACCGGCCCCTTCACCCGCACAGTCCCCCCCGGCAACTACACGCTCTCCTCCGGCGCCCGGGTCTTCTTTGTCTCGCTGCTTGCCGGCGGCCGCTACAACCTCGCCGACATTGCCCACCCCATCCAGATCGATCTCACCGTCGTCCCCGCACGCGAGACCGGTGAACTCCACGTGACGGCTCGGCTCACCGGCTCCGGCCTTCACTCCCTCCAGCTCCGCACCTTCAATGCCGCAACTCCACCCCCACCATCCCCCACTACCCTGTCCCCAGGCCACGAGCAAACCCTCACCTGGACACTCAAAGTAACCACCCCCCATAAACCCTGGGCCATCGTAGCCATCGCCGACAACAACCCCACCTACCGCCAGGATTTCATCGGCACATTCCATCCCATCCAGCGGCTTGAATAGTCATAGACCCTCGTCCAAAGGCGTAGAATTAAAGCAACAGAAAAGCGATCGCATTTTACTTCGCAGGCGGCACGAAAGAGATGTTGTAACTTTTCTCCTTCGATACCTCGAAACACATTGACCCAGCATCCACTTATTTCCACGCCATTAGAAGAATCAGCTCCCATCCGGGAGCCACCACAGACAGAAAAGGAATCAGCACAAACATCATGGCAAAGACATACCACGACCAGGACGCAGACCTCTCTCTCATTCAGGCGAAGAAGGTTGCCATCATCGGCTACGGCTCTCAGGGCCACGCTCACGCCCTTAACCTCAAGGACTCCGGCGTAGACGTCCGCGTAGGCCTCCGCGCCGACTCGCCCAACGCCGACCGCGCCCGCAAAGCCGGCCTCGTTGTCGGTACCGTTGCCGAAGTCTCCAAGTGGGCTGACGTCATCATGAACCTTACCCCCGACCAGACCGCCGCGAAGGTCTACCACGCCGAGATTGAGCCGAACATGAAGCCCAACGTCACGCTCATGTTCGCGCACGGCTTCAACATCCGCTTCCGCACCATCCAGCCGCCTGCCACGGTGGATGTCTCTCTCGTCGCACCCAAGAGCCCCGGCCACCGCGTTCGCGAGGTCTTCACCGAAGGCGGCGGCGTACCTGGCCTCGTCGCCGTCGAGCAGGACGCCTCCGGCAACGCTCTCGCTCTCGCGCTCTCCTATGCCAAGGGCATCGGCTGCACCCGCGCCGGAGTGCTCGCAACCACGTTCACCGAAGAGACCGAGACTGACCTCTTCGGCGAGCAGGCCGTCCTCTGCGGTGGTACCTCCGCCCTGGTCAAGGCAGGCTTCGAGACACTGGTCGAGGCAGGCTACCAGCCCGAGCTCGCCTACTTCGAGTGCCTGCACGAGCTCAAGCTCATCGTCGACCTGATGTACCGCGGCGGCCTAGAATACATGCGCCACTCCATCTCCGACACCGCCGAGTGGGGCGACTACGTGGCTGGTCCCAGAATTGTGACCGCCGAGGTCAAGAAGGCCATGAAGTCCTTGCTCGACGACATTCAGAACGGCACCTTCGCGAAGAAATTCATCGAAGAGAACGAGACCGGTCGCCATGAATTCGCCCGAATCCGCAAGGAAGAGGCCGCTCACCGCATCGAGACCGTAGGCGCCGAACTCCGCTCGGCCATGCCGTTCCTCGACCCGGTCAAGGTCGTCGACGGCGCAGTCCAAAAAGCCTAGCTGCCACTTCAACTGCCTCAAACTGAATGCCCTGGTCTATTTCAGCCTGTTCTTCGGGCTGCATAGATTGGGGCATTCTTATCTTGGTTCGTCCGTATTAAACTTCGTTCTAAAGGCTGCTATCCGTCAGTACACTCACCGTATACGCATTACGAAAGAGTCGCAGAGTGACCAGAATTAGTGAATTGCAATTTTTGTAAAGCCTGTTAGTTTCAGATCAAGCCACATAACCTAAAAGTGTTAGTCCCAATGACGGTCAAGAGACCGCTTTCGGGAAGGCCCCGAATCTTCAAGGAGCTTTACCCTCATGCTGAAACTGCCTTTGCTGCTTTTACTCCTTACAGGAATGTGTACCGCGCAGAACCCATCTTCCGCTGACTCTCAGGATCGGCCTTCGCTTGCGGAGCTCGAGACCACGGCACGCGTCCTGCTCGTCTTCGCGCCCGACGCCAACAGCCCCGGTTTTCGGCGTCAGGTGGACTTTATCCAGCGCCATAGCTTCGAGCTCTCTTCGCGGAACACGGTCTTCGTGCCTATCTCCACCGCCTCGCGATTTGCCGAAGAAAAGTACAGTATAGAAAATCTGCCCCTTCGCACTCCCGCCGAGCAAGCCGCCATCCGCGCGCGCTTCCACGTCCAGCCCGGCGAGTTCGTGGTCATCCTGCTCGATGAGAATGGCACGCAGAAGATTCGCTCCGCCTCGCCGGTCGACATTCGCACCCTTACCGCAGGCCTGGAGCCGCTGCCTCTGAAGCGCTAAGTCGACCTTAACCGTCACCTGTCACACAAGGACGTGCACTCCGGTCTCCTCAAAAAGGATCGGCGTACACGTCCTTATTCATTGCGGCGAGGTAAACTCGAAATCCATGGAGACAACTTCCGAGATCGAAGAGAAGACGGCGGGCGGTCTCGCCGCGGAGTGTAGAAGTCCGATCGCCGAGATCGTAGCCGCCCTGCGCCAGATTCCCGCGCTCGAGGCCATGGCGGATCAAGACTACCTCTGGCTAGCCGAGCACGGCCTGGAGCACAAAGCCGGACCGGATACCCTGATGTTCAGCGAAGGGGATACCCCCATGGGGATGAACATCATGCTGCGCGGCGAGGTGCATATCCGGCGCGCGCAGAGCGGCAACGTCTCCTTTTTCATCGCCCGCATGGGCCAGATCTCGGGCCTGCTGCCCTACTCCCGCATGAAAGGCTACGGGGGCTCGGGCTATGCCGTCGGCCAGGTGTGGACGATCGACATTCCCAGAGAACTGTTTCCAGAGATGCTGGCCGCTATTCCTTCCATGGCGCAGCGCTGTGTCTCCGTCCTGCTCAACCGCGTCCGCGAAGTCACTCGCATTGAGATGCAGGCCGAAAAGCTGACTGCCCTCGGCAAGCTCGCCGCCAACCTCGCCCACGAGCTTAATAATCCGGCATCAGCCGCTCAGCGCTCGGCTGCCAGCCTCTTCGGCGAGATACGCCGCTTCGGCGACCAGAAGCAGGAGCTCGGCGCCAAGCTCAACCAGACCGGCCAGTTCGAGCAATATCAGGACTGGTCCGCCCGCACGCGCGAAAAGATGGCCAACTACACCAGCCGCGCCATTCTGCCGGACAATGCGCTCGACCTCAGCGACCGCGAGGAGATGTTCCGTGCCTGGCTCGCCGCTCGCGGCGTAGCTGAACCCTGGATCATCGCCTCCGTCATGGCCGAATCGCCCATGACCCTCGCCCACCTGGAAGAGCTTGCCACTCTGCTCACGCCCGAGGCTCTCGCCCTCTCCGCCGCCGCCTTCTCCAGCTCCATCCGCGTCGAACGCATGGCCGAGACCGTCGTCAACTCCACCGTGCGCATCTTCGACCTCATCTCCGCCATCAAGGACTACTCCTACATGGACCAGGCCCCAATCCAGGAGATCGACCTCGCCCAGCAGCTCGATACCACCCTCACGATGTTCAACTCGCGCCTCGAACACGTCATCATCGAGCGCGCCTATGACCCAAATTTGCCACTGATCAGTGCCTACGGCAGTGAGCTTAACCAGGTATGGACCGAGCTGATTGCCAACGCGCTGGAAGCGCTGCAGGACCGCGGCACACTCCGGCTCGCCACTCGTAAATTAGGCGAGATGGTGGCTGTCGAGATTACTAACGATGGTCCCGGCATTCCGCCTGAGGTCGTCTCCCGAATCTTCGAACCCTTCTTCACCACCAAGCCGCCCGGCAAAGGTCTCGGCCTGGGTCTCGACGCCGTCAACCGCATCGTCTCGAAGCACAATGGATCGGTCACCGTCGAGTCAATCCCAGGCTCAACCTGCTTCCAGGTCCGCCTGCCCATCGAACGCGCGCAGGCTTACTGACGCAGCTCTGCGGAAGCAGCTCAGATCGCCACCAACCATCAATTCCAACAAGCTCTTAGCCATAAGCTGATAGCTGATAGGATTACGACGAATGCATGAGCAAACCTGATGCCAGATGATGATCGCAAGAAGTTCACGGACACGTTGACTAGAACCTCGGCCCTAGTGACCGCGCTATGCTCATCGCCGCTGTATTTTTTATTTGCCTATTTGGGTGATCCGGGGAGGGGAACTGCGGCAGCGATGTGCATGTTCGTGGTGATAACTTCTGCCAGAGCATTTTGGGATGGACGAAAAAGTATTTGGTTTTGGGTTACATTGGTCATCGTCGTACTTCTCCACACGCCTTTTATCCTGCTGGTGCCCTGGTCCAACAGGAGTTATCCTGGGATAGTTCTTGCTCCTGTCGGCCTTGTGGATTTTGGCTTCTCCTATGGGTTCTTTGCACTAGCCCAAAAGGCAATGGCGCTGTCCGAGCGGACAGCTGATAATTTATAAAACTTCATTTATCACCATAACCGGCCGGGTGCCCCATTCATGCGGCTTCATCGCATGAATGGGCATCGAGCGAAGCTCGATTCGCCCTCCCTCAGCAGCACCGAATGACAAGGTGCTCTCTACTGATTTCCACTGAAATCCAGGGGCTTTCGATCGAATCCACGTGCCAACGGCGAACCTACGAAGTCGTAACTTCCACACCGCGCCAGAAGGCCACGTGATGCTTCACGGTGCGCGCTGAAGGTTTCGGGTCGGGGTAGTACCACGCCGCGTCGGGATTCTCCTGGCCGTCGACGACCAGGGTGTAATACCGGGCCTGTCCCTTCCAGGTGCAGTTCGAGGTTGTCGAGCTCGCCTTGAAGAACTCGCGCTTCACAGACTCGTCCGGAAAATAAATATTTCCCTCAACTGTCTCGTATTTCTCGCTCTCGGCCAGGGTCTGACCATTCCATACTGCCTTAGCCATAACATCCCGCTTTTCAAAGATTTACGACTTCGAGACGAAAAACATCCCAGAAGCCGCGCGAGCCCGTGGCCCGTCGCCTACACACGCCTTTGTAACAGATGCGGGGCAAAATGGGAAGCTGCGACGATTTGGGGTGCGTCAGATCTCTACTTCGCTCGAGCCTCCAGATTGGCTCGAATCGCCTCGTAGATCCCTTTTGCCGCCGGATATTTGTCGATCATGGTCGCCGTATTTTTCATAAAGCGGTTTCCGCTTTCCTTCTCCGTTTCGGCATGCCAGTGATGAAACTTCGCGTATAGGAAGAGTCCTTCGCCGTTGGTGTCCAGAAAAAGGTCAGCGTCGACCGCGCCCCGCAGAACCAGGCTCGCCGCCATCTCCCAATAGCTGATCGTCTGACGCCAATAGGCATTTTGATCCGCGCTCATGTCGCGAGAGACCGCACGGAGTTCTTCAAGATTCTTTGGCCAGAACTCCATAGCCATAAACTTGCGCGCCGCGCGCAGTGTCGTCTCCTGCCGCAGTTTGTAAAGCTCCAGAACAATCCCTGCATCCGCTGTCGTTGCCATATCTCATTTCTCTCTTTCATTGAAAAAGTCTAGCGCGCTCGAATTGCGATCAGGCGATGCTTTCGACCACGGTGCGCGTCTTCTCCGGGTCCGGTACCGCCAGCGCAGGAACAGCCTCCGAAAGCGGTGGCCCAATCGTCTTCTGGTAGCTGCATTCAGGCGTAGTTGGAGCCTCAACCTTCGCGCCTTTCTTCGGCCTCCGCTTTGGCAGACCTTCACGATTGTTCGGGCAGACCAGGAAGGTTCCCTTGGCGTTCGCGACCTCCAGCAGGTAGGCGCTGTCGCACTTCGGACACACCTCGTTCACCAGCTTCAGATTGCTCGCGAAGTCGCACTTCGGATAGTTCACACATCCGTAGAACGTATCGCCGCGTTTCGTCTTCCGCACCGCGATGTCGCCGCCATCCTTCGGGCACGGCACATCCAGCAGCTCCTGCTTCACATACTTACACTTTGGATATCCGCTGCACGCGATGAACTCGCCATACTGACCGTCGCGCTGCAGCAGCGGCTTGCCGCATTTCGGGCACTTCTCCTCGAGCTGCACAGGAGGCTTCTGCTGCACCTTCTGAGTCAGCTTGCGGATCGTCTTGCAGGGCGGATCGTCTGAGTACCCGGGGCAGCTCATGAACGGACCCCACGGACCATTCTTCAGCACCATCGTCCGGCCGCAGTTATCGCAAGCCTCGTCTTCCGGTGCCTCATCGGCTCCGGGTGCGCTAAGGTCCGGCTTCGCCGCAAAATTCTCCTTGGTAAAGTCGCAGCTCACCTGTTCGACCGTCACCTTCTTCGCCGCACGCTGTGCCAGCTCGACCGCAGAAATCATCTCCTTCTCGTTCGCAACATCCTGCGAGAACTCGGTGACGTCTTCGATCATCGCCTTCACCGTCATCGGGAAGCTCAACGCCGCAGTAATCTTCTTTACTACGGCCTTCGCATCCTTCTTCCATGGCCCCGCGGCCACGGTCATCGGTTTCAACCGCGTAAAGTTCGAGCATGAGTAGAAGCTGCCGAACTTGCCCCACTTCAGAATGAGCGCACTGCCGCACTTGTCGCAGACTTCCGTCGTCGGCTGCTCCATGCGCTTGATGTCTTCCATGTTTTTCGCCGCGACCACCAACTCCTTCTCAAAGTGGTCGTAGAAGCCATTCAGCAGGTCCGTCCAACGCTCCTGCCCATCCTCCACCGCATCGAGCTCCGTCTCAAGCGTAGCGGTGTACTGCGTGTCGAAGATGTAAGGAAAATTCTTCACCAGCAGCCCGGTCACGACCGTACCAATCTCTGTCGGCACGAATTTCGCCTGAATCTTCTTCACATAATCGCGATCCTGAATCGTATTAATGATCGATGCATACGTAGAAGGCCGCCCGATGCCACGCTCTTCCAGCACCTTCACCAGGCTGGCTTCGTTGTAGCGCGGTGGCGGCTGCGTGAACTTCTGCTCCGGTCCAAGCTTCTCCAGCCGCAATGCCTCGCCATCATTTAGCTCGGGTAGCCTGCGATCGGACTCGCCTTCATCTCCCTCAGCCGATCCTTCAATCGCCTCACCCGCCAGCTTCTTTTCAAGCGCGGCTTCGGCCTGTGTCGCCTGCTTCTTCGCCGCCTCACGAGCTCGCTTGTCTTCTTCCTCAAACTTCAGGAAGCCGTCAAACTTCAGCACGCTTCCCGTTACGCGGAAGTCATACGAGTGGTCCGCCTTCGCTTCAATATCGACGGTCGTCTGATCGAACACGGCCTGCGTCATCTGGCTCGAAACAAACTTCTGCCAGATCATCCGATACAGCCGAAATTGCTCGTCGCTCAGGTACCGTCGAATCGACTCCGGCGTAAATCTCACGTTAGTCGGACGAATCGCTTCGTGTGCATCCTGCGCCTGCACCTGCTTCTTGCCCGCATATTCATTCGGCCGCTCCGGCAGATAGACCGGACCAAGCTTGGCAATATACTCCCGCGCCTCAGTGATTGCATCCGGACTCACGCGAGTCGAATCGGTCCTCATATAGGTAATCAGACCGACCGTGCCCTCGTTCCCAATCTCCACGCCTTCGTACAAACGCTGCGCCACGCCCATCGCCCTGCGCACATTGAAGCCAAGCCGTCCCGAAGCATCCTGCTGCAGCTTGCTCGTCGTATACGGAGCCGTCGGCCTCCGTCGGCGCTCCTTCTTCTCCACCGAACGCACACGCCACGTCGCCCGTTCCAGCTGCGCGACAACTTCGTCCGTCGCCTCCTGGTCCGGCAGCGCATTCGCAAGGAACTGCTCCTTGCCATCCTTATCCACTCCGTTAGCAACCCGCAGCGGTTCACCATTCACCCCAACCAGCTTCGCCGCAAATGTCTGCCGCCCATTGCCTGCATCCAGTTCCGCATCAATGGTCCAATACTCCACCGGATTGAACTCATTGATCTCCTGCTCACGCTCCACAATCAAACGCAGCGCCACCGTCTGCACGCGCCCCGCGCTCAGCCCACGCCGCACCTTATCCCACAGCAGCGGCGACACCTGGTACCCCACCAGGCGATCCAGCACACGCCTCGTCTGCTGCGCGTCCACCAGGTTCTCATCCACGTCGCGTGCATGTTCAAACGCCGCCTTCACTGCCTTCTGCGTAATCTCGTTGAAGGTCACACGCCGCAGCTTCGACTTGTCCTTCATCATCGGCTTCAGCTGTATCGAGAGATGCGCAGCAATCGCCTCGCCTTCGCGATCCGGATCGGGCGCCAGATATACCCAGTCCGCCTTGGCCGCCAGCTTCTTCAGCCGATCTACAACCTTTTCTTTACCCGGAGACACAATCAGCGTCGGCTCAAACGTCCGGTTCACCAGCTCCACGCCGATGTCGTTCTTCGGCAGATCCATGATGTGGCCGATCGAGGCCTCCACAATGAAGTCAGCGCCGAGATATTTATTGATCGTCTTCGCCTTCGCCGGCGATTCTACGATCACAAGAGACTTTGCCATTCGTTCCCTTCAACTACAAATTTCCAACTGCAGGAAAACCAGCTTCATCTTCCATCATTCAAATGCGAACCTAACACGGAACCGGAAAACATGCGAACCCACGATGTCGCCCACCAACTCCGGCGACAATCGAGAATCTACACCCATAGACTCCATTTCTTCAATTCGGTCTCACCCGGAAGCGCCGCGATCTCGCCTGGCACATTGCACCAAACTCTCTCATCCAGAACGATTCATCCGCCTCATCCTGCGCGGCAAATCTAAAAACAGCGCACGTAATTCTTACCCGGCATCTGCTTTACCTTGCCACGAAGTTCCAGCTCGAACAACGCCGTAAAAATCTCCGCAGACCCCAGCCTGCCTTCCAGGCCCTCGATCAATTCATCCAGTTGCGTGGACTGATCCCGATGCAATTGCTCCATCACAATTCGCTCATGATCCGGCAGCGTCTCGCCCCCGGCCTCTTCAAACAGAGATGCTGAACCGCCCGGTCCGGATTCAATCTGTCCTGCAGCGCGCAATTGATCTTCGAGCTCCAGTCGCACCTGCGAGGGCAGATCCTCCCACACATCCTCCCACGTAGCGGTCAACTTCGCACCCTGCTTGATCAACGTATTTGGGCCCCACGCGTTCTTGTTCGTAACGTTTCCGGGCACCGCATAGACGTCGCGATTCTGCTCGATCGCACACCGCGCCGTGATGCGCGTGCCGGAGTACTCCGCCGCCTCAATCACCAGCACGCCGACGCTCATGCCACTCAGAATGCGATTACGAATAGGAAAGTTCTGCGGCGCAGGAAAAGTTCCCGTCGGATTCTCGCTTACAATTGCCCCACCCGACTCCACAATTCTCTCCGCCAGCCTCTTATTCTCTTTCGGATACACCACATCGATGCCCGTGCCCCACACTGCGACGGTCTTGCCTCCTGCGTCCAGCGCGCCCTTATGCGCCGCCGTATCGACCCCGCGCGCCATCCCACTCAATATGACGACACCGCGATTGGCGAGATCGCGCGACAGCATCTCCGCCATACCAGCTCCATACGGGGAGGGCTGCCTGGTGCCAACCACCGCAATCCCCGGTAGAGCCAGCAGCGATGCATCCCCGCGCATCCACAACACCGACGGAGGATCGTAGATCTCCAGCAGCCGCTCAGGATAGGCCGCATCGTCGCGCGTCAGAAAAAATCCACCCACCTCGGCCACTCGGCCCACCTCTTTTTCCGCGGCCTGCAGCGCACGTCCCTCGAAGACAAATTGCGCAGCCCGCGCAGGCAGGCCCGCACTCTCGAGTTCGGTCAAGGAAGCTTCAAACACCCGTTCTGCCGCGCCCAGGCGAGCCATCGCCTTCGCGATCCGCGTAGGGCCCATCTCTGGCGTCAAGGTCAAAGCCATCCAGCCGAGCCGTGCACGCTCTCGCCTCTCCAGCGGTTGTCGCTCTGCGTCGCCGTTCATCTCGTCACACTCCGTAGCTTGCCAGGATTACTCAACATCAATTTCCGGCGGGATGAAAGCCGGCCTTTGCCAGCATCGCAAAAAACTGCCGCTGGGTGCGCATATCAATTGTCTGTGCGCACAGCCTTCCACTTCGATCGAAGACAAACGTTCTTGGCAGTCCATCCACGTGAAACTGTTTCGCCACCCTGCCATCTTCGTCGATCAGGATAGGTGGATGATAGTGCACAGACGAGAGGAAGTTCATCACCGGATCCGGCTCTTCGCTTGTAATCGACAGGATCACCAATCCGCGCGAACGATACCGCGTATAGATCGAGTCGAGATCCTTCATCTCCTTGCGACACGGCGGACACCACGTCGCCCAGAAATTGACCAGCACCGTTTTGCCCTTCAGAGCAGACAGCGTGTATTCCTTGCCACGCAGATCCTGTAACGTGAAGTCCGCCTTTGCGACGTCCGCGTCGTTCGCCTCCAGGACGTCATTCGCGCGCGCCAACATCGGATCGCCCAGGTCAGCCGTGACTCCCTCATACCGCACCAGCTTCGCCAGGTCTGTATACGGCGCTGCGGGGTCGCCATCTGCATCCGCCGGCTGGGGAGCTTCCTTGAGCGCCTGTGCCAGCGTGTCGGCCACCGCCTGCAACGTCGCGCGCCCAGCATCGCCTTCGGTGGAGAGGTGAGCGAGCGCATCCGCAAGTCGGAGCTTCGGTAGCCCTGCAGGCAGGGTACGAATGTCCATCGCTATCTTCGCGGTAGTCAGCCAACGCTGCGCATCCGGCAGTGCGCGCAGGCCGTCAACTTGCTCCGTGATGGAAGACTCCGTAGCCTGTCCACTCAACGCAGCGGCGCCGAAGAGGACAAGCGATCCAAGAATGCACGATGCCAGCTTCATCATGAGGAGACTCAACGCCTGAAATTCCTGCCAATTATACGGATCGGCGAACGGCGGATGAGCCTTCGCTGTGACGACGCGCGCGCCTCCGGCTTTCAGTTCCCATAAACTAGTCTCTTGGGCCTGCCTATTTCAAATCGCCTTCGCGTTGCCGCCATCGGCTTTCTCAATCCCGCGCCGCTCATGTGGGACTTCGAGCACGCGCCTCGAAGCGCAGCGCTTGCAGAACGATACAGCATCCACGCCACGACACCTTCGCAGTGTGCCGAAGATCTTCTGGCCGGCCGCGCCGAACTCGGTCTCATCCCCGTCGCTTCGCTGACCCGTGATATGGCTATCGTTCCCGGCTGCACCATCGCCTCGCTCGATCGCGTCCGTTCCATACAACTCGTCGTAAAGCTTGACCGCGACCAAGCAGGAGGCAAGACTTCCGCGGCAAGCGGCTCAGGCATTACCGCCGCAGAGCAGTCTGCCGATAAGACATCGATTCTGTCGCAGGTCCGCACCATCGCGGCAGACACCGCATCCCGCAGCTCTCTTGCCTACGCGCAGATCCTCTTTCGCAAATTCATTGGGACCAGCCCCCAATTCCGCCCAGCCCCGGCCGACCCAATCGCCATGCTTACGACAGCCGACGCCGCATTATTAATAGGAGATCCCGCGCTCGTGGCACTCGAAGACCGCGTCCGCATCGAGAGCACCATAGGCCCCTGCGCATGGTTCGACCTGGCGCATGAATGGACGACTTGGACAGGCCTGCCCTGGGTGGCCGCTGTATGGGCCATCCGCCCGGGTGCAGGCTCGCACATCGCACCCCGGCAACTGATCGACGACCTCCAACAGTCCCGCACGAACGGCCTCGCCCACATCGACGCGCTCGTAGAAGAATGGACGCCGCGTATTGCCATTCCACCAGCCACCATCCGCTACTATCTCACGCACAATATCCACTACGAACTTTCACCCGATTGCATCGCTGCAATCGAACTCTTCCGGAAATATGCAGTCGAAGCAGATATCCTTCCTCCACTCGATTCGCTGCACATCCTCTAGCTACACGTTCGCAACTTCTCCTGCGGTGGACGCGTCTCAATCCTCACGGATGGCTTCTATTTTGCCCATGATCTCAGCTCCTCGCTTGATCGCTGCAACGCTCGCTGCCGCTGCGGTACCGGCTCACCACGCCACAAATCCACTGCTGCATATCCTCTTTTCGCTCGGTATCTTCGGTCTGCTGCTGGTATCCATCGTTGATTCGTCGTTCGTCCCGCTGCCTGTCCCGGGCATAACCGACATCATGATCGTAGTAATGGCTGCGCAGCATGCGAACCTCTTCCTTCTCGTCGCTGCCGGGACGGCGGGTTCATTTCTCGGAGGCTATTTCAGTTACAAGGTCGGACAGTCCGGAGGCATGGCTTTCCTTGAAAAGCATGTCCCCCGCCGCATTTTCACGCGGGTCTGCACCTGGATGGAGAACCACGCCATCCTTTCGGTGGCCCTGCCCGCAATACTCCCGCCTCCGATGCCGCTGTCGCCGTTCGTACTGGCGGCAGGAGCACTCAACATGTCGCAGCGAAAGTTCCTCACAGCCTTCACCATCAGCCGCTTCTTCCGCCACGCAATCGCTGCGTGGCTTGGCATCTATTACGGCCGCTCCGTACTGCACCTGTGGAACGCATTCACCCGCAAGTGGGGAGTTCCACTGCTCATCGCCATCTGGAGCATCATCCTCATCAGCGTAGGCGTCGCCTTCTGGAAGCTATACCGGACCTCAAAGTCAGTCGCCAATGCAGGAAAAGATCGCAGCGCAATCATTCCGCCAGCTCAAGCCTGACCCATCTCGTTGTCAAGATCGACAAAGCTACATCTCCCACCGCAGCAGCGTAGAGCCCACGGTAAAGCCTCCGCCGAACGACGCAAGCAACACCGTCATGCCCTTCTTCAGGCGGCCCTGTTCGAGCGCCGTATTCATCGCCAGCCCAATCGTGCCGCCGGTCGTGTTGCCGAACTCTCCAATATTGATCACAACCTTCTCTTCCGGCATCCCCAGCCGCTCCGCCGTAGCGCGGATGATGCGCAGATTCGCCTGGTGCGGAATGAACAGGCCGACATCCTCAGCCGCCAGTCCGTTGCGCGTCAGCAGCGTCTCACTCAGCTCAGACATCTTGCGCACCGCCACCTTGAATACCGCGCCGCCCTCCTGGTGAACAAAATGCATCTTCGCCGCAACCGTCTCCGCAGTCGGCGGATGCAGACTGCCCCCGCCCGGCATGTACAAGCTCAACGCGCCCGAACCATCCACCTCATGCACAAAGTCGACAAAGCCCACCTCGTCGTCCACGCATGGTTCAATCAACACCGCGCCAGCGCCATCGCCAAACAAAATGCAGGTCGAGCGATCCGTGTAGTCGAGGATCGAACTCATCACATCCGCGCCAATCACCATCACCTTCGTATGCGCGCCGGATTCCACCAGCTTTGCGCCCATCTGCAGCGCATAGAGAAAGCCTGAGCACGCCGCCGAAAGATCGAATCCCCACGCACCCTTCGCGCCAATCTTGTCCTGTACCAGGCAGGCGGTCGCCGGAAACAACATGTCCGGCGTCACCGTCGCCACGATGATCGCGTCCAGCTCACTCGCCTCAATACCGCGCCGGCGAAGGCAATCCCGCGCTGCCTCCGCTGCCAGGTCGCTCGTCGCCACTCCCTTGTCCACCAGGTGGCGCTCGCGAATTCCCGTACGCTCGACGATCCACTGATCGTTCGTCTCCACCATCGTTTCGAGATCCGCATTGGTCAACAGCCGGGGCGGAACATAGGCCCCCACAGAACTGATCTTCGCCCGCACCGCATGGCGCGGCTTCAACGTCAGACTCAAACTCTCACCTCACTGATTTTCCCATCGCACGATACCGGCTGCGTCAACGCACACCAAAAAATGCGAAGGGTCCCGCCGATCATTCTCTCCGACGCGCCCCATAAGAACAAGTGCGCAATCACTCACGCTCTTGCACCACCTGCTGCACTTAAATTTTTGGGGGGAGGTTGAAAAGTACCGGGCGACCTACTGCGCCCATACTAGCCCGTTACCGTTGCTTCCTTCCGGACCTGGCGGGGTTGGCGGGATTACGTCGCGTAGGACCCGGCACAGGTTCAGTCTACCATCAAGCGCGGTCAAACAACACATTCAATCATTTAGCGTCCAACTCTGCACCGCGCCCTGCATCCAACGATCAGGCCCTGAAACACAAGTGCTGCGTAAATCTCGTTCGAACGGAGTCTTCAAAATGCTTCTCATTATTATTCTCCTGGTCTTGATCTTTGGCACTGGCTTCGGCGGATACCGCATGGGCCCTGGCGTCGGATACTATGGCGGCGGCGGTCTCTCACTCATCCTGCTCATCGTGCTCATCGTTCTGCTCATGCGTGGCGGCCTCTAGGCCCCTCATTTTTCGTCACAAAGCCAAATGCTCTCGCCGCCCACTCTGAGTGAGCAGCGAGAGCATTTGTTCTATACGCAACTCTCTGCCGGTTATTTTTGCGGCGTCTTCGGACACGTACCGTAGGAGATCGCAGACCCAGCATGGATAAATCCGCTGGTGTCGCCATCGAGCGCAGAGCAAGGCAGGTAGATCCACTTCTCTACAGGCGGCGCTCCCGGCCCGCTAATCGACGCCGATTCCGCCAGTAGCCGGACCGGATATTGGTCAGCAAAATCTGCGGGCATCCACCCGTCGCCAGGCTTGTACGTGTCGGCGGTATCGTCCAACACAAATGCGCTATAAGCATGAGCATCGATAGCCCGGTGGAACGCGGCCAGGTAGGCAGTCCGCATCGCAGACGGTGGACTATCCTGAATGATTCCGAACGCATCGATCACCGCGTGAGGCTGCTTCCCCGCGAGCATAGCGTCATAGCTATGGTTGATGACGTACACATCCCCGGGGATGGCGCTGAGTTGCTGCTCAAACTTCTGGCGGCCTTCCACGGCATAAGCGCCGGGATCGTACCGGCCCGGATGATAGAGGAAGCCAAGAATCTGCACGCACGCTGCGCCCAGCAGAAGAGTAGAGCAGAGCTTCTGCTGCGGCGAATCCATACCACCCACCCGAGGCATGAGCCGAGCCAGAGCGATGCCGAACAGCACCGCAGTCCACGCATAAACCGGAATCAGCGTGTTCGAAGAAGATCCCGCATGAGCGCGCAAAAACCAGATCGACGCATACAGCGAGAAGCTCACGATCAAGTAGAACTGCGTACTTCGGCTGCGCCGCTGTACCGGAACCCACAGTAGAGACGCAAGGACAATCAGGAACGCCAGGCCGAAAGGCTGAAGCAGGTCCGAAGGAAGATAAAGCACAGCCGTGCGCATAAGCCACGGCAGGCCCTTCGCAGTGCCGAAGAGATAGTAGCTGTACCACCCGCCAGTCAGGTGATTCATCATGACGATCGAACCAGCAAATCCCGCGATCAGCGCAACCAGGCCAAAAATCATCCTGCGAGGCCGCTGCCATTCCGCACACAGCACCAGCACCGCAACCGGCAGGATCGTCTGCTTAGTCTGGAACGCAACCAGCCAGACCAGCACGGCCACCAGCACAGGCGCACGGCGCGTGCAGTAGATAGCCAGCAGCAGCAGAAACACAAACAGCGAATCAACCCGCCCGTAGTCGAACCATCCACCCAGCTGGCTGAAGCATGCTGCATACAGGCCGGCTCCTGCGATTGCTCCGAGCCGGGATCTCGTCTCGCCATGGATCAAGGCATAGATGACGCCGCAGCTGCCCAGCGTTCCAAGGATCGACACAAGCCGCAGACAACCGTAGCCAATGCCGACCAGCTTGCCCACCGCCGCCGCAATATAAAAGTAGAGAGGAGCATACAAAAATGGAACGAAGTCCTGCGTCGGCGCGGTGTAGAGCGGCATCCCGTGCGCCACGCGCCACACGGACGTAACCATCGAACCCTCCACCTGGTCGAAGGCAAACGGGTAATTCATTCGCCGCAGTGCCGTGTAGAGGAAGAGCAGGATAAAGCCGGCGGAGATCGTCGCAAGGGCGAAGGGGAGCCATTGGCATGCGATATCCAGTGCGCGCCGTTGGGGTCGTACGTTGGCTGGTTGAATTGGCATTGTGCTGCCCCCATCTTATCGAAGGGTCTCAGATACCGGTGACAAAGCACCGAACAGGACCCCGCTGGAGGGAGTCTACGCAGGTTCCCGCTCGCTGAAAATCGCTGGATTGAATTGATTTCGTCTCGATCATCGCTTATCGTCTTGAGCATGCGGCGGTTGCGGGGAGTGGACTGACTTGGCGGCATTCGGCGAAGACTTGCGGCGGGCACGGGAAGAACGCGGCGTAGCAGTCGAAACCATCTGCGAAGCCACTAAGGTTCCGGCACGACATATTCGCGCTCTCGAAGCAGGCCAGCTCGACCAGCTCCCGGGCGGTGTCTTTCGCCGCGGCTTCGTCCGCAGTTATCTCCACGTCCTGGGCCTCGAAGAGGCTGAGTGGATGCGCCGCTTCGAAGATAGCTGTCGCGCAAATGGTATGCGCGACCCTGCCGAGATGGAGTGGGCACCCTTCGCGGAAAACGTTAAGAACAGCCGCTTCGCCCCACGTCGCCGGGTGGGAATCCGCAGTGTCGCCGTCCTCATCCTACTGATCCTGGTAGCAGCAGCAGCCTGGTGCGGCTGGCGACTCAAGTCTCACCGCCGATTGCTGCCGACATGGCATCGCGCCGCCCTCAACGAAGTGCGACCCACCGCCAACCCTCCAGATCACTTGACACGCACGATATAATAAGTAAAGGCGCAACAGCAGCGCGACCTCCTCGGTCTGGCTCTGTCCGGCGCAGGGGGATCAAGTGAAAATTCAGTCACGCAGCCTGACTTCGCATTGCGTCAATGCTCCATCATTTGGTATATACCACTGTCTGATATGCGCGCATAAGCCCTTTATTTTCGATATATGCCAGGGTATATCGACGCGTAACCAATTTAGTATCAACATGAGTTGGTATATACCAGGGGGAGGGGGGGGTACCCCCCGGCACCCACCATTCGCACCCTCCAAATGGCGGACAGCCTCATGCCAGACGAGGCAACGGGAGTTCAAGGCGGTGATGCAAGGGAGACCCTGGAAGGTCCGGCGCAAGTGCCGGTAAATGCAGCAGAGCGCACTTCGATGCTGGCTTTTGCAACATGCGCCAGATGCTTTGCCGGGGTCCAGCAGGCAGGGTAAAATAAAAGGGATGGCGAGGGCTTCGGCGACCGCTTATTAGGAGGCATTAACTTTGGCGAAACGCGACCGTTTTTTATTTACCAGTGAATCCGTGACCGAGGGTCACCCTGACAAGATTGCCGACCAGATCTCCGATGCAATTCTGGACGCGTGCCTGGCGGAAGATCCGTTCAGCCGCGTGGCCTGCGAGACCCTGACCTGTACTGGTCTGGTCGTCATCGCCGGTGAAATTACCACCAAGGCCTATGTCGATTTCCAGAGCCTTGTGCGCGGCACGGTTGCAGCCATTGGCTACGACAACGCACTCTACGGCTTCGATTCCAACACCTGCGCCGTCATCTCCACGATCAATAAGCAGTCCGGCGACATTGCTATGGGTGTGGACACCGGCGGCGCGGGCGACCAGGGAATGATGTTCGGCTATGCGACCAACGAGACGCCTGAGCTGATGCCGACCGCGATCTCGCTCGCGCACAAGCTGGCCCAGCGCCTCTCCGAAGTCCGCAAGAACGGCCAGATGTCCTACCTCCGTCCCGACGGCAAGAGCCAGATAACGGTCGAGTACGACGCAAACCACAAGCCGGTTCGCGTGGACGCCGTCGTCATCTCGACCCAGCACTCGGAGACAGTCGGCAACGACGAGCTCCGTGCAGACATTCTGAAGAATGTCATTCAGGAGGTCATTCCGGCCAATCTGCTCGATGCCGGCACCAAGTATCACATCAACCCGACTGGGCGTTTCGTCATCGGCGGACCGATGGGCGACACCGGCCTCACTGGACGCAAGATCATCGTCGACACCTATGGTGGCATGGGCCGTCACGGCGGCGGAGCGTTCAGCGGTAAGGACGCAACCAAGGTCGACCGTTCAGCGGCATACATGGCGCGCTACGTGGCGAAGAATATCGTCGCGGCAGGTTTGGCCTCCCGCTGCGAAGTGCAGTTGGCCTACGCGATCGGTGTAGCTGAGCCCGTAAGTGTGCTCGTAGACACGTTTGGCACCGGCACCGTCGACGAAGACAAGCTCGAGGCGCTCGTGCGAGCGAACTTCTCGCTGACCCCCAAGGGCATCATCGAGAGCCTTGATCTGCGCCGCCCGATCTACAAGGCAACAGCGGCCTACGGCCACTTCGGCCGCGAAGACAAGGGTTTCACCTGGGAGAAGACTGACAAGGTTGCAGCATTGAAGGCTGGCGTCGAAAAGGCAGTCGCAGCAAAATAGCAGTTCGCAATTTCGAACTCGATGGGCGGACCGACAAGGTCCGCCCATCCACTTTTACCTCGCCAGGCAGCTACCTGCCGGTGAGGAAGAACTTTTCAATCTCCCGCCAATTGTGGACGCGGCTGTAACCGGTGACTGCAACATTGTGAGGAGCGTCGTAGAGTATCCCTGTCCCGGAGAACAGCTCAAGCTGCCGCGGATTGTCATCGATCAGAAAGTCGGCGTTCAGGATGGACTTGTCGCCGCAGAAGACGATGTGCGAGTGCGGAATGAACGGGAAGTGTTCTCCGAGCCAGGCGAACTTCGCGTTGAAGGAGGTGGGTACCTCCATAGCAGCGGTGGCAATGAAGATCTCATACTGCTGCTGCAGCGCCGCAAGCACGCGAGGCGCGTCCGGCATCACGTCGAGATCGGCGAAGAAGTCTTCGGCATGAAGGTAGTCGTCAAGGATGGCATGGTGATGCTCTGGAACAACCTGCCAGAAGCGCTTGCCGAGCAGGTCAGCCTTGGTGAGGGAAGTGTTTTGGTCGCGGTTATAGCGGAGGAGGTGTTCGGCGACGGCGTCAGCCATCACTTCATCCATGTCGACGCAGATGCGCTGGGTTCGGGTTTTCATCTGCTTCTATTATCGCGGATGTGTTCGCGTAAGATTTTCGGCGGAGGCGCGAGCGAAAGGGCAGTGCAGTAAACATCCGGGGTTTGGATCTCGGCGTAAGCCGTCAGAAACCCTGGTCGGGACGGAAGGAGGTCACGCGATCTTTGACGAAGGTGACCGCCATCGGCTTGCCGAGGTTCGAGTAGATGACGACGCGGTCGCCATAGACCTGGCTGACGCTGCGGGAGACCTGGCCGAGGGAGAGTTCAACCTGGCGCTCGTTCATACCAAGGACCACCTGGTGAGAATCGACAGCCTGCCAGATCTTCGGACCCCAGTGTTTGTAGAGCTCATGCGGATCGTCGTAGAAGAAGATGTCGTCGGTGAAGAAGGTGTAGTCGGCCCCTTTCCTGTAGCCGACGGGAAGGGCGTATTGGCTCGTGGGGTCGGCGGAGTGAGGCATGGTGAATGCCAGCAGCACCTGCTTGTCGCCGGCTGGGATGCGGTATTGGGCCTGAGGCGCGACCTGCTCGAAGGCGTCCTTGATGACGAGCGGTTCGGCGCCGAGCAGAGTTCCGACTGGCTTCGAGAAGTCGGCGCGATGGGCGGCGTAGGGGTAGTAGCTCATCTGACCGGCGGCTGATATCCAGAGCGTGGTTCCCTCGAGCTGCTTGACGTCGGCTAGAGAGGAAGGTCGTTCCTTCTTCAGGAAGACGAGGTCGTCGGGATCGGTCTCGGTTGCTGCCGGTGTAGCGGGTGCCCATGCTGCATTGCGCTCGTGATGGATATAGAGCAACTCACCTGCGATGGCGACGAATCCGCAGAACAGGGCGAAGACGGATAGTCTCTGTGCTTTGGTCATTGTTCTTTCCTGGGGATGGACTGCTGTTGATTCGCGGCCATCAGGGATTCGGAGGTGAGTTGATCGGCGTTGCGGAGAGCGGGAAAGAGCACGGTAGCGAGGCCGGTGACGATGAGTGAGCCGACGCCCCCGATCACGACGGCGCGCACCGCTCCCCACCAGTGGGCCGTAACGCCGCTCTCGAACTCGCCGAACTCGTTGGACGCGCCGACGAAGAGCCAGTTCACGGCGGAGACTCGCCCGCGCATCTCGGGCGGTGTACCAAGCTGCAGGATGCTGCCACGTATCACGACGGAGACCATGTCGCTGGCACCGACGATAAAGAGTACGACGGCGGAGAGCCAGATGTTTCGGGAGAGGCCGAAGAGGACTGTAGTGGCCCCGAAGATGGCGACGCAGATGAGCATTGTTCTGCCGGCGCGTCGCTCGATCGGTCGGACGGTCATAAGCAGCGAAGTGCCAAGAGCCCCGACGGCGGGCATCGCGCGGAGCAGACCCAGGCCGCGAGGGCCGGCGTGAAGAATGTCGGTGGCGAAGATGGGCAGCAGCGCAGTGGCGCCGCCCAGCAGCACCGCGAAGAGATCGAGCGAGATAGAGCCCAGCAGGAGCTTCGCGTGCCAGACGTATTTGAAGCCAGCGAGCATGGTTTCAAGATTGAAGGCGTTCTTGACGATGCGGGCCGGCCGGGTCTTCATGGCTCCCACGAGAAGCAGGAAGGCCACGAGGCTGAGCAGGGTGAAGATGTAGACGACGGCTGCGCCATTGAAGCGAGCGACGGCGCCGTTGAAGCGGAGGGTGAAGAGCAGACCTCCAACGGCGGGGCCAGCGATGCTGGCGGTCTGGAAGATGATGGCTCCCCAGGTGACTGCGTTGACGAAGTGATGCTGGGGGACGAGCGAGGGAAGGAGGGCGGAGGCGGCGGGTCCGCTGAAGGCTCGGCCGAGACCCATGACGAAGAGGACTGCGTAGATGGGCCAGATGTGTGCGGTTGGATGGAGGGCGAAGCGGAGGAGGACCAAGGTGCAGAGGGTTTGCAGCGCGTAACAGAGGAGGATGATGTGGCGGCGGTCGTAGCGATCGGCTACGTGGCCGGCGGCGAGCATGAAGAAGAGGCCGGGCGCGAAAAGAGCAAGACCGGTGAGGCCGAGGTCCAGGGCGGAGTGCGTGATCTGATAGACCTGCCAGGCTACTGCGAGGGCTTGCGCTTCGGCGCCGAGGATGACGAGGAGACGAGCCGTTTGGTAGAGGCGGAAGTCTCGAGAGAGGAAGGCGCTGCCTAAGGTGGCTTCCGGTGGGACGACCTCTGTTTGATGATCCTCTGAACTAATTTTTGTTGGGGGCGTCATCGGCCGAGGTAGTGCTTGTACTGTGTTTCTACTACGCCGGTGTTGCGTGCAAGATTGAGCTTGGCCTGGTTGAATTGGAACTCGGTGGCTACGAGGCGGCTTTGGGCGGCTTCCAGAGTGGCCTGGGATTGAATGACTGGGAGGTTATCGTCCACGCCGGCTGCGAAGCGGTCGCGAGCATCGGAGAGGGCCTGGGTGGCGAGGTCCACATTGCTGCGCGCCACTTTGACCAGCTCGGCGGAGGAGTCTACGTCGAGCATGCTGGCGCAGATCTGGGCGTCGATGGTGACGCGGAGGGACTCGATTTGGCGGCGGAGGCCCGCGTCCTGCGCGGCTGCGACGTCGGACTCTCCGTGGAAGCGAGCCTCTTCGAAGATAGGAATTTTGAGGACGCCCTGGGCGGTGAAGACGCCGTGGTAGAGGCCGTGTGTCTCGCCGAGGACGCCGTAGTAGCCGTTGACGGCGAGAGAGGGAACTCGCTCGTACTTGACGGCCTTGCGGGCGCGCGTGGCTACTTCGAGCTCGGCTTCGAGGGCGAGGAGATCTTTGCGGCGCTGGTAGGCGATGGTCTTCGCGTCCTCGAGGGGGAGCTCGGTGAGTTCGGCGTAGGGGACGGTGTCGGTGAGGGTGAGCTCCTGATCCGCGGGGAGGCCCATGAGGCGGTTGAGGGCGATCTTATCTTTGGCGAAGGTATTCTGCGCCTGGATGAGGGCTTGCTGCTCGGACTGGAGCTGGACGCGGGCGCGGAGGACGTCGAGGTTGATGCCAACTCCGGCATCGTGCGAGAGGGTGGCCTGGCGGAGGACCTCTTCGTCGGCGGTGAGCAGGGCCTGGTGGTTGGCGATCTGGGCCTGGTCGGCGAGGGCGGCGAGGTACTGAGTGCCGACAGATGCTACGACTCCGCCGCGGACGTTGAGGACGTTGAGGGCGACGACATTCTGAGCTTTTTTGGCGGCGGCGTAGAGGTAGAAGTCGGGGAGGTTGAAGAGGGTCTGGTCAAGATTGAGCTGGGCGCTGGTGGTATCGACCTTGACGATGGTGGGGATGGCGTTGGCTGGGAGCCCGAAGCCGCCGAGCGAGGAGGGCTTGAAGCCCATGGCAGCGAGGTTGATCTCCTGCGCACTGGTCTGCGCGACGGCCTTGAGGTTGGGCATGAGAGCGTAGATGGCGGAGAGGATCTGACCGCGGACTGCTTGTTCGGTCTGCGTGGCGAGCAGGACTTGCAGATTCTGCTTGGTGCCGAGCGTGATCGCGTCGTCGAGCGAGAGGGACAGGGGTTCGGCAGTGGGCTGCTGGGCGGAGATGTTGCCCGAGAAAAGGGTGGCGGTTTGAGCGGCAAAGCTCGCGTTGTACGGAGCGGTGGCGAGGATGGCGCTGGGGGCCATGGGGAGGCTGGCGTCGTGCGGGTTCGGTGTGGCGGCGGACGCGGGAAAGGCTGAGGTGGCGAATGCGGCCAGGACGCCTAAGGTACGCAGGCTGCTGGGAATTTGGCGCTGAAATAAATTGGGCACGGTCACTTTGAATTTAGAGTGTCGCTGGGGGCCGGGGGTTGCGAAATTTTGGGATGGGTAATCTTGTGGCGGCACAGTGGTGGGTCTGGTGCTACGGATGGAAGATACGTGTCGGTCTAGATCGCCACGACGCTGATCCTGAGTTCTGATTAATTCCTTCATATGCCTACCCCTAGCCCTATCCAACTCTGCATAATGTTCCAAACAAATCACTTGCAAGATCGTGCGTTGCAAAGGTAAGCATCCCTCAAATAAGAAATACTTCTCAGCCTACTGGGCCTAACCATGCTAGTTTCTTACGGCGTTCGCACGTTTGGATCAACAGCATCGGGCCTAACTCCGACCTTGACGATAACGGGCGTGCCCGGTCCTGTTGGCCCTCCCCTAATCGATCTGCTGCGGTCGAACTCCATACGGCAGTTTGTACAATTAAACGAAGCGCCGAATTCTGTTCCTTCTATTGCGGTTCCTTTATGCTGTTCCCCATTTACGACAACATCAAGTTTGCCAATGGTGCGAAGCGCGTTTCCCAAGCAGGCAGTAAAACTGTCCGCCTCGGTTGGACCACTAATGAGAACACCTGCGTCCAGATCTCCAGTGTCCAGCGTATATCCAATATTTGACCTCACAGAAATTTCCCCGCTCTTGAGGGATTGGATAATTTCTAGGGCGAGAACTCTGCCCTCGGAATCAAGCGCGTACGATGACACGATAACCGGTTTAACCCATACGCAAGCATGGCCAATTTTGCCCTGTTGGTCGAGCGTCAGCCTTCGGGGGCTTACGAGTAATTCCAACTGCGTCTCATCAAGTTTTTCCTTTTCAGCTGTATTGTTGGCTTCTCCGGCTTTCTGGAGCGCAGTCCCGGCGATGGCACGCTGGGTGTCCGCGTCTGTCTTCAACGCTTGGGTGTCTCTCCTAAGCATTGCGGTTTCTAACTGTGCGAGAGCGGTTTCACGTTGGGTAGTGGTCAAAAGCAATTCATCAAATGTCTGGAGCAATCCGCCTGCTTGGTGGTCGTACACCTCGAACACACCTTCTGCCGCTACACCGAGAACAACCAATAGCCAACCAATTAAACCGACCTTCTTTATCGTTCTCTCAAATTTGTCTAGACGATCTTTGGATGGCCAAGTGAACCAAGAAAAGAGGTTGGGGAATATTTCATGGAGAACCTCCGGGCCTTCTAATATGCAACCGATTGCAACAACAATAGCCCCAACGGCCACCCAAAAGAAGAACGTGTCACTAATGTGGGCCAGATCAGCGCGGACGCTGGCATCGAGATCGTTAGTTATTCCGGCTGGAACTGACGCGCTGATGGACGAGGAAACAAAACGGACAGACTGGACAATCACCTTTTCGTATCTCCTGCTCTGGATTGATATGAGCCGATCAAAGAAGTTGACGGACGAAGAAAAGCGGGATGGTTGCGAAATTTTGGGATGGGTGGACGGGCGGGTTCCGATCCAAGGCTGTGGCCGAGTGGATGAGGCCGGCGCGTGCCGGTTGAGCGTGGTGAGACTGGTACTGGCCGGTCCTCGATGGCTTCATTGGTAACCCCCCCTCCCCTATCTGGTTTTGGCATAATCTTCTAAACAAAGCACTTGGAAGACGTAGCCTTTTTCAAGATATTGAAAACAAAGGAGATAATTTTCAAAATCTTCTAAACAAATGACTTATGGTGTAATTCGGCTTTGGCAAGATACAATCCGGTGGCTTTGGATTCTATCTATCGCTGGGTTAATTATACGTGGGATGTCAAGCGAAATGGGATTAGCAATTGGACTGGAAGCCGGAGGGCGCATGAATTATCTGGTTCGGGTCGGGCGGTAGATGGCCAATTGCGGGATGCGGGGATTGGATTGAGTCGAAATGTTTGCAACGGTGGTGGGCGTGTGAGGTGGGGTGGTACGAGGCCGACATTTATGGGAGAAAGGGTTGGATGATCGTGGCGGGGCTGGCCGTGTCGGGATTCTTCGCTGCGCTCAGAATGACAGCAAGTACAGACAGGAACAAGTACAAGGCAGCAGCAAGAACAGACAGTCCAAAAATAGACCATAGCAAAAAGCGGAGGGCGCAGGGCGTGGACCTGTGCCAGCGGTGTCGTATTTCGTTTGTTTGGGGGCTTGAGGTCGACGTTTACGGGGGCGGGCTTCGCCTGGGGTGGAGGATGCATCTGAGCGTTGAAGTTGGAATCGGGGGACTGTAAAGATGCTACTGATGAGTCGGGCGGGATGGGTAGGAGTGTATTTGGCGGTGGTGTTGAGTGCTGCTGCGGCACTGCCTGTGTTGGGTCAGCGGACGAATGGGGCGGGGATCGCGGTGCCAGGCAAGCCTCCGGCGGACGTGCCTCCGGTGGCAGGGAAGACGCTCGAGACGAGGCAGGCGATTGGGGTGGGGCAGGAGCCGGCGTTTGCGGGGCAGACTCGGGCGGTGGCGGTCGTCACGAAGACGCCGTATGCAGTGAAGGTGATGACTACGGGGTTGAACCAGCCGTGGGGGATGGCGTTTCTGCCGGGCGGAAAAGTGCTGGTGACGGAGAAGGTGGGCACGATGCGCGTGATCGACATGCAGACGGGCAAGGTGGAGAAGAGTGTGGTGGGAATGCCGGTTGTTCTTTATGGGGGCGACGCCGGGCTGCTGGACGTGGTGCTCGATCCAAACTTTGCGGAGAATCGACTGATTTATTTTTCGTACGTGGAGGCACGGAGCGATCCGTATGTGGGGTCGATTAAAGGGGAGAAGACGGAGAGCGATAAGCTGCGGGATAACGGGGTGATTCTTGCTAAGGCGAAGCTGACGGAGGACAACGAACACGTTAAGAACGTCACGACGATATTGCGGGTGACGCCTTCTGTGCCACAGACGGCGCACTATGGGTGCAGGCTGCTGTTCGGGAAGGATGGCTACCTGTATGTGTCGCTGGGAGAGCGTTTTTTTTATCCGACGCGGGGCGATGCGCAGTCGCTGTTTTCTTATATGGGAAAGATTCTGCGGATTACGACGGATGGTAAGGCGGCGCCGGGGAATCCGTTTGAGCGGGACCAGGATAAGGAAGACCATCCGCTGGCGGAGATATGGTCTTACGGACATCGCAATCCGCAGGGGCTGGCGATCAATCCTGTGAGCGGGGAGCTTTGGGAGAGCGAGCATGGGCCGAATGCGGGTGACGAGATCAATTTGATTCGTGCGGGAAAGAACTATGGCTGGCCGGTGATTGCGTATGGGACGAACTACGACAAGACGAAGATCGATGGCTATCTGGACACGGAAGATCGTGCGAACACGATGATGGTGAGCACGCCTGCGCCAAATGGAAGAACCAGTGCTCCGGGCATGGAACAGCCGCGGTACTATTGGGACCCCACGGTTGCGCCGAGCGGGATGACATTTTATGACGGGAAGCTGATTCCGGAGTGGAAGAACAATTTATTTGTGGCGACGCTGGCGGGAGAGCATGTGAGCCGGCTGGTACTGGATGGGGATAAGGTGGTGGGAGAAGAGCGGCTGCTGCTGGGTCAGCATCAGCGGATGCGCGATGTGCAGGAGGGTCCGGATGGGGCGTTGTGGGTGATTACCGATGAGGCGGATGGGCGGCTGATAAGGATTGGCGCGACGGGGCAGTGATTTTGAGGGGGCAGCGGCACAAGCAAGGGTCGTCGCGAGGAGCGCTGCTTCAATTTACTGGCGACACTGAGGTGTGTATGCTTGGCGCGAGGTAACGATGGCTATGACGACGTTTCACACTTACCCGATGTTCCACCTTTTTATGCTGCTGCCGCTGTTGCTGTATGTAGTGTTTTTTACATTTATTCTGTGGGCGATCTGGGGGGGGCTGAAATGCCTGCAAGGGATCGACGCCAGCCTGGGTGAAATTTCCCGGAGCTTACGAAGAACTTCTGATGAGGCAAAGAGGGAAGACCGGCTGATCAGTAGTTAGCGGATTTGGATGAGGGTTGGGTCGGCGGTGTGGGTGGGGCCGGGGGTGGTGGGGTTGGTTTGGGGGGCACGCCAGTGGTCGATGTAGCTGACCTGGTGGACGCAGCTGATGGTGCAGTTGGGGGCGCAGGATTTTTCGGTTAGGAACTCGCGCTTGAGGTCGGACTTTTTGTAGTCGGCGAGAGGGACGCCGGGGTAGCCGCGCTGCTGGGAGCAGTAGTGGACCAGGCCGAACTCGCAGATGTAGAGGTAGCGGCTGCCGGCTCGGCAACGCCAGTCGTTGGGTTGGCCGTTGGCGATGGCCTCTTGAAAATGATTGAAGCGGGAGTAGCTGCGGCGGGTTAGCTGGCGGACCTTGTTCCAGACGGTGCGTTCTTCTTCGCCGAGAGGTTTGAGCTGGCCGGAGCCGTCGTGGATGATGCCGATGGTGGAGGAGAAGCCGAGGGCAAGGGCTCGCTCGCTGACGGTGAGGGCATCGGTGGGATGGGCGATGCCTCCGCCTACTACGGAGTTGATGTTGACGTGGAAGTCGGCGTGTTCGGCGAGCATTTTTAGCTTGGCGTCGAGGACCTTGAGGGACTTTTTGGAGACGTCGTCGGGCATGACGTTGTCGATGGAGATCTGCATGTGATCGAGGCCGGCGCGGTTGAGACGCTGGATGCGGTCGGGCATGAGGAGATAGCCGTTGGTGATCATGCCGGCGATCGCGCCGGTTTTACGGATGCGGGCGATGACGCGGTCGAGGTCGGGATGGAGGAGCGGCTCGCCGCCGGAGATGGTGATGACGGAGGTGCCGAGGCGGCCTAATTCGTCGATGCGGCGTTCCATCTCGGCGATGGGGACGGGGTCGGAGACGTCGTCGAACTCGTTGCAGTAGGTGCAGGCCAGGTTGCAGCGGCGCATGGGGACGATGTGCGCCATGTAGGGATGGGCGGTGTCGATGAGGGCGGAGCCGATGGAGGCGAGCTCGCGGAGCTTGCGGGTGGCGGCCTTCCAGCGGCGAGTGGCGGGGCTGGAGGGGCGGGGGCCTGAGGTGGGTTGAGCCATAGCGTCTTCTTTATTGAATCATAGGTGGGGAGGTGGTTGATATACTTGGCGCTTGCGGGAAGTGCATACCCCAGGGGCTAAAGCCCTTTTTCAGGCCGGATTGATGAGAGGGCCAAGGCTGAAGCCTTGGCTTACCTAGAAGCAACGGCAAGAGCGAAGGCAAGCGATTCGGAACTGAGGTTGGGGCTGGTGCGTATAGAAGGACAGGCAACGACAAAGGCGAAATGCGGGGTTCTTCCCCTTCGCAAGCTCAGGGGTCAGAATGACATGGGGTTGAGTGGTGTGTTTTATGAATCGCGGGGCAGGGGTTTCACGTCTTAATTGAATTGCATAAATAAGGATTCGGTTCGCGTTGCGGTCTTGGACGTCCGGGATGAAGAGTTGGAGATGAAGAGCGTGAGATTACGGAATTTGCAGGGTACGGCAGCGGTCGCGCTGCTGGTGTTGAGCGGCACGATTCAGCCGGCGATGGCGCAGACGGCTACTGTAGAGGTGGCGCCGACGAATCCTACGCAGCCGGCTGCCGCGGCGGTGAGCGGAGCGGATCAAAATAATCTGCCTGCTACGCCTGCACCTAAAGCGACTGAGCCTCTGTATCTGCGCGATACGGCGAAGGACTATACGCGGCTGCATGGCATTCTGCCGAATCCGCTGCGGGTGTATACGCCGACCGATGTGCCGGCGGCGCGGCTAGGAAATACGCCGCGGCTGGACTCGCTGGTGCGCGACGGCAAGATTTATCTGAGCTTGTCGGATGCGGTGCTGCTGGCGCTCGAAAATAACTTCGACCTGGCGATTGCGCGGATCAATCTGGATATTGCGGATACGGATATTCTGCGGGCGAAGGCGGGCGGGACGCTGCGCGGTATATCGACCGGGCTGGTGACGGATACGCTGGGTGGGTCGGGCACGACAGTCACGGGTGGCGGTGGTCCGGGTGGGACATCGACTGGATCGAACGGCGGCGGCACTGGTGCGGGCGGACTGGTGCTGAGTACGAATGGCAGCGGGCCTGCGCCGGAGAATCTGGATCCTATTTTGACGGGGGCGTTGGAGTATGAGGCGACGACTACGCCTTCGACGAGCGCGTTTACAGGCACTACGCCGATCAAGTCGACGACGGCTACGTTTGACTTTGGATATACGCAGGGATTCTTGACAGGTACGGAGCTGGCTGTGGGTTTCAATAACTCGCGGGGGACGAATACGAATCCGTTTAACTCGTATAGCCCGTTAATCAATTCAAATTTTCGCGCCACGGCTACGCAGCATCTTTTGCAGGGGTTTGGGTGGGGGGTCAACGGACGGTTCATCGTACAGGCGAAGAATAATCGGAGGATCACGGATTCGGCTTTCCGCCAGCAGGTGTTGTACACGGTGAACCAGGTGGAGAATATCTACTGGGGACTGGTGAGCGCGTATGAGGACGAACAGGCGAAGGAGCGCGCGCTGGGGCAATCGACGCAGCTGACCAATGACAACCGGAAGCAGCTGCAGATTGGGACCTTGGCTCCGCTGGATGTGGTCAATTCGGATTCGGCGGTGGCGACGGATAAGCAGGCTTTGGTGGCTTCGAAGTCGAACCTGGAGTATCAGCAGCTTGTTATGAAGCAGGCGATTGCGCGGAATCTGGAAGATCCGGCGCTGGCGAGTGCGCCGGTAGTGCCTACGGATCGTGTGGGGCTGGATCGGCTTCCGGAGGAAGATATGCCGGTTGAGGATCTGGTGAAGCAGGCCTACGTGAATAATCCGCAGATCGAGCAGGCTGTGCTGAGCATGAAGAACAACGAGATCACGATTAAGGCGGAGAAGAATGGGCTGCTTCCGATTGTGGACGCCTATGCGTTTTATGGGGCCAGCGCAGTGAGTGGATCGCAGAGCCCGTATGGCAGAAACTTCGCCACGGGAAGCGGGTATCCGCCTGGAACTTTTCCGACGATTGGGTATGGTTCGGCCTTGTCGGATCTGGCGGATAGCAGTTCGCCAGATAAGGGTGTGGGTGTGAATATCACGATTCCGCTGCGAAACCGGGTGGCGCAGGCGGACCAGGCTCGATCGCAGATGGAGTATCGGCAGACGCAGATGCGGTTGCAACAGCTTTATACGCAGGTGAGGATTCAGGTTACGAATTCGCAGTATGCGCTGACCAATGACCGGGCGCAGGTGAGTGCGGCGCAGGCGGGGCAGGAGTACGCGGCCCAGTCGCTGGATGCGGAGCAGAAGAAGTACAAGCTGGGAGCATCGACCTCGGCGCTGGTGCTGGCGCAGCAGAGGAGTCTGGCAACCTCGGAGAATGCGCTGATCTCCGCAACGGCGGTGTATGCGCGGGATCGCGCAGCGTTGGAGCAGCTGCTGGCGAATACGCTCGACCGGTACGGGATCAGCCTGGCTGATGCGGCTACGGGCAATATCGCTGCCGCCCCGGTGGTTCCAGGGCTGACAGCGCCGAAGCAGCCTGAGCCGGTAAAGCCGATCTCGGTGGGGACTGGGCCGGTGCAGTAGGGTTGAAGTTATCCTTGTCCAGACAGAATGCTTGCAGCGCGACTGCAGCGCATCTCCGATGGATATGGCAGTGTCATGCGGGCTGGACGGAACTACGCTGTGGGAACGCATTGCGCGCTTCGGCGAAGCATCGTTTCAAGTGTTTTGGACGGCGCTTAAGGGGTAACGATGTGCTTCCACAGTAGGAGCTTGCGATGGTTTTCATTGATGGCGTTGTCGCTGGTGGTGGGGTTTGCGCCTTTGAGCCGGGCGCGTGCAGCACAGAGCAGGTTGGAAACTCGCGCAGGCGAAGGCAGCGGGGGCGCCGGCAAGACGAAAGTAATCAGATTTGAAGTGGTTTCGATTCGGCCGAGCGGTCAACGGTTCGGTGGGCAAGGTTTGTCGCCGGATGGTTTTCGAACCGCTATTCGGATGTGGCAGCTAGTACTTTATGCATACGGTCCAAAGGCATACGGGCACTGGCCAACGGATCCGGGGCTTTTGCAGAACGGGCCGGCGTGGTTGGGTGATTGGTATCAGATTGACGCCCGCATTTCGAACGACGATGTGGTGGCCTGGGGCAATCAAAGCCGCTACCACGAACTGCTCCGCGGCGCATTGCGGGCTATGCTTGCAGAACGCTGCAATCTTGTCCTCCATGAGCAAACGATAACGGTTCCGGTCTACAACCTGGTGGCCCGGAAAAAGCTGGGGCTGAAGGCGACGGCCCCGGGTTCGGTGCTACCGACCGGGGGCGTCAAGCTGCCAACTGGCGCGTATATTGTGCCGACGGGAGCGATCGGACAGAACTGGTATGGAGCGACAATGGACGATCTTGCGGCGATTCTGAACGACCAAATGCACCATCCCGTTCGCAACATGACGGGACTGACTGGTCATTATGATTTCTCAATGCATCCAGACCACGAAATGGACCGACCATCCCATGACTATGAGGGCGATCCACAACTTGACTACCGCAATGAAATTCTCGCGAAGCTCGGACTTGAACTGAAGCCGGGGAGAGGACCGGACGTCAATCTGGTTATCGATCATATTGAAAAGCCTTCGCCGAACTGAGGCTTAAAACTAATGGTAGTGACTGGTGGGGGAGTACCGGAGAACTTGAGTTGTATTGAGCGGGGAGCGGCAGCGAATAGACTTGGGGTACGGCTGCAAAACTTTGCGGGCGGTAGTGCAGGGCCAACGACCCCGGGGATGTTGAACGTATGAATGAGACAAGCAGCGGGCTGATATCAGAGCAGGACGACGTTGCGGACTTTATGGGAGTAGGCGAGATTAATCGACTGGAGAATGCGGCTTCAGGCTATCTGCGTTCGGCGATGCGGCAGCCGGTGGATTGGATGGAGTGGGGCGAGGCAGCGTTTCGGCGGGCGGTGGAAGAAGACAAGCCGATCCTGCTGGATATCGGTGCGGTGTGGTGCCACTGGTGCCATGTGATGGATCGCGAGTCGTATGAGGACGAAGCTACGGCGCGAATTATCAATGAGAATTTTATTGCGGTGAAGGTGGATCGCGATGAGCGGCCGGATGTGGATACGCGGTACCAGGCTGCTGTGTCTGCGATCAGCGGACAAGGCGGATGGCCGCTGACTGCGTTTTTGACTCCGGAGGGTAAGCCTTATTTTGGGGGGACATATTTTCCGCCGGAGGATCGGCATGGGCGGCCTGGCTTTCAGCGCGTGTTGCTGACGATGGCGGAGGCGTTCGTGAACCGGCGCGGCGAGGTGGATGAGTCGGCGGCGAGCGTGATGGAGGCGATTGAGCAAAGCGAGGCCTTCTCAGGGAAGGCAGGAGATCCCGGCGCTGAACTGGTGGAGAAGATGGTGTTGGCCGCGCTGAAGAGCGTGGATATGAAGCATGGAGGATTTGGCGGGCAGCCAAAGTTTCCGCATTCGAGCGCGCTGGATCTGCTGATTGATGCGGCGTCGCATTCCACGACCACCACGGTGAAGATGGCTGGGCTGGGGACGGTTCCGATCCCGGAGGCAGCGAAGCAGGCTGTGGCGGTGACGCTGGAAAAAATGTCGAAGGGTGGAATCTACGACCATCTGGCGGGTGGGTTTCATCGCTACTCGGTGGATGAACACTGGGTGGTGCCGCACTTTGAGAAGATGGCGTATGACAATAGCGAGCTGCTGAAGAACTATGTTCATGCGTACCTGGCGACGGGCGACGAAAAGTTTGCGGGTGTGGCTCGGGATATTGTGCGGTGGATGGATGAGTGTCTGAGCGACCGTGAGCTGGGCGGTTTCTACGCTTCGCAGGATGCGGATTTTTCGCTGGAAGATGACGGCGATTACTTTACCTGGACGCGGGATGAGGCGGCTGAAGTATTGACCGCCGAGGAGTTGGCGGTGGCGTCGGCTTATTACGACATCGGTGAGATTGGCGACATGCAGCATAACGTGGCGAAGAATGTGCTGCATGTGAAGCTGGGGCTGGATGCGGTGGCGCGGAAGGCCGGAGTGACTCTGGAGGCGGCGGAGAGGTTGCTGGCTTCGAGTAAAACGAAGATGGCGGCGGCGCGGACGAAGCGGCCTGCACCGTATGTGGACAGGACGATGTATGTGGGTTGGAATGCGATGTGCATCTCGGCTTATCTTGCTGCGGGCCGCGCGCTGGGGATGGCAGAGACACGAGGATTTGCGCTGAAGTCGCTGGATCGTGTGTTGGCCGCGGCCTGGAGTGAAGGCGTGGGGCTGGCGCATGTGGTGGCTTATGGGGAGACAGCTGTGCCTGCGGGGCGGGTGGCGGGTGGGTTGGATGATTATGCGTTTCTCGGATGTGCTGCGCTGGATGCGTGGGAGGCTACGGGGGAGATGCGGTACTTTGCGGCTGCGGTGCAGCTGACGGAGTATGCGGTGGAACGTTTTTACGATCGCGAGGGTGGGGCGTTCTTCGATACGGAGAAGGCTGCGGAGGGCGAGCGTCGGTTGGGTGCGTTGGCTACGCGGCGGAAGCCTTTGCAGGATTCGCCTACGCCTGCGGGAAATCCGGTAGCGGCGATGTTGCTGATGCGGGTGGCGGAGCCGACTGGGCGGTTGGACTATGCGGAGAAGGCGAAGGAGACGCTGGAGACTTTTGCCGGGGTGGCGGAACACTTCGGGTTGTATGCGGCTACCTACGCGCTGGCGTTGCAGCGGATGGTGCAGGAGCCGGTGCAGGTTTGCGTGATTGGGGATGACGCTGTTGCGGCGGAGTTAGAGAAGGCTGCACTCGTGCGCTACGCGGTGAATAAGACTGTGGTGCGGCTTGGTCGCGGGCAGCTTGGGGAGTTGCCGGAGGTATTGGGTGCTTCGTTGCCGCGGCTTCCGAAGGTGGAAGGCAGCTTTGCGGTGGTGTGTAGTGGGCATACGTGCCAACCGCCGGTGAGTGCACCGGCAGAGTTGGTCGAGATGCTGGGGCGGAGTTTGTAGACGCGTTCCGGCACGACGGCCATCTACTTGTCCGCTAGAATTTCCATCTTCTCAATCTTCAACTCGTTTGAGAAAAGATCTGCGGCGTTAGCCATGAGAGCTTTGGCGATTTCGCCGTTCAGGTGGGCGTCGCGGCCCTCTTCATCGTTGAAGGTATCGAAGACGCCATACGTTCCCTGGCCCAGCTTCACGCCATACCATGTCACGGTTTGCGGCTCTTCGAGGCTCATGGCTGCGCCCTGCTTGAGGAAAGCTTCGACATCGTTTTCTTTTCCGGGCTTGGCTTTCAACATTACCCAGATCGCCTGCTTTGCCATGTGTGATTCTCCTTTGATTTTGTCGTGATCTGTATGATGCAGCGGCTTGGCCGATGCCCTGTCCGCCCTGCTAATACTTGGCGAGGTTGAGCATGGCTTGGTAGAGGTCTTCGGATTGGGGGAGGATGGCGTCTTCGAGGAGGGGTTGGTAGGCGACGAAGGTGTCCATAGCGGCTACGCGGCGGACGGGGGCGTCTAGAGAATCGAAGAGTTCTTCGCCGATGCGGGCGGCGATTTCGGCTCCGTAGCCCCAGCTAAGCATGTCTTCGTGGGCGACGATGACTTTGCTGGTCTTGCGGACGGAGGTGGCGATGGTGTCCCAGTCGTAAGGGTTGAGGCTGCGCAGATCGATGAGTTCGACGTCGATGCCGGTCTCGCGATGAAGTTTTTCGGCGGCTTGCAGGCTGCGGGGGACTACGGCTCCGTAGGTGACGACGGTGAGGTCTTTGCCGGGGCGGACGATGTGGGCTTTGCCGAACGGGATGGCGTACTCGGGACCGGGGTAGGCGCCGCGGCCGAAGGTCTCGCGGTAGAGGCGCTTGTGCTCGAGGAAGAGGACGGGGTCGTCCGAGCGGATGGCGGTGCGGAGGAGGCCGAGTGCGTCGAGTGCGTTCGATGGCATGACGACGTGGATGCCGGGGGTGTGGGTGAAGATGCTCTCGCCGGATTGCGAGTGGTAGATGGAGCCGCCGGTGAGATAGCCGCCGATGGGGACGCGAATGACCATGGGGCATTTCCAGGTGCCGTTCGAGCGCCAGCGGATGAGGGCGACCTCGTTGCGGAGCTGGTGCATGGCGGGCCAGATGTAGTCGAAGAACTGGATCTCGACTACGGGCTTGAGGCCGCGTTCGGCCATGCCGAGGGCGCGGCCGATGATGTTGGCTTCGGCGAGCGGGGAGTTCCAGCAACGGTCGGAGCCGAACTCGGTCTGCAGGCCGGCGGTTAGTTTGAAGACGCCGCCCTTGCCTTTGAGCTTACCGGCGCGGAGAGGTTCGTCGCGAGTGGCGTCGGCTACGTCTTCGCCGAAGACTACGATGCGTTCGTCGCGGCGCATCTCGTCTTTGAGGCAGTGGTTGATGAGCTCGGCCATGGTGCGCTCGGTGGTGTCGGCGGTCTTGGCTGGCTCTGTGTTGAAGCGAGGGTCGGTGGGCTTTAGGTCTTCGGAGTATTGATGGCGGAGGATTGCTTCGCGTGCGGCTGAAGGAAGCACGGCCTGGAGGGCGCGGTCGGCGGCGCGCTGGACTTCTTCGTCGACTTTTTGTTCGAGGCGGTTGATGCCTTCTTCGTCGAGGATGCCTTCGCGAAGGAGCCAGAGCTGCATCTTGGCGAGGGGGTCGCGAGCCATCTCGGCCTGGACTTCTTCTTCGCTGCGGTACTGGCGCTCGTCGTCGGAGAGAGAGTGCGAGTAGGGGCGGACGACGTGGCCGTGGACCAGCGCGGGGCCGCGGCCGGAGCGGGCGTAGTCTACTGCCTCGACCATGGCGGCGTAGCAGGCGATGGGGTCTGTGCCGTCGATCTCGGCGAAGTGGAAGTTAGGGAAGTTGGCGATGAGGCGTGAGATATTGCCGCCGGGGGTGTTGGCTTCGACCGGCGTGGAGATGGCGTACTCGTTGTCTTCGACGACGTAGACGACGGGGAGCTTCGCGTTCGAGGCGGTGTTGAGGGACTCCCAGAACTCGCCCTGACTGGTGGAGCCTTCGCCGATGGAGGTGTAGACGACTTCGTCGCCGTGGAAGTTTGCGTTGGCGAAGTCGCGATAGTCTCCCCAGCCGCCTTCGGGCCCGGGTGCTGCGGCTTTGGGATGTTGTGCGTAGTAGCGGCCCGCTTCGGCGCAGCCGATGGCCTGGAGGCATTGCGTGGCAGTGGCGGAGCTGGAGGTGACGATGTGCAACTTGGTGCTGGACCAGTGCGAGGGCATCTGGCGGCCTCCGCTGGCCGGGTCTTCGGCCGCGCCGACGGCTTGCAGGAGCTGGTCTTCGACGGTGTTGCCAAGAGCGAGGCAGAGTGCGCGGTCGCGGTAGTAGGGGAAGAACCAGTCGTAGCCTGGTTTCATCGCCATACCCGCGGCTACGAGCAGGGCTTCGTGGCCGGCGCAGGATACCTGGAAGAATATTTTCTGCTGGCGCTTGAGGACGATCTCGCGATCGTCGGTGCGGCGGGAGAGGTACATGAGGCGGTAGAACTCTACGAGTTGCTCGCGGGTCATTTGAGTCTGCGCAGGCGCGTTACGGCTGTATGAAGACATGGGCTCAGCTGCGGCTGCGGCATCGATTGTCAGGGCCGCAGTCTTGCGTCGCTCTACGACTGATCCATTCCGTCTAGCCATACCGTCCCCTTGGAGTTAACGATTGCCGCCGCAACAAAGATTTTACCTCTTGCATAGGCCGATTCGTATCAGCAGGAACACTACCGTGGATGGCTCTTTCCCTTCGATCGTTGGAGTTGGCGGCCCGGGCGCCAACGCTGGTCGGTCGCACCCGAGCCATTTGCGCCGATTGTCTGGGGAAGTACGTCGCTCAGGACCCAGTCAATCCTGTCGCAGGCATCGCGGATCCTGCCATTTAAATCGATGTCTTCGTTGAGCGAGGCGGACAGCGTAACACCGGTCAGAGCGTTTCGTATGTGGTGGTTGACGTCTTCGATGATCTGCAGTCTCACGAGCAATTCGCGCCGCCGCTGCTGAAGACGGACGAGAGCGATGCCGCTGAGCAGCGAAGCTGCGATGCTTTCGAGCAGATCGGAGGCATAGATTCGCCGGAAGTCGCCATGGATTGCCCAATCCAGCCCAAGGCTCGTGGCGATCGTGAGCAGCCCGATTGCCATCGCGACGAGGATGACGAACCAGTACGAATTTCTCCACGACAGGCGAACGATGGCATCCTCTTCGCCGATTTTCGCGGTCACGTCAGGCGTGCTCATACGTGCTCCTGAATTCTTTTGACGATGAAGTTACCGATATCCTAACTTCCCTTCATCTTTTCTTTTACGCTGTGGGCGAGCTTCTCGATCTCTTCTGCCTTGCGAATTACATCGAGCGACAAGGTATCTTTGTTCGATTTATCGACAGCAGTCTTCAGCTCATTTGCCAGCGCGAGCAGCCTTCGAGTGTCCAGGATTAATTGCTTCTGCCTGCTGTCGTTCATCAGCTTAGCCTGGCGTTCGGCGAGATCAGAAGGCAGATCAGACTGCTGTGTATCAGGAATAGGGAGGATGGACGGCTGATTGGTTCGGGGAGCTATCGGCGGCGGCGTGGGCTGCTGTGCCGATGCTCCAAGGCTCAGGGCGAGAAGGAATCCGGCGGCTAGTAACCTTGTACTGAGTGTGTATGCGGAATGCATTGCGATCCTCCTGTGGCAGCCCGTTCCAAACTGAGTATGCTGCTCTTTGCATCCAAGTACTGAACTGGCGACAACGGTTCCCGCGACGGGATCAGGCCCAACGATAACAAACGGAGACGTCACCATCATGTTCCCTGCAACCAGTCCGGTGCAAGACCTAACTAATTTTGCAGACGTTATTCGCGATTGGCATCGCGATGCTCTGATCTTCATCGAAAAGGATCTGCCAGGGCTGATCTTCTTCCTGTTGATCGCGTTTGTGCTTTCGCGCGTGGTGATGTTCTTCGTCAAGCGGATGCGCCGGCTGGCGGATCGCCACGCCGACAATATCCAGCGGGCTTCGCAGTTGCGTACGCTCGCAGCGATCCTGCGGGCCACCGCATACGGCATCATAGGATTCATTGTCCTGCTGCATATCCTGACGGTGCTGGGGATCAAGATCGAACCATTGCTTGCGTCGGCGGGCGTCGTGGGCGTGGGCATTGGCCTGGGGGCGCAGTCCCTGTTCAAAGACATCATCAACGGAATTTTTATTCTGGTGGAGAACCAGTTTAACGTGGGAGACACGGTGAGTCTGGCTTCGCTGACGGGGACGGTCGAGGACCTTACGTTGAGGGTAACGAAACTGCGGGACGGGAATGGGACGCTCTACTTCATTCCGAATTCGCAGATCGCGACGGTTTCAAACCAGTCGCGTGATTTTGCGGTGGCTACTTTGTCGCTTACGGTGGATGCCACGGCGGATCCGGACAGAGTGCTATCCGTTCTGCGAGCGACTGCGCTGGCTGTGCGCAACGACGGGGCGTTCAAGGAGATTGCCGTGGCGGACCCTGATGTGCCGGGTGTGGATGCGATTTCGGGGAGGGTAGTGACGTATCCGGTGACGATTCGCGTGCGGGTGAATCAGAAGGATGCGATTCTGCGCGAACTGCGGCGGAGGATTCTGCAGGCGTTCGAAGAGAATGCGATTCCGCTGGGGACCGATCCCGCGAACATGTTGATCATGCATCATGCGGACCCTACCGCGTCTCCTGCGCAGCAGCCGTTGACAGGGCAGTGAAGGGGATAGGCGGAAGCAACCTATAGCCGTTGGCGCGGCTCCTATCAATGTGAGGTGATGCAATGGAACAGGACCTGAATACAAGTAAGACGGCGGCGCGACCTTCCCACAGCGCTATTGAGGATAAGGTTGGGATTGCTGGCAGCGCCGAGGAACAGAAGATTGATGAGGCAGCGATGCGTGGAGCCAAGAGGGCCGAGAATCGGATCCTGAATGATGAGGGGAATCTTCCCGGGAGTTCAATCTTCACGAAGTAGACAAGGGCCGTAGAGTGCAAACGGAGCTGACCCCACTCGCCAGGAGTGGGGTCTTTTTTTGCTTGGAGCAGGAAGGCGTTTAGCCATAGAAGTGGGATGCTGTGGGAATTCTTTACAATCAATAAATGGCAGAGACAACGCGCGGCGTGAATGAAGGGCAGCAGCGGTACAACCCGGCGGAGATTGAGCCGAAGTGGCAGGCGCGGTGGGATGCGGACGCGTCGCTGTACGCGGCGGAGTCGCATGATGCGGGCAAGCCGAAGTTTTATTGCCTGGAGATGTTGCCTTATCCGAGCGGACAGCTGCACATGGGGCATGTGCGGAACTATGCGATTGGCGATGCGCTGGCGCGGTTCATGTGGATGCGCGGGTACAACGTGCTGCACCCGATGGGGTGGGACGCGTTCGGGCTGCCAGCGGAGAACGCTGCGCTCAAAAACAACACGCCCCCGGCGGAGTGGACGCTGGCGAACATCGCGGCGATGCGCAAACAGATGCGGCGGATGGGGCTGAGCTACGACTGGGAGACTGAGGTGACGACTTGTCTGCCGGATTACTACCGCTGGAACCAGTGGCTCTTTTTAAAGATGTACGAGAAGGGTCTGGCATACCGGAAGAAGAGCAAGGTGAACTGGTGTCCGGAGTGCGCCACCGTGCTGGCGAATGAACAGGTGATCGATGGGCGATGCTGGCGGCATGACGACACCTTGGTGGAGCAACGTGATCTGACGCAGTGGTTCTTGCGAATTACGCAGTATGCGGATGAATTGCTGAGCGGGCTGGAGAAGCTGGAGGGTTGGCCGGAGAAAGTTCGCACGATGCAGCGGAACTGGATCGGGCGGAGCGAAGGGACAGAGGTTACGTTCGCGATCGATGGATGCCCAGACGGTTCGAAGGTCACGGTTTTCACGACGCGCGTAGATACGATCTTTGGAGCGACGTCGGTACAGCTTGCGCCGGAACATCCGCTGGTCCGGCATTGGGCGAGCTTCGATGAGAAGCTGGCACCGGCAGTGGAAGAGATGCTGGCGCAGCAGAAGGCAGCTCGCGAGGCTGGGGACCTGGGCGCGATTGAGAAGCATGGCGTGGATACGGGCCGGTTCGCGGTGAATCCGTACAACGGCGAGCTTGTGCCGGTCTGGGTTGCAAATTACATCCTTGCCGACTATGGGACGGGCGCGATTATGAGCGTGCCTGCGCATGATGCGCGTGACTTTGAATTCGCGGCGAAGTATGGGCTTCCGGTGAAGCGTGTGGTGGCGGCCAATGTTGATGGCGAAGGCCTGGAGTTGCCTTACCTAGGCGAGGATGAGGGAGTGTTGATCGACTCCGGCGCATGGACGGGCGAGAGCTGCCTGGAGGCGCAGGAGAAGATGGCTGCGTTTGCGCAGACGAATGGTTTTGGGAGCAAGACGGTTACATATAGGTTGAAGGACTGGGGGGTGAGCCGGCAAAGGTATTGGGGCACGCCGATTCCGATGGTTTACTGCGAGCGCGGGCATGCGGGCGTGGAGGCCGGTGGGGTGGTCCCGCTGCCGGAGAGCGCGCTGCCGGTGCTGTTGCCGGAGCAGGTGGAGATTACGCAGCAGGGCGGGTCTCCGCTGGGGCGGGTGGAGGGTTTTGTGAACACGACCTGCCCGGTGTGCGGCGGACCGGCACGGCGTGAGACCGACACGATGGACACCTTTGTCGATTCGAGCTGGTACTTCTATCGGTATACGGATGCGAAGAATTCGACGGCGCCGTTTGATTCGGCGAAGGCAAATTACTGGTTTCCAATCGACCAGTACATTGGCGGGGTTGAGCATGCGATTCTGCATTTGATCTATTCGCGGTTCTGGACGAAGGTGATGCGGGATCTTGGTTTGATCCACAATGATGAGCCTGCGGCGCGTTTGTTTACGCAGGGGATGGTGATCAAAGACGGCGCGAAGATGTCGAAGTCGAAGGGCAATGTGGTATCGCCTGACCTGATGATTGAGCGCTATGGGGCGGATGCTACGCGGATGTATGCGCTGTTTGCTGCGCCTCCGGATCGCGATCTGGAGTGGCAGGAAGAGGGGGTGGCGGGGATCTCGCGGTTTCTGGCGAAGGTGTATCGGCTGACGACGAAGTATGCGGAGGTTGCGGGGAAGGGCTCGGGTAAGAGCGGTGGTGGCGCGGATTTGCTACGAACGCTGCACCAGACGATTGCCAAGGTGACGCAGGACTTCAGTGGGCGTTGGCACTTCAATACTTCAATTGCTTCGATCATGATTTTGGTGAATGAGATTGCGGCGAATGAGGCAGCGATGGATTCGGGCGAGGTGCCTGCGCTCGCGATTGGCGAGGTGTTTCGCGGGTTGGTGCGAATGCTGGCTCCTTTTGCTCCGTTTGTGTCGGCGGAGTTGTGGGAACTCCTGGGCGGGGGAGGCGCGGTGTTTCGAACGGCGTGGCCGGCGGCAGATGAAGAGCTGGCGCGTGAGTCCGAGATGGAGATTCCGGTGCAGAGCAACGGCAAGCTGGTAACTGTGGTGCGCGTGGCTGCGGGGAGCGATGAGGCAGTGATAAAGGCTGCGGCACTGGCAGACGAGAAGGTCGTGGCACGGCTGGAGGGTAAGACGGTTGTGAAGGTGATCGTAGTGCCTGGCAAGCTAGTGAATCTTGTGGTGCGATAGTGGATCGCGCGCGGGATGCCATTGGCGCAGTTCCGGTGCGGGGGACGCAGTCGTTTGTTTACACGATGACGGCTTGCTGGAAGCGGCCCTTACTGACGACGCTGGAAGTGGCTTGGCGGTGGGCGTTCGGCGGGCCTGCTGCGGCGTTGGTGGCATATGAGATGCTGCGTGCGCTGCGTGGGGCGCAGGTGGATTGGGCTGCGCTGCAGCGGATGACAGTGTTCGATCCCATGGGCGCTGCTACGGTTCTGGCGCAGGCGGGCAATGTTGTGTTGCCTCCGGTGCTGCGGGTTGCGACTTGGCTGGTGCCATTGTTGCTGGTGGCCTGGATTGTTGCTTCATCGCTGGGACGGGCGATGGTGATGCGGCGAGCGGATGCTTCGCTGCATCCGCGGACGGCGACGCTGATGGGGTTGCAGGCGGTGCGGATAGTGGCGCTGCTGGGTAGCTTTGCGGTGTGGTTTGGATGTCTGCGCTGGGCTGTGCGCGTGGCGGTGAATGCGCCCATTGCGGTGGGGCAGGAGCCGAACCTGGTGCTTTACTGTGCGCTGACGATTGTGGCTACGCTGGGGCTGTTTACGCTGTGGGCCCTCGCCAGCTGGGTGTTTTCGGTGGCTCCGCTGTTGGCGATGCTGCTGGATTGCGGTGTTGCGGCGAGTCTGAAGACGGCGTTTCGGCTGGGGGCGGTGCGAGGGAAATTGATCGAGATCAATCTCGTGATGGGGATCGTGAAGATTGCGCTGATCGTGCTGGCGATCGTGTTTTCTTCGTGTCCGCTGCCGTTCGAGACTGTGGCTACACCTGCGTTCATGCTGCGCTGGTATGCCGTGGTGGGACTACTTTACTTTGTGGCCTCGGATTTTTTTCACGTGGTACAGATGATGGCTTACCTGAATCTATGGAAGACGTATCGCGGTGGAACGGCTGCGGATTAGAAGCCGGAGAAGTGGATCGCGGATTGGATGTGGGTGAGGATCAGGTTGGGCGCGCAGCCCAGGATCATGGTTGCGGCTGCGAGCGTGAGGATCAAGACCTGGGTGAAGATGGATGGGTGGATTGGGGCGATGTTTGACGCGGTGGTCTCCGGGGCGGGCGTGACGTAGACGCGCTTAAGAATGCGGAGATAGTAATAGAGCGAAACGGCGGACATGGCTATGGCGAGGATGATGAGCCAGAGGAGGTCTGCGACACGGGGGGTGGAGGTGAGGACGGTGGAGAAGAGGTAGAACTTGCCGAAGAAGCCGGCGAGGGGTGGGATGCCGGCGAGGGAGAGGATGAAGACGGCGAGGGCGAAGGCGAGCGCGGGGGATTGCTGCGCGAGGCCGGCGAAGCTGGCGAGGTGGTCGGTGCCATGGTGCTCTTCGACGATGGAGATGACGGCGAAGGTGCCTAGCGTGGCCAGGGCGTAGGTGATGACGTAGTAGAGGAGTGCGGCGAGGCTCTGCGGGGTGGGGGCGAGGAGGGCGAGCAGCATGTAGCCGGCATGGGCGATGGCGGAGTAGGCCAGCAGGCGGCGGAGGCTGGTCTGGCGGATGGCGACGAGGTTGCCGAGCAGCATGGAGAGGACAGCCATGAGGGCGAGGATGGGGGCGTAGATATGGAGCGGGGAGGAAAGAGCGTTTTGGGACCAGCTATGGGCTATGAGGTATGAGCTGTGAGCCAGGGCGGCGGAGCTGTGAGCAAAGGCGGCGGTGCCTTCTGTGTTGGGGAAGGCGAGAGTGACGATCTCGAAGAAGAGGAAGAAGCTGGCGACTTTGGAGCTGGAGGCGATGAAGGCGGCGGAGGGGGCGGGTGCGCCCTGGTAGACGTCGGGGGCCCAGAAGTGGAAGGGGGCGGCGGCTATCTTAAAGCCGAGGCCTAATGCGGTGGTGACGATGGCGATGAGGAGGATGGGGCTTAGGGTGCCGTGGGTGGCGGTGGCGATCTGGGTGAGGTTGGTGGAGTTTGCGAGGCCGTAGAGCAGGCTGAAGCCGAAGAGCAGGAAGGCTGCGGACATGCCGCCGAAGAGGAAGTATTTGAGAGCATATTCGGACGAGTGGGGACTGTGCTTATTGAAGGCGGTGAGGATGTAGAGGGAGAGGCTGAGGAGTTCGAGCGAGAGGAAGATGACGAGGAGGTCTTCGGTGGCTACGAGGAAGAGCATGCCGGTGGTGGCGAGGAGGATGAGGAGGATGTACTCGGAGACGTGTTCGGTGAAGGCGGAGTGGGTGGCCAGGAGGAGGGTGAGGATGGTGAGAGCGAGCAGGGTTATTTGGAGGAGGTGGGTTAGGGGCGTGGCGATGAATGCGCCGTTGAAGAGGTTGGCTTGGGTGGAGGAGAGGATGATGCGGAGGATTGCTGCTGCGCAGCCTGCGGAGGCGAGTGACGCGGCGATGGTGAAGCGGGTGTGGGTAGGGCGCGTGCGGAGGAAGAGGGCGTCGATGGTGATGACGATGAGGGCAGTGATGACTACGATGACCTGCGGCAGGGCTAGGTTGAGGAGCTGGGCGTAGTTGGAGGTCATTGCCAGCTCCCGGTGCGCAGAGGCGCGAAGAGGGGGGAGTTGAGCGCGGGGAGGATGATGTTGAGCAGCATCTGCGGGTAGAGGCCTACGGCGATGCTGGAGGTGATGAGGATGATGGCGCCGATCTTTTCGGGGAGGGTGATGGGGGGGAGTTCAGTGGTGCGTTGTTGTGCATCGGACCCCACACATGACGATGAGACTGTCATGAATGGGGCACCCGGATTGGTGGATGTATGGGCGTCGGTGAAGAAGGCTTTTTGCATGGCTCGCCAGATGTAGATGACGCCGATGAGGATGCCGAAGCCGGTGGCGAGAGCGAAGAGTGGGTAGGTGCGCCAGGTGCCGATGAGGATCATGAGTTCGGCTACGAAGCCGCTGAAGCCGGGGAGGCCCATGGCGGCCATTCCGGCGAGGACGAAGGTTACTGCGGCGAAGGGGAGGGTGCAGCTTAGGTTGAGGGGGCCGAGCTTGTAGAATTCGCGGGTGTGGGTGCGGGCGTAGACCATGCGGCCGACGATGGCGAAGAGCAGGCCGGCGAGCAGGCCGTGGGAGATCATCTGGAGGATGGCACCGGCTAGGCCGAGCTGGTTGAGGGTCATGAGGCCGAGCAGGATGAAACCCATGTGGCTGACGCTGGAGTAGCCGATGACGAATTTAAAGTCTTTCTGGACCAGAGCTACGAGGGCTCCGTAGACGATGCCGATGACGGCTAATAAGGCGAAGGTGTCTCGCCAGGAGGTTAGGCCGAGGACCGGATGAGACCACGCGGTGAGGCCTTGGGGGAAGAGGACCATGGCTACGCGGAGGCATCCGTAGGCGCCTAGCTTCATGACGACTCCGGCGAGGAGCATGGAGGCGGCGGTGGGCGCGGCGACGTGGCCGGTGGGGGCCCAGGTGTGGAAGGGCCAGAGGCCGGCGAGGATGGCGAAGCCGACGAAGACGAGGGGGAAGGCGAGCATCTGGAAGTGATGCGGGAAGGGGAAGTGGGCTAGGGTGGCGATGTCGGTGGTGCGTGCGCCTGCGGCGACGTAGGCGGCGATGATGCCGATGAGTACCAAGGCTGAACCTATGAAGGAGTAGAGGGCGAGCTTCATGGCACCGTATTCCTTGCGGGTGGAGCCCCAGATGGCGATGAGGAAGTATTTGGGGATGATGACGATTTCGTAGAAGACGAAGAGGAGGAAGATATCTGCGGAGAGGAAGACTCCGTAGACGGCTCCGATGAGGAGGAGATAGAGGGAGAAGAATTGGGGGACGCGGGCATTGCTTTCAGCCGCGGCGCCGACGTTCCAGGAGAAGAGGACGCCGGTGATGGCGATGATGCCGGTGAGGAGGACGAGCGAGACGGAGATGCCGTCGGCGGCTAGATGGTACTCGATGCCGAGGGAGGGGATCCATGGAGTGCGGGTAATGGTTTGCATTTCGCCGGTACGGTGGGTGAGGAAGGAGGCTAGGGCTATGGCGAATGCGGCGGTGGCGGTGAGGAGCGCGAGGATGCGGGCGGTGGTGGTCGCGCGCTTGGGGAGCAGGAGGAGGGCGGCTGCGCCGAGGAACGAGATGTAGATGGTGTAGGCGAGCATAGTGGGACCGGGATTAGTTGCTGATGGTTTGGATCAGGTGCATGGCTGTGGTGTTGATGGTGCGAAGGATGAGTTGGGGGTATAGGCCCAGGGCGAAGATTAGGATGATGAGCGGTGCTAGGGCTAGGCGCTCGTATGTGGTGAGGTCGGGCATGGTGGACCATGTTGGGTTGAGCGGGCCGGAGAAGACTCGTTGGAGGATGCCGAGGATGAAGATGGCGGTGATGAGCAGGCCGAGGGTTGCGAGTGAGGTGAAGGCTGGGGTGAGGGGGAAGGTGCCCTTGAAGAGGAGGAATTCGCCGGGGAAGCCGTTGAGGCCGGGGAGGCCGAGTGAGGAGAAGAGGGCTATGCCCATTAGGCCGGTGAAGATGGGGATTGCTTTGCGCAGGCCGCCGAAGTCGTCGAGGCTGCGCAGGCCGTTGCTGCGGCGTTCGAGGAGGGCGATGAAGAGGAAGAGGGTGGCAGCGGTTAGGGCGTGGTTGAAGGTTTGGAGGAAGAGGCCGTTCATGGCGGCGTACTTTTCGGGGAGGAGTGTGGGGTTGGTGGATTTGGCGATGGCGAAGATGGCTAGCAGGCAGTAGCCGAGGTGGTTGATGGAGGAGTAGGCGAAGATGCGCTTGAGGTCGGTCTGGGCAAGGGCGGCGTAGGCGGAGAAGAGGATGGACGCGAGGGAGAGCCAGAGGAGAGGCGTGAGGACCGACTGCATCTGCGGGGCGAAGATGGGGAGCAGGATGCGGAGGAGGCCGTAGAGGCCCATCTTCGACATGGCTCCGGTGAGCAGGATGGTGGCGCCGGTGGGTGCTTCGGCGTAGGCGGAGGGGAGCCAGGTGTGGAAGGGGAAGAGGGGGACTTTGACGGCGAAGCCGAGGAAGGCTCCGGCGAAGAGGAGCAGGGCGATGTGGTTTGTGGTGATGTGGGGTGAGGCTAGTTTGGCGAAGACTGCGGGTAGGAGCTGGTTGTGCTGGGCTAGGGTGGCGAGGTCTGTGAGGTCGAAGGTGTGGGTGGCGAGGAAGAGGGCCAGGAAGGTGAGCAGCATGGCGATGCTGCCGACCATGGTGTAGACGAGGAACTGGGTGGCGGCACGGGGGCGGTTTGGGCCTCCCCAGAGGTGGATGAGGAAGAAGGCGGGGATGAGGCTTAGCTCCCAGAAGAGGAAGAAGGGGATGAAGTTGAGGGTGGTGAAGGTTCCGAAGAGGCAGGATTGGAGGAGGAGGATGAGGGCGAAGTAGAGATTCGTGCGATCGCTTATGTGCCATGACGCGACGATGGCGATGGGGGTGACTATGGCGGAGAGGAGGAGCATGAGGAGGCTGAGGCCGTCGATGCCGGTGCGGTACTCGATGTTGAGGGGGGCGATCCAGAGGTGGCGTTGCTGGAACTGCATCGCGGTGGAGGTGGGGTCGAAGGTGTGCCAGAGGATTAGGGTGAGGGCGAGGGTGGCTAGGGAGAAGGCGAGGGCGATCCAGCGCGGGGTGGTTTTGTTGCGGGAGCCGAGGGTGATGGTGGTTAGGGCTCCGGCGATGGGGAGGGTGGTGAGGATGGTGAGGGCGGAGGTCATGCTTTCATCCCCCAGAGTAGAAGGATGACTAGGGCGATGAGGGCGAGGCTCAGGGCGCGGAGGTAGGTCTGGATGCGGCCGGTCTGGATGAGGGCGAGGCGGTCGCCGGTGTGGGAGACGGAGTCGCAGCCGCTGTCGAAGGTGGTGTTGAGGATGCCCGCGTCGAGGAAGTTGTCGATCCAGGCGAGGGCGATGACGGTGGTGGAGATGAGCTGGACGATCCCGTTCCAGAGGTATTGGTCGAGCCACGCGGAGAGGCGGCTGAGGGCCGCGTTGAGGCGGAGGAGGGTTGCCGCGTAGAGGGCGTCGATGTGGAAGGCGTTGGTGAGGAGGTTGAAGGTGCGGGGGGCGTTGGTGGCGAGGGGGTCTGGGGAATCGGCGGTGAGGATGGGCTTGCGACCGTAGAGGAGCCAGCCCAGGCCGAGGCCGAGGAAGACGATGAGGGAGGAGGTGAGCATCAGCGGCAGGAGGCCGGGCTCATGGAAGGCGGCGAAGCTGAATGAGGGGGAGGTGCCTTCGAGGAAGGATTGGAACCATGGCCATGCCGGTGTGCCGATGAGGCCGAGGAAGACGGCGAAGGCGGCGAGGATGACCAGGGGGATGGTCATCACGGCGGGGCTTTCGTGCGGGGCGTGGGGAGGGTGGTGGACGGGGTTTTCGGCTAGCGGTTCGAGGTGGAGGTCGTGGCGAGGATCGTGCGGGGTGGTGTGGTGGATGGCGGGGTGGCGTAGGTGGCCGGCGAAGACGTAGTAGAGCTGGCGGGTCATGTAGAAGGCGGTGAGGAGTGCGGCGAATGCTCCGATGTAGAACGGGGCTTGGGAGATGGACCAGAGGTGGGCGGCGTGGAGGATTGCATCTTTGGACCAGAAGCCGGAGAAGAGAGGAAAGCCGCAGAGGGCTAGCATGCCTGCTGTATAAGCGGCGAAGGTGATGGGCATGTGCTTGCCGAGGCCGCCCATGCGGCGGATGTCTTGCTCGCCGGAGCAGCCGTGGATGAGCGAGCCTGCGCCGAGGAAGAGGAGCGCTTTGAAGAAGGCGTGGGTGATGAGGTGGAAGATGCCGACAGAGGGACCACCGATGCCGAGGCCGATCATCATGTAGCCGAGCTGGGAGATGGTGGAGTAGGCGAGGATTCGCTTGATGTCGTACTGTGCGACGGCGATGAGTGCGCCTAGGAGGGCGGTGATGGCGCCGGTCCAGGTGACGACTTCGAGGGCGATGGTGTGTGAAGCGCCTGCAGCGAAGAGTGGATAGCAGCGGGCGATGAGGAAGACTCCCGCTGCGACCATTGTCGCCGCGTGGATGAGGGCGGAGACGGGGGTGGGGCCTTCCATGGCGTCGGGTAGCCAGACGTGGAGGGGGAACTGGCCGGATTTGCCTGCGGCTCCGCAGAAGATGAGGATGGCGATGGCGGAGGAGATGGTGAGGCCGAGGATGGTGGTGTGGGTGGTGAGCGCGGAGAGGGATGAGGATTCGAGGCAGCCTGCGCCGTGGTTGTAGAAGAGCAGCGTGCCGGATTGGGCGTAGAGCCAGACCATGCCGACGAGCAGGCCGAGGTCGCCGATGCGGGTGGTGAGGAAGGCTTTTTTGGCGGCTGCGGCGGCGCGGGGGTTGGCGTACCAGAAGCCGATGAGGAGGTAGGAGGTGAGGCCGACGATCTCCCAGCACATGAAGAGCAGGAGGAGGGAGTTGGAGATGAGGACGCCGAGCATGGCTCCGGCGAAGAGGGCGAGGAAGCAGAAGAAGCGGGTGAAGTTTTCGTCGTGCGCCATGTAGCCGATGCTGTAGATGAAGATGAGCAGGCCGACGAAGGTGACCATGACGAGCATGATGGCGGTGAGAGGATCGAGCATCCAGCCGAGGGAGAGCCACTGGTCGCCGAACTGGAGCCAGGGGAAGTTGTAGGTTGCGATGGCTGGATGTGCGAGGGTTTGGGCGAAGGCGCAGAGGGAGAGGATGAGGGATGCGGCGATGGAACTGATGGCGAGCGTGGCGGCGAGGGCGCGGTGGCGCTGTTTGAGCAGGGCGATGATTCCGGCGGCGAGGATGGGGAGCGCGGGGATAAGCCAGAGATAGGGGATGATGGAGGGCATCAGTGTTTGAGGGAATCCATCTGGTCGAGGTCGGTGGTGCGGTGGTGTCGGTAGGCGGCGAGGATGATGGCGAGGCCGACGGCGGCTTCGGCTGCGGCTACGGCGATGGTGAAGAGGGTGAACATGATTCCGGTAAGTGCTTCGGGGTGGGGGCCGAAGCGCCAGAAGGCGATGAAGTTGAGGTTGGCTGCGTTGAGCATGAGCTCGATGCCGATGAGGACGAGGATGGCGTTGCGGCGGGTGAGGGCTCCGGCCAGGCCGATGGCGAAGAGGAGGGCGGAGAGGAGGAGGTAGTTTTGCAGGGAGCTCATTGGGGTTCCTTGCTTTGATCTTTGGTCGGGTCCATGGCTATGACTACGGCGCCTATGAGGGCGGCGGTCAGGAGGAGGCCGATGATCTCTAGAGGGAGGACGAAGTGGTGCATGAGGGCGTCGCCGATCTGCTGGACGGTGGCGGAGGGCTCGGGAGGTAGGGGCTGGGCGGATGTGGTGGTATGGCAGATGGCCCAGGCCAGAACAGCGAAGAGTGCTGCGGCGATTGCAGGGCCGGTGAGCGAGTAGGTCTCGCGCTGCGTTGAGGACGGGCGATGCGTCATCATGATGGCGAAGACGGCGAGGATGGCTACCGCGCCGACGTAGACCATGAGCTGGGTGAGGCCTGCGAACTGGGCTCCGAGTTGGAGGTATAGGGCGGCAATGCCGGTGAGGCCTGCGGTAAGCGCGAGGATGCAGTGGATGGGATTGCGCAGGGCCATGGCGGCTGCGGTTCCGGCTACTGCGATTGCGGCGAGGATGAGGAAGGCTGGGGTCATGGTTGCTGCGGCTCGGGAGAGTTGGCTATGGGTGCAGTTAGAACGGTATTACAAAGTGGCGATGCGGTGGAGGTGATGGGGTATTCGACGAAGGCGTAGGTGCGGGTTTGGAACTTCTTTATCTTTTTGAGGGTGCGGGAGAGGAAGGTGAAGGGGATGATGATGAGGATGGTGCAGATGAGCCAGCGGAGAATTCCCGAGGGTAGGAAGCGCCATACACCGACGACGAAGATGTTGAGGATGGCGAGGGGGAGGATGAACTGCCAGGCTAGGCTCATGAGCTGATCCATGCGGAGGCGGGGGAGGGTGCCGCGGACCCAGATGAAGCCGGCGATGAGGACGAGGAGCTTCAAGAAGAACCAGAGGTAGCTGGGGATGAATGTGAGAAAGGAGAGCGGGGCGGACCAGCCGCCGAGGAAGAGGGTGATGGCCATGCCGCTGGTGGCGAACATGCCGAGGTATTCGCCGAGGAAGAAGAGGGCGAACTTGAAGCCGGAGTATTCGATGTAGTAGCCGGCGATGATCTCGGACTCGCCTTCGGGGAGATCGAAGGGGGAGCGGTTGGATTCGGCACAGGCGGCGACCATGAAGAGGGCGAAGCCGAGGATGCCCCACGGGGTGAAGATGTTCCAGTGAGGGAAGATGCCGGTGTAGGTGGCTTGCTGCTCGACGATGGAGACGGTGGAGAGCGAGCCGGACTGCATGATGACGCTCACGGAGGCGAGGACGAGTGGGACCTCGTAGCTGATCATCTGGGCGATGGCGCGCATGGCTCCGAGGAGCGAGTACTTGCTGCGGCTGGACCAGCCGGCCATGAAGACGGCGAGTTCGACCAGGGAGCCGACAGCGAAGAAGTAGAGGACGCCCGCGTTGAGATTGAGGAGCGTCATGTTGCGGCCGATGGGCAGGACTGCGTAGCCGAGGAAGGACGCGGCGGCGATTAAGATGGGCGCGAGGAGGTGGACCGCGTGGTCGGCGGTGTGGGGGACGATGTCTTCCTTGGTGAGGGACTTGATGCCGTCGGCGATGGGCTGCCAGAGGCCGAGGGGGCCGGTGCGGTTGGGGCCGTAGCGGTTCTGGATGCGGCCGAGGCCTTTGCGTTCGAGCAGGGTGGTGATGGCGAAGAGGAGCGGGAAGGCGATGAGGATGGGAGTGACGGAGAGGATGGCGGAGGCGATGGGCTGCGCGGGGGTGGGTATGTGGGCGAGCAGGTGCTGCTTGGTGAGGACGAAGAGTTGATCGAGCGGTAGGGTCATTTTGTTTCACCGCTGATGGGTTGGGGGGCGGGCTGCGCTGCGGCTTGAGGTGGTGCGGCGGATTTTGCTGCTGCGGCTTCTGCGGCGGCCTTTGCTTTGGCTTCGGCTTTGGCGCGTTCTTCGGCGAGGGCGGTGTCTACGGCGGCGGCTTCGGTGGGGTGGATCTGGTTGTAGTAGGTGTTGGATTTGGAGAGGCGCTGCTTGTCGAAGAGGAGGCCGGTGAAGCGGTCGTCGGTGGGGAGATCGTATTCGACGTCCATCTTGATGGCGTCGAAGGGGCAGACCTCGACGCAGATCTGGCAGCTCATGCAGACGGAGATGTCGATGTTGAAGATGGCGGGGTAGAACTGTGGCTTGCCGACGGCGTCGGGTTTCTTGTCCTTACTTTTTTCGATGACGATGCACTTGGGTGGGCACTCTTTTTCGCAGATCTGGCAGGCTACGCAGCGCATGCCTTCGTGCCAGTCGGGGCCGTCGTAGACGAGGAAGGGGAAGTCGCGGGTGGCTTCGATCTGGGGGAGGCGTTCTTCGGGGTACTGGATGGTGGTGAGGCGTTCTTTTTTTGTGTAGCTGCCGAAAAAGTTGCGGGCGGTTTCGGTTAGGCCGCGGAGGATGCCGTTGCCGATCATCGGTCGACCTCGCCTAGGACTATGTCGATGCTGCCCAGGATGATGACGATGTCGGCTACGTTGTGGCCGAGGCAGAGGTCTTCGAGGATGGTGAGGTTGACGAGGCTAGGGGGGCGGACGCGGTAGCGGTAGGGGTTGGGCGAGCCGTCGGAGATGAGGAAGAAGCCTAGTTCGCCTTTGGGGGATTCGATGCGGGCGTAAGCCTCGCCGGGTTTGGGGCGGAAGTTTCGGAGGCGCTGCTTGGGGTCCATGATGGGGCCGGTGGGGATGTCGCGGAGGGCCTGGTTGAGGATGGCGAGGGACTCGCGCATCTCGAGGAAGCGGATCATGGTGCGGTCGTAGACGTCGCCGTGTGCGCCGATGGGGACGCGGAAGGTGAAGCGGTCGTAGATGCCGTAATGGTCTATTTTGCGGACGTCGTAGGGGATGCCGCTGGCGCGGGCCATGGGGCCGGAGATGCCGGCGTTGATGGCTAGTTCTTTGGAGAGGACGCCGACGCCCTGGGTGCGCTCCATGAGGATCTCGTTGGTGGTGAGGAGATTTTCGAACTCGTCGAGGAAGTGGGGGAATTCGGCGACGACGCGGCGGGTCTGGTCGAGCCAACCGATGGGTGCGTCGACGCGGCAGCCGCCGAAGCGGAGGTAGTTGCACATCATGCGGGCGCCGGTGAGGGATTCGAAGAGGTCGAGAATCTTTTCGCGTTCTCGGAAGGCGTACATGAGGGGGGTGCCGCTGGCGCCCATGTCCTGCAGCAGGAAGCCGAGGAGGACGGCGTGGTTGAGCAGGCGGGTGAGCTCGGCGGTGATGATGCGGAGGTACTCGGCGCGCTCTGGGACTTCAATGCCGGCTAGCTTTTCGACGGTGAGTGCGTAGGCCCAGTTGTTGGTGATGGAACACATGTAGTCGAGGCGGTCGGTGTAGGGCATGGAGCCGAGATAGGTTTCGGACTCGGCGATCTTTTCGTGATTGCGATGGAGGTAGCCGAAGACGGGCTTGAGGCTGACTACGCGCTCGCCGTCGAGGACTACGTTCATGCGGAAGACGCCGTGGGTGGAGGGGTGCTGCGGGCCGAGGGAGATTTCCAGGAGTTGTTCACCGCTGGTCGCGGTTGGGTCTTCGAGTGTGTCTGTGGATGCGCTCATGGGCGGCCCGCTTCGGTGGCGTGCTGGGTGGCGCGGGTTAGGACTTCGTCGTGAGCGGTGGGCTCGTACTCGTAGTCGTCGGGATCGACGTAGTCGCGGCGCATGGGGTGGTCGACGAACTCGTCCCACATGAGGAGGCGTCGGAGGTCGGGGTGGCCGGTGAAGTGGACGCCGTAGAGGTCGAAAATCTCGCGTTCCTGATATTCGGCGCTGCGCCAGATGGGGGTGAGCGAGGGGAGGTGTGTGTTGGCGTCGCGGTCGGCGGTGCGGAGGCGGAGGGGGAGTGGGCCGTGGTTGAGCTCGTGCGAGTAGAGGTGGTAGACGACTTCTAGATAGCCGGGGGTGGTGGTCTTCTGGCTCTCTTCTACTTCTTTTTCTGCGCCGTCGATTTGTTTGAGGACTTTGATCTTGGTGGTGACTTCTTTGGTGGGCCAATCGATGCCGGTTACGTTGGAGCAGAAGTCGAAACGGAGGTGCGGGGCTTCGCGGAGCCAGGTCGCCGCGGCGAAGGCGTGTTCGGGGGCGATGAGGAGCGAGTGCTGGGCTGCGGGGCTGGCGTTCGCGATGATCTCTGCGTGGCAGCCGGGGATGTTGGCCTCGAGTTCGGATTTAATCGTGTCGAGATTCATCTGGGCCTGCCTGGGAGATTTGTACCAGCGGTGGATGCCAGATGGCGGGGTTGCTGGTGGGCTGGAGATCGTGGGGGCCGAATTCGGGGATGGGGAACTCACTGGGCTGGTCGGCGTCGAGGTGGCGTGGGCGGGCGGCACCGGTGATTTGCTGGGCATCGATTTTTTTCTGGAGGAACATGAAGGCGTCGATGAGAGCTTCGGGACGGGGTGGGCAGCCGGGGATGTAGACGTCGACGGGAATGAAGCGGTCGATGCCCTTGAGTACGTTGTAGCCCTGCTTGAAGGGGCCGCCGGAGATGGCGCAGGCTCCCATGGAGATGACGTACTTGGGCTCGGGCATCTGGTTATAGAGGCGGACGACTTGTGGGGCCATCTTTTTGGTGACGGTGCCGGCGACGATCATAAGGTCGGCCTGTCGGGGGGACGGGCGGAAGACCTCGGCGCCGAAGCGGGCGAGATCGTAGCGGGCCATGGTGGTGGCGATCATCTCGATGGCACAGCAGGCCAGGCCGAAGTTGAGCGGCCAGAGCGAGCTCTTGCGGCTCCAGTTGTAGAGCTCTTGCAGGCTGGTGGTGAAGATACCCTGCTTGCTTAGTTCGGCCTTCAGTTGTTCATCCACCCGGTGAGTCCTTTAGTGCGAACTGATTGACGAATCTTGTGCTGGAAAAGTTTAGCTGTCGGTTGTGTCTTAGGTCCAGACGAGGACTTTCTTCTGCCATGCCCAGAGCAAGCCTTCGAGCAGAAGAAGGACGAAGGCGAACATGGCGAGGCAGGCGCCGAGCGAGAGATGGCTGAAGGAGACGGCGAACGGTAAGAGGAAGATGGCTTCAACGTCGAAGATGAGGAAGAGGATGGCGTAAAGATAGTAGCCGGGTTTGAATTGGATCCAGGCATCGCCTTCGGACGCTAGGCCGCACTCGTAGACGGCGTTCTTGCTGGCGCCGGGTTTGTGCGGGGAGAAGGTCTTTGCCCAGAGGCGGGCGAGGATAAGCGGTGTGATGGCGAACCCGAGGGCAGCGAGCAGGAGGACGACTATCGGCAGATAGGGACTGCTGGTCATGGGTCGGCTTTACTGTAGCACTCTTATAGAAGCGAAGGGCTGGCGGAACTTCGCAGCGCCGCCAGCGCCCGTTTATTCTTCCATGCCGGTTAGATAGAAGGTCTGGTGTTTTCGAGGAGTCACGTCTACCTCGTACTCACGCGCGATCCCCTGGTCGCCTTTTTCTTCGTGTTTGATCCGCACCGGGTAGTCTCCGGGCGGCAGCACCCATACCTTATTGCCGCGGGCCGGGTTATCGCCACCGCGTAGCTCCACTTTGACTCCATCGATGGTTCCCCAGACGGCGGTCTGCGAGCGGTCGCTGAAGTACCACAGGGTCGATGATTTTGTGATATGCAAGGTGCTGGACTTATTGGCAGCTACGGTGGAGGCAGCCGCCGGTTGCGAGAAGGCGGCGGAGGTGGAGATCAGTGCCACGAAGATGAAAAGCGGTAGAGCTCGGAGAGTTTTCATGCCGACCACTCTATGGAGAGGGGGCGATCTATGTCAACGGCGCCGGCCGACTTGTGGATGGCATGTTGCTGTCGCCCGGCCATTTGTTATCGGCGCGCTTTCGTTGGCGGGAGGAGCCTTTCGATGTCTCGCATCCAGCTCAATACCTGTCTGGCGGTAAGGCGGTGGAATACAATACGAGTTGAGAGCAATGCTGCGGAGACGTGCGCGGCGCGTAATTCAAAGCCGCTGATCCAGTGCGGGAATTGCAGCTCCAGTATGGAGATGGAGTTGGGATGCCGGTTGAGAGCCAGCGCTCAACGGAATGTCCAGAGGAAGGAATTTGTTTTAAATGACAACCAGTCAGCTCGTGGCTCAGGGTGAGCCAACCTCGCAGTCTTTGAGTGATTTGAAGCAGATCGTCAACGATTTTTCGATCCAGATTGCGACGGTGAATGGATCGGGTTCGCAGTCGGCCAACAATGTGCTGTTGCGCAGCATCTTTCGTATGGGGATTCCTGTCTCGGGAAAGAACCTGTTCCCTTCGAATATTGCAGGGCTGCCGACTTGGTACACGATTCGCGTGAGCAAGTACGGGTGGATCGCGCGAAAGACCCACATCGATGTCTTGATTGCGATGAATGCGGAGACGGCGCGCGAGGATGTGATGTCCCTGGCCGCCGGCGGCGCTGTCATCTATGACGAAGGGCTGAAGCTGAATGAGCTGCGCTCGGACGTCACGTTTTATGCGGTGCCGTTCGATCAACTGGCCGCGAGCACGGGTGCGGATGCGAAGATTCGCAAGCTCGTAAAGAACATGGTCTACGTGGGGATTGCAGCGAAATTGCTGGCGATCGACATGGAGTCGGTGGAAGCGACTGTGCGCAAACAGTTCGCCAAGAAGGTGAAGGCGGCGGAGCTCAACCTGAATGCAGTTCGCGTTGGATTCGATTATGCTTCGAGCACGCTGACCAAGCAGGATCCGTTTGTGGTTGAGCGCATGAACGAGACTGCGGGCAAGATCATCATCGATGGCAACGCGGCTGCGGCAATGGGCGCGTTATTCGCCGGTGTGACGGTAGTGCCCTGGTATCCGATTACGCCTTCGTCTTCGGTGGTCGAGAATCTGATCGACCTGCTGAAGAAGTACCGCGTTGAGCCGGATGGTAAGGCGAGCTTTGCTGTCTTGCAGGCGGAAGATGAGCTGGCCGCGATTGGCATGGTGCTGGGCGCGGGCTGGGCTGGAGCGCGGGCAATGACGGCTTCTTCGGGGCCGGGAATTTCGCTGATGGCGGAGTTTGCCGGGCTTGGCTACTACGCGGAGATTCCTGGAGTGATCTTCGATGTCCAGCGGACGGGCCCTTCGACTGGGCTGCCGACGCGTACTTCGCAGGCGGATTTGACCTTCGTTGCGGGACTTTCACATGGGGATACGAAGCAGGTGATTCTGTTGCCGGGCACGGTGAAGGAGTGCTACGAGTTTGGGATCGCGGCTTTCGATCTGGCGGAGCAGCTGCAGACGCCGGTGTTTGTGCTGTCGGATCTTGACCTGGGCATGAACAACTGGATGTCAGAGCCGTTCGAATATCCGGAGAAGCCGATTGCGCGTGGCAAGGTGCTGAACGCTGCGCAGCTGGAGGAGCTGGGCGGCTTTGCTCGATATAAGGATGTGGATGGCGATGCGATTCCGTATCGCACGCTCCCCGGGACGGACCATCCTGCTGCGGCCTACTTTACGCGCGGGTCGGGCCATAACGAGAAGGCGCTGTACTCGGAACGGCCTGAAGACTACGAGAACAATATGCTGCGTCTGGGGCGTAAGTTCGAGACGGCGAAGACGCTGGTTCCGAAGCCGACGCAGGAAGGCAGCGGCAACGAGAAGATTGGAATCATTGCGTTTGGGACAAGCCACTGGGCAGTGATCGAGTGCCGTGACCAGCTCCTACGCGAGAACCAGATTGCGACGGATTATTTGCGGGTGCGGGCGTTTCCGTTTACGCAGGAGGTGCATGAGTTTGTGGCTCGGCATGAGCGTGTTTACGTGGTCGAGCAGAATCGCGATGCTCAGTTGCAGAGTTTGTTGAAGGTGGACCTGGACCCGGTGCAGATTGTAAAGCTGCGATCGATTCTGCACTTCAATGGACTGCCGATCGATGCGCGGTCTGTCTCTTCCGTTATTGCAAAGCTTGAAGGAGCAGGTAAGTAATCATGTCGACTACGCCAGTTATACCCAAGCCAGTGAAGACGAATCGTATCGGACTGCAGATCCTGGACTATCGAGGCGGCAAGACCACGCTTTGCGCCGGGTGCGGCCACAACTCCATCTCGGAGCGGATTACGGAAGCGTTCTACGAGATGGGTGTGCAGCCCGAGCGCGTGATGAAGATGAGCGGCATCGGCTGCTCGTCGAAGTCCCCGGCCTACTTTATGTCACGCTCATTCAGCTTCAATTCAGTGCATGGTCGCATGCCCGCAGTGGCTACCGGCGCGCTGCTGGCGAACAAGACGATGCGGTCCATTGGCGTGAGCGGTGACGGCGATACGGCTTCGATTGGCATGGGGCAGTTCGTGCACCTGATGCGGCGAAATGTGCCGATGATCTACATCATCGAAGACAACGGCGTGTATGGATTGACCAAGGGGCAGTTCTCGGCGACCGCGGATATTGGGTCGAAGCTGAAGACGGGTGTGGTCAACGATCTGCCGGCGATTGATATCTGCGCGCTGGCGATCCAGATGGGCGCGACATTTGTGGGGCGGTCGTTCTCAGGCGACAAGAAGCAGCTTTCGACGATGCTCAAGGCGGCGCTCTCGCACCAGGGGACGGTGCTACTGGATGTGATCTCGCCTTGTGTTACGTTCAACGATCACGAGGGCTCAACCAAGAGCTACAAGTACATGCAGGAACACGAAGAGGCGGTGAGCGAAGTTGGATTTGTGCCCTACTTCGACGAGATCGCCGTCGAGTATGACGCGGATACGACTGTCGATGTGCAGCTGCACGATGGATCGCACATGCGTCTGCGCAAGTTGCATGAGGAGTACGACCCGACCAGCAAAGCGACCGCAGTGAAGATGCTGATGGAGTCGCACGAAAAAGGTGAGGTGCTGACCGGCGTGTTCTTCGTGGATACCCAGAAGCCCGACTTCACCGCGCTGCTGAACATGGTGGACGAGCCTCTGGCTACCTTGCCGCAGGCTCGGACACGCCCCGGCAAAGAAGTGCTGACTGCGATTATGGAGGCGCACTTCTAGTTCGACTCAGCGAGACGGAAGTTTTCGTGGAGTAGGTGGTTTACGCGATGAAACAGCTCTTTGCACACTTCGAACCGCTCATCTGGTAGACTCGTTAAGTCGCTGAAGTTGAGCAGTAGAAAACGCACTGTGTGCGTAGCTCAATCAGGCGAAATAGAGTGTGGCACAGTAGCGAATCTTGCCAACCGCCCCTCTATGTGACTCTTTACCATGTTGTCATCGAGGCAACCTGGGGACGTAGCTCAGTTGGTTAGAGCGCTGCCCTGTCACGGCAGAGGTCGCGGGTTCGAGCCCCGTCGTCCCCGCCATACATTCTAGAAGGCCTAGAAGCTATGGCAATTCAGACCGAGCATCCCATCCGCTCCGATATACCTGAGATGGCATCCTTAGATCTGGTCAGTTACTGCGATCGTCCGCGCCGTTGCGGCCAAGATATTCGTTCGCCCCGATCAGCGTTAGCAGCCAGATGAGTCCTACTGCATAGCCCGCTCCAACATCCGTTGGGAAGTGTACGCCGATGTATACACGGCTGATTCCGATGCCCGCGATCAGCAGCAACGCTGCGCTGACAACGGCTGCGCGCTGCATAAAGTCATGCAGGTGACTCCAGATGAGGTACGTGATAATCCCGTAAAGCACGACCGCGCCGACGGAGTGGCCGCTGGGAAATGAGAAGCTGTGTTCCGCGACAAGCGCCCATGGAACCGTGGGACGGATGCGGCGGAAGTGGAGTTTGAGTGCGGTATCGAGCAAGGCTGCGCCGCCGATTGCAGTAACCAGGACAATCGCATCGCGCCGAAGCTTGAGCGCCCAAAGAATCATGGCGGAGAGCGCAATGCAGGGGCCAAGGGCAAGCGGTGACCCGATAAAGCTGAGGCCCAGCGCAAGCCGCGTGAGGCCAGGCGATTGATACGCGTGGATGATCTGCATCAGCTGCAGGTCGAGATGGGTAAGAAAAGGCTCGGCGATCTCTTCATGAAATTCAGCCATCGCCAACATCATCAGGAGGGAGACCACCAGGCCCGCGACGAGGAGAACAACGACCTGCTGAAGCTTCTTGGATCTGGTCAGCGCGAAGGACATGGATGATTCGAGTGTAAGCTGCGAAAGCCTCAGGGCCGCACAACGCGACACAAAAATTGAAGACCCTCTCGCACCTGACCCCGGCCGCAAAGCCCGCTAAGACGATCTCTGTTGATCCGATCTTGCGATACGCTACTCCACCTCGAATCGATCGCCACGCTTCGGACAAATCACCTCAACCTTGTATCGTTCCTCAATCTTCACCTTCAGCACCTGCATCGCATCCGGCTCGCCGTGCACCAGGAAAACCTTCTTCAACCCCGCAGCCGCAGTAGGCGCCATCCAGTCCAGCAACTCCTGCTGATCCGCATGCCCGCTCAGAGAATCGATCGACTCGACCTCTGCCCGCAGCCGCAGCGGCTCGCCGAAGATGTTCACCTCCGCCTGCCGTGCCACCAGCTTCGCGCCTAGCGTATTCGGAGCCTGATACCCCGTAATCAGCACCAGGTTGCGCGGGTCTTCAATTCCATTCTTCAGATGATGCAGAATCCTCCCCGCCTCGCACATGCCCGACGAAGAGATCACCATGAACGGCACATGCAGCCCATTCAGCGCCTTGCTCTCCTGCACGGTCTGCGTATAGCGCAACCGCTCCCATCCAAACGCATCCACACCCTTGCTGTAAAAGGCGCACGCACCTTCATCCCAATCCTCCGTGTGCTTCTTGAACACATCCGTCACCGCCGAAGCCAGCGGGCTGTCGACGAATATCGGAAACTCCGGAATCTGCTTCGCATCAATCAGTTCATGCAGCATCAGCACCAGCTGCTGCGTCCGCTCCACCGCAAACGCCGGCACGATGATGTGCCCGCCCCGCGCCAGTACCTTATTCACCAGCGCGGCGACCTTCGGCTTCACCTCCGCCACAGGCGAGTGCAGCCGATCCCCATACGTGCTCTCCATGATCAAATAATCCGCCGCAGGAGCAGGGTCCGGATCCTTGATAATCGGCAGGCTCTTCCGCCCCACATCGCCAGAGAACAACAGCCGCACCGTCTTCCCATTCTCAGTCCCTTCCATCAGCACGCAAGTCGAACCCAGCATGTGTCCCGCATTCGACGAGGTCATCGTGAAACCCGCATCCTTCGTCGAACCCTCCAACACCTGAGGCGTGTGCAGCTTTACCGGGCGAAACTGCTGCTGAACCTGCGCCGCGTCCTCCTGGGAGTAGAGCGGCGGCATCGGTATCGCCCCCGGCCCCTGCGCAACGCCGATCGCCTTCCTACGCCCGCGCCGCTTGTCCATATACTCCGCATCGCTCTCCTGGATGTGCGCCGAATCCTTCAACATCGCCGCACACAGATCAATCGTCGAAGGCGTCGTATAGATGGGCCCGCGATATCCACGCTTCGCCAGCAACGGCAGGTCGCCCGAGTGGTCGATGTGCGCATGCGACAGCACCACCGCATTCAGCACCGGCAGCGCCTTGCCCGCAAGCTGCTCCGGCGAGAGCGCCAGATGCGAATTGATCTCCGCCGCCTGGTCGCGTCGCCCTTGAAACAGCCCGCAATCCAGCAGCACATTCTGCCCCGCCGTCTCAATGTGGTGACTCGATCCCGTAACCGTCTGGTCCGCTCCCCAGAAATGCAAACGAATTCCCATGGTGCGCTCTCCTCTTACATCGCCTCCAAAGATAGCGGTCACAGCAGAAGAAAGCCAGCATACGAATCACCATCCCCCTTCTACCTCTCCAAAGAACGTGTCATTCTGAGCGAAGCGAAGAACCCCCGCATTTCGTTTTTGCTGTTCCTGTTCTTCATTCACACAGATCAAATCTCGCTGTTCCATTCATCACAGCGTCATACCAATAGATGCATCTACAAAACTTCACTTGGCCAGCCTACCGCTGCACCAGCGCACGCGCAGCCGCTCTCGCATCCCGAATCAGATCCGGAATTCCCACTCCATGCAGCGCATTCCCCAGCACCACCAACCCCGGCGCCCTCGTCCGCAGCCGCTCCTCCAACTCCTCCACGCGCTCCATATGCCCCACGGCATACTGCGGCAGCGAGTTCGGCCACCGCCGTACCATCGTCACAGCGGGCACAGGCAAGGGCACCGGAGCAAGCCCACGCAGCGGAGCATCCGCCCGCAAAATCCGCGCCAGTTCCATCTGTGCAATCGCTGCGATCTCATCATTGTTACAACCAGCAACTCGTTCCGCAGCCGCCCCACCAAAAAAAGCCCGCACCAGACGGCCACCCGCAGGCACGCGATGCTCAAACTTCTGATCCACAAAGGTGCAGGCCAGGAGCATGGAAGCACGCGCAGCAGAAAAATCCTCCGTACACTTAGCTCCTCGCGCAGCATTCTTTGGACTCTGTCGCGCAGGCGGCACCAGAAACCCAAATCCCGGCGGCAACGGCACACGCCCCGCATCCGCATACGCAAACGCCACGAGCACCGCTGAGCTGGCCTCCACCGGCAGCAACGCCGCAGCCATCGAGTCTGCCTGCGCAAGCAACTGCCGAGTCACATCCAGCGGAGTTGCAACCAGCACTGCATCGAAAGACTCCGTTGCGCGATGCCCTCCGCTTCGGCTCGAAATATTCCAAGTACCTCCTTCCGGCGACCTCTCAAGCGCCGTCACGGCACTCTGCACGCGCAGCCAATGCGGAGGAACCGCACTCACCAGCGCATCCACCAGCGCACCCAGCCCGGACCGCAGCGTAGTAAAGATCGCCTCATCCTTTTGCCTTCCCTTGGCCGCTTCTCGCAGAGCAGTGATCAGCGACCCATGCTGCCGCTCCATAGCTACAAACGCAGGCATAACCGCCCGTACCGACAGCCGCTCCACATCGCCGCCCAGAACTCCACTCAGCAGCGGCGCAGCGACACGCTCCAGCACCTCGTCCCCAAAGTGCCGCCGCGTAAAATCCGCAACCGATTCATCCCCCTCTGGCACCGCCGCCAGCAATTCCGCTACCCGCCCCGGCTCAGCCCGATACGCCGCCACCGCAGCACTGGTAAACATCTCCGACTCAGCCAACGCGCCCAGGTCACCCGGCACCATCATCTGAAAACCATCCGGCATCGCTATCAGCGATCCACCCGGATTCTCCTTCGTCGTCAGAAAAATATGCGTCTTGCGCGCCGCGTCGTTCGAAGGCATCAGTTCGTCTTCCAAACCAAGCTCAATCGCCAACTCCCGCGCCCAGGGCTTTGCCGTGACCCACGCATCCGGCCCACCCTCAATCGTGAAGCCGCCCTCGCGCACCGTATCCACGATGCCGCCAAACCGCGCAGAAGCCTCAAACAGCACAGCCTCCACCGCCGCGCCAGCGCGCGCCAGCCGAGACAATTCATAAGCAGCCGTCAGCCCTGCAATGCCTCCGCCGACAACAGCGATGCGTTGCACCTTCACCTCTGCTTGCTCGTCGCAGCCACCGATGCGTCCGCTGCTTTCAAACGATCTTCAACGATTGCCAGCAAAGCCTCAGTCAGCAGCAAAGACCCATTCAGCGACTCCGGCCGATACAGCTTCAACCCCAACTCCCGCGCCGTCTCCGCAAACGCAATATCGATGTCGTAGAGCACTTCTACGTGATCGCACACAAACCCCACTGGCTGCAGAATCACCCCCGCATGCCCCTCCTCGCGAATCGCCTTCAGCGTCTCTTCCACCGTAGGCCCAATCCACGGCCCGCCCGCCACACCCTGGCTTTGGAACGCGAAGTACCACTGCGTCAACCCGGGCACGCGCCGCGCCGCCGCCTCAAACACCAGCTCCGCCGTACGCTTCGCCTCCACCGGATAAGGATCCGGCGTAGCCTGCATCGGCGTCCCCGGCCGCGCACCGGCTATAGAAGCCTCGCCCGTCATAATCGTCCGGCAGGGAACCGAGTGCGCCGTAAACAAAATCGGCAATCCCGCCTCCTCATCAATGCCCGCACAACACTCCACCAGCCGTTCCGCAAACGCCGCGATCAGCGCCGGCTGCTCCGGCCACTCCTCCACAAAATTCAGCTCAATCTTCGGCGCACTCGCATCCGCCTCCAGCGCTGCCGTCAAAGCCCGCCGATAGAGCCCAATACTCGTGCGCGAGTTCTGCGGCGCAAGACAAACAGCAATCAGCCGCCGCACCCCATCCGCACGAATCTGCCCCACAACGTCCGCGATGAACGGATGCCAGTTTCGCATCGCTGCATACACTCGCAGCGGCGATCCCTCCGCTTCCAGCGCCAGTTCAAGCAAATGAGCCTGCGTAAGCGTCCAACGCGTCAGCGGAGGAGCCTCAGTTCCCGGCGTCTCTCCCAGCCCGATCTGCGCATAGCGATGCTGTAGCTCCTCCACTACCTCGGCGGGCAGTGCCCTGCCGCCTGTCACGCAGGCCAGATACTCTGCCATCTCTCCCAGCACGTCCGGAGTTCCATGGGCCAGCAGCAAAACCGCAGTGTGCGAATCAAAGGAATCAATCGTCATCACTTCCATCCTATCCGCTTCCGCAGGCAGCAAAAAAAGGGGCCCCTCATCTCTGAGGGGCCAATCTGCCTTGGTTCTCTCTATTATGGAGAGCTCTTTTGCGGGAGTGATCTAGGCCGCTCCTACGCGAAACTTGGGTAAAACTTGCGGCTCCGACCGGGGGGATGGGCGTGCATCAAAATTCCATCCCGCCAGTCGAAGCCCTTAGCCGGGGAGGGCTACTGGTTGCTCACGCTTCCCGTAGTCGACGGAACCGCCGTCTGTCCGGGAGCAGCAGCGGGCTCTGTGTTTGAAGCAGTTGTGCTTCCCATCGTCGCCAGGCTATTGTGCAGCAAGGTCACGCGTACCCCGTTGACCAACGCCGTCTCGCCATCGTTCGAGTTATGAGCCGCACGGCCCAGACCCGTCCGATACACGCGATACAGCGGCACCTGGTGATCGGTCACGAGATAACGAACCACCGAGTCTGCCATCGCCTGCGAAGTAGCAACTCCGCCACGGCTGAAGCCCTGCACCTCGATGATGTAGCCCTTCTCGCTAGCCAGCTTCAACGCCATATCATCCAGCGTCGCCTTGCCCTTCTGGCCCAGTGTCGTCCGGCCCGATGCAAACTTTACGTCCGCCTCAGTCACCTTGTTGTACTGATCCAGATTGCTCACCGTGCCATTCAAAGCATCCGTCTTCGAGCTTGCTCCGGTCGCCGTCGTCTGCGCCGCATTGGCACGGCTCGCCGCATCTGCTGCATGCTGGTCGGCCGTATTGGCAGCCATCAATGCATTGTGAATGCCAGACTGCGCACGGCTATCGACATCGCGAATATCATTCGCATTCTTCGACTGCAATTGATCCAACTCATTGGTCCTGTCCCGGATCGGTTCAACCGTCCGTGCTACCCACTTCTTCCGGGCAAACGGATTCATATGGCCCCAAAAGCCTTCCTTCGACTGACCCTGCAGCGGCTTGCCGGTCGCATAGGTCGCGCTGTCATTCGGGTCGACCGCGGAATTTGAAGATGCATATGCCGGCTGGGTCGAGGCAGCGGGCTGGCTGGATGAATCTGTCGCAGCAGACTGCGCAAACACAGAAACGCCCATCGCTCCTCCTAGCACCAGAGTGGAAAGGCCAAGGCCCTTTACAAGATGTCCCTTGAAATTCGTCATAGTATGCGTCTCCTGAATCGATACAAGGTTGAGCACATGCCCTTCCCATATCCGATTGCTTTGGATATAGCAACTGTCAGGCCAAACGCCCCAACCTCTCCGGCCAAAGCGCAAACCACACACTATCAACGCATTACACGCCTGCCACCAAGCCATACAACCGAAGCCGGACCACACCGCAAACAGACAAATATCCCGCAGGGCCAGTAAAAATTACTCGCACCCACCGCTTCCCTACCGCAGTTCCGTCCGAATCACCCGAACCTCAGGCATCTGCGTATTCCATCCATCCGGCACCGTCTCAAACGTCAACCGAAAATCCCTGCTATCCCCCGGCTTCAGCGCATCCGCGCTTACCGGCTCTACATCGATATACGGCTGCTTCGTCCGGATCAGCGTCAGCGGCACCGTATCCACCTGCGGAGCCATCCCCATATCGTTCGCGAACACCACCTGCACCGTCACCCCGGTCACAGTTCTGCCGCCCGAATTCGTCAGACGCCCGTCCAGATACGTCATCTTCCCGCCCGAAAGATTCTCCGCTTCGCTCATCTCCATCCCCGACAGCGGAAGACTGGCCGCATACGCATCCGCCGGCTGCAACGTCCTCGGCGCAGCCTCCGGCCCCTTCCTCCCCATCAAGAGAAACACCACTGCAACCACCAGAACCACCGCCGCTGCTGCGCCCCACGCCGCCAGCGGAATCCCTCCACGCTCCACATCTTTCACGCTCGTTCCAAACTCCAGGCCCCCACCGGAGGGCTTCAGCACAGCGCGATCATTCTCATCCGTCGTATTGGCAGGCGTGCGGTCCAGTTCACTCATATCAGCCAGATTTTATACCTCTCCGACGAACTCCTCCCACGAACGCGCGAAGTTAACCCCACAAAGCACTATTCCTCCACCCTCATCCCGCCGATAAGCTAAAAGCGTTGGCTACCCGGGTTATAGCTGCGCACCACTTGCACGCACCAGGAGACTCCAGGATGACCGCCTCTTCCCCTCGTTCCGCGATGTACGCCCTCCTCAGCCGCGCGCCGCTCACTTCCAACAGTGCCGTCGCGCCCACCACGCCGCCCGATCTCCAATCCACCTTCGCCAACCGCGAAGCCGCGCATCCCGCCATCCACCCGGGCGACATCCTCTACTGGACTGCATGCCTCGGCGGAGCCTGCCTCCTGCTCCTCTGCGCCACACGCTAGTCTTTACGTAAAACTAGCCCGCTTCACACCCTGTCGAAAATCCGCGCCCTGCATCTCCACCACCACGCACATCTCCTGCAACCGCGACCGCATCCGCTCCCCAATCCGGTCGCCCAGCGACTCCTCGCGCATCGCCGCCTTCGCAGCTGAACCCTCCGCTCCCAGCGGCCCCGCATTCGCATAGTTCGTCGTGATGATCGTCGTCCGCCGGTCGTTATACCGGGTGTTCAAAATATGCGCCACCGTATCCCAAACCCAGTCACTCGGCTTGGCTGCACCCAGCTCATCCAGCACCAGCACCTCCGCCTCGAACACCGGCCTCAGCACCTCCAGCTCCGTCGCCGCCACGCTCTGGTTATAGCTGTTCTGCACCTGCTTCAGCAGGTCGCGATAGTCATAAAACAATCCATAGGCCCCCCGCTCCGCCACCAACGCCTGCAAAATCCCGACGGCAAGATGCGTCTTGCCCACGCCGATCGACCCGGTCAGCAGCAGCCCCGTCCCCGCCGTCTCCACCGGAAATCCCTCTACAAATTTCTTTGCCCGCAGGTGCGCGGAGGCCAGCGACCGGTTCGCCCCACGAAATCCGCTCTCATAGCTATCCAGCGTGCAATGCTCATACCGCTTCGGAATCCGCGCCCGCTCCAGCATCCGCGCCACGCGCCGCTCCACCCGGCACTCGCAAGGTCGCGCAATCATCGCGCCACCCTCCTCCACCAGCCGCATCCCCGATCCCTCACATATCCCGCAAACTTCATCCATCTGCATTCCCTTTCAATCTGCGCCCGATAACTCTCAATCTTCGCGGCTTCGACCATCTAACCTTCTAAGTCTCTAACCATCTCGCCTTCTACAATTCCATCTCCCCAATCGTCGACGCCTCTTCGTTCAACATGGACATGGTCGACTTCACCGCCCGCTACAATCCCTTGAAAGCCAGCCCCTCGTCTTTAGTCGGAGGGAGCAGGGGGCTTCAGCCCCCTGAAAAATGACCACGAAAAAATGGGCTTTAGCCCCGGGCCGTCTCCTCAATCTCCGGATGCCCCACTCATGACGCCGCAACGATTCCCCGCTTTCATCAACCCAAGTATCGCAGGCCACCCACCCCCATGAACTCAATGAATCGCATTGCCCCATGTGGGAATCCAAGATAAAAAGAGGAAAGCAGGACCGTGATAAATTAATAGCAGTTAGCCATCGTGTCCCGGCCACCGGCAGGGACTCTGTAGGCCCCCGCGACAGGCCAATCGATGTGACGGTGTCCACACCCGGTGCAAGCGAACCGCGAGCCAACAGGCGACCGATCCGGCGAGTACGCCTCGCCAAAGAGAGAAGACCCATGCCAAAAGAAGGGATTCACCCCAGCTACAACGACATCACCGTCAAGTGCGCCTGCGGAAGCAACTTCCAGACGCGCTCCACCAACAAGGGCGACATCGTCCTCGAAATCTGCGCCGCCTGCCACCCATTCTTTACCGGCAAGCAGAAGCTGGTCGACACCGCAGGCCGTGTCGAGCGCTTCCGCCGCAAGGTAGCCGCATCGGACGCCGGCAAAGCCGCAGCGAAGTAACCCACCCAGCACGACAAAAGGCCTCCGCCACTGCGGAGGCCTTTTGTATGTCAAATAAGTACCCGTATCTGGTTCAAATGATTACAGATACATGTGCAGGGAGATACGGCCAAACCCGTATAATAAAAAGAGTACTGCTTAAATTTCGTTTCCAAAGTAGTCCGGCTGTTTTTACTGTGGTTCTTGCTTCTAGGTAAGTCTGGGCTTTAGCCCAGACATCCGCGCTGCCAATGAATCCGGGCTTTTGCCCCTGGGGTATGGTTTTCCTTCGACTGCCTGAAATCCGCACGGGAGCCCCCGGAACGTTTTTGGCTTTATCCGGCGAAGCGATAAAACCGGATCGTCCGAGCCCGATCACCCGCCACAGGAAAGGATTAAAAGAAGATAACTCGTTTGTTTAGAAGATTTTGCAAATTAAGTGCAATAGAATCAAGATTTTGCAATTGAAGCAATGTAATAAACCGTTTGAATAGAAGATCTTGCAGGTTTGGTATAGGGGAGGGGGGTACTAGAGACCGATGAAAAAACGCTACACACTGGAGCAGAAAAAGTGGGACGCACCGACCGAGCACACCATGCCCGAGCACACCCGCGTCCCCGCCCGCTTCGTCATCGGCAACGTCCAAATCGCCCCCGCCACAGTCCTCGCCCCCATGGCCGGCGTCACCGACACCGTCTTCCGCCGCTTCATCAAAAACGCGAGCCAGTTCACCACCCCCATCAACGCCTCTCACCCTGACCCCGGTGCCCCTCCCCAAAATTCGCATCCTGCGGGAAGCATCTCCCCCCAAAATTGTCATCCTGAGCGGAGCGCAGCGGAGTCGAAGGACCTGCGTTTGCTCTCCGGTGCCCCGGACATCGACCTCACCACGTCGAACCAGCAATCCGGCTGCGGCCTCATCATGACGGAGTTCACCTCCGCCGACGGCCTCTCCCGCATGCGCGAGGTCAAGCGCAAGCGCTACCTCACCTACTACGACGACGAGCACCCCATCTCCGCCCAACTCTTCGGCTCGAACCCCGACACCCTGGCCGACTCCGCCCGCATCGTCCAGGACGCCGGCTTCGACCTCGTCGACCTCAATCTCGGCTGCCCCGCCAAGCGCGTCGTAGCGTGCAACGGAGGCTCCGGCCTGCTACGCGACCTGCCCCAGATCGAGCGCATCTTCAAAGCCGTCCGCGCAGCAGTAAGCATTCCGTTCACCGTCAAGTTCCGCATGGGCTGGAACGACAAACACATCGTCTGCGTCGAGCTAGCCCGCCTCGCCGAAGACTGCGGCCTCAACGCCTGCGCCCTCCACGCCCGCACCCGCGAAGACGGCTACACCGGCCAGGCCCGCTGGGAGTACATCGCCGCCGTCAAAGATGCGGTGAGCATTCCGGTGATTGGCAACGGCGACATCCGCACCCCCGAGGACGCCGCCGCCATGGTCGACGCCACCCACTGCGACGCCGTCATGATCGGCCGCGCCGCACCGGCCAACCCCTGGATCTTCCGCCAGATCGCCCAGTACACCGCCTCGAAGGAAGCGACGGGCACCGGCACCTACGACATCCCGACCGATCAGGATCGCTACCGCATGATCCGCACCTACTTCCAGATGCTGGTCGACGAGATCGCCATCGAAGAAGCCGCCGAAGCCCATCGCGCCGCAGCGATCATCGCCTCCGGCCAGACCGCCCGCGAGCAACGCCATCGCGACGCCGTCGGCAAGATGAAGCAGTTCGCCGCCTGGTTCACCCACGGAGTTCCCGGCGGCTCCGCCTTGCGCAAATCCATCTTTGAAGCAAAGAAAGGCGAAGCCGTCCTGGCCTCCGTCGAAGCTTTCTTCGAATCCCGCGCCAACAATCCTCAGCTCGACACCGCGTCAGGCACGGCCACCCTCGAACCAGACGCAGAACTGGAAGCGGCCCCCGCCGCCTGGGGCTGACCGATGACCGTCTATCGCGAAGGAATAGAAGCCGCCACTGGAAGCCGCCACGCCGCCACATTATGCGGCTCGCTCCACACTAACTCGTCGGCAGGCAGGTTAATGTACCCCGCCGAAGTCCCGGTCAGCCGCGCAAAAACCTCCACGCCATCGGCCCTCCACTCCCCCGGCCCCGAGGCGACGCAATGAAACTTCACCGCAGACAACGTAACACGGTCGCAGAAGTTCTCCCGCGCACTCTCGTCAAACGGCTGCGGCGGACCAATGAATCCATCCACCTGGTGTGCCGTATCAAAAGCCGCAATCCCCTTCGCCGCAAGGTCCCGCTGGAACTGCAGGTCGCCCATCAACCCATCCAGCGCCACGACCCGGACGTCGCTGTAGTAAGCCATCCGCCCCGGCTTATCGAACGCCAGCACAGTATGCAGATGCAACCTGTCGCTCAGATTCTCCTGGTAGCCGACGCCGATGGCATCCGGCTCCGCATGAGCAAATTTGCGATAGCTCACGCGATACCAGACGAGCAGCAACACCACCAGCGAAGCTGCCGCAAGCCCTTGCCGCACCGCTTCCGGCCTCTTCGCCAGCACCAGCGCCATAACGCGGCTGGCAAGTATCGAAGCCAGCAGCACCCAGCTCGTGTAGTACCAGCTCCACCGTGTCTCGTTCGACATCACGAAGACGATGTAGCCCGCATGCATCAGCACGCCGAGAGCAAACGGCAGCTCCACCACGCGAAAGAACGTATCTCGACAGAAGCGTGCAAGGATCGCGATCGAAGGAAGAATCACCAGCAGGCTGAAGATTGCGATATGCGGCAGAATAGCAACCTTCTCTGTCTGGCCGTGAGGATGTGACTTCAGCAGTCCACTAATCGGCTCAACGGTGCCGAACCAGTGGAGGTTGCTCCCGACATAAGCTCCCCACAGCAGCATATAAATGGGAAGCGAAAGCAGTAGCAGCCGCCGCACACGCGCTCGTACCGAGAGACGAGCAGCGAAGAAGACCGCCGCATACATCAGGCTGACGACAAAAATGCTGTCCAGCCTGCTCAACACCGCGAGTGAGCCGCACACCGCAAAGGTAACCACCGCTCGCTGGTCTGGCTCGGTAGCCACGCGGTACGCCGCAAGCGCTACCGCGGCCAGGAAGAATCCGCTGAGAGCACCCTCCGTCCCGAGTTGGGTCAGAAAGCAGAACGGCATGTAGACAAAGAACGCTACCCACCAGCTGCCAGGGGCAACTCGCTTGAGGACGCGATAAAGCAGCATCAGCGCCGCCGCATCGAACAGCGAGATCACGGCACCAATGGCATGCACTGCCGCGATCTTCGATGGAAAGGCCTTGAAGACAGCGACACATACCAGCATCCATAGCGGATGGTATCCATTGGTGGGAATAACGTTATTGAACGTACTGCCGAGGCCGCGCGCGATGTTCCACGCCACCTGAAAGTAGAAGTAGCTATCGTCCGCAAAGAAGTTATCGGGCCAGCGGATTAATACAGCGGCGAACAGTGCAAGAACAAGAGAAAAACAAGAGACAAAAGCGGTGGTCCGCCGCAGTTTGTCCACACCGCTCGATGCATTCATAAGAAGATCTGCCGCCGACTTTGGGATTCGCAATTGCGCTGGATTATGATGACAGGTTACACCACCACCCTACATCTATCGCATAGTGTCACTGCTTCGCTTGCGCCAGACGGCCTTCGCCTTTTTGCGCCAATCTTCATTCAGCGCTACCAGCTCCCACTCGACCCGCGACGAAAGGTAGCGAAGCACCACCTCCGTCGCGGGATGGATGCGCAGCGCGGGTGCCACGAGGAACAAACGCGGTGGAGCGGCTGCGAGCCGTACGCCGCCAAAGTATCCATGTCTCTGGAACTCGCCGAGCCCGGTCGTCTGATCGGCATTTTGTTGATGGTGCCATCGCACTCGAATCCAGTAGTCCAGGCCCTGCAATGCGAGGTGCAGGTCCTCATCGGCCTTCAATTCAATTACTGCCAGGCGTCCTTCGGTGTCGACCGACAGCAGGTCCAGCATCCCACGATCGGAAGCGGCAAATGCAGGCACTTGCGCATACACATGCGTCGGATCAAGATGTGCGTCGATCACATTTACCTCACGCCGCAGTATGCTCTCCAACCATCGTTCCGGCTGCATTCGAAAGAGCGGGTCACGCTTGTCCGGCTTGCTGCCTGCCTCACCTGCGGCGCTGCGCCGTGCAAAAAGTCGAGCGACTAGTTCGCGCAGTTCGCCCGCATTCTCATCCGTCAGCGGTGTCTCATTCGCACCCGCGCCGAAGGTGATCTGCTGCATGCGGTTAAAGCTTTCGCCAGCATAACCCGTGCGCACCCTCGCAAACTCCAGGCCATGCAGCAGAAATGCCAGCTCATTCCCACTGCGATTTCTTTGCTCGACAACAGGCTGCATAGCCTCAGGAAGCAGGGCCATAACTCGCGCCGCGGCCTCCGCAAAGCGCTCGCGCGCAGCAGCTTCGTTGGGCAGTTGCACCAGCCGCGTGGCAACGTTTCCGTGGTCCGCCGGGTCGCGTTGCTCCATTTCTTCCGTCTTTTCGTCGAGTTCCCACAGTTCCCATTGCGCCGCATCGGTATTCATCCAGGCAAGCCGCGACAGTGTCAGCGTCCCTGCGCCACGCGGAACGATAAGGCGCAAGCCACGGTAGAGTCTGCGTCCGCCAGCGCTGTCACGGCAGTGCGCCAGCCAAAGCGCCCCCAGCGTCAAGATGCCGTCAATGGTAGCCTGCGTCTCTTCTTCATTCACCGCAATGACGGCCCAGGCCTGCTGCCCGTGAACCAAAGAGCCGCGAGCGTACGCTGGCCCAAAGCTCTTTTCAAGATCCATTGCCGTGCGGAACCCGTCAGGTTTCCACTCGCCCCAATCGCCGCGCTCCGGGCGGACCATCACACGCTCAAGCACTCGGAGATAACACAGCCGTGTAGCTTCCCGTGTCGAAGGCGTGCGCCGATCATTATCTGCCAGCAGCTCAATGGCTCCCGCGCGGGTCTGGCCGAAGCGATGCGTAGTCAACTTCAACATGCGTTCGCGGCTTGCGCCCCGTTCGATGGCCGCGCTGATGCGGCGGACGAGGTTGCGTTCCTCGCTCCATAGCTGGAGGGTGCAACGTCCATGTTCCGTGGCGAGTGAGTACTTTGCCGTCGCCATATCGAACAACACCTTGCCGTCTTCGACCACGACCGCACGTGGATGATCGGCGAGAAACATCTCCAGTGCCGCGGCAATCTCTTCGACAGTCTGTTGCGACGGCTCAACGGCGGAGCCTGGACGTGCCCGGAGTTGCATGTGGAAACGCTACGCTATGAGTGCTCGCGGTTCAAGAGCAGAATCGATTGACGCCTGACATGCCAGCCTCCATCTCAAGTGTTCCGTGAGGCAGAAGCTGGCGATCGCAGATTGTTGAACCGCTTCTATTGGCCGGATACGGCCGAGCCCGCGGAGGGTGGCGTCGAGCCCGGGACCGTGCAGTTCAAACTGAAGACTGCGTTGGTATAGTTCTGTCCGTAGCTGCACACCAGGGTCACGCCATCGATGGTGAGGTTCATCTGTGTGCCTTCCCAGGTGCGGTTTGCCAGATTTGATGGAGCATTGACGAAGGCGAACATCAATGAATTCGGAGCAGCAGGCGTGGGAGTGGAGAAGTTAGAGAAAGTGATGGTGTATGACGTCCCTGGCAGTACCGGCACTGTCGTCGGAGGAGTTAGCGGTGGAACGACCTGCGCTACCGTGGACGCTGGAGAAGCCCAGACATTTGTGACAGAGATCGATTGCGGTGCGGTGGTTTGCAGTACATCGAGTTCCTTCGCAGTGCCATCGTCCGGATCGCTGAATGGAAACTGGCCGGAGGGGAAGAAGAGCGGCCTGAAGGTGGTGGTTGCGCTGACTGTGATGGGCGCGCTCCAAAGGTTATGCGTGTAGTCGCCGAAGCGGTACGTCGTCCCTGCAGGCAGCGTAATTGCTATGCCTGAGCTCTCCGATGCAATGGTTGTCCAGTTGTTGGCTGCAGGGGTAGTTGGCTGGCCGTACATGGTGGGCAGAACGAGTAGAACGGCAAAGAGAGAGAATTTGCGAAGCATCATGCGGGGCCTCTGAGAGATGCGGTTTGGAGATTCAACTTCCACTTGATAGTGCCACCTGCGGGCGCAAATCATAAGTGCCGGAAAGTGCCAGCAGAATGCGACCGAAGTGGCCTGATGTTACGCGAAGATCTGCCGATAAAGACCCGCGCGCCGCGAGCTACGTATGGAGTGAGTCCCGTTGAGCTAATGAAGGTCAGGCGAGACAGTGGAATCTGCCCAGTAGCTGCTGCGGGCCGTGACGTCGAGGCCGGTATAGTTCGGAACGCTCAGAGTCAGTAAATGGGGGCCGGGATGCGGAGCCTGTGGCTGGAAGCTCAAAATATAACGGTTGGGAATATGGTTCGATACGGTCTGGAGATCGCGTTCAAAATTTTTCTGGTTGCCTAACTTGAAGTATTCACCACCGGTCAACCGCGCGACGGTCTGAGGAATATTCTTCTTCAGGCCATCAAATGCCGCTAAGACTGCGGCCTTTGCCAGGGCCAGAGGAGGTGCAAGCAAAGCAAGGCAATCGTAAGCCTGAGACGCCGGCTTTTGCTGCAGGTTAACGTTGGGGTCGTTCGGGTCACGACTCATGCATCCGTGCGCAGGACCTGCACTGGAGCTGCCTAATCCTTTGACCGCCTCATGCGCAAATGCATCGCGTGCCGAAGAGAACCCGACGCTGTAGATCACCGTGTTGGTATCTGAGATCGCACGCAGAGCTTCGGCGAGAGTCGCCTTGCTGCCATAGTCGTTCGATTCGGAGATCAGCAGGATAACGCGGCGGTAGCTCACCGGTTGCTTGCGTAACAGATCGACGGCATAGGCGAGCGAATCTAGCGTGGCCGCTCCCTCATCTCCATTGTCGTCTGCGATGAGCGCTTCAATGGCGCGTCCGGCGACGTCAACGTCGGGTGTGAAGTCCTGCACAAGGACAGGGGAACTGTCATAGCCGACCACGGCGACTTCGTGCGGCTCGCCGCCGACGATGGAATCGATCATAGAACTTAGCGCACCATACTTGGCGATCTGGTGTGCGCCTGCACCACCGCCTTCGATGTCGACCACAAGCGCGAGGGGTTCGCTGCCGGTGTCTTCGTCCAGGTGCAGCTTTTGGGGTATGCCGTCATCGGTGAGAACGAAGTCGTCTGCCTTGAGCGAGAAAACGAGTTCCCCTGACTTCTTGCGGACAAGTGCAGGAACAAGCACGAGTGTCGATCGCGAGACCAGGGTTGCGGCTGAAGGTGCATCAACAGTTTCCTGCGGGCCTGTTGCTCCATGCGTCTGTGCAGGGAGGCGTGCGGAACAGAATGTAGCCAAGGCGACCAAAAGACTGGCGCAGAATTTCACGGGAAGGCCTCCGAGTTAAGTCTAGTCACTGTCGCAAAGAGTGGCTAACTGCCTTGCTCGCCGTCGCAGACAGTATTGGGCATACATGGTGGAGTTTTTTTCAGACAGATGAAGATGTCTGCTATTTGAAAGCTGGAGCTAGATCCTGCTTCATGTGGCTTTCATTCCTTGAAGAGGCAGCTTATAAAGTTGGTCGGCAATTCACCCGATAGAACAGAATGAGGCTTTTGCGTCGCGCAATAGCTGGCTGAGTACTGCGTGCAGAGGATGCCTGAATGAGGATGACGAAGTTAGGGTTCAAGGCCAGGATATCGGCTGGACTAGGATCGATGCTTGCCATCATTGCGGTCCTCGGCGGTCTTGGATATCGTTCTGCTGTGTTCAACGAACGGTTGACGACCGAGATGCAGAGAGTCTCCGCAATGAAGACTGACACACATCGGATGCTGGAGGCATATTTACTGCAACGCATTGGAACGCGCGATGTGCTGATGGGCAGAGGAAGCGACATAACAGTGTCGTTCGAGCAGAGCGAGATTGACTTCGATCAGGCAAATACCCGACTAAAGCCGCTGCTTTCCAGTCCGGAAGATCGAGATCTTTACAGCAAAACTGAAATGGCTTATTCCGAATGCTCGGCGCGAAATCGGCGGGTGATAGGCCTTTACCGAGCTGGAAAGCAAGCTGCCGCTCTAACCTTGTTCACAGATGACCAGGCTATTGCGCTGTCAAATGCGCTGACCGAGGCGTTGAACCGGATGAACGGATCGTTCGAAAGGCAGCGAATCGAATGGCAGCAGCGGCAGGTCCAGTATGACAATCGGACCAAAAGCTTGACCATGCTGTTGGCGCTCGGTGCGCTGGTGCTGGGAGGAATCATCGCCAAGTTGACCTCCTATTCGATCGTCAGTGCGGTTCGCCGCATGCTGGTCATCATCGAAATGGTAGCTGCGAACAATCTGGCGGCGACCGACATGGAGGTGAACAGCACCGATGAGATGGGCCATGCCGCTGAAGGCTTGAATAAGATGAAGAATGGGCTGCGCGACGTGATTCTCTCGATTGCTTCGACGGCCCAGGAGGTGTCGGGTTCGAGTCGCGACATTTCCACTACAGCTTCGCATTCGGCGGCCAGCGCGAAAAATCAGAAGCAGCAGGTCGAGCAGATCGCGGCGACGCTGGAAGAGATGGCGGCGACCGTGCTCGATGTTTCGCAGCATGCGGTTACGGCTGCCTGCTCGGCGGAGAGTGCGGCAGAAAGTGCTCGGAGCGGCGGTTGCATTGTGGAAGATGTGATGGAACGGATGCATGCAATCGCGCGTTCTGTTGGTGAATCGGCGGCGAAGATCGAGCAATTGAGCGCGCGATCCGACGAGATAGGCCGAATCGTCGGTGTGATCGACGAGATCGCGACTCAAACAAATTTGTTGGCGCTGAATGCAGCAATTGAGGCGGCTCGCGCCGGCGAACAAGGACGCGGGTTCGCGGTCGTTGCCGGTGAGGTGCGCCGCCTGGCGGAGCGCACTACGGCGGCGACTCGTGAGATCGCGGTAGTGATTGAGAATGTGCAGATAACCACGACCGAGGCTGTGCGCCGGATGCGCGGCGGTACGGCGATGGTTGAGGGTGGAGTCGAAGTTGCAGGGAAGGCGGGCGAATCGATGCAGAAGATTATTCGTGAGGCCGCGACGGTGGGTACGATGGTTGCGCAGATCGCGGCGGCGGCGACGCAGCAGGCAATTGCGACCGACGCGGTCAATGCGAGTATGGCGGAGATCAGTGGGTTGGCTGCGGAGTCTGCCGAGGGTTCGCAGGTCGCGGCTCGCGCATGTGGACAACTTTCGGAACTCGCGATGGGGTTGCAGACCATGGTGGACCGGTTCGACGTTGGCCAGCACGAACTGGGGGACGAAGTAAGTTCGCCGACGGTATGGGGAAGCGCCGCGTAAGGACTTGCTATCTTCCATGGGATGGATCCGGCGAACGGGAGAGGCTGAGGTCGAGTGAATATTGACTCAGGCCGGGTGCGTAGCAGTTCCCGTTGCTTGCGTAGGTAGAAGCTGCGGGCCCTTTGCGGCAACTGTGGCGGGGAGACTGGGCATACTGCCAGGCCGTTGCATCGATGGTGCCGCTCAAATTGAGATCAGTTTTAGCGGCAGGCTCCACGACGCATCCGGGTGCGGGAGGGCAGGCATCCTGTATCACCCAGAAGGCGATGGGATGCAGGTGTTTCGCGGCGATCTGCTGGCGGAGATCCTGTATTGTCGTAATCGTTACAGGGTTGCCGCCAGGACCTGTGCCGTCTTTGACCAGCTGGCCGCTGGCGTAGACGCCTGGACGATAGGGCGAAGCGGCGATGGTTTCGGTCCAGGTGAGCAGGTACTCTGCCTGTTCGGGTAGCATTCGTCCGCCTTCTTCCTGGTCGAGGAAGATGATTGTGTGTGGCGGGAAGCCTTCGCGGTGAGCGGCGGCTATGGCAACGGCTGCGTCGCGACGGCCGAGTGCTGCCGGTGGAGTGCCGGATCGTTGCGATTGAACGATCTCTTTGTCCCAGCGGCCATCGGCGACGACGAGGAAGCCGAAGCCTTGGCGAAGCAGGATGTCACGTTTGCCGAGCCAGGAATTGCTGGACGACAAAGGTGGGTTGGTGAGCCAGTATCCGGTGAAGGAGAACTGTTTGCGCAACGCGGGCAGAAGTGCGTCACCCGGATATTGGTTGGCATCGAATCCAACGTAATTATGCACCGAAGCCGCGTGCCTTGTCGGGCTAGCGGGCTGTGCAGATGCAAATGTCGCTGATACCAAGGCGGCGAAGATAGCGATCAGGCGAAAGTACGGCTGCGTGGGCATGGTGTATGGGATGCGCCTGTGAGCGGCGCGATGCGACTGGATGGGATACGAACAGGGGTTCGAACGCGTTCCATGGTCCGTTGGCGCGGGCTGTGCTACCTTGCGGTTGAAGGGAAAGGAGCGACGATGAAAGAGGTGAAGGAATTGCAGGAAGACTCCACAGGAAGCGATCCAAGATATCCCGTGGGCACTTTCAAGCGGCCGGAGCACGTGACGGCTCACCAGCGGATCGTGGCGATTGCCGGAATTGCAGCGCTGCCCGGCAAGCTGCGCGAGGTGGTGGAGGGACTGGATCGCGGGCAATTGGATACTCCTTATCGCGAGGGCGGATGGACGGTGCGGCAGGTAGTACATCACGTGGCGGACAGCCACATGAATGCGCTGCTGCGGATGAAGCTGGCGCTGACGGAGGACTGGCCGATGATTACGGGCTACGACGAGAAGGCATGGGCGAAGCTTGAGGATGCATCGGGGCCGGTTGAGTGGTCGGTGACGCTGCTCGAAAATGTACATGCGCGCTGGGTGATGCTGCTGGAGTCGCTGGACGATACGCAGTGGCAGCGCGGCTTCCGGCATCCGGAGCGTGGGCCGAGCACAATTGAGCAAGCGGTGCAGTTGTATGCGTGGCATTCGCGGCATCACGTGGCGCACATCACCGCGGTGCGTGCACGAAAGGGATGGTAGGTACCCCCTGGTATATATCAGATGATTTGTTCATGGTGAAGGAGTTGCGGTTCCATATACCTCCGGGGATACCGGAAACAAAGGACTTATACGTTGGTGTATACCGAGGTATATACCAACGTATAAGTGTCCAGAACGGGATTTGATGCAGCGAGAAGGTGAATGCTGCGGTCGAAATTTTCATGGTATCCCCACGCGGAAAAGAGCCAGACTTGTGGTCGCGCTGCTATTCCCTGCTATTCCCTGCTGTACCTATTATATCGTGCGTGTCAAGTGATCCGTAGGTTGGTGGCAGGGCAATCGGATTGCGATGTAACTCATTGCTAGTTACTTATGCGCTGATGGATTGCAGTCTTCCTACGGCTGGATTTTGTGTACTGCCCTGTGATTTTCTGGGTCGGGAAGGAGAACGAATCACAGAGTACACAGAGAAAAAGAGAGGACACAGAGGAGGCCGGTGTTAGTCAGAATATGGAGCGGACGCAAGGATGTGTATTGCGTTTGAGGGGAAGGACGACTTGGGTGGTCACACGTTGAAATGCGATGCCTTGGGTTTGGAAGGTGGGGGCTTTGGGTGTGACCTGGGGTTTGGGTGTGAGTCCGGGGGGTTATTGGTAGAAAGGTTCGGAAGGTTTTGGTTGGTGGAGAGGGTCGGGATCCTTCGCTGCGCTCAGAATGACGGTAGGAACAGGCAACGGCAACGACAGAGATTCTGACCCCAGGTGCGGGTCAGAATGACGCCTGTATGGGTGTGTGCAGAATGACGGCTGGATGAAGGGTGGCTTGGGACGGGCTGATTGTGGCCTGGCAAATAAGGGCAACGGCAACGGCTAAGTGCAACGGCAACGGGCAACGGCAACGGCAAAATGCGGGGGTTCTTCGCTTCGCTCAGAATGACAAGGGGCTATTGGTTATGTTGCATTTTGGAATGCGATTGCCCTGGTTCGATCATGGTTGAGTTGGGGGTAGTGGACGGGCACGGATTTTGCTGTCGAGCGCAGCGGCAATGGAAATGGCAATCCAGTAGGCGGCTATGTCCCAGGCAGAAAAGTATTTGCCAAGGAGAAGGATGCCGGGGAGGGTGGAGCGGAAGGCGTCTATCTGCGCAGAGCGATAGAGCTTGAAGATCTCTACTGCTGTAGCGAGGCTTGCTGAGATGAGAAAGAGGATGGGAAGGCGGGTGCGGCTAAGTACGGTTGAGACCAGCCAATAGATCATTGCGGCCCAGAGCATGGATCCTGCGTACTTGACGACGAATGGGGGAAGACCCAGCGGCAGAAACCGGGCGGCTAGACCTGGGGCGATTGTCAGCACGATGAGGGCGAGGGAACGCGGGAGGGGACGGGGATTCATCTTTGCCAGCTTATTGCATAAAGAGGATGGGGTTGGGTGCTGATTGCGGGGCTGGATGGGAAGGGGAGCAAACCTGTGACTGTAGCATGTCTGGCGTGGCTTGATTGGTTAATAATTTGCCGTGAACCACTTAGGAGCCTAGAATAGAAAGTGTGACCCCTGCTGCGGACCTCCCTACCTCCGATCACAAACGATATTTCATTGAGAAGCTGGGCTTGTCTGAGCGCCTGATGGAGCGATGCCTGGGCGAGGCGCTGTCGGCTGGCGGAGAGTATGCGGACCTTTATTTTGAGGCGGTGACCTCGACCTCGCTGGGGATTGATGAGTCGCTGGTGAAGTCGGCTTCGCAGGGGATAAGCGTAGGCTGCGGGATACGGGTGCTTTCGGGTGAGCGGACGGGATATGCGTATACGGACGACCTATCTTCGGAGCGTCTGCTGCGGGCGGCGCGGACTGCGGCGCTGATTGCGAGTGGGCCGGCGAAGGAGCAGATGTCGGGGTTCCGACATACTTCGGATGCACCGACGTTGTATCCGATTGCGGGTGCGACGGCAGATGCGGAGATCGCTGCAAAACTGGCGCTGATCCAGCGTGCGGATGCGGCGGCGAGGGCTTTTGATCCGCGGATTACGCAGGTGCGGGCTGGGTTCAGTGATGAGTTGCGGCGGATCCTGGTGGCTGCTTCGGATGGGACGTTTGCATCGGATACGCAGCCGCTGGCGCGGTTGAATATTTTTGTCATTGCGCATGACGCGGCTGGGAATGAGGGCGCGGGGTCGACGGCTCGGGGGACTTCGGGCGGAGGCGGACGGGTGACGCTGGACTTTTTTGAGGGGACACATTCGCCGGAGCACTATGCGAGCGAGGCAGCGCGGACGGCGATTCTGCAGCTGAATGCGGTTGCTGCTCCGGCGGGTGAGATGCCGGTGGTGCTGGGGCCGGGATGGCCTGGGGTGCTGCTGCACGAGGCTGTGGGGCATGGGTTGGAGGCGGACTTCAATCGCAAGAAGACTTCTGCGTTTGCGGGGCTGATTGGGCAGAAGGTGGCGAGCGAGAAGGTTACCGTGGTTGACAACGGGCTGATGCCAAACCGGCGCGGGTCGATCAACATGGACGATGAGGGGAATCCGACGCAGGAGAATGTGCTGATCGAGAATGGCATTCTGAAGGGCTATCTGTCGGATAAGCTTTCATCGCGCTTGATGGGGACGCCGAATACGGGTTCAGGACGGCGCGAGAGCTATCACCATATTCCTATGCCGCGGATGACGAACACCTACATGTTGAATGGCGAGGATATGCCGGAAGACATCATCAAATCCGTGAAGCGCGGGCTGTATGCGGTGAACTTTGGCGGCGGGCAGGTGGATATTACGAACGGCAAGTTTGTGTTCTCTGCATCGGAGGCCTACCTGATTGAAGATGGGAAGGTGACGCGGCCGGTGAAGGGCGCGACTCTGGTTGGAAATGGGCCCGAAGCTTTGAAGTATGTTTCGATGGTGGGCAATGATCTTGCTCTCGACGAAGGAATTGGCACCTGTGGCAAGGCGGGTCAATCCGTGCCAGTGGGTGTGGGTATGCCAACCGTAAGGCTCGACCGGATGACGGTGGGCGGAACAGGACAATAGAGCATAATGGCAGCCGAACGCGAAAAGATGTTTGAGTGTGAAGTGCGGCGCCGCCGCGTGAAGGCCGGCGGAGGCTATGAGAGCTTCTGGAAGGTAAAGAATGTTGCCGTTGCGCTGTCGGACGCGGATACAGACTTCCGCTGCAAGGACTGCTTTGGCGCGGTGAAGGTGATGGGCCGCAATGGCAAGGAAGGCACGGTGCCGTATGTGGAGCATAAGCTTGCGGCGGATGCAGAGTATTGTCCTTCGGGCTTGCTGTTCAAGAAGGCCACCGATGGACGTGCACCTAAATCGGCGGCGCAGCCTGTCGAATAATCTCAAAGTCATTGCGGAGCCGCAATTCTCCGTTGGACTCTGAATCGCAGTTGAAGTTTGAAGGAGCATCGTATGGCAGCTGAGTCGGAAAAGATCTATGAATGCCAAGTTAAACGTCGTCGCCTTAAAGCTGGTGGAGGGTATGAGCCCTTCTGGAAGCTGAAGACCGTGAATGAAGCACTGATTGATGCGGACACTGAATTCCGTTGCTCGGACTGCACCGGCGCAGTTAAGATTCATCGCCACCATGTGCCGGCTGCTCCGCCGCCTCATATTGCGCACAAGCTGAAGAGCGATTCGGAGTATTGTCCAGCGGGAATTTTCTTTCGCAAGGCGACCGATGGGCGGCTTCCGCGCATGTCGGAGCATCCTGTCCGATAGTAGCTGAGAGGTCTGCGGCGATATGGGTCAGGGCTTCTTTGAGACGGTACGGAAATGCGGAAAGGGCTCGAACTACGGGGCAGAGAAGCGATTCGGCCTTCGATACGGATATAAAGTCTGCTGTCGGGCCAGGGCCTTTTTCACATGGCGAGGATGATCTGCTCGTTGGGTAGCAGCCCTGTACGGCGTAACTCGTCGCAGGCTTTGGATTGATGTAATTCCGGGGTCGGCGTTTTGCTGCCAGGCTGCGACGAGATGTGGTGGCAACAATTGCGTCCGGCGGCTTTGGCGATGTAGAGCGCAGTGTCGGCCTGGCGGAGCATCTCTTCGGTTGACATTGAACTCCAGTCACTGCTGGTAAGGACGCCGATGCTGACGGTGACGTGCATTGTTCCGCGCGAACTTACGATGGGTGTGCTGCAGATGGATTTTCGAATCTCTTCGGCGCGCTCGAGTGGGTTTCCGTTGTCGCAGTTGCTGAGGACGAGGAGAAATTCTTCGCCGCCATAGCGGCCGACGAAGTCGTAGGAGCGAACGGCTTCCGTAAGACGGCGCGCTACTTCGCGTAAGACCTCGTCGCCTACGAGGTGGCCCAGGCCGTCGTTGACCAGCTTGAAGTGATCGACGTCGACGAGGAGGAGGGCTGAACTGCGGAATTCGCGGCGGGCGCGATGCAACTCGCGCTCCAGCAGGTCGAGGATCATGCCGCGATTGAGCAGGGAGGTGAGAGCGTCGTGGGTGGCCTTGTGGCGCATCTCCTTGTGCGCGTGAACGAGACTTTCCTCCAAGCGCTTTTGTGCGGTGAGGTCGCGGCCGATGCCGATGAGGCCGGTGATGCGGCCCTCTTTATCTCGGAAGGGTACCTTGGTGGTCAGGGTCCAGACCTGATTTCCGGCGGCGTCTTTATCCCAGCCGCTATGGCTGACGGGAATGCCGCTGTCGAGGATCGCTTGCTCATCTTTGTGAAAGCGGGCGGCGACTGGGTCGGGGAAGAAGCTGAAGTCGTCCTTGCCGACGATATCTGTGTCGGGCGAGCCGGTTGCGAATTCGCGTAGAGCCCGGTTGGTGAGGATGAATTTGCTTTGTGTGTCCTTGACGTAGATCCTGTCGGGCAGGCTGTCGATGACGGTGCGGAAGATCTGGAGGTCTGCGTCGCCGGCTGCGGGAGAGGCAGCCCGGGTGGGCAGGGGAGTGGCCTTGCGGTAGAGAAGGAAGTAGGCAGGCGCAGTCCATAGAAGGACGAAAGCGGCCACAGCCGCCTCGCAGCCGCCTGAGGAGAGTTGCCTCAGCCAAAAATGCTTCAGTACGAGGAAGGCTCCGATGCCTGACGCTGCGGAGATGGCCTCGAACGCAAGAATCTGCTGTTTGCCGAACTTTGTGGGTCCGTCTGGTTCACGCATTGAGTGCTCTACTCCATACCGGCGAAAGCTGGCGGCGTCCGGACGTATCGTTCCCGCCAGAGACGTCTGTACAACAACTATCGGCACACGGTGCAGAATGGGCGAATGAGGAAGGGAATGTGTCGCAAAATGAATCAAGGCCGCCATTGTTGGCGGCCTTGCTGGATGAAAAGGATCAGGTGGTTAGTCGCCGGCTACGGTTTCTTCTTCTTTTACTGGAGCGGCGGGTTTGATTTCGCCGAGGGAGATGAAGCCTGCGGGAGCATCGGGTTCCTGCAGAATTTCCTTACGGTAGAGCTTGGCCATGCGGGCGTTTTCGGCGTCCTGCTTGATCTTGGCATCGCGTGCTCGGATCTTTTCCTCGCGGGCGTTCTTGGCGATGCCGCTCTTGTCGAAGGTGTCGTTGGCTGCGGCGTTGACGTGGGCCTCGTTGACGATGAGGTCGTACTTGTCAGCGGTGTCGAGGCCTACTTTTTTGCCGCCGGCGAAAATCTCGTGACGGCCGTGCTCCTCGTACCACTTGGTGAGGGTGGAGGTCATGTGCATCTTCTCGATGATGTTGCGCCAGCCTACGCCGGTATTGTAGGCGCAGAAGCTGATCTCGCCTTCCTGCGTGGCGTAGGGGATGATGCATTGCTCGGTGCGACGGAAGTCGTAGTTGAAGAGATCCTGGAACCACATGCCGGCGATGAAGAGGAAGTTCCAGCGATCGCCGCGGCGCTTTTTGATGTCCTCGATGGTGCGGTCGGCGGTGACCTTGCCATAGTCGCGTCCGGAAGCACCGAAGCTCTTGTCGAACTTCTCGAGCAGGTCCTTGATCTTGAAGTGGGTGGGCGCCATGTCGGGCTTGTAGTTGCGGATGAGCGCCAGGGAAGCGCCGATCATGGTGAGATATTTACCGCGTGCGGAATCGTTGACGCGGGCGATGTCTTTGGCGAGGCGGTCCGCGTTGATGAAGGCTGTGACGGGGACGGCTTCCTTGGTCTCCTTGTCAATCATGAGCGCCATGGAGATGCCGCAGTTGGGGTGGCAGCCGCAGGAGAGCTGGCCCCAGTCGCGGTCGGGACCGTGGACGAGGTCGGCCCAGTCGGAGAAGGTGGACATGAAGGAGATGGGGAACCAGTCGCGTGTTGGTTCGCCAAGGCCGGTCTGATTTTTGACGTCGTGGGCCATGTGCGAGAGCGTGTAACGCTGCGCTGCGCGGCGCTCGTCTGAAACCGCCTCATCTCTTCCCGTAAATGAAACCGGCTGGAAGCTGAGGAAGTTGATCTTCTTGGGGTTGTCGAGTGCGAACTGGATGATGTTGCCTACCTGCTCGTTGTTAATGCCGTTGATGATGGTCGTAACCGGGACGATATCGACGCCGGCTTCGTGCAGGTTATGGATGGCCTGGAGTTTTACGTCGAATGCATTGCCAACCTTGCGGTGCGAGTTGGCGGCGTTGCCGATGCCGTCGAACTGGAGGTACGCGTAGCGCAGACCTGCCTCAGCCGCGGCTTTCGAGAACTCTTTAGACTTGGCGAACTCGATGCCGTTGGTGGCTGCCTGAACCGAGGTGTAGCCGACCTTGCGGGCATAGGCTACGGCGTCGAGGAAGTAGGGAGAGAGGGTGGGCTCGCCGCCGGAGAATTGCACGGACATCTGACGACGCGGTTTGATGGTGACGGCGTTGTCGAGCATGGTCTTGATCTCGTCCCATGTGAGCTCGTGGACGAAGCCGACCTGGTTGGCGTCCATAAAGCAGGGATCACACATCATGTTGCAGCGGTTGGTGAGATCGATGGTGAGCACCGAGCCGCGGCCGTGGGTGACGGTAGACGTACCGTGGTTGTGCAGCTTGGCGTCGTTGTGGGCGCGGATGTCGCGGCCGGGGAAGACCTCTTCGAGGTGCTTGAAGAAGGCGGGGTCGATGGCCATGACGTCTTCAAAGTGGCCGTGGATGGGACAGTCCTTCACCATCAGGATCTTGCCGTCGCGCTCGATGATCTGCGCCTTGATCTCGCCGATCTTTTCGTTGAGCAGGATCTCGTGGGGCAGCTTACCGTCGATGATCTGCTGGCGGATTTCGGGGACGCATTTGGGGCAGAGGGAGTCAGTGGTGCGCGGCCAGCCGAGGGGCGGCTTCTCCTTCTCGTAGGACTTCAGGAGAGGTTTGTCGCTCCACTTGGGCGTAAAGCTGGGGCTGTCGGAGACCAGTGAATTGAGGCTGTTGTAGACGACCCAGCCGCCCTTCGCTACCTGAACCAGAGCTTTCTCGAATACCTTTGCGCGCTTTGCCATTTTGCTGTGTCTCCTGAAACCGGGTTTGATCTTTGGTCGAAATCGGGGCTTGAATCAAGCTTCCCTTGTGCCGGTGTGTCTATCGTGCTGGCCGAAACATCGTTGATGCCGATTGTTGCTGCATGAGATGCTTCCCAGCTAACAGTTTACCGGGCTAAAGCATTGAAACGAACGGGGGAGTAGCGAACGGCGAGATCGTGCATTGAACGGGGAAAACGGGAGGCGAATGGGGCGACTACCGGTGCCGGTGGGGGTGAACAACGTCGTCGTAGAACTCGGAGACGACGTCGCCGAGGGCTGAGCCGCCCATTGAGCCTCCGAAGGTTTCGAGTGTTTCGCTGACTCCACGGTTGATTTGGGGATAGTAGACGTTAGTGAGGGCGGAGCCTCCGGCGTTGCCTGCGATGAGGGCGAGGTTGGGCATTGTGCGGCCGCCGTCGGTACGGCTGATGAGGGGTCGCGTCGCGGCATAGAGTGCGCGGGCCAGGATCCTGTGTCCGGGGCCGAGGCGGTAGTAGCGCGGATCCTGGTGAAATATGGGCGCCATGATGGAGTCGGTGAAGACGCCTTCGGTTATGTCCCGAATGGCCGACGCACCGAGGCACTCACCGAACGCTCCGCGGTCGGTTCCGTAGTTGGGGCTGCTATTGATGAGGTGGGAATAGCCGGCGGAAGAAACCCATGCGGTGACGGAAAAGAGAGAGAATGCGTCGCGGACTCCGAGCAGGACTTTGTCGTTGGCGCTGAGAGGGGGTGCGACCTGGCCGGGCTCAATGTATTTCTGGCTGTGAGAGGCCTGGGCGGTGGGGGAGCCAAGTCCGTTGGTGGCGGCGGAGGCAGCGTGATCCGCCGGGTCTGCGCCGTTCCGTGAGGCTGTGGCAACGCCTAACATCGCCATGCTGGGTGCGTCGGGAAGTAAGGTGGCTTGTTCGGTGATGTTCAGGTGGTTGGCGTTCGGGACCCGGAACGTTACTGATGTGGAGGATGCCGCCGTGGAAGGCACCAGTGTTTGCGCAGAGGCGGGCAGGCCGACGGAAGCCGCGAGGGAGACGGCGGCGAGAAGGGTGCTGGAGAGGAAGCGCGTGGAGAGTGGTGTCATGAGTGGACCCCTTCTGGCTGAGGTGCAGGACGTATGGACTCAGTCCGTGCGGTTAAGTGGTGGAAGCGGAAGAGGTATCTGGATGAATAGATGCTAGTATCTGCTCCTCCGTTGCGTGGTACGCAGATTCAACATGTCTTGCTGATGAATTACCACTGAGGCACTCCTATTTGAGATTGAGTGACGCGGGCATTGACCGGGTTGTTTGGGTCTCTCCATACTGGAGTGTGACGAGGTGTGCGAGATGGCGAGCGAGGAACCGAAACACTGGGAGCAGCAGTTGCGAGATGCGGCGGCGAGAGCTGAAGAGGAAGTTCGGCGCGTGGTGACGTACATCAACGATGAGGTGGTTCCGGACATTCGCAAGAATGGATCGCAGGCGTTGCGGAAGGCTTCCGTGGAGTTGCAGAAGCTGGCGCAGCGGATGGAAGAGCGATCTGCTGCGGATAAGGACGAGCCGAAGTCTTGAGGTTCGCCGCGCATCGCCGTTGGGTGGAATGCTTCGCGGTCCTGAGCGCGTTGGTGGGTGGAGTTGCGGGCTGCCACCATAAGGATGTTGTTGCGTATCAGCCTGCGCCGCCTTTGGTGCAGGATGATCTGGCGGTGCGGCGGCCAGTTTCCAGGAATCCGGTTCAGGTGGAGGAGAATGGTCCGCCGGTGAATTCTGAGCTTGAGCCGCAGGGCAGGCCGGTTTCGAGCGAGGTGGGATTGGCTAGCTGGTATGGGCCGCCGTACCACAATCGCCGGGGGGCGGACGGGACGGTCTATGACCAGAATGCGATGACGGCGGCGCATCGGGAGCTGCCGATGGGTTCGGTGGTGAGGGTTACGAATCTGGCGAACGGGGCATCGGTGTTTGTGCGGATCACTGATCGAGGGCCGTTTATCGATGGGCGTATTCTTGATCTTTCGCTGGCGGCGGCTAAGGCGGTGGATGTGTATCGGGCTGGAGTGGCGAAGGTGCGGGTTGAGGCCTATGCGCCGCCGGAGCGTCCGGGAGTCGATCCGGCTGGGAAGTGGTGCGTGCAGATTGGTGCGTTTCTGGATGAGGCGGATGCGATCCAGCTGAAGAACGATCTGCTGCGGCGTTATGCGACGGCCAAGGTGATCGAGTTCGCGGGGCCGACGGGGCACTGGGTGAGGATCGATCCGAAGAACGATACGCGAGCGGTGGTGAGCCAGATCGCGGATACGATTCATATTCCCGACCCTGGGACGCAGCCTTATATTGTGCGCCTGAATTAAAGCGGTGAAGCGAAATGATGCTTTGGTGACTGCGGGCTAGTGTTTCCATGGTGTACCCCTCCTCCCCTATCGATTTCTGCATAATCTTCCAAACAAACCACTTAGCGGACGGAGATTTTGCATAATATTGATAATAAAGGAGATGATTTGCAAGATCTTCTAAACGCTGGAGTTATGGTTCTTTGGAGCTTTGGGAGGCACAATCCTGAGGCGGTGGATTCTGTCTTTGCCAAGGGTTAATTATACGTGAAGTGTCAAGGGGGTGAACGGATGAATGTAGCGAACCCACTGTGTGTGCTTCACTAGAGGTTGGCTAGGCAAAGGAAGGCTTCATCTCCATCGCATTTTGAACGTCCGACCCTATCACTTCTGTACTTTCGCTTGCATTTAGTGAAATTCGGCGTCCTTTTGTCGCCCGAATCTTGACTGATGGCGTTAACTGAGCCCACTTCCGAAGACTTTTCGCGGTTTCTACCACAGTGATGGGAAGTGACGCTTCATCGGCAAGCCCCAGGAGTGCCTGTGCGATCAATTTTCCCTCTTCGCTCAGCATATCGAGAAGCTTACACACGTGATCCTTTGACTGGGATGGATTGCGAGCTAGGATTACCAAGATAAGTGCATCGTTAGGCAAGAGAACAGGTGCTTCTACTTGTCGGTTAGACGTGACGACATGGCGGGCATGACCACTCATCTTAGACATTATAGGCCTTCACCTTCTTGTGGTTCTTGAATAAGCATACGTTTTTAAGGAGTGGATAACCTGAAACGCCCTCATTTCCTCTTCCATCTGCGATCCATTCTTCCCGTTCTTCAACCTCAATGTGCAGTAGGGCAGCGTCACCTTTACCAATGTCTATCACGTGTGCCTTTCCGCGCCGATCCTTCCAAAGTGCTACCTTACCGTGGTTCTTTCGAGGCAGTTTTCCTCCTGGTGGGTTGCTCAGGGCAGTCATGCCAGCACTTGTCAGCGTTAAAACCGAACACCCCGGATCATCTGCCAGTGCAGTTGCATATCTTCCGCTCCATCTTCCCTCAAGCTGGGGTCCATCGAGCAAAAGCGTTATCACTAAGTTAGGACCGACGGCCCGGATGACATCACCTACTGGATCGGGCCGGGCTAGATCCTCGCAAATCAGCACACATAGAGCTAGCCAATCTCGTAGGCAGATAAAGGTGAGGCTTCGATCACCAATCGGAATATGCTCCCACAATTGCAGTCTCTTCGGCAGAGAAAGCCCGTAATTGGTAATCTGGCTTTCTTCCAGTTTCCAGCGATGGTGTTTTGTTTGACTGATCGGTATCTTGTGATTGAAAAGTGGCACATTGAATCTGACCGAGTTTTCAGTTGTGCCGTCTGTGTTAGGCTCTCCGCCCACGCCAGCGATAAGGTACATTCCTTGGCTGAAAAGTATCGAACTCAACTGTTCATATTCGGTGGTGGTTAGAGCAAGTTCTGGCATAATAACTGCGTCAATGCTCGTCTTACATTCGGCGCAGGCACTGCGAACAGCTTTCAATACTTCTTCGATTAGCGTATCGCTATTCTTATGTTGAAAGGTGAAAAAGCCAAACTTGTCTGGGAGATTCCGCATAGTCGCTTCGGCCGGGTTTACTTTCTTGAAACTTTTTGCCGAAATTTTTAATGGCCAAGGAAGGAGCAAAATATCGAGCGCGCGATCCCCGATTGGAGCAGTCCCCGCAGGACCCCAAAATGGTCTTATCTCGGAATTTCCAAGATAAGCTAGATGGTGTGAAAATGATCTCAGCGTCAAACCGCTCTGTGGGGCGTGCATCTTGGGCAGAACTCGAACTGACCTATCTCGAATTTCGTCGCACAAATTTGCACCGCCGTCGCTGTTGCTTATTGCGAGAAGTGTTTCAGCTGTTGTATCAAATTCGTCATTGAAGGCCGGATAGAACGGGACTCCAGCCCCGACAGAAGCCTCATCTGCAGTCGCAAGAAGTTCAATTAAAATCGCGCATTTCGCTTTGTCCTGCTGAAGATCAAGTATCGGAGTACCTTTTGCCTCCAATAGTTTTTTCCATAGCGTCTGCACGCGGGTAGGAGCCTTCTTCTTATAAGACTTCCTCCATTGCTTTCCGTTAGTTTTGACGGAATGAACCCAGTTGGGACGCGGTGGCCAGTTGCACGAGACGGCACAATAGCCGCCTGAAATCGCGAGCAACGACGCGCTTAATGCGAATACGTCTGGCGGCCACAGGGGAGGCTGTGCGCGGTTAGAAAGACCTTTTACGAGAAAATCAAGGTGGTCTGCGACCGTCGTCGAAGTCTGCATTTTTAGATTGGCAAATAATACACTATCGCTACCTGCTGATGTGCTGGCTAATCTCTTTGCTTGGCGGTGGCGGATTTGTGAAGTGGGTCTGCGTCGATGCTTCGGGGTCGTCAGCTGCTGAAGTTATTTGGTGGGTGGGGGGTAGTAGGGGAGCTTTTGTTGTTGTTCGGTGGCGCGCTTTACTTCTATGTCGTCGAAGAGGAGGCTGGGGGCGATGGTGGTGGTGGGGACTGCGGCGAGGTTGTTGGCTACGCGGGCGTCGCTGCCGGCGGCGAGGATGCCGGAGCGGAGGGTGCGGTTGTCGAGCTCGTCGAAGACGGCGCCGCGGACTAGCTTGCGGGTGCCGTCGGGGTGGACGAGGTAGAGGAGGCGGGGCGCGAGGGGGCCGCCGAGGGTTTCGACAAAGTAGACGTCGCGGTTCTGCTCTTTGGCGAGGGCGAGGAGGCGGGCGTTGATGGCTTCGGCGGAGAGGGGTTCGCTGGATTTGAAGAGGGTGACGCTCTGCTGGGCGTGGGCGGCCTGCGCTACTGCGGCGCGGCCGTGGCCGTTGGAGGTGGGGAAGTCGCGGATGGGGGTGCGGTCGGTGAGGTAGGCCTGGAGCTTGCCATCGGTGACGAGGTCGACCTTCTGGGCGGGGGTGCCTTCGTCGTCGATGGTGTAGGCGCCGAGGAGGGACTGGCCGGCGAAGGTCGAGGTTAGGGGGTCGTCGGTGACGGAGAGGAAGTCGGGGAGAACGCGGGCGTGTAGGCTGGAGGCGTATTCGCCCTGGGTGCGGGAGGTGGTGCCGAGTTCGGGGCGGCGGGCTTCGATGTTGGGGATGAAGAGGGCGGAGAGGATGTCGGCGGAGGCGTCGGGGGAGAAGAGGACGGGGCCGTGGTAGTCGTCGCTGGAGACTACGGGGGCGTGGCGCAGGGCTTCGAGGCTCTTGAGGTTGTCGATGACGCGGCGGCGGAAGGCGGCGGGGGATTCGAGGTCTTTGGCGGCGACGGCGGTGGTGCCGTTTTCGCGGCCCAGCTCCATGCCGTCGGGGGCCTGGCCGCCTACGGCGATGGTGGCGGCGTAGCCGGTGTATCCGTGGCGGACGATGGTGCCTTCGGTGTTGACGAGGTAGCGGTTGACGGCGAGGCCGCGGATGGTTGAGGTGGAGTACTGGACGTCGGAGGCGTGGGCGTTGACCTCGGGGTCGGAGGCGTAGAGTCCGCTGGCCTGGACGATGCGGTGGGTCCATTCGGCGCGGTCGATCGAGAGGGTGACGAGGGGGTCGATGTGGGTGACGGGGGTGGCGGTGGCGAAGTCTTTTTCGGTGGGGGCGGACTCGAAGCGCTTGAGGGCGGCCTGCTTGGCGGAGTAGGCGCGAAGGGCGTTTTTGTAGGCCTCGTCGGTGGCGGTCCAGAGGGCGTAGCGGATGGCCTGGGGGTTTGTGTCGGTGGGTGCCATGGCTACGGTTCCGTCGCCGCGGGAGGTGCTGGAGTCGGTCTGGTAGTCGCCGATGCGGACGGCTACGCGGATGACGCGCTGGTGGGCGTTGTCTTCGCGGACGAGGGCTCCGTAGTTGGCGACGGCGCTGTAGGTGTCGAAGTCGTCGAGGCGGTACTCGATGAAGTAGGGGCGCTGCATGCCGGGGAGGAGGAGCTGGGCCTGCTCGCGGGTTAGTTCGGCCTGCATGGCTTGCAGGATGGGGTCGCTGGTGGCGGTTGGTGGAGCGGCGAAGGTGGTTATCGGTGAGGCCACGAGGATTGCGGATGCAAGTGTGGCTCGCAGGTATGTGGCCGGGGAAAGGCGACGACGGAGATTCTGGACTTGGTCCAGAATGACGGCGAAAGAGGGGCGGGCCGGAGATTGTAACTTTTTGAGGAGCATATTAGTTTGCTCCTTTCTGTGAGGCTGATTCGGTGGGCGGTGGGAGGATGGGGGGGCGGGATGTTCCCTGGGCCTGGCGCTGGGTCTCGATCTGGGAGACGAGCATGGCGGGGGCTACGGCGGAGACGGGGATGGAGCCGGATTCGGCGCCGCAGATGCCGTTGAAGATGTCTTGATGATCGCCGGTGGCGAGGATGCTGTTGAGCGCGGCTTGCGGTGTGCCGACGATGCTGACGCCGCGGACGAGCTCGTCGGGGCGGCCGTCTACAAAGACTCGGTAGACGACGAGGGGTATGACCTGGAAGGCTTGCGGGGAGCGGCGGGTGGTGACGGCGAATCCGGAGGAGATGTCTTCGAAGTAGAGGCCGTAGGGTTTGCCCTGACGCTTGGCTTCGGCGATGAGCATGTTGCGGAGTTCGGCGTCGGAGACGGTTTTTGATGAGGTGACGATGAGGTTGCCCTGGCGGCCGGTGGGGATGTGTCCGGATTCGGCGCGGCCGTGGCCGTTGCTCTGGGAGACGCTGGCGACGGGAAGGCGGGACATGAGGAAGGTGTTGAGGACGCCGTCTTTGATGAGCTCGACGCGGCGAGCTGGCTGGCCTTCGTCGTCGAAGTCGTAGTGGCCGCTGAGCGAGGTGCCGTGGAAGGTGGAGAGGGTGGGGTCGTCGGCGACGGAGAGAAAGGATGGAAGGATGGGCTTGCCGAGCATCTTGGTGAAGGTCTGGCCCTCGTCGTCTCCGCGCTGACGCTGGCCTTCGAGGCGATGGCCGAGGACTTCGTGGAAAAAGACGGCGGCGGCACGGCCGCTGAGGATGGCTGGGCCGTTGAAGGGTTCGGTGATGGGGGCGACGCGCAGGGCTTCGAGGTTCTTGGCCATGGCGATGGTTTTTTCCGCGACGGATTTTTGATCGGGGAGGTGGGCGGCGGAGTCGGCCTCGAAGGTCTCGGCACGGAACATGTCCATGCCGTCGGCGGCGCGGGTGCGGGCTACGACGACGAGTCGGGCGACGTGGCTTGGGGTGGAGATGCGTGCGCCTTCCGAGGAGACGAGGTAATCGGTCTCGTTGGAGGCTTCAAAGGAGACCTGGTCGGCGAAGATGTCGGGGTATTGGGAGAAGATGGCGGAGAGATCGCGGACGCGCTGCTCCCAGGCGGGGCGATCGACTACGAGCGCGGGCGCGGGTGGGAGTAGCTTATCGACCGGCTTTTCGACGCTGAAGTCGGCGGAGTTGTCTTCCTCTTTGGCGCGGACCTGCTGCTCGGTTTTGACCTTGAGGAAGCCATCGAGGGCGCGGGCGTAGCCGCGGTTGGTGGCGTACCAGAGGGAGCGGGCGAGGGCGGCGGGGTCGTTGCTGAGGGGGAGAGGGAAGGTAGTGAGGGCGCTGTCGCGGTGGTCGCCGTGGGTATTGTCTTCGGCGGGTGAGCCGAGACGAACCTGGACGTCGACGGAACGAATGCGGCGCTCGTTGGAGTTGACGATGGCACCATACTCGGCGGCTATGCCTACCTGGCTGGCGTCAGAGACGGCGTAGCTGAGGAAGTAGGGTTTCGGCTGCTGGTCTTTTGATGACGCGTCTTTGGCGGGCTCGCTGCCGAGGGAGGACATGGCGCGCTTGAGTTCGGCGTCGAGGGCGTCGGCGAGGGCTGATTCGCCTGCGGGGGAAAGGGCTGTGGGTGGCGCGGCTGCGAAGGCGCGGTGCTGTGGGTAGAACGTGGCCGCGACGAGAATTCCAGTGAGAGAGGTGGTGGCCAGGAATGCTATGCGGCGAGGGGTGCGGAGGTTCGACTTGCGCTGGGTCATTTGGCCTGCATTCGCGTGCGGGATCGTATCGCTGGTCTATCGGAATGCTACCATCCGGTGCATTGGGCTGAGCTTGGCACAAGGGCAGACGATCTACACCAATAGAGGTAGGGATTAGACGGATGGCGCGATGTGATATGGCGGCGAATAGGTCGTGCCTTCAGCCCTCGTGTCTTGGGTTATCGGATACCCAGGCCTTCGGCCTGGGCTGGTATGGGACGGGCCTTTGGCCCTGAAGGCTTTGTGTCGGAGAGTGATGATGCGGTTTCGCGGGATGATTTTTTTCTTGGCTGCGGTGGTGGGTTTGGTGATGTTACCGGGGCGGGCGTGTGCGGCGACGGCTACCGAGGTCAAGGCGGAGCGAATTGCTGTAGTGGATACATTTTCCTATACGCTGCCGCCGGGCAAGTTGGTTAAGGCAGAGGCGTTGGGCAGGGTGGAGCGAACGCTGAATGTGACGGGGGAGGTGTGGACGCTGGTGCAGATTGTGGGATTGCTGGCCTTGGGTTGGGTGGCTCGGATGCGGGATTGTGGGGTGCGGCTTGGGGATGGGGTCTGTGGTCTGTTCGGGAGAAGGCATGCCCCAGGGGCTAAAGCCCATGTTGACCCTGTGCTGTTAATGCCGGGACTAAAGTCCCGGCTTACCTTAGAAACGAATACTTTCCCAGAAACGAGCACCTCCTCAAAACCGAGTACTTCCTCAAAATTAAATACCTCCCCAAAACTGAGTGGTTCCCCAAAACCTAGTACTTCCTCAAAACTAAATACTTCCGCAAAACTGAGTGCTTCCTTGGAAACTAGCACTTCATCCGATGCGAGTTCGGCAGATTCGTCTGTGGCGCAGCGGTGGGTGCAGGGGTTTGGGTTTGCGTTTTTGGTGTTGCTGGCGATGTGGGTGCTGGATCTTCCGCTGGGGGTGTATGCGCATCATGTTGGGTTGAGCTATGGGCTTTCGGTGCAGGGGTGGGGGAACTGGCTGGGGGATCGGGCGAAGGTGTTTGGGCTGATGTGGGCGATTGGCGGGCTGGTTGTCGTGTCGGTGGAATGGGTGATTCGGAGGTCGCCGAGGCGGTGGTGGTTTTGGCTATGGATTCCGGCGGTGGGATTTGTGCTGGCGGGAGTGTTGATTACGCCGTATGTGATCGATCCGATGTTCAATACGTTCGAGCCGCTGGCAAAGACGAATCCTGAACTGGTGACTCGGCTGGAGCAGGTGGTGGCGCGGAGTGGGATTGCGATTCCGCCAGAGCGGATGTTTTTGATGAAGGCGAGTGCGAAGTCGACGGCGCTGAATGCGTATGTGACGGGGTTTGGGCCATCGAAGCGAGTGGTGGTCTGGGATACGACGGTGGCGAAGTCTACGCCGGATGAGATCGCGTTTATCTTCGCGCATGAGATGGGGCATTATGCGATGGGACATGTGGCAGAGGGTGTGGGGTTGAGTTGTGTGGGGCTGCTGCCGCTGTTCTGGTTGGGAAGTTGCGGGATGAGGTTGTTGCTGCGGCGGTATGGTGCGGCCTGGGGGATTCGGGCGCAGCAGGATTGGGGTGCGCTGGTAGTGCTGGGTCTGGTGCTGCTGGTGGCGTCGGATCTGTCCGCGCCGGTGGGAAACGCGGTGAGCCGGTGGATGGAGCACAATGCAGATGTGTATGGGCAGGAGGCGGTGCATGGGATTGTGGGCGATCCGCGGTCGGTCGGTGCGCAATCCTTCCAGGTGCTGGGAGAAGAGTCGCTCGATGATCCAGCACCGCAGCCGGTGTATGAGTGGTGGTTTGGGACTCATCCGGCGATCGCATTTCGGGCTGGGTTTGCGCGGGCTTATGATCCGTGGGCTGATGGAGAGCAGCCAAAGTTCTTTGTGAAGTAGGTGCTGAGTTCGGTGCGTGGTGAAGGAAAGACGCAAAGCACAGAGGGCACAGAGGAAAAGAGAGAGCACAGAGAAGTTGGTGGCGTGGCGCAGGTCGTAGAATTGCTGTCGAGGATTGAGGATGAGTGCTGACTGTTTGTTTTGCAGGATTGTGGCGGGAGAGATTCCGGCGAAGCGTGTGCATGAGGATGAGTTGAGCCTGGCCTTTGCGGACATCAATCCGCAGGCACCGACTCATCTTCTGATTATTCCGAAGCAGCACATCGCTTCGCAGGCGCACGCAGGGCAGGAGCATGGGGGGCTGCTTGGACATTTGATGGTTGTGGCCGCGGAGATTGCGGGCAAGGCGGGGTTGGATCGAGGATATCGTGTGGTCATCAATACCGGCGACGACGGCGGGCAGACGGTGGGACATCTGCATCTGCATCTGTTGGGTGGCCGGCAGATGAGTTGGCCTCCGGGATAGTTTTGATCCTGATTTGCGATGGCGGTACGAGATAATGGGGACGAACTGTAAATTTCAAGGTGACCGGGAAAGAGGTCGTTGTGTCTTTGGAGTCGACGCAGGCTGTAGTCAGCCAATCCGGCGCTGTGGGTAGCGAGATGGTGGAGCGGGAGCCGCTGTGCGTGGATCTGGACGGGACGCTGGTGAAGTCGGACACGCTGGTGGATACGGTGGTGGTGCTGGCTCGACAGAGGCCAGCCTCGCTGCTGCATTTTCCGGGATGGATTGCGCAAGGGAAGGCTTCGTTCAAGCGCAAGGTGTCTACACTGGCCGAGATCGATGTTGAGTACCTGCCGTATAACAAGCCGCTGCTGGAATATCTGCGAAAGCAGCATGAGCGAGGGCGTGAGATATTTCTGGCGACGGGTGCGGATACTCTGCTGGCGGAACGTGTGGCGGCGCATCTTGGGATTTTTTCCGGGGTGCTTGCCTCCGATGGACGTACGAACCTGACTGGGCATAACAAGCTGGCTGCGTTTCGGCAGAGGTTTCCGCAGGGCTTTTGCTATATAGGGAATGCACGGCCGGATGTTGCGCTGCTGACGAATTGCGTGAGCCCGATGGTAGCGAATCCGCACCGTAGTCTGAGTGCGGGGCTGAGGTCGGCGAAGGTTATTCCGGTGGAGCGGTTCGACGATGCGACATCGCCGGTGAAGGCGTGGATCAAGGCGATCCGACTGCACCAGTGGGCGAAGAATGTGCTGATCTTTCTGCCGGTGCTGTTGGCGCATGTGCGTGTGGCTGGGCCAAATGTGGCAGCCGTGCTTGCGTTTTTCAGCTTTGGGCTGGCGGCATCTGCGACTTATATCGTGAACGACCTGCTGGATCTCGAGGCGGATCGGCACCATCCGCGTAAGCGACGGCGGCCTTTTGCTGCGGGCGATCTGTCGCCTGTGGTTGGCGTGGCTACTGTGGCAATCTTTCTTGTGTTGTCGCTTGCAATTGCGGTGATGCTGCCGCATGCGTTGGAGAAGCTTTCTCCGCAGTTTTCGAAAAATGGCCAAGGAAGTTTTCTTGCCTGGCTGGTGCTGTATGCCATTTCGACGACGGCTTACTCCATGCGCCTGAAGCGCATGGTGCTGGTGGATGTGATTGTGCTTTCGGGTTTGTATACGATACGGATCCTTGCGGGGTCGGCTGCTTCAGGTGTGCAGGTTTCTCCCTGGTTGGCGGCTTTCAGTATCTTCTTCTTTTTGTCGCTGGCCTTTGTGAAGCGCTTCTCGGAGTTGGAAAGCGTGCGGGAGAGAGCGGAGGCTTCGGGCACGGTGGCAGTGAAGGGTCGGGGATATCGCGTCTCTGATCTGGAACAGCTGCGGAGCTTCGGGACGTCCAGCGGGTATGCGTCGGTGCTGGTATTTCTGCTGTACATTTCGAACTTTGAGGCCGTGGCCAAGTTGTACGTGCATGCGACAAGGCTTTGGCTGCTGGTGCCGGTGCTGCTGCTTTGGTTGAGCCGGTTGTGGCTGCAGGCTTCGCGTGGCGAACTGCATGAGGATCCGGTGGTGTACGCGGTGACGGACAAACGCAGCCTGTTGCTGGGAGTGCTGGTGATTGCCGTTGTGCTGTCGGCGCTGTGATGGTGGGATAGACTTAAAGCACACGAATGGACGAAGCGATTTTGCAGCTTGTGAACTACGATGAGGCGTCGCTGGAGGCGGCTTTTGCTGCGCTGGCCGAAGAGGTGCGTGTGGGTGCGGCGTCGGGTGGTGACGCGGAGGCGTTTCGCCTGCATTGGCTGGGGCGGAAGCAGGGTCGGTTGAAGCTGGTGAGCGAGGCGTGGCTGAAGGCTGCGCCGGCGGAGGCGCGGAAGCCGCTGGGGATCCGCTTCAACCAGTTGAAGCAGCAGATTGAAGAGGTGCTTGCGGAGACGGTGGCGGCGCCGCAGAAGCGCGCCGCGAGCGCGGGCATCGACGTTACGATGCCGGGCGTTGTGCGCAGGCCGGGCGTTGAGCATCCTCTTGTGAAAACGATGAATGAGGTGGTCGCGGTATTTCATCGGCTGGGCTACTCGACGGCGCTGGGACCGCAGGTGGAGAGCGATTTTTATAACTTTGAGGCGTTGAACTTTCCGCCGAACCATCCGGCGCGGGATACGCAGGATACGCTGGTGGTCGCTGGGCAGCAGGGCAGGCCTGCGCGGGATCGGCTGCTGATGCGGACGCACACTTCGCCGGTGCAGATTCGGACGATGATTGCGCAGGCTCCGCCGGTGCGGATTGTTGTACCGGGTAAGGTGCATCGGAACGATGCTGCGGATGCTACGCATTCACCGGTGTTTCACCAGGTGGAAGGGTTATGCGTCGATACGAATGTTACATTTTCGGATTTGAAGGGAACGCTGGACCATGCGATGAAGTCGCTATTTGGTTCTGCGGTGAAGACGCGCTTTTTTCCGAGCTTTTTTCCGTTCACTGAGCCGAGTGCGGATGTGCAGATCTCCTGCATCTTCTGCGGCGGTAAGGGCTGCCGGAAGTGTAAGCACTCCGGATGGATTGAGCTGCTGGGATGTGGGATGGTGGACCCGGCAGTGTTTGCCAGCGTGGATGAGCAGCGCGTGGCGCAGGGACGCGAGCCTGCTTATGATGCGGCGAAGATCAGCGGATTCGCATTCGGGATGGGTGTGGAGCGCATTGCGATGATTTTGCATGGCGTCTCTGATATCGGGCATTTTTACTCGGGCGACATGCGGTTTCTGGAGCAATTTGCCTAAGGTTATAGGGAAGTTAGCATGGTTATCGTTTAGGGGTAACTTCTATAAGATGAGTATAATGTTTCTATGGACCCGATTCGCAATCCATATTCACCCGGTGCAGGCTCTCCGCCGCCTGCCTTAGCAGGTCGAGACCTGCTCCGTGAGCAGGTAAGGATTGCTATTGAGCGCTTACGGATTGGCAAGCCGACTAAAAGTGTTTTGATGGTGGGACTTCGTGGCGTGGGGAAGACGGTTCTGCTTGAAAAGATGCGTAACGACGCAGAGGCAGCCGGCATATGTACGGTGCGGGTCGAAGCGCCGGAGAACCGTTCCTTGCCGGCGATTATTGCGCCTCAACTTCGCCTTGTATTGCTGCGGCTCAGCCTGGTTGATGCCGCAAAAGAAAAGGCAAAGCACGCGCTTCGAGCCCTCGCAGGCTTTGCGAAGGGTTTAAAGCTCAAGTACAGCGATATAGAGGTGGGCTTCGACCTGGAGCCAGAGCCTGGGTTGGCAGATAACGGCGATCTGGAGGGCGATCTTACCGCTCTGCTGGAAGAGGTAGGACGGGCAGCACAGAGCGCAGGTACGGCTGTCGTGCTGTTTATCGACGAATTGCAGTATGTGGAAAGAAGCCAGTTTGCTGCCTTAATTTCGGCGCTGCACAGGACATCGCAGGCGCGACTTCCGATCACGGTGGTTGGTGCTGGCCTGCCTCAGTTGCGAGGTCTTGCCGGGGAGGCAAAGTCGTACGCGGAACGTCTCTTCGATTTTCCGATGATCGGTCCGCTGGACGCCGCTGAGGCGGAGCTCGCGATTCAGAAGCCTGCCGAGGAAGAGGGTGTTGAATTTACGGTTGAAGCTTTGGCAGAGATATTGAGGCAGACCAATGGTTATCCCTATTTTTTGCAGGAATGGGGGAAACATTCCTGGGACGTCGCCGACCGGAGTCCGGTGACCCTGGCGAACGTTTTGACAGCGTCGGCGCAAGCTATTGCAGCATTGGATGAGAGCTTCTTCAGGGTTCGGTTCGATCGGCTTACTCCTACTGAAAAACGATACGTCCGCGCGATGGCTGAATTGGGACCTGAGCCGCTTCATCGTTCGGGAGACATTGCGGCTTGTATGGGACGAGCTGTCAGCACGCTTGCCCCTGTTCGTCAAAAGCTTATTCTGAAAGGTATGATCTGGAGTCCGAGCCATGGCGATACCGCGTTTACCGTTCCGCTCTTCGATGATTTTATGAAGCGCATAATGCCCGGAAAAGATTGGAAGACGGAGTAATTTTGAAGGTCCAAACGAGAACATGAATATTCTTACGGCGTGGCTTCGCCACTATCTGCCTCAACTATCTGTCTCGGATCGGCAATTAGCTGATGACCTGACGCTGCGTGGAATTGCGGTGGAAGGCGTGCATGATCTTGGAGTTGGTGCGGGTGGGGCGCATAACGGCCACCTGTTCGAGATGGATATTACGACCAACCGCGTGGATGCGATGAATCATTACGGCATTGCGCGTGAGGCGGCAACGATCTACAACCTGCCTTTGGCGCCGCTCGATGGTGCGCTGTCTGTGCGCGGTGTTGTTGCGAAGGCGTTTTCCGTTGAGATCGAGGCTCGTGAAGTGTGCGGGCGGTTTACGGCGCAGGTGTTGCGTGACGTTACGATAGGGCCTTCGACGGGGCAGGTGGCGGAGTATTTTGCGCTGCTCGGTGCGAAGCCGATCTGGAACGCGGTGGATGCTTCGAACTTTGTGCTGCAGGGTATGGGGCATCCGACGCATGCGTTCGATCTGGACAAGATCGAGGGCGGAATTGTGGTGCGGTTGGCGCGCAAGGGCGAACGGCTGAAGCTTCTGGATGGGATAGAGCGGACGCTTGAGGTCGATGATCTGGTGGTCGCGGACGATGTGAAGCCGCTGGGTCTGGCTGGCGTGATGGGCGGTTGGGATTCGATGATCACGGCCGAGACGAAGAATGTGTTGGTTGAGGCTGCCTGGTTTGATCCGGCCAGCGTGAGGCGAAGTGCGCGCCGGCACGGGCTGCATACGGACGCTTCGCATCGCTTTGAGCGCGGCGCGGACTTCAATGCGTGTGCAACGGCCAATGGACTCGTGGCGAAGCTGATTCTGGAGTCTGGCGGGCAGGCCGAGGGGGAGCTGATCGATATCGTTGTGGCGGAGATTGCTGCTCGCACGGCGAACCGGCGGCCGATTGCGCTTTCCGTTGCGGAGGTACAGCGGCATCTGGGTGCGACGCTGGATGATCGCGATGGCAACTCCGCGTTGAGTGGAGAGCTGATTGCGCAGTACCTGACTGCGCTGGGATGTGAGCTTAGGCCGCAGGGACCAGAGAGCGGCGTACGGGAGACGGTCTTTTCTGCGAAGCTGCCGAGTTGGCGTCTGGATCTTGAGCGCGAGATCGACCTGATTGAAGAGGTGGCGCGGGTGTATGGATACAACCGCTTCGCGAATACGCTGCCGACTGCGCTGCCGATGAAAGCGCATCCGCTGGCGGCGGCCGAGGCAGCGGTGCGGACGCGATTGCTCACGCTGGGATATTCGGAGGCGATATCGAGTTCGTTCGCTTCGGATGTGGATGGCGCGAGGTTTGGTGCGAAGGGGTGCGGTGTTGTTGCGCTCGAAAACCCGCTTTCGGAGGAGGCGCGTTTGTTGCGGCCTTCGCTGATTCCGGGAATGATTGCGATGCTGGCGCATAATCTGAATCGGGATGTGCGTGACGCGAGGCTGTTTGAGCAGGGTGCGGTGTTTGGCGGATCGACTGAAGCTGTGGTTGAGTCGCATAGTCTGGTGATTGGCCTGACGGGTGAAGTGGGTGCGACACGTCTTTCGAGTGCGAAGGATGCGGCCTTCTTTGAGTTGAAGGGTGTGGTTGAGTCGCTGCTGTCGATGTTTGGCTCGTCGGGTGGTTCGCTGGCGAAGAGTGCGGCGGAGCAGGCGACGTTTTCGACTGATGCGCCTTCGTGGATCGAGCCGGGGCGCGGTGCTTTTGTGACCCTGGACGGAGCGAGGATTGCATGCTTTGGCGAGCTCGCGTTCGGCGAACGCGACATGCGGAAGCTGCGACATGGGATTTACCTCTGCGAGATCAATCTGGAAGCGCTGTATGAGTTGCCGTTGAGGCGGGCGGTGGCTCGGGAGATTTCACGGTTTCAAGCGGTGGAGCGTGACTTTTCGTTCACGTTCACCGATTCGGTTCAGTGGCGAAACGTCGCCGAAGCGATTGAAGGACTTGCGATCCGTGAGCTGACCCGGCTGGAGCCGGTTGAGATATTTCGCGACGCGAAGGGCGTTTCCGTTCCGGCGGGACACCATGCGTTGCTGCTGCGTTGCGTGTTTCAGTCGCTGGAGCGGACGCTGCGCGAGGACGAGCTGACGGATTGGTGGTCGAAGATAATTGCAGCTTTGACCGCGCTGGGTGGAACGATTCGCGCTTAGTGCTGCGAAATCCACGGACCGCGCGGATATACTGCGTGAATGAGTTCTGGTGTGAGTGTGGATGAGTTCCAGGCGCTTGAGCAGAAGGTGCTGCGAGCGGTAGAGATTGTGAAGCGGGAGCGCGAGGCTCGCGCTACGGCTGAGGCAGAAGTTGTTGCGCTGCGGGAACAGTTGGCGGCGCGGACAGCGGATGTTGAAGGCAAGGTTGCGGCGCTCGAGCAAGAGCGCGATGTAGTGCGGCAGCGCGTGGAGAAGATGCTGGCGCAGATGGATGAACTGGTCTAATTGGCAATTCCGGGGAGGCTCGCGTGACGGAACAGAATGCGCAGGCGGTGAGCGTAGATATCTACGACCAGGTGTATCACCTGCGTGGGACTGATCCTGAACACATTGAGGCGCTGGCTTCGCTGGTCGATGGCAAGATGCGCGCGGTGGCGGCGCAGGGAAGTACAGTCGATTCGCTGCGGGTGGCTGTGCTGGCGGCGTTGAATATAGCGGATGAGTTGCTGGCGCTGCGCGGCCGGTACGATGCGCTGGCGGGAAGCGTGGACCGAAATGAGGACAATGTCCGGTCGCGGGCAGACACGTTGGCCGGGATGCTGGATGAGGTTCTGGAAGACCGCCGGGCGGGCTGACGCTTCCAGAACCGGTAATGTTAGAACTGCAAATTACAACGCTACTTGACTGAGGTTACGGTGAGGGCTCCGCCCTTGACTGTGCCTTCGACAGTGACTTTTTCGCCGGCGTGAGGGACGAGGATCTCGGGGTTAGTGAGGGTGTAGACGGTCTTCTCGGCGACGACGAAGACTGGCTTTTCTCCGCCGGAGATGCACTTTTTAGCGCAGTCGGCGTGGTCAGCGCTGGATACCTTGTGGGCGTCCTTGGCGCACATCGCGTCGGCGACGTAGCCGGTGTAGGTGGCGGCGAAGGCGCCGGTGGAGGCAAAGGCTAGAGCGACGGCGGCGAAGGTTGCGAGCTTCTTCATGAAGTACCTCGAACTGAAGATGAGTACTGGCGGAAGTATAGCGGATGCTGGGTGGCGGCGATTGAGCATACTGTTTACGGGGTGCTGAGTGTAGACCGCCGGATCAGGCAGACACCGCCGCCCGGATACATGGGCTGCGGGCATGGCTGCCATACCCGCGCGATATATTCGGGCGAAAAGTTTTCACTGATGTAGCCCGGCCATTCGACGAGAACATTGATCCCGGCACGGTCCAGGTAATCTCCCATGCGGTGCTCGGCTATTGCCTTCAAGGCGTCGTCGTTCAATTTGCCGTCGAGATTTTCTACGTTGCGATCGAAGAAGCCGATTGTTCCGCTCTGGAAGGATGCAACGTGGGCGTCTGGATAATACTGGCGAATGTAGCCTGCATCGATGAGCAAGTTATTGCCCACAAGGCCAGTGTGGAGGGTCGAGTAGCAATAGAAGACGAAGAGAAGCGATATCGGGCCAAGCACGAGAGCGGGCCTGGCTGCGATGCCGGGTTGCTCTGCGAACAAGAGCGCAGTTATGGGCACGGCGAGAAGGAAGATCAACGATATATAGCGGGGATAAAACATGGTTGCAGCAAAGCCCAGCAGATAGATAGCTACAAGAGAGAGCGCGCCGGCGATCCAGGGGGCAATGTCTGCGAGGTATCTTCTCAGCCAGGCGGTGCGCGTCTGAGGTGCACGAAGGAGTAGGGCGGCGATGCCCGCGAGGCTCACGACAGTTAGAGCGAGGCAGGCCTGGCGTGGCAGGTGGCTGTAGATCCAGGGGAAGAGATGGACCGAAACTGAATTTGTCATGGAGCCGATGCGGCTGAAGTCAGTCGCGCTCATGAGGCGACTTTCCGCGTGCCCGGAAGAAGGCAGCCAGGAACCACTGACGGAGCGGACGAAGAGGAACCAGGGAGCTGTAATGATCAATGCCAACGAACCGCAGGTGAGCATCTGAAGCGGGCGGAGGACGCGGCGAATCAGCATCCACAGAAGCAGGATTGCGAACAGGATTCCGAAATCGATCCGCGCCAATCCGGCTGCGCCACCCAGGATTCCGAGCAGGAGGACTTGACGCCAGGAGCTTTTGCCTTGCTGCATCATGCGTAAAGAGATGCAGAGACAGGCTGCTTGCAGGCAGAGATAGATTCCGGTTTCCAAGCCATAGGTGAAGAGGCGAAATAGATCGTAGTCGAACAGGGTGAGGAAGAATGCAAACGTAAAGGCAAGTTTTCGCTTGTTTTGCGGTGCGAGGCTGGCGACGAAGAAACCGACGCCCCAGGCGAAGCAGACGAAGAGGGCGGTTCCTTCGAGGATCATTGCCCGGATGAAGGTCCACTCGCTTGCGTGCATTCGGTGGACGAGCCAGGCGATGCCGGCGAAGACGAATGTGGACAGCGGCTGGATGCCGGTGGCGGGGCGGCCGTAGTTGTAGACGATGTGTCCGGTTCGTGCGATGTTGTCGGCTACGGTGAGCATGTAGAAGCCGTCTTCGCTGACGGGCTTGTTGCCCAACCAGGGCCAGTGCACGGAGGTTTGCGGCGCGGTGGGAAAACCGGGGATGGAATAGATGCTGAGCAGGACTGCGTAAGCGAGCATGACTGCGGAGGCTGCGGCACACAGTCTATAGGCCGATTTGAGCGAAGATGGGGACGGGCGATGGGTCTCTTGCGAGTTCGGAAGCATGGCTTTTTCGATTGAAACACAGCTGGCTGGAAGGCGCTTGCAGTGCAGGCCTGGAGGGTGGGGAGGGTTCCGGGCATGGGTTCGGGTGCGGGCAGGGTGTGGCGGGATTCTTCGATGATGTCGGGTGGGGCTCCGGGGTACGGGCGCTCGGTAAGTTCGTGGGCGGGGAAGAGTTCGGCGTTGCAGTGGGCGCAGTGGCGGGAACGGAGGAAGTAGAGAAGGCTCTCCTTGGTGATGGTGATCTGTTTGGGTGGCGTGGATTGTTGTGATTCTTTGCTGCCGGCGGAAGGATTAATGGGAGTAGAAGACGCAGGTCCTTCGGCTTCGCGCTGCGCGCTTCGCTCAGGATGACAGTTTGTGGGGGCGGAAGGCGCAGTGTGGGTGGAGGGAGACGCAGGTCCTTCGCTTCGCTCAGGATGACAATTTTGGCGAGTGCGGAGGAGCGCGGCGGACGGGGGTTGCGGCGCGGGTTGGGGTGCGGTGGGGCGTTCGGGTTGGAGGGCTTTGAGTGCCAGTTGGAGGCCGTAGATCATCTGGCCGGCGCGGCGGGTGTCGATGGTGTTGTCTCCGAGGCGGTGGATGACGGCGGTGAGGGCGACGAAGATGGAGGCGCGGTCCTCGATGACGGGGAGTTCGAGGCGGGTGATCTCGGGGTCGATGAGGAACCGGTTCTGGGAGCGTTTGGCGTTGCGGAGGTGGTGGTGGTAGCAGTAATATTCGCCTTTCATGGCGGGCGAGCCGCAGCGCTGGCCGGTGGGAGCCTGGTAGTGGTGGCATTGCTGATCGCGTGAAAGGTCTGGAATTGGCTGCGGCATGGTAGTACCCCCCTGGGTATATCGAATTTGTATGATCTTCCAAACAAACCAGTTAGCGGATATTAGATTTGCAAAATATTGAAAACAAAGGAGATGGTTTGCAAGGTCTTCTAAACGCTGGAGTTATGGTTTCTTTGGAGCTTTTTAGGGAGGCACAATCCTGAGGCTTTGGATTCTGTCTCGACCTAATTTCTATTATACGTGGTGTGTCAAGGGGTGAGGCGAATTTGGAGCGTCAAGGGAGATCGGGTGCCCCGTCCTTCGCGCTTTTGCGAAGGGTGGGAAGTAGGCATCCCCGGCGGCGGGCTGTCCAGTCGGATTCGATCTCAACGGTTCCGGGTTCGCCGGTGGCGTAGTGGTTGTAACTGCTCCATGGATACTCTTCGGGCTTTGCGACAAGACCGCGAACGACTGGGTTGCGGTGGATGTATTTGATCTTTTCGGTGTACTTCTCGGAACTGGAGACGTTGAAGTCGTAGTAGCGGTGTTGCCAGAACTGTTTTTGGTCGGGTGATTTGAGCTTGCGGGCGGTGAGCTGCTTGAAGATTTGGAGGAATGTGGCGAGCGTTGCGTGGGCGGGCTCGTTGGTGAGCAGGTGGATGTGCTCGGGCATGAGGACGTAGGCCGCGATGAGGAGGCCTTGTTGCTGGCGGGTTTGTTCGAGGAGTCGGACTGCTGTGTCTTTTGCTTCGGGGGTGCGGAGGAAGGGCTGGCGCTTGTAACAGCTGAAGGTTACGAAGTGGAAGTGTTTGGTTTGTTGGAAGCGTTGGAGGCCGGTTGGCATAGTTGGGGAGAAGTTTACATCCGGGAGAGTGAAGAGCGGGGGTGCGGGCGGTTTACATCCCACCCTTCGCAAAAGCGCGAAGGATGGGGCACCCGAGCTTTTGAGGTGGGTGAAGGGTGGGCCACCCGCCAGAGCGGAGGCGTCCTGCGGACGCGGCTTTTTTGGCACGCGTGAACGCGTGCCCTTCCAGGTTTTGGAGTGGTGGGGAGGGTGTACGTGCTCGGGCATGAGGACGTATCCGTCGAGGAAGAACTGGTGACGGTGGCGGAGGGTTTCGAGAGTTGCGAGGAAGATGGTTCTGGATCGGTCGTCGTTGAGGTATGGGAGCCGGTGATAACAACTGAAGGTGAGGAAGTGGAGATGTCCTTCGGTTTGGTATCTCTTGAGGCGGCTCGGCATAGGGGTATGGTAGACCCTGGGATTTGTGGACCCCACTCATGACGGTGAGACTGTCATGAATGGGGCACCCAGATGGTGGGTGGGCCATCCGTTGATGAACCGCATGAATGGGGTCCCCAGATATGTTTTTTGTCGGTGGTCCACCCGCCCTCTTATTTACCAAACTCCTTGATCGCCGCTTGCGCCAAGATCATGATTTTCGTAAAACAATTGTGTTCGGTGCCGCCCGTGGCAACACAATTTTCTTCCCATTCGACAGCCACATCACACTCCCCGATTAGTGCGAACGCAGACTTACCACCGTCGAATGACGAATACTCCCCATATTGAGCTTTTGGAAGGAGGCATTGCGTGAGACGTGCGTCGAGAGTCGCCGGGTGTGCCGATTTGACATCCGCTGGCGGCTCCGTCTCGCTGGAATCTGAGTACAGGACCTTGATTCCACCTATCAACGCAAATATGATAAGAGCTCCAAAAAACTTCCTTATCGCCGTTGGTTTAGAAGATTTCTTCCGTGGGTTGGGCCGCGTTTTTTCAAGTTTCGCAAGAGATGCGGAATCTTCTTCTTCTATTTCTGGCTTCAATTGAAGTCGATTCACGCTGCCGCCCTTCGTACCTACGCAGCACCATGTCTGCCAATATCAAGCTACTCGACGGTGACGGATTTGGCTAGGTTTCTTGGTTGGTCTACGTCGCAGCCGCGGCGGACGGCTATGTGGTAGGCGAGGAGCTGGAGGGGGACTACTTCGAGGATGGGGAGAAGTAGCTCGGGGGACTGCGGGATGTAGATGACGTGGTCGACCAGCTGGGCGATGGTCTGGTCGCCTTCGATGGCGATGGCGATGACGCGGCCGGAGCGGGCGGTGACCTCTTGAATGTTCGAGAGGGTTTTTTCGTACTTGAGGACGCTGGTGGGGTCGGTGGGGTCCTGGGTGGCGATGCAGACTACGGGGAGGGTCTCGTCGATGAGGGCGTTGGGGCCGTGCTTCATCTCGCCGGCGGGGTAGCCTTCGGCGTGGATGTAGGAGATCTCTTTGAGCTTGAGCGCGCCTTCGAGGGCGATGGGGTAGTGGATGCCGCGGCCGAGGAAGAGGAAGTCGTTGGCGGTGGAGTAGATTTTGGCTAGCTCGCAGCACTGGTCGGTTAGGGAGAGGCGGGGGGATTTGCGGCGGTCGGGGCCGGGGTAGGAAGGCACCGCAGGTCCTTCGACTGGGCTCCCTGCGGTCGCTTCGCTCAGGATGACAGATTCATTTTTATTCTTCGCTTCGCTTGGGACGACAGCGTTTGAATTTGTGGTGGCGCTTGAGTTGATGGCGGCGGCGGAATTAATTGGTTGGGGGGCGGCTACGCCTTCGCTCATGCCGGTGGAGACGTTGGAGTTGATGTTGAGCATGAGTTCGAGCTTGGCGGGGATCTTGCCTAGTTCGGTGGCGAGGTGGAGGGATTCGGCGTCCGAGACGGCGCCGCGGACCTGGCCCAGCTTGAGGGCGAGCAGGAAGAGCGCGGTGAGCTGGGCGGTGAAGGCCTTGGTGGAGGCGACGCCGATCTCGGGGCCGGCGTTGGTGGTGATGGTGCCCTGGGCTTCGCGGGAGACGGCGGCGCCGACTACGTTGCAGATGGCGAGGGTTTTGGAGCCGAGGGCGATGAGTTCGCGCTGGGCGGCGAGGGTGTCGGCGGTTTCGCCGGACTGGGTGATGAGGAGGCCGATGGATGCGGGGTCGGAGATGGGGTTGCGGTAGCGGAATTCGGAGGCGTAGTCGACTTCAGTGCGGAGGCGGGCGAGGCGCTCGATCATGAACTTGCCGGCGAGGCCGGAGTGCCACGAGGTGCCGCAGGCGGCGATGGTGATCTGCGTGGCGGCGATGAGGTCGGCCTCGGTGATGGACATGTCGGGGAGGAAGACGCGGCCGGTGTCGGGTGAGATGCGGCCGAGGATGGTGTCGCGGATGGCGCGGGGCTGCTCGTAGATTTCCTTGAGCATGAAGTGCTTGTAGCCGGCCTTCTCGGCCTGGATGGGGTCCCAGGCGATGCGCTGGACTTTTAGGGGGAGTGGGGCAGCGTCGAAGTCGGTGAGGGTGATGCCTTCGGGGGTGAGGATGGCGATTTCGCCGTCGGCGAGGAAGTGGATGTTGCGGGTGTGGTGGAGGATGCCGGGGACGTCGGAGGCTAGGAAGTATTCGCCTTCGCCGATGCCTAGGACGGCGGGTGGGCCGAGGCGGGCGGCGACGAGCTTGTTGGGCTCGTTGGCTGAGAGGACGCCGATGGCGAAGGCTCCGGTGAGGCGCTTGACGGCGCGGCGGACGGCTTCTTCTAAGGGGAGGGATGGGGTGTTGGGTAGGGTTAGGACGGACTCGTTGGGGTCGATGTCGGACTCTGTCGATCCCACCCTTCGCGATGAGGCTGCGAAGGATGGGGCACCCAGACTTTTGGGGCTGGACTCGGCGGCGCGGTTGAGCTCGTCTTCGATGACGTGGGCGATGATCTCGGTGTCGGTTTCGGACTGGAACTTGTGGCCCTTGGCGATGAGCTCCTGCTTAAGGGCGAGGTAATTTTCGACGATGCCGTTGTGGACGACGACGAGGGTGCCGGAGCCGTCGCGGTGGGGGTGGGCGTTTTCTTCGGTGGGGCGGCCATGGGTGGCCCACCGGGTGTGGCCTATGCCGAAAGAGCCGGAGAGGGGCTTGTCGGCGAGAACGGCCTCGAGGTTGCGGAGTTTTCCTGGGGCGCGGCGCAGCTCGAGGCCGGCGGGGCCTCCGGCGATGGCGATGCCGGCGGAGTCATAGCCGCGGTACTCGAGGCGGCGCAGGCCTTCGATGATGATGGGGACGGGGGAGTTTGGGCCAATGTATCCGACTATTCCGCACATTGAACCAGTTTAGATGGATGTGGGGGATTTTGGGCGTTTTACAGGATGGGACTTTTGGGGGAGCGGTTCGGATCGGGTATGCCGGGAACGGCAGGCGACGTTCAGCACATCTTAATGAAGTTGGCCTAACATGGCCTGGAAGCAGGATGTGTGGGGTGCCGTCGGTGTTGGGCTGGTGCGGTTCTCACTTGATTTATGAGGAGACTTATTTTGCGACTTGAGCGGGTATCTGCTTTAACTTCTTTCGTGGTGCTGCTTGCCGCATCGTTGCCTGTGTTCGGCCAAACGAATTGGGGCGTGGTGAAGACGTTTCCGATTGGCGGTGCGGGGGCGTGGGATTACGTGACGGTGGATGCGCCGGGGCATCGGCTGTTTGTGACGCGGGCTACGCATACGCAGGTGATCGATACGGATTCCGGCAAGGTGCTGGGTGATATCGATGGGCAGGTGCGGTCGCATGGTGTGGCGATTGTGCCGAAGCTGGGGCGTGGGTTTATTACGGATGGCGGTGGGGCGGGTGCGATTGTGGTCTTCGACCTGAAGAGCTATGCGGTGCTGGGCAAGATTGCGGCGATGCCGGATGCGGATGGGATTATTTATGACGCGAAGCAGGATCTGGTGCTGGCGGTCTCGGGCGATGGCAATGCACTGATGACGTTCAAGCCGGAGATCGATCCGAAGAGTGGGAAGCTTGATCCGGTGATTGCGTTGGGTGGTGCGCCTGAGTTTCTCGCTGCCGATGGGAGCGGAAAGGTTTGGATCAATCTGGCGGATAAGGATGTGGTCGCGGTGGTGGATCTGAAGACGCGTGCGGTGACGCATCGCTGGCCTGTGGCTCCGGCGGGAAATCCTGTGGGGATGTCGTTGGATGCGAAGGGGCGTCACCTGATTATCGGCTGCAGGAAGCCGCAGGACATGGTGGTGATGAATGCGGATACGGGCAAGGTGGAGGCTGCGCTGCCGATTGGCGCGGGTGTAGACGCGACGGTGTTTGGCGGAGGCGAGGCGTTTGCCAGTGCGGGAGACGGCAAGCTTACTGTTGCAGCGGTGAGGGATGGGAAGTTCGACGTGGTGCAGACGGTGGCTACGCCTCGCGCTGCTCGGACGATGAGTATGGATGCGGAGGCTCATCGCATCTACATGCCTACGGCGGATGTCGATCCTGCGGTGACCACGGGACGGCCGAAGATGCTGCCGGGGACGTTCAAGATTGTGGTGGTGGGGCAGAAGTAGCAGGATCGCTCATGCCCGGTGCTACGAGTTGAAACATGGTATTCGGCACCGGGCATACCACTCTGGCGATGCGCTAAACTTCTCTGAAGATGGAAACTGATCGAGTTCTCGCGATTCTTCGCAGCCATGCGCTCGACTTGCAGGCAGATGGACTTTCCCATCTGCGTCTGTTCGGTTCGGTTGCGCGTGGGGAGGCAGGCCAAGACTCCGATGTCGATCTGCTGGCTGAGTTCACGCCTGGGTTTCGGGTATCTCTGCTGACCTTGAGCGGCTTGAGGCTTCGGGTGTGCGATCTGCTGGGGGTTGAGGTAGATCTATCTTCGGCGACGTCCCTGAAAGAACCTGTGCGCTGCAGAGTGCAGAGGGAGGCTATCGACGTCTTTTAGAGGGCCGGAGATGCCTTTGAAGACATTGTTAGGGCGATCCATCTCATTGAACAATTTGTCGGCGAGATGGAATTTGCTGCCTATGTAGATGACGTCAAGACAAAGGCGGCGGTTGAACGCGAGTTGCAAATTGTTACAGAAGCTGCCTATCGCCTGAAGCCGGAAGATGAAGTGTTGTGTCCCGGGCCCGATTGGCGCAGGATTCGGGGAATGGGCAACATACTCCGCCATGAGTATGACCGTGTTGATGATGAAGCTGTGTGGAACACGGTGAAGGATGATCTGCCGGCGTTGAAGCGAGATGTAGAGAATGCTCTTGTGACCCAGTTTCCGGCGAGCGGCCAGTAGTTCGACCCGCGTATCAGTTTGGAGATGGCTGGTCGATGTGGTCGATGACGATGGTTTCTACTGGGCCGTGTTCGGGTTGGAGCTTTAGGCCCATCTGCTCCTGGATGGCGGTGAAGAAGGAGCGGCCGGAGACGTTCGCGCCTTCACGAGCCCACGTTACGTCGCAATTAAAGATTCCGTTCAGGCCAGTCTTGTCCTCCACAATGCGTCCGCCGAGCTCAGGCTGGCGGGCCCATCGCATCCGTCCCACCAACGCGATGAATAGGACACCTGGTAATCAAGGGTCCCGCTAGCAGGCGAGAGGGGCTTGTGCGTGATCGTGAAGCAAAGTTTGTTTTGGTGTGGAGGAGATTGTCTTTCGCTGCTGAAATTAAATACGGAGATTCCGGCCCAAAGGCGGGCCGGAATGACGGATCAGGGTGAGGGGATGAGTGGGATCAGGGTGAGGGAATGAGTGGGATCAGAACGAGGGAATGAGTGGTGAGACTGTCTGTGTTTAGGGGGTCATGCCGATGGTGTGCAGCCAGGTTTCGACGAGGTTGGGCCAGTGGGTGGCGGGGAGGTTGGTGGGGCGGAGGCCGAAGGCGTGGCCGCCCTGGGCGTAGAGGTGCATCTCTACGGGGACTTTGGCGTTTTTGAGAGCGATGTAATAGACGAGGGATTGGTCGATGCCGTCTACGTAGTCGTCTTCGTTTTGGAGGAGGAAGGTGGGTGGCGTGTGGGCGGTGACGGGGATCTCGGGGTTGAGTTCATAGGGTTTGGTGGTGTTTTCGAGCATGTGGCCGGGGTAGATTGCGATGGCGAAGTCGGGGCGGCAGCTTAGTTTGTCGGCTGCGTCGATGGGTTTGTAGGCGCGTTGGGTGTAGTGGGTGCTGATGTTGGCGACGAGATGGCCGCCGGCGGAGAAGCCGAGGACGCCGATCTTGTGCGGGTCGATGTGGTATTCGGCGGCATGGAGACGGAGGAGACCGAGTGTGCGCTGTGCGTCTTCGAGGGCTGTGGGGGCCTTGGGATGGATGTGGCAGTTGCAGTCTGCGTGGTAGGCGGGGCCTGAATCCGGGACGCGGTACTTGAGCACGATGCAGGTGACGCCCCTGGTGGTGAGCCAGTCGCAGACTTCGGTGCCTTCGAGGTCGATGGCTAGTTCTTCATAGCCGCCGCCGGGGAATACGACTACGGCTGCGCCGGTGTTGGTTCCGGTGGGTGAGTAGAGCGTCATCGTAGGCTGGGTGACGTCCCATACGCCGGTGAATGGTTTGTCGGCGATGAGAATTTTTTTGTCTGTTACGGCGTACTCGGGGCCGGGTGCGGGTTGCGCGTCGGGTGGTGTGGTGGGCCAGATGGGGATTTGGGTGTGGCCGGGGGAGGGCTGCCAGACGGGCTTTTGCGCGGTGGTGGTGATTGAGGCGGTGAGGGCTAGGAGGGCGCAGAGGGTTAGGAGGATGGACTTCATTGGAGGCTCCGCAGCAGGCGTGTGGGTGGCTACGCGTTGGGCTGAGAGGTGAGTGTATGGTGCGTGGGTGGAGTGGATTTCTTTGTAGTGCGGTGGGGATTGAGTTGGTTAACGGGTGAGCAAGGCTGGGCTAAGGGAGATGCAACAGAGGCGTGGGGCGAGATGTTTACGTCCCACCCATCGCGGTGAGGCTGCGATGGATGGGGCACCCGGGCGTTCGGGGTAGGAGGAAGGAAGGCGGGGTTCTTGGGGTTGGTTCAGTTTTGGGTGATGGATGCCAGGTGGGTGGCGTCGGGTGGTGGGGTGAGGAGGCTGACGACGATGAGGCAGAGGAGGGAGGCGAGGAGAGCGGGGAAGATGGCGTCGCGGTTGGCGATGAGGGCGGGGAGGTGGGTGTGCGGGAAGAGGGTGTGCCAGAAGGCGGCTTGCCAGGTGATGGTGACCGCGGTGCCGGTGAAGATGCTGGCTACGGCGGCGGAGGCAGTGGCTCTACGCCAGTAGAAGGCGGCGAGGATGACGGGGGTTAATGCGGCGGAATAGATGGTGTAGGCATAGAGGGATTTCTTGAGGACGGATTCGGTGCCGAGGGATTGGGCGAGGGCCCAGAGGCCGAGGAGGATGACCATGGCGCGAGAGACGAGCAGGATTTGTGTGTTGGGGGCGGAGGGGCGGAGGTAGCGGACGAAGATGTCGTTGACGAGGTTGGAGGCGGGGGAGAAGAGATAGTTGTTTGCGGTGGAGATGATCTTGGCGAAGATGGCGCCGACGAGGAGGGCGCCGAGGAGCTGGCCGAGATGGAGGGCGTAAGCGGGGAGGACCTGGGTGGTGGTGATGATTGTGGTTGTGCCGGTGACGGTGGTGGTGGTTTGCGCTGGGTTGAAGGCGTGGAGGCCGATGAAGGCGAGTATTTCGCGAGGGTGGTCGTGGACTTCGCCGGTGGGGAAGAGGGCGGAGCCAGCTACTGCGAGGGCTACGATTACGGTCTCGAGGAGGATGGTGCCGGCGATCCATCCGGCTACGGCTTGGGTGGCGTCGCGTTCGGATTTGGCGGAGAAGAATTTTTGATACATGGACTGGTTGCCGAGCATGAGCAGGCAGGTGGGGACGAAGAGCTCGAGGGCCTGGGGGAAGGAGAGGTTGCCGAGGAGTTGGAAGTGTGTGGCGGGGAGGGCGGCGTGGATTGTGGACCAGCCTCCGAAGCTGTGGACGACGACGGGAAGTGCGAGGCAGAGGGTAAAGGTCGCTAGAAGGCCTATGGCCACGTCCATGTATGCGACGGACGACATGCCGGCGATGGCGGTGAAGAGGATGACGAAGGCGGCGATGATGATGCGGCCCTGGAGTGTGGAGAGGGTGGCGGGGAAGATGAGGTGGAGGATGTCGCCGCCGCCGATGAACTGGTAGCTGGTGATGGCGGTGTAAGTGAAGAGGATCGCGATGACGCCGAGGACGCGGGCGGTCTGGTTGTAGCGGGCTTCGAGCAGGTCGGGGATGGTGTATTGCGCGAAGCGGCGGGCGCGTGGCGCGATGAAGTAGATGAGGGCGAGGCCGGCCCATCCTCCGGCGGATTGCCAGAGGGCGGCGAAGCCGTTTCGGTAGGCGTTTTCTGCGCCTCCGAGGAGCGAGCCGGAGCCGATCCAACTGCTGAGGAGGGTGAAGACGAGGACGAAGGCGGGGAGGGAGCGTCCGGCTACGAGGTAGTCGGCGCGGGTTTTGACTTTGCTGAGGCGGGTGAGCGAGACGGTGAGTAGAGTGAGGACGATGAGGGCGAGGGTGATGGCGTAGAGGTTCATTGCGTGTAGTGCTTACCACTATATGCGGGATGGCCAGGGATGGACGGTGAGCCGGAGCTCGAACTGCTATACCGGGTCGTCAGTGTCCGGGACGAGTGCAAGTTCCTCTGCATCGGCGAGATCGCGCAGGCGCCCTACCTGGCGCTTGTTTTGGATGAGGTCCGATTTTGAGATGAATGGGACGCGCAGCCCATGAATCTCCGTCTGAATGCGGTTTCGCCAGACTTGATCAAATGGCATCTGGCCGATGGAGGCGAGGATGTCAATGTGATCTTCGGCGGGGCCGAAGCGCAGGTTTTCTTCCTCTGCGAGAAGATCGTTCGGCTCGAGGTTTTCAAGTGGAATGCCCAGCGACTGCAGCGCATGGAAGGCAGCGCGAGCATTTTCCTCCGTCGGGCGGATGAAGATGTCCAGGTCATTGGTGGCGCGGACGTAGCCGTGTGCGTTGACAGCGACTCCGCCTACGACGGCGTACTCAACTTTGGCGGCGAGGAACGCGGCTAGGAGTGAAATCTGCTTCTTGTTCATGGATGTCTATCCCCCGCATTTTGTACATGCGTGCGGTGAGGTTGGCGGCGGCGGCGAGCCGTTCCGGGATACTTTTGCGACTCCAATAGACGAGGTGCTCCATCCTGGCTTGATGATGGGTGAGCTTCCTCGGCGCGGAGATAGAGTTACCTTGTGTCATTCTGGCAATGTCCATTGGGACGTGCGAGCTTGGTGTGCGGTCGCATAGCGATGATACTCCGCTCAGCAGGTAAGTTCATGGACGGTGACACGGCAACAATGGACAGAGGCCGCTGGTGAGCGGCCTCTGGTGTGCTGCGAAAGATGGGTTGATGTCTTAAGCTACGGATTGTGGTTGCGCGGGGAGGTCGGGGGCGGCTTTGGCTTCGTCCTCTTTGGACTTTTTGGCGGAGTATTTTTCTTTGCCGCTCTTGGGTTTCTTGGGCGCTTCGGGTTCGGCGGCGGACTGCTTGAGGATGCCGACGCCTGCAGCGGTGATCTTGTTTGCGGCGGCGACTTCTTCTTTCAGGTTGGCGCTGAGCAGGCGGGCGACTTTGGCCAGGCCGAGCGTCGTGGCCATGGCGATGACGGCTTCGTAGCCGGCGATCTCGTAGTGCTCCGTGCGGAGTGCGGCGCCGATGAGGCCGGAGTCGAAGGATGCGCCTTCTTCATCCTTCTCGAGCGCGTCTGCACCCTCTTCGATGACGCCTTCCATACCGTTGCAGTGTTGGCCGGTGGGCTTTTCTTCGAGCAGGGCGAAGACCTGCTTCAGGCGTTCAACCTGACCCTTGGTCTCTGCGAGGTGCGCGGTGAAGAGTTGCTTGAGCTTGGCGTTCTTGGCGCCCCTGGCGAGCTTGGGCAGGGCTTTGACGAGCTGGTTTTCTGCGCTGTAGAGATCGCGGAGTTCATCGAGCAGAACGGTTCTGAGAGCCATCGTGTTTTTCTCCTTCGCTGAGGTGAGATGCAAAGGAAAGGATTCGCGAAGGATTTTTTTGCCGCGATTTTCCTATGTTCGCTTCGGTGCTAGAGGATCTTGCGTACGAAGGCTCGGACGGTCTCGGTGGCAACGCCGAAGACGACGTGAGAGGTCATCTCGCTGGCGCGCTCGAGCAGGGGCCGATCGTGCGATGCGTCGGCGAGGCCGAGAGCGGGCAGGGCCGACTCCTGGGTGAGGGCTTCGAGAGCCATGCCAAAGCTGGCACCTTCCTTTGCGGTGGCGGCGGGGTAAAACTCGGCGAGTGCGCCGTAGGCAGCGCCGACAGCGGCTCCGAAGCCCCAGTGGATGCCCTGTGCGGCGAGGTGACGCGTGTCTTCATCGAGGGGATGGCCGGCGATCTGTTCGGTCAGGAGTTCGGCTGGTTCGGCTTCACCGTGGTTATGTGAGGGAAACATGCGATCGGCGAAGGTCTTGGCCAGAGTGCCGACGAGGCCGCCGATGAGGCCGGCGATGACGCCTTTTGCGAGGGAGCGTTCGTGCTCGGCGCGTGATGAGGTCTGAGTTTCGGACATGAAGTGATTTTCTCCCCGGCGAGTGGCTTGCGTCTTTTATGATGCGCGGGATGCGGTGGATGCTTGCTGGGGAGAAGATTAAAGCAGAATTGGGGATAGCGTGTGTGGGGGTGGAAGCACGTTTCTCGAGCCGTAAGCTGGTGAGCTCTCAGCTCTCAGCAAATGCGACAAGCCTTCGAGGTCAGTGGGCGGCTGCGCTTTCGTTCCACTCGTAGACGACTACGCCGAGGTCGTTGAGGGTTTTCATGGTGGCTTCGACGTTGCGGCGGATGGCCGGGCGGGCTTTGGCGGGCGCGTCGTGAGCCTCTTCGACGGCGACTACGCGGCCGTAGGGCCAGGAGTTTTCGGGGATGGCATTGAGCGCGGCGGGAAGGTCGGTGACTCGGATGGTGAGGTCCTGGCGGCGGGCTCCGACGGGGCGGAGCATGCCGCCTACGCCGAGCTGGCTGGGGTTGGCGTCGGCGAGGGTGACGTGGAGGGTGGCGATGTTCTCCTGCACGGTGAGGTAGGGGTTTTCCCAGGCGGTGAGGGAATGGACGGCGAGATAGCGCGTCTTCGAGGGCGGCGGGATGAGTTCGATCTGCTGACGGGCGGACTCGATGACCTGAGGGCTGGGCGTGGTGACGGTATTTGCCGAGGCGCGGTTGCAGCCGGTGAGCATCATGGGGGCGGCGAGAGCGAGAGCCAGTGCGGCGAGGGTGAGACGGGAATGAGAGGTGGAGGCGGTTCGGCGAGCAGGGGCGGATGCGAGGCAGGAGATGATCACGTGCTTAAGCATATCAAGGGATGGGATGCTGTTTTCAAGGGTCGCGTGGTGTGGATTGGATTGCGGATGTGTTCTCTAGAGGTGAACAAAAGGCTAGACTTTGGGGATGACTGGTTGGTGGGCAGGAGTGTGGTTTTTGGCGGTGGGGAGTATGCTGTCGGGGCAGAAGGGGGCGCAGCCTGCCTGCTCGAAGTGTGGGGAATGGAATTTGCCTCAGCCGCCGTTCCGGATTTACGGCAACACGTACTATGTGGGACCGCGTGGGCTGGGCTCGATCCTGATTACTTCAGATCGCGGCGATGTGCTGATCGATGGCGCGATTGCGGAGTCGGCTGTGCCGATCGCGGATCATATTCGGCAGCTTGGCTTTCGGGTTGAGGATGTAAAGCTGATCCTGAATACGCATGCGCATCACGACCATGCTGGAGGGATTGCTGCGCTCGAGCGGATGACGGGAGCGGAGGTGGTGGCGAGTCCGTGGTCTGCGAGGGTGTTGAAGGAGGGGGGAGTGGGCGCGGACGATCCGCAGTACGGCGATATTCGCGGGATTGAACGGGTGCGGCGGGTGCGTTTGCTGCATGGGAACGAGACGCTTCATATGGGGTCGATTGCTGTGACGGCACACGCTACGCCGGGACATACGCCGGGTGGTACGAGCTGGACTTGGATCTCTTGCGAGGCTGGAAAGTGTCTGAACATGGTGTATGCAGATAGTCTCGGCGCGGTGTCTCGGGCGGGGTGGAAGTTCAGCCAGCATCCTGGGGTTGTGGCGAGTTTTGAGGAGAGCTTTCGTTTTCTGGAGACGGTCCGCTGCGATGTGTTGATTACTCCGCATCCGGATGCTTCGAATTTTCAGGATCGGATGAGTGGAAAGTTGAGCGGGGCGGGCGATGGTGGCGATTGTAGAAGACTGGCGGAGGTTGGGCGGAGGGGTTTGAAGCAGCGGCTTGCGGAGGAGCGGTCTGCTGGTGTGCGGTAGGTTGGATGGATCCGCTGATCCCGACGCGTGCGATCGGATGTAGTGCTGGGGTCGGGCTGAGGTTCGTGACGATACAATCGAATCTATGATCAAGGGAATTACGCTGATTACGCCGGTGAGTTCGGCGGCTGCGTTCGACTCGCTTGCCGGGCTGTTTGCGGCGCTTGGGTTTGAGCCGGGCAAGGGATGGAACGATGGCGTGGGGCGTGGGGCGGCGTTTCTGGCTCCGCTGGGCAATCTGGAGATTATGACGGGGCGGCCGCCGGCGGTGCCGCCGGTGCTGGTTGAAGTGACGCAGTTGGATGCGGTGCGTGCGGTGGTGGAGCATTGGGTGAAGGCGGGGAATGGGGCGGATGGTCGCACCGCGTCGCTGACGGAAGTTGAGGCTACGCATTGGAACTCGCGGCTGTTTGAGGTGACGCTTGAGGCGGGGCTGGTGGTGGGGTTCTGGGAGTCGGAGAACGTGGCGCATGGCAAGCCGGTGGCGATCGAAGGGGATCTGTCGGCTGCGGGGATGCGGTTTGGGATCGTGGTGGCGCGGTGGAATGCGGTGATTACGGATCGGCTACTGCAGGGGGCGCTGGATGCGCTGGCGCGGAGCGGTGCGGCGAAGGCGGATGTGCAGGTCGTTCGAGTGCCGGGGGCGTGGGAGGTTCCTTCGGCTGCGCGTGCGCTGGCTGAGGCGAAGGCATGCGATGCGGTGATTGCGCTGGGCTGCCTGTTGCGTGGAGAGACGGCGCATTATGAGGCTATCTATACCGAGGTGGCGCGGGGGATTGGGCAGTCGCAGCAGGAGACGGGCGTGCCGCATGCGTTTGGCGTGCTGACTTGCGAGACGCTGGAGCAGGCACTGGATCGGGCTGGATTGAAGGCAGGGAACAAGGGATTTGAGGCGGCGATTGCGGCGATCGAGATGGTTTCGATTCATCGGAAGATTGCCAGGAAAGATGCTGCGTTGCAGCAGGTGGCAGGATAATGGGGACACGACGGAAGTCGCGCGAATTGACGATGCAGATGCTCTTCCAGGGCGATGTGGGCAAGCAGACGCCGGAGGAGGTGCGCGGGCTTTTCTGGAACTCGCGCGATGATGTGGACGCGGAGACGCGTGGGTTTGCTGAGGATCTTTATCGCGTGGCGACGACGCGACAGGCGGAAGTGGATAGCCTGATCGAGACGCATGCGCAGAACTGGCGGCTGGAGCGGATGGCGGCGGTGGATCGGAACCTGCTGCGAGCAGCGGTGGCGGAGATGCTGGCGTATCCGAATACGCCGGGACCGATCATTATCAACGAGTCGCTTGAGATTGCGCGGCGGTATGCGGCGCCGGAGTCGGTGCACTTCCTGAATGGCGTGCTGGATGCTGTGGCGCGGAGTGTGCTGAAGCAGCGGCTGGGGTGAGAGCTTACTGAAGTGCGGAAGGGGATTACCAGCAATAGCAAAGGCGCGACATTTCTGTCGCGCCTTTATGTTTTGGTGGGGCTAGTTCGAGGTGCGGGGTCGCTGGGCCAGGAGGTCGACCGGGACGACGACGCCGTTTTGATCGATGAGGTTCGGAGTCAATGTTCCGCTGTCGGTGAGGGTGCTGCGGTTGATGATGTGGACCAGGTTGTCGCCTGACGTTCCTGCGTAGAAGGTTGTGTTGTCCGCGCTGACGACGCCGGCGATGGGTGCGATTGCGGTGCCGGAGAGCGGAATGTACTTGAGGGTGCCCGGGCCGCTGGCGGCGGGTGCATAGGCGGGGAGGACCTTGCCCGAGCCGGTGTAGGTGATGAAGGCCTCGGAGGAATCGGAGGTGGGGAAGACGCCGGTGATGGCGGAGGCGGTGATGAGCGAGAGCGGCGTGGGCGCCACGGTGTTTGAGAAGTTGAGCGTGCCGGTGAGCGGGCAGGCTACGCTGACGCCTGGGCCAGGGCCGCCAGGGGTGCCGGGGCCAGGAGGATTGTTGCTGGGAATCTGGACCAGCAAGTCGTTGAGGGTGGGGCCGGTGGCGATGGTTGCGCCGAGGATATGTTTGCCGTCATTGGTGGCAGCGATGCGATCCGTGGCGACGGGATTGACGATCGGTTGATTGCCCAACACGGAATTGTCTGCAGACGGATAGAAGACGTTGGTCTCACTGCCGGGGGTTACGGCGGGGGTGCTGATCGAGCAGTAGTTGACGTCGGTGGTGGTGGGACCGGCGAAGTATGCGCCTACGGCCGGCACGGTGATGGCTACGTCGTTGGCCTGGGTTCCGCCGAGCGTGGTGGGGTTGATGCTGGTCCAGCCGGTGAAGTTGGAGTACACCAGCACCTGGCTGCCGGCGGCGATGTAGACGGTCTGGCTGTCGGGGCTGAACTGGGCGCGTGTGCCTACGCCACCGTAGGTTGTGAACACCACGCCGGTGTTGTCTTCGATGGTAATGGTGTGCTTGATGGGATCGCTGATGACTACGCGGCTGTTATCGGGCGATACGGCCAGTACGTTTCCCTCGGAGTTTATATCCACGCGCGCGATGCTCAACGAGCCGATGGTATTTACGACCATGAGGGCGGTGCTGCTGCCCAGGTAGATCGAGCCACCGTTGGTGCTGATGACCATGGAATTGGGTTGGTAGGGAAGAAGCAGTGCGGCTGATTGCGAGGGCATGGTGAAGTCGCGCGCGGTCATGTACCTGGATTGCGTGCTGGCCATGTAGAGGACGGTGCTGTTGTTTCCGGGGACGACTACGTTGAGCGCGTTGGATGTTACGGGCTTGCCGTTGCCGAAGAGGCCGATCTGGTTGTATGCGGATGGATTGCAGGCGGGGGGCTGGCAGACCGCGGTGATGGAAGCGGCTCCGGCGAGCCCTGGGGTGATGGACGCCTGGGCTGTCTGGACCGTGCTGGGCGCCGTGGTCTCGTACTCGAGGTTCAGTCCGGTGATGGGCACGTTGTTCATGTCGAGCGCCGTGGCGATCAAAGGCTGGGTGTTGTTTTGATTGACGACGATTGGGCCAGATGTCGATATGCCTGGCGCAGACAACGAGATGCTGACCGGGGGGCAGGTTGAGAAGAAACCTGCGGAGCTGGCGGCCGTCGAGACATAGGCGGTGATCAACTGAGAGCCTGGCTGATTCGCGGTGGCTACGCCGTTGCTGTCGATGCTGACGACGGGGGAGATTGCGGTTCCCGAAGCAGGCGACTGTGCCTGATAGATGAGTGGGCCGACCTGGCAGCTGATGTTGACGGGGTTCGCTACCGTGCCTGCGTAGACGCGCGCCGTCAGTTGGCGTGTCTGTCCCTGCGAGACGCAGGAAGTGGGGACGTATTGCTGCGCACTGACCGAGCCGATGGTGGTGAGCGGGCAGCAGCTGGTGGTGGGATTGGTGGTGCAATCCTGCGGGCCGGCGTAGCCGGTCTCAAGCGTCAGGGGGGCCGTGGTGGGAATGGTGTTGGTTGGGTTGGATTGCGCTGGGATGGAGACGCTGAACTGGGTTGCGGACAGACCGGTTCCAAGGATTACAGCGTTGCTGATGCCGTTGAAGAATTTGCTGTTCGGGAAGCTATAGAGAGAGACGACCTGTCCAGCGGTGAAGTTGTTTGAACCGGTAAATGTTGGCGTGTTGTTCTTGATTGAGTACGCGGTGACGGCCGCGGTTGGGACGGTCGAGGGATTCGATCCGGGTGCATCATTTCCGAAGATGACCTGAGTGACGACGGGATGCACGAAGACCGGCAGGGGATTGCTGGTGACGCCCTCGGCGCTGGCCGAGATGTAGGCTACGCCTGTCTTGTTGGTGGGATTGCAGACGGTATAGTCGGGGATTCCTCCGCCGGTGTTGCGGTTCCAGGTGCCCGCGCAGAGGTGTCCGGCGTTGAGTCCGCTGGGCACGACGTCGGCGATGGTCATGTCGGTGGTGCCGTAGGTAAAGGCTCCGGCGTAGGCGCTCTGTCCTTTGCAATCGGTGGGGTTTGGCTGGCTGACCTGGTTGATCTGGGCGTAGTTCAGCGAGATGCCCTGAGTGATGGGTCCTAGCGTGATGGTGGAAACCTGTCCGGCTACGGGGCCGGAGTCTCCTCCGTTGCAGAAGACGACGGGATCTTTTTTGGAGCAGCCCGAGATCGAGGCACCGAATGGGATCGCAAACAGAAGCAGAGCACACAACGTGACAAACCGACGCATTAAACCTCCCCGTCCAACCGGAAACAGAGCTGAACGGTTACCCCGCAGACGCTAGTTCCTTCGTACTCCAGTGTAGAAGCTGCGCAGAGCGGACGCAAATGCAGCCTCTTCGCGAGGCTGGCACCTGATAGACGCGAGCGGAGTGTTTTCGACACACGGCCGAGCGGGGTGGTGGCGGAGATGCGGGACAGCATCTTTGATGCGACGCTGTGCTGGTTTGCAAGCGAGGCGGCCCAGAGGCTCGGTGGGTTATTTTGCTGGCATTTCTGTTTCAAACCAGGCCAGGGCGCGTTTCAGGACGTCGCGCTGGTGGTTGGGGTCGGTGAAGCGGTGGCCTTCAGCGGGGTAGACGACGAGCTGGGTCTTGATGCCTTGGGCCCGTAGCGCGTGCCAGAACTCGAAGCTTTGTGGGGCTGGGCACTCGCCGTCGCGATCGCCGACTACGAGGAGAGTGGGAGTTTTGGCTTGCTTGATATAGGTGATGGGGGAGGATTTGGCGTAGATGGCGGGGTCGTCGTAGGCGGTGGCTCCGAAGAAGGGGAGGATCCACTGGTCGATGGAGTTTTCGCCGTAGTAGGACTGCCAGTTGGCGATGCCTGCGCCGGCTACTGCGGCGTGAAAGCGCGTGGTCTGGGTGACGGCGAAGAGAGTCATGTAGCCGCCGTAGCTCCAGCCGGTGATGCCTTCGCGGTGGGTGTCGATGGGGAAGCGTTTTTCGAGGGCATCGACGCCGGCGAGGATGTCGGAGAGATCGCCTGAGCCGAAGTCGCGGACGTTGGCCTGGGTGAACTTTTCTCCCTGGCCAAAGCTGCCGCGCGGGTTGGGGAGAAAGACGAAGTAGCCGAGGGCGGAGAAGGGGACGGGGCCGTAGGTGGCAGAGGGCCAGCGTGGCGTGACGGCGCTCGATGGGCCTCCGTGGACGCTGACGATGAGGGGATATTTTTTTGCTGGGTTGTATTCGGCCGGGTAGAGGAGCCAGCCCTGGAGGTGGAGGCCGGCGTTGGTGTAGTCGATGGATTCGGCTTTGCCCCAGGTGGGGTGGAGGGTGTCGTTGAGGTGGGTGACCTGTCGTAGATAGGTGATGGGGCCGGCCCAGACTTCAGGCGGGCTGTTGAAGGACTGGCGGATGAGTGCGGCTTTGGTGGAGTGGTGCGCAATGGAGATGCTCATGGTGTCGGTGCCGGCGATGATGGTCTCGGGCAGGGTGAGGTTGAGAGCGTGGAGGTCTTTGCCGTTGTGGGTGTCGATGGCGGTGATGTGGGTGCTGCCGCCGAGGTGTTCGGTGAGGCCGAGGTAGGTGTCGGTGAGCCAGGCGATGTAGGCGGGGGATGCGGGGCGGTTGGGGGTTAGGTTCTGCGGTTCGGCGCCTGCGGGCAGGCCGGTTGCGGGGATTAGGTAGATGTCTCCGCCGGTGGCTCCCTGGTCGGACATAAGGCCGCCTATGAAGGCGATTTGTTTGCCGTCGGGGGAGAAGCGGGGGACGGCGATTTGGAGGTTGTGGAGGGGACCGGGGGTGGTATGGGGGTCAAAGACAAGTTTGGGAAAGCAGCGACCGTTGCATGCTTCGACAGGGGATCTGTCTGTATAAAGTTTGGCAACCCACCAGTTGTTCTCGCCCGGAGCCGATGCGGCAACATACGCGATGCTCTTTGAGTCCGGTGCCCACGTAAATTCGTAGACGTGCAGCTTTGCATCGAGGTTATCCAGATAAAAATGGCCAGATGTGAGGTCGAGGGCGGCTAGGTGCTGCACTTCGATGCCGTCTTCGCCGATGACGCCGGACCAGGGTTTCATGGCGTCGAGTGCGCCGGGGCGGCGGGTGGCACCTTCGACGTAGAGGAAGGCGATTGATTTGCCGTCGGGAGACCACTGGAGGGAGCTGACCTCACCGTAGAGAGAGGTTAGTTTTCGGACGGCGTTGGTGGCTGGAGTCCAAACGAAGACGTCGTCCTGTGTGGTGGGCTGCCAATGGTTATCGGCCTGGGAGCATGGGGAGAGGAAGGCGAGCTGTTTGCCGTCGGGGGACCAGGCGGGGTGTGAGGCGGAGCAGATGCCGGGGTGGCGGTTTGTGGGGTCGGCGGCGGTGTCGGGGGAGAGGAGGCGTTCGGGGTCGTCCGGCTTTGGCGAGCCGTCGGAGGCTAGCGGTACGAGATGAAGTTCGGAGCCTTGGGTGGTGTTCATCGCCCAGGCGAGTGATTTACCGTCGGGTGCGAGAGCGACGGTGGTGGGGGTGCGGACCTGGTTGAGGGTATCGACGAGGGAGTCGATTTTTGCGTCGATGGAGGGCGGGGTTGGAGGTATTCGTGCAGATTGGGCAAACGCGCCAAGCGTGATGGAAAGCAGGCATGCGGTCGAGAGATATGTTGGGGTGAAAGGCCTGCGATTCGGGAGACGGCGGAAATCCATGGCCAAAGGCTAGCATGGAGGAAAAATCTCGATGGAATGGTAGATTTTGAGTGGTAAAAGCTTGACCCTTCCTAGTGGGCTTGCTATTCTTAGCAGGTTCCGCCTGAATTGGGAATCGCCTCGTAGCAATGCGGCGCGGCTAGTGTGATGCAGGCTTTGGCCTTTTGCTATACACTGGGTGAGTAGTTCAGATGCAAGTAGTATCCGCAGGGTTCGGCATAGAAGGACGTACGAACTGGTAAGACGCGGCGCAGTATCCTCGCAATCGCACCTGCGACACCCTCCTTCCGGATAAGTTTGAAGCCGGAACCCAAGGACGGGCTATGTGGGGCGGAACAGCGAAACGGAGCTAACTCCAACTTCCAGCAGGTCTGGTCTGTCTGTACAGGGGAAGCAAGGGACGCTTGGCCACCGTCGACTGTTGATCGTCTGAGTTTTGAGTGTTGCAGACGGGAAGCCAGGGACAATTTTGCGCGAGGCACTTCAGTGTCCTCAATTTTTCGTGCGTATGCGCACGGGAGAGACGTAAGCGCGAATTTCCTGATCCCCTCTGCCAAAGTTTTGAGTGCAGCAAGCGGCCTTTTGGCTGGATTGAGAAGGAGTTCGAGTGCCTACGTTTCATCAGCTCGTCAAGCAGGGCCGCACGCCCACACGTTATAAGACTGCCAGCCCCGCGCTACAGGGTTCGCCCCAGCGCCGCGGCGTCTGCACCCGCGTCTATACCCAGACGCCCAAGAAGCCGAACTCGGCGCTGCGCAAGGTCGCACGTGTTCGCCTGACCAACGGTATTGAAGTTACGACTTACATTCCGGGCATCGGCCACAACCTGCAGGAGCACTCGATTGTGCTGATTCGCGGCGGCCGCGTGAAGGATCTGCCGGGCGTTCGGTACCACGTTGTGCGTGGTTCGCTGGATTCTGTTGGCGTGGCGAATCGCAAGCAGAGCCGGTCGAAGTATGGCGCGAAGCGTCCGAAGGCTGCTGCTAAGTAGGATTTGCTTAGGAATTGCGGGCTGGTTTGCCAGTCTGAAATGAAGTTTCAGGTCCAGATGCTTGAGAGGTCTACGGCGCTGGAGGAAGAAGAGCCCGAAGGGGCAAGAAGGATTTAGCAAAGATGCCAAGAAAAGGTTACATCGCAAAGCGTGAAGTTGCTCCAGACCCGGTTTACAGCTCGACGCTGGTTACGAAGTTTGTGAACTCGATGATGTGGGGCGGCAAGAAGTCGACCGCCCAGGGCATTTTCTATACCGCCATGACGAACCTGGAGCAGAAGGGCGGCGACGAGGCTCTGAAGCTGTTCAAGAAGGCAATTGAGAATTGCAAGCCTCTGCTGGAAGTAAAGTCGCGCCGCGTTGGCGGAGCGAACTACCAGGTGCCGATTGAGGTTTTGCCGGAGCGGCGTACTTCGCTGGCGATCCGCTGGCTGGTGACCTATGGTCGCGCCCGCGGTGAAAAGGGCATGGTCGATAAGTTGACTGCCGAACTGCTGGACGCCGCCAATGGCCGCGGCGCTGCGATGAAGAAGAAAGAAGATGTTCATCGTATGGCTGAGGCGAACAAGGCATTCGCGCACTATCGCTGGTAAGGAAGATTTCGGCGAAGTTAGAGTTTGAATTTCAGCATTAACCGCAGAGCGCGCTCTGCAGAGTGAGAGATACATACCGTGGCACGCACTATACCTCTAGATCGTTGCCGGAACATCGGAATCATGGCGCACATCGACGCCGGCAAGACAACGACGACCGAGCGCATTCTCTTCTATACGGGCATCACGCACCGTATTGGCGAAGTGCATGAGGGCACTGCGACCATGGACTGGATGGAGCAGGAGCAGGAGCGCGGCATTACGATTACCTCAGCTGCTACTACCTGCACCTGGAAGAATCAGCGGATCAACATTATCGATACGCCTGGCCACGTCGACTTTACGGCTGAGGTAGAGCGTTCACTTCGTGTGCTCGATGGCGCTGTGGCTTGTTTCGATGCGGTCGCAGGTGTGCAGCCGCAATCGGAGACGGTGTGGCGGCAGGCGACGAAGTATCGCGTTCCTCGTATTTGTTTCATCAACAAGATGGATAAGGCTGGCGCGGACGCTGTGTATGCAACGTCGACCATCGTCGATCGGTTGGGTGCACGCGCTGTGCCGATCAATATCCAGATCGGCGCTGAGGCAAAGTTTCTCGGCGTGATCGACCTGGTCATCATGAAGGCGATTCTGTGGCACGACGAGACGATGGGCGCGGAGTACTCGGTTGAAGAGATTCCTGCGGACCTGGTTGAGACGGCTAAGAAGGCGCGTCATGACCTGATCGAGGCAGTCGCCGACTCCGACGACGAGATTATGAATCTGTATCTCGAGGGTGAGGAGCCGACTGAGGAGCAGTTGAAGGCGGGGATTCGCAAGGCCACGATCGCGATGAATATCTTTCCGGTGCTGTGCGGTTCGTCATTCAAGAACAAGGGTGTGCAGACGCTGCTGGATGCGGTCGTCGATTACCTGCCCAGCCCGCTCGATATTCCTCCCATGATCGGTCACGATCCCGACAATATGGAGCGCGAGATTATTCGCAAGGCAGACGATTCTGAGCCGCTTTCGGCGCTTGGCTTCAAGATTATGACGGATCCATTTGTCGGTCAGCTCATCTTCATTCGCATCTACTCGGGCGTACTGAAGACGGGCGACACGACGTTGAATCCGCGCACTGGCAAGACGGAGCGTATCGGGCGTCTTCTGAAGATGCACGCAAACAAGCGCGAAGAGATCACCGAAGTTCTTGCTGGCGATATCTGCGCCGCTGTGGGCCTCAAGAATCTGATTACGGGGGATACGATCTGTAATGAACGCTATCCGGTAGTACTTGAGTCAATCGACTTTCCGAAGCCGGTTATTGAGGTGGCGGTCGAGCCGAAGACCAAGGCCGACCAGGAAAAGATGGGCGTGGCGCTGTCGAAGCTGGCACAGGAAGATCCTACGTTCAACGTTCGTACTGATGTTGATTCAGGTCAGACCATCATTGCTGGAATGGGCGAGCTGCATCTGGAGATCATCGTCGACCGCATGATGCGCGAGTATAAGGTTGAGGCCAACGTCGGCAAGCCGCAGGTGAACTACCGTGAGACGATTCGCGGTAACTCTGAAGCGGAAGGCAAGTACATTCGGCAGACCGGCGGTTCGGGCAACTATGGCCATGCAAAGATTCGTATCTCGCCGAATGAGCCAGGCAAAGGTTATGAGTTTTCGAACGACACCAAGGGCGGAACAATTCCCAAGGAATACATCAAGCCGATCGATCAGGGCATTCAGGAAGCGATGCAGGGCGGTATCCTCGCCGGATACGAGATGGTGGACGTGAAGGTGTCGTTGTACGACGGCAGCTATCACGACGTCGACTCGAACGAAATGGCATTCAAGATCGCTGGATCGATGGCCTTCAAGGAAGCTGCACGCAAGGCGAAGCCGGTGCTGCTTGAGCCGGTGATGGCAGTTGAAGTCACAGTGCCTGAGGATTACATGGGTACGATCATCGGTGATTTGAACTCTCGTCGTGGACGGATTGAAGGCATGGAGATGGTTGGCAATACGCAGGCAATCCGCGCAACAGTGCCGTTGTCGACGATGTTTGGATATGCGACGCACATGCGTGGAGCGACTCAGGGCCGTGCAAATTATTCCATGCAGTTCAAACAGTACGAGGAAGCACCACGGTCGGTGTCGGAAGAAATTATTGCGAAGGTGCAGGGCAAGGACGCGAAGTAGGGAACAGGTAACGTAATCGATTCGCGCCGGCCTGCATGACTGGTGCACAAGTTTGGCAAGCATAACGAATTTTGAAGGATATGGAGAACAGTCATGGGCAAGGAAAAGTTTGACCGGTCTAAGACGCATGTAAATATTGGGACGATCGGGCATATCGATCATGGCAAGACGACGCTGACTGCTGCGATCACGAAGGTTTTGTCGAAGCATAATCCTTCGAACAAGTTTCGTTCG
>DASZBW010000022.1:0-87941 GCA_035943695.1 Acidobacteriaceae bacterium | reverse complement strand
TGGCACCGAGATGGTGATGCCGGGAGACAACGTGCAGCTGGAAGTGACGCTGCATACGCCGGTCGCCATGGAGAAGGGTCTGCGCTTCGCGATTCGTGAAGGCGGCAGGACGGTTGGCGCAGGCACGATCTCGGAGATTATCAAGTAGGTAAAGAGTAACGAGGGCTGCCGGATGGTGTAGGGATTCACCACCGGCAGCTACTCCAAACGATCTTTGCGTAGCGGGAAGAGAGATACACGATGGCAGGACAGAGAATCAGGATTCGATTGAAGGCGTATGACTACCGCGTGCTGGACACGTCAACCGGCGAGATCGTCGAGACGGCGAAGCGCACGGGGGCTCAGGTTGCGGGACCGATTCCGCTGCCGACGATGAAGAACAAGTATTGCGTTCTGCGTTCGCCCCACGTGGACAAGAAGTCGCGCGAAGCCTTTGAGATTCGCACGCACAAGCGGTTGATTGACATTCTGGAGCCGACGCAACAGACGGTCGACGCGCTGATGAAGCTCGATCTTCCGGCCGGCGTCGACGTTGAGATCAAGACAGTTCAAAAGTAAGCTCATGGGACTACCGGCAGTGCCACGGCTCTGGCCTGGCATGATGAGGAAAGGAAGAAGACGATGTCAGTAACAGGAATTCTCGGCAAGAAGATTGGCATGACCCAAGTGTTCGACGACCGCGGCGATGTTCACCCGGTTACGGTGCTGAAGGCAGGCCCATGCGTGATTACACAGTTGAAGACTCTGGCTAAGGACGGCTACGACGCTGCGCAGATTGGCTATGTGGACTTCATCAAGGCCTCGAAGGTGAATAAGGCGATGACTGGCCACTTTGCGAAGTCCAGCGTGCCTCCCGTGCGCATGATGAAGGAAGTGCCGGTTGAGATTGCCAAAGATGGCGACGAGGTAGCGGTGAAGGCTGGCGATCGTGTGATGGTCGACATCTTCAACGACGACAAGTTTGTGGACGTGATCGGCACATCGAAGGGGCGCGGATTTGCTGGTGTGGTTCGCCGCCATGGGTTCGGTGGCGGTCCTAAGGCACACGGCCATATGTTCCAGGTGCAGGGTTCGATTGGTGCGTCCTCGTTTCCGTCGCGAGTATTTCCCGGACAGCGCATGCCTGGCCATATGGGACACGCGCAGATCACGGTTCGCAACCTGCGGATTATGGGCGTCGATGTAGAAGACAATCTTCTGCTGGTAGAAGGCGCTGTACCGGGGCCCCGCGATGGGTATGTCCTGATCTCGAAGGCAAAGGCGCCACCGCGTGAGCGTCGCGGATTCGCCGGAGCGGCGACCAAGGACGCGCTGAAGGCTTCAAAGAAGGCATCCCCGAAGAAGAAGTAAAGAAAAATAAACAAAATTTTTTGTGCTTGCTTGGGAATGGACAATCAGCTGCGCGGAAAACATGCCGGGCAACGCAGCCTAACAAGGTTTTGGTTCGCCGCATGGATGGCGAGCATGAAGAGAGAAGAGCGATGGCAAAGGTAGATGTAGTCAGTTTGGGCGGAAAGAAGGTCGGCGAGTTCGAATTACTCGACGAGGTTTTCGCTGGAGAGATCAACGACGGCCTTCTGTGGGAGGCGGTGACGCACTACCGTGCTGCGCTGCGCCAGGGTACCGCGTCGACCAAGACGCGTGGTTTGGTCTCGGGTGCGGGCCGCAAGCTTTGGAAGCAGAAGGGAACGGGCCGTGCGCGTATCGCTTCGATTCGCAGCCCGCTCTGGCGCTCGGGCGGTACCGTTCACGGACCGAAGCCGCGCAGCTACGAGTATGCTTTCCCGCAGAAGAAGTTGATGGGCGCGTTGCGCTCGGCAGTTGCTGCAAAAATTGCTGATGGCAAGTTTACGATCGTCGAGTCGTTCGATGCGGCTGAGGCGAAGACCAAGCTCTATCGCAACGCGCTGACCACACTGGAAGCTGGGAAGACGACGCTGCTGGTTGAGTCGAGCCAGAAGCTGAGTGAGAAGCTTTACCTGGGTTCACGAAATCTTCAAGGCGTTGAACTGGTCCTTAGCTCCGAGGTTCATCCGTATGATCTGCTTCGCTACGAGCATGCAATCTTCTCAAAGGATGCAATCGAGGCTTTGCAGGATACGTTGAAGAAATTTGTTTCCAAGCGCGCGAAGCATGCGCAGAAGGAGGTTGCGTAATGCCAACCCTCTATACCGTAATTCGCCGGCCGCTAATCACTGAAAAAGGCATGGGCGTGAAAGAGACACAGAACACGCTGGTTTTTGAAGTAGATCTCAAGGCCACCAAGGTGGAAGTGAAGCAGGCGGTCGAGACCTTGTTCAAGGTAAAGGTTGATGGTGTCCGTACGGCCACTGTCGAGGGCAAGGAGCGGCGCCGCGGCAAGTACAGTGGATATCGCCCTGATTGGAAGAAGGCTTACGTTCGCCTGCAAGAAGGGCAGAAGATGCCGGAGTATCTCAACAGCCTGTAGTTGTCGCTAACCAAGATTCGAAAGAGAACTAGCTGGATGCGTAGTGCTAAAGCTAGGAGTTAAAGAAAATGCCGATCAAATCATTTCGACCGATTACACCTACGCTCCGCTTCCAAACGAAGCTAGTAAATGACGACCTCACGACGGATAAGCCGCATAAGCCGCTGCTGTCAGTAAAGCCACGTACCGGCGGGCGCAATTCAACCGGCCGTCTGACCATCCGTCACCAGGGTGGCGGTCACAAGCAGAAGCTTCGCCTGATCGACTTCAAGCGCGACAAGTACGGTATTCCCGCCACGGTCGCGACCATTGAGTACGATCCGAATCGCAGCTCGCGCATTGCGCTGGTGCACTATGCGGATGGCGAGAAGCGGTACATCATTCAGCCGGTTGGGCTGAAGGTTGGGCAGAAGATCATGAGTGGGCCGGAAGCCGATATTCTGGTTGGCAACGCGCTGCCGCTGAAGAATATCCCGCTGGGAACGATTGTGCACAACATCGAGCTTCGTCCTGGTAAGGGCGCGCAGATGGCACGCTCGGCGGGTGCGCAGGTCAACCTGGTGGCGAAGGAAGGCGACTATGCCTTGCTGAAACTGCCTTCCGGAGAGACGCGCAAGGTGTTGGTCGAGTGCATGGCGACTATCGGCCAAGTTGGCAATACAGACCATGAGAATGTCACGATCGGAAAGGCCGGACGCAACCGGTGGAAGGGGATCAATCCTTCGAACCGTGGTGTTTCGATGAACCCGGTCGACCATCCGCACGGTGGTGGTGAGGGTAAGACTTCCGGGGGACGGCATCCTGTTACCCCGTGGGGACAGCCCACTCGAGGATACAAGACGCGTAACAACAAGCGGACCGATGTGTTCATCGTCACGCGGCGTAACAAAGGCAAGTAGCAGGACGTAGTAAAGCGCAACACCAAGTCTCGCACCTGAGAGATTCGTCGTATCCAGCACCGTAACCCGCAGTAAAGAATTTGGAGTTATACCGATGGCACGTTCTGCAAAGAAGGGTCCCTTCATCGACGAACATCTTCAATCGAAGATTAACGCGATGAACCAGACCAACGACAAGAAGGTTTTGCGTACCTGGTCGCGCCGCTCGACGATCTTTCCCGACATGGTTGGCCACACCATTGCCGTGCATAATGGCCGCAAGTTTATTCCGGTTTATGTAACGGAAAACATGGTGGGACATAAGCTGGGCGAGTTCTCTGCGACGCGGACCTTCAAGGGGCACTCCGCACGCGCCGGTGAGTCGTCAGCCAAGCCCAAGTAGTTCCTGGTAGGAGAAGTTTGCTGGACGCGCATCGTGAGCGCGAGAAGAGTTTGCAGGATTGAAGGATCAACGTTATGTCGAAGATCGCAGTAGAAAAAGTACGAGAGTTTCGCGCTGAGGCTAAGTTCCAGCGCACCAGCCCGCAGAAAGCCAAGCTGGTTTTGGATACCATCAAAGGTCTCCGTGTGGAGCAGGCGCTGACCACCGTGCACTTCTCTTCGAAGCGGATGGGCCCGATCATTGAGAAGGTATTGCGCTCGGCGATTCAGAACGCAACCTATGTTTCGCAGGAACAGGGTCTCGATGTTGACGTCGACAACCTGTATGTTCGCACTGCGGTAGCGAATGAAGGTCCTCGAATGAAGCGTATTCGGCCTGCCCCGATGGGACGTGCCTTCCGTTATCAGCGAAGGCTCGCACATATTATCGTCACGGTGGCTGAGAAGAACTCGGCATCGACCGCCAAGACGGCAGCTGAAGCAGAAGCTCCAGCTGCGAAAAAGAAGTCTGCTGCTAAACCCGCAGCGAAGAAGAGTGCGGCAAAGAAGGCTCCTGCTAAAAAAGCTGCGGTAAAGAAAGCAGCGAAGTAGAGAGAGTCGAATTTTCCGGTAGACTTAAGGTTTTGCACGAAACAGATCTGAAGCGCCTCTCCGGCTCAACCGGATCAGGGCGAAGTAAAGGGAAGCTATGGGACAGAAGGTCCATCCATATGGGTTTCGCCTCGGCATCAACAAGCCGTGGAAGTCGCGCTGGTTCGTGGAGCGCGGCTACGACAAGCTGCTGGTCGAAGACGTCAAGCTGAAGGCTGAGCTGCGTGAGAAGTTGAAGGCTGCGGGCGTCAGCTCGGTTGAAGTCGAGCGACCAGGCAACAAGCTGCGCCTCATCATTCGCACGGCACGTCCGGGCATCATCATCGGCCGCAAGGGCGCGGAGATCGACAAGTTGAAGGCGGACATCCAGAAGCGCACCTCGCGCGAGGTGTTCATCGATATCCTCGAGGTGAACAAGCCTGAGCTCGACGCGCAGCTTGTTGCGGAAGGTATCGCGCTCCAGCTCGAGAAGCGTGTCAGCTTCCGCCGGGCCATGCGCAAGTCGGTTGACTCTGCGTTGCGCTTCGGCTGCAAAGGAATCAAAGTCAGGGTCTCGGGTCGTTTGAATGGCAACGAGATCGCCCGCTCGGAGTGGTATCTGCAGGGACGTTTGCCACTGCATACGCTGCGCGCGGATATCGACTACGGTTTTGCCGAGGCTCACACCACCTACGGCATCATCGGTATCAAGACGTGGGTTTATCGCGGCGATATCTATGAGCAGAAGAAGCGGCGCGACCAGGGCACGACGACAGGCGTTTTTTAGAGGTACAGCCTGTTTCTCCGTGACGACATACGTTTGAATTTGCAAGCTGGCGCTAAGCTTCTGCCAGACAGGATGAGTTAGAGGGTTTTCATATGTTGATGCCAAAGAAGGTCAAGTACCGCAAGCAACAGCGCGGACGCATGAAGGGCAAGGCCTGGCGCGGTTCCGATCTCTCCTTCGGCGAGTTTGGCCTGAAGGTACAGGAGTGCGGCTACATTACCGATCGCCAAATCGAGGCCAGCCGTATCGCCATGACGCGCTTCATCAAGCGTGGAGGCAAGGTGTGGCTGCGTCTCTTCCCGGACAAACCTATCACCCGCAAGCCGGCCGAAACCCGTATGGGTAAGGGCAAGGGCGCGCCGGATCACTGGGTTGCCGTCGTTCGGCCAGGCAAGATCCTGTTCGAGATGGAAGGTGTCTCGTCGGAGCTGGCTCGCGAGGCAATGCGTTTGGCCGCACATAAGTTGCCGTTGAAGACTGTCTTCATCCAGCGTCACGACGTGAAGACGACGGTCGCTGCCAAGTAGCGTTTAGAGATTTTGTACCGAAAGAAGAAAACCATGGAACTTGAAAAGATCCGCAGTTCATCTGACGAAGAGCTAACGAGCCAGCAGACCAAGGCCGCCGAGCAGCTGTTTCGTTTGCGATTTCAGAAGAGCCTGGGCAACCAGGAAGGCATCAAGAAGCTGCGCGGGTTGAAGCTCGACATTGCGCGCATCCAGACTGTGGCGCGTGAGCGCACGATTTCGGCTGAGAAGGCTGCATCGCCCAAGGCCGTAGCTGCAGCGCCGGCCGCGAGCACACGCACCGCGCGCAAGAAAGCGAAGAAGGACTAATTTATGGCAGATACCTCCAAAACCGTCGCCGCTACACCCGATGCGCAAGCCTCTCGCCGCAATGAGAAGGTCGGCCTGGTCGTCTCGACCAAGATGCAGAAGACGATCGTGGTTGAGATCGAAATCCGCAAGGCGCACCCGAAGTACAAGCGGGTCATGAAATCGAACAAGAAGTTCTACGCGCACGACGAGCAGAACTCCGCGCGCGTGGGTGATGTAGTTCGCATCCGCGAGGCACGTCCATTGTCCAAGTTGAAGCGGTGGTCGCTCGAGGAGATCGTTCGCCGGTCTTCGCTCTCGCAGCTTGATGAGGCAAAGCCGGTGGTCGAGGCGAGTAAATAGAGTTTGGCGGACGGCGGCCTGTCGTGCGCAGCAGCGAAAAGTTTCTAGGGGCTTTTGCCCCGGGTCACCTGGCCCAGGAGAACGAACATGTCAGTACAGATGAGAACCATCCTCGATGTCGCCGATAACTCCGGCGCGCGCAAGCTGCAGGTGATCCTGCCTCTGGGCGGCGGCCTCGGTAAGAAGGCCGGGCTCGGCGATGTGGTTACTGCGGCGGTTAAGGAAGCATCGCCCGATGGTACGGTTAAAAAAGGCAAAGTGGTCAAGGCTGTGATCGTGCGTACACGCAAGGAATATCGCCGACGTGACGGTACCTATATCCGTTTCGACCAGAATGCGGCCGTGGTCATCAACGACGCGAACGAGCCGGTTGGTACACGCGTTTTCGGACCTGTGGCTCGTGAACTGCGCGAGAAAAAGTTCCTTAAGATCGTCTCGCTTGCACCCGAGGTCATTTAGTCGTTTCAAGGATTCACAGCGGATTCCGGCTCCGGACAGATGGCCGAGGTAAGAGGAGAGAAAAGTGCCGAGCAAGCAAAAGCAGATTGTGAAAAGCAAGATCAAGATCAAGCGGAACGACATGGTGGTCGTGATCGCCGGCAAAGATAAGGGTGCTAAGCCACACCGCGTGCTTCGAGTCATCGCTGACAGGCAACGCGTTCTGGTGGAAGGCGTCGGTATGATTAAGAAACACATGAAGCCGAACCCGCAGAAAAACATTCAGGGCGGCATCGCGGAGCAGGAAGCGCCGATCCACATCTCGAACGTGATGCTGGTGGATGGCGAGGGTAACAAGACTCGCGTTGGCACCCGCATTGAGGGCGACACAAAGGTTCGTTTTTCGAAGGCCAGTGGCAATGCAATTCCTGAGAAAAAGAAGTAACAGAACGACGCATTTGTTTCCTGTTGTTGAATTATCAGGGTCACCCCACGAATCGGTACACGGGCTATAGGCCTACTCCGGAAACCGTGGAGAAAGAGAACTACACCATGGCAGCACGATTCAGAGAGAAATATGTAAGTGAGATCCGGCCTGCGATCGCGAAGGAACTGGGCATCACGAACCCGATGGCGATTCCGAAGCTTGAGAAGATTGTGATCAACATGGGTCTGGGCGAAGCGACCCAAAACGTCAAGATCATGGATCCACTGATTGCGGATCTGGCCGCGATTGCTGGTCAGAAGCCCGTCACCACCAAAGCTAAAAAGTCCATCGCGGCGTTCAAGCTGCGCGAAGGCATGCCGATTGGTGCGATGGTCACGTTGCGCGGCGACAAGATGTACGAGTTTCTAGATCGCCTGATCTCGATTGCGCTGCCCCGTGTGCGTGACTTCCGCGGTGTCTCCTCGAAGAGCTTCGATGGCCGCGGTAACTACACGCTCGGACTGCGCGATCAACTTATCTTTGCTGAGATCGATTATGCGAAGGTAGACAAGACGAAGGGCATGAATGTCACGATCGTGACGACTGCTGCCGACGACAACGCCGCGCGTGTGCTGCTGAAGAGCTTTGGCATGCCGTTCCGCGCAGGCGCCTAAAATTGTGAATCTGTAACCAGATAGAGAGTAAATACTATGGCAACGACAGCAAAGCGCGTCAAAGACGCTAAAAAGCCGAAGTTCAAATCCCGCCAGCACAATCGATGCCAGCTGTGCGGCCGTCCTCGCGCGTTCCTACGCAAATTCGGGGTGTGCCGTCTCTGCTTCCGTTCGCTCGCGCTCAAAGGCGAAATTCCAGGGGTCGTCAAATCCAGTTGGTAAGCGGAGTTCTCGACAACCTGTATACTGGTCAGGTTGTCGTATTTCGTCTCATCCTTTCAGAGACCTCGTCCATCCGGGATGCAGAAGTCTGAGGGAAGTTCTATTAGGTTTGCTTCACGGCTCGCCTACAACATGTTGTTCCGTTCCCGCTGGTTCTTGAAGTACCTTGTCAAGCGAACGGGGAATGAAGGAGAATGAATGAACCTCACCGATCCAGTAGCAGACTTTCTGACGCGTATCCGCAACTCCATCCGTGCGCGTCACCAGAAGCTTGATGTTCCCGCCTCGAAATTGAAGGCAGAGATCGCGCGCATCCTCAAAGAGGAGGGCTACATCGCCAACTACAAGCCCACCGAAGAGGGTGGCCTCAAAGTGCTGCGTGTGTACCTGAAGTACGGCCCGAACAACGAAGCCGTAATTCGCGATCTGCAGCGCGTTTCGCGCCCTGGATGCCGTGTGTATCTTGGCCGCGATGAGATCAAGCGCGTGCAGGGCGGTCTGGGCATCTCGATCATGACAACACCAAAGGGTGTGATGACGGGCCGGCAAGCGCGGCGCGAGGGCGTTGGTGGCGAGATTCTCTGCGAAGTCTGGTAGTTCATTCGGTGCGGTACAACCGCATCGTGCAAACGGTTTAGAAATGCAGGGCGCAAGCCCAGGCTGCAGTGGAACTCGCCGAGCGGATTGATTTCGGAAAGCGACTCGCAAGCCAATACAAAGGATTTTCAAATGTCTCGAATCGGCAAGAAGCCCATTCCGCTCCCAGTGGGCGTGAAATATACCGTCCAAGAAGACGGCAAGACTGTACTTGTGGAAGGTCCGAAGGGCAAAGTTACGGCGATGCTGCCCGGCGGTATTACGCTGGTGCAGAAGGACGGAGCGTTGATCGCGGAGCGCGAGACAGAGAAGCAAGCTGCGTTCCATGGCCTGGCTCGTTCGCTGGTGTTCAACGCTGTCACTGGTGTTACCACGGGCTGGACGAAGGATCTGGACATCGTCGGTATCGGCTATCGTGCGGAGTTGAAGGGCAAGAATATGGTGGTCTTCACACTTGGATATTCGCACCCGATCGAGTTCCCTTTGCCTACCGGAATTGAAGTTACCATCGATCCGAAGCAGACGCATGTGACTGTATCGGGCATTGATCGCCAGAAGGTGGGCCAGATTGCCGCCGATATGCGTTCGCTGCGGAAGCCTGATCCTTATAAGAATAAGGGCGTCCGCTACACCGGTGAGAAGCTGAAGAAGAAGGTCGGCAAGACCGGCGCTAAGTAAAGTTTCGCCGGCCGCCCGATGATCGAGCGGCCGGCAGCAAGATTCACCCGAACGTCTCCAGTACTCTGGCGACGCCTTTAGGAAGGAAGATCGAATATGCTCAATCCCCGCGAACGTAATGTCATCCGCAAGCGCGTCCACACCCGAATTCGGGAGAAGATGTCCGGCACGGCCGAGCGTCCTCGTCTCAACGTGTATCGCTCCCTGAATCACATTTACACGCAACTCATCGACGACCTTAACGGAGTTACGCTGGCCTCCGCCTCGTCCTTTGGCAAGAAGAGCGAAGAGCAGGCCTACGGCGGCAATGTGGAAGCGGCGAAGGCGGTCGGTAAGCTGATCGCAGAGCGCGCGCAGGAGAAGGGCATAAAGCGTATCGTTTTTGATCGCGGTGGCTATCTCTATCACGGCCGCGTGAAAGCACTCGCCGAAGCAGCTCGCGAGGCCGGTCTCGATTTCTAGTCTCAGGTTTTGGCTCGGCCTGCGCCCTCACTGCACAGGCAGCCGGAAAGATGGATAGCATATGGCAATGATGAAGAAGAAATTAGACGCGAACCGCCTCAACCTGAAGGACGAAGTCGTTTCGATCAACCGCGTCACCAAGGTGGTTAAGGGCGGTAAGAACATGTCCTTCGCAGCGCTGGTCGTTATTGGCGATCCCGCCGAGGGTGTAGTCGGCTACGGCTCCGGCAAGGCGAAGGAAGTTCCGCAGGCCATTCGCAAGGGCATTGAAGCGGCGAAGAAGAATCTGTTCAAGATCAATTTGACTGCGACCACTATTCCGCACCAGGTGCTTGGTCACTTTGGCGCGGGCTCGGTCATGCTAAAGCCGGCACCCGAAGGTACTGGAGTCATCGCCGGCAAGACGGTTCGCGCTGTGATGACGTCCGCCGGCGTGCAGAATGTGCTGACCAAGTCGCTTGGTTCGGCCAATCCGCATAACGTAGTTAAGGCTACATTCGACGCTCTCATCCAGCTTCGTAATAAAGCCGAAGTTGCTGCCCTGCGCGGCAAGTCTGTAGAGGAGATGTAATCATGGCCGAAATCGCCAAACTCAAACTGCAATATCATCGCTCCAAGATCTGCACCCCGATGAAGCATAAGTTGGTCATCAAGGGCCTGGGTTTCACCCGGCTCAATCAGATTGTGGAGCGTGAAGACACACCGTCGATTCGCGGCATGGTGGCCAAGGTGCCCCATCTCGTTCGCGTCGTCGAATAGAAATTCACCGCAGGGGGTCATTCCTGCAATGCGAGTCGGCTGCTTTCGAGCACCGGCGTTATAGCGAGGAAGTACATCATGGCAATTCGTAATCTCTCCAATCTGCGTCCTCCCAAGAAGGCGAACGAAAACAAGAAGCGCGTCGGCCGCGGTATGGGCTCGGGCATGGGTAAAACATCGACCCGCGGTCACAAGGGGCAGGGCTCACGCTCTGGTTCGTCCCTGATGCGCGGTTTCGAAGGCGGCCAGATGCCACTCCATCGCCGTCTGCCCAAGCGCGGCTTCAACAACATCTTCCGCGTTGAGTACACGGTGCTTGGTCTGGACCGGGTGGCAGAAATTCTTGCCTCGGCGCCTGGGACTGAGTTCACCCTTGAGAACATCATCTCGCTGGGGCTTCTGCGCAGGAAGAACGGCCTGATCAAGGTACTCAAAAACGGTGAGCTTACTGGTCCGGTTACGATTCATGCCCACAAATTTTCGAAGAGTGCGCAGGAAGCGATCGAAAAAGCAGGCGGCAAGGCAATCCTGATCGGCTCCTAAATTACGCGAGTGCATTCTGCGCGCGGTTTCGACTAGGATGAAGAGTCAACGTTGAAGCCTCGGTGGAAGTCGAGGCTTCACGCACCATCAAAGAGGTTCCGATGTTAGAGAAATTCGCCAACATCTTTCGCATCCCCGACCTGCGCAAGCGTGTCCTCTTCACGCTCGGCTTGTTGGCTGTGTATCGCCTGGGGGCCTTCATCCCAACCCCGGGCATTAATTCGGATGCTCTCTCGCAGTTCTTTGGTGCGAACTCCAATTCCGCGCTTGGGTTGGCTGATCTCTTCACTGGTGGCAATCTGCGCCGGCTCACTATTTTTGCGCTGGGCATTATGCCCTACATTACGGCGTCGATCATCTTTCAGCTGCTGACGGTAATTTATGAGCCGCTTGCAAAACTGCAAAAAGAAGGCGAGCTTGGCCGCCGCAAGATTACGCAGTGGACGCGCTACGTCACCATTCTGCTGGGCGTCGTTCAAAGTTTTGGCATCGCGCTGATGCTTACGGGGCAGAACTCGCATCTGGTTACGATCCCGCGCTTTGAGTTCATCCCTCTCTGCATCATTACGCTTACCGCGGGCACCGCTTTCATCATGTGGTTGGGCGAACAGATTACCGAGCGTGGAATCGGCAACGGCATGTCGCTCTTGATCTTCGCGGGTATTGTCGTTGGCCTGCCCCACGGCATTTCCGATCTCGTGGAGAAGGCCCGCAATCAGACGTGGGGACCCTTTACACCGCTCGCCATTCTTTTGCTTATTGTCGTCATGGTCGCGGTGGTGGGCTTCATCATTTTTGTCGAGCGTTCCGAGAGGCGCATCCCTGTGCAGTACGCGAAGCGTATCGTCGGGCGCAAGATGATGGGAGGCCAATCGACTCATCTTCCCCTGCGCGTCAATTCGGGTGGAGTGATGCCGATCATCTTCGCCAGCTCCATTTTGTCGGTTCCGTTGCTCCTGATGGGAAGAAGCTTTTTTGGCAGCGCCAAGATCGAGGACACTTCCTTCTTCGGCCCGATCCTGCGTGCACTGGCTCCCGGAGAGCCGTGGTACGTTGTGTTGAATGCAGTGGCGATTATATTTTTCGCTTACTTCTATATCTCCATCGTTTTCCGTCCGGACGACATTGCGGACAACATGCGCAAATATGGTGGCTTCATTCCAGGCATCCGGCCAGGCCGCCGGACGTCGGACTTCATCAACGACGTGCTGACGCGGATTACTTTTGTCGGCGCCATTTATCTGGTGGTCGTCCAGATGATTCCCAATATTCTGACCAGTGGAATTCACCTCAATCACCTCTGGCTGGTCGGACGAGCCTTCGATGCGTTCCCTACCTGGATGACCCAAGGCCTTGGTCTCACGTTCTACTTTGGCGGCACATCGCTGCTCATCGTTGTCGGAGTGGCCATGGATACCGTTCAGCAAGTTGAATCGCAGCTTATCATGCGGCACTATGACGGCTTTTCGCCGAAGAGCGGCCGGATTCGCGGCCGGCGTAGCTGGTAAGGCTATTCCGTTGACGTCAGACTCGGCATCGTACGCGACAGCTCCGGCAGAGCAATCCTTTATGCCAGGACCTGTCCTGCTTCTGGGCGCCCCCGGTGTGGGCAAAGGCACGCAGGCGCAATTTCTGGTAAACCGGTACGGGATTCCCCAGATATCGACAGGAGATCTGCTGCGCGGAAACATCGCGAGCGGCACGGCACTGGGAGTTCGAGCGCAGGAAATTATGGCTGCCGGACGATTGGTCGACGACACCCTGGTCAACGAGATGGTCCTGAATCGGCTGTATGAAAAAGACACGCGACGCGGGTATATTCTCGATGGCTATCCCCGGACACTGGACCAGGCAAACTTTCTCGATTCCACTCTGACCGAGTTATCGCTTGCGCCGAATCTTCCTGTCGTTGCAATCAGCATTGTCGTAGGCTACGAGCAGCTGCTGGAACGCATTACGGGGCGACGCGTCTGCCCTATCTGCAAAAGTATCTTCAATATTTATTCGCAGCCACCCAAGACAGCAGGGCGCTGCGACAACGATTGCACTCACCTGATGCAGCGGCCTGACGATACCGAGGAGGTCTTCACGGAGCGGATGAAGACTTTCGATCAGCAGACCGCACCTGTCATTGAACACTACCGTAGACTCGGCCGCTTTGGAGAAGTCGACGGTGGTCAGCCCGTCAACTCGGTAATTGGCTCAATCGAGGCGGCTCTCCATCAGCTCCGTGACCAAAGCCGTTAGGCTTTATCGAACAAATCATCATGGCGATTCAGATCAAGACTCCTTTAGAGATCGACAAGATGCGCCGCTCCGGCGAGGCGCTTCGGCAGGTGCACGAGGCGGTTAAGCCGCTTGTGGTCGCGGGTGCTTCGACGATGGACCTTGAAAATGCTGCGGCCGCTAAGATGAGCGCCCTCCATGTCATCTCCGCATTCAAGGGGTATCACGGATTTCCCGCCGTGCTTTGTACGTCTGTCAATAGCGAAGTGGTTCACGGCATTCCCAGTGTCAAGCGAATCCTGGCTGACGGGGACATCATTTCTATTGACTGCGGCGTCATCCTCGATGGTTTTTATTCGGACTGTGCGGTGACCTATGCCATTGGTACGCAGTCTCCGACGACGCGCAAGCTGCTCGAAGTCACGGAAGCCTCGCTCTACAAAGCCATTGATCAGGCTCAGGTAGGGGGGCGACTCTTCGATATTTCCGCTGCCGTGCAGGAGATGTGCGAGGGCGCGGGTTTTGGGGTGGTGAAGGAATTTGTCGGTCACGGGATTGGCCGCTCGATGCATGAGGATCCGCAGCTTCCCAATTTCGGCACACGCGGGAAAGGGCCTAGGCTGAAGGCGGGGATGGTGCTGGCGATCGAGCCCATGATCAATGCGGGCGGTGCCGGGGTGAAGGTTTTGCCGGATGGCTGGACTACGGTGACCCTCGACGGAAGCTACAGTGCGCACTTTGAGCACACCGTCGCTATCACAAAAGATGGCCCGCTGGTACTAACACGGTAGGATTTCGGCATTGTTTTGGGGTATACTCAGAGATGCTGTGTGTGTAGGTACGCAGCAGCAGGACGTGGGTTCCGATTCGATTGGCCCCGTCTTTCACAAGGAGAGCGTTTGTCGAAGGAAGATGCAATTGAAGTAATGGCGGTGGTCGTCGAGACGCTGCCCAATGCGTTGTTCAAGGTGGAGCTTGAAAACAAGCACCAGGCCCTCGCCCATATTTCCGGGCGCATGCGCAAGAACTTCATTAAGATCCTCCCCGGCGACCGCGTCGCGATTGAGCTTAGTCCGTACGATCTCAATCGGGGCCGCATCGTCTACCGCTATAAGTAGACGAGAAGCAGAGGTTAGTTGAGAGCTTTCAGCTCTTGGCTTTTCGCTGAACAAATTCAAGAAGTGAGAGCGCGTTGGCTCGGCCTTCAGTAATAGCGAAGGTTCAGGGGTAACGGCTGTATTGAGGAGTTGTTATGAAAGTCCGCGCATCCGTAAAGAAGATCTGTGACAAGTGCAAGGTCATCCACCGCCGCGGCGTCGTTCGCGTAATCTGCGAAAACGCCAAGCATAAACAGCGTCAAGGTTAGTTGTTTGTCCTCGGCATCGCGCCGAGAGCAGCATCACCCGGCCCCGCCAGGCTAGTTAGCTGAAGTTAAGGCTTGCGTTGAACCCGGCGGATATCCGCAAACCGATCACCTTGCTCCAAGGCCGTCAGCGCTCAAAGAGCCCAAACGAAAAGGAACCCCATGGCACGTATTGCTGGAGTCGACGTACCGAATAACAAACAGGTGCGTATCGGACTCACTTACATCTTCGGCATCGGCGACTCGCGCGCGGCAAAGATTCTTGCCGCAGCCGACGTCGATCCCATCGCGAAGGTCGGCACGCTCGACGAGGATGCGCTGAACCGCATCCGTCAGGTTATTGAGCAGCAGGGACAGATCGAAGGCGATCTGCGCAAGGACATCTCGCTCAACATTAAGCGGCTGATCGAAATTCAGTCTTATCGTGGCCTTCGCCACCGTCGGTCGCTGCCGGTTCGCGGCCAGCGCACCCACACCAACGCTCGCACGCGCAAGGGCCCCCGTAAGGGCACGGTTGCCGGCAAGAAGAAAGCGACCAAATAATGGCGAAGACACAGAATAAGGCGGGCGGCGCCAAGACCGCGGGCAAGAATAAGAAGTTCAAGAAGCGGGAACGCAAAAATGTTCCGTACGGCCTGGTCTTCATTCAGGCGACCTTCAACAATACGATCGTCACGATTACCGACCAGGCAGGCAACACGCTGTCCTGGAAGTCCTCCGGCTCGCTTGGCTTTCGCGGCTCCCGCAAGGGAACTCCGTTTGCAGCGCAGCAGGCTGCGGCGGGTGCTGCAGCTGCCGCGCGCGACCACGGTCTGCGCTCGGTCGATGTGCGGGTCTCCGGTCCTGGATCGGGCCGCGAGTCTGCAATCCGCGCTCTCGCAACGGTGGGCATCGATGTCCGCTCGATCCGCGACGTTACGCCGATGCCGCACAACGGCTGCCGTCCGCCCAAGCGCCGCCGCGTTTGATGCATGCAATGACCCGGATCGGGATGAAGCGCGAGAGCGTGTAAACCGATCGTCACCTGAACTCAGTCACCAGAATTTATAGGAGCAATAGAATGGCACGTTATACAGGACCCGTCTGCCGCCTCTGCCGCCGCGACGGCACCAAGCTTTTCCTCAAGGGATCGAAGTGTTTCACCGACAAATGCCCAGTTGAAAAGCGCAACTTTCCTCCCGGCCAGCATGGCCAGTCGCGCAAGGTGAAGAAGGTTGTAGGCTACGGCCTGCAGCTCCGTGAGAAGCAGAAGGCCAAGCGCATTTACTTCACGCTCGAGACGCAGTTTCGCGCGTACTACCAGAAGGCTGCGAACCGCACCGGCGTAACTGGCGAACTTCTGTTGCAGCAGCTTGAGACACGCCTCGACAACGTCTGCTACCGTCTCGGCTTCGCGATGAGCCGTCGTCAGGCTCGGCAGATCGTCCGTCATGGACATATTCAGGTCAACGGCCGCAAGGTGAACATCCCCTCCTTCCAGTGCAAGGTTGGCGATGAGATCCAGATCCGCGAAGGCTCGAAGAAGCTTGTCGTCCTCGAGGAATCCGGTAATTTCGCCAGCGGTCAGCGCGCCGTGCAGTGGCTCGACATCAGCCGCGAAAACCTCTCCGGCAAGGTCATTGCCCTGCCGAAGCGTGAGGACATCAATCTGCCCGTCAACGAGCAGCTGATCGTCGAACTTTACTCGAAGTAATCCACCATCGTGTCATTCTGAGCGAAGCGAAGAAGCTGAGCATTTGCTCTTCGCTTCGCCAGAATGCTCACCCGCACCAACCACAACTCAGCCCGCAACCGAAACACCCTGCCTTCGCAAAATGCATCGCGAATGAGCCGGATAAAGGAGAAACACATGCTTTGGAGAGGTTTTCAGAAGCCCAAGCGTCTCGCCGTCGATACCGAAACACTTACCGAGAAGTACGGAAAGTTCTCTGCTCAGCCATTTGAGCGTGGCTTTGGAACGACCGTCGGCAACGCACTTCGCCGCACCCTGCTTTCCTCGATTGAAGGCGCAGCTGTTACGGCTGTCCGCATTGAAGGCGTGCTGCATGAGTTCCAGTCGATCTCTGGCGTCGTTGAAGACGCGACCGACATCATTCTCAACCTCAAGCAGGTTCCCTTCAAGCTTGCCGGCGACGGCCCCAAGGCGATGTACCTTCGTGCTGATGCGGCTGGCGTGATTACTTCTGGCATGATCGAAGCCGACGGCGACGTCGAGATCCTGGACAAAGACGTCTACATCTGCACCGTCTCGGAAGGCGGCAAGATCGACATGGAGATGCGCCTCAAGCGTGGCCGCGGCTATATCTCCGCCGACAAAAACTTCGACGCCGACCTTGGGCTCGGCTTTATTCCTGTGGACTCCGTCCATTCGCCGGTTCGCAAGGTGAACTACCTTGTCGAGGCTGCACGTCTTGGCCAGATCACGGACTACGACAAGCTGACGCTTGAGATCTGGACCAATGGCACCGTGTTTCCGGCGGACGCGCTTGGCCTCTCCGCCAAGCTGCTTAAGGACCACATGAGCATCTTCATCAACTTCGAGGAGGAGATGGAGGCCGGTCACGATTCGCTGGACTCACCCGGCATGCGTAACGATAATCTGAATCGCTCGGTCGAAGAGCTTGAGCTTTCTGTGCGCAGCTACAACTGCTTGAAGAATGCAAACATCGCGACCATCGGTGAACTCATTCAGAAGACAGAAGCCGAGATGCTGAAGACCAAGAACTTCGGACGCAAGTCGCTGAACGAGATCAAGGAAATTCTCGCGCAGATGGGCCTCTCGCTGGGAATGAAGATTGACGAGCAGGGCAATCCAGTTCCGGGGCCGACCTCGGTCCTTCCCGCTGCGACTCTCGCCGCAAGCTTCGGCAACTTCGATGATGATGACGAAGACGAAGACGAAGATGAAGACGAGGACGATGATCTCGATCTTCCGGAAGAGAATTTTTAGTCTTCAACGTCTTGGAACTTGAAACTATAGGCCGCGTCCTGCGAAGGGTGCGGCCTATTTGCTTTCCTGCCTCTCTACGATGCTCCATCGGCCATCCCTCTTCGCGGCGTGCTATACTAACTATGCATTCGATGAACTCGACTGCGGGCATCGCAGGCAAGGATCTTCAGGAAGGCTCTGAGAATCGCTGGCCAGAGACTGCGACTGCCTTTCCACCGCAGACCTTTGCATTGGATGTGAGGCCGAACCAGGGCCCTGATCCGCAAGAAGACGCGCTGGTTGCTCTGGCTGGAAGACACGTCAATGGACGAGTCTCGCCGTGCAGCAGCAGCTCATCGAAACCGATAGCATGCTGATGGAAGTTCCCAAGGTGCCTTGCGCACCGCTGCATCTATTTGCGTTTTACCTCATCAATCATCTAAGGACCACACTTGACTACCGCAACGCTTGAGCCGCAGGCTCTCACTTCAGCACCCGCTCACTCCAACGTCATCCAGACAAACGCCGCATCGCTCAACTCGACCGTTGACTCTTCCGAGATCCAGATCGACCCCGCGACGCATCTGCCTTTCCTGAAGAATGTTCACTTCAATGACTTCAGTATTTCTGAGGGTCTGAAGAGCCGCCTTCACACCGCTGGCTTCAAGACCCCCACACCCGTGCAGGCGAAGGCGATTCCGCCCGCGCTGCTTGGCAGCGATATCCTGGCCACCGCTTCTACCGGAACCGGCAAAACGCTCAGCTTTCTGATCCCGATGATCGAGCACATGGATCGCAATCCGATCGCTGCGACCAAGGGAAAGCGTGGACCTATCCGTTCGCTGATCCTGCTGCCTACGCGCGAGTTGGCGATGCAGGTGATCGAAGGCTACGCGAAGCTGGTACCAAACTCGAAGAACGACGCTGTGCTAGTCTGCGGCGGCCTTTCGGAGAACACGCAGCTCGATCAGCTGGGCCGCGGTCCGCGGCTCGTGGTGGCTACTCCGGGACGGCTGGAGGATTTCCTTCGCCGCCGTGCCGTCAATGTCAGCACGGTTGAAATGCTGGTGCTGGACGAAGTGGATCGCATGCTGGATATGGGCTTTTTGCCTGCGATTCGCCGCATTGTCGGAGCACTTCCGCGTACCCGGCAGACGATGTGTTACTCGGCTACGCTGGATGCGAACGTGCGCGAAATCGTGCGCGACTATGTGCGGAATCCTGTCCGCGTCGAGATTGGTCAGACATCGAAACCGAGTGATCAGGTGACGTTGCGTGCGATCACTGTCATGCAGGACCAGAAACTTGGTCTGCTCGACCAGATGCTGGGCGAGGAAAAGGGTACGTTTCTGGTGTTCTCCCGCACCAAGCATGGAGCGGACCGCATCGCCAAGAAGCTTGAGCGTGCGGGGCACGACGTTGATGTGATCCACGGGGATCGCTCACAGTCGCAGCGCACGGCTGCGCTAAAAGGATTCTCAAACGGCAAGCACCGCGTCCTGGTTGCGACGGACGTGGCTGCTCGCGGTATCGACGTTTCGGACATCGCGCACGTGGTGAACTACGACCTGCCCAACGGAACTGACGACTTTGTCCACCGCATTGGGCGGACCGGACGCGCCGGGGCACATGGCGTTGCGACTACGTTCGTCATGCCTCAGGAGCGCTCTGACGCTCGCAAGATGGAGCGCGAACTGAAGGTAAAGTTTGAGTGGAGCGAGGCCGATAAGAACCTTGAGAAAGAGGAGCGCAACAAGCCTCTCGATCTCAATAAGGCCAGCGGTGAACTGCTTGCGCTGGAGACACGTTCGTGGAAGTCTGGCGACGCGTCGGCGCAGACGCAGGCCCGCAACATCGGTTCGAGCCCGTACAAGGGAAAGAGCAGCGGCGGCGGCGGCGGATTCCGCAGCCGTAGTGGTGGTAGCGGCGCTGGCGGCGGTTTTGCAGGCAAACGCAGCGGCGGCGGAGGCCGTTCGAGCAGCAGTCGCCCTGGCGGCAGCCGCTCTGGTCCGGCCCGTCGCGGGCAATAGGTCGCAGCTAACTAGGTAGACTCGAAGCCTCTTTGGAGACTTCAAAGTTGCTTTTGAGGTTGATAATTCAAGCTCCGTTCCGTGCGCCAAACAGCCTCGGAACGGAGTTTTCTGCATCTAAATCTTCGAATGTCAGATCTTGTTCCTTCCCTTGATGAGCTTGGCGAGCTGGTCCGCAATGACCAAAGCTTTGTGCTGCGCGTCGTTCAGCCTGGGCTGGCGGGGCTGATGGATGGCTCGGTCTCGACGCTGGCACCTATCTTCGCTACTGCATTTGCTACCCATAACTCGCATACGGTGTTTCTGATCGGTGCGGCGTCGGCGGTGGGGGCGGGAATCTCGATGGCCTTCTCCGAGGGGCTGTCAGATGACGGCGAGCTGACCGGGCGCGGCAAGCCGGTGTTCCGTGGGCTGATTACGGGGCTGATGACATTCATCGGTGGGTTCCTGCATACGCTGCCGTTTCTTATCCCCGACGTTCATACCGCGCTCACCTGGGCGTATGCGGTGGTTGGCATCGAACTGGTAGTGATCGCGCTCATCCGGCATCGATACTTCAAGACGAGCTTCGCGTTGAGCTGCCTGCAGGTGATTGTCGGGGGCGGGCTGGTGTTTGCGGCCGGGGTGCTGATCGGTCAATCGTGACGTGGGGTATAGCGGCCGCAAAAACATAGTGTATTGACGGTGGAAGGTGGGTATTCTGTTGCTGTCGCCTGTGGATGCGTCGTTTTAGTTTCCATGGGTGGCATGACAGGAGATTGATGCCAACCAACGACGAGATTGCTGCGGATATCACTGCCATTGCGAAGCAGGAGGCGGAGCTCGCTCTGAGCCGTTTTGGGCCGGAGATTGCCTGGGTGATCGGGACTACGTTGCGGGGAATGGCGATAGAGCGTGGACACCGCGTCGCGATCGATGTGCGGCGGTTCGGGGCACCGCATCAGCAGCTTTTCTTTGCGGCGATGCCAGGGACCACGCCGGAGAATCAGCGGTGGGTGGCGCGGAAGTCGGCTGTTGTCGCGCGGTTCCATAAGAGCTCGTACCATGTGGGGCGTTTGCTGGCGCAGTCGGGGATGACGTTTGGGGCGCGCTACAACCTGCCGGAGGAGGAGTATGCGGCGCATGGCGGATCGTTTCCGATCAACGTAGCCGGTACCGGAATCGTTGGTGCGGTCACTGTCTCGGGGCTGGCGCAGCGGGAGGACCACAATCTTGTGGTGGAGGCGCTTGCGTTGGTTGCTGGATGCGACTATGCTGCGCTTCGGCTGCCATCGGAGTAGACATGCGTGCTGCGGGACGATTTGTCATCCTCGTATTGATCGCCTTTGTAGCGGGGTATACGGCGTTTACGGTAGTATCGCGGCGCACGCATCGAGTGGATGCATCCGCAGTGGCGATGCCGATTCAGCACATCGTTGTCATCATGCAGGAGAATCGCTCGTTCGATCATCTGTTCCATGGATTTCCTGGGGCGGATACGGTGAACTCGGGGATGCTGCATGGCGCGTCGATACCGCTGCGGCCGACTGCGCTGGGCAATGGACCGGATCTGGACCACACGCATACGGGGTGGTGGAGGCAGTGGGACGGCGGCAAGATGGATAACTTTGCGCCCGATGCGAAGGTGGCTGCTACCGCTTATTCGTATATTTCGCCGAAAGAGATTGAGGCGTACTGGACGCTGGCGCGGCAGTACACGCTGGGCGACCGGATGTTTCAGTCGAACACTGGGCCGAGCTTTGTGGCGCATCAGTACATGATCGCGGGGCAGTCCGGGAAGGCGAGCGAGAATCCGAGTGGGAATGTTTGGGGCTGCGATGCGAAGGCGAATGCGCGCGTGCCGCTGGTGGGGCCGAATGGGACGGATCGGCCGGGGGTATATCCGTGCTTCGACTACAAGACGATGGCGGACCTGCTGGATGCGAAGGGAATTACGTGGCGCTACTATGCGCCGTCTGCGCATGATGATCTCTTCTTTATGCTGTCCGCGTACCAGGCGATTCGGCATATAAGGTTCGGTGCGGACTGGCATGAGGATGTCACCTCGCCGGAGACTTCGATCCTGACGGATATTGCGGCGGGACATCTGGCGCAGGTGACGTGGGTTGTGCCGGCGATGAATAACTCCGATCATCCGGGGGCTCCGGCGCAGGGGCCGGATTGGGTTGCGACGGTGGTGAACGCGATTGGGCAGAGTAAGTATTGGAAGTCGACGACGATATTTATTGCGTGGGACGATTGGGGCGGGTTCTATGACCATGTTGCGCCGCCGAAGACCGATGACATGGGCCTCGGCTTTCGTGTGCCGGTGATCGTGGTTGGGCCGTATGCGCGGCGTGGGTATGTGTCGCATACGACGCATGAGGCGAGTGGATTTCTGCGGTACACGGAGGAGATCTTCGGATTGCCTACGCTGGGGACTCGCGATACCGCTGCGGACGATTTTCGGGATTGCTTCGACTACACGCAGGCGCCGGCGCCCTTTGTCCCAATTCCTACGCGGCTGACGAAGGATTTCTTTCTGCATCAGAAGGGGTCGGGGGCGCCGGACGACGATTAAGGAACGGTGACGGCGATTAAGGAACGGTGACGGCGAAGCTGAACTTGCTTTTGCGGGCGCAGATGTACCTGGATGGCCCAGGCGCGAAATCTTGCAGGAAAGCATTGACACGCGCAGGGTCGGGCGCATACATTCGCCGTGCATAAAATTCCATGGTTCCGTCGTCGCCTAACGAGCACCGCGCGATGGGTTGCTGTGCCGAACTTTTTGCGACTAGCTTATATCCCCTCTAGGAGTATCCCTATGCTTCGCCTCCCCCGAATTTCGGTAGTGTGTAGTTTCGCGGCCAGTGCAGTGCTGGCTCTTACTGGATTGCCGGCTCTTGCGCAATCGACAAGCAACCTCAGAATCATGCCCCTGGGCGACTCGATTACGGCTGGTTATAAGAGCAGCACGGGGAATGGCTACCGTGGGGATCTCTACAGCTCTTTGTCGACGCAGGTGGGAACCGTGGATATGGTTGGTACGCTGAACGATGGACCAACGGCTGATCCGGACCATGAAGGACACTCGGGCTACGAGATCGCTCAGATTGCGGCGTTGACGAATACAGCTTTGGCCAGCTACAAGCCGAATGTTGTACTGCTGCTGGCGGGAATTAATGATCTGCGACTGAATGATGACGTGGCGAATGCTCCGAACAGGCTGGCGTCGCTGATTGACCAGATATTTTCTAACGAGCCGGACGCTACGGTGCTGGTGGCGAAGTTGATTGTTAACGCGACACCGAGCGTAGAGTCCCAGGTTGTTACATTCAACAATGCCCTTCCTGGCATCATCAACTCGCGGGCTAGTGCGGGGAAACATATCATCCTGGTGGATACGAGCGCGCTGACTACGTCCGACCTTTCAGATGGGCTGCACCCAAATGACGGCGGCTACCAGAAACTTTCGGATGCATGGGACGGAGCGATCCTGACTGTGATCGGCAACGGATGGGTGAAGGATCCTGTGGCTGGGAGCGTGACGCGGCCAACCGGTTATGTCTACTCGGGTATCTCGGGCGAATGCCTGGATGGCGGGACGTTGACCTCGGGCGCGAAGGTTTACATCACCCCTTGCGCGAATGCAGGCCGGCAGCAGTTCAACTTCAACAGCGGCAGGGTGATTACGCATTATCTTTGCCTGGATGTTGTTGGCGGAGGAACGGGTAACGGCAGCCTGGTGGATCTTTACACGTGCAACGGCGGAGCGAATCAGCAATGGACGGTGCAGAGCAACGGAACATTGAAGAATCCGACTTCCGGCCGCTGCCTGGATGATCCGGGCGGCAACACCTCGTCGCAGCTGGACATCTGGGATTGCGGATCGGGGACCAATCAGCAGTTTCTGGCTCCGGCACAGGGCGCGATCACTTCGGGCATCTCTGGCAAGTGCCTGGATGACAAGGGAGGCTTGGCGAGCAGCGGAACACATGTCGATAGCTACGGCTGCAACAACAATTCGTCGCAGCAGTGGGAGATCTACAATCACACGGTGCGGTTTGACGGGAAATGCGTGAGTGTCGCTGGCGGCGGAACCGGCAACGGCAGCCTGGTTGATCTGGAAAGCTGCAGCGGGGCAGGGAGCCAGACCTGGACTCCGGTTGGCGGTACGCTGGTCAACGCGGGATCGGGACGCTGCCTTGATATCCCGGGTTCGAGCACGACGAATGGCATCCAGCTGGACATCCTCGATTGTTCCGGTGGGAGCAATCAGAAATGGACCATTCCCAACTTGTAGTCGGGTTGTAAGCGTGTAGTCGAACAGCCACTGGGTGAATCCGGTGGCTGTTCTTTTTGCTGTCGATTGTTGCGAAACGATCTGCTAGGTTGCGCGTCCGATCCGACAAATTGACGAGGGCTTTCTGGGCAGATAGGATATCGAAGTCATTCCGAGGCTTATATGAAACTTCGTTGCTGCATCTTGCTCTTGACTGTCGCGTCTTCGTTCCGCTTTGCCTCTGCGAAGGACCCGGTGGCTCAGGAACCGACTGCGTGGGGCATGCTGACTCATAACTCTAGTTGCGTGATCTTCGCGGAAGGCAAGAAGACGAAGGGAATGTTCTGGGGCGTCGCTGTGACCGCAACCGTCACGGGGAAGTTGACGGTGATTGAAACGCAGAACTATACGCTGGATCAGAAGGTCTATCTGGAGACGCAGGACGTGATGAACGACATGATGCAGCGGGCGCAGAAGGATAACGTCAAGTTCGTCAAGATACCGGAGAAGTATTCGCCGGAGCTGCTGGAGAAGGCTCGCGCGAGCTGTAAGGGCGGCGAATAGCTGCGATGCTGCGGCGGTGACTGAGCTAAGCGCCTACTGTCGCGGGCAGAATCTCTTCGACGTCGACCCATTGTGTGGGATAGTTGCCGGTGTAGCAGGCAGTGCAGAAGCTGGCGGGGGACAGGCCGTTTGCAGGCTCACCGGTGGTGCAGGAATGCGTGAGACCGACTAGGGAGAGATAGGCAAGTGAGTCGGCTTCGATAAAATCGCGGATCTGCTCGACGGTGTTGTTGGCGGCGATGAGGTCTTTTTTGCTGGGTGTGTCGACGCCGTAGAAGCAGGGTGAGATGGTGGGTGGACAGGTGATGCGCATGTGGACTTCGGTTGCGCCTGCGGCTCTTACCATGCGGACGATTTTTCTGGATGTAGTCCCGCGGATGATGGAGTCGTCGATGAGGATGACGCGCTTGCCTTCGAGCAGGCTGCGGACGGGGTTGAGCTTCATGCGGACGCCGAAGTCGCGGACTCGCTGCTCTGGCTGGATAAAGGTGCGGCCGACGTAGTGGTTGCGGATGAGGCCGAGGTTGAAGGGGATGCCGCTCTCTGCGGCGTAGCCGATGGCGGCGGTGACGCCGGAGTCGGGGACGGGGACGACGAGGTCGGCGGAGATGCCGGACTCGCGGGCCAACTGGCGGCCCATCTCTTCGCGGGACTGCTGGACCCAGCGGCCGTAGATGCGGGAGTCGGGGCGGGCGAAGTATACGTGCTCGAAGATGCAGCTGGCGTTTGGGGTGGTCTGGGGTGAGTAGCGACGGCTGGTGACGCCGTCTTCGGAGACCATGACGAGTTCGCCGGGTTCTACGTCGCGCTCGTACTTGGCGTGGAGGAGATCGAAGGCGCAGGTCTCGGAGGCGAAGACGAAGGTGTCGGGTGCGCCGTCGACACCGGGGATGCGGCCCATGGAGAGTGGGCGGAAGCCGTGAGGATCGCGGGCGGCGAAGATGCGGTTGCGCGTCATCATGACGATGGAGAAGGCGCCTTCGACCTGGGCGAGCGATTCGGCGATGCAGTCGACCAGCATAGAGCACTTGGAGTGCGCGATGAGCTGGACGATGATCTCGGAGTCGGAGGTCGTCTGAAAGAGCGCGCCGTCGCGCTCGAGGCGTGCCCTGGAGTTGCCGAGGTTGACGAGGTTCCCGTTGTGGGCGATGGCGATGAGGCCCTTGGTGGACTCGACGGAGATGGGCTGCGCGTTGAGCAGGGCGGAGTCGCCGGTGGTGGAGTAGCGGGTGTGGCCGATGGCGATGTGGCCGGGGAGGCGGGCGAGGACGTCGTCGGTGAAGATCTCGGAGACGAGGCCCATGCCCTTGATGTCGTTGACGTCGGTGCCGTCGGCGGAGGCGATGCCGCCTGACTCCTGGCCGCGATGCTGCAGGGCGTAGAGGCCCCAATAGGTGAGGCGGGCGGCGTCGGGGTGGCCGTAGACGGCCATGACGCCGCACTCTTCGCGGAGTTTGTCGAAAGGGGTGGAGTCGTCGTCGTCGTCAACGGCTGAGGGAACAGTGAGCAGGGAACAGGGAGCAGGATTCACCGTGTCGATAACCGCTTTGGTGTTTTCAATGTCCATCATGCGGTGACGACCTCCGCTGCTAGCTGCGATTCGAGGGTGTGGGACCAGGGGTGGCGGAGGTCGGTGATGGGTGCTTCGATCAAGGGGATGCTGCCGGCGAAGATCTGGACCTGGTCGGGGATGGTTTCGCCGAGGTCGAGGGGCCAGATGTGGTCGCCCATCTCATCGAGGAGGGTGCAGATGTGGCCGTAATCTTCGAAGTCGCAGGTGACCAGGACTTCTGTGGCGTTCTCGGCGAAGAGTGCGGAGGTGTATTCAGCTTCGGAGAGTGCGCCGAGGGTGGCTTTGACGCCGATGTTTTTAACGAAGGTGGAGCGGGCCAGAGCTACTGCGAGGCCGCCGTCGGAGATGTCTTCGGCTGAGCGAATGAGGCCGCGCTGGGCGAGTGCGGCGAGGGCCTTGTTCATGGCTGCGGCTGCTTCGAGGTCGATCCATGGAGGTGTGCCCCAAAACTCATTGAGATTGGTGCGGGCGAAGTCGGAGCTGCCCAACTCCTGGTCCAGTGCGGCTGGGGTTCCTGCGGTGGATTGGAGCAGCAGGACCTTTGCGCCGATGGATTGGAAGCCGCTGGGCACGGCTTTGGATACGTCGTCGAGCAGGCCCACTATTCCGATGACCGGGGTGGGATAGATGCCTTCGCCTTTAGTCTCGTTGTAGAGGCTGACGTTGCCGCCGGTGACGGGGGTGCCGAGTGCGGTACAGGCTTCGGCGATGCCGTCGATGGCTGAGGAGAGCTGCGCCATGATCTCGGGTTTTTCGGGGTTGCCGAAGTTGAGGCAGTTGGTGGCCGACACGGGGGTGGCGCCGGTACAGGCTACCTTGCGGGCGGCTTCGGCTACGGCGTGCATGGCACCGAGTTTGGGGTCGAGATAACACCAGCGGCCGTTGCCGGCGAGGGCCATGGCGATGCCGCGCTGGGGCTGGCCGTCATTGTTCTTGATGCGCATGACGCCGGCTTCGCTGCCGGGGCCCTGGACGGTGTTGGTTTGGACCATGGAGTCGTACTGCTCGAAGACCCAGCGTTTGTCGCAGATATTGGCGGAGGCGAGGAGCTTTTTGAGGTCGGCGGTGTAGTCGCGTGGTTGCTTGAGTGCTTCGAGGACGGAGGCAGGTGGATCGAGTGGGAAGGGGGACTTCCAGGTGCCGACAGGGCGGTTGTAGACCGGTGCGTCGTCGGTGAGGGCTTTGTTGGGGATCTCGGCTACGAGTTCGCCGTGGTGGGTGACACGCATTACGTCGTCGGCGGTGACGATGCCTACGATGGAGGCGTCGAGGCCCCACTTGGCGAAGACGGCAAGGACTTCGTGTTCGCGGCCTTTGTCGGCGACGAGGAGCATGCGTTCCTGCGATTCCGAGAGCATGATCTCGTAGCTGGTCATGCCGGTCTCGCGCTGCGGGACGCGGTCGAGCTCAATGGAGACGCCTAGTTCGCCGCGTGCGCCCATCTCGCAGGTGGAGCAGGTGAGGCCGGCGGCGCCCATGTCCTGAATGCCGAGGACTGCGCCGGTGGTCATGGCTTCTAGGCAGGCTTCGAGGAGAAGCTTCTCCATGAAGGGATCGCCCATCTGTACGTTAGGGCGCTTCTGCTCGGAGCCTTCGGTGAACTCTTCGGAGGCCATGGTTGCGCCGTGGATGCCGTCGCGGCCGGTCTTGGCGCCGACGTAGAGGACGGGGTTGCCGACGCCGGTGGCCTTGGCGTAGAAGATCTCGTCGGTGCGGACGAGGCCGAGGGCGAAGGCGTTGACCAGAGGGTTGCCGCTGTAGCAGGGCTCGAAGCGCGTCTCGCCGCCGAGGTTGGGGACGCCGAAGCAGTTGCCGTAGCCCGCGATGCCGCCTACTACGCCGTTGACTACGGCGTGATTTTTGCGGCGGAGAGTTTCGTCGGGTTCGGCTTCATCGAGTGGGCCGAAGCGGAGGGAGTCCATGACGGCGAAGGGGCGGGCGTTCATGGTGAAGATGTCGCGCAGGATGCCGCCGACGCCTGTGGCTGCGCCTTGGTACGGCTCGATGTAGCTGGGGTGGTTATGCGATTCGATCTTGAAGGCGCAGGCCCAGCCGTCGCCTACGTCGATGATGCCGGCGTTCTCGCCGGGGCCCTGGACTACGGAGCCGGGGCCGGAGGTGCGTGTGCCTTTGGTGGGCAGGCGCTTGAGATGGACGCGGCTGGACTTGTAGGAGCAGTGCTCAGACCACATGACGGAGAAGATGCCCAGCTCGGTGAGGCTGGGGGTGCGGCCCATCAGCTTTTCGATGCGGGCGTACTCGTCGGGTGTGATGCTGTGCGTTTTTAGCAGAGCCGGGGTGATCTGCGCTGGCGCGGGGACCGCAACCGGAGCCTCAGGTGCCGCGGTCGTGGATGAATTTTCAGCTGGTATGGGCATAGGTCGCTACAAAGATTGTCGCATGTCCGACAAGCGGGTGACCGTATGCCCTAGTGGAGCGTATTTTGTGCCGTTCGGTAGGGCGACGGGCCAGCTAGCGCGTCCCCTCCGCCTGGACCTGTTTGAAGCCCGATGGCACTTCGAGGTGCGATGCGTCGACGGCGGCTGAGGAGAAGCTGGAGATGGTGGTTTGCGATTCCATGAGGATCGCGCTGGTGGGGGTGGCCGCTGTCGCTGGAGTTGGGTCTGCGGGTGGTGGGGGCGGTTGCTTCTTGTGGCCGAAGCCGCCGAAGCCTCCGAATGAGCCGAGGCGACTGGTGATTGCAGAGGCGGCGGACTGCTTTGCGATGTCGCTGCCGCTGGGCATGGCTGGCGTATTGTCGGGTGGGAGCGGGGCCTCGGATGCCGCGGGGAGAGGCTGGCCGTTGATCGTCGTTCCCATGCGCATGATTTGCAGGACGGGCACGCCTTTGATCTTCTGCATCTCCTTGCCCATGTCGGTCAGCGCCTGCGAAGCTCCGGGATTCTGCGCCAGCATTTTGCTGAGGTCGAGGCCTACGCCTGCGGTGATGGAACCCATCTCCTTGCCCATGCGTGCGTAGAATTCGCCGATCTGTTTGTATCCGGGAATCTCGGGCACCAGCCAGAGGTCGTTGGTGACGGCCATGGCGCCGGTCTGCTGTGTGGTCTTGTCGGTGGCGTTCATGGTCATGTTCATGATGGCCTCTTTCGCGTCGAGGCCGCTGACCTGCTTGCTGGCTCCGGTCTCGCGGACTTTTACGTCGAAGCTCATCTGAACATTGTTATTGGTGGCCGGTGCGGTGGATGGCTGCGCGGTGGTTTGCTGCATCTGCTGGCGCGCCTTCGCTACCTGGTCCTTCATCTGCTGAAAGGTGATGACGGTATACGTCTTTTTCACCATGTCGACATGGGTGACGTTCTGCTTGTCGAGATCGATGATCTCCATGCTGTCGGCGGAGACGCGGGCGAGGCGATTGCCCTTGAGGTACAGGGTCGAGACTACGGGGTCGCCCGCTTTGCGTGCCTGGGAGCTGAATGTTCCGGCCAGCTTCATCATGCTGACGATCGAGCCGCCGGTGATCTGCGTGGTCTCCTGGTAGGTGTAGTCGGCGAAGGCGGAGGAGGTCGTTGCGAGGACGAGGGCAACGGGAATCAATTTACAAAGTTTGAAGATGCGCATGGAGGCTCCGATGATGTTTGGACACTGCACAGCGACAGGCGATGCAGTTAGCTGGGGCCCGGTGATTGCCAGAGTATAACCAGCCATGTTGCTGCGGTCTAGACCGCAAAAATGTGCAGATGTTGAAACGGATTGCGCAGACTTGTCCGCATGGATGGATGCGATGGATGGGTTGTGACTGGGATACGAATTTAAACTTCGAGCCGCATCCCGTCTGGCGCGGCGAGAGTGGCGTAGCTGATGGCGCCGAGAAGCGCGACGACGGAGCAGACGCCAAGCGCAAGTGTGAACGAGTGGGTGCGGTCGAGGAGCCAGCCTGTCAGCACTGGCGCGGCTGAGGCGATCATGAAGCCGGCGAAGTTCTGCAGGGCGCATAAAGATGCGACGTAGCGCAGGGGGCTGATTGTCTGCACGTATCCCCAGCCGGATGTGCCCGCGAAGTGGATGCAAAACATCGCGGCGCTGATGCCGGCAACCGCTTCGGTCGTGGTGTGGCTGTGTGCTACGAGGAATGTGCTGAGTGCGGAGATGACCATGCCAGCGATTATGTTGCGCCGATGCACTTTGGCGAGCGGTGCACCTGCGCGGGCCTGTGCATCGGAGAGAGCTCCGCTGGTGAGCATGCCCATTGCTCCCGCGAGAAACGGTATAGCTGAGAGCCAGCCGGTTCGCCCCAGGGAAAGGTGGCGCTGCTGTTGGAGGAACGCGGGTAGCCAGGAGAGGTAGAGCCATGCGGTGTAGTTGATGCCGCCCCATCCGAGCATCATGCCCCATACGGTGCGCTGACGGATGAGCAGACTCCATGCGGCTTTCGAAGACGTTGCGGAACTGCTCTCCGCGGGCTCGAGTTCTTGCTGGGGCTCGCGGAAAGACGTGTTGTTGCGGCTGCGGTGCAGTCCGATCCACGCAAGAGCTACGAGTAGACCGGCTGCGCCGAGTGCGATGAACATCTGGCGCCACCCGAGCGAGAGCATGATGGCGGTGAGGATGGGTGGAGCGACCGCCAGGCCAAAGTTCTGCGAGGAACTCATGATGGCGGTGGCTCGGGCGCGCGTCTCCGCGGAGAACCACTCGCGGACGCTGCGTATGCCTGCGGGGTAGAAAGGAGCTTCGCCAATGCCGAGAACGATTCGTAACCCGACAAAGAGTGGGAAGGTGAAGACGAATCCAGTGAGCATCTGCGCCGCCGACCACACTATAAGGCCGCCACCCAGCGCCACGCGTGTACCGGCGCGATCGAGCAGGCCGATCAGCGGAAGTTGAGCTAGACCGTAGGCGAGCGAGAAGGCTGAGAGCAGCCAGCCCATCTGGGTCGCGCTCAGGTGCATCTCTGTGCGTACCGTGGTGTTTGCGATTGAGAGCGAGGTGCGGTCGAGAAAGTTGACCACGCCTGCGAGGAAGAGCAGGACGAGAGTAATGGTCTGATGGGTGCGCAGCGTGCGCGGATTCGTGGCTTCAGTCATCGTCTGCACATATCGCTGCGTCGCTCATCCGTGCCATTCTACCTGCCGCATCGCGTTACATGATGCGAAAGCGTTCGCGCATCAGGCGCTGGAAGCGTGGACGCCAGATGAGGTCGTAGGCGAGCTCCTTGCCGGGGAACATGGCGAGCGCGGCTTTGCGCGAATCTGCGATCATCTGCGAGGCTTCATCGACGGAGAGCGAGCTATCCTGTGCGATGGTCTGCATGACGAGGTTCATCATCATCTGGAGGCGGCGAATGAGCTTCTGCTCCGCGGCCTGCTCCTGTGTGGACGTGGGAATGGAAGGTCCAGTATTTGTGGTGCGGGAGATTTCCATGGGCTACCTCCATTGATGGCCTACCGGTCCGCTGCGCCTGACCGCTAAGGATTAGACGCGGGCGGAGCGACGACGATTCCGCCGTCGCTCGAGAGCAGGAATGTCGTCAGGCCGGATTGGTCGGTACGGAAGATGCGCGTGTGCTGTGCTGCCAGACGCTCGAGGATCTCCGGCCTGGGATGGCCGAAGGTGTTCTGACGACCTACGGAGATTACGGCGTCCCGCGGGGCGGCGAGCGAGAGGAACTCCGGGGCGGTGGAGGTCATGCTGCCGTGGTGGCCTACCTTCAGCAGGCTATCGGGACCTAGAGCCGCGCCGAGGCCGCTGCGCGCTGCGGATGCCATTGCGCGTTCGCTGGGTGCTTCGGCATCGCCTTCGAGCAGGACGGATGACTTGCCGAACTGCATGCGCATGACCAGCGAGTCGTTGTTGATGGGAGGACCGATGTTTGTGTAAGTGCTGGTTGGCGCGAGGACGGAGATATCGACGCTGCTCCACGCGATGCGGTCGCCTGCGCGAAGATGCCGTACGTGGATGCCCAGGGTAGCGGCTTCCGCGAGCAGAGCGCGGTAGGGTGCGGAGTTGGGGTCGACGGCTACCCAGAGCTCGCGGGGGCGAAAGTTGCGGAGTATGGCGGGCATGCCGCCCATGTGGTCCGAGTGTGCGTGGGTGAGGGCAACTACATCGAGGCGGCGGAGGTGGCGGGACCAGAGGTAGGGGGAGACTACCTGGTCGCCGATATCGAAGCTGGTGTTGGAGGTGAGGCCTGCGGCGTTCTCGGCATTTGCGGCTGCACCCGTGGGTCCTCCGGCGTCGATCAGCATGGTCTGGCCGGTGGGTGCGACGACCAGAAGTGAGTCGCCCTGGCCTACGTCGATGGCGGTTACTTCGAGGCGGTTGGGCTGAACCGTGGGTGCGGATGGCCAGAGTACGATTGCGGCTGCAAGTGGGAGGACTGCGATGGAGGTCCATGCCCAGATCCGGGAACGTCGCACGGCCCAGCAGCAGAAGGCGAAGCAGGCGAGCGCGATGAGCGCGTGTCCGAGTGTAGGTCCGGGGACGCGGAGGTCGGCGGATTGTTGACTGCTGATGCGGTGGATGATGTTCGTAATGCTATGGAGCGGAAGTGCGAGTGCGGATGCGGGTAGCGTGGCGAGGTATGGGCTGATGAGGGCCGCGAGGAAGGTTGCAAGGCCGAGCGGCACGAGGATTGCCACCAGTGGAATGCTGAACATGTTTGCGGGTAGCGCGAAGACGGTGGCGCGATGGAAGTAGAGTGCCATAGGCAGAACCATCACTGTTTCGGCGACCAGGCCGATCAGGGCTAGTTCTGCGATGAAGATGGCGATGCGAATCGTTCTTGCGGGGAGGGCAGCGATGGGCCAGCCGAAGGCCTCGTTGAGGCTCTCGGTCCACAGCTGGGTCATGGCGCGGAACTGCGTCAAGCGCGGGGGGAGGGTTGTGTCGCGCCAGCGTTGATGTAGTCCGCGTACGGCGGTGGCATAGGGGAGGAAGCTGCGTTCGCCGAGCGGGATGGCGATACCTGCGATGGCGACGATGGAGAGGAAGGTCATCTGGAAGCTGGCTTCGAAGATGGCGTGCGGGGTGTTGACCTGCACGGCAAGGGCGGCTGCGCCGAGGGCATTGAGGGTGTTGCGTTCGCGGGAGAGCAGGCGGGCGATCAGGAAGACTGCAGTCATCAGGAGCGCGCGCTGGACGGGGACGCCGAAGCCAGTGATGAGTGCGTAGGCGGAGACGAGTATGAGCGTGACTACGGTTGTGATCGAGTTGCTGAAGCGAAAGCGGCGTGCGAGCCACAGGAGCATGCCTGCGAGCAGGGCGACGTGCATGCCGGAGACGACGAAGAGATGGAAGGAGCCGGTGCGTTCGAAGCCAAGACGCAGCGTGTGTGTCAGGCGCGAGCGGTCCCCGAAGAGCATGGCGTTGAGCATGCCTGCGTCGTCGGGAGTGAGGCGAAGGAAGGCGGGGAGATGGCGGTTGGGTGCGGAGGAGACGAAGGCGAGCAGGCGTGCGGCGGCCCAGCTTTGTGCGGCGAAGATGCGGCAGTGTGCGGTCGAGGAAAAGCTTCGGGGCGACGCGATCGTGCGCAGCTTCTCGGGTGAAGTGGAGGCCGTGAGGGCGATCTTTTGATCGAGCAGATAGTCGGCGTACTGCCAGACGCCTGGATCGCGGTAGCGTTCGGGGGGGCGGAGGCGGAGGGGCATGTCGACGACATCGCCGCAGTGCAGAGCCGGTTGTTGGTGCTCGGCATGGTCTGCGAAGAGGGTTACGCGGATGCCGCCGGTGATCGGCTGCATGCTCGATGTGTCGGGTGTGACTTGTTCGACGGCGGTGACGTCCAAGTCGATTGCGGTCGATGGGATTCCGGTTTGGTCCCACTGATCGGGGTCGGAGTCGGCGTTGCTGGGGCCAGTGCGCGGCGGTAGCGTGCGGATGCGGACGATGCGGCCTTCTACGCTGCGGCTGAGGCCGTCGGCGTAGGCTAGCAGCGCGGTCTGCGGTGCGGGCGAGGGTTCGAGCTGGGCGGACCAGAGGCCGGCGGCGATCCAGAGGGCGAGGACTGCGGCGGCTGCGAGCCGTGGTGCTTTGCGCCGGGCGACGAGGATTAGTGCGATGAGGGCGCTGATGCCGGCGATGAAGAGCAGCGTGGAGCGTGGTGCTGCTGGCGGGATTTGCGTCAGGGCTTCGCCGAGGGCGAAGGCGATGGCTGCGGCTAGCAGCGGGGCTCGGCGGAATTGCAGTGGTTCCACGCGGGGGGCGCGGGGCCAGAGGCGTCGCTCGCGTGCTTCGCGGCTCTCGGATTCGGGTCTGGAGGTGCCAGAGATTTGCCGCAACAGGCTGCCCGCCCTTCGTCACCGATTCAATCACACTGGGGCGTGGTTTGGGATAGTGGAAGCGGTGCGGGTAAGGATGGCTATGGTCTCGATGTGGTTGGTCTGGGGGAAGAGATCGAGGAGGTGGAGTTCGGTAACCGTGTAGCCGGAGGTGGCGAGGGTGGTGAGATCGGTCGGGAGGGTTTCGGGGGAGCAGGAGACGTAGACCAGCGTGGGCGCGGCGATGCGGGCCAGCAGGGCGCAGACTTCAGGGCCTGCGCCGGTGCGCGGTGGGTCGAGCACGATGAGGTCGGGACGGTCGCGGTCTAGGACGGCGGTGCGGAGGAAGTCGAGAGTGGTGGCTTTGACGGCTTGCAGGTTGCGCAGCTTGGTGGAGGCGAGGGCGGAGGCGGCTGGTTCGGCGATCTCGACTGCGGTGACGCGGGTGAAGCTGTGGGCGAGGGCGCGGCAGAAGAGGCCGACTCCGGCGTAGAGGTCGAAGGCTAGTTGGCCGCTGCGACCTTCGGTGACGAGCGAGAGGAGCTTGGGGATGAGGAAGCGGTTGATCTGGAAGAAGGCCCCGCGGGGGACCCAGTTGGTGGCGGGTTCTGCAGTGCTGGGGGCGATTTGTGAGACAGGGTAGAGGAGGCCGGGGGCTCCCCAGGTTGGACCGGGGCGGGGGAGTTCGTTGCGGCGGCTGCGGTCTTTGCTGGCGAGGGGGAGGAGGGCGACGGATGCGCCGGTGAGTTGGGGGAGTTCGGTGCGGAGGGTTTCGCAGAGGGTGGTGAAGGCCGCTGTGATTTGTGTGGGCAGGGATTTGGCAGCGGTGCGGAGATGGAGGGTGAACTGGAGGGCGGACTCGTCGGCTGTGGTGAAGAGTTCGAGCTGGTCGAGCTTGAATCGGGGGTTGCGGAGCCAAAAGTCTGGCTGGTTGTTGAGGATCGTGAGGAGTGCTTCGGTGGTGCGCCAGAGCATGGGTGCGGCGATGGGGCACTGGGTGATGGCGAGGAAGGTGGGTTGGTTGCTGGAGGATGCTGGCGCGATGTCGGTGAGTGCTGGCTGCGGTGCGTTTGCGGTGAGGTAGCCGGCGCGTAGTTGGCCAGCGTGTTCGGCGAGGGTGAGGCGGATGCGGTTGCGGTAGGCAAGTGGGGGTGAGGCGTGGAGTTGGAGTTCGGGGATCGTGAGATTGGTGGCGGCGAGGAGTTGGTTGAGACGGGCGGCTTTGAGGGCAAGCTGTGCGGGGTAGGTGAGGTGCTGGAGCTGGCAGCCGCCGCAGGGGCCGAAGTGGGGGCAGGGTGGTGTGGCGCGATCTTGTTCTGGTACGTTTGCGGCGTCGGCCATCACGGTGCTCCTCTCGTCTCGACTTCTGGTTGTGAAACGGTGCTTCGACAACTCTGCTATGGGAAACCGCAGGTCCTTCGACTACGGCGCTTTGCGCCTTCGCTCAGGATGACAATCTTCAATCTCTATCTGCTTCGTAACCTCCAATATCTATCAACTTCATAATCTTGAATATCTATCAACTTGACGGAGCGGGGCTGGATTCGAGATTGCGCATCAGGCCTCCTCTTCGTGAGGCATGTAGAAGAGGCTGAGGCGGGGGAGTTTGTGGGCTTCGAGGAGGCGCTTTTGCAGGAGCTGTTGCTGGACCTGCTTGATCTGGACGGCTTGCATCTTGCCGCGGTAGGGGGCGAGTTCGCGGTCGGCCTGGGCGCGGAGGGCTACCAGCTGATCTTCGGGGGCGGAGGCTAGGAGGGAGGTGTAGAGCTTTTCTTCGAGGACGGTGAGGGTGCGGTCTAACATCTCCAGGCTGATGGCTCCATCTTCGAGGCCGAGGGGCTCGCGAGTGGTTGCGGATGGAGAAGCAGATCCCTCCGCTTCGCTGCGGGATGATAACAGGGGCGCGGGGGAGGACGAGTCGGGTTCGGGGGCGGCTTGGAGTTGCGTTGCTAGGGTGCGAAGGCGGGCGGCGGTCTGAGCTGCTGCTGGTGCGTGGTTTGCGGCAGCCTCGAGTTGGGTGGCGTTGCGGTTGAGGTAGGCGGCGATGCGGGCGGCTTCGAAGCCGGAGTCGCGGGATTCGGTGGTGGTGGGTGCGGTGCCGATGGCGGCTTCGCGGGATTGCTCGACGGCTTCGAGGACGGCCTGGGCGCACCAGGCGAGGCCGTTGACTTTGCGGGGGCGACGGGCTCCGGCGCGGGCGAGCTGGGCGTCGTGTTTATCGAAGGCAGTGTCGATGCCTCGGAGGACGGCTTCAAGGGGGACCTGGGCTTCGCGCCAGGTCTCGATGAGGGCCCAGTCGAGGGTGGAGAGCATGAGGAGGGAGCCTCGGCGCTGCTGGAAGCGGTCTTCAATCTCGGTGAAATAGTTGAAGTAGTTCGTCATGGGAGGCCTGCGGAGGATGTGATCCTGGAGGCCGGGTTCTTCCTGGACGGCGCGAGGGGTCGGCGGCTGGGTAAGGCTGGCTGGATGTTCTGTTGTGGCTTGTTTACCATACTCCCCCTCCCCCCCCTATATATCTCTAAGTTACTGCAATGTAAATATTTAGTGATCGGTGTATACAGATAGCCACACCAGTGTTGTCATTGAACCACTGTTTTTGAAGCGCCGTTTAGGCTGATGGCGCCTCGCTTTTTTCATCTAGTTCTATTATACGAGATTGACCGTAACTGCTCGCCATGCGGTGGTTTGGCTTAAGTTACTGTATTTGAATGGGTTGTATCCACGATGTGGGTGGGTGGGGGTTGACAGGTTTTCGGCGGGAGGGCGGCAGGTTTATCGATCCGCTGACAGCTTTTAGTTGAGGCTGACAGGTCGTCGGGGGACGGTGGGCTGTGGGAGAAAGGTTCGGGAGGTTGAGGTTGGGCGGACGTATCGGGATACTTCGCTGCGTTCAGGATGACAGCAGGAACGGGCAAAGGCTGAGGCAAAGGTAAAGCAGAGCAAAGGCGAAATGCGGGGGTTCTTCGCTTCGCTCAGAATGACACGGTGATACTAGGCGGCTCAGAATGGCACGGTGATAGTACGGGGGCAGAATGGCAGGATGATAGTGGGGGTGATGGGTGGAAAAACGTAGAATTGGGGGATGGGATTTACGGAAGAGTTTGATGTGGTGGTGGTGGGGGCGGGTCATGCGGGGTGCGAGGCGGCTATGGCGGCGGCGCGGATGGGGCTGCGGACGGCGTTGTTTACGCTGAATCTGGATTTGATTGCGCAGATGAGTTGTAATCCGGCGATTGGCGGGATCGCTAAGGGACACCTGGTGCGGGAGGTGGATGCGCTGGGTGGAGTGATGGGTGAAGTGGCGGATGCTTGTGGGATCCAGTTTCGGCTGCTGAATACTTCGCGGGGGCCGGCTGTTTGGTCGCCGAGGGCGCAGTGCGATAAGGCGCTTTACCGGGTGAAGATGCGGGAGGTGCTGGAGGGGCAGAAGGGCTTGTTTATTAAGCAAGCTGAGGTGGTGGATGTGGTGGTGGAGGAAGGAACCGCAGGTCCTTCGACTGCGCTGCGCTCCGCTCAGGATGACAATGTTTTTACTGGCGCTGCTGAGGATGACAATGTTGTGGGTGGGAGCTTTGCCCAGGAGCACAGGCAGCGGCGGGTGGTGGGCGTGCGGCTGCGGGATGGGCGGGTAGTTTATGCGCGGGCTACGGTGGTGACTACGGGGACGTTTTTGAATGGGTTGATTCATTGTGGGGAGCAGCAGTACGCGGCGGGGCGGAGTGGGGAGCCGGCGAGCGTGTTGCTGGGGGAGGCGCTGAAGCGGCTGGGGCTGCGGGAGTGCAGGTTGAAGACAGGGACTCCGCCGCGGCTGGATGGGCGGACGATTGATTGGACGAGGTTTGAGGAGCAGCCTGGGGATGTGGATCCTACTCCGTTTAGTTTTCGGGCGGGGTTGAAGCGGGGAACGGGGTTGGCGCCCACTCATGACGATAGGACTGGCAGGAATTGGGCACGGGGAGATTTGCATCCCACCCATCGCGATGAGACTGCGATGGATGGGGCACGCGGCTTCGCTCAGAATGAGGCTGTCGGCGCGGCGGACGGAGGGCATACCCCAGAGGCTAAAGCCTCTTGTTCTTCGGCCGTGGCAGAGAGACCCAAGGCTGAAGCCTTGGGGTACCTAGAGGCGATACCTTCTCCGCTACGCTCGGCCTGGCCCGTTCTCTCTTCTACGGCGGGATGCGGGGGTGGGAGCTGGGTGCCGGAGTTGCGGCAGGTGAGTTGCTATATTGCTACGACGTCGCCGGAGACGATGCGGCTGATCCGGGAGAATGCGCACCGGTCGCCGATGTATACGGGGCAGATTCATGCGACGGGGCCGCGGTATTGTCCTTCGATTGAGGACAAGATCGTGCGGTTTCCGGAGAAGACGCAGCACCAGTTTTTTCTGGAGCCGGAGGGGCTGAATACGCATGAGGTTTATGTGAATGGCATGTCGACCAGCCTGCCGATGGAGGTGCAGGTGGCGATGGTGCGGTCGATACCTGGGCTGGAGAATGCAGAGATGTTGCGGCCGGGGTATGCGATCGAGTATGACGCTATTGACCCGACGGAGCTGGATAGGACGCTGGGAGTGAAGAAGTTTGCCGGGCTGTTTCTGGCGGGGCAGATCAATGGGACGAGTGGGTATGAAGAGGCGGCTTGCCAGGGGTTGATGGCGGGAATTAATGCTGCCTTATGGGCAAAGGCTTTGGTGGGGGAAGCGGAGGTCTTACATCCCACCCATCGCGGTGAGGCTGCGATGGATGGGGCACCCGGAGTTTTGGGGTGGGGGGAGTTTGCAGGGTTTACGCTGGATCGGACGGAGGGGTATACGGGGATTTTGATTGATGATTTGATCTCGAAGGGGACGAATGAGCCTTACCGGATGTTTACTTCGCGGGCGGAGTTTCGGCTGCATTTGAGGATTGATAATGCGGATCGTCGGCTGACGGTGTATGGGCGGCGGCTGGGGCTGATTGATGATGTTGCGTGGGCGGCGCATGAGGCGAAGATGGCTCGGGCGGAGGCGTTTGCGCGGGTGTTGGAGATGCGGGTGGGGGAGCGGGCTGAGGCTTTGGTGGAGATGTTGGGGGGGGCTTTGCGCGGGGATGTTTCGGAGATGAAGGGGCAGACCTGGGCGCAGGTTTTGAAGAGGCCGGAGGTTATGGTGGAGGGGTTGTGGCCGGTCTTGCATGAGGTGGTGGGTGGGGTGGAGGAATTGGGAGTTTGGATGAGCGGAGGGGGTGTTTGGGTGGCCGGAGAAAATGCGGGGGTTCTTCGCTCCGCTCAGAATGACACGTCCGTCGCCAGTGGGAGACTTCCGGCGTGGGTTCGGAATGAGATGAAGACGGTGGAGACGGAGATCAAGTATGCGGGGTATCTGGAGCAGCAGAAGAAGACGATGGCGAAGCTGAAGCGGGATGAGGAAAGGGTGATTCCGGTTGGGTTCGATTATGCGGCTTGTTCGGGGTTGAGCAGGGAGATGGTGGAGACGCTGGGGCGGGTGCGGCCGAGAACGCTGGGGCAGGCTGGGCGGATTCAGGGAGTGACGCCGGCGGCGGTGAGCCTGGTGAATTGTTTTATTGAGATTCAGGGGCGGCGGAAGACCGCGTAACGGGGGCTGGCTGCGGAGGTAGGCCCCATTCATGACGGTGAGACTGTCATGAATGGGGCACCGGTGTGATCGGGGTGAGGAGTTACTGTGCGAGGAGGGTGTTGACGCGGGTGATTAGGTTTTGGGCGTCGTAGGGGGCGTGGACTTTGGCGTCGTTGTCGAAGTAGACGTATACGTCGCGAGTGAGGCGGGGGCGGCATGGGGTGGGGTGGGCAAAGGTGTTGAGGGCGTGGGTGCGGTCGCAGTCCTGGCCTCGGGCCCAGGCGGCTATGCGGGTGGCCCAGAGGTCGAGATCGGCGTCGGAGTAGCCGCTGGTGTAGAGGACTTCGCCACCGTGGAGGCGGCAGTAGACGAAGTCCGAGGTGACGTCCATGAGGAGGGGCCAGTCGACAGTGTCGGCGCAGACGAGGGCGATATTGTAGCGGCGGAGGAGTTGGATGAAGGCGGGGGTGCGGAAGGATTCGTGGCGGATCTCGACGGCGTGGCGGATGCGGCGGGTGCGGCCTGCTTCGGTGAAGGCACGGCCGGTGAGGCGCTCGTCGTGGCGGCGGGCTAGGTCGGCGGCAGAGGCGGTGGTGGTGGGGAGGAGGTGGAAGAAGGCTTCGAATTTTTCCGGGTTGAAGGCGAGGTTCGGGGGGAACTGCCAGAGGATGGGGCCTAGTTTGGGGCCGAGGGCGAGGGGGCCGGAGGCGAAGAAGTTGGCGAGGGCCTGCTCGACGTTGCGGAGCTTGAGCATGTGGGTGATGTAGCGGCTGCCCTTGATGGCGAAGACGAAGTTGGGTGGGGTTTCTGCGACCCAGTTGAGGAAGCTGGAGGGGCGCTGCATGGAGTAGAAGGTGCCGTTGATCTCGACGGAGGGGAAGAGAGTGGCGGCGTGGGCTAGTTCTTTTTTGTGGGGGAGCTTGGGCGGGTAGAAGGTACCGCGCCAGCCTTTGTAGCTCCAGCCGGAGATGCCGATGCGGACGCGGCCTGAGGTGGGTGCGGGCATGGTGGAGTTGGATGCATGTGGGAGACGTCGCGCTACCAGATGCGGCGGATGTTGAACTGGTCCAGCTGCTGGTCTTTGCTGATGACGGGGATGTCGAGGGCGAGAGCCTGCGCGGCGATGATGCGGTCGAAGGGGTCGCCGTGATCGGCTATGAGACGCCCTGCGCGAAGCGCTGTTTCTGGTTCTATGGACAAGAGGGTGTAACCAGCTTCAGCTACCGTATCGAGAAAACGCCCTTCAAAGGGTATGGCTTCGGGAAATTTACCGAGACGGACTTTTGTCGCAATCTCCCAGGCAGAGGCTGCAGAGACGAAGATTTCAATCGTTGGGTCTGCGACAACGTATGCTGCTGCCTTACTGAGTTTGGGGGGAGAGAGTACGGCCCAAACCAGGGTATGGGTGTCGAGCAAAACGTTCACTCGCTTTCACTCTCAGTCTCGCCATCCCAACCGGGTGGCAGCGGTTCCCAGAAGGAGTCCGGCAGGACGAAGCCTGGAGTTTCCATGACGCCAAGACGCTTTTTGACGACTGGCTGGGCGGGGTCGATGGGGGTGAGTTTGGCTACGGGGGTTTTGTTGCGGCCGGAGGTGATGATGACTGTCTCGCCCGCCTGGGTCTTTTTGATGAGGGCGGAGAGATTGGTCTTGGCTTCGAAGATGGTGGCTGTCGCCATGGGGCGGCTCCTATCCTGCTAAGTTATCTTAGCTAAGTTGGAGCGAGTCTTCAAGGGGGGTGCCAACCTTCGCTACTGCTTTGGCGCGATTGACCGGGTTTGCCCGTTTGCTGTGGGCGGGTGTGGGTGCGGGACGATGGAATGCAGGGCGCAGGCGGGTGTATTGCCGGTGGTGCAGGAGACCTCTGCGTGACGAAGCACCAGCTCTGGGCCTTCATCGGGAAGCCAGGATGCCAGTGCGGATTGAATGGGGAGGCTCAGTGCCTGCTTTTGCGCAGCACTCGCTTTGAGCCAGGTAAGAGCGGGCGGCAAGGCATGGCTGAGTACGATGTCGACCAGGGGCTCGTCGTCCGGCGCGAGGGTGGGGAGCCTGGCATCGGGCAAGGGTGTGACGATGTCAATGGGGAGAGGTTCGGCGTCTGGAGAACCGAGAGTGGCGAGGTGACTCTGGATTGCGTCGAGTGCGGCGGGGGTTGGACTGTCGCTGAGCGCCATACGAAAGAGGGCGATTGCTTCCTGGGGCTTATGTTCGGCCTGATAGATGAAGGCGAGATGGATGGCCATAACCTGGCTGGGATTCAGCTCCCATGCTGCGCGGCCGTAGCGTTCGGCCCTGGCGAAATTGTGGGTGCGGTAGTAGAGGAACTCGGCCGTATCCCAGAAGCTGGCGAGGGCGCGCATCTGCTGGCTGATTTTGCCGGTATCACCGCCGGATATCGCGTCGGCTGCCTGCTGCTCTTGCAGGGAGAGAGCCTGGTCGACGAGCAGTTGCGCGTCTGCGAGATGGCTGTTGTTGATGGCCAGCGCGTAGGCGACGCTGTTCTTGGGGCCGGGACGGGGATCGTCGAGCGCATCCTGAATCTGTTTCGTCCTTGGTTCGGTCGGGGAAGGCGTGTGGATATCGCCGAGAGCGCGGGTCTGCCCGGGTGCGGCAGAAGAGGGTGAGGTCGAGGAAGTCGTCGAGCCAGACGGCATATTCCTGGCAGGGACGAGTTGAATCGCCGCCTGGTTGGCTGGATTCACTGCGTCAATCCATGATTTGTACGCCTTCCATTGGCTGACCGGGACTTCTTTCGCCAGGACCGCGACGTGGCGCGTGGCATAGATGGTATTGCCTTCGAGGCGGTAGGTCATGTCGTAGATCGCGTACCGGCATTCTGTGTGGAAGGAAGGGGGCATGATGGCGTTCCAGCCAGCAGGCAGCTTCATGGAGGAGGTGGAGTCCTGCGTGCGGGGGAGTCCCAGCTGGATCGCGCGGACGGGGGGATCGAAATCTGTGACGCGCGGCAAGCTGACGGGAATCACTTCGGGAAGGGTGCGGAGGCGAGCCCAGTCGCCTGCCTTCTCGCGTTTGTAGTCGAAGCTGAGTTTGAAAGGCTGGGTGGTGTCTGTGGGGCGTGTGATCTCAGCGTTGGTTACGGATCCGGAGAAGCCCATTGTTTTGGCAAGAATTTCGGCGAGCTTGTCGTATTGCGCGGGCTGGATCCTGCGGGAGACGGAGCGGGCCGCAATCTCGCCATCGCCTCGGAATGTCAGGACCAGGTGAGAGGACGAGATGCCATTTGTGTCCAGCGATCCAGAAGCCTCCAGGCTCAGGGCGTCGGGGATGGCGGGTTCGAGTGGGGTGCGGACGATGGTAGCTTCTGCGGAGGGTGCGGAGGGAATGACGAGTGATTGCTTGTCGCGGGTGGTGGAGACGAGCATTCCCCAGGGGGCGACCTCGGCGGTGGTGTCGAGCCATACGGGCTTGCCGTTCAAGGTGAGATGGGTGATGAGGTGGTTGAAGGCCGAGGGTGAGGGGACGTCGGGATTGAAACGAATGCCTGCACCGATGAGGACCGCATCGGCGTGGATATTTTCGGCTGCAAGGAGCGCGGCGAAGAGTGTGTGCTTATCCTTGCAGTCGCCGTATTGGTTGGCGAGGATCTCCGATGCGGTGTGGGGCTGGAAGCGGCCGATGCCGAATCCCACGCCGATGTAGCGAATGTTGGTAGCGACGTAATCGTAGAGTGCGTGCGCTTTGGCTTCGTCGGTGGTCTTGCCGGCGGTCAACTCGGCGGCCTTTGCTCTGAGAGTGTCGGGGACGATGCGGTCTGCTTCGAGCGAGCGGTACCATGCGCCGACCTGCTGCCAGGATTTGAAGGTACTCCAGGCGATGGTGGGGAGCTTGCCTTGCGCAGCGTCAATCTCCTGCTCCGGAGTCCAAAGGACTTTCTTTTTTGCGGCTGCTGCTGCTTCGGCTGCTTTGCCTGCGGTGGGTTGAAGCTGAGAATGAGTCCAGCGATAGATGTGTTGAGCGGGGGCTTCTGCGGTGGGGCTTGAGGTGGATTCGACCGGCTTGACGGTGGGACTCCACACGTTGACGGCCAGGCCTGCGGGGACGCGCAGCTCGATGGTTTGGGAGAGGACGACTGCGGCGTCGGAGAAGATTTCCTGGGCCCAGAACTGGCCGGGGACTTCGGCGCGGGTGCGCACGATGCGGTATTTCAACTCGAGCGTGTCGCCTACGCGCAGGTTGCGAATGGGCAGCTGCAGTTCTTTTTGATCGCTGTAGAACGGAGCCTCGCGGGTGACGGGGCTGGGCATGTCCATGGCTTCAGAGATCTGGGTTTCGGTGACGGTGCCGTCGGGATGACGTGCGCGGACATATTGGAGTTCAACTTGTTGGGAGGCGCTGGCGTAAGGGACGGTGAGGACGCCGTACTGCTTGACGGCGGTGTCGGACTGAAGGCGTGCGTCGAATGTATGTTCCATCCAACCGGTGCCGTCGGCGGCCATGCTGAAGAGATGCTCGATGTTGAGGATGACGATGGGTTCGGCGGCGTAGGGGTCGGTTGAGGTCGCTGTGAGCGGGGCTGCGGCTGGTGGCGCGTTGGGGGCGGGTGCCGGCGAGAGGTCAGATGATTTCGCCGCGGGGGCTATTGCTTCGGGCTTCGACGATGCATCGTCATTCTGACTTTTATCGATCTGGAAGTTGACTCGGATGTTGATCTGGACGGGCACGGGCTTGCCACTCTCCATCGCGGGTTTGAAGCGGAATTGGGTGACTGCGTCTACAGCGGATTCGTCGAGCCCCATGCCGAGGCCTTGGACTATGTGCACGTTCCTCGGGGTGCCAGAAGTGTCGATGATGGCTCCGACCAGGACAGTGCCGGAAAATCTGGCTGCGCGGGCTTGTGGGCTGAACCTGGGTGCGACATGGAAGGTTAGAACGGGTGGGGAAACGCTGCCGCCAACCTTGCGAATCTGGGTGGGATCGATTTCGGTCTGCGCCTGAGAGGACGTTGCGGCTTGGACTGGAGCGGCGCTCTGGGCGAGAGCGTGAGGGCTGTGCGGATAAGAAGCAGCGAGGAGGAGGGCAAGGGAAATTTTAGTGGAGTGGAATGGGATAGAACGTCGAATGGAAGACAGGAGGAACGACTGCTCAGAACGCTGCACGATGACCTCTTTTGCGGACGGGTCAGTATAGCGCGGCGAGATTTCGAGGAGGGCTATTGGGTGACTTCGCCTTCGGGTTCGTCGGTGGGGTTTTCGATTTCGGCGTGGAAGCCTTCGAGGAGGCGCTCGACGAAGGCTTCGATGTCGGTGGTGGGGGTGTGGAGTTGCTGGGCGAGGGCGATGTGGCGGGCGAGATCGGCGAGGACGATGCCCCAGGCGAAGGGGTCTTCCCAGGCGCCGGAGCGGATGGAGACGTGCTGGCCCTGCTCGGCGATCCATACGCGGAGGACTTCGAAGGAGCCGGGGTCGCGGGTGGCGGCGGCGGGGATTTCGAGTGGCTTGCTGGAGGGCATGGTTGGGTGGACTCCGTTGGGCTGGTGCGCCTGGGGTTTGAGTCATTATGCCATTGAATGGGGGTGGTGCAGAGTAATCAGCTGGCGGAAGGTTATGACCGTGGCGACGGAGACCCCCACTCATGACGATAGTGCTGTCATGAATGGGGCACCCAGGTATCCGGCTGTCGGACGGCTATCACCCGGACGCGGCGGACCCCACTCATGACGATGATGTTGTCATGAATGGGGCACCGGGCTGGGAACCCCACAGGACCTTCGCGATCTACTTCTGCGAAATGGTGAGATTTCCCACTAAGGCGGCTCTTTTTGCTCAGGGTGGACGAGGGGGATAATCGGGTATGGCTTCGTTGGCACAATTGGGTTCGTTGGATGCGGCTCCGGCTTCGCTGCATATTGAGGTGGCGGTGCTGGGCGCGATGCTGCTGGATGGTGTGGCGATCTCGGATGCGACGGCGCGGCTGTTGGCGGAGGACTTTTCGCTGGATTCGCACCAGCGGCTGTATCGCTGCATGATCGAGTTGATGGCGCGCGGGCATGGGGTGGATGCGCTGACGGTGGGGGAGGAGTTGCGGCGAAAGCGGGAGCTGGATTCGATTGGGGGGCCGGCTTATCTGGCTTACCTGACGGAGGGGATTCCGCGGAATTTCAATATTGAGAGCTATGTCCGGATTGTGAAGGACAAGAGCCTGCTGCGGCAGTTGATGGGTATCTTCCACGAGGCGGGGACGCGGGCGGGCGACCATGGGGAAGACGCGATTACGCTGCTGGGCGATGTGGAGGCGCTGCTGGCGGAGGTGGCGGACTCGGCGATCTCGCGCGGGTTGTCGGGGATTGGAGATATTGTTGCTTCGAGCTTCGGGTCGATCGACAAGCTGTATGAGCAGGGGCGGGAGATTACGGGGCTGGCGACGCACTTCATCGAGTTCGACCGGATGACGAGTGGGTTGCAGGAGTCGGAGCTGATTATTATTGCGGCTCGTCCGAGTATGGGAAAGACTGCCTGGGCGATCAACATTGCGCAGAATGCGGCGATTCGCGATGGGAAAGTCGTGGCGGTGTTCTCGCTGGAGATGTCGAAGGAGAGTTTGTTAAGGCGGTTGCTGGCTAGTGAGGCGCAGGTGAATTCGCGGAAGATTCAGACGGGATTTCTGCCGAAGGAAGATAAGGGCAAACTGCTGAGTGCGCTGGAGCGGCTGATGGAGTCGAAGATGTTTATCGACGATACGCCGGGGATCTCGCTGGCGGAGATGCGGGCGAAGGCGCGGCGACTGAAGCAGCAGGAGGGGCGGCTGGATTTGATTATGGTGGACTATCTGCAGCTGATGACGGGGTCGAATCCTACGGGGAAGAAGGGATTTGAAAATCGGACGCAGGAGGTTAGTTCGATCTCGCGTGGACTGAAGGCGCTGGCCAAAGAGATGAAGGTGCCGGTGGTGGCGCTGAGTCAGCTGTCGCGTGGGAGTGAGCAGAGGACGGGGGATCATAAGCCGCTGCTGAGCGATCTTCGTGAGTCGGGATCGATTGAGCAGGATGCGGACGTGGTGGCGTTTATTCATCGGCCGGAGTACTACGACCGGGAGAATGAGGATTTGAAGGGGAAGGCGGAGATCATTATCGCCAAGCAGAGGAATGGGCCTACGGGGACGGTGGAGCTGGTTTATCTGTCGGATTACACTTTGTTCGCGAATGCGGCTACGGGTGGGGATGCGGGTGGGTATTAGGCTGGTGGTGTGGGAATTTGGATTGATGTGGCGCAGCGAAGAGAGCATGCCCCAGGGGCTAAAGCCCCCGTTGTATGTAGGCTGGAGAGGGCCAAGGCTGAAGCCTTGGCTTACCTAGAAGCGAGAGCTTGGATGTTGCGTTGGAGGGGCTACTGTACAGGTCACGGCTGAAGCCTTGGCTTACCTAGAAGCGAGAGCTTAGATGTTGCGTTGAAGGGGGCTACTGCGGAGGTCACGGCTGAAGCCCTGGCTTACGTGGAAGCTCTGAAGCTTTGACCACTTAGAAGCTGGAGTTGTGCGGCGGAAGGACGGGTTGCGTTGAAGGTGATTTTGTTTGGGGCTACGGGGATGGTGGGGCAAGGGGTGTTGCGGGAGTGTGTGCTGGACCGGGAGGTGACGGCTGTGGTGTCGGTGGTGAGGAAGGCGACGGCGCCGGGGTTGGGACGGAGGAGTGAGAAGGTGCGTGAGGTGGTGGCGGCGGACCTGGCGGATCTTTCGCGAGTGGAGGGCGAGTTGATGGGGTATGACGCATGCCTGTTCTGCGTGGGGGTTTCGGCGGTGGAGATGAAGGAGGCGGAGTATCGGCGGGTGACGTTTGAGATGACGACGTCGGCGGCGCGGACTTTGCTGCGGGTGAATCCGACTTCGGTGTACGGGGATGGGATGACGTTTTTGTATGTGTCGGGTGCGGGGACGAACTCGAATGGGCGAGCGATGTGGGCGCGGGTGAAGGGTGAGACGGAGGATTGGCTGCTGTCGATGGGGTTCAAGGCGGCGTATATGTTTCGACCGGGGATGATTGTGCCGCGGGATGGGATTGTTTCGAAGACGGGTTGGTATCGAGGGATGTATGCGGCGATGCGACCGGTGCTGCCGATGTTGCTGCGGATGTTTCCGAAGCATGTGACGACGACGGATCAGATGGGAAGGGCTATGCTTGCGGTGGCGAAGCATGGGTATGCGAAGCAGGTGCTGGAGGCGGGGGATATTGCGGGTGTGTGAGTGGAGCGAATGACGAGCTGGATGGAGATTTCGCGGGAGAGGCTGGCGGAGAACTATCGCGTGGTGAGCGAGGCTGCCGGTGCCGAGACTGCTGTGCTTGCGGTGGTGAAGGCGAATGCTTACGGGCATGGGTTGGAGTTGTGCTCGGTGGAGCTGGCGCGGGCTGGCGCGAAGTGGCTGGGGGTGGGGACGGCGAATGAGGGAGCGCGGGTGAGGGCGGCGCTCGATGTGGCTGGGGGCGTTTGTGAGAGTGGGCCGGGGATTTTGGTGATGTGTGGGATTTTGCGGGAGGATGTGGGGGAGATTGTGGCGTGTGGGTTGACGCCGGTGGTGTGGACTGCGGAGCAGGTGGGGTGGCTGGCTGGGTCCGGTGTGCGGGTGCATGTGGAGATTGAGACGGGGATGGGTCGGCAGGGGGTTCGTGCCGGCGCGGCGATGGATGATTTGCTGGATGCGATGAAGGCTGGCGGGGTTGAGGTGGATGGGGTGATGACGCACTTTGCGGCGGCGGAGGTTGGGGACCAGGAGTTGACGCGGGCGCAGGAGAAGAGGTTTGAGGCGGCGGTGGCGCAGGTGCGGGGGCGTGGGCTGAGGCTGGGGTGGGTTCATGCGGGGAGTTCTTCCAGCGTGGATAATGCGGCGGAGGGTGCGGAGGCGGGGTGGCTGGTGGAGCTGGCGAAGAGTGTGGGTGCGCGGGCTATGGTGCGGTGTGGGATTGCGCTGTATGGGTATTGTCTGCCGATTGCTGGTGGTGAGGTGCGTGGCAGGGTGCGGGGGGCACTGGAGCCGGTGATGACTTGGAAGACTCGGGTGATCGATGTGCGCGATGCGGTGGCGGGGGAGACGTTTGGGTATAACGCTATGTTTACTGCGGAACACGCCATGCGGGTGGCGTTGCTGCGGGTGGGGTATGCGGATGGGCTGCGGCGGGAGTTGTCATCGACGAATGAACGTGGTGGTGGGTGGGTAGGGGTGCGGGGTGCGGATGGGGTGGTGCGGAGGGCGGAGATTGTGGGGCGGGTGTCGATGAATCTGACGATGGTGGATGTGACGGGGATTGAGGGAGTTCGGGTGGGGGACGAAGTGGTGCTGCTGGGGGATGGAGTTACGGCGGAGGATCATGCTCGGCTGGCGGGCACAATTGCGTATGAGATTTTGTGCGGGGTGCGGGCTGGATCGATCGAGTAGACGCTTGCTCCGTGCCGGATGTGGGTCAATGGGAGAGGGTAGTACGCAGATCCGCGAAGGTCAGTTGTGGCAGCGGTGGGCCGCTGGGTTCGCGGAGGTCTTGAATGGTGATGGAGAGTTTTGGGCGGACGGAGGCGGCTTCTTCGGGCGTGAGCAGGCCGTGTGACTCGATGGCCTGGACGGAGGCGCGGAGTTTGGCTTCTTCGGCTGCTGCGAAGCCAGCGGCTTCGGTAAGGTATTGACCGTCGCTGTGCCAGACAATGGAGGTGAAGGTGGTGGGATTCCAGGGAATCTGGTCGTCGGTTACTCCTAGCATCTGGGCTAACAGGTAGTGGCGATTTTTGTCGTTGAGAGCACTTACGCCGCCGGATACGCTGGGATACTTCAGCAGGTCGTAGCGGTGGTAGCGAATGTGATCGCCAGCGGCGTCGGCGAAGATGGGATCTAAGCTTCGGGGTGGCGGGGGAGCCGGCGGTTGGCATTCGTCCGCTTTCGCGGGCTTCGTCTGCGGTGTTTGCTGAAAGTCCTCGGTGAGGACATAGTTGAAGACTGGTGGCCAGGCTGGGGGTGGCAAGGGTACGCCAGAACCGATGAAGGACCCGCCCGAGCCGAAACCGAGACCGTCGGGTTTTGAGAAGACGGAGATGTACAGCGTCTCCTCGGATTCGGCGAGGACAGTGGCGGCGAAGGCGGGGGGCGGTGAGTGGCTGAGTATGATGGCTGCGACGTGTGCAAGGCTGCCGCGGTCGTCGCTGGAGCGATGGGCGTACCAGGACAGAAGCAGGGGCGTTGCGTCCGTCGCAGAGAGATTTTTGGCGAGGAGTGCTGCCTGCGCGGGGAAGAACGGGGCAAGGGTTGCGATGGCATCCGTCGGCAGCGCACGGTTGCGTTGGATGAGTGCATCGAGCATGGCAACGGTGGGGGCTTGTTGCTCAAATGTGGGGCGGTTGGGCAATGCTTGATCCTGCGATGCTTGCGGAGCTCTCCAGCCTGTGAGCATCTGGGCTATGAGTGCGAGTGCGGGCTGGTCGTTTTGTTCGCGGGCGAAGTGGGCTCCCCAGGCGATTCGGCGGGGATCTCCGCTGCGGAGCCATTGCTGTATTTGATCTGTGGAGGCGATGGTGGCGAGGGTGATGTCGTCGAACTGGGCTGTCGCGTATGGTGTGACGGCGGTGAAAAAAGCGGCGAGTAGAAGGAAGAGTGAGGCGAGTGAACTTGCAGGTGGCGTGGGGTGGGAGATCGTGCGGGGCATGGTCTTATCTCCTGGCAAACCTGCGGCGGTGCTGTTGTGTTCTTCCTATATAGACGGAGATGCAGGACGGAATGTTCCCCGAGATAATGCGTGGAATTCGGATGGAGAGGCATTGTGGCAGATTGGCGATTTGCTTTGGGGTGGGGTGGGACTTTAAGATCGGGGTGGAAATTGAGAGAGGGAATCGACGATGAGTGAAGTGAACAATGGAGCTCGGCGGACTGAGGATATTGCTTTGGATCTGCTAAAGTTTGTGGCGGCGCAGGCGCATGTGGGCGCGAAGGCGGCTAGCGGCGGCGTGGGTTTTGGGGCGGCGGCTTCGGCGAAGGCAGAGGATCAGGTTACGGAGCTGCTGGAGCTGTATGGGCGTTGCAGGTCGGCGGTTGAGGGTTCGGTGAAGTAGTGCCGGAGGGCAGGGAGCAGGGAGTAAGGTACAAGGAACAGGAAGCTGTGGGGGGCGGTGGAGAAAGAGGTTCCACCGCTTCGCTTCACCCCGGCGAGCCGGGACCGCTCGCCGGGGAGTGCGGACTGCGGGATGGCGAACAGTCCGTAATGCGGGTGGTGGTGGTGGGCGCGGGGGCGTTCGGGCGGAACCATCTGCGGGTTTATCGCGAGCTGGAGGTGGCGGGATATCCGGTGGAGCTGGCGGCGGTGATTGATCCCGATGCTGGGGCTCGAGGGCGGGCTGAGGCGGACTTTGGGGTGCGTGGGTATGCTTCGGTTGCTGAGTGTCTAATGGGGGAGGGTGGGGGTGCGGGATTTGTCGATCCCACTCATGCGCAAAATGCGCGCATGAATGGGGCACCCGGAGTAGGTGATGCGGGCTTTGTGGATCCCACCCTTAGCGATGAGGCTGCTAAGGATGGGGCACCCGGGGTTGGTGGCTCTGTGGGAGGAGATGCGGGGGTTCTTCGCTCCGCTCAGAATGACAAACAGAGAGGAGGCCTCAGGGGGATTTCGGCGGCTTCGGTTTGTGTGTCTACGGTGCATCATCTGGCTTGTGCGCGGGAGTTGATGGCGGCGGGTGTGGATGTGCTGATCGAGAAGCCGTTGGCGGCTACGCTGGCTGAGGCGGATGAGATTGTGGCGCTGTCGCAGAAGCTAGGGCGCGTGGTGCAGGTGGGGCATCTGGAGCGGTTCAACCCGGCGGTGCGGGCGGTGCGTGGGCTGCTGAACAAGCCGATGTTCTTTGAGGTGCACCGGATGAGCGTGTTTACGCCGCGGTCGCTGGATGTCGATGTGGTGCTGGATTTGATGATCCATGACCTGGATATTGTGATGAACCTGGTAGGTGTGCCGGTGCGGGAGGTTCGGGCGGTAGGGCTTCCGGTGTTGTCGAATAAGGTGGATATCGCGAATGTGCGGCTGGAGTTTGAGAACGGCTGTGTGGCGAACTTTACTGCGAGCCGGGTGAGTACGGAGCGGGTACGGAAGATGCGGTTCTTTCAGCCGCGGCAGTATCTTTCGCTGGACTTTGCGCGGCAGGATTTGTTGGTGATCGATGTGACGGGAGCGGATTTGGGGAAGATCGCGGCGAAGATGTTGGACTCCACCCTTCGCGATGAGGCTGCGAAGGATGGGGCACCCGGAGTTTTGGGGGTGGGGAAGAGTTCGACAGCGGATGGTCAGAGGGTTGGTGAACATCCTTCGGGGGGGATGGAGATGCGGAAGGTTGCGGTGGAGGCGGGGGAGCCGCTGCGGCTGGAGATTGAGGCTTTTCTGGAGGCGGTGCGGACGCGGCGGGAGCCAGAGGTGACGGTGGAGGATGGGCGGGCGGCGCTGGGGTTGGCGCTGGAGATCAATGCGGCGATTGCGTCGCATGCGCGCCGCACGGGACTGTAGCGGCGATGGATGGGTCGTCCATTTTGTAGGTTTTGTAGGTGGCGGGGATATCGATGTCGAACTGGTCCGCCGGCAGGGTCTGGTTGAAGACGGTCTTGCTGAGGGTGATGGTGAGTTTGAGTTCGTCGAGCGGGCGTTGAATTTCGATCTTTGTGGGGAAGTTGATGTCGCCGAACTTCTGGTAGTTGCTGTAGAAGGCTGTCGTGACGATTTTGCCTTCCGGGTTGTAGATGTCCTGTCGGTAGGGCAGCAGGTTGACTCGGCTGGTGTGGAGCACGCGGAGGGTGCTGGCGATCTGACCGGCAGGCTGGGAGAGGAATTCGATGTCGTAGTCTGGTTCGAGCATGAGGCTCTTGCGGTTTTTGGGGTCGGGCAGGGTGCGGCTGTCCTGGGTCATGGAGACGACCTGGTTGGCCCGGATGCCGCGAATCAGCATGGAGTCGAGGATTGCGCTGGGGCGAAGCGCGTAGATGCCCTTCTGGGAGCTGCTGGTGACTTCATCGGAGCCGACGATGGCGCAGTTATAGGGTGGGACCTTCATCTTGAAGGCCCTGCCGTCTGAGGCCATATTGAGGGCTGCGCTGCCTACGACGGGGAGCTTGAGGACGACGAGAATCTTTTCGGGCTTCTGGACGACGATGTAACCGCTGAAGTTGGAACAGTTCTGTATGCCGTCCGTCCCGCCGCCCCAGCACAGGTCCATTTCGACTTGGCGACTCGTGATGGTGTCGACGGCGGTATAGCGGTTGTCGATCTGCTTGAGCAGTTCGTCCATGGAGCTGGTGAGGACTACGTCGGGAGGATGGGTCTTGAGCACGGCATGCTTATGGACCGCCAGATATTTGGCGACACTTCGGAAGGCGGAACAGCCGGTGAGTGCCGGTGTGAGCGCAAGGAGTGCCGTGGCTATACAGCGTCTGGAATGGATGCTTCGGATGCGTGCGTTCCTTTCAGCTCTGCGGGTCTGCTGCTCGTGAGCCCAAGCGTAAAGTATATCTGTTGCGATCCGCGACAGACGGGCAAAGAGACAGCAGGCTGAGCAATATCAGTTAGATGCGCGTGGCGATGGTAGGTTTCGGGCTATTTTTTTCGGCGATGGCTGGCGGATGGCGGGCGCTGTGGGGAATGGGGTTTCGGCGGGGACGTGGGTTCGCCGATGGCTTTGCGGTAGATCTGGACCTGGGCGGCGTGTTCTTTGAGGGTGGCGGAGAACTGGCTGTGGCCTTGCGCGTCGGCTACGAAGTAGAGGTAGTCGGTGGGGGCGGGGGAGATGGCTGCTTTGAGCGCGGCGACGCCGGGGTTGGCGATGGGGCCGGGGGGGAGACCAGGGCGGCGGTAGGTGTTGTAGGGGGAGTCGGCCTGCAGGTCGGAGGCGTAGATGGTGCCTCGGTAGCGGTTGTTGAGCAGGGCGGAGTAGACGATGCTGGGGTCGGTGGCCAGGGGGATGTTTTGCGCGAGGCGGTTGGTGAAGACGCCGGCGACGAGAGGGCGCTCGGAGGGCTGGCTGACCTCTTTTTCGATGAGCGAGGCGAGGATGACGGTGCGGTTGGAGGTGGGGTCGGCGGGCAGGCCTAGCTGCGCGGAGACTTGGCGGAAACGGTGGACCATGGCGGCGAGGATGGTAGTGGGTGTGGCGGTGCGGGGGAGGCGGTAGGTGTCGGGGAAGAGGTAGCCCTCGAGCGAGGGGGCGTGGGGGGCGAGGTCGGCGATGAGGCTGGTTTGGGTGCGCTCGGCGGCGAGGAAGGTGTCGCGGGAGGCGAAGCCGGTGGAGGCTACGGCCTGGGCGATGTCGAAGATGTTGTAGCCCTCGGGTATGGTGAGGGCGATGGAGTAGGTGTCTCCGTGGGCCATGCGGTCGTAGACCTCGGCGGCGGTGGCGGGGTGGTTGAAGCGGTACTCGCCGGCGATGAGCTTGCCGCCTTTGAGGAGGCGGAGGAGGTCGAAGGCGTAGCGGGAGCGGAGGACGTGGGCCTGCTCCAGCTTTTCGGCGATGGCCTGGGTGCCGGTGCCGGGGGCGATGTCGACGTAGGTGGATGAGGTGTCAGGTGTGCCGGAGGGTGGGCCTATGGGGACGTCGAGTGTGTAGCCCACGAAGGCGGCGCAGAGGAGAGCGAGGAGCAGCAGGGTGGCGAAGAACTTCACGTGCGGGCCTTTCGTTCGGGAGATACGCGAGGAGGAGCAGGGGTTTGCTCCCTGGATTTATAGTACGTCCGCGCGCATCGTTGAGCGGTGGCATCTATGGGCGTTGTAAATGTGACGTAGAGGGGCGAAGGGTTCAGGCACTGGACCTAAGCATGTACAGCGATGTTTGCTGATACGGATCAAACAGGGCGCATCCAGGCGATCAGGAACGTGGCTTCGTGGGACTTGGTCCGCGTAGTCGTCGATTCATCGGCTCCGAGAAGTAGTGTGCCACCGCCCATCCTAATGGTGCCGTTGAAAGTGTGATGCCGGCTACCCAGAACGCTGGATGGGTTCCATGCCAGCGCAAGAAGGCTATTACGCCGAGCAGGACGAGAAATTCATGGGTGAGGTACACCTCGTAGCTATGGCGTCCGAACCATCGAAGGGGTGCGGTGAGCCATCCTCCGCCGCTGGAACCGCGCAGTACTGTCGCAACCATTACAAGGCAGACTGCGAGTGGCAGCAGTGTGTCATCGAGGTCGGTGCGTCCTAGAAACTGGCTTGCGCCATGCAGCCATGCCCAGCGCGGCCAGGTGGCCATCCACGCGATGAGCACCCATCCGGCGGCCTCAGCGACGAAAGTCCATCGGCGTGCGAGCTGTCTCGTATGCGCGAGTCGATCGCAAAGCAGAGCCGCCAGGCATCCCATTGCTATTGCGTTCATCCCGCCGAGATAGCTTTTCTCGCGTCCGATATCGGTGGTGATCCAAACCGATCGTGCCCAGGGTCCGAGTACAAGCAGGACTCCTGCCAGGAGGAACAGGAGCGGCCATCCAACCTTTCGTAGAGGCGACCTGCGTCCGACAAACGCCACACAGGCGAGCGGGAAGAAGAGATAAAACATCTCCTCCACGCTCAAGGACCACAGGACGTCCCAATTCGCGGGGAGGTACCCGGCCTTCGCTTCGAGCCAGTTGAGATGAAACGTTAGAGCGGAGAACAATGCTCGCGGCAGTCCAATGTTCTTCTTCACATGCCATGGCGCGAAGGCATGGGAATAGAGGGCGGCCCAGTGCAGCAGGCACAAGACGGTGAGCAGCAGCAGCAGCAGGGGAGCGATTCGTGCAAAGCGGATTCTGTAAAAACGCCCAAGCTGCATCCGGCTCAGGCTCCCAAATCGCCGGAGGCTGGTGAGCGTGATCAGAAAGCCGGAGATGGCGAAGAATATAGTGACGCCATTGCCGCCGTTACGCAGGAGGAGCTGCGCCAGCCATCTCGGCAACCGTGTGCCCACGTGTACGTCGTTCAGAAAGAAGCGTAGCCAGGAATGAAGCAGCACCACAGCGAGAATCGAAAGGCCACGCAGAAGGTCTACGCTCTCAAATCGCGCCGCCGGGGGTTGTGCCTCAACTCGTTCCACTTCGGTCATTCGTACATTCAAACACGTAGCGCTAGTTTTGAGCCTTGGGGTGGCGAAGCGATCAATGCCCATTCTGCGCGCAAACTTTCGTCGCGCAGATGTTTCGATTGCTCGCGGGGTCGCGGACGGAATTTCTCGGGATATTCCGGTTCGGGCGGGTGGGATGGCAGGCTTTTGATGTTTTGCTAACAGCGTTAAGAGGTGCCTTCTATAATGAGATATGGCAATCATTCCAGCGGCTCGCGGAAGACGGGGCGAAGCTGCACCCTCACGTGTCGAGGGCATGGATTCCGAGCTGCATCCGACGGCTAGTGAGCAGGAGATGGAATTCGCTCCGCTGCCTGCTGAGCCGGTTGAATCGCTGCGTCCTGGTGTGCCGATGGGCTCTGCCGCGGTGACTGAAGAGATTCCGGCGGCGGAGGGTGTTACTGCGCTTGAGGTTGCAGCGGAGCCGGTTGAGATTGCGGTGGAAGATAGCTCGGCGGAACATATGGTTGGCGTGAGCTCGGCTGAAGTGAGCGAGATCGACGCGAAGTTTGCGCGGCTGCTGCATGAGGCGCATCAGAATCGGCCGGGCGACGATCTCGAAATCATTCGCAAGGCATGGGCGTTTTGCCTGGAACAGCATGAAGGGCAGAAGCGCGCTTCGGGCGAGCCGTATGCGATCCATCCGCTGGAGGTGGGGCTGGTGCTGGCGGAGCTGAAGATGGATTCGACTGCGATTGCGGCGGGGTTGCTGCATGATGCGGTGGAAGACACCGAGGTGACGACAGAGCAGATTGAAAAGCTGTTCGGCGAGCAGGTGGCGCACATCGTCGAGGGCGTGACGAAGCTGGACAAGATCAAGTTTGCGAACCGCGAAGACCACCAGGCAGAGAACATTCGCAAGATGCTGCTGGCGATGGTGACGGACGTTCGCGTGGTGATTATCAAGCTGGCGGACCGGCTGCACAATATGCGAACGCTCGAACACCTGAAGCCGGAGAAGCAGCAGAAGATCGCGCAGGAGACGCTGGATATTTTTGCGCCGCTGGCGCACCGGCTGGGCATGGGTAAGCTGCGTGGAGAGCTGGAGGACCTGGCGTTTCGGTATACCGATCCGTTTGTGTATGAGCAGCTTTCGAACGAGGTGGATGCGCTGCGGCATGAGGGCGAGGTGTTTCTTGCCGGTGTAGTGAAGGACCTGGAGGCGAAGCTCGCAGAGCACAAGCTGGCGGGGCGGGTGGAGTGGCGGATCAAGCGGCTTTATTCGATTCAACAGAAGCTTTCCGACCAGAAGATTCCGGTGGACCAGGTTTATGACCTGCTGGCGCTGCGGGTTATCTGCCAGAGTGTGCAGGATTGCTATGCGGTGCTGGGGCTGCTGCACTCGATCTGGCGGCCGGTGCCGGGGCGTATCAAGGACTTTATTGCGATGCCGCGGCCTAATCTTTACCAGTCGCTGCACACTACTGTGATTGCGCCGGGTGGGCACCAGTTTGAGGTGCAGATACGGACCGAGGAGATGCATCGCGTGGCGGAGGAGGGGATCGCCGCGCACTGGAAGTATAAGGCTGGTGATACGGTAAGCGCGAAGGATGAGGCTCGGCTGGCGTGGGTGCGGCAGCTGATGGAGTGGCAGAGGGAGATGTCGGACCCGAACGAGTTTATGTCCACGCTGAAGATGGACATGTATCCGGATGAGGTCTACACCTTTACGCCGAAGGGCAAGGTGGTGGTGCTGCCGAAGGATGCGAGCCCGATCGACTTTGCGTATGCGATCCATACGGAGGTAGGCAACACTACGATTGGTGCGAAGGTGAATGGGCGCATCGTGCCGCTGCGGACGAAGCTGCGGAATGGCGACATTGTTGAGATCAATACGCAGACGGGGCATGCGCCGAGCCGGGACTGGCTTAGCTTTACGAAGAGCTCGCGGGCGCGGAACAAGATCAAGCACTGGATCAATGAGCATCAGCGTGAGCGCGCGATTGAGATTGGGCAGAAGCTGCTGGACCGCGAGGCGCGGAAGTTCAAGATGGCGCTCTCGAAGCATAGCGAGGCGGACTTCGACAAGGTGGCGCAGGAGTATGGCGTTACGACTCATGCGGAGTTGCTGGCTGGGATTGGGTTTGGGAAGTTTTCGGCGCGGCAGGTGCTGAATAGGCTGGAGCCGGGTTCGACGGCGGCTGCGGAGCCGGCGAGTGAGCCGGGCGTGGTGGGCAATACGCTGGATCAGATGTCGGATGCGGTGAAGCGGGTCTTCTTCGGGAAGGGGTCGGACTCGCTGCAGGTGGAGGGGCAGGACGATCTGCTGGTGTATCGGGCGCGCTGTTGTAATCCGATTCGTGGGGAAGAGATTATCGGTTATGTGACGCGGGGTAAGGGCGTCGCGGTACATGCAAGAAGTTGTCCTAATGTGCAGAATTTGTTGTATGAGTCTGACCGGCGCATCCAGGTTGAGTGGGCACCCATTCCCGGAGATGCGGGTTCGGCAGGGAAGCCGAAGGCGCAGACCTATCCGGTGAAGCTTACGATTCTGTGCGACGACCGCGCGGGGTTGCTGAAGGAGTTTACGGCAATTATTTCGGATGATGGGACGAACATCCGCTCATCGGCTTCGAATGCTACGGCGGATGGTGGTGCGGTGATCGACTTTGTGGTGGAGACGGTGGATGTGCGGCACTTGAACCGGCTGGTGGATAAGCTGCGGCGAGTGCAGAGTGTGCGGGATGTGCAGCGGGTGCAGAAGATCTGATAGCACTACCGCTCAATGATGGATGCCCTATGTGGCGCAAGCACCCTCTTTAATCGCAGGAAGGGTGTTTCAAAAAAGCGGAAGCTGAGCCATGCAATAGATACGGTCAACGCAAACCAAACTGGAGGAATGATATTTCTTAGACTTGGATGCGTATCGGAAAAGCTGTGCAAGATCGGCGACGGGATGGAGTGGAAAAAGTAAACGCCGTAGCTTATTGCACCGAGGCCAGCGATTGGGGGCCATCGCAACACGCGTGAAATTCGGCTGGTGTCATCCAAGACGCGCAGGACTAAACCCATTGCCGCGAGAGCAATCAGAGTCAGGCCGCCAGTAAGAATAAATCTATTGTTCAACGCATTTCCGTAGCGCCAGATTGATCTTCCCACAATGACGCCCGCAAGCGAAGACAGCATAAGCGTGTTGGAATACCGCCGAAGTTGATCGAGCGACAGTACGGCGCCACGCAGGTACAGCGCGAGCCATGCGCCCAGAAGCAGCGTATCGCAGCGCGTATAGGTGCTGCAATAGAGCTGGTAATGCCATATCGCTTTTCCAGGGAGTAACCACATTAATAAAATGCGGCAGCCGAGTGTTGCGATGGAGACAAGGATGCAGATCTTCATCAAGCGGCTGCGGTCTCTGACCCACCACACTATTGCAGGCCAGATGAGGTAGAACTGCTCTTCTACACAAAGGCTCCATAGAGTGCCGATATTGGCTATTTCTGATAGGCGGCCGTGACGGAAAATCCAGATTGAAGTTGGGTTATTCGTGTCCAGGTTGCTCAAAGGTGTAACGAGATTTCCGACATAGAAGACAAATGAGAGCATGCTCCGATGAAAGTGAATAGGCAGAATGAGCGCGGCGATTAGTAGAACGCCAAAAAATCCATAGAAGATGGGGAAGATACGCAATGCGCGCCGCACGTAGAAATCCCGAAAGTAATGCGGACTATCAAGCGAATCGAAAAGAATTCCGGTGATTAAAAAACCGGATAATACGAAGAACAGATCGACACCCACCCAGCCCACCTGGGACGTAAACTTGTCTAAAGACCCGCCATAGTGGCAAAAGAAAACAAGGGTTACAGCCAGTCCTCGAAGCCCATTGAATGAGCGATAGTAGGGCTTGATCCAATTTTGAGGGTCTGTCTTGTGTTCATGCATTGTGAAGGATCCGTGGCAGGCGTTTAGAGGATATTTTTTCTGTTGGATGTGAGGCGGTCTTTCATCTCCCGCTGCTCATACTTCGCTTCGGCGGGTGCAGAGTGTGCGGGACGTGCAGCGGGTGCAGAAGATTTAGCTGACCGTTACGACAGCTTGTCCATCCGCCTGGTGGCCGCAGTTAGTTTTGCACGGCGGGTGCGGCGGGCGATGGAAAGAAACGTTTGAGCCGCAGGAATGGAGCTTCAACAAAGCGGAAGCTAAGTTCGGCCACGCCAGTAACAACAAGTATCGCAAATGCAATCCATGCCAAACACACCAGAATATTTGTATTGGCTAACCCCTGAGGAATGATAAAGCGCCTCCGAAACGATACGATAAGCTGGTAAATCGTCAAATGGTAAATGTACATCCCATAACTTAAGCGACCTGCGATAACGAGGGGCCGAACGGTAAGAATGCGGTGTAACCAGCCGATACGATGTTGTGATGCAGCGATCAAGCCTCCTGACATCAAGGCAAACGCAGTCACGCCAGATGTCCAAACGTGGATGCCATTTCCATTTCCGAGCTCTACCGAATGAGCTGCCGCGATTTGCAAGAATATGGCAGCTCCACTCAGGAAACTAATTGTGGCCCAGCGAATGGGAATTGCACGACCGTATAGTTCTTTGTAGAGTGCTATGATTGCGCCGACAAACAGACCATCCAGTCGCGAAAAAGGCCACTGCATGACCCCCAACGCTAGGCCGACATGGTGAAACATATAGAGCCTCTCGGGCCACCCCAATAGAAATGCTGCTATGCATAAGAGCAGCACCATTCGGGGTTTGACGAAGCGTAGGATGGTCGGCCAAACCATATAAAATTGCTCTTCGACTGCAAGGCTCCAATACGCACCCCAAAAGGTCGAGAGCCCCATCCAGCCCTGCCAGAAGATTGGCCAGTTTTGCAGGTAGACAAAATAGGAGATGCGCGTTTCCAGGTTAGAAGGGATCCGCAGGGCCATCATCGGTGAAAAATGCGCAAATATAACACTTCCTATGAGGAACAAATAATAGATAGGAAAGATGCGAAGAACGCGCCTCATGTAGAAGGATGAGAAATAATGCGACCGAGTTCGGGTGCGCAGTAGTATTCCGGTGATTAGAAAACCAGAGAGTGTAAAGAAAAGGTCAACTCCTCCCCAACCCGGCATGAAGATTGTTAGCAGAACATGTCCCGCTGAAGTCGCGGGCACCACCGCGAGAAAATTCGCAGCATGTGCCAGAAGAACCCCAAGAATTGCCAGTCCGCGCACTCCATCTAGTTCTGGGTAGTGACGGCTTTCTCCAGAGACCTGGTGTACGGGCGCGGATTGCAGTGCGGTCAAAGGAACCTCATTCTTGTTATGTTGCCGACATTAAAATCGTCGTCTGGGTTAGATTAGCTGTGCGCTCTTGCGATAGTTGGATCGCACGCTAATATAAATTTTCGCGAATACGGATACAGAAGTAGTGTTTTGCCATGGTTTGTTATGGACGTGTGCGGATGAGGTACCAGCCGTCGCCGGGGAGGTATTCGTCTTTGTTGAGGATGTCGGGGTAGTCTCGTTTCTGGATGAGCTGCCAACGGTGGGAGGCGATGTTCTGCATGATGACGGTATCGAGGTCTCGCTGTGCGAGGGGCTGGCCGTGGTTGTAGAGACCTTCGGCGCCGGCCATGATGTGGAGCTGGCGTTGGTAGACGATCCACTGGGGAGGAGCGGCATTAAGCTCGGCGATGAGGCGCTGGATGGTGGCGCGAGGGGTGGTGTCGAAGTAGGTCTGGACGTATCCGTGCCAGGGCGGGATGGCGCAGAAATAGTTTGCGTAGGGGTAGGGCAGACCGAGCAGCTCGGTGCTGGGGCCGACGCTGGCGCAGATGGATTGATTGAATGCGAGGTCGTCGCGATCGATGTAGAGCGGGCCGTAGACCGGGTGGCGATACCAGACGCGATGGGTGAACATGGGACTGGTGGCGGCGTCGTTCCAGGAGTACGGGTTGAGGACTTTTGAGCTGAGGGCGGTGAGTCCGACGAGGGCCATTGCGGACAGGAAGGATGCGTTGAGCCAGGCTGCCTGGCGGGGTAAGGGCTGGAGGATGGGGAAGAGGAGGAGCAGGAGGGTTACAGGGGCGTAATACTGCGTGAGCGGTTGGCCGGCGGATGCGGCGGACGCAGAAGCCCACATGGCGAGGGGGAGGATGACCAAGACTTCTCGGCGATCCCATGAGGTGCTGGCGGGGGCGCGGGTTGCGCGGGCGAGCCGGGCGACTACGACGAAGGGCAGCAGGTAGGTGATGGCGACAGCGCAGAGCACGAGCTCGGGTATGAAGGCTCCGTGGATGATGAGGAGTCGCCACGCGTGCGACATGAAGGCGGAGATGGCAAGGGCCAATGCCAGCTGAAGCAGAGCGATCAATCCGACGCGGAGCTTCCATCGGAGGCGGAGGGGCGCGCCGAATGCTATGAGCGCGAGGATGAAGACGACGAGCCACTTGCCGGCTCTGAGAAGAATGCCAATATCGTTGCGGATGAGGAGCAGGGGAGCGGCGAAGATGCTGCCGGTGCCTCCTTTGCTGCCGGCGGCTTTGATGAGGGTGCTGGAGATGTAGGCGGCGAAGGTGTCGCCGGTGGCGTGGACGATGAGGAGGACGGTGAGTGCGGCGACCAGGCCGAAGACTGCGGTGAGGATGAGCCTGCGGGTTTGTACGAGGAACATGAGGCAGATGAAGGAGGCGAGCAGGAGTGCGGCTCCGTCGGTGACCCGGCTGGTGATGGTGAGGCCGGAGAGGAGGCCGAGGAGGGCTGCGAGCTGCGTCTGCCTTCTGGGTGAGTGGGTCCGGGCGATTACGAGGAGTGTGGCGAAGGAGTAGAAGATGAGGACTTCGGCGACGATGTGGTAATCGTCGAGACGATAGTTGTGGCCGAAGAGGCAGAGCGCGAAGGAGCTGGCAAGGACGACGGCCTTCTGCCAATCGGGCCAGCGGGACTCGCGCAGAACGAGGAAGATAGCGATGGCGTAGGCGACCACGTGGATGGCGGCGGGGATCTCGAAGACGAAGCACTTGATGCCGAAGAGGCGTATCCATGCATCGGACTCGAGGATGTAGAGGGGTTGCATGGCGAGGTGGAGGTCGCTGTAAAGTTTGGCGCCGTGGCGGAAGGCGTTGGTGTACCAGAACCAGACGCCCTCGCCGGCCATCTGGGTGTTGAGGATCATGGTAATGCCGAAGGCGATGCAGAAGAGGACGGCGAGATACTGCCAGGCGTTGCTGCGCAGAATGCTGCGGAATCCTTGGAGTGACGCGCCGGGGGGATCGACGGAATTGCGCGGAGAGCCGGGCGTTTGCAGATGTTCAGTAGGTGGCATCGATTGAAGTAGAGACATGATCGGATTGGAAATTAAGACAGACTAAGGCTATGGTACCCGCTGTGCAGGCATATACCAATGTTGGCGGTTTGTGGGGCTGTGTCGTTTACATACGGGCGGGTTTGGCGAAGCGACTTTGCAATGTGCGTGGCGGCGAGTGACAATCGAGATCGAAGAGGAGAGGGAAGAGATGGCAGAAAGCAAGATAAAGGTGGCGACGATAGAGGCGCCGGCGGCGATTGGGCCTTACTCGCAGGCGGTGCGTGTGGGGGGGCTGCTGTTTACTTCGGGCCAGGTGGCGCTGGATCCGGCGACTGGTGTTTTGGTGGAGGGTGGGATACGGGAACAGACTACGCGAGTGCTGGAGAATCTTGCTGCGGTGTTGAGGGCGGATGGATTGACGTTGGCGGATGTGGTGAAGACTACTGTTTACCTGAAGGACATGGGTGACTTTGTTGCGATGAACGAGATCTATGCGGGATATTTGGCTCCGGAAGGGGTGGTGCCTCCGGCGCGGTCTACGGTGGAGGTGGCTCGGCTGCCGAAGGACGCTTTGGTGGAGATTGAAGTGATTGCGCAGCGGTCTTGACGCCAAGAGACGATGAGAGCGAATCACAGGGTGCACGGAGAAAGATGAGAGAACACGGAGAGGATTTGGCGCTGCAGGCGCGGTTTGGCCTTGATGGATGGAGCGTCTAATTACAAGGAGGGTTTTTATGGCTGATTCACAGGATGCAGGTGTCGCGAAGCAGAGGGTTCAAAAGACGGAGGCGGAGTGGCGGGAGCTGCTGACGCCCGAGCAGTTTCATGTAATGCGGGAGAAGGGGACGGAGCGGCCTTTTACGGGGGCCCTGGTGGATAACCACGACGATGGCGTGTATCACTGCGGAGGGTGCAATGCTCCGCTGTTTACTTCGGATAAGAAGTTTGAGTCGGGCAGCGGGTGGCCGAGCTTCTGGCTTCCGGTGTCGGCAGATGCGATTGAAGCTCATGAGGATTCGACGCTGGGGATGCGGCGGGTCGAAGTGACCTGCGCGACGTGTGGGGCTCACCTGGGGCATGTGTTTCCGGATGGGCCGCGGCCAACGGGGATGCGGTACTGCATCAACAGTGCGTCGCTGGCGTTCGAGAAAAAGTAGGACAGGGCGGAAGACACGAAAAGCCCCAGCCGCGCTGCTGCCGGCTGGGGCGTCCTGTTTCGTTTAGAGTTTCAGGTCTAGGCTTTGACGATCTTGCCGGTCTTGATGCATCCGGTGCAAACCCGGAGGCGCTTGTTGGCGCCGTTCTCAAGCTTGGCCTTCACCGGTCGCAGGTTTACGTTCCAGCGACGGCGGGTGGTGTTGTTGGCGTGGGAGATGTTGTTTCCGAACTGCGGCCCTTTGCCGCAAAGATCACATTTAGCTGCCATGGTGTTACTCCAATCTTTTTCGCAGAGAGACTTTCGCGCGGCCGGAGGGAATCGTTGTTTCTGAATTCCCCACTGCAGCCAACCCGGCGTGGTGCAAGGCCGTGAAAGTGGTAGGCACGAGGAGACTCGAACTCCTGACCTCTACCGTGTCAAGGTAGCGCTCTAACCAACTGAGCTACGCGCCTCTAGTGCGTTCAACCAGTGTAAATGGAAGCGCGGGGTTAGGGCAACCGCAAACGTAGCTGCACCGGGAGGCAAAATGCTCTACGATTGCGATTGCACCCAGAAATGAATCTTCTCGCCCAGTTTCGCGCTGCCCCCAACCTGCTTACGCTGATGCGGCTGTTCATCATTCCCTTTCTGGTGATTGCGATTCTGGATAGCCACTACAGGCTGGCGTTTGGGTTGTTTGTGCTGGCAGGTTTCAGTGACGGGTTCGATGGACTGCTGGCGCGGTGGCTTTCGCAGCATACGCGATTGGGGCAATATCTGGACCCGATTGCGGACAAGCTGCTGTTGAGTACGCTGTTCCTGGTGTTGACGCATATGAACCTGGTGCCCCGCTACGTGACGGTGCTGGTCTTCAGCCGGGACTTCGGAATTCTGCTGATCTCTACCCTGCTGTTTGCGATTGGGACGCTGCGGGACTTTCGACCGAGCCTGCTGGGCAAGCTGAATACCGTGGTGCAGATTGTGGGGCTGACAGTAGTGCTGGTGGAGCGGGTTTGGCCGGGGATGGGGGTTGGGCCGCTGCGGCTGGGACTGCTGCGGGCGATTGCGATTCTGGCGCCTGTTTCAGCTGCGCAGTATGCCTGGATCGTCTTCCGCCGGGTAAGTGCACCGGAGCCTCAGGCTATCTAAGGCCGCAACGTCCGTCGCTTGTTGGAATTTTCAGGTGAGTATCAGCGGGTGAAAGCGTCGGAAAGGCTAGGTGTCCTCGTCCTTTGCTGTGATGCTCTCCGTCGCTGCGTCCTCTTCATTCAGGATGTCGGGAAACTCGGCGGAGTCGAAGACCTCGCCACATAGTTGACACTCGACAAACTCGACGTCCTCTTCGCGGGCGACGACGCGGACCTGGGGATGTTTGCACGTTTTAGGCATAAGGGAGGAGCTTTGGGAAAGTTTGCCTTCGCTCCGTCGGCTTGTCAATCGCGAAATTGAGAAAAGTTCTTCCGCGGTTCTTCGCTGGGACGGGGAGTTGCTGCATGGAAAGTGTCAGGCATATGCGAGTATCTTTCTTCCCGGCCCTCGCGGGCTTGCCACTGGGCTCTGGCCGCCGTACACTTATGTAGGACCAATACGGTCGGATTACGTGGTTGGAATCGCCGTCCGTGTCTTATCGAGAGTTCAATGCTGCGTCTGACCAAAAAAGCCGACTATGGTTTGATGGCGCTCAAGTACCTAGCTGAGCAGTCAGCAGGTCCGGATGCGGCTCTGGCGTCGCAGAGCGCGAAAGATATTGCGCAGGCGTATCACATTCCTCCGCCGCTGCTGGCGAAGATTCTGCAGACGCTGGCGCGTGCCGGGCTGCTGGTGTCGCACGCAGGGACGAATGGTGGATATGCGCTGGCACGACCGGCGGCGGAGATTTCGGCGTTTGAGGTGATTCGGGCGATTGATGGGCCGCTGTTTATTACGAGCTGCATTACGATTCACGGAGCCTGCGACCTGGCAGGACATTGCACCATCAAAGAACCTCTGCGCAAGGTGAATGACAGCATCAAGGACCTGCTGAGTAACATTCGCATCAGCGACCTGATTGAGAAGAGTGAAGGACGGCAGGGAGATGAGGCGGCTGTGGGTGGTGGTTTGATCACGATTGTGGCTTAGGGATTTGGGCGCGACGAAGGCGCCGCATAAAATTTTTGACGTGAGACGAAAAGATTCGAACGATAGAAGGAGCAATCAATGAGCATTGAAAACGACGGCATCAGCCAGAACGGCGCAGGCAGCGACATGAGCAACCGGGGCGTCATCATCAGCAATTCGGCGACGCCGTTGCCGGAGGGCGTGCATCTTCCGCTCTACATGGATAACCATGCGACCACGCCGATGGATCCGCGTGTGCTCGAGGCGATGATGCCTTACTTCACCGGCAAGTTCGGCAATGCGGCGAGCCGCAATCACCAGTTCGGCTGGGAGGCGGAGTCTGCCGTCGAGACGGCGCGCGGGCAGATCGCCAAGCTGATTGGCGCGACGGCGAAGGAGATTATTTTTACTTCGGGAGCGACGGAGTCGAACAACCTGGCGCTGAAAGGCATCGCGGAGATGTATCGCGAGAAGGGCAACCACATCATCACGCAGGTGACGGAGCACAAGGCCATTCTCGACACGTGCAAGAAGCTCGAGAAGCAGGGCTTTCGGGTGACGTATCTGCCGGTGCAGGCGGATGGGTTGATCGATGTAGTGGACCTGAAGCGCGCGATCGTGACGGAAGGGCCGGATAAGACGATTCTTGTTTCCATCATGTATGCGAATAACGAGATCGGCGTGGTGCAGCCGATTGCCGAGATTGGAAAGATCTGCCACGAGAAGGGCGTCTTCTTCCACACGGATGCGGTGCAGGCCGTGGGCAAGATCCCCGTCAACGTGCAGACGGATAATATCGACGTGCTTTCGCTCTCCGGGCACAAGCTTTATGGGCCGAAAGGCGTGGGTGCGCTGTATGTTCGGCGGCGCAATCCGCGGGTGCAGATCACAGAGCAGATCAACGGCGGAGGCCATGAGCGCGGCATGCGCTCCGGCACGCTGAACGTGCCGGGCATCGTTGGGCTGGGCGCGGCGTGCGAGATCTGCATGAACGAGATGGAGGCCGAGGGCAAGCGCGAGTTGGAACTGCGCGAGTATCTGAAGGCGAAGCTGGAGAAGGCGCTCGACTATACGCAGGTGAACGGGAATATGGAGCATCATCTGCCTGGCAACCTCAACATGAGCTTCGTGTATGTCGAAGGCGAGTCACTGCTGATGGGCATCAACGACATTGCGGTGTCGTCGGGCTCGGCCTGCACGTCGGCTACGCTTGAACCGAGCTATGTGCTGAAGGCGCTGGGGCTGGGCGATGATGTGGCGCACTCATCGATTCGCTTTGGTCTTGGGCGATTCAACACGAAGGCGGAAGTGGACTACGTTGCCGACAAGCTGATTGATGTGGTGCTGAAGCTGCGGGAGTTGAGCCCACTGTACGAGATGGTGAAGGAAGGTATCGATCTGACGAAGATCGAATGGGCCGCACACTAAGATCAGGCCACACAGCGCACCGAAAGTTTAGAAATTTCATCTAAATAAGTTACGAAGGAGAAACACCATGGCATACAGCGATAAGGTAGTCGATCATTACGAGAATCCACGGAATGTCGGGACGCTCGACAAGGCTTCGGATGCAGTAGGCACCGGGCTGGTCGGAGCGCCGGAGTGCGGCGACGTGATGCGGCTCCAGATCCGAGTCAACCCCGAGACTCAGGTCATCGAGGACGCGAAGTTCAAAACCTTTGGCTGCGGCTCGGCGATCGCTTCGAGCTCGCTGGCGACGGAGTGGGTGAAGGGCAAGACTGTCTCCGAGGCGCTGACTATTACTAACACTGACATCGTGAAGGAGCTGGCGCTTCCTCCGGTGAAGATTCACTGCTCGGTGCTTGCGGAAGATGCGATTCGCGCGGCGATTGGCGACTGGAAGAAGAAGAACCACGTTGCCGAAGAGGCTGGCGCAGTGGTCGCGGCGGCCCACTAAGACGATGGCGATGGTGACCCTACAGACGGAGACACCCACCGGTGCGTCGGCTGCGCAGCCCCATGCGCCCGCTGCACCGGCTTCGCCTGTGCTGACGGCTGAAGGCGAGGCTGCCGGCTCGAAGGGGATCCAGGTGACGCTGCGTGCGTTGAAGCGTATTCGCGTGGCGATGGCGAAGGAGAAGATTACGCCGGACGCTGGCGGCCTGCGCGTGGGGATCACCGGGGGTGGCTGCTCGGGGTTGAGCTACAACATTAAGTTCGATACGCAGCCACGCGAGCGGGATCGTGTGTATGCATTTCCGCAGACGCATCTCGATCCGGAGATGACAGACGCGCCCGCGATTCGCATCTTCGTTGACCCGAAGAGCTTCATCTACTTGCACGGCATGATCCTCGACTACGAGGAGACGCTGATGCGGCAGGGCTTCAACTTCATCAATCCGCACTCGACCAAGAGTTGCGGCTGCGGATCGAGCTTCTCGACCTAAAGTCTAGGTTTTGGCCGCTACGCTTAGCGTTCAACATTTGTTGCAGGTCGGCTGCATTGCCGAATGCATGGCCCACAGCGGTATTGTCGAAGATCACCCACTGAGATTGTTTCGCTGCGGACGGCTTCATGGCCTTGGCCAGGCTTTTCAGTGCGGCTGGTTCATACTGCGAGTAGTAGGTTCGCGGAGACCCATGCAAGCGGAAGTACTCTAGCCCAGGCCCACCACCGGGCTTTGCAAAACCATTTTCGCCGATTGGACCATGTCGTCGCGGGTCGGCTGCGACCCTGGCGATCCTGTGCCGCAGCAGAAGTTCCTCGGCTTCTTCTGTGAACCAGGATGCGTTGCGTGGTTCAAGTGCAATAGGGCCGTGCCACCGTTCGCGGAGAAACTCGAAGAATTCCACTGCAGGACAATCGCCGTATGCAAGCTTGGGAGGCAATTGCACCAGGATGACGCTGAGTTTTTTGCCCAGCGAGGCCACCTCTGCAAAGAAAGCGTCCAGCGCGGCGGTGTCCCCACTCAACTTCTGCAAATGGGTGATTGTCTTAGTCAATTTCACTGAGAAGCGAAAGTTGTCGGGTGTGCTATCCGCCCATCGCTGCCAGGTGGAGGTTCGGTGCGAACGATGGAAGCTGGAGTTAATCTCGACGCAATTGAAGATGCGCGCGTACCGCTCCAGGTGGGTTCCATCGCCTGGTGCGAGCTTCGCGTACTGCTTTGGGATCGTCCATCCCGCCGTGCCGATATACGCCATAAAGATTTGGATGCGCCCACGGACTTAGAATGGATCATGGATTTCTTTCAGATATTCTCGCTCCCGCAGCATCTTGTACTGGACCTTGCTGCGCTGGAAAAAACGTTCTATGCGATGAGCCGCAAGCTGCATCCGGATCGCTTCGCTGCGCGGCCTGCGGCGGAACAGACAGCGGCGCTGGCCGAGTCTTCGCAGCTGAATGATGCATACCGGACGCTGAAGGATCCGATTGCGCGGACCGAGTATTTGCTAAAGCTGCAGGGCGTGGAGCTGGAGGAGCAGTCCAAGGCCGCAACGGAGGCGGCGCGTGCCAGTGGCGGGGCGAAGCAGCAGATTGTTCCGCCGGATTTGCTCGAAGAGGCGTTCGAACTGAATATGCAATTGGAAGAGATGCGGGCGGCGAAGAAGTTCGGCGAAGACGATCCGCAGTTGCGCACGGATCTGCTGGCTGCAAAATCTGCTTTCGATGAGAAGATGGCCGCGACGCAGCGGGAGCTTGAGATCTTGTGGGGGCGTTGGGATGCGGCAGTCGATGCGGACGAAGCTGACGCTAAAGCTGCGGCCCGCGACGCTATGGTCGGGTTGTTGAACCGCCGCAGCTATTTGCGAAACCTTGTGCGCGATGTGAACGAAGCGTTGGAATAATCTGCATAGGACCGATTTTCCATTCAGCGAAAGTCGCATTTACACGTGGATTTTGAAGCTTGGCAATCGCAGGTGCAATCTAATGGATTCCTGCTTGCGGTAATCTGTGTTGCATACTGGAACACCGGCCAACCTGATCCCGGGCGTCCGGCGTCGAACGGCTGGTCCAACTTGAATGAGGAAACGCAGCATGCCATCGTCAGCTATTGGTTCTAGTGCGCAGCCTGCTGCTACAGTTGCGGGCGCTTGTCCAGATTTATTCGCTCGGTATCGGAAGGTTCGCGAAGCATCGCTCGCGTTGACTGCGCCGCTCTCGCCTGAGGACTTAATGGTGCAATCGTGCGCGGAGGCCAGCCCTGCAAAGTGGCATCTGGCGCATACGTCCTGGTTTTTCGAGACCTTTGTGCTGCGGGAATATCTGGCTGGGTACAAAGATTTTCATCCTGACTTCCACTGGCTCTTCAACTCCTACTACAACTCGTTGGGCGATATGCCGGCCAAGTCGCTGCGAGCAAGTTTCTCCCGTCCTCCGCTTGCGGATATCATCGCCTATCGCGAATATGTGGACGCGGGGATCGCCCGGCTGCTCGAAGACACGTCAGGTCTTGCAGACTATGCAGATATGGCACGACGCATCCGGCTGGGGCTGGAACATGAGCAGCAGCACCAGGAGTTGATTGCGGCCGATATCAAGCACGCCTTCTTCACCAATCCGCTGCATCCTGTCTATCGTGAGTCTGTCGCTGCGCTTGAGGATGGCAGCATCGCTCTTCCGTTGGCCTGGGTGAACTTTTCGCCAGGGCTGGCAGAGATAGGTCTCTCGCCCAGCGCCAATGCGATTGACGAGTTTTGCTTCGATAACGAAACTCCGCGACATCCGGTATTCATTGCTCCTTTCTCGCTCGCAACCCGGTTGGTGACGTGCGCCGAATATCTTGCGTTCATCGACGACAACGGCTATACGCGGCCGGAACTGTGGCTCTCGGAAGGCTGGACGACGATTCGCGAGGAGAACTGGCAGGCGCCACTCTACTGGCAACGCGATCCTGGAGCTTCATCAGGCTGGCGCATCTTCACGCTGCGCGGCTGGGAATCGTTGGACCAGCTTTCGGACACGCCGGTGTGCCACCTGAGTTTTTTTGAGGCGGACGCCTATGCGCGCTGGGTAGAGCGACGCATTCCCGGCGCACGCCTGCCGACGGAATTTGAATGGGAGTTTGCGGCAAGTCATCCCGGGATGTCCCGCGATGGTGCCGCTGCTGCCAACCTGCTTGAGGCTGGCCAGCTTCATCCTATGCGAGCCTCGTCGCTCCCTGGAGTGCAACAGATCTTCGGTGACGTATGGGAGTGGACTTCCTCGGCTTACACCGGGTATCCCGGGTATCGTCCGCTGCCTGGTGCGCTGGGCGAATATAACGGCAAGTTCATGTCGTCGCAGATCATCCTGCGCGGTGGCTCTTGCGTTACGCCCGCGTCTCACATTCGAGCGACCTATCGAAACTTCTTTGCGCCCGGCACGCGGTGGCAGTTCTCCGGTTTGCGCCTGGCGCGCGATGCTTCGTAGTTTTTTACGAGGGTTTGGCAGGGCCTGCGGCCATCCGGAAAATTAGTCAGTCCTGGTGCGTGGCGTGAGCATCCAACCAATACGAAATCACCTTTGCCCTGAGAGTCCTTGTGCCCCCATCTGCTGCAAATCTCGCATCGCAAAAATCCGTCGCATGCATCGAGCAGATTCCACAGGCCGTTGCGGAAGAAGCACGCAGGGGTCTGCTCTCGTCGCCCAAAACCCTTGCGCCGTGGTTGTTTTATGACGAAGCAGGGTCGAGCCTTTTTGAGCAGATCACAGTGTTGCCGGAGTATTATTTGACGCGGGCTGAGCGCGCGATTTTTGTCGCTCACGCTGACGACATCTTCGATTGCGTCGGCGGTAATCTCACAATTGCGGAGTTGGGGGCGGGGACCGCAACGAAGACCGGCGTTCTGCTGCAAGCGTTGGCGTCTCGTCAGGGTGCCGTCTCCTACCAGCCAATCGACATCAGCCCGTCCGCGCTGGACGAAGCGCAGGTGCAGCTTGAGGCCGCAATTCCTGGTGTAGCGGTGCAGCCCTGTGTCGCCAACTATGTTACGGACGGATATTGCATCGCTCGCAGCGCCGACGAGCATGTGCTCGCGCTCTATATTGGATCGAGCATAGGCAATTTCTCGCCTGCGGAGGGTCGCTCGATATTGGCTGGGTTGCGTGCCCAGCTTCTGCCGGGCGACGCGCTATTGTTGGGGACGGACCTAGCGCCGTGCCAGGCTGAAGCGACGCATGCTGCTAAATCCGTTTCCACCTTGCTCGCGGCATACAACGATAAGCAGGGCGTGACTGCGGCCTTCAATCAGAATGTTCTGCTCCGGCTGAATCGCGATCTCGGCGCGAACTTCCGGCCCGAACAATTTAGCCACCGTGCGTTGTGGAACCCCACGCAGTCCAGGATAGAGATGCATCTTGAGTCGCTGAGCCCGCAACGGGTCACCATCCCTGAGAACGAAGTGGGCCCGGCCATGCACATCAACTTCTTCAGTGGCGAAACGATTCATACCGAGAACAGCTACAAATTTACTCCCGCTACGATTGCGGCTTTACTCGGCGAGAGCGGATTTACGCCTACCCGCACCTTCACCGATTCCGGAAGTCTCTTTGCCGTCACACTTGCCGTTGCAGTTTAGATACATTTCAGCGAGCAAACAAATGGCGGCAGGATTATTTCCTGCCGCCATTTTCCACGTTTTTTGGTGGCTATCGCTGCAACTAGATGTGGCAGTGCACCATGCCGCGTTTTTCCAGGTAACGCTGGTGATACTCCTCCGCACGCCAGAAGCCCGTAGTAGGGACTACCTGCGTCGCGATCGGTTTGCGGTAGGCTCCCGTCGCATTCAACTCGGCTATCTTCGCCTTGGCTTCGACGGCTTGCTCGCCCGAGTGAGTGAAGATAGCGCTACGATACTGCGATCCCCAATCCGGCCCCTGCCGATTCACCTGCGTTGGGTCATGCAGTGCAAAGAATGCATCCAGCAGCGTATCGTACGAGAGCCGCGAAGGATCGAACGTCACCTGCACAACCTCCGCGTGTCCTGTGCGGTCAGTACAAACTTCTTTATACGTCGGATGTTCCAGGTCTCCGCCCTCGTATCCAACGGCTGTATCCAATACTCCTGGCATCTCTGCGAAGCGCGCCTCTACGCCCCAAAAACACCCAGCTCCAAATGTTGCTTTTTCGATTGCCACTTTGTACTGCTCCTTTACTTCCTCAGCGATCGTGCTCGGGCTGCTGAGTCCGCCTCTTTGTTTCGTCGTTCCTCTATCGGTTCAACCGGGTCCGCGATTGACCATTCCATCTTGAAATGCAATCGCTTGCCTGGCTGACTCTATTTGGATGCATGAGACCTCATTTTGTCGTCCACAGTTCGATTAAAAAATCCGCGCTGTAGTTTTAGGCTTAATGGTGCATGGCAGTCAAATATTATTTTGCCGAAGGCGGCTCATTGTCGTGCGCCAGACAGAGAGCTCCGCAGCGCACCACCTTGCAGTGCGTGGACGATCCGCTATCAGGCGAGGCGTGGCCAGATCCTTTGCGCAAGAATCCACACCCCGCCATAAAGCATCAGGCACCATAGAGGGCTGACCCACTACCCTCGCCAAACCATCTGCCGGTCGACCACCCTTCGTACAGCTCTCCATCTGAGGAGTAGTAGCTCATCGCAGATAATCCTACAATGCGAATGGTCCCGGCAGGAGATCGCTTATGCTCAGCGCACGGGGCGACGCCCAAAGGTCGGCTTCTTCTTGGCTGGAGATTTCAGCTGCGCGTACTCCGGAACTTTTTTCTTCGGAACGACCTTCTTCCCCTTCGCCGCTCGCTCCAGAGCCATCACCTCACCCGGTGTCAGCTCACGAAATTCGCCTGGGGCCACGTCCAGCCGCAATGCGCCGTAGCCGATGCGACGAATCTTTTCGACGTGGTGCCCAATCTCTTCAAACATTTTTCTGAGCTGACGATTGCGGCCCTCAGTCAGTGTCACTTCGTACCAGGGATTGTCGCCGCCGCGCGCCACTTCAATTTTTGCCGGCGCCGTGACGATGCGGTCGCGCCGTCCTGCCCGTACCTCGTCCAGCCTTCCGCGATCGATCACGATGCCGCGCCGAATCTGATCGAGCCCCGCATCGGGAGGCACGCCGCTCACCTTCACCAGGTAGGTCTTCTCGACACCCGCCGCCGCCTTCGAGAGCGAATTTGCCAGCTCGCCGTCGTTGGTCATCAACAGCAGGCCTTCTGAGAGGTAGTCCAACCGGCCAACTGGATAGAGCCGAACGTTGTCGCCATGCGGACCTGCCTTGGGTTTGATCATCAGGTCCATCACGGTGGGTCGCTTCTGTGGATCATGTAGCGTCGTGACGTATCCGCGCGGCTTGTTCAGCATGTAGTAGCGCTGCGCTTCAGGCCCCTTCAGCAGCTTGCCGTCGACGCGGATATGGTCGCGCGATGCATCGTGCTTTGTGCCCAGCTCGGTGATGGTAGTCCCGTTTACCTGGACGCGGCCAGCAAGGATGATCTCCTCAGCCTTACGCCTGCTCGCGATGCCAGCGGCCGCCAGAATCTTTTGCAGACGGTCGCCTTTCGGCTCTACTTCGGTCCCGGCGTCATTTTCTACTTCTTTCTTCATCTCTGCCCATTCCTTCTGACTGCGGAGAAGCTCATCGCGGTCGTTGCTATCCCATTATCTCCCGCCCCGGAGTTGGAGGCATCAAGATAACACCTTACTCGTACTTCAACGTCTCCACCGGATCGAGCTTAGCCGCGCGATTCGCCGGGACGGTGCCAAAGATTACGCCCACCAGCATCGAAGTGGCCAGCGCGATCACGGCAGCCTCCCACGGCACCGGCAGCTTGAAAGGCGTCAGGAGCCGCACCACCAGGGGTATCCCCAATCCCAACAAGGTTCCGATGATGCCGCCGGAGAGCGACATGAATACTGCTTCTGTCAGGAATTGCGTGCGAATCTCATGCCGCGTAGCGCCCAGCGCCTTACGAATGCCGATCTCACGAATGCGCGCCTGAACGTTGGCCAGCATGCTGTTCATAATGCCCACCCCGGCGACGATCAGCGTGATGAATGCAGCGATCCACAGAACGATGGTAAGAATCTTCGCAACCATGTCCGTATCCTTCAGCACTTCCGTCAGCGTCATCGCGCGATAGACGCTATTGGGGCGGTGCCTTCTTTGTATTAGCTCGGTTATGTCACTGGCGGCCGGCTTCACCATCGCCGCGTCGGCCATCTTGAAAAAGATTTCCTTTACGTAATCGGTCCCGGTAAAGAAACGTGCCACTTCGTATGGAATCAACATTGTGTCATCGCTGATTTCGGATGTTCCGTACGTATCGACGCTCTCCTTGAAGACGCCGACGACTACCAGTGGCTCTCCCTTGATCGAGATCCTCTGGCCCACCGCGGCAGATTCGCTGCCGAACAATGCGATGGCCAGCGGCTTGTTCATCACGACCACGTGCGCGTGGGCGGAGGCATCCTGATCATCGAAAAATCGCCCCGCCAGGACTACGAGTCCGCGCACCTCCTTGTATTGCGGGTAGACGCCGAGCAGCATGGCGTCCCTCGTAATTCCGCCTCCCACGCTGATCCGGTCATGCACCTCGAGCATCGGCGAATACGCCACGATGCCCGGAATCGCAAGCTTCACCGCCTGCATATCTTCGAGCGTCATATAGTCCGGCGTACTGGTATTGTCCGGCCCGATCACCGTACCGCCGCTGAACTGCATCTCGATCTTGTTCGGACCGAGGCTCGATATAGTTGCGATCGCATAGTCGCGGCCAGTCATGCCCACCGTGACCACCAGGATGATCGACGCCGAGCCGATGACCATGCCCAGCATCGTCAGCAGGAAGCGCGCCTTGCCGGCACGGAAGCTGTCGATCGCCAGCGAGATGACCTCGCTGAACATCATCGTCGTCTGCGCGCTGGCCAGTGTGCTGTCGAACGATCTTTCTTCCGGCTCCGGCCTGGGTACAAGTGCAGACGTCATCATCGGTCCATCGTGTGGGAATAGCGATCCGTAATCGCCTCAATCTTATTAGACTCCATCCTCTGCCGCCGCGGTGCGGACAAATTCAGATGGCCTGAAATTCGTCAGAATCGCTCATCCCCCCGATGCCGCAGGCGGAAGATTGCTGCGACCACGGCTCACATCTGCCGAAACAAGGTCTCTGCGAAGAATTTCAGTCTATTGCGACATCTGTAACAAGAATGGGCTATGATCTTCCTGCCAGCTGCACCCGAGGGACATACCGTGAAAAAACTGCTCTGCCTCTGCGCCGCTTTACTCGTCCTCTTCACCACCGCATCCGCCTTTGCTGCCACGGACGTGACGGGCACATGGGATGCCCAGTTCACCTCGGCTGATGGCAGCTTCGTGCTTGATTTCGTGTGCACGCTGAAGCAGGACGGCACCAAGGTTACGGGAACGTTAGCCGATCCGCAGGGCAGTCACCCTCCTGTCGAGATTACCGACGGCAAGATCGATGGCGATAAACTCACGTTCAATGTCGCCTACAACGGCATGGTCATCGCCCACGAAGGAAAGGTGACCGGCGATGAGATCAAGCTCAGTGAAAAGTCCGATTCAGAGAATTTTCAAGGTGGTTCGATGGTGCTGAAGCGAGCGAAAGGTTCTGCGCCCGCCGCTGTGCCGGCTACCTAACAGGATTTTGCGCTGCGGCCGCGAAAGACTCGCCGAGTCTCGCCGCCCCGCGACAGGTATACGGCTGATCCCGCCGCTTCACAGCGGGTTGATCTTGTTCAATCCCTTCTTCTTTTTGTGCGTGCTGCACGATTCTACCGTCTTATCGCAAGCGACTTTAGGCTTCTTCTTGCCGTCGGGCGATGCGAGTTGCGCGGCAGGCATCTTCTTGCCGGCAGCCTCGTTGATCACAGCAGGGGCCACTGCAGGCTTCTCGACAGGGGCCATCGCCGTGGTTGAGCTACCCGGGCCTACTGGCTGAATCCCGCCCGTAGGATCAAGCTGCGTCGCTGTGCCAGCGGTGCCAGGAAAGGCTGGCGGAGTCGCCGGAGCCGTCACAGGCGTTTGCGGTTCCGAACCCGGCCGAACGATCTCGATCCCCATTGAAGTTCCGCTCGTCGCAGAGGCTGGCGGAGACGCAAGAGGAGCGCTGTTGATGGTAGAAGGAACGTTTGCAGCGGCAGGAACATCCTGCAGCGCAAGCGGTTCTGCGGACTGCGCCGGAGCCGGTGCGGTTGAACTCGCGCCGCCCACATTTGCATCAGCCGCTGCGCTGGACTCGGTCGCTGGAGCCTTAGCTGCATCCGGATTCATCGCCGTATTGAAGTCGTTGATCGATTTGCGGACAACCGTCGCCGCGCTGACAGGCGGGGGATCCTCCAGCGGGGGAGCGCCCACCGTGGCCGCCGGAACCGTGTCCGCCCGGTGCATAAAGAGTCCGATAGCCCGCTTAGACAATGTGTATTGCCCGCGGCTGTTCTCAATCGCGCTGCTCGCCGCGACCTGTTCCGCAGTAGGCGTAGGCACAGGAAGACCCATTTCGACCAGGCGATCCTTTGCGTCTTCCACATGGGGTGCCGCAGCGTGCTCCAGCACCACCTTGCGGTAGGCCGCCGCAGCCTGATCCTCGTAGATGCGGACGATCCTGCTTCTGCCCGATTCCAACTGCGCCTTGTAGGTTTCGGTGGCATTCGGCGGAGCCTTCATGGCACGCGCCATCTTGGCCTGCGCCTCGTACGCATCGCCCAGGTGGATCAGCACGTCGTCCATCTGGCTATAAAGCGGATAGCTGTCGGCGACGGTCTGGTAGCGTGCAATCGCGCCGTTATAGTTGGGCGGTTCGCGCTCCGCATAAAAGTTGGCGATGCGCGCCTCCCGCGCGGCCAGAACCTCCTGAACCTCGCGTAGGTGCTGCTGCGCCTGCGGTACCAGCGGCGAATCCGGAAACTGCTGCAGCATCAGCCGGTACTCTTCTTCGGCGTGCATCGTGGTGGTGTAGTCGCGATCCGGCTTGTCCATCTCGCGGAAGTAGATGTCCCCCACGCGCATCTGCGCCTCCGCGGCTTCGGGGGCGTTGGGGAAGAAGGTGATGAAGTCCTTATATTCCTGCTCCGCCTGGGTCAGCGCTGCGGTGCCGCCCTCCTTGTACCAGCTATCCGCCACGGCGAGCTTGGCGCGCATGATGAATTGCGAGTCGGGATAGGTATTCAGCAGCGTCTGCAGATCCAGACGGCCCACGTCGAAACGGCCGCGCTTGATTGCATCTTCGGCCTTGTCGTAGAGCGCTTTATCCGGGAGCTTGGTATCCATTCCGGCCAGCACGTTATCCTTCTTGAGCTTCTTATCGGCCTTCCTCGTCTCCTTCGACTGGACGATCTTGTCTTCCTTCTGCTTGCGCGTCTTGCCCGGCTTCTCGTTGCTCAGCGTAATGTCGTTCGCCGGCTGCGTCGCATCAGGCGCGGTAGACGTCTGCGCCGAAGCGTCCGGCGCTGTCGCTGCTTCCTGCGCGTTCCCGGCCAGGGAGCCAGTCATCAGCGCGGCGGCCGTAAAGCCCGCAGCAAGCGCAAGGCGGAGATCAAAAAAGGAAGAACGAGCTGGCTGGCTGTATCCACTGCTGCATAGGGTGGTGCGTTGCGTCATCGAGGAAGACTCCATCTGCCGCCTGTTCAAAAAAAATGCCGGGCAACCAACCCACTCGGCGAGGTGGGGGCTGTCGTTATTCTACTGGCTCCAGCGTGCTTTTGCCGGTTCAGCGGACGGAAACTCACTCAGTCCACGCAAGCCTTTTCGATCACGGAATCCGTTCGCAATCAGCTCGGTTGGTTAGCTGTCCGCACCTGCAGCGCATGCAATCCGCAGGAACTCCGCAGCGTTCCGCTCGGTGTGTCCCGGCGCGAAGATGGCAGAGCCCGCGACCAGCATATCCGCTCCTGCTTGGACCACGGAAGCCACCGTATCGTGAGCCACCCCGCCGTCCACTTCAATGCGGAAGTTCAGGCCCATCTCCTCGCGCAGCTCAGCCAGGTGAGCAATCTTGTCCAGCGCCAACGGCAGAAATTTCTGTCCGCCGAAGCCAGGGTTGACACTCATCACCAGCACATAATGCACCATCGGCAACACTTCAATCAGCGTCTCAACCGGAGTTGCAGGATTGATGACTACGCCGGGAAGTACGTTGTGGTTTGCAATCACCTGCAGCGTGCGATGCAGATGCCGGCAGGCCTCCTGTTGCACTGAGATCATGTCCGCACCAGCCTCGGCAAACGCCGGGATGTACGCATCTGCATTCTCGATCATCAGATGGCAGTCGAGCGGAAGTTTCGTGATGGGCCGGATCGCCTTCACCATCGGAGGCCCGAAGGTGATGTTCGGGACGAAATGTCCGTCCATCACATCGACGTGTATGATGCTGCCCCCGCCGCGCTCGGCAGCTGCGATCTCATCCGCAAGATGAGCAAAGTCAGACGCAAGAATAGAAAACGCCAGTTCAATCACACGTTGAGAATAGCAGGATCATGGCGAACCAAGCGCGACTTCTGCGGAAGACCGGGCCCGTAATCCTTACAATGAAGAGATGCTGAACGCAGAGGAGTTAAGTCGTGTATGCGTAGTGCTGGTGCGGGCGCGCAACCCGGCCAATATCGGTGCGGTAGCGCGAGCCATGCACGACTTTGGTTTCAGCCGCCTCAGGGTGGTCAATGAGTTTGCCGTGCCCTTCGAGGCCGCTCGCTCAGCGATCGACGCCTCCGTGGTGATGGAGAATGCTGCAATTTACAGTAGCGTCGCGGATGCAGTCGCCGATTGCACGCTGGTCGTCGGGACAACCGCAGTAGGGGAGCGCGATCTTCAGCATCCGCTGCTCACCCTTGCTCAAGCCGCGCCGGCGATGCGGACTGAACTCCAGCAATCGCCTGTCCTCGCAGCGCAGTCCACGATAGAGCTCGTCTCTCAAGCGCGGCGGGTTGCCCTCCTGTTTGGATCGGAAAAGACCGGCCTCAGCAACGAAGAGTTGAGCCACTGCAATTGGCTGCTCACAATTCCCATGTATCAGCATGAAGGCATCCGCCATCCTTCCATGAACCTGGGGCAGGCTGTGGCGGTTTGTCTCTACGAGCTTGTGCGTGAGCAGGAGGAGCCAGACCACATAAATAAAGACGCTCCGTCGCTCTCCCCTCCCACTTCAACCCCGGCAGAAGCCGCCACATTGGAGCGAATGACCGCCCTGTTGATCGAGGTCATGGACAAGACGGAATACACCCGACGGCACGCCGCCAACAGCAGCGCCGAAAATGTACGGCGGCTGGTTCGGAGAATGGGAGCGGATGCCAACGACGCCGCCGCCTGGGCAGGCATTCTGCGCCAGATTCTATGGAGCCTCAGGACAGACGAGAGTTGAGGCGAAACCGAAGGCACTTATGTCGTTGCAGGCCGCGCCACGCACTTGGGGGTACCCGCAGAGAATCGAAATCCGAGATACCGCCCTCTACTTTGCGTCGTTCTTGAAGATTTCTTCGGCGAAGAAGTTTTCAACCTTCGCCTGATCGTGCAGCATCTCGAAGTAAGCGTTCTGGATCAGCTGCGAACGGCTGTCGCGCAGTAACTGGCGAATCTGTTGCTGCACACCGGGATCAGAGATTTCGCGCTGACCGGCTGGTTCACGCTCGAGCATCTTGTAGATGGAGTAACCGACCGACTTTTTGCTTTGAGCGTCGATCAGCGGAAAAATCTCGCTGACCTGGCCGGGGTTCAGTTTCAACAAGGCCGTGCCGACCGTGGGGTCAGAACGCATCTGGCTCTCGCGCAGGAATCCGAGATCGCCTCCGCTTGAGGCTGTGTTCGGATCTTCAGAGAAGTTTGCCGCGATGGTGCCGAAGTCTTCGCCGGAATCGAGCCGATTCTTCAGCGCCTCGATCTTCCGCTTCGCTTCAGCGTCGCTCGTTGCCTTGCTGCCCTGCAGATTCGCGGGCTGGGGGGAAGGCACACTGGTAACGCGGATCATCGCGAGGTGGTACGTCGGCTCGATGTTGTCGAATTCCGCCTTGTGCTGGTCGAAGTACCTGGTCACGTCAGCATCGGTAACGGTAACCTTCGATTTGATCTCTTTGTTGAGCAGCTTCTCGATGGTCAGCGACTGCCGCACATCGCGCTTCAGGTCATCGAGCGACCGGTTGGAAGCTTTGAGTTGCTGTTCGAATTGTTCTTCCGTAGGGAAGTGAGCCTTCAGTTCATTGATCTTCGCATCGACTTCTTCGGGGGTCGCCGTAAGATTCATCTTTGCAGCCCGTTCGACGAAAATCTCCTCGTTGATGAGTTCGCGAACTGAGCTGAGGCGAAGCGCATCGGCCTCTTCCGGTGAGGACTGCCGATTCTGCGCCTGCGCCAGTTGTGCGCGGTACATGTTGTCCAGCTGAGAACGCATAATGGCATGCCCGTTCACAGTGGCGACGACATCCGCTGCAGGAGGGCGCTTGCAGCCAGCCACAGCGATCAAGGCCACAGGGAGCAGGGCAGCAGCGGCGCGCATGCCGCGGAAGTGTTCAGTCGGCAGATTGATGCGGCCAGCGGTACTCATAGTTCTACTACGCATAATTGTCCATCCTGTTTGCGACTGTATTGCGGTGCGTACTGGAGTCGAGATCACCGAGCCCTGTTTCACGGGGCGATCAACTGCCCGGTTTTGCTGCCGGTGTCACAGACGGGATCGCCGGTGGAGGCGGCGTCTGGCCGGCCGCGATGAGGGCCTCGTCGATGATACGGTAAATCACCTCGATCGGCTTGATCCCTTCTATCTTTTCGCCGTTGATGAACAGGACTGGAGCCTGGTTGAGACGCAGAGGATCAGCCTCCCCTTGCAGAATGGATGCATTGACGCCGGATGCATCCTGCTTCAGCACGCATGCCGTGAGCTTGGGCTGATCGACCTTCTGCCGTTTGCCTTCGTCGAGCGCGATCTGATCGAGGTTCTTGTCCGCCTTCTCAACGGACTTTTCTGTCCCAGCGATCTCTGCCGCGTGCGCGTGGACGTAGTCGACGAAGTTCCAATAACCCGTAGTGGAGGAAGCGGCGACGCAGTTCGCATCGATGGCCGCGCGCTTTGCCCACGGATGAAGATCTTCGAGAGGAAAGTCGCGATAGACGATCCGAACTTGATCCTTATATCGATTCGTGACGGCAGGGAAGAGCGTGGCGTTCATGATGGCGCAGAAGGGGCACTCAAGGTCATCGAAGCCGACGATGGTTACCGGTGCGTTCGCAGGGCCGCCACGGGACGGACGGCCCGCGGCGGACACCTTGGCAGCAGGATCCTGACTGATGTCGAAGCGGTTTAGCTGAGCGAGTGTTTTACCGTCGATGGAAAGCAGGAAAGGGGCTGTCTTGAGCGGCTTGCCATCCGGTGCAAACGAGACATCGATAAGATCAAACCCGCTGATGTCGCTCTTGGCCGGCACACCGATGGTGATGTTGTATTCGGTCGGCACGTCAGACTTGCTGCGAATCATCACTTCAATACGGCGAGCGAGCTCAGGCGAAAGCTTGACGCCAACCTGAACGGGCTGGCTGCCCGCCGATGCAGACGCCGGAGATGCCTGGGCCGGAGGCTGGGCGTGGCACCCGAGTGCGCCTATCGACAGGGCGAATCCAGCGGCCCATAGAGGTTTGAGACGGTTCAACATATAGACTCTATTATCTCACCCAGACTGTTCTGCTTTTGAGTTGGACGTGCTGCGGCAAAGGATGGCAGCACGCTAGAAGGGCTGCCCGGAGTGGCGAATATTGCCTGCGCTGCCGATATTGGCGAGGGTGAAATTGAATTTGTACCCGTTGTCATTTCGAGTCGAGCCCAGTTCATACTTCCGGTATTCCACGCTGACCCCGCAGCAGTTCCAGTTGTAAGAGGTGAGTACCGAGCCATACTGCACCGACCCTACGTCGATATCGATTCCGGCGGAGGCGAGGGCGCTGAAGCCCGGCCGTGTGGCTGTGCCGTACCCGAGGTTGACGCGCATCTGGTCGAAGTCGGCAACCGCGGAAAGTACACCGTCGACGTAGGAGCGAGCGGGAGCGTTGAGCCGCGCATACACTACGCCACCGGCCACGTTTCCCTGGTGTACATCGATAAAAACGTTATTGGAAGTGAACTTACGTTCGCAGGGCAGCGTTTTATTCGTGGTGGTAGCGGCTGAAACTGAGGATGAACAGGTGTCGTAGTCGAAGTCCCATTCAATGTCTGTCTTATCGGACGTGCGGAGACGAAGGCGAGAGACGATGGGCGAAATCGTGCGCGGCCCGGTAAGGAACGAGATTCCTGAGAGTCCCAGCGTGGTCGATAACAATCCGCGGGGACCGTTCGCGACAACCGCACCACCGAAAGTGGGATCGAAGAAATACTTCTGAGCCACGTACCAGCTAATCCATTCACGACTGCTGCATTGCGAGACTACGGGCTCTACGCGACCCGCCGTTTGCGCAGGAACGGCCGAACCATCGTCATCTTGGCCGGCGGAGCCGAGAATCTCTGTGGCGTCGGCGGAAGTGCCAGGTGCGCGGCAAGCCTGAACTCCGGTGCGGCGGAGAAAGAGTCTCTGCGTTGCCCCGTACTCGAGCTCGTTGGTGTCACTGGCGACGTCGACCAGATCGAAGCGCAAGGTATCTGCGAAGTTGTCGATTCCGGATGTATAGCGGTAGGCGATCTCTGGTTCGATGGTGTGGCGTATATCGTGCCTCGCGAGCTTACGAAGAAAACCGGAGTCGAAGGTTCGCTCGATCATTGGCGGCCGGATGTCAAACTGGAGATCGATGTTGGCGCGGTTGAGACTGGCAATGTTCTCGATCGTACCGGGAACTCCAGGGTGGCTGGGGTACCGGCTGCGCGTGTAGAAGGTTTCGCGTCCGGCAATCGAGGGACGGACGTGCCAGCCTGCACCGCCAAATGGCAAGGCGAGTTCGGGACGAACGTCGATCCGCTCGATCATTCCACTGGATTGAAAGTTGGGTTGCGTGCGCTTGAGCGCGGCGAAGGAACTATCGAGATTCCATTCCAGCGCAGTTCCGCCCAGGTGATGGTCCGTTGTGGTGAATTCGAGTGCAGGCGCATGGAAGATGTGTACCTGCTGTTCTGTCTGCGTAGTGCTGGCAACGCGCTTTTCACTTTGGTAGCGATCTCCTTCAAGCGAGAGGGAAGTGCCATTTCGCTGGCGAGTGATGTAAATGTTCGAGACAACGTCGCTGGATACGGCTTGATTGAAATTAGAGGAGAAGGCCTGGCGGTAAGGGAATGAACTCAGGTATTCGATATCGGCGACGAGGCGTGTGTGGACGGGTGACGCATGGACATCGTCGCTGCTAGAGTCGGCGTCGAGATCATGGCGACCGGAGAAGATGGCATCTGTGCCGCTCTGATTTACGTACACGCCGCCTGGGTAGTAGCCACGATCCTGCAGGCCGTTGTAGTGCGCCTTGATGAAATCCTGATTCGGGCCGCGATAGCGGAGGGTCGCGCTCTGTTCCCATCCGCGAGCCGAGTAGTAGATGGTGCCGACGGTTAGATCGGTGGAGCGGTTGATGGCCCAGTAGATCTTCTCGCCTACGGTGTCGCCTTTGGCGGCGGAGTTGAACCCGATCTCGGGGATGAGTAAGCCGCTCTGGCGGTCGCTGGTGTCGACAGGGTGCGTGACATACGGGAGCCACAGCAGCGGCAGGCCGAGGATGTGGAAGACGGAGTTAGTGGCGCGCGCCTTGTTGCCGTCGACGCTGAACTCGGAGCCGGAGAGCAGCCAGTCGGGTTTGGGAAGCTGGCAGGATGTTATGGTGCCGTTGTAGATCTGGAACTGGCGTGGGCCGCTGCGAACGACGAGCTTCGCAGTGAATAGGAACGGATTGCCGTTGGCGTAGACGGCGTGGGCGGTGGTCGTGGCCTGGTCTCCGTCGGTGATCTTCTGGTGAAGGCCGACGGAGCCGGTGACGTCGGAGAAGCGAGCGACTCCGGTGCGGAGGTTGAAGGTTCCGCGGCTGGCTTCGATGTGCTCGTCGCTCTCGGCGACGGTGGCGGCGAGATGGCCGGTGAGGGTGACGTCGCCGGTGTTGGCGTTGTATTCCATGTGGTCGGCGCGGAGGGTGCGGTCGCGGTACGTGAGGATTACGTTTCCGTCGAGGATGTCGAGGCCGGAGGAGGCGGACTGCCTGTCTGATTCGATATGGACGGCGGCGGCGCCGGGGGACGGGATGGGGACCGCGTCGGGATAGACTTGGGCGCCGGGCGCGTCCGGCAATGGCGGGGCGGGTTCCGCGGTGGGCGGAGGTGCCACAGTCGTCAACTGTTCGGCCGCGAGATGCGTGGGATTTGCAAAGAGCAGCGTGATACTTATGGAGAGGAAGACACGGCTCAGAATGGTTCTGATGGCAAACTGAATGTGGTTGCGGTGCCTGGCACGGTGACCAAGGGGTGCCGACGGAACGGTGGGCCAAGGGCTCTTCGGCTGTCGCAGATTCAGTTTTGGCACGCGCACCACACTTTGAGGTTAGACGATTTCCCGGAAGTAAGTTTGAGGATTGAGCAAAATGGGGTCCGCACTGCTTAACATGGCTGCTGAGGTGGAGTCTGGCGCGATGGCCAACGATCTCGCGCGAGCGGAGATGAGGCCAACGACTTCGGGAACTGCTGAAGAGTTGCGGAGGCAGGTAACGGAGAGGCTTGCGGCACACCGCAGCCGGCGTGGCGGGAAGACACAGGCACCTGAACCTGAGCGGGCTACTGCAGACATGCGTTCGGCTCGCATTGCGGCTACTGTCGCGGAGCGATACGCGCGGACGCCGAGCTATCGGGAGGTTCTTGCGGCGGAGGCCGAGCGGGCGATCCAGCAGGCGAGGGCCGCTGCTGAGGTTGCAGCACTCAACGCGCAGGCGATTGCGGCGGCGCAGCAACGTCTGCTCGATACTTACGACGAACATGCACGGGAGAAGCAGGCTGAACCGTGCGCGCCATTGCTTGCGGTTGACGGCGTTATCGCAGAGGGCAGAGGCGCAGATGTTGATGGATCGGTTGACGGGAGTGCGGCTGCCTGGACGGCAGCAGAGGAGCAGGAGCTTTGGCCGGAACTTGTAGAGGCGGAGCAACGCGAGAGGCGAACTGAACCGGCGCGTACGGCGAAGGCTGCACGACGCGAGGAGTCTCGCCCGGCAAGCGGCGCGGTACAGTCGGCAGCGGGCGCGAAAGCTGTCAGCGGGTTGACCGTTCGGCTGTATGAAGATGCTGGTCATGCGGGTCTCCTCTCTGCACGGCTTACGGCAGATTCGAGGCGTGCGGGAGGCCGCAGCGAGCGCGGGTACGGTGGTGAGGTTTCGGAGGTTGAGGCATGGGCGCTGGACGAGGAGATTGCGTTTCGTCAGGCACCGGTGTTTGAGGAGCCTGCGGGGCCGCCGGTGGCGCTGCCTGCGAACCTGATTGAATTTCCGCGGCAGCTGGTGGCGGCGCGGAAAGCTCGTCCGCGATATGCGGAGGGACCGCTGCGGGACGAGATGGAGGCCGCGGCGGGCGACGGGCAGCTGCGCATCTTTGAGGTCGATCCGGCGCAGATCTCGACCAGCGTGGAGGAGGCCGAGACACAGCAGACGGCGCAGTGGACTTCGCTTTGGCTGGATGCTCCGGCGCGTAGCGCAGCTGCGGATGAGGCTGTCTTGGATGAGCTGAACGATGATGTCCCGCTTGCGGCGGCTGTCACTGTGTTGCAGCCTGCGTCGTTGGGGCGGCGCGCTGCTGCTGGGGCGATCGATGGTGCAGTTGCGGCGTGTGGGCTGGCAGTGTTTGCGGGCTTGTTTGTGGCGATTGCGGGGCATGGAGTGGGCTGGACGCTACAGGGGGGGCTGGCGGAACTGGCACAGGGTGGGTTGCAGTGGCGCGGCCTGGGAACGATCGGCGCGGTGAGTTTTGCGTTTCTTGTGGCGGCGTATCATGCGCTGTTTTTCTGGTTTTCGACGTCCACGCCGGGGATGCGGTCGGTGCGGATTGCGCTGTGCACGTTTGAGGATGAGAATCCGACGCGTGCGGGTGTGCGGCGGCGGATGGCTGCTGGGATGCTTTCGTATTGCTCGCTGGGGATGGGTTTTGCGTGGGCGGCGATCGATGAGCAGCGGCTGACGTGGCATGACCGGATGTCTCGGATGTACTTGCGGAGATATTAGGGATTTGGCCGGGAATGCATACCCCAGGGGCTGAAGCCCCTTGATCTTGCTGGTGCGGGGAGAGGCCCGAGGCTGAAGCCTCGGGGTACCTAGAAGCCAGGGCTTTTTGGGTGGGATGGGTTGGGGGTTCCGTGGTGGGACCCGGCTCATGCGATGGAGCCGCATGAATGGGGCACCCATTTGTGGTCTGGTCTTGGGTCTGGGTTGGGGTGGGTTGTTTGTGGATGGCGAAGTGGCCGGTGAAGGGGTAGGCGGGGTCGTCTTCGGGGCGCGGTTTTGGGGCGGGATCGGGTGCCGGGGCGGTGGGCGTGGCTGGGTTGTCGCGGAGGTTGGAGGAGGCTATCTGCAGGCCGTAGAGGAGGATGCTGGCTCGTTTGGGGTCCATCTGGTTGGCGGCGAGGCGCTCGATGACGTCGGCGATGGATTGCTGGATGGCGGCGCGGTCCTGGGGGCGGGGGATGGGGAAGGCGTCGTTGGAGATGACGTCGGGCATGTCTTCGGTGATGTGGTGGTAGCAGGTGTACTTGTTGCGCATG
>DASZBW010000021.1:0-13654 GCA_035943695.1 Acidobacteriaceae bacterium | reverse complement strand
CGAACGAAACTTGTTCGAAGGATTATGCTTCGACAAAACCTTCGTGATCGCAGCAGTCAGCGTCGTCTTGCCATGATCGATATGCCCGATCGTCCCAATATTTACATGCGTCTTAGACCGGTCAAACTTTTCCTTGCCCATCGCTTGGTCATCCTCTCGTATTGGCCGGCTTCAGACCGGCGGTTCAGAATAGATTGTCTCAGTAGTAGGCGTACAGTTTGTAAAATTTTGCGCGCAGTTCAGGGGAGACTTTTTCGAGCGTCGCGAGATAGAACTCGCGAATCTGCCCTTGGTCGCCGTTGTCCAGGCTGTTGTACTCGGCCAGTGCCGATGAGCCAAGCGTGCCCTTGCGCAGCACAGACTCAAAGTCGCGGATGCGCAGGCCCGCACGCTCGACCGACTTGAGGAAGTCCTGAACTTTGGTTGGAGAGAAAGCTGCTTCTATGGCGGAGTGGACCGCGCCAAAGGCCCTCGGATCGGCTACTGGAAGTTCTGCCTGCTCGTGCAAAGCGCTCAACGTAACTCCTACGGCATTCACTCGATCGATCTGGAGCGGGAGACGGGAATCGAACCCGCGACCAACAGCTTGGAAGGCTGTGACTCTACCACTGAGTTACTCCCGCAATCTGTGGGGCAACTCACTTCGGGCTGGAGCCTGAAGCTATCCCGCATTTTGCGTCTAAAATCTGGAGCTGACGGAGAGGCTTGAACTCTCGACCTCTCCCTTACCAAGGGAGTGCTCTACCACTGAGCTACGCCAGCATGTACTACCGGACAGCCAAACAAAACGACTTGCCTATCTTACTTCACCGCGCCCGCAGATGCGTAATCACCACGCGGAAAGCAAAAAAGCCTAGCAGCACCCACGTTAGCGACCGGAACTTCCCCGCCTCCATAGTCTGCCACGACAACACACCCAACACGGCAATCACAGCGAGCGCAATTGTCATACGTCCGCTGCCGGCAGGGCTTAAATCCACTTACGACTCCAACGCACATCCATCACAACAAAAAAAGTGGTGCACAGGGAAGGATTCGAACCTTCGTAGCGCATAACGCGGCAGATTTACAGTCTGCTGCCATTAACCACTCGGCCACCTGTGCATTTAGCCTCAAACTGATTCGCTTTGATTGAGTGGAGCTGACGAAGGGATTTGAACCCCCGACCCTCTGATTACAAATCAGATGCTCTACCAACTGAGCTACGCCAGCCCGAGACAGCCAAATGCGCTGTCCGTAAAGGGCAGCGCATAAACTGAATTTTAGCATATCCATCGCATCGCATGAACAAGCAGCGATCTTCGCCGCAGAAAGCTCTCGCATCCCTCCGATTCCAGATCGACGTCGGCCCGCAGACCCGCAGCCGCCATGTGGGATATAAAGGAGTGCAGATGCGTAAACGAACGCGGTACTCGCTGCTGGTTGCGATCCTTCTGGTAGCTGCACTCATCGCTGCGGTCCTCCTGCGCAAAGCAGCGCCACCGGAAGCCGCGCGGCTCCTGCCTGAGTCCGACGCGATCGTGTATGTAAACCTGCGGCCGTTGCGCCTCGAAACTCACTTCGATCGCACGCCCGTCGTACGCAGCGCGGACTATCAGCATTTCATCGACGCCACCGGCATCGTCCCCGAGCGAGACCTCGACGCCGCGGCCTTCGCCCTGCATCGCATGGACGATCCAAAAGGACCCAACGGCCCGGTCGCCTATTCCGAGGTCTTCGAAGGCCGCTTCGATGGCGTCCGCCTCGCGGCCTATCTCAGCAGCATCGCCTCCTCGGAAGAGAAATACGCCGACCACACCGTCTACACCATTCCCATCGAAGGCCGCCAGCTTCGCATCGCGCAGCTCGGCTACGACACCATCGCCGCCTCAAACATGCCCACCACGGAGCAGATCCACGCCATGCTCGACCGCTACCGCGCATCGGCCTCGCCTTTCTCCGGGTCGTCATTGCTCGGCGCGCGCTATCGCGATGTCCCTCTGCTCTCGAGCGCCTGGGGCATAGGCCACGTCGGCCTGCCCTTCTCTCAGGATGGTCGCATCCACGTCTTCGGCCTGGCGCTTCCTCTCGCGGAGGACAGTACCTTCGTCGCCAGCCTGCGCTATGGCATTGGCGCGCTGCATCTGCGCATCGAGCAGATCACCCCGACAGAGCCCGAAGCAGGTCAAACGGTCCAGGCGCTCGGCAGCCTCATCCACCTCGTCCAGACCATGCAGCCGCTGCCCAATCCCCAGGCAGACAAGCCCGAAGATCAGGCACTGCGAACCTTCATCTCCTCCATGCAGGTGGAGCAGCACAAAGACCGCGCCATCATCACCGCAAGCCTGCCCATCGACCTGGTGAAGACGCTGGCAACGCCCATCAGCGGCGCAACTCCGCAGCCACCGCTCTCCGATCCAGCGCACGCGCATTAGTCGTTGCGGTCTTCGCAGCACAAAAAATGCCCAGCGCAACTGATTTGAAACTGCCGCGCATCTGAAACGTCTAGTCTTCGAAGGAGATTTCCCTTGAGCCTGATGAGCCGTCTCGCAGCCACACAATTCACCGCCCAGTTCTCCCTCATCGCATCGTTGTCCGTCGGCCTAGCTGCATCCGCGGCTCCGGCATCGGCACTCGCGCAAGCCACGCCAGTGCTCACCGGCCAGGCTGCATTTACCCAGTGGGACCAGCAGAAGCCCGGCGTGCGCCACAAGATCACCACCGCCGATCTGCCCGCACCCTACGCCACTTCCTCTGCAAACAATCAGCCGCACGTAGTCCCCCGCCCAGCCGATGCATGGCCCATCGCGCCCGCCGGCTTCAAGGTAACCCTCTATGCTGGCGGCGACACCACGCCCATGCAGCGCGCCGACAACGTAGAACACATGACCCGTAGCAAGGGAACCTTCACCGAGCCGCGATTGATTACGGTCGCCCCCAACGGCGATCTCTTCGTCGCAGACTCCGGCGCGGGCGAGGTCATCGCCCTGCGCGGCGTAGGCCCGGACGGCAAGGCCCAAAAGATCGCTACCTTCGCAACGGGCCTCGACCATCCTTTCGGCATCGCTTTTTACCCGGCTGAAAATCCCCGGTACGTCTACGTCGCCAATGCCACTACCATCCAGCGCTTCGCCTACAAATCCGGCGATCTCCACGCATCCGGCGCAGCCGAGACCATCGTCCCCAACATCCCAGGCTACGCGCAACTTGCCGGCGGCGGCCACTGGACCCGCGACGTAGTCTTCACCAAAGACGGCCAGCACATGCTCGTCTCCGTCGGTTCCGGTTCAAACGTCGACGACGCAGACACGCACCCCAGGGAGTTCCACCGCGCCGATGTACTCGAATACACACCCGACGGCAAATTCGTCGAGGTCTACGCACATGGCATCCGCAACTGCGTCGGCGAGGCCATCAACCCCACCACCGGCCAGCTATGGTGTTCGGTCAACGAGCGGGACAACCTCGGCAATCACCTCGTGCCCGACTATGTCACCAGCGTTCCAGAAGGCAGCTTCTTCGGCTGGCCCTGGTACTACATGGGCGGCCATCAGGACCCGCGCATGCCGCAGCCGTGCGCCAATGGGACCGGGCCCAATCCGCAGTTGCCCGCTCCGCTCACCGATGCCCAGGCCAAAGACTGCAAGCGCGTAGACCTCTCATCCAAGGTGCGTACACCGGACGTCATCGTGCAGCCCCACATGGCTTCGCTGGAAATGGCGTTCTACCCCACCCGCAAAGAGCAATTTCCAGCCAGCTACGAGGGCGACGCTTTTGCCGCCGAGCATGGCAGTTGGAACCGCTCTCCGCGCGCCGGCTATGAAGTGATTCGTATCCCGATGCACGAGGGACATGCCACCGGCGAGTACGAAGACTTCCTGACTGGCTTCCTGACGCCCGACGGCGATCCCTGGGGCCGCCCCGTAGGCGTCGCCGTGGCAAACGACGGCTCGCTCTTCGTCACCGACGACGGCAGCCGCTCCGTCTGGCACGTAACCTATACCGGAAAATAGAGGATCGACGGCCTCCCGTCTCTAAAACCATCCACCGCGTCATTCCGGCCCGTATCTGGGCCGGAATCTCTGTATCGGATCTTCGCTGAACCTGAATTCAGTGGTCCTGCTCAATCGATCTCTAAAGCCCCGCAGCCGTAGACCCCGCACCCAGCCCAGCCAACGTGGTATGCAGATACCGGTACGGATTCACCGGCGTATTGTGGATGCGAACCTCGTAGTGCAGATGCGCGCCGGTAGTCCGCCCGCTCACGCCAACGTACCCAATCACCTGTCCCCGCACCACCGTCTCGCCGGCCATTACGGCGAAGGCGGACATGTGCGCATAGCAGGTCTCCATGCCATGGCCGTGGTCGAGCACCACTTCGCGCCCGTATCCGTTCACCATCGCAGCCGACTTCACCGTCCCGTCCGCTGCCGCCCGGATCGGTGTTCCAATCGGTGCTGAAATATCCAGCCCCGTATGGAACTCGCCCTCCCCGTTACCCGTAATCGGATCTTCGCGCTGACCGAAGCTGCTGCGGATCGGCCCCGTCACCGGCCACAAAGTCGGCGCGTCGATCGAAGCCTCCACCGCGCCCATACCCGTCAGCAGCGTCAGCGGAGAGGGCCCATCGATGGCATGCGTCGCAGCTCCGCTGATCGCCGAGTTACGCAGGCTATAGAACGTATCCAGCGATTTGTAATACGTGGCGTCGCTGAAATTCGCTGCTGCGTCCGGAATCAGCGCAGCCTTCGCAGTCTTGCCAGCCGCCTTGCTGCCCGAGCCAAGATGAACCCGGCTCATCGGGGCAGCCAGCTTGTTCGCCGTCAGGCCGTAGAGCGCAGAGACTTCAGTCGCCAGCGAACCCAGCGAGGCCGCCTGAACGTCTTTCTGGTGCGCCTGCATCTCCAGGTGCGCATAGTCCTTCTGCAGAGAATTGTGGTCGTTGCGCAGCTGATTGAACCGCGCGGTCTTGATCAGCATCCGCGAGTACGACCCCGCCAGCCCGGCCACCGTGAACGCTCCAATCAGCGCGACTGCGACGAACGCATACACGTAGTGCAACGGAACCGGCACCTTGCGCACCCTGCCTTGTTCGTCACGGCTGACCAGGAGGACATAGTGGCGCTGCTTCAGACCAAATCGCTTTGACGTCAAATCGAATTCCAGTGTCCTGAATTGGCGGATCGGGCGCAACCTGCGGCACGGCGATCGGCACGGAGAGAATTGGCATCCAGCAAATGAATTTCTGCAATCGTCATTTCCAATTGCGAACTGGTTACCAAGAACTCCCTTGGACGTTACCTCTAATCTTAACAGCCACTCCCGGAGAACGCAATGTCGGACGCCAGCCAGCAGAAGCAAGCTTCGTCCAAACCGCCAACGGGAACTTCGTCATTGGCGCAATCTCTTGACACCGCACGTATAATAGAAGGATCGGCAGCAGAATCCAATGCTTCAGGATTGTGCCGCCAAATGTCTAGCATATTTCCCTAAACCTTTTGTTATCTAGATTTTGAAAAATATGTCCTTTGTTTTCTAGATTTTGAAGTTAACCCAAAAAATAAGTCATTTGTTTAGAAGATTATGTAAAAATCGATACCGGGGGGGGGAGGGCCATTTTCAAGAATTTCCATGCTTAAGACAATGACAGCAGGTGACGAGGCGAAACATGAAGGCATTTCAAGGTGAGCTGGAATTGATCGAGCAAATTCGCCGCGCAGCCGAAAGCGCGGGAAGCAATACTGGCCGTAAGCGGGCCGGAGTCGTCCTGGGCATCGGGGACGACTGCGCGATTCTGCAGCCACCGCGGGGACATGAAGTTTTGGTAACCACAGACTTCACGCTCGAGGGTCGTCACTTCCGCCGCGACTGGCACCCGGCCGAGTCGGTCGGCCACCGGGCCCTCGCCCGAGGGCTCAGCGACCTCGCCGCTATGGGCGCGCGTCCCCTGGCCGCATTCCTCTCTCTCGCCCTGCCGAAGGAGATGGTCGCCACCCAAACCGGACGCCGCTGGGTGCAGCGCTTCTTCACCGGTCTGCAAACCTTGGCCATTGAACACGGCGTGCCACTTGCAGGTGGCGACACCTCGGAGTCGCCCAGCAATCTGGTCTTGGCAGACATCGTCCTCACGGGCTCAGCTCCCGCTCGCCGAGCGTTGCGCCGCAGCGGTGGCCGCCCTGGAGACTGCCTCTACGTCACCGGAACCTTGGGCGGTGCCGCCGCCGAACTGGATGAGATGGCGGAGCGGGCGGCGAAGGTCCGATCCAGGGCGCAGCGTAACCCCCGGACTGCGAGCGAAACAGCCGAGCATCCGCAGCTATTCCCCCAGCCGCGGTTGCAGGTCGGACTCGCACTCCTCCGGCGGAGGTTTGCAACCGCCGCGATCGACCTCAGCGATGGGCTCTCAACCGATCTCGCCCATCTCTGCCGTGAGTCACGTGTAGGCGCTGAGATCTCGGCAGCAGCACTGCCCATTCATCCCCTCGCCAGCAGAGCAGGTGCGGCGCGGGGCCTCGTACTCGCGCTCAATGGCGGCGAAGACTACGAGCTGCTCTTTTCCGCGCCGCCATCCGTACGAATGCCGCGAACGATTGCTCGTGTGCCAATCACGCAGGTTGGAAAGCTCATGCGCGGGAACCAAATTTTGATTGTGGATTCGTCAGGGAATCGCCAGCCACTCAAGCCTTCCGGATGGGAGCATTTTGCCCGATGAGATCATCAACCAATCGCGGAGGCTCGACCGTCAGTCTGTCGGCAGAAGCAACAAAACCGCCCCATCGCGAAGACGGGGCGGTTTTGATTCTTCAAATGCTAACGCAGGGCTGGCCGGATCACTAGGCAGCTTCCCGTTTTGGCGAACTCTCTTCGCCGCTCGCTGATACATCGCGTGCGCCGGTGTCCTTCAGCGCTTGCTTCGCATCGGTAATCTGCTGTGAGGTATCACAGTGTACGGAGAGCAGCGTGCCGCCGTCCTTCACTGCGCCTTCAAAACGCTTCGCCTCGTACTCAGGAATACCCATTCCGATCAGAGCTCCGACGATGCCGCCAACTGCGCCGCCCGCACCAAGACCCGCCAGTGCTCCCATGATCGGCCCTGCAGCAATGAGCGGACCTACGCCGGGAATCGCCAGCGCGCCGATGCCGGCGAGCAGGCCAAGCGTTCCGCCGATAATTCCGCCTGCAGCCACGCCGGTGGTCGTTCCTTCCGGAGCCTTCGTGTTCTTCTCGTGCGCGAACGCACGTGTGCTCTCATCATCCGGCAGCAACACGGAGATGGCCGAGTTAGTGAAGCCGAGGGAAAGCAGATGGTCGACCGCGTTCTCAGCGGTGGCAGGGGTGGCGTAGATGCCGAATACTGCAGTGTTCTTGCTGTCCATAGCGTGCTCCTTGATGTTGGTTAGGCTGCTTGGGTGTCAAGTTCTGTTGCGGATTTCGTCACTGAGCGAGTTGAATTACTGCTTCACGGTCAGATCATTCGTAATCTTGTCGGCGCCGACGACGGAAGCGACATCGCTGGCTACTTTTTGTTTCTCGTCGTCGGACTTGACGGGCCCTTTGAGCGTGACCGCGCCATCCTTCGTGATGATCTTGACGTTGTGTGCGTACGTAGACAGATTCTTGTCGGCAATGACCGCCTTTCGCGCCTGCTTTGTAAGTATCAAGTCAGACTTTGCATTCGATTGGTGGTCCGCAGTGGGTGCCTGTTCTTTGTTTGTCGCTGAATTGTCCGGCTGTTGTGCGGCAGCAAATCCTGCTGCACTGAGAGTGAAGGCGAGCGCTAGACCCACCGCTGAAAAGGAGCGAACAATTTTCATAAGAATCCTCGATTGGGTATGCCTGCTCGTGCAGCCTTGCCCGGCTGCAGTCAACAACTGCTCGATATCAACTCGAGGCAGTTGCACTTCACCAACAGCGGGTGAGATGACGTGCGATGGCACCACGTTGCCACCCCATCGAATAAGTTTTCGTGTATGTGTGTCTCCGTACGATGGCCTTTATGTCCCGCAATCGAGAACTGCGGGAGTTAGAATCAGCCAAGATGCATGACTCAACTAAACTCATTCGTTCCACGCTGACTCGTGCAGCGATTGGAGAGCCGCTCCACCCGAGCCCTGTTTTCGCCGCGCCGTACCACACGCCAGGCGATCCCGCAGAAGCTCCATACAGCTATGCACGTTCGCACAACCCGACGTGGACCGCGCTCGAGAAGGCGCTCGGCCAGATGGAGTCCGGCGAGTTTGTAGCAGGGCATGCGAAGGAGGGGACTCGATATCGCGCCTCTGCGTTGGTGTTCGCGTCCGGCATGGCGGCATGCGTCTCGGTGCTGGGCGCGGTGCTTCGTCCGGGTGACACTGTGGTGCTGCCGGAGATTGCGTACTTCCACATGCGCACGGTGATGAAGGAATTTTTTGAGCAGATGGGAGTGCGAGCCCGCTATGCGCCGACAGCCGGAGATGCACAGGGTGAGTGTCTCGAAGGCGCGAAGCTGTTGTGGATCGAAACCCCCAGCAATCCGACGATGGAGGTATGCGACATCGCGGCGCTGTGCGAGAAGGCGCATCGGGCCGGTGTTCTGGTTGCCGTGGACAATACGACAGCAACGCCGCTGGGACAGAGCCCGCTGGCGCTCGGAGCGGATTTTTCCGTTGCGTCCGATACCAAATCGCTGACGGGGCACAGCGACATTTTGCTGGGGCATGTAGCCACACGCGATCGCGAACTGCTCCAGAAGATCGACCAGTGGAGAACGTTGATGGGCGGCGTGCTGGGACCCATGGAGGCATGGCTTGCGCTGCGGTCGCTTGCCACTCTGCCGCTGCGGCTGGAGCGGAGTTCACAGAATGCGGAGCGCATCGCGGAGTATCTGGCGGCGCGGACGGACGTAGTTTCGAGTGTGTTCTATCCGGGGTTGAAGACGCATCCGGGGTACGAGGTGGCGGCTCGGCAGATGCGCTACTTCGGGGCCGTGCTGAGTTTCAACCTCGCCGACCGTGCGGCTGCCGAGGCTTTTCTGGCGAATGCGAAGCTAATTACGGAGGCGACCAGCTTTGGTGGGACGGTGACGTGTGCGGAGCGACGAGCGCGTTGGGGCGGAGACGCGGTGCCGGAGGGGTTCATCCGGATGAGCGCGGGATTGGAGCACATTGATGACCTGCTCGAGGATATCGGGCAGGCGCTGGATTCGCTCCACGCGGAGCGGTGATGGGGCGGGTTGGAGATACGGAGAGCTTTGCGCATGAGTGGAGGGCGCAGGTGCTTGGTGCGGCTCCGCTGATTGCTCCGGCGCGGCAGTTTACGTATCCGCTGCGGGTCGTGGGGGAGGACGAGGCGATGGCGCGCGGGGCGCTGCTGGTGGAGGTGCATCCGGCGAGCGGCGGGACATTTCTGGCCACGTGTGCGCTGGGGTTCGACGATGCGGCTATGCCTTCGGGAATCTTTGCCTGTCCCAATGCGCGGGAGCTTTGTGCGGTCGCGGGCGGGTATGCGTATGTGATCGATACGGCGGCGCCAGAGCGGGCGATTCAGGTAGGGTTGCGGCCGGTGGTGGAGGTGTTGGTACTGGCAGAGCACGAGCTGCTGGTCTTCGTGGGGTTCCATGCGATGGCCGCATGGGGCAGGGAAGGGCTGGCGTGGCAGACGGGGCGGCTGAGCTGGGAGGGGATTCGGGTGGATGGCGTACGTGGAGCGGCGCTGTGTGGATTCGGGTGGAACCTGATTGCGGATCGAGAGGTGGAGTTCTCGGTGGATCTCGCTACAGGCGCGCATCGGGGTGGCGGGTTCTGACCCTCCCCCTACGGTGCGGTTTGGGGAGGGCGGGGGCTTGACGGGTGGCAATGGCCCTTGCAGAAGGCGGTTGAGGCTAGGAGTGGTTGTGGGAGAGGGCGGCGCGGATCTTGTCGACGTGGGTGCCGTGGACGCGGATAGCTTCGTGGAGAGCTTCGCCTGAGATGTGGAACTCTTTCGACCAGTAGGCGATGTCGGATGAGAGCTTGGGGTTGATCTGCTTGGGGTCGTGCGGGCCCTTGGTGTGCTCCTCGTGGAGGGCGTGAGGTTCGTGGGCTTTGGGTGTGGCTTTCTGGGAATCGTGGTGCTCGGACATGCGGGTTCCTCTTTCCGGGTAGGTCTGGTTGGTGGATGAGGATGGCAAGGTGGAGATGTACAGGATTGACAGTTGATTCTCATGTATATACATTTCTGTATAGGCGGTGCGTGTGCGCTTTGATTGGGACGAAAGCAAGGATAAGAGCAACTTTCGGAAGCACGGGATTCACTTTGGGATTGCAGTCCGGGTTTTCGACGATCCAGAGTATGTGATGGAGCAAGACCGCGAAGTCGACGATGAGGAACGGTGGCAGACCATTGGCTGGGCCGGAGAGGTGTTGCTGCTGCTCATGGCGCACACGGTCGAAGATGACGACGATGAGTTAGTCGTTCGGATTATTTCCGCACGGAAGGCGACTGCCAAGGAGAGGAAACGTTATGAAGGCAATACCCATTGAAGGAAGGCCGGGCATGATGTCGTTTCGGCTGGAACCGGGTACACCACTGACCGATGAGGAGCGGGCGGAGTTGGAGGCACTTAAAAACAGGCCCGACTCGGAGATCGACACGTCGGATATTCCGGAGTGGACGGACGAAATGTTCAAGCGAGCGGTGCGCGGGCGGGACGTGATGAAGTATTGGCGACCGGTCAAGCAGGCGGTGAGTCTGCGGCTGGATGCGGATGTGCTTGCGTGGCTGAAGAAGGACGGGCAGGGATATCAGACGCGAGCGAACCAGATGCTGCGGGAGCGAATGATGAAGGATCTGGAGGGGTAAGTTTGGGGCGTGAGAAGGCGATTCAGTCGCTTCGGCTGCGCCTTCGTTCCGGCCTTCGGCAGAGTGGAAGCGACTCAAGTCTCGGCGTTTTGTGGCACGCGTGAACGCGGGCCCTTCCGATTTTGGAAGAAATATGAACGTGACGGACTAATTGTCGCGGCGGGAATACCGAATAAATTGCGGGGCATGCGGTACGCGGGAGCGGATCCACCCTTCGTGAGGTTACGGTGAATGGGAGCCACCAATAAGGAGTGGCTCTGCCATTATTTGAGTATCCGCTCTCGAAGCGTCTTCGCCGCCTTCTGAAGGGACTCTAAATTTTGTGTGGCTCCCGCATCTAGGAGACGTCTTACTTGCTTGTCTTTAACCGTTTTGCCCGCCAATTCGAAGGAACTGCACAGACTTAGCCAATAGCGTCCTGGATTGGTATTCCAAGCCAGTTTGTCGAGAACGGTTTTATCAGTTATGAGACATTCATTTAAATAGTAATCCCATTGTTCAGCCCTGAGTGACTTCAATATGTTCATTGCTGCCTCTGCTCCGGCAAAGGACCGCCCGTACTCATTTCCTAGGGAAACTGCAAGTACTGCTTCCATACACTTAGCAAAGGCCGGTTTTGGGATTGCTGTTCCCATGCTCGCCAGAGTCGCGGTGGGTTGCGCCTCAGTATAGAAATTATTCCATCCATAATGAGCTTCGAGAATACGGGCGGCAGCTTCTGTGAACGAATTTGACCTCAAAGATTCCGGAACGAAGTCGAAGCCGTGCACCTTGATGAGTGCTGCCCGAAGTCCAGTCGATGCAGCCTTGTTTCCTTCAGAGTTCACTTCAGCATAGGCTTGTCCGACTTGCCACTTCTCTTTGTCTCTAAGTTTCGACCAGACAATTGTGAGAGCGACGGTAATATTGCCAATAGCATGTTCTTGAGGAGCACCCTTTTCTGTTTTGATTAGAGCGAGCAATATGCTTAGGGTTGTTCGGACGAAGAAATAAGGCGATTCTAAAAGAGAATTAAAGTCTGATGATTTTAGTGTCGTTGAACTTAGCTGCTGTCTAAAAGTGCGAAAGCTATCTGCTCCTTCAAAATTTGGACGGCTGAGAATGCTGACTACGCAGCTTTTGAGCAGAGAAACAGCTTCTTCCGAAGACATTGATTCATCTTCGGCCTCATGTCGTTCCATCCTTGTGAAATGACCTACTAGCTCTAGGGCGTGTGACAGGCGGAGTGCCTGAGTTGCATTGATCATGCTGAGGTCTTCAGCTAATGAAATGGCTTCATGGTCGGATAAAGATCGAGCTGGATCAGACTCTTCGGTCAGATCAGGACGTCCCAGCATCTCTCCCACAAATTCCATCCCCAAGGATGCGACTTGCCTCTTGAGTACAGCCGCAGCCTTAGTCCAAATGAATGTGGCAGCCATCTCGTAGTTTTCAGTGGAGAAAGCATCCACGATTGCGCGCATATCTCGCGTGGAAAGCTGATTCCCTGCGTGCTCGATAATTTGGCTTGGAGCTGATCCCTTAATTTGGATGGAATCGCCGGCGCTCCACGGAGTGATGCCGTATTCATTGATGGCCATTGGTGCTCCTGTGACAGCCCGTCGCGCCGTCCTGAGATCGGAAAAAAACGGCTGAAAATGTTTTAGGGATTCGGAGCTTCATCAGATTATAAGTTCGCTTACGACCACCGCCATCTTTACCAATCTGCTTCTCTTCCCTGACACTCGGTTTCAGAAAGGCGCGATACGCTAGAACCTTCCCGTCAGAGGAGAATACGACAACTCCATCGCTGCCGATCATACCCTGCAATAACGCTTCTGCTGCTTGAAGATCAGAGAGTGAATTAGCATCTTTTTCACGCTGCGCTATCGTATGTAGCATATGAAAGTCGATCCTTGGAGATGGTTGGGTACTGTCCGCTAAGGCGGCTTTTGGCATCCCAACCGAGACGGGACAAACCGCGAGTAGAGTTCCATGGCATCGTTGGATCAGCCTGAGTAGGAGCCTATTTAAGTAAGCTTTGAAGTCTTCCGCTGCTGAGAGGGTGGAAACTATTGCATCTACCAGGGTTGAGACATGCACTTCGAGTTCGGGGGTTGCGGGAACTGTAGATTTGAGGATGGCCGTGAAGCGTGCGGCTTCCCCAGTTAATAGTTCAACCGTCTGGTAGCCGCGATTACGGATGAGTAAAACAGGATTGGCAGTTCCAAGACCCGTCATACCCTCATCTGTCCCACCCGATAACGAATGGCGCTGTGAGCGGAATAGACCGTACCGTATCTCCGTGGGCGAGTCCTTCACGAGAAAGATTGACCATCCTCCGACAGCAAGAGGAGCACAGTCCTTCAGCACCGCCGTTGCAGCTCCTTCGGACAACCTTATTGTGCGGATGCCGATTTTTGTCCCTGCGCTCGGCAGACTATTTTCTGCCAAAGGGGAAGCCAGAACATAGACTTCCGGAAAAAGCAGTACGTCTTCCTCCCTGTATGCGGCCAAAGCCACAACTAAGTCTCTAATCATGCCCTCAAGGAGGACACATTGAAAACCGGCTTCACGGACGAAGTCAACAAGCTTGCCCTGAAGTGACTCTCTGATGGTGTAGACATCTGACACTAGCGTTCTCCGTAACGTAGCTTATTGCAGGAGGGTGCCGTCTTCTAGTTGGACCTTTGGGTCTTCGGGGGGGATGACTACGGCGGCGGCTACCTTGTCGTCAGGGTCGAGGTTGAGGAGCTTGACGCCGGAGGTGCTGCGGCCGGCGGAGCGGATGGTCTTGGTGTCGATGCGGATGATCTTGCCGAACTGGGAGATGAGCATCATCTCGGTGGTGTCGTCGACCAGGTTGATGGCGGAGACT
>DASZBW010000020.1:0-1897 GCA_035943695.1 Acidobacteriaceae bacterium | reverse complement strand
TTACTCGACTAGCGGTTACGAGCCGCCTGTAGGCGAGATCGAGGAAAAGCTGGCCGAGGTCTGGGCCGAAGTCCTCAAGCTGGACAAGGTGGGACGCCAGGATAACTTCTTCTCTCTCGGCGGACACTCCCTGCTGGCGGTAACCTTGATCGAGCGCATGCGCCGCAACGGGTTCACGGTGGATGTGCGAACGTTGTTCGCCACCTCCACACTGGCCGCTCTTGCCGCGACCGTGGACGCCGATGCTGCTGTTGTCGAGGTTCCGCCCAACCGGATTCCTGACGGCTGCGAAGCAATCACACCGGCGATGCTGCCGCTGGTTGTGTTGACTCAAGAGGAGATCGACAAGATCGTTGAGTCTGTTCCACACGGTGCGTCGAATGTACAGGACATCTATCCTCTGGCTCCGTTGCAGGAGGGTATTCTCTTCCATCATTTGATGGGTGGAGATGGAGATCCATATCTTTTAGCTGTTCAGTACAGCTTTGACAACCGCACCCGGTTGGAAGGCTATATTGGCGCCCTGCAAGCGGTGATCGGTCGTCATGACATCTTGCGCACTGCGGTTCTGTGGGAAGGACTTCCCGATCCGGTGCAGGTGGTCTGGCGCCAGGCGACTCTTTATGTCGAGGAGATCGAACTCGATCCAGCGGCGGGTGATGCGGCCGAACAGTTGTACGCGCGTTTCGATCCCAGGCATTTTCGCATCGATGTGCGCCAAGCTCCGCTGCTGCGCCTCTACATCGCCTACGACAGAGAGAAGGACCGCTGGCTGATAATGCAGTTGCTGCATCACCTGGCCGGCGATCACTCAACGCTGGAGGTAATGCAGGCCGAGGTGCAGGCTGAGCTGCTGGGGCAACAAGCCTCTCTTTCCGCTCCGCTGCCCTTCCGCAATCTTGTTGCGCAGGCGCGTCTGGGAGTGAGCAAAGAAGAGCATGAAGCCTTCTTCCGGCGGATGCTGGAGGATGTGGACGAGCCGACGGCGCCCTTCGGGCTGGTAGACGTGCAAGGCGACGGCAGCGGTATCGAGCAAGCCCGTCTAACCCTGGACAACAATCTGGCCCGGCGGTTGCGCGCCAGCGCCCGGAGACTAGGAGTCAGCGCGGCCAGTCTCTGCCATCTGGCCTGGGCGCGGGTGCTGGCCAAGGTCTCCGGACGCCAGGATGTGGTCTTCGGCACGGTTTTGTTCGGACGCATGCAGGGCGGAGAAGGCGCAGACCGGGTGATGGGGTTATTCATCAACACACTGCCGATACGTATCTCTGTTGGCGAAGAGGATGTGGAGTCCAGTGCGCGCCACACCCATGCTCTGCTGGCCGATCTTCTGCGTCATGAGCACGCCTCACTGGCCCTGGCTCAGAGATGCAGCGCGGTGCCCGCTCCGGCTCCTCTGTTCTCGTCGCTGCTGAACTACCGTCATATTTTCGGCGCGAACGAGGCTCCATCGGAAGAGACCATCCAGGCCTGGCAAGGCATACGCGGCATACGCGGAGAAGAACGCACCAACTACCCCTTCACGCTTTCGGTCAACGACCTGGGCGAGGGCTTCTCTCTCGATGCGCAAACTCTGGCCTCGGTTCAGCCCATGCGGGTCTGTGAGTTCATGCGCACGGCGCTGGAGTCGCTGGCAGAAGCGCTGGAAACATCCCCCACCATTTCGGTGCGCGCGCTGGAAGTTCTTCCCGCCTCCGAACGCCATCAACTGCTTTATGAGTGGAACGACACCAGGACCGATTTCCCCTCCGACAAATGTGTCCATCAGTTGTTCGAGCAACAGGTCGCTAAGAGTCCCAAGGCCATCGCTGTGGTCTTGGAGGATGAATCGCTCAGCTATGGGGAGTTGAACACCAGAGCAAACCGGCTGGCCCATTACCTCAGGAAACTGGGCGTAAGG
>DASZBW010000019.1:0-1630 GCA_035943695.1 Acidobacteriaceae bacterium | reverse complement strand
ACCCGTTGGTGCACCGCTGAAACAGTCTGCTCATACCCCACTACAGGGCGGTCAGGAGAAAGAAGCTCCTTAGAAAGGAGGTGATCCAGCCGCACCTTCCGGTACGGCTACCTTGTTACGACTTCGTCCCAATCGCCAGTCCCACCTTCGACCACTCCCTCCCTTACGGGTTAGGCCATGGGCTTCGGGTGTTACCGACTTTCGTGACGTGACGGGCGGTGTGTACAAGGCCCGGGAACGTATTCACCGCAGCATTGCTGATCTGCGATTACTAGCGACTCCGACTTCACGGGGTCGAGTTGCAGACCCCGATCCGAACTGAGACCGGCTTTCTGGGATTCGCTCCACCTCACGGTATCGCAGCCCTTTGTACCGGCCATTGTAGCATGCGTGCAGCCCAGGACATAAGGGGCATGATGATTTGACGTCGTCCCCACCTTCCTCCGAGTTGACCCCGGCAGTCTCCCACGAGTCCCCAACCCGACGAATCGGTTGCTGGCAACATAGGACAAGGGTTGCGCTCGTTGCGGGACTTAACCCAACATCTCACGACACGAGCTGACGACAACCATGCACCACCTGCACACGGCCCCAAAGGACCCCACATCTCTGCGGGTACACCGTGCATGTCAAGCCCTGGTAAGGTTCTTCGCGTTGCATCGAATTAAGCCGCATGCTCCGCCGCTTGTGCGGGCCCCCGTCAATTCCTTTGAGTTTTAGCCTTGCGGCCGTACTCCCCAGGCGGGGCGCTTAATGCGTTAGCTACGGCACGGAAACCGTGGAAACAGTCCCCACACCTAGCGCCCAACGTTTACAGCGTGGACTACCAGGGTATCTAATCCTGTTCGCTCCCCACGCTTTCGCTCCTCAGCGTCAGTAATGGCCCAGAGACCCGCCTTCGCCACCGGTGTTCCTCCTGATATCTGCGCATTCCACCGCTACACCAGGAATTCCAGTCTCCCCTGCCACACTCCAGTCTGCCCGTACCGAATGCAAGCCCACCGTTAAGCAGTAGGATTTCACACCCGACGCGACAAACCGCCTACGAGCCCTTTACGCCCAATAAATCCGGACAACGCTCGCACCCTACGTATTACCGCGGCTGCTGGCACGTAGTTAGCCGGTGCTTCTTCTGCACATACACTCAACCACCCAGAAGAATGGCCTTGGTCTGTGCTGAAAGAGGTTTACAACCCGAAGGCCGTCATCCCTCACGCGGCGTCGCTGCGTCAGGCTTCCGCCCATTGCGCAATATTCCCCACTGCTGCCTCCCGCAGGAGTCTGGGCCGTGTCTCAGTCCCAGTGTGGCCGGTCGCCCTCTCAGGCCGGCTACCCGTCGACGCCTTGGTAGGCCATCACCCCACCAACAAGCTGATAGGCCGCGGGCCCATCCTTGACCGAAAAACTTTCCACCCCACACCATGCGATGCAGAATCATATCCGGTATTAGCCCCGGTTTCCCGGAGTTATCCCAGAGTCAAGGGCAGGTTACCCACGTGTTACTCACCCGTTCGCCACTAACCACCCGAAAGCAGTCCGTTCGACTTGCATGTGTTAAGCACGCCGCCAGCGTTCGTCCTGAGCCAGGATCAAACTCTCCAAAAAGAACCATATTTTTGGGAAAGCTCCC
>DASZBW010000018.1:0-296782 GCA_035943695.1 Acidobacteriaceae bacterium | reverse complement strand
GGCGATGGATTGCTGGATGGCGGCGCGGTCCTGGGGGCGGGGGATGGGGAAGGCGTCGTTGGAGATGACGTCGGGCATGTCTTCGGTGATGTGGTGGTAGCAGGTGTACTTGTTGCGCATGGCGTAGGAGCGGCAGCGGATGCCTTCGGTGTTGACCCAGATGCACTGGTGCGGGATGGATGGGTTCTGCTGGAATTCGGGATAGAACAACATGGTGTACCCCCCCCCGGGGGTATATATCCAGGTTATTGATGCGGAATGAGTTATGCGTCTGTATATACAGATGTATGTACAGGCGCGACGGTGATTGCGACGACGGAGATTCCGGCTCGAAGGGTTCTTTGCTAGCCGGGATGTTCCTGGTGGCTGCTGACTTTTTGGCGATGTTAAAAGCGAGAAGCCCGGCTGGTGGCCGGGCTTCCTGTTTGATTCACTAAGTTAATTATATGGGTTTGACCCTAACTGCTCGCCACTTGCGGGTTGGGGCGTATGTGGTTTGGATGGTGTGGGTTATGGGAGTTTTCCACTGCGGTGGGGGTTGACAGGAATTTTGAGGGTCCCGAGTGGGAGGGATGAACTATCAGCTGAGAGCTGTGAGGCTTGGGGCTTCGCTGGGCGGTGTGGAAGAGGGCATGCCCCAGGGGCTGAAGCCCCTTTTTTACCGGCTGAGTGAGGCCCGAGGCTGAAGCCTCGGGTTACCTAGATGCGTGCGATGGCGGCGGGAAGGGAATGAGTGAGGGGAATCCGTCCGAAACTGCCTTGCGGGGTTGGTAAGGCAGTCCCATACGTCGTCGATTGCGGTTCGGAAGTAGAGGGGCGGTTGGAAGTCGATGCTTCAGGGGCTGAAGCCCCTTTTTTTGCTGGCTGAGTGAGGTCCGAGGCTGAAGCCTCGGGGTACCTAGATGCGTGCGATGGCGGCGGGGAGGGGGATGAGGTTGAGGGGCGGTTCGGAAGTAGAGGGGCGGTTGGAAGTCGATGCTTCAGGGCTGAAGCCCCTTTTTTTACTGGCTGAGTGAGGCCCGAGGCTGAAGCCTTGGATTGCCTGGAGGCGTGCGATGTGCGAAGGGTGAACTGTCAGGTGACAGCGGAGGGATGGAGATGGAACCTGGGTGGGGGTGAGGTTGAGGGGTGGGATTTTGTTGTTTGCTGCGGGGTGGGGTGGGGCTATAGTTTTGCCATTGCTTTGTAGAGGAGATTGGCGATGATGCAGGCGGGGATGGTGCGTGGTTTCGGGGTTTCAGGAGTGCGGGCGCTGGTGGGTTGTGCGGTGGTGCTGGGGTCTGGGCTGGTGGGGTCGGGGGTGGCGGTGGCGGCGCGCTTGCAGGATGTGCCGGTGGCGAATGCCGAGGTGCCTACGTTGCGGGTGGAGACGAACCTGGTGCAGATTCCGGTGCTGGTGTTGGACCAGTTCAAGGAGAAGGTGAGTGCGCCGATTGCGGCGGACCGGTTTGCGATTCGCGTGGGCGAGGGCGGCTGGGTGCGGCCGAGGTATGTGCGGAGGGAGGGTCAGGACGCGATTGATCTGGCCGTGGTGGTTGATCCGCGCGGTGCAGTGGGGCATATGCTGCCGGAGCTGAGTGAGGCGATGGGGCGGCTGGGTGGATCGTTGAGTTCGCGGGATCGGGTTTCGATTTACGTGATGGGGTGTTCGGGTGTGCACGTGGCGAGGCATGTGCCGTTGGGCGCAGCAGACGCAGATGCTTCGACTTCGCTGCGCGCCGCTGAGGATGACACTGTTTTGCGGGGGGCGATGGAGGCTGCGTTGAAGGCCGGTGTGGAGGAGGGTGGGGCGAAGTGCAAGATGGAGACGAAGCTGTGGGATACGCTGGCGTACGTGGCGCGCGGGATGGGCGATGAGCCGGGGCGGCGGACGATTGTGGCGATTACGGCGGGGCAGGATGAGGGAAGCAGGCATACGGCGGAGGAGGCGGGGTCGGCGGCGCGGTTGGAGGGTGTGACGGTGTTTGTGGTGAACCCCGGGTCTGCGGTGCCTTCTTGGGCGAAGACGGGGGAGGATCCGCTTTCGTTGATGAGCGAGTCGACGGGTGGGATGCTGTTGAACCTGGGAGCTCAGCGGATGGACAAGGAGCTGGCGCGGGTGGTGGGGATGCTGCGGGAGCGGTACATTGTGGAGTTTCCGCGGCCTTTGGTGGAGAAGGCGGGGATGGTGCATATCGAGGTTCGGGTGAATGGGACGAGGTATTTTGTGCGGACGGCGAGCAAGAGTGTGCCGCTGCCGGAGGTGGGTAAGGCTGGGGGTGGGAGTGCGGCTGCGGCTGTAGTGGGTGCGCCGGTGCAGGTTGCGGGGCAGGAGGCGGTTGCGTCGAGCAGGAGTGAAGAGGATTCGGCTGCGCATGCGCCTGTTGCGGTTGCTGTTGCGCCTGTGGCTGTTGCGCCTGTGGCTGCGGCGAGGCCTGAGGGCGATGCGGGACCCGTTGTGTCGACCGCGGAGGCGGATCTGGCGACGCCTACGCTGCATGTGACGAGCAAGTTGACGGTTGAGAACGTGACGGTGACGGATAGCAGACGGGTGGCGGTGCATGGGTTGAAGAAGGCGGAGTTTGAGCTGCGGGAGGATGGGAAGGTTCAGGCGATTCGGAACTTTGAGGAGTTCGATGGGGGGCGGGGTTCGGTTGGTGGTTCGGCTGCACCGGCGATGGCGGCGGGTACGTATACGAATGCTGCGGCCGCTGTGCCGGTGGGGACGACGGTGAATGTTCTGGTGATGGACAGCGTGACGACGGGGCTGACACGTGGGCTGGCGATGGCTCCGGAGAACTTCGGGTATGCGCGGCAACAGGCGATGAACTATTTGAAGAATCTGCCGGCGGGGACTGAGGTGTCGATTTTGCACCTGGGGAAGGGCGTGCGGGTGGTGCAGGAGTTGACGGAGGACAAGGAACTTCTGCTGGGGGCGATGAAGTCGATCCAGTACAGGCCGGTGCTGGGGACTTATGCGATTCAGGGGGGAGCCTGCAACGCGGCGAATGTGCAGAGTGAGTATGTGGTGGAGGACCTGGACGAGATTGCGGCGTACCTTGCGGGGATTAAGGGAAGGAAGAATGTGATCTGGTTTACGCCGGGGACGCCCTGGCTGACGGATTATGCGCAGTTCAGCGGGGCGAGTTGTCTGCGGGACTATACGCGGGGGCTGGATAAGGCTTATGCGTTGCTGAATGCGGCGCAGGTGGTGCTGAATCCGATCGATCCGCGGGGGCTGGTGGGGGAGGAATCGTTTTCGGCAGCGAAGCGGGGGAGGACGGTGATGGGGGCTTTTGGGGGAGGGTTGATGGTGGATGAGAGTTCGCTGGGGGATCTGGCGGAGGCCACTGGAGGGACGGCTTACTTCAGCCGGAACGATGTGGATCGGGCGGTGGGGGAGGCGGTGGCTGCGGGGTCGGATTATTATTCGCTGGCCTATGTGCCTCCGGTGACGAAGTATGACGGGAAGTTTCACAGGATTTCGGTGAAGGTGTCGAGGGGGGACCTGGTGCTGAAGTATCGGCCGGGATATGTGTCGGTGAATCCGGCCCAGGTTGCTGCAGTGAGTGGGGGCAAGAGTGCGGGTGGTGGGGCTTCGGGTGGGGATAGTTTTCTGGGCACGATGGGGCATGGGACTGTGAATGCTACCGGGATGCGGTTTGAGGTGCGGGTGGCAGCGGCGGGTGGGGTGAGGAAGGCGGGGGGCGCCGGGGTGATTGGGACGGTGAGCAAGGAGGCGGCGGGGAAACGGCTGGTTCGGTATGAGTTTGTGTATGGGTTTACGGGGGATGAGATTACGTTGGAGGATGGTGCGGATGGAAGTAAGCACGGGTCCGTGGAGTTTGTTCTGGCTGCTTACGATGGAGACGGGAGATTGCTGAATACAGTGGGTCAGACGGGGAAGTTTACGGTGAAGGCGGAGAATGTGGCTGGGTTTCTGGGGCGGAAGATTGAGATGCCGGTGGAGTTCGATGTGCCGGCGGGGAACGTGTTTGTGCGGGCTGGGGTGAAGGATGTGGCTTCGGATAAGGTGGGGACGGTGGAGATTGCGGAGAGTGTGGCGCGGAAGTGATGGGGTAGGCGGGGCTCTGGTGAACGCGGGTCCTTCGGCTCCGCTGCGCTTCGCTCAGGATGACAATTTTGGGGTGTGGATGTGTGGAGCGTCGGCGGGGGAAACGCAGGTCCTTCGACTTCGCTTCGCTTCGCTCAGGATGACAATTTTTTGGGCGAGGGAAAAGAGAAGCAGGTTCCTCCGCTTCGCTGCGGAATGACAAGCAAAAGGACAGGCAACGGCAAAGGCAACGGCAAGAACAAAAGCACGGGCAAAGGCAACGGCAAAGGCAAAATGCGGGGGTTCTTCGCTTCGCTCAGAATGACAATGTGTTGGGTGGGTCGGGAGGAGACGCAGGCCTTCGACTCCGCTGCGCTTCGCTCAGGATGATAATGTTTTGGGGCGGTGGGCGGGATGGGTGTTCGGGTGGGGATGGTTTTCCACTTTTGCGCGGTGGTCCACAGAGGATGCACTGGTTTTGCGCCTTGTGCGGCTGGGGGGCTGGGGCCTAGTCTCGGGGAAGTGCGGTACCTGATGGTGCGGACGGCTGGTAAGAAAAGAAAATTGTAGGGATGAAACAGGGTTTGGAGAATGCGTTTTGTTCCGGTCTGGAACGGGTCTGCAACTTTTGGGGGAGAAATCCACAGGGGTTTTGCTGGGGTTTTGAATGCGGCGGTTTGTAACACTGCGTAAACATGGGTATTTGCTTAGGCAACACCATATGTTGTGCTTTATACTTGACTAACCCCACTGAGGGCGGTACTTTCACGACTGCAGGACACCTCAATCAGTCGAAGTGAAAGGTACCAGAAGGACCGGTCGGCAGGCATCTCACCGTTCTCCGGGTCGAACCGTTGCGTTCGCCGGAACAATGGGAGGCTGTGAAGACCCCTCCGCAGAGATAGGAATGGAACGGCATTCTGGACCGTGGAAAAACGGGCAGTACGCGCCGTCGATGGATTTGAAATGGCTGCAGAGAGAAATACAGAGATTCCGGCTTTGCCGGAATGACGTAGAAATGCTGAGATGACGTAGCGATACTGGACGACTGAAGCAAGAGATTAGAAATAGAGATAAGGCAGAAGCGGCAGAGCGGCAGCGGAAGGCACGACCGTAGTACCGGGACCCGGCAGCAGACGCGAACATCAAGATGAAACAAGGAGAACCACCCGAATGAACCCGACCCCGACGCAGTTCCAGACGATCGCCGATGCTATTTCCGCCAGCCAGACTTCAGATACAAACCAGACGAGCCGAGGCTCGAAGGGTGGGTCGCGAGGGCTTTCGTTTTCGCGGCACTTTACGCGGCCGGGGATCTCGCCGTTTGACGAGGTGACGTGGGAGCTGCGGGACGCGGTGATTCAGGACTACAAGGGACGGACGATCTTCGAGCAGAAGAACGTGGAGGTGCCGGCGGATTGGTCAATGACGGCGACGAATATTGTGGCCTCGAAGTACCTGCATGGGCAGGTGGGGACGCCGGAGCGGGAGTCGGGCGTGCGGGCGCTGATTACGCGGGTGGCGGAGTCGATTCGGGATTGGGGGATTGCGGGTGGGTACTTTGCTACGCCGGCGGATGCGGCTACGTTCTTCGCGGAGCTGTCGCATCTGTTGCTGAACCAGAAGGTGGCGTTCAACTCGCCGGTATGGTTCAACGTGGGTTGCGATCGGCTGGAGCCGAACTCGGATGCGCAGAACTGGCACTGGAACCAGGCGACGGGGAAGATTGAGTTTTCGGTTACGGGGTATACGAAGCCGCAGTGCTCGGCCTGCTTTATCAACTCGGTGCAGGACTCGCTGGATTCGATTTTGACGCTGGCGAAGACGGAGGGGATGCTGTTCAAGTGGGGTTCGGGTGCGGGTTCGAACCTGAGCGCGATTCGTGGGTCGAACGAGACTTTGAGCGGCGGCGGCACGGCCTCCGGCCCGCTGAGCTTTATGCGTGGGTTCGATGCGTTTGCGGGTGTGATCAAGTCGGGCGGCAAGACGAGGCGCGCGGCGAAGATGGTGGTGTTGAATATCGACCATCCGGATATTGAAGACTTTATCGAGTGCAAGGTGAAGGAAGAGAAGAAGGCCTGGCACCTGGTGCAGGCGGGGTATGACGGGTCGGGGCCGGACTCGGAGGCGTATAGCTCGATCTTCTTTCAGAATGCGAATAACTCAGTGCGTGTGACGGACGAGTTTATGCAGGCGGTGGAGAACGACGGGATGTTTGCGACGCGGACGGTGAAGGGGCGCGAGGTGGTGAAGGAGTTCAAGGCGCGCGACCTGATGAACAAGATTGCGGAGGCGACGTGGCAGTGCGGCGATCCGGGGATGCAGTATGACACGACGATCAACCGGTGGCACACGTCGAAGAATACGGCGCGGATTAATGCTTCGAATCCTTGCAGCGAGTACATGTTCCTGGATGATTCGGCGTGCAACCTGGCCTCGTTCAACCTGCTGAAGTTTTTGACGCCGGGTGGGCAGTTCGATATCGCGGCTTATCGGCATGGGATTGCTACGGTGACGACGGCGATGGAGATCATCGTGGATGCGGCCGGGTATCCGACGGAGATGATTGCGAAGAACTCACATGACTATAGGCCGCTGGGGCTGGGGTATGCGAACCTGGGCGCGCTGCTGATGGCGTTTGGGCTGCCGTATGACTCGGACGCGGGGAGGGACTTTGCGGCTACCTTGACGTCGATTCTTTGCGGCGATGCTTACTGGCAGTCGGCGCGGATTGCGGAGACTTGCGCTCCGCTGGGCGCGGCTACGCCGATTACGCAGAGGACGGAGATTACAGGTGGGGCCTGCCCGGGGTTCTATGTGAACCGCGAGCCATTTCTGGATGTGATCCGGATGCATCGCGCGGAGGTGAACAATATCGGCAAGCCGACGATTACGAGTCCGCGGACTACGGCTGAGCCGTTCCATGTCCCGCAGCTCGACCAGTTGATTGCTGCTTCGCGTCATGCGTGGGATGGTGCGCTGGCTCATGGTGAGAAGCATGGATATCGCAACTCGCAGGTGACGGTGCTGGCGCCGACGGGGACGATCGGCTTCATGATGGACTGCGATACGACGGGTGTTGAACCGGACCTGGCGCTGGTTAAGTACAAGAAGCTGGTGGGCGGCGGCATGATCAAGATCGTGAATACGACTGTGCCTTCGGCGCTGATCAAGCTGGGATATACGGACGACGAGATGAATGCGATCGTCAGCTATATCGACGCGACGGGAACGATCGAGGGCGCGCCGGGGATCAAGCCGGAGCACCTGGCGGTGTTCGATTGCAGCTTCAAGCCGGCGAAGGGTACGCGGTCGATTCACTATATGGGGCACATCAAGATGATGGCGGCTACGCAGCCGTTCCTGTCGGGTGCGATCTCGAAGACGGTGAACCTGCCGCAGGATTGCTCGGTGGACGATATTGCTGAGGCTTACCTCGAGGCTTGGCGGCAGGGGATCAAGGCGGTAGCGATCTATCGGGATAACTCGAAGGGGACGCAGCCGCTGAATGTGACGGCGCAGACGGATGCGGATAAGAAGGGGACAAAGGCTGTGGCTCCGGCTGCTGAAGGTGCGGTTGCGGCTGTTGCTGCGCCGGGGATTTCGCCTGAGGCGGCGCAGGCTTTGGCGGCGGCGGCTGGTGCGGCGGCTACGGCTCAGGCACAGCAGCAGATCGCGGCGCTGGAGCAGCAGATGCGTTCGATGAGCGAGGCGTCGATGCAGAATGCGGATGCGCTGGATGCGCAGTCTCCTCCGCGTGCGGTACGGCATCGTCTGCCGGGTGAGCGTGCTTCGGTGACGCACAAGTTCGCGCTGGGCGGGCATGAAGGGTACATCACGGTGGGGCTGTATCCGAATGGATCGCCGGGCGAGATCTTTATCCGAATGGCGAAGGAGGGATCGACGGTTTCAGGGTTGATGGACTCTTTTGCTACGGCGATTTCGCTCTCGCTGCAGCATGGCGTGCCGCTGAAGGTGCTGTGCGAGAAGTTTGCGCATACGCGGTTTGAGCCTTCGGGATGGACGGGCAACCAGGAGATCGGGTATGCGAAGTCGATTATGGATTACATCTTCCGGTGGATCCAGCTTCGGTTTCTTTCGGGGACGCAGCTGGATCTGTTTGCCGGGCTGACTCCGCAGTTGAGCGTGCCGGTGGAGGGTACGGTGGATGCGGTTCGCTTGAATACGGAGCCGACGGCTGCTGAACCTGAGCCGGTGGTTGAAGCGGCGAGCGCGGCTCCGGCGTGGATTGCGGAGCCGGTGGTTACGCCTGCGCCGAGCCCGGCGAATGTACCTGTTTCGCTGGCGGCCGCGGTCGATGCGAGTCCGCAGGCGATACTGCAGCGTGAGGCGCGGGCGCAGCAGCAGAGCATCTCGGACCAGGACATCTTCAACAATGGGCCGGGTAACGCGGGTAATGGGCAGGGTAAAGTCTATGCGAGTTCGTATGAGCGGGCGCGTTCGATGACGGAGGCGGTGGCGCAGGCGGGGACGGGCGAGAGCAGCTTCCAGGATCGCGGCCAATACCACGTGGCGGACCGGTTGAAGGAGATGTATGAGATGGGCGATTCGCCGAGCTGCGCGACGTGCGGCGCGATTATGACGCGATCGGGTTCATGCTATCGGTGCATGAGCTGCGGCGGCACGAGCGGATGCAGCTAGTAACTAAAGATATGTTTGCGCGGGCGGTTCGTTGATGTAGTCTGATCGACGTGCCGCCTGTTGGATGAATTGAAAAGGCACGGAGACGATCGAATGAACCAGGTATTGGAAGCGCCGATGCAGATGGAGCAGACGCGCTCGCAAGAGCTTCGGGTTTATATGCAGGGCGATTGCTGGCGCTTTACATGGGCAGGAGAAGATCGCGGCTCGTTCGACTCGGAGCAGGCTGCGACGGCTGCAGGTTTGCGCTACAAGAAGCAGTTGGTGATGAAGGAAGTGACTGCTTCGCTGCGCCTGCGGTAGTTCTGCTGCGCATCCAGGTGTACAGTCAACGTGTGCATTTGTTCGCCACGCGAACCCGGCCACAATTTGGAGTTTGATTCAGCTCTGGGAAGTCGGCGGGGCTTGAGACTTTCGCGACCTAAATTTCTTGTCAATTACGGGCACCTCGCGTTGTACGTCGGCGCGACCTTCGTGCAGGATTTTGGTGCGGGTGGGTTTCTGGGCTTCGTCGGCTGGATTGCGCTGGGCTTGATCGCGCTGGGTGTCGGCCATGGGTTTTGGTTCGCCGAGGGCCATGCGGGCGGCGCCGCGGAGGATGCGGCGGATGGGCCATTGAGGTGGGCGGGAGGCGGCGGTGTTTGTTTCCTGCGGGGCTTTTTGTGGCGGCATGGAAGAACGCAGGTCCTTCGACTTCGCTGCGCTTCGCTCAGGATGACAAGTGTCAGGGGAGGGTGAAGTGGGGTCTTCAGGTTCTGGAGAGGCGCCTTCGGCTTTAGGGATAGAGCCATCTGCTCTGGGGAAGAAGATCTCTCCGGTGCGTTGTTTTTCGGGGCGGTAGTACCAGCGGCGGAGGAGGGAGAGGTGGTCGCTGAGGGTGCCCATGTCGCTGGGGGTGGAGGCTTTTTGTTCAAGGGTGGCGATGACTTGTTCGGCCCGGCGTTCGGGATTGAGCGTGGAAAGTGTGGGGAGGGGAGAGACGGGTTCCTCCGCTTCGCTGCGGGATGACAACGAGGATTCGTTGAGGGATGACGAAGGCTGGGCTGGGGTTGAAGGGTCAGAGGTGGGCGAAGGCTCTTCGAGGGGGATGGCTTGCAGCATCAGGGGTTGTGCGAAGAGAGAGCTGCCTACGGCGGTTTGTTCTTTGACGGCGCGGACGCCGAGGGTGGAGAGGGGTTCCGGGCCGGCGATGCAGCCGGAGTGGAGGAGGAAGAGGGCTGCGGTGGGTTGAGATTCGGCAAACCGCAGGTCCTTCGACTGCGAGCCGACAGAAGCAGTCGGCTCTTCGCTCAGGATGACAATTTTGTCAGGGTGCGATGAAGATGCTGCTGTGCTTGCGGTGACAATTTTTCCGGGGTAGGACGTTGCTGCGCTCGGGGTGACAATTTTGTCGGGGTGCGGTGGAGGCGTTGCTGCGGTCGGGATGACAATTCTGTCAGGGTGGGATGCGGTCGCCTCTTCGCTCAGGGTGACAGGTTCTGGGTGGGGCAAAGGAGAGTTGGCAGCGGCTTTCTGCACGAGGATGGCGCGGAGGCGGGGGATGGGCTGGATGAGTTCGTCGGCGAGGGATTGGGCGGATTTTACTTTCTGCCATTGGGTGTGGAGAGAGGCGGCTTGCTCGAACTCCATGGCGGCCGAGGCTTGTTCGCGCTGGGCGGTGATCTGGGCGAGAAGGCTTTCGCCTCGGGTGTCGAAGAATTGTTTTACGGCGGCGGCTTCGGTGGAGTAGGCGGCTGCGCCCTCGGGGGTGTGGGCCTGGTTGCAGGGGGCCAGGCACTTGTTCATCTCTTGATATACGCAGCCGGGGTGGGCGGGCGTGGGGATGAGGTCTTCGTGGCAGCGGCGGAGCTTGAAGAGATCGAGGACGGCGTCGCAATAACGGTCGGCGGCAGCGCGGGAGGGGAAGGGGCCGTAGAGGTTATCGAGTGCGCGGCGGCTGAGGCGGTTGGTGGAGTAGACGCGGGGATGAGCATTCTCCGTGGTGAAGCGAAGGAAATAGGGGGTGCGGAGCTTGAGGCGTTTGCGGGCGGCTTCGAGGCCGAAGATGGATGCGGCGGCGTGGTAGAGGGTGAGGTTGGATTCGAACTCGGAGCCGGTGACGGTGTAAGCGATGGAGGCGACGCGGCTGCTGAGGTTGAGACGTTTGGATTGGGTGGGACTTCCGTCGGGTGAGACGGGTGGTGCGAGGATGCGGGTGATGCGGCGGCGGAGGTCGGCGGCTCGGGTGAGGTAGGGCTCGTCGGTTTCGCGGGGGCCATGGAGGGCGAAGACGCCGGGGAGGGCGGGAACGTTGCGGAGGATTTCGGCAGCGCGCTCGGGGACGAAGGCGAGGTTGTGCTCGAAGTGGAAGTGGGCGGCCACAGATGGAATTGTAGCGGGTGAGAGGGTGAGAAGAGTGTCGCAACTTTTGTGGACGGATGGGTTTCATGGTGATGCGGGAGGATGCTCCCGATGCTTGTTCGGTGAATGGCAGCTTGCAGTGGATGGCCGATTCTTTTGTGGAGAGATGCGATGAAGAAGATTCGTGTGTTTGGTTTTGCGGCTTTGCTTGCTCCTGTGATTTTGTTGGGATGTGGACAGCCGAGGGCTGTGGTGTATGCGCCTCCTCCGCCTGCGTTGGATTATCGGGCGATCCAGGATCAGGGATTTCATGATGGGTTCGACGCGGCGAAGCACGATGTGGAGAGCGGACGGGCGCCGGTGTTCGATCACCATCCGCGGTGGAGGAATCCTCCGGTGCCTCGACCTGGTTTTGAGGCTTATCGGAAGGGGTTTCGTGAAGGGTATGACCGCTTTCTGCACCCTGGGCCGCCGCGGGGGGAGTGAGTTTTAGTTGATGGAGGATCCCGGCGGATTAGACTGCCGGGATCTTTTGCTTTGCGTAGGGCGGGGAAGAACAGGCAACAGCAATGCGAAGGTTCTTGGCTTCGCTCAGAATGACACGGGTTTTTGTTGGCCGAAGAGGACGAACAAAGATAACGGCGAGAAGCAGCGCAACGGCATTGGTAACGTCTGCAGAGCATTGTTAGCTGCCGGCTATGGTGATGCCTTCGATGCGGAGGGTTGGGGCGGCGGAGGCGCTGCGGAAGGTGAGGTCGTTGCCGATGGCGACGATGTTGCGGTACATGTCTTTGAGGTTTCCGGCGATGGTGATCTCTTCTACGGGGTAGGCTAGTTCGCCGTTTTCGATCCAGAGGCCGGCTGCGCCTTGCGAGTAGTCGCCGGTGACGAGGTTGATGCCGAAGCCCATGGTTTCGGTGACGTAGAGGCCGGATTTTACGTCGCCAATGATTTGTTCGGGTGTGAGGGTGCCGGGCTGGAGGAAGAAGTTGCCTGCGCCTATGCCGGGGTTTCCGGCGAGGGAGCGTGAGGCGTTGGCGGTGGAGGCCATGTTGAGTTTGCGGGCGGTGTAGGTGTTCATCACGTAGTTTTTGAGGATGCCGTCTTCGACGAGGACGGTGCGGCGGGTGGGGAGGCCTTCGCCGTCGAAGGGTGAGGTGCCGAAGCCCCCGGTGCGGATGTTGTTGGGGTGATCGAAGACGAGGGTGCCGTCGTCGATTACGGTGATGTTTTCGCCTGCGATGCGCTCGCCTAACATGCCGTCGAGGAAGGTGGCGTGGCGGTAGATGGCGTCGCCGTTGGCGGCTTCGAAGAGGTTGCCGATGAGGGACCGGGCGATCTCGGGGGAGAAGACTACGGGGGCTTGCTGGGTGGGGACGCGGCGTGCGCCGAGGCGGCGGAGGGTGCGGCGGGCGGCTTCGTGACCAATGGCGACGGGGTCTTCGAGGAGCGCGGTGGTGCGGGCGGAGGAGTACCAGTAATTGCGCTGCATGGTGCCATTGGTGTCGTGCGCGATGGGCTGGGCGGAGAAGCCGCAGTAGGAGCGACGATACTCGCCGTGGAAGCCGCGGGAGTTCATCATGATCTTGTGGGAGGTGGCGGTGTCGAAGTCGCCGCCGCCGGAGTTCTGGATGCGGGTGTCGTAGGCCATTGCGGCGGCTTCTACTTCGCGGGCGATGCGGATGCGATCGGCGGGCGGCTGCTGGTTGACGTCGTCGAAGTAGAGATGCTGGGTGGCGGGGTTGTGCTGGCCGAAGGCCTCGGGCGAGGGCAGGCCGGCGAAGGGGTCTTCGCTGGTGATGCGGGCGAGGGTGACGGCTCCTTCGACGAGGCGGGTGAGCGAGTCGGCGGAGAAGTCGGAGGAGGAGGTGGAGGCGGTGCGGGCTCCGGTGGAGGAGGCGATGAAGACACGGAGGCCGATGGCGCGGGAGCCGGATTCTTTTAGGGTTTCGACCTGGCCCAGGCGGACGCTGGTGGAGAACTCGTCGCCCTCGTAGAGGACGGCTTCGGCGTCGGTGGCTCCGGCCTTGAGGGCGCGGGCGAGTACGTCGGCGGCTAGCTGGGTGAGGTCGGAGGAGGCGATGAGTTCGGTGGGCACGGTTTCCTTTGGATGCGGCTGCTGGTCTACCTATTTTAGCTGTGCGCGTGTGGGTTGCCTGGCGACTACGAACTTTGGTGGGAGGGAACTGGCTCGCGGGATGCAGGAAGATAGGGTGCGCTGTATTTTTTTCAAAACTTCGCGGACGGCATTGTGTTTCAACAGGAGGCGGTTGAAGGCTGCCGAGTCGATGCGAAAGGATTGCACCGGCCAGGAAGAGATAATGCGTTTGGTCGCAGGAAGACACAATGATGTGCCGGCAATGGTTTCTCCGGCGGAATTTCGAGGATAAAACGATGAAGAATATTTTTTCGATGCGCGCAGTTCGTGGCGTTCTGGTGGCGGCGGCGCTGGCGATTGCTCCGGCGGCTTCGTTTGGCGGCGTGTTTATTTCGGTGGGCTTTGCGCCTCCCGCGCTGCCGGTGTATGTGCAGCCGGTTGCCCCGGGCGATGGGTATCTTTGGACACCGGGGTATTGGGCTTACAACGAGGATTCTGGCTACTACTGGGTTCCGGGGGTCTGGGTACGGCCGCCACAGGTGGGCCTGCTGTGGACGCCGGGATACTGGGGCTGGGGCGGCGGCAGGTATCTATTTCATGAAGGATATTGGGGACCGCATGTTGGGTTCTATGGCGGCATCAACTATGGATTTGGATATACCGGTGCGGGTTTCTGGGGCGGACGCTGGGAGGGTGGACACTTTGCGTACAACACTGCCGTGATGCATGTGAATACGACGGTGATCCATAACACGTATATCGACAATGTGCATGTGAACAATGTGAATGTGGGCGTGCATACGAGCTTCAATGGAGGCAATGGCGGCATCCAGGCGCGTCCGAACCAGCAGGAGCAGCAGTGGACGCATGAGAATCACGTGGCGCCGACCGGCGAGCAGCAGCAGCATATGACGATGGCGCATGCGGATCGCACGAACTTTGCTTCGGCCAATGGAGGACGTCCGCAGAATGCTGCGTTCTCGCGCGTCGGCGAGCGAGCCAACAATCAGCAGCAGAGGATCGGGCAGGGCGTGCGTTCGGGACAGATGACGGCCGGCGAGACGCGCAACGTGGAAGGACGCGAGGCAAGCATCAACCGTCAGACGAGGCAAGATCGCCAGGCCAATGGCGGACGCCTGAACCAGCAGGAAAGACAGCAGGTTAACCAGAGGCAGAACAACGTGAGCCGGTCGATTTACCAGGACAAGCACAATGCAGCAGCGCAGCCACGGGCGGAAGAACGGGGCGGCGAAGGACGCGGCGAGCGGAGATAAACGCAAGGCTCGTAGGTAACGGAAGCAGTAAGAGATGTGGCCGGCGGATCGTCGCTGGCCACATCTTTTTTGTGGGCGTGAGATGTAGTATGAGTGGGTTGATCGGATGGACAGTTTTGCGGTGAGCGTGGCGGGCGGAGGCAAAAAGAGAATGAGCTATAGCAAGGTATTGTGGGCGCCGGTCTTCGTCCTGTGTGCTGCCGGCGCGTTGCTGGCGCAGAGCAGGACGATGGTGATTACGAAGCAGTATCTGAATGTGCCGGTGGATAGTAAGGCGAAGATGCAGATCTATGAGATCGATGTGAAGGGTCAGCAGAGGCGGGAGTTTCCAGTGCAGTTGGCCGCTGGCGCAGCGGATCTTTGGATTTATGTGGATGTGAGTGAGTTCAAGGGGAGCACGATTGAGCTGAAGGCGGCGACGGAGGGCGCGGTGGGGCAGGCGGCGCTCGATAGGATCTACCAGGCGGATAGGATTGCGGGTTGGGAGACGTTATACAAGGAGAAGAATCGTCCGCAGTTCCATTTTTCGGCAAAGCGGGGATGGCTGAATGATGTGAATGGTCCGATATTTTTTGGCGGGCAGTATCACTTGTTCTACCAGGCGTTTCCATTTGGGTATAAGTGGGACACGGACTTTATGTACTGGGGTCATGCGGTGAGCAAGGACCTGATGCATTGGCGGGAGTTGCCGGCGGCGTTGATCAACGACAGGCTGGGGTCGCCGTGGTCGGGGTCGAGTTTGGTGGATCATGCGAACAGCGCGGGCTTTGGGAAGGATGCGCTGGTGCTGGTGTATACGGCTTACGACAGGCATACGAAGAAGCAGGTGCAGTGTTTGGCTTACAGCACGGATGGCGGGAAGACGTTTACGCACTATGCGGGGAATCCTGTGCTGGACAGCAATGAGGCGGTGGGGTCGAAGGATACGCGGGATCCGCATGTGTTCTGGTATGCGCCGGGGAAGCGTTGGGTGATGGTGCTGTTTGAGCGTGATGGATTGTCGATTTATAACTCGGCGGATTTAAAGACGTGGGTGAAAAAGAGTCATTTGAAAGGGATGGCGGAGTGTCCGGATCTATTCGAGCTGCCGGTGGATGGGGATAAGGCACATATGAAGTGGGTTCTGCATGGCGGCTCATCGAAGTATTTGATTGGGAGCTTCGATGGGGAGACGTTTACGCCGGAGTCGGGCGAGTTGCGGTATGCCGAGGGAAAGACGGCGAGGGGAGCGGATGTGCTGTATGCGGCGCAGTCGTTTGCGGAGATGCCGGATGGGCGGCGAGTACAGATGGCTTGGGGACGCGTGGAGCTGGAGGGGATGCCGTTCAATCAGTTGATCCTGGTTCCGACGGAGTTCAAGCTGAAGACTACGGCTGAGGGTGTGAGGATGCGGGCTACGCCGGTGGCGGAGCTGGCGCGGTTGCGTGGGAAGGCGAGTGCGTGGCGTGGGTTGAGTGCGGAGGATGCGAATGGGAAGCTGGCTGCGGCGGGGCGTGGGCCTCTGGATGTGAAGCTGCAGGTGACCGTGGCGGAGGGGGATGAGTTGAAGCTTCAGGTTGCGGGACAGGAGATTGCCGCGATTAAGGCTTCGGAGCTGGAGCATGGGCGCGGTGATGTGGAGGTGCTGCTGGATCGCGGGGTGGCGGAGGTCTTTGTAGAGGGCGGGGCGCGGTATATTGTGCGTGAGCTGTCGCAGGCGGATGATGCTCACGGGCTGGAGTTGAGCGTAGGGCAGAAGGGTAGTGTAGTGGATCGGCTTGAGGTGTTTGCGATGAAGTCGATGTGGAAGTAAGGGAGCCAAGGCGATGGCGGTGAAGGATAGCAAGCGCAGGTTGAGTGAGATTGCTCCGCTGATCGTTCAGTCGGAGATTCGCTTCATGTCGGTGGAGTGCGAGCGGGTAGGGGGCATTAACCTGGCGCAGGGGGTGTGCGATACGGAGCTTCCGCCGCTCGTGGCGGAGGCAGCGGTGGAAGCGATTCGCAGCGGGATGAATACGTATACGCGGGCGGATGGGATTGGACCGCTGAGGAAGGCAATTGCGGAAAAGTGCGCGGCGTATAACGGGCTGGAGGTGGACCCTGAGACGGAAGTGGTGGTGACGAGTGGGGCTACGGGGGCGCTGTATGCGGCGGGACTGGCGCTGCTGAATCCTGGCGACGAGGTGCTGCTGTTTGAGCCGTTTTATGGGTACCACGCAAATACGTTGCTTTCGATGCGGGTGCAGCCGGTGGCTGTGCCGCTGACTGCTCCGGACTGGCGGCTGGATGCGGATGCTTTGCGGGGATCGATTACGCCGCGGACGCGTGGGATCATTCTGAATACGCCTTCAAATCCGGCGGGGAAGGTCTTTGGGCTGGCGGAGCTCGAGGTGATTGCGGAGGTTGCGATCGAGCATGATCTGTTTGTATTTACGGATGAGATCTATGAGTACTTTTTATATGACGGGCGGCGGCACATCAGCCTTGCGACTTTGCCGGGGATGCTGGAGCGAACGATTACGATCTCGGGGTTGTCGAAGACGTTCAGCATGACGGGTTGGCGGGTTGGCTATCTAACGGCGAGCAGGGAGTGGGTGCCTGCGATTCGCTACTTCCATGACCTGACGTATGTGTGCAGCCCGGGGCCTTTGCAATATGGTGCGGCGGCGGGATTGGTTGGGCTGCCGGACTCGTTTTATAGCGAAATGGCGACGGAGTATCAGCAGAAGCGGGATCAGCTTTGCACGGCGTTGGGGGATGCGGGGCTTACGCCTTCGGTGCCGGAGGGAGCTTACTACGTGCTGGCCAATGCCGGGCGAGTGGCGGGAAGTACGGCGGCGGAGAAGGCGCGGGAGTTGCTGCGGGCTACGGGTGTTGCGGGGGTGGCGGGGTCGGCGTTTTTTCTTGCGGGGGGTGGGGAGAATCTTTTGCGGTTTTGTTTCGGCAAGACGGCGGAGGCTTTGGATCGGGCGTGTGCGGCGCTTCGTGGGCTGTGATGGAAGTGGTGGCCAGAGACGGGATCGAACCGCCTACGCCAGACTTTTGGTCCTCTCACCGATGGGTAGAGCGGCTTCCGATTCAACAGAGTGTGCGGCACACATGGGCTTAGCGCCTGACGTCGTCGGCTGGCTTGGGCTGTTAGTAGGCCCTTGGGGTGGCGCCACGAAGTTGCCTAATTGTTCCCATGGTGGATCCGGGCAGGTATCCATGAAGATAGCGGATGGCCCACACTTATGGTCAATCCGCTATAACCGATACAGCTCCGCTCACACGTTACCGGATCGACAGACCCGCATCCACATCGACCACCAGCGCCTCGTGATCCACCAGCATGGAGTGCAGCTTCAGCGTATCGAGCGTCAGCGCATACCCCGTAGATGCCACCGACTGGCTCAGCAGCTTCGCCATCAGGTCCTCGGCATCGATCTTCATCTGCGCCGGCAGCTTCCTGCTCAGAAATGGCTCCAGCAGAAAATTGAGTTCCTTCGATTCGCTCAATCGTTCGAGGCGCGCGTCGCGGAAGCCCACGGACTTGCCCTCAGCATCCGGCACCACCGACACATCCGCATCTGTAGTCAGCGATACACCCAGGCAAGCCCCATGCAGGCCCGCGCCCAGCTTCGCCTTGGTATGCACCCGCACCACCACGCGGTCGTCCTTGAACGAAACATGCGGGTCCTCCGCATACACGTAGCAAGCCGAGTTCCGGTCGCCGCGCATGTAGTACCGGCCATCCGGAGCGTTGAACAACTGAGCCCGCAGCGTCCGCTCCAGCGCTGCAGCCGACACTTTGACTTCAATCGCCCGCGCCCGTTCAACGCCTGCAGTCAGCAGTACAAGTAACAGCAGAAACCGCACCAAGAGTCTCATGCCTCAAGCATAAGCCAGCCAGCAACCGGCCGAAAGGATTCTGCGTGACTCAGCGTGACATTCTGAGCGAAGCGAAGAACCACCGCATTCCGTCTACTTCTTCTGCACCGCCAGCCGCTTCTGCGTATCGATAAACCGTCTTACCCGATCCAGCGTCCGCGCCTTACCGAACACGATCAGCGACTCCAGCAGGGGCGGGCTGGCCGTCTTACCCGTAACGATAGCCCGCAGCAGCATGAAGTTGTCCTTCACCGTCCAGTCCTTGGCAACGCCAAGCTGCTTCAGCGCGGCCTCAAGTTCTTCCACCGTAAAGTTCGTAGCCTCAAGCAGCGTAAGCTGTTCCGCCGCAAACGCAACCGTCTCTTCCACCATATGCTTCTTCGGCAGGAAGACCTCAACCGCAGGCACCACGTCGTCCTTGAAGAAGAAGTCCGTCATGTCGCCGAACTCAGCCAGCGTATTGATGCGCGTCTGCACCAGCGGAGCGATCCGCCGCAGATAGTCGTCCGAGAACAAAGTGCTGCGCAGCGCATCGAAGAACCCGTCACCCGAAAGCGCCCGCAGATACTCGCCATTCAACCACTTCAGCTTGGTCAGGTCGAATACGGGCCCGCCCAGCGAGATACGCTTGAAGTCGAACTTCGCCTGCATGTCAGCCAGCGAGAAAACATCGCCCTGCTTGACGTTCAGCCCGTGCGAGACGATCTCCTGCTCGGTAGGCTGCGCCATGCCGCCGCCCATCAGGCCGAGGAAGTTGATCAGTGCCTGCGGCAGGTATCCACTGTCGCGGTAGTACACCAGGGACACCGGATTTTTGCGCTTCGAGATCTTGCTCTTGTCCAGATTCCGCAGCAGAGGCATGTGCCAGAACCGCGGCACGTCCCAGCCGAACGCCTTGTACAGCAGCACATGCTTCGGCGTCGAAGAGATCCACTCCTCGGCCCGAATCACATCCGTAATCCGCATCAGGTGGTCATCGACCACGTTGGCCAGATGGTACGTCGGAAACCCATCCGACTTCAGCAGCACCTGGTCATCCACATTGTTGTGCGAGAAAGTAACATCGCCACGCAGTTCATCGCGGAACACCGTCTCGCCATCCACCGGAACCTTCAGCCGAACTACGGCAGGCCGCCCCTCAGTCTCAAACGCCGCAATCTGCGCGGACGTAAGCTCGCGGTGCGCCCCGTTGTAGCGCGGCGGCAACTTGGCCGCGAGCTGCGACTTGCGCATCTCGTCCAGCTCTTCCGTAGTCTCAAAGCTGCGGTAAGCATGGCCGGATGCAAGCAGCATCGCCACATGTTCGCGATAGATGTCCGTGCGCTCGGACTGGCGATATGGCCCATAAGGTCCGCCTACATCCGGCCCTTCGTCCCACTGCAGCCCGCACCAGCGCAGCGCATCGAAGATCATCTGCTCCGAGCTGGAGACGAAGCGCGTGCGATCCGTATCCTCGATGCGCAGCACGAACTTGCCGCCGCGCTGCTTGGCATAGATGAAGTTCAGCAGGCCGATGTAAGCGGTACCAACGTGCGGATCGCCGGTAGGAGAAGGAGCTATACGAACGCGAATAGGAGCGGAGGAGTCAGGCAATGTCGTCATGATAGAGGTCAGCCATTAATGGTAGCAGGGCCACGTCGCAAAGGTGTGGGAAGACGAACCTCAACCCCCTCATGCACAATGGATGCATGTTGATTTCCTCTGCTCAACGCGCGCCGCGTTCACCCCGTCCCGCCACACTCATCGCCGCACTGGTATTGCTGATGACTGGCCTCACAGCCAGCGCTCAAGTCGACGTGCTGACCCAGCACAACGATCTGGCCCGGACCGGCGCGAACCGGCACGAGACCGTTCTGACGCCCGCGAATGTGAACCAGGCGAGCTTCGGCATGGTGTTTAAGCGCGTGCTCGACGACCAACTTTATACTCAGCCGCTCGTCGTCACCGGCATCGCCGTCAATGGCGGCACGCATGACCTCGTCTACGTGACGACGGTGAACAACAGCGTTTACGCGTTTGACGCGAATGACCCCGAGGCTGCAACACCGATCTGGCACGTTAACTTCGGCACGCCCGCCGATCTGCACAGCCACAATTTCGGCTGCCTGGACATCAACGGAAAGATGGGTATCATCGGCACACCCGTGATCGACAAAGCGCGTGGCGTCCTCTACGTTGTCGCACTGACGAAGACGGGGGACAGCACCTACACACAACGCCTCCATGAGCTCGATCTCGCCACTGGGGCCGACCTGCCCGAGAGCCCAGTTACCATCAAGGCAGATAGCTTTGACGCCCTGATGGAGAACCAGCGCCCCGCCCTGCTTCTGGATAGCGGAATGGTCTACATCGGCTATGCCTCGCACTGCGACGCGCAGCCGTACCACGGCTTCCTGCTCGCCTACGACGCGAAGACTCTGGCGCAGACTGCCGCCTTCAACACATCGCCGACCGCCTCCGAAAATGCGATCTGGCAGTCAGGGCAGGCACCCTCCGCTGATGCCGACGGCAACATTTACTTCTCTACCGGTAACGGCACCTGGGACGGAGTGCAGAACTTCAGCGAAAGCTTTCTGAAGCTCTCGCCAAAGTTAAAGCTGCTCGACTGGTTCACGCCCACCAATCACGAACAGCTTGACCGTGGCGACTCCGACCTGAACTCATCCGGCGCCACCCTGATTCCCGGCACTCACCTGGTAATCGGCGGCGGCAAAAAAGGCATCCTCTACTCGCTCGACACGCGCAACCTGGGCCATCTCGGCGATGAGCACGCGGTTCAGTACTTCCCAGCGACGGCCTCCCATCTGCACAGCCTTGTCTACTGGGTCAGCGAAAAGAAAGGTCCGCTGCTGTATGTTTGGGGCCAGCGCGACAAGGCCAAAGTCTACGAGCTGAACGGCGAGAAGTTCACCGAAACACCGTCGATGATGCGCGATATCCCCAACGAGGGCCACCCCGGCGCGATGCTTTCGCTCTCTGCCAATGGCGGCCGCAACGGCATCCTGTGGGCGGCCATTCATGCCACCGGAGACTCCTGGCACGAGTCGCGTCCCGGCGTGCTCCACGCGTACGAAGGCGACGACATCCGCCATGAGCTGTGGAACTCGCTCGAACTGCCCGCCCGCGACGATTGCGGTGAGTACTCGAAGATGGCTCCGCCCACCATCGCCAACGGCCACGTCTATCTTGCAAGCTTCGGGACGGAGAACATTGGCACCGGCCAATTCTGTGTTTACGGACTGCTGCCGGCGAAAGGTGCGGCAAAGCTCTCCACCCCAACGGGAGGCCACGCCGAAATGGCGAACCACGTCCTTACGCTCTCGTGGAATGCAGTCCCTGGCGCAGAGTTCTATCGCGTCATGCATAGCAGTACTCTTGAACCCGAAGCGAAGACCCTCGCCACCGGATTGACGACTCTGAGCTTCACGGAACCCGCTCCGGCTCACGGCGAATTGGCCCGCTACACGGTAGTCGCGGTGGGAGCGAACGGCGCAAGCGCGCCCTCGGAGCCGATCGCCGTAACCGCCTTACCGAGGCCCAAACCAGAAGACTAAACGCAACTTCCAATCGCAGGTCGCGTCTATAAGACTGCGCAGGCGCACCATGGGAGAGCTGTGCTGCCTGCCAGTACGCTATAGTCAAGAGAATGGGCGACAACCACCACAAAACGAATGCACCCGGTACGTGGAGAGCGCTCGTCGCCGTGCTGTGCGTACTCCTTGTGATGGTCGCTGGTGTCGTGCAAGTGGCGCACACCCACACGGATGGCGCAGCGACACATGCCGACTGCGGTCTGTGTGCAGCTGCCCACATCAGCGTTCATGCCGCGCATCCGCCAGCATCAGCTCTGCCAAGCGCGGTCGTCTCCAGCGTTGAATTCATACCCGCGGCCATGATGCTGAGAACAGTCGCAACCTTTGCGTTGTTTACTCGCCCGCCACCCGTCGCATCCCTCTCTGCGTAAGCGCCTCGCTCGAAAGCGTGACGCTTTGGCTAATGTGAACTTCATCTCTCAGCAATGCACCTTTGCATCCTAGTAGTCAGGGTCGTTTGCATTCGACGAATGCTCAAGAGTCTCCGTTCCTGCGCACCGGCAACACAAAGGGGAAACACCATGCACACGTCTTCACGACGCGGCATTTCGAAGCTCTTCATCGTAGTTCTTACCGCGGGAGGATTTGCAGGATCTGTGTCTCTGCCCGGAGCGATTGCTGCGGCGCAGATCGCCCCGCAGCCCCCGGCCAGTACGCCGCAGGCCCACTCCGCCGCCCCGCAGCGGGTGCAGTCCGCGGGCAATGCGGGGACCGTAACGGGCACCATAACCGATGCCTCTGGCGCCCTTGTTCCCAACGCGACCGTCACGCTCTCCAATGCGGTCAGCGGCCTCACGCGCACCGTAATTTCCGACGGCTTGGGCGTTTACACGATCGCGAATCTCCCCTTCAATACTTACCGAATAACCGTGACCGCGCCGACTCTTGCCCCCGCAACAGCCTCGGTCGACGTGCAATCCACTGTGCCGGTAACCCACGACACGACACTGCAGGCGGGCGCAGCAACGACGACGGTTGATGTAAGGGCATCCAGCGGCGACCTGATCGAGACGGATCCTGTGGACCACACCGACATCGATCGCGATCTGTTTTCGAAGATTCCGCTGCAAGGCTCCTCCTCAGTAAGTTCGCTGGTAACGCTGGCATCGCCCGGCATCTCAGCTGATTCGAACGGCATGTTCCACTCTATGGGCGACCATGCATCGAACTCCTTCTCGGTGGACGGACAGCCGATCACGGACCAGCAGTCGAAGGTGTTCTCCAACCAGATTCCGCTCGATTCGGTGCAATCGCTCGAGGTAATTCCGGGCGCCCCGCCAGCGGAATTTGGGGGTAAGACCTCCCTCGTGATCGTCGCGACCACGCGCTCCGGCCTCGGCAATCCGCAGCCTCACGGTGAGTTGAACGCGTCGTACGGCTCGTTTGGCTCCTCCAACGTAGGCTTCAACCTCGCCGTAGGTTCGCAGAGATTGGGCAACTTCATCTCGGCAAACGGAATGAACACCGGTCGCTTTCTCGATCCTCCAGAGCTTCGCGCCATTCACGACAAGGGCAACGAAGAGAATTTCTTCGATCGTGTCGACTATCAAATGACGCCGGCAGACCTGGTCAAGCTGAACCTGGGCTACACGCGCTCGTGGTTCCAGACGCCGAACTCATACGATTCGCAGTACGCGACGCAGTGGGCGACCAACTCCGCGGGCGTTCCGATAGGGCCTAATGGACTTCCCATAGGTCCATCGGACCAGCGCTCGCAGATCCAGACGATCAACTTCGCGCCAAGCTATACCCGCGTCATCAACCCATCCACTGTTCTGACGACGAACTACTTCTTTCGTCGAGATAATTTCCATTACTACCCCAGCAAGAATCCCTTCGCCGATCTTGGGGCGCCCGACTTACAACAGGAGACGATTGGCCAGCAGCGTTCGCTCGCCAACACCGGCCTGCGCTCCGACCTGACTTATACCCACGGCATCCACAATGTGAAGGCCGGTGTTTCCTATCAGCAGACCTTCCTGAACGAGAACTTCCAGCTCGGCATCGTCGCTCCGACGCTCATCGCAAATCTGGGCTGCAACACCTCAACTGGGACGCCCACCGCCGCATGCGCACAGCGCGCGATCCTGCTTCCGTACGACCTTACCCAGGGCGGACAGTTGTACGCGTTCCACGGCCACACCGACGTGAAGGAATTCGCCGCCTACGCGCAGGATGCAATCACAGTCGGCGCCTGGACAGGCAACCTGGGCCTCCGGTTTGATCAGTACAACGGCCTCACCTCCGCCAATCAGGTTCAGCCGCGGCTCGCGTTGAGCTACAACATCAAACGCACGGGCACAGTCCTGCGTGCCTCCTACGCACGCACGCTCGAGTCGCCGTTCAACGAGAACCTGATCATCGCCAGCGAAGGGTGCCACTTCCCAGTCCTCGCGGCGTTGATCTCGCCAGATTCATGCCCGGTCTCGCCCAACAGGCCTGGCTTTCGCAACGATTTCCACGTTGGCTTCCAGCAACAGATCACACGCTATGCAGTGCTTTCAGCCGACTACGCCTGGAAATACACTCATAACGCCTTCGACTTTGCCGTGCTTGGCGCAACGCCCATCACCTTTCCCATCGGATGGGCGAGTTCGAAAGTACCCGGCTTCGATGGCCGGCTCGACATTCCGCCCGTCCACAACTTCACCGCTCAGGTGGTCTTCTCCTCGGTGGCAGCGCGCTTCTTTACGCCGCAAACCAGCGGTCTCGGAACCGTACCCGTGCCGCCCGGTAGTGGACATACGCCCTTCCGGATCGACCACGACGAGCGCTTCAACCAGACAACCCATGCGCAATATCAACTGGGCAAGCGCGGGCCATACGTAGGATTTAACTGGCGCTTCGATTCCGGGCAGGTTGCCGGTGCGGCTCCCTGCTATGGCACCCTTCCTTCGAACGACTGCACGCAACAGACCACGACGATCGGTGGCCAGCCAGCAGTCAATATGGTTGACCCCAACGGAATTCCGCTAACAGCAGATCAGGAAGCGCAGGCTGGATTTGCATGCGCGGGAGTGCGAGCGACTCCCACGCATGCTCTTCCCAGTAGCTGTCTCGTGTCGCAGTTCACCTCGTCGCTGTTGAAGCTGACCGCTCCGAACACACAAAACGACGATCATAACCCCGCTCGGATTGCCCCGCGAAACCTGTTCGATTTATCCGTCGGCATAGACAATCTGCTGCATCGCAAGAACGGCGAAAAACGGACACTCTCCGCATCCTTGACCATCGTGAATCTCTCAAACAAAGTAGCGTTGTATAACTTCCTGTCCACCTTCTCCGGTACGCACTACGTCAGCCCGCGCTCCATCACGGCTGAGATGGCATACCACTTCTGAACGAGCATGGCATGCTCGTTCTGTCTCCCTGACAGGTATCAGCCCACCCGCAGGATGAGGCATTTCAGATAGCTCGTCTCCGGCAGAGTCAGGATCGCCGGATGGTCCGGCGCTGCACCCCGGCATTCGAGCATCTGTACTCGGCGACCGGCGTCGATTGCCGCGGAGCGCACCACTTCAAGGAAATCCTCGGTCGCCACATGATGCGAGCAGGAGCACGTGATCAGCGTGCCACCTCTACCAAGCATCTTCATCGCGCGCAGGTTTAGCTCTTTATACCCACGCATCGCGCCTTCCGCAGCGCGCTTCGATTTAGCGAAGGCAGGCGGATCGAGCACGACGGTGTCAAAGCATTGTCCCGGATCCACGGCCGCGCGATCTGCAAAGTCGCGCAGAAGCTCAAAGGCATCGGCCTCAAGCCAATCGACTTTCGCACGAAGCGCGGGGTTCAGTGCAAAGTTTCGATCAGCAACTTCAAGCGCAGCGCGGCTCGCATCCACACCCGTAACACGGTCGCACGTTTGAGCAAGGTGCAGCGCGAAGCCTCCCTGATACGTGCATACATCGAGAGCGCGACCACGAGCATAACTCGCGGCCGCGGCATAGTTCAGCCGCTGATCTAGAAAAGCACCCGTCTTCTGACCGGCGGCAGCATCGTAATGAAAGCTCAGTCCGTTGATCGCGAAGATAGCTGACAGTGCTGTTTCGGCTTGCTGCGCTTTCCGCATAAAAAGCGGCGCATCCGGCGGAGGACCGAGATGCTCCAGTTCACGCATGCGCGCGTCCGGCCTCTCAACAACAATCTCCACCCAAGGCTGCCGAGCCAGCACTTCAGTTACGACGGCGCGTACATCATCCCGCGCCGTCGCCTGCGTCAGCAACTGCACCACGACAAGGCCGTTGTACCGGTCTGCAACAATCCCGGGCAAGTCGTCCGCCTCGGAGAAGATGAGTCTGCATGCATTGTCAGCAACCGATCCAGTGCCACGGAAAGCTAGCGGAACAAGACGCTCCCGAAGCTCGATAGCCGCCAGGATGCGCTCGCTCAAATCGGCAAGATAACCAGCGCGGCTCAGCCCCGGCTGTCGTGACACCATGCGCAACGCGATCTCCGATTGAGCGCTATAGATAGCTGACCCGAGCGCAATGCCCCGGTTATCAGCAACGGATAGCAGCCCCCCGCCCGGGATCTCGTCTGCGGCCGCCGAAGTCAGCCGCTCGATATCCGACCTGTAAACCCATAAATGTCCGCCGCGTACACGATCCGCTGCACGCCGCGTGATGGTTGCTACTGCTCCTGCTTCAACTGCCTCAGAACCCATCCCATCATGGTCGCACAGTGGGCATCGCAAACAGGAAACCCACGCGGGAACATCGCTCCGCGTGGGCTCAACAAAGAAGTAGTACTCCATTCCAGCAATCACTTCAGGTGTCGCAGTTCAATCGGCCAATTTGAAAGTAGCGCAGTGCAACCAACTTGTTACGCCTTCCGCAGCCTGCGGCGAGCAGCTGCAAAGGTACCGGCTAATCCGGTGCCCAGCAGAATCAAGCTCGATGGCTCAGGCGCAATCGAGGACGGCATCGGATCCACCATGAAGATCTGCGGCTGTCCATTCGTCCACGTACGGCTACCGGTCGGATCAGGAAGCAGTGCAATGTCGTTAGCGAAGTAGCTCGCAGGCAAGGCAGCAGCCATCGTAGCCGCCTGCGCAGCCAGGTGCTGTGCCGTTGCATCGAACCCACCAGCATTGTTGTAGCTCGAGTTCGAAGCGTTGATCGTGCCCGGATCCATGATGCTCCAGATCGCGTACTGGATCTCTGAATTCGTGGCGACAGAGGTGTTGTACTGGTTGAACAGCCACGCGTCCTCAACGTAGCTCAGGCCAGACTCGCCATCGTACATAGCGCTTCTGCCGGCAGACGTATCAATTGCAGAGATGGACAAAGGACTCACCGTCCAGCTCTCTCCAAAGCTCACTTCGCGATCGAAGTTCAGGCATGACAGCGTCACATTCGTATTGGTTCCGCCGGGGCCGGTGATGGTGAACACATACGGGTAGACATACACGCCATCAACCACCGAGCCAGTGGCACCCGTAAGCGTCAGGGTATCCGCGAAACTGGCGCGGGGAAGGACACAGGCGAGGGAGAGGGACAGAATTGCCAGGGCCGATTTAATTCGCATTGGTTTCAAATCTCCTAAAAGCTTCTATGCCTCTGCATATGCAATCGGCACGCCAACCCCAAACCTTTACTACCACCAAGGCAGCACTACCTGTCTCTGCTGAGGACAAAGGTGATAGCCCTCAGGCTGATGTGCAAAGCGGCGCACACAGGTGGTAAAACTTTGCACAATGGGAAAAATCTTGCACACACCAAAGGTGTAAAGGCGAGAAGAAACAGTACTTTAGGGAAGCCACCCAATGGTTACTGCTGGCGCCTTTTCCCGGTTACTTTCAGGTGATCATATGCAAAACTCCGCACAATATGCGCTCGCCTTCAGATGCGATTCAGCAGAAAGGCCAGCGTATAGGCCGCTGCTGCGGCTGCTCCACCAATCAGCGTTGTCTGCAACGCACTGCGGAAGACACCAGTACCGAGCAGGCGACCCTTCAGCGCGCCAAAAAGTGCGAGCGCCAGGAGAGTTATGACCACTGAGACCTTCAGCGCCACCCCAGTCGACGGGATCAGTGGCGAAGGCGATGCGCCAGCCCCGCCCGCCAGTACAGAGACTCGAACGAACATATATGGCAACAGCGGGACCAGTCCACCGGCTATATACGATGCGGCAATGGTAAGCGCCGAGCGATGCGCCCGGTTTGGCTCCGGCGCTTCCAGCCCAAGCTCAAAGCGCATCATGAAGTCGACGTACGCCGAATGATTCTGCTCGAGCGCTGCGAGCACAGGGGCTGCGGCCTCCCGGGGAACCGCGTACTGGTCGAAGATCTGGTAGATCTCCTCCGCCTCGTCGTCGGGCCGCGTGATGACTTCCATCTGTTCTCGCTTCAGTTCAGACGCGTAATGCTCTGCATCGCCCCTTGCGGCCAGGTACCCGCCAAGTCCCATCGCAATTGATCCGGCAGCGATCTCGGCCAGTCCCGCGAGCACGATGATGTGTGCGCTGGACACCGCTCCCGAAAGCCCGGCGGCCAGAGCGAACGGCACCGTCAGCCCGTCCGAAAGCCCGATCACGACATCGCGCACGGATTCACTGGACTGAAAGTGTCCTTCAACGTGGGGATGGCGGGCTACATCATGCATGGCGAGCCTCAAGCATAGGAGGACAAAGCCCGTGCGGTCAATGCGGCCGCGGAATTTGGCAAGCGCCCGGCATTGAGTCAGAAGGAAAGACACGCATACTTCGCTCTGGCCCAGGCCTTCGAAGACCGTCTCAACCTGGACCCGATACGCCAATCCGTCTGCAATTAATCATTCGGCACCCGAGACATTTTCGCTGTCGGTGACGTCATTACCTTGGATCTCCAATATCCAGATTTCGACGGTAGTGATCCGCGGGAGTGTATTCGTGCAGCGAGTGACGACGATCAAATGGTTTGCGTTGGCGGCAATGGGTTCGGCGATCCTGGCCGGCGGCTTCGGTGCGCAGGCGTGCGGGCAGACAGCTGAAGTTACCGCCCCGCCCTCCTCCGCCGCGACCGCTGCGGCATCTCCGTTGAACCCCACCGCTGCAGCACCTGCCGCAGATGGAATCATCAAGGGCACCGTGCTGGCCGGCACAACGCCTCTGCCCGGCGTCGCCGTCACCGCGACCGACTCGGCGACCGGCAAGGGATATGCGACGTCAACCGACGTGGATGGATCTTTTCAGATGGCAGTGCCCAGCGGCGCACACTACATCCTGAAGACCGAGCTGGCTGGGTTCGCATCGACGACACAGCAAATCGACGTCAGCGCAGCAGGAGCCAATGGCGCAGTCGTAGCGCAGGCCCAGGCCTTAACGATGGATCTTGCCTCGCGAGCCACGCCGGTGATTCCCGCCAGCGGACTTGCAAGCGCGGCCACATCTGCCTCCGTCCCAACGCCAGCGAACACCGGCACTATACCGAGGCGAGGAAACGCTGCCGCACGCCCTGCCGGTTCGGCGCCCGGCGCTGCCCGCGGCTCAGTGGCTCGCGTTGGACGCGGTACGCAATCGCTGACCATGCAGAGTAACAACGACTCGAATCTGCTCGACGCAACCGCAAGCCAGCGCAACATCGGCGCGCAACTCCCTTCGATCACCGGAGCAGACGATACCGCAGCCGCCACCGATTCAATCGCCGTCAGCGGACAGCAGGGGCAGACCAACGGACTCGCCGGCTTCAGCGAAGACGACCTGCGCAACCGCATCCAGGATATGCAGCGCAACGGCATGAACAACGGCGACATCGCAGGAAGCCTGAGTGGAGTGATGCAGACCGGAAGCTTCGGCCGAGGTGGTCCCGGCGGTGGCGGTCCTGGCGGGGGCGAAGGCTTCGGAGGCGGTGGAGGTCGCGGTGGCTTTGGCGGGGGACGAGGCGGTGGCTTCGGCGGCGGAGGCTTTGGAGGCTTCCGCGGCCAGAATCCCAACGCCTGGCATGGCACCGTAGGCTACAGCGGAAGCAACAGCGCGCTGGATGCCACGCCCTATTCAGTAACCGGGTCTGCACTGCCAAAGCCAGATTCCCAGGTGAACTCACTAGTAGCAAGCTTCACAGGCACACCCTATATCCCGCACCTGTTGGCCCCGAATCCCAAGCAGTTCCTCTTCTTCACAATCTCTGAAAACCGCACTGTCAGGCCCACCACGCTCCAGACGAACGTCCCTACACTCGCACAACGACTGGGCGATCTGACCCCATCGCACCAGGCTGGGCGAGTGATCAACAGCACAACAGCCAACGGGCAGGTCACCTATGGCCAGGTCTACGATCCCAGCACCGGCCAGCCCTATGGCACCACGGGCTGCGATTCTACCCTGACGAATGTCACAGCCTGCATACCCACCGGCGAGATCAGCCCGGCCGCAAAAGCTCTGCTCAACTATTACCCTCTTCCCAACGTCGTTTCTCCGCTGACCCAGTACAACTACCAGGCAAACTTTCCCGGAACCTCGCACTCCTCACAGGTCTCCGCCCGTTACAACCGCAGCTTCGGCGCCGCCCCGGCTCGCGGCGGACGAGGGGGAGGTGGAGGTGGTGGTCGCGGCGGCGGTGGCCAGAACCGCAACGCACCCCCCGTGCTGCGCCAATCCATCGCGGAGAGCTTCGCTTACTCGCATAACGCAAGCGCCAACGACAGTTTCAGCTCATTCCTTTCCGGAAAGTCCGCAGGCGATGGCTACAATTTCACCAGTTCATACACCGTAGGCTACGGACGGCTGAACAGCACAGCCTCGCTCAGCTGGAATCGCTCCAGCAGTCTGAGCAGTAATCAGTTCACGTTCGGACCGCTGAACCCCGCGATCGGCGGAATCAGCGGTAACACTCAATATCCCGCCCCCAACATTCAAGTGGGCACTTCGCAGACCTACACCAACCCTTTCTACTTCGGTCTACCATTGATCAACATTGCAGGCGGCATTCAGAGCCTCGGCGATACTTCACCGATCCAGTCGGTCAACCAGACCATCTCCTTCTCCGACTTCGTCTCCTGGAGCCACAAGCAGCACAACATGCGCTATGGCTTCGGCTTCAACCGCATTCACGCAGACTCCTTCGGCACCGGTGGCGATCTAGGCTCCTTTACCTTCTCGGACTTCGCAACCGAGATTCCCTCAGCACGCGCCTGCACAACAGGGTGCCCAACCGGCGCAGCCGCAGGCGGCTCCTCCTTCGCCGATTTCCTGCTCGGCCTGCCGCAGCAATCGACGATCACTGCCGGCCTCAACAAGATTTACCTCCGCGGCAATTCCTGGAACTGGTACGCTCAGGACGACTGGCGAGCCCGCAACAACCTCACTTTCAACTTCGGCCTGCGCTGGGAATACTTCTCGCCCTACTCCGAGAAATACAATCGCCTGGTCAACCTCAACGTGGTGGGTAGCGGCTCATCACTACAGGTTCCAACCACGATCTGCGGAACGGCAGCCCCCGCAGGATCGAAGCTAGGGGCTTGCAACGCCGTCGTCTCCGGACCGCTCGTGAACCCCGATAAGTCCCTCTACTCTCCCCGCGTCTCTCTCGCCTGGTCGCCTAAGTTCAAGTGGACGAAGAACACCGTCGTCCGCTCCAGCTATGGCATCAACTACAACACCGGCCAGTATTCTCGATTCGCCACCAACCTCGCATTCCAGCAGCCCTTCTCCGTAACGCAGAGAAACGTGCAGAGCTCCGGGGGAACAAATAACGGATGCACGCTCGCGAACATGACGCTGACCAACGGGTTCAACTGCACGACTCTGCCTACCCAAAGCAGCTATGCTGTCGACCCCAATTACCGCCTGGGCATGGTGCAGGTATACAACCTCGGCATCCAGCGCACCTTGCCGCAGGGCATCCTGCTCAACATCGACTACACCGGTTCATACGCAGGCAATCTCGATATGCTGCGCGCGCCCAACCGCACGCCCAGCAAGCCTATCCAACCTTCAGCCGGCCAGTTCACCTATGAGGATTCCCTCGGCTATCAGCGCTCCAATGCGCTCGCCATCAACATCCGCAACCGCATGCACAAGGGCATCGCCCTCGGTGCGTCCTACACCTACTCCCACTCCATTGATAACGCATCGTCCGTCGGGGGCAGCGGGAACTCGATCGCACAAAACGACGCAGACCTGGGCGCGGAAGAGAGCAATTCCAGCTTCGATCGCCGCCATGTCCTCAATGGCAACTTCGTGATCGAGCCACCCTTCGGACCCAACCGCGCGTTCTTCAACAAGGGCAACCTCACCTCGCACATCCTCGACGGCTTTTCGATCTCCGGCAACTTTACCTTTGCCTCCGGCGGTTGGGCCACTCCGCAATACTCGCTCACCGCACAGGAGATCGCCGCCGGTGCCCCCAGCTCTCTGCGCCCAAACCGCGATCCAACTCAGCCAATCAAGGGTGCGGGCTCCCACACGCAGTGGTTCAACACTGCTGCTTTCGTCGGACCTTGCGATCCCGCGAACCCTGCGCCCTACTGCCTGCCGCCGGATACCTATGGCACCGCCGCGCGCAACTCCATCGAACTCCCTGGAACGGTATCGATCAACGGCTCGCTCTCACGGACGGTCGCCCTTGGCGCAACGCGCAGCATCGAGTTTCGCGTGAACGCAAACAACGCGTTGAACACCGTTCAATACTCCGGCGTTGATACGACGCTGAACTCCCAAACCATCGGTCAAGTGACCTCGGCCGCGCCGATGCGATCTCTCAGTTACAACGCACGCTTCAGGTTCTAGCTCAATTCCGATGCAGCGATTGCAATACACAGTAAAGAAAAAGCAGCACAGGAGAAGCAGGATGCGGAAGACAATAGCGGCGATTCTGACAGCAGGCATGGCACTCTCACCGGCAGGCACTCCACTGCCCGCCACAGCACAGAAGAACGTCAACGGGGTCGCCACCTTCGTCGCCAACGTCAACCGCGTGCTGACCAACGTCGTTGTTCGCGATAAGAAAACTGGCGCGGTCATCAAAGATTTGAAAGCGACCGACTTCCAGATCCTCGAAGATAAGAAACCCCAGAAGATCACCACCTTCGACTACCAGAATGTCGACCAGGCGGTAACGCTCAACGAGGCCTCAACGGTCTCCGGTGCCACCACGACAAAGAAGAAGACCATCGCGGACCTGATGAACAGCCAGTTCGCCGCCGCACCGAACGAATTGAAGGACCGCCGACTGATCGTGATGTTCTTCGATCTCAGCAGCATGCAGCCCGAGGACATCACCCGGGCCGTCGATTCCGCTAAGGACTACATCAACAACCACATGGCTCCAGCCGATCTCGCGGCATCCGTCAGCCTCGTCTCCGGTCTCAGCATGGATCAGGACTTCACCAACAACAAGCAGGCACTCCTTGCCGCCGTCAGCAAGTACGACGGCAGCGAGAGCTCCGGTTTCGCCGCAGGCAGCGAAGGCGGCGGCACGGACGGCACGGCTGACGATTCCTCCAGCTTCGTCGCAGACGACAGCGAGTTCAACGCACTCAATACCGACCGGCAGCTCTACGCCATCCGCACCGTCTGCAAGTCGATGGAAAAAGTCGAGCAGAAGAAAAGCATGCTCTACTTCTCCGGCGGCCTCTCGCGCCAGGGCATCGAAAATCAGGCAAGCATTCGCGCCGCCACCAACGAGTGCGTCAAGGCCGACACTGCCATGTACGCCGTTGACACACGCGGCCTGCAGGCGCTCAACGCCGTTGGCGACGCCTCCACCGGCAGCCGCCGCGGCACCGGCGCCTACAGCGGTGCCTCCATGCAAAGCCAGCTCAATTCAAACTTCAGCTCCCAGGAGACGCTCGGCACCCTTGCCAGCGATACCGGCGGCAAGCTCTTCACCGACTCCAACGACTTCGGCCCAGCCTTCCAGCAGGTCCAGCACGATACCGAGGCCTATTACATCATCGGCTACCGCGCCACCAACGCCGCACGCGATGGCAGTTATCGCCACCTCACCATCAGCCTGCTGAACCATCCCGAAGCCAAGCTTGAATACAGGCCAGGCTACTACGCTCCCGCCGACTTCCAGCACGCCAAGAGCGAAGATCGCGAGATGGCGCTGAGCGAACAGATGCGCAGCGATGTGCCTGCTACCGATGTCTCCGTCTATCTGCAGGCGCTCTACTTCCGTCTCGCCGACGGCAAATTCTACATCCCCGTCTCCGTCGTCGTCCCCGGCTCGCAGATCAACGCCGTCACCGTGAAGGACAAGAGCAAAGCCACCATCGACTTCCTCGGTCAGGTAAAGGACGCAGAAGGCATCGCAGTCGGACAGGTCCGCCAGACCGTACCCCTGACCGTGGACGCCAACCAGCAGCTCCAGAAGAAGAACGTGCAGTACTCCACCGGCTTCACGCTTGCGCCCGGCAAGTATCACGTCAAGTTTGTAGTGCGCGAAAATCAGTCCGGCAACATGGGCAGCTTCGAGACTGACATCCAGGTGCCGGACATGAAGAAGACTCCGCTCAAGCTCAGCTCCATCGTCCTATCCAGCCAACGGACGCCGAACTCCGCGAAGAAGGCCGTTGATCCGCTCATCCGCGATGGCCAGGAGTGGGTGCCCAACGTCCCTCACGTCTTCCGCCAGGACCAGCACCTCTCCTTCCTCTACGAGGTCTATTCGCCCACCAAAGACGCCTCTGCAATCACCCCTGCGGGAGCACCTGCGCCGAATAAGAACGCAATCCGGGTGCTCACCAGCATTGAGTTTCTGTTGGGTGGCATCAAGGTTTACGAGACTCCGCTGGTCGAGGCCAACACCGTCAACATTCCCGAACGCGATGCCGTAGGCTTCCAGTTCGACCTCCCACTCGCCGATCTTAAGCCAGGCACCTACGTCTGCCAGGTCAACGTGATCGACGACGCCGGCGGCACCTTCAGCTTTCCGCGCATGGCCGTCAGAATCACGCCTCCGCTGGCAGCGGCGACCGCATCGCCTGTTGTCGCAGCACCTGCCGCACCGGCCGGAGGCCCCGGCATCTAATCCGCTATCGCTCTGGGCTGCTGGACTTACTCGCCAGCGATTGCGACTGCCCCTTCAGCAGGAACGTAAAAGAGAAGCCCGCAACATCATCATGGTCGCGCAGACTTCGACTGTAGAAGCCTGACATGGTCATGTGCGGTGTGACAGGAATGTCGAGCGACGTAATGAATCCATTGTCTTCGCTTGGATCGATATTCGTCGCTGTAGTCACCTTCTTCTTGCCCTTGACGGTGGTCGAATAGACCAGACTCTTGGCCGTCGGAAGCTGCTCATAAGCGTCTGCCTCAAACGTCATACCTTTAGGCAGACTTATCAGCGTGCCTACCTGAAAATGCGCCATCGGGCCCACAGCGACATAGCTCTTCAGCACACGCTGCTCCACCAGATTGCTGGTATCCCCGAACCCCAGTTCCACATCCGGGATAAAGATGCCGAGCTGCTTCTCAAAATGATTGTTGAAGTTGTACGTCGTCCGTCCTGCGCTCAGCCCGTAGTCGGCGTTGCCAGAAGGCAATCCAAGCGTAAACGTTCCGCTCCAATCAATGCTCGGACCGCTCAGATCGCCTTCGAAAGAAAGCGATGTGTCGCCGAAAGCTCCATGCTTAATCGATTGCTCGTAGACCGGCTTTGTCTTGGTGCCAACCTGGTCCTCAATATTGATGTAGATGTAAATCGGCGTGCCTGCATCGACGCTAAAATATTTATTCACGCGATACGCAGCGTTGGGATTCAGTATCCACGACCAGCCGTTGCTCGAATCGTGCTGCTGGCTCGTTCCCATCGACGCATTGAATCCGCGCAAAGCCGGAACAACGCCGGCCGGTCCGCTGTCGTTGATCGACTCCGCCGCGCTTAGGACCGCCAGATCGTCCTTCAACTCCGCCGGTGAAAGCCCTTGTCCCGAGGCCGCAGGCACCGATCTCATTGCAACAAGAAAACAAACAGCCGTGACCAGCTGCAGACTTCGGCCTGCAAGAGGCAGAGAACAAGTCTTCCGCGCCTGATTCCGATGCGTCACATCATCCATTGTGTCATTGCGCAAGCGATCGAAACCTCTCAAGACGTTGGCGATCTACCCCTGCGTAAACTCACCCAGCGAAAATATCTCAAACGCTACCGCATCCATCGCGCAAGGTCCTTGAACCCTCGCACCGACTACCTCTGGGCAAGAGGCACGTAAAGCGCCGGATACGACGGCCCAACATAATCCGCGCGCGGACGAATCAGCCGGTTGTCATCATGCTGCTCAATTACATGCGCCGCCCAGCCTGCAATGCGGCTCATCGCAAAGATCGGCGTGAACAGGTCAATCTCAATGCCCAGCGTCGTGTAGGTCGACGCGGAATAGAAGTCGACATTCGCATTGAGCTTCTTTTGATCTTTGATAAACAACTCGATCTTCCGGGACATCTCGAACCATTTCTCCTGCCCTGACGACTTGCCCAGGTCCTCCGACATCTTGCGCAGATGAGTTGCCCGCGGGTCTTCGGTCACATAGACACGATGGCCGAAACCAGAGATCTTCTTCTTCTGCGCCAACAGCTCCCGAACATATTCCACGGGATCTGCCTTCGCCTCATCGATCGCGAAAAGCATGCGCATCGTCTCGGCGTTCGCGCCGCCGTGCAGCGGCCCCTTGAGCGCTCCAATCGCACCGGTAATCGCAGAATGCATATCCGCCAGCGTCGATGCGATCACGCGCGCTGCAAACGTGCTCGCATTCAGCTCATGATCCGCCTGCAGGATCAGCGCCACATCCAGAGCCCGGGTCGCCGTCTCGCTCGGTTTCTCGCCATTCAGCATAAGCAGGAAATTGGCGCAGTGCGACAGCGCAGGGTCCGCGTCAACAATCGCCTTACCCTTCCGAATACGGTCGAAGATCGCAACAATCATGGCAATCTGCGACGTAAGCCGATAACTCTTGCGCAGGTTCGCTGCGTGGGACGAATCTGGCTCATCCGCGTCGTAGAGCGAAAGCAGACTCACCGCCGTACGCAGCACCTCCATCGGCGAAGCCTCAGCCGGAACGCTGCGCAGAAAATCGATCACCCGCGGATCCAGAACCCGTGCCGCAGCCAACTCCTTCTGGAAGCTCGCCAGTTGCGCCGCATTCGGCAGCGAGCCAAACCACAGCAGGTACGTCGTCTCCTCAAAATCCGAGTGCACAGCCAGCTCGTGAATATCGATACCCCGATACGCAAGAATGCCTTCTTCGCCGTCGATGTAGCAGATCGATGACTTCGTGGCGACGATACCTTCAAGGCCCTTCACGGGCAGAACTGCGGATGTCATAGACCAACCTTCTATGCGGAATCGGACAAAACCCTACACTACGGTTATAGCGCAGCGACGAAACCCTTGTCACGAAAACCACCCGCCTGCTGCCCTGTGTGCGTCCGTTGTTCGCACCGATTTTCACTCCCGCACAGGTGGTATTGGAGCTATATATTCGTTGCAGGGAAAGTCCCCAAGCCGGACTCCCTTCTACCTGCACCGTGCCATGGGGGAATGAGACAGATGATGAACACTGAACAAGTTGAAACCCGAGGGCCGATCCCGGGAGCATTTCTTGCCGCTATCGCCGCTGCCGGCCTCCTCAGCATCGGTGCGCTCATCTGGTGCTACGGCCTGCAGAATCATATCTCCGCGGACGAGCAGAAGCTGGCCGAAGCAGATAAGCGAAACGATGAGCTGACTCAGAAGATCGAGGCCACCAAGGCCCGCCTCAGCGCCACCGCAGAGACCCTGAGCCAGAACGTAGGCGCAACCCAAAAGCAGATCGACGCCCGCGCCGATGCAATCCTCGCCACGCAGAAAGCGCAAAACGCAGCAACCGCGCGTCTCGCCCAGCAACAACAGGCGGCTGAGAAGCAGATCGGAGCTGTCTCAAACGACGTAGCCAGCGTGAAGACCGATGTCGGAGGTGTCAAGACCGATGTCGCAACTACACGCAGCGATCTCGAATCCACCAAGTCGCAACTGCAGCGGGTAGTCGGGGACGCCGGAGTGATGAGCGGCCTTATCGCCACCAACCACGAGGAGCTCGAACAACTGAAGCACAAGGGCGATCGCAACTACATTGAGTTCACTTTGCAGAAGGGTGCCAAGCCCACGCTGCTCTCCACCATCACCATTCAGTTGAAGAAGGTGGACATGAAGCACGGGCGCTACACGCTCAACGTGAGCTCCGACGATCGCAACATCGAGAAGAAGGATAAGAATCTCGACGAGCCCGTGCAGTTCTACACCGGAAAAAGTCCCGTACTGTTTGAACTCGTCGTCAATAACATCGAAAAGAACACGGTCTCCGGATATCTTTCAACTCCAAAGAATACCCAGTAACCATGCGCCTGCGGAGAAGTCCGCAGCCAGACACGCAGAACGGGGGACGCTCAATGCGTCCCCCGTTTCAGCTTTGCCTTTGGGTTGGGTTACTTCTTCTTTGCCGTCTTCTTCGCTGCCTTCTTCGCGACTTTCTTCGCTGCCTTCTTGGTTGCCATTTGCCTATTCTCCCTATCGATAATTTATCGAGACTGCAACCGAGAAAGTTGCAGCTAACGAAGGTATAGATTTGCCAAATTTCTCTGTCAAGAAAAATCGGCGCGCTATATAACTTTTTTTCGACAGAGGAGTTCAATCCAATCCTCCATCTCACAACGGCTAGCACATTCACTCATCCCGTCTTCGCCACCGCAGCGCGTCTCTCTCGCACTCGCCCAACTCCTGGCTTCAACTCAAATCGGCATCCGTCCGAACCAACGGCGCATAGAACCAGAGCCGAGTTCCGTCGCCATTGTGAGTAGCTACCTGCCGAGAGTCACCGTCGGACCATGAATGACGAAGCGCGCACATCCGCGCCTGAGTTACGAATGCCAACCTGCGAGCATCCACTTTTTTGATAGCGCGCTCGTCAAACTCACGCTCTAAGCTCTTGCGCGGTTTAAACCATCACATATTTTCAAGGTGCTGATTCAGCCTGCCGCAGACCCATTCAGCGTCGAGAGCATCCCACAGTCCAGGAACGATATGCACTCGCCGCGAGAGCCTCCACGGACCATCCATCATCGGTTTATGCGGCGGTATGGAATGTATCGGCCGGGTCTTTCTCAGCCGTATCGCGCTTCGCCACACGCATAGGAACCACCGGTTTCCGTGAGCCCGGCAGGATATATTTTCCGTCGTCAGACAGCACGTAACGCGCATAGAATCGTCTCGCGCACGTCAGGCATCGCGCCGGGCGCAAACCTACCAGCGAAGCTACCCAGTCGATCCCCTTACGGTGCAGCGCATAGCACGCACGGCACTTGCATCGCGGGCATGCATAATCAGACGGCAACATATCAAGTCCTCGTTTGGCGCCGGATGCGTCCGCGAGCGGACCGTCAACCGACTCTAGTTATAGGACGCGAATTCGGCTGCATATGTTGTCGATCATCCTGAGATGGCTGCCGTCTTCGGCGATTCCCGGCGATCAGCGAACCGGGGCCACTGGCTTCATCGACGTCGGCGCGTTGAGCCGCTTGCGCTTACGCGGTGTGGCGGCATCGACCACGGGCTTTTCCGCTTCCGGCCCCGGCGTCCCAGTAGTCCGCAGGTACACCGCTGCTGCGGTTAACCGAACCGGCTGCTTCGGATCCGTCAGCAGCGCGTAGACCGCCATCGACGTAGCTTTATCCTCATACTCAACCAGCGCTTTCGCTGCAGCCGCGCGGACTGCCTGATCTTTATCTCCAAGCGCTGCAACCAGCTCGCGATGAATCGGGTCCGTCTGCTCCTGGGAGATCTGCTCAATCGCTGAGACACGAGCCAGATCACCCCCATTCTGGTGCATATACTCAAACGCCGTAATCCCAAAACCGAACGGTCCCAGCATCATCGCCGCACCTTGCAACGCACCCAGCCGCGCCAGCATGACAGGATCATGCAGGTCCTTGCTCAACCTGTGCTCTGTGCCGTGCATCATGCCCGCAGTGGCGCTGCGACCGCCATCCACCACCGCCGTCAGGATATCCTCGCCGCTCTTGTCACCCATCTTCCACAACGTCATCGCCGCGGTAAATGCAACCTGCGGCTCCTTATCGTCCAGCAGGTTGCGAATATTTGTGCTCAGATTGCGATCCTTGCTTTGACCAGCGGCCAGCACCGCAGCAGTACGCACATCCATGTCCGCATCGTTCATAGCATCCGCAATTACCTTCTCCGATCGCGGCGCGCGCAGCAGGCCCAGCGCAGCCAGCGCCTGGATCCGCGTCTGAGGATGCTTCACATCACCCATCGCATTCGCCAGCACCTCCCACGCCGCCCGTTCTCTCTCCGCCGGCGTATCCCCTGCCGAAGCAGGCAATCCTGCAACAGCCGTGTCCCCCACAACCTGCCCATCCGCCTTCGCGGGGCTCGCTGTCTCAGCCGCAGGCTGCTGTGCGCAGGCCGCACCCGATACCGTCCCAAGCATAACCAGCAGCATTCCGCTGATACACGCCACCGCGTGCAATCGGCGCAGCCAATACGTCTTTCGTGCCACGTTCATATCGTTCTCCCTGTTCGCATCCGGGCCCGGGTACACCGTTGAATACGTCCAACGATACCGCCAGTATCTAACAAACCATCCCCGGTTGCGATAGGCTGGCTAACTATAGTTCCTTCAAGGAGCATGCGTGCAGCCAAAGACACCGCAAGTCGAGTCCGTCCACTCGCATCTCCCTGTCTCAAGAGAACTGTCCACCGCATCCAAACTCCGCCTTCGCATCGGCTCATGGAAAAAGAACCTGAAGCCCACACTGGATGAGGCACGCCACGCCGCTGCCGACCTCGCGCGCAGAGAGCAACTCAACGCCACGGAAGCCGACATCGAAGATGCCGCAACCTTCTCAGTCTTCAGTCAAGGTGTACGAGATGGCGATCTAGCCATGTGCGAGCCCCTGGCGCAGCATTCCTTCCAAACCATGCGCGACGATCCCACGCACATCCTCGTCCACCGCGACTGGGTCCAGCTTCTTCTCCACTCTCACCGCTTCGAGTCCGCAGACTCCGCCGCTCTCTCCTACCTCGAATACATTCATCAGTGGGACCAGACCGCCAGCCACACCCAAAGCGCACTCACTCTGTGGGGACGCCTCCTCCAGGCCAACCTCCCAGCTATGCCTAAATCCGCTGCTTACTCCACTGCAAACTTCGCGCAGGTTCATCTCGGTCCCCCGCCAGGATAGCCTCGCGTCCCACCGTTCATAAACGAGTCCCGCGCAATACACCCACGCCTCGCACCGTTCTATAACCCAAACGGGTCATTACCTTCGTCTACCCCCGACCGTATCCTATGCATGAGATCAGTCCAGTCCAAGGCTGACACGGAGCAGTCCCATGCGCTTTCCCTCCATTCTTTTCCTGTTATCTTTTCTTCCTGCCTCCGCCCTCTCCGCTCAGACCCAGGCGGACGCCGCCGCGCACCCGCTGAATCCTGTCATCCAGAGGCAGACGGACACCGAAAATCGAGACGCCATCCGGATTATCGAGGCGGCAAAAGATCGCATGGCCGCCGGGCAGGGCCGGCTCCATAACTCGTGCCCAGCCCAGGTGACCATCGATCGCCGTCCGCAGGGTGCCCTCGTCTACACCAGCACCAACACCTCGGAGCGCCATGCGCAGCGCCTGAAGATCGCTGTCGGCGACGCCGAATCCTTCGACGACGCTTCGCAAACCACGACCACGCAGAAGACTATCGTCGCAGCCGACGTCACCGTCCACGGCTATTCCGCAGTCACCCGCATCATCCCGGCCTCATACGGCGCGTCCAGAAACGAGACCACCGAAAGCTTCCATCTCGTCGCCGGAAACACACCCGGCCGCATCGACACCAACGTCTGGACCGCAAAGATCTCTCTCGTAAACCGCGTCGAGCTCACACAAATCGAATATGCCGACGGCTCCATCTGGCAGCCCTCCGCCAACTCCACCTGCTTCGCCTCTCCCAGCCCCTTTCTTCTCATCGGTGCCGCCCGCTAGCCTCCCTTCCACGGGCAAACGTTGTCCTCGCGCCAAACCTCGCAGCGAAAAGACACCGCCCCATGCGCAAGCAAGCATGCGTCTATCTCCTGACCAGCGACTCTATAGCTTAGCCTCCGAGAGATGCTATCCTCAGGCGTCCGCCTAATCCACCGAGTCACGGTCCACCTATGCTCTTCAAATCGCGCAGCGCCGCCGTCTACGGCATCGACGCCAACATCATCGACGTCGAGGTCGACTTCTCCGGCGTAGTCATGGAGAAGGAGCAGTTCAACACCGTAGGCCTGCCCGACGCCGCCGTCCGCGAATCCCGCGACCGCGTCCGCTCCGCCATCCGCAACTCCGGCTTCGACATCCCCCCCACCCGCATCACCATCAACCTCGCCCCCGCCGACATCAAAAAAGAAGGCTCCGGCTTCGATCTCCCCATCGCCATCGGCATCCTCGGCGCATACGGAGCACTCAGCACCAAGGACATCTCCGACTTCCTCCTAGTCGGCGAGCTAGGCCTCGACGGAAGCCTCCGCGCCGTGCAAGGCATGCTGCCCATCGCCATCGCCGCCCGCGCCGCCGGCATCCGCAACCTCGTCATCCCCGCATCGAACGCCCGCGAAGCCGCCGTAGTCGAAGGCGTCAACGTCTACCCCGTCCACACCCTGCTCGAAGTCCGCGAGCTCCTCAACTCCGCATCCTTCGGCACCATCAAGGCGCAGCCCCTGCGCATCGAAGCCGCCAGCCTGCTCGACGAACTCGAACACTTCCCCCACGACTTCAAAGATGTCCGCGGCCAGCACGTAGCCAAGCGCGCCCTCGAAGTCGCCGCCGCCGGTGGCCACAACATCCTCATGATCGGGCCTCCAGGGTCAGGGAAGACCATGCTCGCCAAGCGCCTGCCTTCCATCCTCGCCCCCCTCCGCTTCGAAGAAGCCCTCGAGACCACCAAGATCCACTCCGTCGCCGGCGTACTCGACTCCGACCGCGGCCTCGTCACGCATCGCCCCTTCCGCTCCCCCCACCACACTATCTCCGACGCAGGCCTCATCGGTGGCGGCATGATCCCGCGCCCCGGCGAAGTCTCCCTCGCCCACAACGGCCTCCTCTTCCTCGACGAGCTGCCCGAGTTCCCCCGCAACGTCCTCGAAGTCCTGCGCCAGCCGCTCGAAGACGGCAACGTCACCATCTCCCGCGCCGCCATGTCGCTCTCCTTCCCCGCGCGCTTCATGCTCGCCGCCGCCATGAACCCCTGCCCCTGCGGCTACTTCAACGACAAGTCGCGCGAGTGCATGTGCACCCCGCCCATGATCCAGCGCTACGTCAGCAAAGTCTCCGGCCCGCTGCTCGACCGCATCGACATCCACATCGAAGTCCCCGCCGTCCAGTACAAAGAACTCCGCGGAGGCGCATCCGCCGAAGGCTCAGCCGAGATCCGCACCCGCGTACTAGCCGCCCGCGAGCTCCAGCACGCCCGCTTCGCCGCTGCATCATCAGCCGCCTCAGATCGGGATCGTACCGGTGCCAATAGCCCATCCGCGGCTACCGCAGGCCTGGCTTCGGACACCTGGGATCGTGCCGGTTCCAACAGCCCAGGCGGGGGATCAGGGACCGGCACCTCAAGTTCTGCCCACGACACCGCCCCTCGCAAGCTCCCCCGCAACGCATCCAAACCCATCTTCTCCAACTCGCAGATGAACACCCAACAAATCCGCACCTTCTGCGAACTCTCCTCCGACGCCGAGTCTCTCCTCGAACGCGCCATGCAGCAACAAGGCCTCTCCGCCCGCGCCCACGACCGCATCCTCAAAGTCGCCCGCACCATCGCCGACCTAGCCGCCGAACCCAACATCACCACCCGCCACATAGCCGAAGCCATCCAGTACCGCACCCTCGACCGCAGCTACTGGGCCTAGCCCGCACACCGAACCACTGGCTTCCAAAAAGCCGGTGAAGCGTGGATGTCCCGCACGATGGATCGAGGACCAGTGCGCCAGCGTAAGTCAGAACCGCTTAGCGTGCAGGTGCAGCAGCCTTGCCAACGGAGACTCGCCATACATGAGCCACATGTTGACGAACAGGTGGAATGCGACAAGCACATAGAGGTCTTTGCGTAAGCGCATCAGCAGTCCGAAGGCGAAAATGAGTCCAATCGCGGGCCACGTTTGCGGGATCTGCCAGAGATGGTAGAGAGCGAACAGCCAAGAGTTCACAACCCAGTTTGCTCCGCCGAGGAAACTGCTTTTCTTCATCAGATATCCGCGAAAGTACAGTTCTTCACCTAGAAAGTTGCCGATGAACAGCAGGAGCAGAGCGAACGGCGGGAATGCATAGAACCCTTTCGGATCGCCGCCGAAGATGCTCCACGCTGGAATGTGAAACAGCGGCACGGACTGACAAACCCTCCGCAAGGGTACCCACACGAACTCCATGTAGGGAACTGAAACGAGAGCGAATGCAGCGCAAAATATCGGCAGCACCAATAGCAGACCGCGCAGGTCGATCCTGTTCAAGCCGAGAAATAAGAGAGACTGGCGAAAGCTCAATCGGTCCGAGGAGCGCAGTAACAGAAAGGGTGACAGCATGTGCCAGCCGAAGGTAACAAAGAGCAGCCACGCGAGCTGCAGGTAACGCGGCGACAGGTGCGTCACCCGCAGTTCCGCCTCGAACAGGGGCCGCACATTAATGGCCAATGCCGCGACTAGTCCTGGCAGAATGTACATCACCAGATATAAGCTCTTCGCGAAGGCGGAATTCGGTCGGCAAGTCCGCTCCCATGCATCATATGTCTGGTCCTCCCTCACGAAGAAATTCGCCGCCCATCCCCGTCTCTCGATCGATTTCGTCTCTTCCAGTTCCTGCATCACTAATCCTCCGGCTATGCTTATCAACGCCAGGGCACACCATACTGCTTTCCCGCATCGGAAAGCGGCCTGATTCGGCGAAGCTTGGCGTAAATGCGACGAACCGAGCCCTCCCTGCGACGAGATGTGGGCGCTGGCCCGCAGGCAAACGGCTAAAATACATCTATGCCCGCAGCTACAGACATCGGTCCTTCGGGATTCTGGAAGGTGCAGGCAGGAGGCTGGGCCGTGTTATACGCGCTCATTCTGGTGCCGGTGCTTCCGCATCTACGCGAGCCGAGAATACTCGCATACAACACGTGGGCCGTACTTCTGCTGTTCGCGGCAAGTGTAGCGTTGCGACCGGCACTACGTTATGCAAGCGCCAGGTGGGGTTCTTCCTGGCTACAGGTCGAGGGGTTCGCCTTTGCGCTGTGCCTGGTAGCCGGATCACTTGCTACTTTTTTGACGGCTCTATTCACCTTTGGCCTGCGAGGCTTCCGCTGGAGCTACTGGACCCTAAGTGGAGTTCAATGCGCGATGGCGCTGTTTCTTTGGGCCACCTTGTACCTCAGCGTGAAGCACTGGCGACATGGACCGGGCGAGATCGCCCAAGATAAACAGATCGCGCCTTCCTTGCCCGACGTAGAAGAATGTGCGCCGGAACGTCCGGCGTATCCGGCGCGGTTTGTCGCGCGAGTCGGATCCCGCATCCAGATCGTCAATCCGGATCAGGTGCTTTGGGTCGCAGCTGCGCGTGATTATGCGGAACTACATACACAGACCTCCGTACATCTTCTTCGGGAGACACTAACGTCTCTCGAGAAGCAGCTGGATCCTGATCGCTTTCTCCGAATTCATCGTTCGCGGATCATTCGTGTGGATCAGATTGTCGAACTGGTTGCGATGGACAACAGTGAATACCGGGTTAAGCTGCGCGACGGATCGGAACATCGGTCGAGCCGTACCTACGCGGCGTCACTGGCGAACTGGATGCGTTCCGGTGTAAACAAGGATGGGTGAGTACGTTCTCCCCGGAAACAGGTCCATGATTTAAACTCCATACGCCAATGACTCCGAATCAGTCCTAAACGAGCTTCTGTTAACTCAGTACGAGATAATTCCCTCTGCGAAACTGCAAACCGGCTATCCCGCACCCGCCGGACCCCTTGACACCACCCGTATAATAGAAACAGCGCGAAAACAGAATCCATTAGCACTCGGATTGTGGCTTTCAGCTCTCAAAGAGTTCCTAACTCATTTACTTACAAGATTTTGAAAAATAAGTCTTTTGTTTCCAAGATCTTGGCTTTTGCGGTATCCAGTAAGTCGTTTGTTTGGAAGATTATGCAAATTTTCGATAGGGGAGGGGGGTACAGATGCCGGACATACAAAACGCAGTTCACAGCCATTGCTGTTCTGGCTTGTCATCCCCGCAGGGGATCTGCTTCTGCCTCTGCCACGGCGCCGCGTCCAGCCAGAGATCTTCTCCGTCGTCGCGCCGCCCAGGCCGCTCCCCAAAATCGGGCGCCGAATCAACCAGCCTTACGACCCTCAGCCATCGCCGCCTGCGCATCGACTCGCGCCTTCCGCAACGACGCAACAGGATCGCCAATCGGCGCATACTCCATCGCAATGAAGCGGTCGTATTTCAGCCTGCCCAGCGCGCGATAGATATTCGCATAGTTGATCTCGCCCGTACCCGGATCACGCCGCCCCGGAACATCCGCAATATGCACCAGCCCGACCCACTCGATATTCTTCTCGAGCTTCTCGATCAGGTTTCCGCCCGCCCTCTGCTCATGGTAGAAGTCGTAAAGCACCTTGACGTTAGGCCGATTCACCGCCCGCACGATCTCAAACCCATCCTTCACCGATGTCAAGAAGATAGTCGGATTCTCCAGCAGGTCGATCGGCTCCATCACCAGGTTGATCCCACTCTTCTCCGCTACATCGGAAGCCCGCTTCAGGTTCTCCACAGCCGTCGTCATCTGCACCTTCGGGTCGACACCCTCCAGCCTCTTCCCCGACTTCACATTGATCTGCGGGCACTCCAGAGTCTTCGCCAACTCACAATGCGCCGTCAGCTTCGTAATGAAGTCCTCGGACCCATCCGGAATCGCAAAGCTAGCCTGCAGCCCGCTGATCATGTCGATCATCACGTTCTTTTGCCGCATCATCGCGAGAACGCGCTTCTGCTCCTCCGCCGTCCACTGCTGGAAGTAGCCAGTCAGCTCGACGCCCTGGTATCCGGCCGCCGCGACAATATCGACGCACTGGTCGAAGGAAGCAAGCTTGAACTGCGCAATTTCGCACGAAAACCTGGGACCACCAACCGGAGCAGCTCTGCCCGTCGAGCCAGAAGCCGCAGCCATCTTGCCCACACCCTGCCCACCCGCGCGTCCCAAAGCTCCCTGCAAAGCCGTTGCACCAATCAATTGACCAAAAGTCCGACGATTCATAACCCTCCCGCACACCGTACATCAGCCACACGAGTGTACCGGAACCTCGCCTCGTCCCGCACCCTGGGGATGCACGGCCCACAAATTCATCCAGTCATGCCCTCATTCAGAGACGGGTATCATCAACCGCCTGTGCATTATCAGATATTTACCACTAAGCCGCACAGCCAAACGTCGGCCACCATACTATTTATGGAATTCCCAGTTTCGGAAGGTTACTAAAAAAAGTATTGACGAATCGCCCCGGACGCTATACGTTTTGTTATGTAACAGGTCTTCCCATTCGTGGTTAAGTCTGCGTTTCTTTAGCACAAGACCAGATCATCCTCTCGTGGTGGATTCCATTTTTTTCGCACTGGTCGATCCAGTCCGGCCTGCGGCTCTTGAAACCGAAAGAAAGTTCCGTTTTCCACACTCACGCGAACCACGCGCTCAACCCTCAGTGTCTTTGCGCTGAGTTCGAAGCACAAAATGAAGTTTCTACACGGTCGCCTGCATCGAATATTTGAATTGGGAGTCCAACTTACAGTCAGTTGTCTCCCGTCCCGATGCAAGACCAATAGCCCACGACTCGCGCTGCGACTCCACAAGTTGGATCCCCTCCATCGCGAGCAAGAACGAAAGGAATATTTGATGCGCTCAGATCTCATCTTTGGAGCTCTCACCCACGTCACCAACCGCTATGAGCTTTGCCAGCTCGCCTCCAAGGCGACCCGCAAGCTGCATAAGCCGAACACGCGTCTTCAGGACACGACCAACGAAGTCCTCGATCGCTTCAAGGACACCCTGCCCAAGGACGAAGCAGCCGCACCGTCGGCACGCAGCACAGACCTCCAGGAACGCCGCGCGGCCTAGCCGTGCGGCCCCGCAGGGGCATAGGATCCCGGTGAGTCAGGGAGTTGATGGACCCACAGAGAAATACCTCCTGTCCCGATCCTTCCGTACCTGTATAATCAAATCATCCCAAAAGCTCTTTTGAACTTCCGCACCATCCCCTTCTTCAGTCCGCATTCCGTAAGCGTGTACGCGAACCAGACCCCCTTCCTCACAATTCCCTCTGAAAACCCAGGTAAAAATGACTATCTCCGAACTCAAAGAGCACAATATCGCCGAGTTGACCAAGCTCGCACGCGGACTCGACATCGCCGGCACCTCCGGCCTGCGCAAGCAGGACCTCATCTTCAAGATCCTCCAGGCACAGAGCGAAAAAGAAGGACACATCTTCGCCGAAGGCGTCCTCGAAATCCTGCCTGACGGCTACGGCTTCCTGCGCTCGCCGGACTACAACTACCTGCCCGGCCCCGACGATATCTACGTCTCACCCTCGCAGATCCGCAAGTTCGACCTTAAGACTGGCGACACCATCTCCGGCAACGTGCGGCCTCCGCACGAAGGCGAAAAATACTTTGCCCTGGTCAAGATCGAGGCCATCAACTTCGAATCACCCGAAGAGACCCGCAACAAAATTCTCTTCGACAATCTCACTCCGCTCTATCCTCAGGAGCGGATCAAGATGGAGACGGTGCGTGAGGCAATCCCCGGCCGCGTCATGGATCTTCTCTGTCCCATCGGCAAAGGCCAGCGCGGACTCATCGTTGCACCGCCCCGCACAGGAAAAACCGTACTGATGCAGGCCATCGCCAACTCCGTCTCCACCAATCATCCTGAGGTGGTCCTCATCGTCCTGCTGATCGACGAGCGCCCGGAAGAAGTCACCGACATGCAGCGCAGCGTCAAAGGAGAGGTCATCTCATCCACTTTCGACGAGCCCGCAGCGCGCCACGTGCAGGTCGCCGAGATGGTCATCGAAAAGGCCAAGCGCCTGGTCGAACACAAGCGCGACGTCGTCATCCTGCTCGATTCCATTACGCGTCTTGCGCGCGCCTACAATACCATTGTGCCGGCCTCGGGCAAGGTCCTCTCCGGCGGCGTCGACTCCAACGCGTTGCAGCGTCCCAAGCGTTTCTTCGGCGCGGCCCGCAATATTGAAGAAGGCGGTAGCCTCACCATCATCGCCTCCGCCCTCATCGACACCGGCTCCCGCATGGACGAAGTCATCTTTGAAGAGTTCAAGGGTACCGGCAACATGGAAGTCATCCTCGACCGCAAGCTTGTCGACAAGCGCGTATTTCCGGCCATCGACATCCAGCGCTCCGGCACGCGTAAGGAAGAGCTCCTCATCCCGAAGGAAGACCTCCAGCGCACCTGGATCCTCCGCAAAGTCCTCAATCCGCTCTCCCCCGTTGAAGCAATGGAGCTGCTCACTGACAAGCTCGCCAAGACGCGCAACAACCAGGAGTTCCTGCACAACATGAGTTCCATATAAGGAATCGGCGTCGGCAGAGCGCATGAACCAAAGCCTCTGCACCGCGTGAGAACAAGCGACACCGCAGCACACCGAAACACTCAGAGGACATGGCACATCAGGCCATGTCCTCTTCTTCGTGCAGCTTGCGATTTTTTCCCATCGAGCCGAGCCCCTCTTAAAAAGCGCGTTCTTTTATCGGCAACCAAAACATCTTCCGGCGTGGAAATGGGTACATCAATAGTAATGTTCGTTCGCTATGTTCCTTTTTGGAACACGCCACTGCAAGACTTTGCCGATTTGTATTCCCCTTCCGCATGCGTTGGGGGATTCTAAACAAGCCCGGTGAGCCGACGGATTCCCCGTCACTGTTCGCGCCGAGCAAAACTTGACTGCATGCATTTCCAGACATCGGACTGCATGCGGATTGCGGGGATTGCGATGCGTGTCTTGGTAGTGGAAGATGATCGATCGTTAGGTGCTTTTCTGATGAGCGGAATGGAGCGCGAAGGCCACCGCGTTCTCTGGGCCATGGACGGCGATGCCGCACTCGAGCAGGCTGCGGCAGAGCGGCCGGACCTCATCCTGCTCGACCTCAGCCTGCCGCGACGAGACGGCATGGAAGTCCTCGCCGAAATGCGCAAGCAGCACTGCGACGCCTCCGTCCTCGTCCTCAGCGGACGCAACGACCTCAAGGCCCGCGTCGAATGCCTCGACCTCGGCGCGGATGATTACCTGCTCAAACCTTTCAGCTTCGTCGAGCTCACCGCACGTTGTCGCGCCCTGCTGCGTCGTCGCACCCAGTCCGCCGATCCGGTCCTGCGCTGCGGCGATCTCGAATTGAACCGCATCGAGCACAAGGTCGCCCGCGGCGGACGCGCAATCTCCCTCACCGCCAAGGAATTCTCCCTGCTCGAATATCTCCTGCTGCACGAGGGCGAATGCGTAACCCGCACCCAGCTCCTCACCGACGTCTGGCAGACGTCCGAGCAGACCGGCACCAACGTAGTCGACGTCTACGTCAACTACCTGCGCCGCAAGGTCGACGCGGCAGCCAACCCCGACTGCGTTGAATCCGCACACGGCGCGCTGATCGAAACAGTGCGCGGCGAAGGCTACCGTCTCGCATGCGCCTCCCGCAAGCAGCCCGCGCGCAAACCACCTGCCCGCGAGCCAGGCCGCGCACGCCCCGTCACCGGCGTAGCCTACGCATAAAGCCAGGCCGCAGCAAGATCAGTCATCCATACAAATTGAGTACAAGTAAGCGGCGCACAACAACGCCGAGGCCAGCGGGGAATCATCCATGGGATACGGATTAGGCAGCAGCGCCACCAAAGCCACCATGCGTACAGTAGTCTTGGCCAGCGCGGACGCAGGCTTCCGCGCCCGCCTCCGTCAGCAATTGACCGCCATGCGTTGGTCCGTCCGCGAGGCCGGCGGAGGCGCAGAGGCCATGGCCCAGCTCGAGGTCGAAAGCGCAGAGGCCATGGTCGTCGACAGCCAGTTGCCCGATCTCGAAGTAGGCGAATTCGCCAACGAGATGCGTTCGCGCCATCCCGTTATGGATCTGGTCCGCGTCGATATAGGCGCCGAAGAATCCGATGGACGCAGCCCCCGCAGAAACGAGCTCCTTCACGCATTGCGCCAGGCGCAAAAGGACACCTACGGCAGCGAGCGTCCCGCATGGTCCACCGCGCCGGTCGCCCCCCCACAGTCCTCTGCCCTGGATCGCCTGGCGCCGGGAGGAGACCGTGCCGTAGCCGCCAGAGAGGTAGCCCAGATGCTCCGTTCCCGCGGCCCCATCCCATCCGCAAAGAAGCGTATCGAAGAGGATACCCAGACGAACCTCGCACTCAACGAGCCGCCCGCTTCCTCCTACTCAGCGACCGCCCAGCCCGAAGAATCCATTCTCTCCAGCGACGAATCACCAATTCCCACCCGGCCCCGCGTCAATCCCCTCCCAGAGATGGTAGGCGACAGCCCCGGCATGGTCGAGCTCGCCCGCATGATCCGCCTCGTCGCACCGCGCTCCACCACGGTCCTGATCCACGGAGCCACGGGCACCGGCAAAGAGCTCGTCGCCAAGGCCGTCCATCGCCTCAGCGCACGCGCCAGCAAGCCATACCTCGTGCTTAATTGCGCGGCCATCCCCGAGGCCCTGCTCGAAGCCGAACTCTTCGGCCACACCCGCGGAGCCTTCACCGGCGCGGTCCAGTCCCGCACAGGACGCATCGAAGCAGCCAACGGCGGTACACTCTTCCTCGACGAGATCGGTGAGATGCCCCTCGCCTTGCAAGCCAAGATGCTCCGCTTCCTCGAGTCTGGCGAGCTCCAGCGCGTCGGCGACAACGAGACCCTCCGCGTCGACGTACGCGTCGTCGCCGCCTCCCACCAGCCGCTTCTCCAGCGTTCCGCCGAAGGTGCCTTCCGCCTCGATCTCTACCACCGCCTCGCCGTCTTCCCGGTCTCCGTACCTGCCCTGCGCGACCGCATGGAGGATGTACTCCTGCTCGCCGACCACATCCTCGGCAAGCTGGGCGAAGACATGCCCGTCAAGCGCCTCTCCTCTGCAGCCGCAATGCGCCTGATGGAGCACGACTGGCCCGGCAATGTCCGCGAGTTAGCGCACGTCCTCGAGCGCGGAGTCATCCTCGCCGAAGACCGCCGCGAGATCGGCCGCGAAGAAATCCGCTTCTAATCTTCAATCGCACACCCGCCTTCAGGCAGCAAGCTAGCGGACACCGGCCTCAAACATCGCAAACCGGCGCTCCAGCTCCCACTCCTCAGCCGCCTTCTCGCTCCCCTTTAACAGAGCCGCACACTTCCCCGCAGTCGCATCAGCCACCACGTGCTGTCCCGCACAAGCCGCATTCATCGTGCGGAACACATCGCGCCCCTGCCACAGACTCTCCCCGGGCAAAAAGCTATGCTCCACGGAACTTCGCGCCATCGCCTTCAAATCCAGATATCCCAGCCCATACTCCAACGCCGCACGAACATACTCATGCGTCAGGTCGATGCGCGACACGCCTTCATCATCCGTCGACAACGCCACCGGCACATGAGCCGCGCGATACAACGGCAGCGGATGCCGCGGCGGCGCCACACCAAGAATGCCGTCGTTCGACGTCAGATTAATCTCCACCATCACATGCCGCTCCGCCATCTCCCCCAACAGCGCATGGGCGTCCCTCTCATACATCACGTCCACGCCATGCCCAATCCGTTCCGCATGACCCACCTCAACCGCCTCGCGTATATGAAACCGCAATCCCTCCGGAGGCACCATCCCCGGCGCCAGCTCCCCCGCATGTAACGAGATATGCACCTTCGGATAAACGCTGTGCAGATAATCCAGCATATGCATCTGCCGGCTGTACTCACTCATCGAAAGGCGCGAGTCCTCCGGCTGCACAAAGTTCAACCCCACCACATTCGCATCCGCACTCGCTACTTCGAACCCCAGCAGCGTCTGCGCAAAAACCTGTTCCGGCGCAGCCGCACGTAACACCTGGTACAAAAACCGAATCTTCACCGAGCATCCGGCCGCCGCATCCGACCGCCCACAATGTTCCCTCGCATCGCGCGCTAACAGCGCATCATCCAACTCCTTCACATCCGCCGCCACTTCCCGGCTCAAGCCACCTGCCAGCAGTTTCGCCCGCAACCAACCAAGCTCCGCCGCCGAAGTGCCAGCAGCATCATCCTCTGCATCAACCTGCGTACCCGCCGCCGCCTCAGCCCAGCCCAGCGAGTTCCACAGCGGCGCAAGATCCGAAAACTTTGGCGTATGCATCACCTCAAGATATTGCTCATTCTCGCCCGCTGCACGCGTAGCGATCTCATCCAGCCACTCCCCCACATGCCCGCTCCCCAACCCACCAAAACGACCGAACGTCGCAAAGAACTGATCGTGCCCGCTCACCCCCGCACTCGGCACAAATGCACGCATCGAGAACGAATCCACCAGAGCGTCGTATAGCTTCTGATCCTTCAACACCGTCGCTGCCGGAACCGCCCCACCCGCACAATCCGGGCCATGCATACTGGGCACCAGGCTCATCGTCCGCCGATCCACACAAACCTCATCCTCCACCGCATCCTTCAAGAATGTCTCCGCATAAACCGACCCCGAAAGATGCATATGCAAATCTGCACCCTTCGGCATCTTCACCACGAACGCTTCCAGCGCCAGCGCATTCGCCTTATCATTCTTCGCCGCGGCGAACGCACGCACCGCACGCGCCTCCCCAGCCGACCGCGCACCAGCATCCTGCGCCCCCGCGACTAACCCACCCAATACAAACGACGACCCCAGCAGCAATCTCAAAGACAACGAAGCGACCCACTGCAACATAAAAAGCTCTCCACGCAAACTATCTACTGGTCCAGATAAAGACCAGCATAGCGTGGAGAGCCTGATTCTGCTCTTTTACTTTGAAGCTACAAATCCATCCATCACTTGGTCGGCACGCCGAGCCGCTGCCACAGGAATCGACGGCACCCGCATCGCCTTGATATTCGCCCCGAAATAAGGATCACTTGCAGCCACCGTCGCTACGTTCACCATCGCGATCGAGCTGCCGAACTTCGCATTGAGCGCGGCAATAAACTGGTTCGCCAGCAGCGCATATCCCGTATTCGTCGGATGAATCCCATCCAGGCTGAACAAGCCTCCGAGGAATCCCGTAGTAGCCGTCGTCCCATTCAGCGCCACCCCCGCCTGCAGCGTAATGAAGTAAGCATGCATGTCCACCAGCGTCGCCCCCACCGCCGACGCCTGCTGCTGAATAATCTGGTTGTAAGCCGCGATCGTATTCTGCACCGTTGTAATCTCCGCCGCCGTCAACACGTCCCCATCGGGCAGCGCACTCAGGTGCCCTCCCGTAGCCAGCGCCTTAATCTGCGCCTGCACATCCGTCAATCCCTGCGCATTCACCAGGTCGCCATTACTCAATCCCAACCCGGCCTGCACTACCGAGGCACTCAACCCCGGCGTCGTCGCAGCGATCTCACTTGCCAGCAAAGGCGCAGCAGTCATGTAAGGAATCGACGTCACGTCCGGCACATTCGCCACAACGATGTTCGCCCCCGTAGCCTTCAGCGTCCCCATCAACTGCGCAAAGTCCGCCGTAAAACTCGCCAGCGAAGTCATGCTCGCCGGTATCCCCGTCTCATCCGCCTGCAATGCGTCGTCGCTGCCCGCCCACACAAACACCGTCGAGGGCTTCAGCGCCACCGCCTCTGCTAGCTGCGCTTTCGTATCGGCCACAGGAAATCCCAGCACCAGGCTCGTAATCAAATCCTCTCCGCTCGTAGGCGTCAACGGAGGCGCATAGTTGAGGATGTCGTGCAACGTGTGTCCCGGCACGGCCAGGTCCGTCGGCTGTGCTGTCGGATTGTCTCTCCCCGTCGTCACTCCGCTCGCCGCAGTAATCACCGGAGGGAAACTCGTACTATGCAGCTGCAATACCGCCGGCGCACCCGGAGCCGCAATCAGCGGCAGCGTAATCGCAAACCCCGCCTGCTTCGCCACCAGGCTCGCATATCCATTCGGCTGCTGCGTATCCAGCAGCGACCCGTTCTGAAAGCCCGCCGTCAGTGAATCACCAAGGAACACGACATTCGCATAAGGCCCCGAAGGCGGGTTGCTCCCGCTCGAACCGCTGTTCGACCCGAACAGCCCGCAACCCGTCAGCAGAGTCAACGCACCGAGCGCCACAACTCGCGTCGCCGCACTCAGAGACGCCCCAAAAGTTTGATTCCCAAACCAATTTCTGCTCTGCATCGCTTCTCCTCTTTTCCGCACAGCTCTCTGGCTCCGCAAGCTCTGGGCCCCATGCTTTGCGCCAGGCCCAAGGGTTGCTATACTTATCAGGACACGTGGGCCGGCTGCTCTTGCCGGAAATCACTGAAGACCTTCTTCTGTTCGAATGTCCTCGAATGAAAGACGTTGACTTTGCCGGGCAGGTTGGCCGGTCTCAAGCCAAACGCTTCCTTGCTCACCGCGTCGCTCTCGGAGCCTTTTCTTGGCTCGCTCCGAACAGCTCTTCTACGCCAAGGCCAGATAGCTCAGTGGTAGAGCGCGGCCCTGAAAAGGCCGGCGTCGGCGGTTCGATCCCGTCTCTGGCCACCACTCCATATCATCCGCAAACCTCGAGCTGCGCTCATTCGAGCGAAGCCCAGCGGTATGCACGCGGCCCTGCAAAGGCCCTCGCGTCGGCGGTTCGATCCCGTCTCTGGCCACCACCCTTTCAACAACATAGCGATAGCAAAGAGTTGCAGTTAGAACCGCGCGAACAATGCGCGAACATTCGCTTAAGTTCTTTGGATGGTTTGGCTGGGGTGGTCTCAAGAGCGGAGGAGAGGCGGGTGCCAGCGGTACGGGATGACACGCGAGAGAACAAGCTGCTACGAAAATGAAGCTAGGCCAGGCAAACCCTGATTGCAAGGGTTAGCGGAACGACCAGGTGCGGACGGGGCCTACGTCTACGTGGACGAATTGGGAGACGGGATAGAAGCCTACTCCGCCGGCATGGAGGGCCAGGGCGGCATTGCGCAGCTCTACGGTGCTGACTCCGGGGACCCGGATGTCGATGGCTTTGGCGAGCATGTGCTGAGAGTGCTCGGCTACGCCGGTCTGGGTGGGGCGGCTGCGGCCGAAGTTGGTGCGGAGGAGGTTATTGCTCCAGGGGGTGCGGTAGCCGCAGACAATATCGATGACGCCGTTGGGGCGGTGGAGCGAGGTCATGAGGGCGTGGAGGACGTCGAACTCGCGGGGGTCGTAGGTGCTGGAGTCTTCGGTGCGGTGGTCGCGGAGGAAGTGGTCAAGCTGCTCGAGCGCGGCAGGGATGTAGGTGTTGCCGATGCGGTATACGACGTCGATGTCCTCGCCAGTGTGGAGGTGGTGCATGCGGAGGTGGTACTCCGTCAGGGGAGCCTGGGAGGCGGTGGAGGGGATGTGAGTTGGTGCGAGGTCGGCGGCTTTGGACTTCGAGGAGAGGGTGAGGGTAAAGGCCGCCAGGGCGGCGAGGGCCGCTACGCGTTTTGTAAATGCCATTCGGTTTGGGGCTCCAGGGGTAGGTGGTGTGAATCTGCATTAGCGAATGAGATTCGCGCTCCTCGATTCGCTGGTACTAGTTTATCGCGGATGGGGGATGGGGGAGTGGTGCTTCCGTGTCATCTTTCTGTAACGGATGGGGGCTGGGGATAGGGTGACTTGCGGGTGTTGGAAGGCATGCCCCAGAGGCTAAAGCCTCTTTCTCTATCGGTTGGTAGAGGGCCAAGCCTGAAGGCTTGGCTTACCTAGAAGCAAGGGCGGATGAGTGGGTAATCCGGATCCTGCTCGTTGCTCAGCATGACAGCACGAGCGGGAGAGGGCAACGGTGCAAAGGCCGATGTGGCACTCTTAATAGATGACATTGGATGCGGTTTCGCTGCGGGTGCTGGGGTGCTTGATTGAGAAGGAGATTGTGACACCGGAGAACTATCCGCTGTCGTTGAATGCGCTGATGGGGGCTTGCAATCAGAAGTCGAGCCGGGAGCCGGTGATGGATGTGGGAGAGGAAGAGGTTCGGCAGGCGCTGCATACGCTGGAGGATCTGGACTTGGTGGCGGTGGTGCGGGATAGCCGGGTGGCGAAGTATGAGCATCGGGCGCGGACGGTATTGAATCTGCGGCGCGATGAGACGGCGGTCCTTTGCCTCTTGCTGCTGCGTGGGCCGCAGACAGCGGGAGAACTGCGGTCAAGGGCGGACAGGATGTACAGCTTTGATGGGCTGGAGGCAGTGGAGGGTACGATTGCGCGGCTGAGTGCGGAGGCTGCGGGAGAGGATGGCGGTGCGGGTGCGAGCGGGATGCGTCCGCTGATGATGGTGCTGCCGCGGCAGCCGGGATCACGGGAGGCTCGGGTGGCGCACCTGCTGGGTGGGCCAGTGGAGATACCGGAAGTAGCGGTGCGGGCGCGCAGGGCTTCGGTGGATGATGGGCTGGCGGGACGGGTAAGTGAACTGGAGGCGGAGGTGGTGGAGTTGCGCGCGGCGGTGGCGCGGTTGGAGCAGAGGCTGGGGGCGCTGGTGGGGTAGGGTGCTCGGCGAGAGCATGCCCCAGAGGCTAAAGGCTCTTTTCTTGTTGGCTGAATGAGATCCCAAGCCTGAAGGCTTGGGTTACCTGGATGCAACAGCAAGGGCAACAGCAAGGGCAACAGCAAGGGCAACGGCAAGGGCAAGGGCAACAGCAAAGACGAAATGCGGGGGTTCTTCGCTTCGCTCAGAATGACACTGTATCGCTCAGAATGACACTGAGCTTGCGATGGCAATGCATTGAGAAGGGCGCAGCGTCTGCGTGGGCGCGATACACTATCTGCTGCAACTGGACGTGTGTGTGGAGATTGATCCTTGCCTGATATGACTGCTACAACTTCCGATGAAAAAATTGTCGCTGTGCCTGCCGAGGAGCACCTGGATCAGGAGACGGCGCTGGAATCGCTGGGTTCGATCTGCACGGTACTGGCTGTGGGCCTGTTTGTGATGACGTTCATCTTTCAGAACTTTGAAATTCCTTCTGCCTCGATGGAGAAGACGCTGTTGATCGGGGACCACGTGCTGGTGGATCGCGTGTCGCTGGCACCGCCCTCGAAGTGGTTTCCGCTGGTGCACTACCGTGAGCCGCAGCGGGGCGATGTGATTGTGTTTTTAAAGCCGCATCCGGAGAGTCCGGACCTTTACCTGGTGAAGCGTTGCATTGGGATTCCGGGCGACCATATACGGCTGCGGGACGGGGTGGTGTATCTGAACGGGGTGGCACAGGACGAGCCGCATGCGCAGCAGCCGCGCGACGATGGGAATCCGGAGCATGCATTGCAGCCGTACCGAGACAATTTCCCTTCGGTGCCGGTGGATCCGAACGACACGAATGTGACGGCGGAGTGGGCGGTGGATTTGCCGAGCCACATCGTGAATGGAGAGCTGGTCGTGCCGCCCGGGTCGGTGTTTGCGATGGGCGACAACCGGACCGAGTCGCTGGATGGACGCTTCTGGGGGTTTGTGCCGAGGGAGAATATCGTAGGACGGCCGATGTTTGTGTACTGGTCGTTTGAGACGCCGGCGGATGAGATGAACAAGACAGGCATTGGCGACCGGATCGGGTTTATGGGGCATGTGCTGTTGCATATTTTTGATGAGACTCGGTGGAAGCGTACTTTCCATGTGATTCGGTGAGCGCCGAGGCACATCGTGTGTTTTGGACGAATGCATACGCTGATTTAAAAAGTTGGCCTGCGGTGCAGAGGGCAGTTTAGAATTCCACTCTCTTCAGGAGTTCTGAATATGCGTCTGCTGGCTGGTGGTTCGGCGTTGCGTAGGATTGGTGCGTTTGTATCGGTGGGCGCGCTCGGCTTGGCGATGAGCTGTGGGGGCAGCGGATCGACGGCTTCGAGTTCAGGGAGTACGGGCGGATCAGGTGGGACGACGACGAACGCTTATGCGGCGGCTTATATGGCGATGCCGGCTTCGAGCTGGGGTTCGGGGGTGACGGTGTCGTTTCCTACGAGCTGCAGCATGACGGTGGGGTCGACGGGTGTGCCGCCGTTTCATAATGCGTACTATCTGGCTCCGGCAGGGACGGGACAGACGGTGGTGGCGACTACGCCGAGTGGGATCCAGCTTGCGGTGATTCCGTATACGGGTGGGATTTCGACGGTGAACAAGGTTTCGGCTACGTTCAATATTTGCCCGACGAAGGCTAGCTCGACCACTGCGGCTTCGGGTGGAGCGATTGGATTTATCGGTTCGGGCGAGGTGCTGTTCAGCCCCTATGAGGCGACGAAGACGGTGGCGCTGGCGGACAATGCTTCGTATACGTTTGCGAGTACAGCGTGCGGCGGGACGACTTGCACGGCTTCGTTTATCGATGGGTGCAACTCGCATCCCACGGGCGGGATGGGTGGCAGCGGAAGTACCTGGCACTATCATGGCGTGCCTGGCTGCTGGACTTTGACGGTGGATGGGGCGTCTGGTGCTTCGCACATTATTGGGATTGCGCTGGATGGGTATCCGATTTATGGCGGCCGGGATGTGAATGGGAATATCGTGGCGGCTTCGTCGCTGGATGCGTGCAATGGGATTACGAGCGCTACGCCGGAGTTTCCGAGTGGGGCTTACCACTATGTTCTTCCGCTGAATACGACGACGGCGCAGTCTTCGATTGGGTGCTACTCGGGGACGGTGGCGACGACGGTTACGGCCTGGGCTCGGCAGTTGAAGTGCACGATGCTAATGGCGATGCAGACGGGGCGGGATGGTGCTGGGAAGTGGGTTCCGGCGTTGCCTCCGATCGCTGGGTATGTGGCAGCGAAGAGTCTTGCTGGGCGAGGGATGGAGATGCCAGGCAGGATGGCGTTTGATATATCCGCAAAACGCGAGGCGGCAACTGGTGGACGGATAGCACCGGGGCTTTAGCAAGGAGCGAAGAAGAGGAAGCAAGGATGGATTATGAACTTTGAACCCATGCGGTAGTCTGGTGTGAAACTAGTTGCAACAATTTTCGCCAGGAGAGCCATTATGCTTTTACCTCGCTACAGAATTTTTGTCTCTGCCGCTATGCTCGCCTTCTTTCTTAGTCTGTCAGCGTATGGGCAGGCAGCCCCCTCGAGCACCAAGCCGGACAAGGCTCAGTCTGTTGGCGAAAAGATTGCGGCTTCGAAGTTGCTGTTGGACATCAATACGGCGACGACTGCCGAGCTGAACGCGTTGCCGGGGATGGGTGCGGCCTACTCGCAGCGGGTGATCGCGGGGCGGCCCTATACGGCCAAGAATCAGTTGGTGCAGCGAGGAATTTTGCCGGCGGACGAGTATGCGAAGATCAAGGATCTGATCATTGCGCATCGGGTGAAGAAGTAGATCGTATGGACTGCGTATATCGATCTGCTGAATTCTTCGTTGACAAACAGCGCGGCCGAAGGATAACTTTATTGGAGATGAGCTTCTCGTTCGAGCATCGCGGGCATCACCATCATCATGCGCAGAGCGTGTTGGCGGCTGTGTCCGGTTGGGCGAGATAACAAAAGCACACCAGGATTCGAAAGGCCCGCTGACGCGCACAATCGCGAGCGGGCCTTTTGCTGCGCGTGAGATGAGTGAGAACGCGACGACGGATTGACACGGATGGAAAACGAGCAACAGCAGGGGCCAATATGGGGGTTCTTCGCTGCGCTCAGAATGACACCTGATCTGTGTTTAGAACGACAAACAATTTCGAGCAACGGGAAAGAGGGAGATGAGATGACTGCAGTGAAGGATGCGCCGGTGATTGATTTTGGAAAGATGGATGGGCTGGTTCCGGGGATGGTGCAGGATGCGAAGACCGGTGAGATGTTGATGCTTGGTTTCTTGAATGAGGTTAGTTATGCGAAGACGCTCGAGAGCGGCTTTGTGACGTTCTGGAGCAGGACTCGGCAGAAGCTTTGGATGAAGGGCGAGACGAGCGGCAATCGGTTGCGGGTTGTGACTGCGGCTACGGATTGCGATAACGATGCGCTGCTGTTTCGCGTGGAAGTGGAAGGCGATGGATTGGTGTGTCACGAGGGAACGGTGAGCTGCTTTACCAAGCCGATCTCGGTTGCGGCAGCGAAGTAAGGCGGAAGCAGATTCCTCCGCTTTGGTGCGGGATGACAAATAGGAACAGTGCGGAAGGATGGATGAGGACGATATGGCGAAGTTGAAGTTGGGAATTCCGAAGGGTAGTTTGCAGGATGCGACGATTGCGCTGTTCGAGCGTGCGGGTTGGAGGATCTCGGCGAGCGGGCGGAGTTATTTCCCGTCGATCGATGACGACGAGATTGAGTGCATGCTGGTAAGGGCGCAGGAGATGGCGCGGTATGTCGAAAAAGGCGCGCTGGATGCGGGTTTGACGGGTAATGACTGGGTGCTGGAGAACGAGAGCAATGTGGAGTATGTCACTAGCCTGACGTACTCGAAGGTGAGCCGGCAGAAGGTGAAGTGGGTGCTTTGCGTACCGGAGGATTCGCCCTTTCAGAAGCCGGAGGACCTGGCGGGCAAGGTGATTGCGACGGAGTTGGTGGAGTTTACGAAGCGGTATTTTGCGAGCAAGAATATTCCGGTGAAGGTTGAGTTCAGCTGGGGTGCGACGGAGGTGAAGCCGCCTACGTTGGCTGATGCGATTGTCGAAGTGACGGAGACGGGATCGAGCTTGCGGGCGAATCGGCTGCGGATTATTGAGACGCTGATGGAGTCGGAGACGCAGTTGATTGCGAATAAGACTTCGTTCAAGGACGCCTGGAAGCGTGAGAAGCTTGAGAATATTTCGCTGATGCTGAATGCGGCGATTGCGGCGCAGGGGCGCGTTGGGCTGATGTTGAACGCTCCGAAGGCGAAGCTGGATACGATTGTGGCGCAACTGCCGGCGCTGAATTCGCCGACTATTTCGCATTTGAAGGATGCGGAGTGGGTGGCGCTGAATACGATTCTGGATGAGGCTGTGGTGCGGGATGTGATTCCGAAGCTGAAGGCTGCGGGAGCTACGGGGATTGTGGAGTATCCGCTGAGTAAGGTTGTTTTGTAAGGGATTGAATAAAGGCTTAACGCCGATTTACGCCGATGGGATCGATTTTGCATTGCGTGGTTTTTAAAATCGGTTTCATTGGTGTGAATCGGTGTTAGGCAGTTAGGGATTTTCGATGAAGCTGGTGAAGACATTTGGGCGAGGCAGGGTGCGGGCGGAGGCGATGATTGCTGCGCTCGAGCAGCGTGGTGCGCTGAATACGTCGAAGGTGGAGAAGATTGTAAGTGCGATTGTTACGGATGTGAGACGGCGTGGGGATGCCGGATTGCGGAGGTATGCGGAGAAGTTTGATGGGTTGAAATCGGGCGCGGCGTTGCTGGTTTCGCGGGATGAGATGAGGGTGGCGTGGGAGGCGACGGCTCCGGAGTTGCAGGCGGCGATGCGTGCGGCGCAGGCGAATATTCGTGGCTTTGCGGAGGCGCAGCGGCCTAAGGAGTGGACTCTGGAACCGGTGGCGGGATTGAAGACGGGGCAGATTGTGCGGGCGCTGGAATCGGTGGGGTGCTATGTGCCTGGGGGGCGGTATCCGCTGCCTTCGACGCTGCTGATGACGGTGACTCCGGCGCAGGTGGCGGGGGTGGAGCGGATTGTGGTGTGTTCGCCGAAGCCGGCGCGGGAGACGATGGCGGCAGCTTGGCTGGCGGGCGTGACGGAGTTCTATCGCGTGGGTGGGGCGCAGGCGATTGCGGCTATGGCCTATGGGACGGAATCCGTTGTGCGGGTGAACAAGATTGTGGGGCCGGGGAATTTGTTTGTGACGGCGGCTAAGGGGATGGTTTCGGCGGAGTGCGGGATCGATATGCCGGCTGGGCCGACGGAGATTGTTGTGACTAGCGAGGCGGGTGATGCGGAGGGCATTGCTGCGGACTTGGTGGCGCAGGCGGAGCATGATCCGGAGGCGCTGGCTGTGTTGATTACCAGCAATGCTGAGCTGGCGGAGGGTGTGCTGGCTGAGGTGAAGAGGCAGGCAGCTGGGAACGCGATTGCGAAGGAGTCGCTGGCGGCGCAGGGTTTTGTATTTGTAACTGAAACGGTTACAGAGGCACGGGAGTTGACGAATCGGTTGGCACCGGAGCATTTGACGGTCGATACGGCGGCTGACGTGAAGTGGGTGAGGAACGCGGGGTCAGTATTTGTGGGGGCGTATACGCCGCAGTCGATGGGGGACTACATCTCCGGGCCGAACCATGTGTTGCCTACGGGGCGCGTGGGGCGGGTGCGTGGGGGGTTGAGTGTGATGGATTTTGTGAAGGTAATTACGGTGCAGCAGTACACGCGGACTGGGCTACGCAAGATGGGGCCGCATGCGATTGCGCTGGCGGAGGCTGAGGGTTTGAAGGGGCATGCGGAAAGCGTGCGGCTGAGGATGCGATGACATCTGCTACTGAAGTGGTCACAAATACAAAACGGTCGGCGGAGAATGTAACCAAAGTTGTGCCGCGGCGGGCTGTGGTGGCTATGCCGGAGTATCATCCGCCGCTGGCGGGGCGGGATGCGCTGCGGCTGGACTTCAATGAGAACACGCTGGCGGCTTCGCCTAAGGTGATTGAGCGGCTGCGTGAGACTACGGCTGAGGGATTGACGAAGTATCCGGAGCGCGAGGGTGTGGAGCGGATTGCTGCGGCGCACTTTGGGCTGGCGGCGGACCAGGTGTTGCTGACGAATGGAGTGGATGAGGCGATTCACCTGGTGTGTGCGGCGTTTCTGGAGGAGGACGATGAGGCGCTGATCCAGACGCCTACGTTTTTCATGTATGAGGTGAGCGCGGCGATGATGACGGGCCGCGTGGTGAAGGTGCAGGCGGATGCAACGCTTGCGTTTCCGCTTGAACGGTTTGTGCAGGCGATTACGCCGCAGACGAAGCTGGTGGTGGTGTGTTCGCCGAACAATCCTACGGGTGCGGTGGTACGGCGGGAGGATTTGTTGGCGATCTGTGCGGCGGCTCCGCGGGCGGTGGTGATGGTGGATGAGGCTTACTACCACTTCTATGGTGAGACGGTGATGGGCGATGTGGGGCTGGTGCCGAATCTTGTGGTGGCGCGGACTTTCTCGAAGGCGTATGGGTTGGCTAGTCTGCGGATTGGGATGCTAGTGGGGCCGGTGGAGTTGATGCGGTATGTGCGTAAGGTGAGTTCGCCGTACAACGTGAATGGTGTGGCGCTGGATTGCCTGCCGGTGGCGTTGGCGGATGATGCTTATGTTGCGTGGTATGCGCGTGAGGTGCATGCGGGGCGGGCGCGGATGATGGATGGCTTGCGGGCGTTGGGTGTGGAGTTCTTTCCCAGCGAGGCGAATTTTGTGTTGATGAAGATTGGGGTGAAGCATAAGGAGTTGGTGACGGCGATGCGGGCGCGAGGTGTGTTGCTGCGGGATCGCTCGGCGGACCCGGGATGTGCGGGGTATGTGCGGATTACGATTGGCGTGGAGGAGCATGTGACGAAGGGGTTGGAGGCGCTGCGTGAGTCGCTGGTTGAGATTGGATGGACACCGTTGCAGGGGAATGCGGCGGATGAAGTAAGTGGCGAGAGGGAGTTTGAGTAATGAGTGAAGACGTGCGGACTGGGACAGTGAAGCGCGATACGACGGAGACGCAGATCGCGCTGACGTTGACGGTTGACGGGCAGGGGACGTACTCGGTGACGACGGGGATACGGTTCTTCGATCACATGCTGGAGCTGTTTACGCGGCATGGTGGGTTCGATTTGACGCTAGTTTGCAAGGGCGATCTGGATGTCGACCAGCACCATACGGTGGAGGATGTGGGGATTGCGCTGGGTGAGGCTTTTCTTGAGGCGCTGGGGGATAAGAAGGGGATCATGCGCGCCGGGTATTTCGTAATGCCGATGGATGAGACGCTTGCAGTGGCGGCTGTGGACTTGAGTGGGCGGACGGCTTATGCGGTCGAGACGCTGGTTGATGTTCCGGTGGTTGGTGATCTGCAGACGGAGTTGGTGACGGATTTTTTTGAGGGGTTTGCGCGTGGTGCGAAGTGCAATGTGCATGTGAAGACGATGTATGGGCGCTCGAACCACCACAAGATTGAGGCGATTTTTAAGGCGTTTGCGCGGGCTATGCGTGGGGCTTGTAGCCGAGATGAGCGGATGCGGGAGATGTTGCCTAGTACGAAGGGGCTGCTGTGAGCGTTACAGAGGCTCAACACCGATTTACACCGATGGTACCGATTTGATTGTGGAATCGCTTTGGATTGGTGCTGAACTCTCAACGCTCTCCTTAATCGAGGGTACTTGAAATGAATGTCTCTGAATTGAGGGATTATGTTCTTGACCAGGGCATGTCGCTTAACACGGTATGGTATGGCGATGGTGCGCGCACGGCTGCCGAGCAGTACTGTATTTCAAAGCAAGGGAGCGCCTGGGAGGTCTACTATCTCGAGCGCGACAATCACAATGACTTGAGAATATTTTCTGATGAGCAAAGCGCGTGCGCCTATTTGAAGTCCGTATTGGACAATGATCAGTCCGTTCAGAAGCACAGGCAAAAGCGTCAGTGTTAAGTGGTTTGGAGTTGTGATGATTGCGGTGATTGATTACAAGGCGGGGAATCTTACTAGCGTGGTGAAGGCGCTGGGGTATCTGGGTGCGCGGGATGTGGTGGTAACGCAGCGGCCGGAGGATGTGTTGCGGGCGGATAAGATTGTGCTGCCGGGGGTGGGGCATTTTCAGTCGACGCAGTTGCTGAAGGATCTCGGGTTGACGGCTGCGGTGCGGGAGGCTGTGGGGGCGGACGGCGCGTCGGGCGGGACTCCTTTTCTGGGGATCTGTGTGGGGTTGCAGTGGTTGTATGAGGGTTCGACTGAGGCTGCGGAGACGGATGGGCTTTATCACTTTGAGGCGCGGTGTGAGCGGTTTCCGGCGGTGTATGAGGGCGCGGAGTTGAAGTCGCCGCATGTGGGTTGGAACTCGCTGGAGGCGATTCGTGGGGATTCGCGGCTGCTGCGCGGGGTGGAGGATGGGGCGTTTGTTTACTTCACGCACTCGTGGCGGGCTCCGGTTTCGGAAGATACTGCAGCAGTTACGAATTATGGGGGGGCGTTTACGGCGGCGGTGGAGCGAGGGAATGTGATGGGGGTGCAGTTCCATCCGGAGAAGTCGGCTGAGGTTGGGTTGCAGGTGCTCAGGAATTTTTTGGAGGTATAAATGCCCGTAGACATAAGCTTTGATTTCAGTCGCGAGTTATATCAAAAATCTTTGCAGCTGCGACGACGTAGTTTCCTCGGTGTGCGCGTGATTTACCTACTAAACAACTTTTTATTTCCTATGTTCGCTGTTTTGTTTCTAATTTTTGCAGTGCTTGCTAAACAACACGGAGACGAAGATGGAGCCTTCAGCTTCTCAACCATAGCTGTAACCTTTTTGATCGGCAGTGCCGTGATATGGCTAGTTCTGTGGGTAAAAACAAAGCGAGTGTATGAATCCACGTTTCCAGAAAATTCAACCTCTCGCGAGGTGGAGCTGACACTGGACGATACAGGAGTGAATGCAATAGTCTCTGGTCTGATTTCTACTCACTATGAATGGCAGAGTATCGCTCGAATGGTTGAGGGTGACAACCTGATTCTTCTTTTTCCGAATAAGAAAAGGTTCATTCCCATCCTATTGACGAAGTTGAACCCAAACGAGGCGGAAGAAGTAAGACAAGTAGTCCGCGACAACGTAAAGGCAAGGTAAATTGATGCTGACGAAGAGGATTATTGCTTGTTTGGATGTGCGGGGTGGGCGGGTGGTGAAGGGCGTGCAGTTTGTCGATATCGTCGATGCGGGCGATCCGGCGGAGCTGGCGCATCGGCATGCGGCGGCGGGGGCGGATGAGATTGTGCTGCTGGATATTACGGCTACGCATGAGGGGCGTGGGACGCTGCTGGATACAGTGCGAAGGACCGCGGCGAAGTTGTTTGTGCCGTTTACCGTGGGCGGCGGCGTGAGGACGGCTGAGGATGCGGAGGCGGTGTTTACGGCGGGGGCGGATAAGGTGAGCATCAACTCGGCGGCGATTGCGAGGCCGGAGTTGATTGGGGAAATTGGGGCTAGCTTTGGGGCGCAGGCGGTGATTGTGGCGATTGATGCTCGACGTGCTACACCCACTCATCGCGATGAAGCCGCGATGAATGGGGCACCCAGGTCCGTGCTGGAGGCTGAGGTGTATGTGAGTGGCGGACGGAAAGCTACGGGGCTGCGTGTCGTCGATTGGGCGCGGGAGGCTGAGGCGCGCGGGGCGGGTGAGATTCTGCTGACCTCGATGGATACGGATGGGATGCGGAATGGGTTCGATTGCGAGTTGACGGCGGCGGTGAGTGAGGCGGTGCAGATTCCGGTGATCGCGAGCGGGGGGGCGGGGACGGCGGCGCACTTTGCGGATGTGTTTGGGCGCGGGAAGGCGGATGCTGCGCTGGCGGCTAGTATCTTTCATTTTGGGGTTACGGATTCAAGGGAGTTGAAGCGGCAGTTGCGGGGGAGTGGGGTTAGTGTGAGGTTGCCTTGTTGACTTCGAGAATGAATCTTACCGAAATGGCGGAGCAGCTCCCGAATGGATTGCACGATGCGGAGATTGAAGAGTTCACATACAACATTGCCCAACAGTCTGTAGTGTTCAAGGTCAATGTTTGGATTGGAACGATGGATCAGCCATCTTCGGAACGAGAACGATATCGTTGGGGACTTTTGCGCTTTCAGGGAGTTGAGTTCTTTACAAAAACAGAATCTGCGTATCTTTCCGATAGTCGAATGACTTTTCTTACCTGGGGCCTCCAAGAAGATTTGGAAGAGAAGGCGAAGTTGAGCCGAGTCATTGCGGGAAAGTTTTTTGAGTTGTCGGCGTGCTATTGTCAGTTCCGAATTGCATGCAAAGATGTTTCGTTTGAGTGGACACAGCATGACGACACCAACCTTTCTGATAAAGAGAATTAAAACCATAGGAGCTTTGATTTGTTGATACCTTCGATTGATTTGATGGGTGGGCGGATTGTGCAGCTGGTGCAGGGTGAGAAGCTGAAGCTGGCTTTCGATGACTTTGAGTATTGGATTGAGCGGTTCTCGAAGTATCCGCTGGTGCAGCTGATTGATCTGGATGCGGCTATGCGGCAGGGGGAGAATCGCAAGTTGATTGAGATGATCTGCGGGCGGCTGACTTGCCAGGTGGGTGGGGGGTTGAAAGCGGCGGAGGATGGAAGGCGGCTGCTGGATGCGGGGGCTAAGCGGGTGATCTATGGTTCTTCTCTTTTTGGCGTCGCGGAGGACGCCTCGGAGAAGCGGAGGCATAAGGTGATCCGGCTGGAGTTTGCGGAGGAGTTGAAGCGCGTGCTGGGTGAGGAAGCACTGTGCTTTTCCGTCGATACGAAGGGCGGGCGCGTAGCGGTGAAGGGGTGGAAGGATTCGGTGGAGCTGACGCCGGAGGAGGCGGTGACCTGGCTGGAGGATTCGTGTGCGGCGTTTTTGTATACGCATGTGGATACGGAAGGCACGATGCAGGGGTTTCCGGTGGATGTGGCGGCGGTGCTGCGGGCTTGTACGGCGAAGCAGCTTATTGTGGCGGGGGGCATCAAAGAGAGGGCCGAGATTGATGCGCTGGATGCGATGGGCGTGGATGCGGTGGCGGGGATGGCGGTTTATTCGGGTGCGATGGAGGCTTGACGTAGCGGCCTGAGGGAGATGCGATGGAGTATGTGAATCTGGGTTCGACGGGTGTGAAGGTGTCGCGGATTTGCCTGGGATGCATGTCGTATGGTGTGCCGCCGAAGGGCGAGTTGCGACCGGGGAGCCAGGCCTGGAGCCTGGACGAGGAGCAGAGTGCGGCGTTCTTCAAGCAGGCGCTGGATGCGGGGATCAACTTCTTCGATACGGCGAATGTGTATGCGACGGGCGACAGCGAGCGCGTGCTGGGGCGTTGGCTGAAGGGGAATGCGAGGCGCGAAGACACGGTGATTGCAACCAAGCTGAATGGGGTGATGCGGGATGGCCCGAACGGTGGAGGGCTTTCGCGCAAAGAGATTTTTTTCGAGCTGGATGAGAGCTTGAAACGGCTGGGGACGGATTATGTTGATCTGTACCAGATTCATCGGTGGGATAAGACGACGCCGATTGAGGAGACGCTGGAGGCTTTGAACGATTGCGTGCGTGCTGGGAAGGTGCGGTATATCGGCGCGTCTACCATGTGGGCGTGGCAGTTCTCGAAGGCATTGTACACGTCGGCGAAGCATGGGTGGGCGAAGTTTGTGACGATGCAGCCGCATTACAACCTGCTGTATCGCGAGGAAGAGCGCGAGATGTTGCCGCTGTGTGCGGATCAGGGCGTGGGTGTGATTCCGTGGAGCCCGCTGGCGCGTGGGAAGCTGGCGCGACCGTGGGGAGAGCAAGGGACGGCGCGGTCGGGGACAGATCCGTTTGGCAAGGGTTTGTACTCGCGCACGGGAGATATCGACGAGGGTGTGGTTCGGCGGTTGGGTGAAGTGGCTGCGGCGCGTGGAGTGTCTCAGGCGCAGGTCGCGTTGGCGTGGCTGATGACGAAGGCGGTGGTGACGGCTCCGATTGTGGGGGCGACCAAGCTGCATCATCTGGAGGATGCGGTGGCTGCCGTAGATCTCAAGCTGACTACGGATGAGGTGAAGGCTTTGGAAGAGCCTTATGTGGTGCATCCCGTGCTGGGATTGAGTTAGCTACTGCGCGGGCTCGTCTGCGGGTAGAGCGTAGTAGCCTTTGCGGGTCTGGACCTGGAGGTTCTTGCCGCAGGTGAGATTGAGCTTGCGGAAGGTGCCGTCGGCTTTGCTGTTGGTGGGGCTGTAGCTGAGCAGGAACTGGGTGCGGAGCTCGTCCTGGATCTGGTTGAAGGCGTCTTCGAGCTTTTTGCCGTTGTGGCCTACGTTGATGACGCGGCCTCCGGTGTCATGGGCGAGCTGTTGCATGGCGCTGGAGCCGAAGCCGAGGTTGTAGCTGCCGTCGCCGAAGGTGGGGTCGGAGATGAGGATGACATAGATGATGGCATTGGATTTCTGTGCGGCTTCGGTAGCGGTTTTGAGCGTCTCCTGGGAGCCCTGGTCGCCGCCGTCGGTGAGCAGGACGAGGACCTTGCGGCCGGTTTCGGCGCGGAGCTTGTCGTTGGCGGCGAGGTAGACCGCGTCGTACAGCAATGTCCCGCGGGGTTCGCCGTTTCCGGTGATGGAGCCGGTGCCGGCACCTGTGTTGATCTTGGCCTTGTTGAGGGCGCGGCGGAGGTCGGAGGCGCGATTGGTGTAGTCGGCGAGCAGGTCGACGTTGATGTCGAAGGAGATGAGGAAGGCTTCGTCCTTGGGGGTGAGGACGTCCCGGAGGAAGGTTGCGCCGGACTCCTGCTCGAGCGGGAGGACGTTCATCTGGGAGCCGGAGGTGTCGAGCAGGATGCCGATGGTGAGCGGGAGTTTTTTCTCCTGGGTGAAGTTCTTGATGGTCTGCGGGACCTTATCTTCGGTGACGGAGCAGTCGCTCTTGGCGAGGTTGGTGACGAAGCCGTCTTTGTCGCGGGCGGAAAAGTAGAGGTTGACTAGGTTGACGTTGACGTTCAGGGTTGGGGCGTCGCTGAGTTCGGGTGCTGGGGGAGGTGCGTCGCTGGCGGGCGGCGGACCGCTGGGGGAAGGGGCTTCCTGCGCGCGGAGAGTGGGGGCGAACAGGATGAAGAGGAAGAGCGACAGGAGGGCTGGAGCGATGCGGCGAGAGTGCATACGGTTATTAGACGATGCTTTTAGGAGTAGGGTTCGGTGGGGGTAAATTTTCATTCCTTGGAGCAGGAGTGGTAGAACCGCTGGCCGCAACGTCTCATTGCATTGTGGCGTCCAACGAGGATGGGAACTTCCTAAAGTGCGGACGATGGCGGGTTGTGCGTGCCGCTGGTAGTCTGATATCTGGTTGAAAGCTGGTTGTTGCACGGGGGAATCAAGTTGAAATTGAGCGGAATCGCAGGTTTGCTGGCATTGGCGTTGGTAGGAGTGCAGGCTCAGCCGCAGGCGGGGCAGAACGAGTCGGCGCAGCAGTCGATCCCGGATGCTCCAAAGCCGCAGCCTGCGCTGCCAAATTTGCGGTCGGTTGCACCGGGGCGGGGGACAGACAGTTCGAGCGGGGATACGCAGACGCCGGATGCTTCGGTAGCGCCTGTGGCTCCCGTTGCAGCGCAGACACAGCCGACCCAGTCCGGGGGAGCTTCCGACGTCTATGTGCCGCTGCCGGGGCAGGCCGGGGAGGCGATCAAGACGCTGCGGGTAAATGTTGATGCGGTGGATGTTTCGTTCACGGTAAAGGATTCGAAGAACCGCCTTGTGCCGGGGCTGGAGCCGCGCGACGTCCAGGTCTATGAGAATGGGCTGCTGCAGCATATTCAGGTTTTTATCAATCAATCCCGGCCGCTGTCCGTCGTTTTTGTGGTTGACCAGAGCATGAACCAGGAAGATATGGACCGCGTGAATGCGTCGCTGGGTGCGGTGCAGGATGCGTTCTCGAAGTATGACGAGGTTGCGGTGCTGGCTTACAACAAGAGTCCGAAGCTGATTACGGACTTTACCGGCGCGCAGAGCCCGCGGCTGGCACAGGCGGTGGAGCGAGCGAAGGGGGCTGGGCGCGAGGAACTCCTGGCGGGTAGCCTGGGCGGGCCGATGGCGCAGACTACGGTCGTTAACGACCAGAACTTCGATCCGAATACGGCCGCGGTACGGGGCCATAGCAGTATGCAGTTGAATCCGCCGAGAGAGGTTCATCCGCTGGATGATGCGATTCTTGCCGCGGCGAATATGCTGAGGAATCGGCCGATCGATTACAGACGGGTGATTTACGTTATCTCGAATGGCAATGAGTATGGCAGCCAGGCCAAGCGGGCGCAGGTGCTGAAGATTCTACAGACGGATAATATTGAGGTGGATGGCACGCTGGTGGGCACCTCCGGCGTGCCGGTGTTGGGGCTGCTGGACCGGGTACATCTGCCGTTCATGATGCGGGACAATGTGCTGCCGGTGTACGCGCACCAGACGGGCGGGAACCTGGATTCGGAGTTCCGGATTGCGTCGATCGAGAAGAGCTTTGCGCGGGTTGCGGAAGAGGCGCGAGCGAAGTACACGGTGGGTTATACGACGCATGAACCGTTCCTTGATGGCAAGTATCGCAAGCTGGAGATCAAGGTGCTGCACTATGGGCCGGACCTGACGATTATTTCTCCGCCGGGCTACTATCCGCGGCCAAGGGACATGACTACGCGCCCAAGTGCGGCGGCTCCGGCGCAGTAGAGGCGCAGGGGTAGGTGAATCCACTTGAGATCTTAGGGCGCGGCAATGGATTGCTGGCGCTGGGCGCGGCGGTGCTGTGGGGCGGGGGAGACTTCGCCGGCGGCATGGGGGTGAAGTCGGCCGGCGGCAGTGTGCGTGCGGCTTTGCGCGTGGTGCTGTTGAGCCATGCGGCCAGTTTTTCTGCGCTGGTGCTGATTGCGCAAATGCGGGGAGATGTATTTCCGCATGGCGCGCTGCTGGCGTGGGGCGTTGCGGCAGGTGTTGCGGGTGGGCTTGCGCTGACGGCTTTCTATGTTGCGCTCTCGCGCGAAGCGATGGGCGCGGCTGCTGCGGTGAGCGGGCTACTCGCAGCGACGATCCCCGGGGCAGTTGGAGAGTGGCAGATGGGCTCGCCGGGGGTACGGGCCCTGGCCGGATTTGCGGTGGCCGGAATCGCAATCTGGATGATTGCGGCTGCTCCGGCGCGGAAGGGTGAGGGCACAACAAGCCGTGAGACGATGCTGCTTGCTGGGCTTGCGGGTGTGGGGTTCGGGTTCTACTTCGTGGCGCTGAAGATGGCGGGAGCCGGAGGCGTGGTCTGGCCGATGGCTACGGCGAGAATTGGCAGTTTGACAACGTGCGCGCTGCTGGCGCTGGGCTTTGGCCTGAAGCGACAGAGCGTGGGGGATGTGCCGGTCCGGTTCGGGAGGGTAGCTGCTGGATGGGCGCTGGGGACGGCCGTGCTGGATACTTCGGGGAATCTGCTGTTTCTGGCAGCGACGCGCGCAGGCAGGCTGGATATCGCGGCGGTGCTGGCTTCGCTCTATCCGGCTTCGACGATCCTGCTGGCGGCTGTGATGCTGGGACAGTGGCCTACGCGGAGGCAGGCGCTGGGGATGGGGATCGCCGTGGTGGCTGTGGTTTTGATTGCGATGTAGAGGGGGTGGAGGCGGCCGGAAGGGTTCACGGCCTGCTCCTGAGCGTGGGGCGGAATTACTTGATGACGACTTCGCCTTCGCGCGCCTTTTGTTCGGCAGCGAGACGGGCTTCGGCTGCTGCTTTGGCTTCGGCGGCGAGCTTGGCATCCTGGTAGGCCTTCGCTTCGAGCTGCTCGCGCTTGCGCTGCTCGGCGGCATCTTCTTCGCTGAGACCCTTCATGCCGTCTTTGAATCCGCGTAGGCCTTCGCCGAGTCCTTTGCCGAGCTCAGGCAGTTTTCTGCCGCCGAAGAGGATGATGACAATCACGCCGATGATCAGCAGATGCATTGGTTGAAAAAGTTCCATGGAATTCTCCTGGCGAGACGAGCGCTGCTGAAGGTGCCCGGCTGCATTGAATATTGTCGCACAATGTGTGGTGAAGCTGAGAGCGGTTGCGTCCGGATGCCGTTGTTCGAGATTTGCGCATCCGGTTTTCAGGAAACGGGATAAGTACAAAAAATCGTACAGCGGTCAAAACAGAGTGGGAGCGGCAGGGATAGGCGAACCGGGACGAACCAGAGTCGCGGGTGGAGTGAGGAACCTGTGCTTTCGGGGCGCTGCCTTTATCGGTTGCGGCTCTGTTTGCGAAGGGAGCCCATTCGCACTTTGCTCCTCTTCGAGTAATACGACGCCGTTGCGGTAACGGATTGTTTTGTTGGGGACGGCGGCGACGCGGTCGCCGGGCAGGACGATGCCGGCGAGGTTCATGGGGTCGGCTGCGGCTACGGTGATCTCGTGGGTGCAGGTGCGGGCGCGGGATTGGCGGAGGCTCTCGGCGGCTTCGGGGAGGGCGAACTGCTCGCCGCCGAAGCCGGAGACGAAGCGGCCGCCGCGGACTTCGCCGCGGGCTTCGAGGCGGCGGAGGATGTTGAGAAGATCGCGCCAGCGGGGGGCGTTGGACTCGCGGGTGAGCAGATCGCGGAAGAGAATGCCGTAGCGGGCGAGTAGCATGCGGGCGGCGGATTCGTGGGCGGCATCGTTGCGGCGTGCATTTGCGATTGCATCAAGGGCGAGTGGGGAGCCGTCGTTGAGGAGGGACCAGCGGCCAGCGGTGGTGCGGGTGGGGCGTTTGTTCGGGGTGTCGGTGGTGGTGGATTTGCGGCGCGGGTCCATGAGGGCGCGGAGCTGGTCGAAGCCGTCGGCTGCGGCGAGGCCGGCGGTGGCGAGTTCCCAGAGGGCGTGGCATGTTTCGGCGCGGGAGAGGCCGGTGACGCGTTGGAGGTCGTTGGCGAAGCAGGCTCCGCGCTGGGCGAGCAGGGTGCGGATGGTCAGGGCCGCGGGGGAGAGTGTGGCGGTGAGGAGTGCGGCGTCGATGGATTGGGAGGCGAGGGCGTGGGGGAGCCAGTCGGCGGACTCGCGGATGTAGAAGGTGATGGGGGCGGCGTTGGTGGGGATGACGCGGCGAGGGCGGGCGGTGGTGTCGGCGGCGGACTGGTTCTGCGATGACCAGGCGGGGTGCGGTGAGATACGGCCCCAGCCTACGGCGCCGGAGAGGCAGAGCTGGTCGAGCCAGCAAGGTTCGTAGTTGGCGACGCGGGCGGGGAGGAGGGTGCGCTCCCACTCTACAGCTGGGGCCTCGAAGCCTTCGAGTTGATGGAGTGCGGCGAGGACGCCTTCTTCGCCGGTGAGCTGGGTCTGCGGGGCGAGGTGTTGCCAGGTGAGCAGCCAGCGCATGTAGACCTGGGGGGAGACGGCTTCGACCTGTTTGCGGGCGGTGGCGAGGGTAAGGCGATGAATGCGTTGCAGGATGCGGCGTTCGCACCACTCGATGGCGTGGTCGTCGGTGGTGGCGGGGTGCTCGAAGGCTCCGCGTAGGAGGAGACCTTGCATCTCCATCGTGAGGAAGGCCTGGAAGATGGGGACGGGATCGAGGTTGAGGTGGGCGGCGAGGACGGTGGCGGTGACGGGGCCGGTAATTTGTAACCAGCCTTGAACGTACTGTTGGATGGCGGACTGATTTGTAACTGGATCAGTTGTTTGTCCTGGGGAAGAACTTGCAGCGGCAAAGGCAACCGCAGGTCCTTCGGCTACGGTGCTCGCAAGTGCGCGATCGCCTTCGCTCAGGATGACAGTTTTTTGGGTGGGGTTGAGAAGGGCAAATACGTGATGTTTTCGTTCCGTGGTGGTCCAGCACGGGGTGCCGTTTATGTCGATGAGTTGGGCGCGTCCTGTTTCGGTCAGGCGTTGGAAGTAGTGCGGCCAGTGACGGGTGTTGCGGGATGCGTCGTCGAGTCGGTTGACGGGGAAGGCGATGAGGGAGTGGAGGAGGTCGTGCAGCTCGTGTTCGTCGCGGAGGTCGGGCCAGAGCTCGCGGCGGACGGTGTCGATGGCCGATTGATCGAGAAGGCTTGTGGATTCAGAGGTGTTGTTGGGCAGCTCTCGGCGGAGTGAGACGGCACGGGCGCGGCGCTCTTCGAGGCCGGCTTCGTCGAGAAAGGCGTAGGGATTGGCGTTGAGGAGTTCGTGCGCGAACTGCGAGGGGACCGGGGTGTCGACGGCCAGGCAGCGGATGGTGCCGTCAGCAATTCCGCGCAGGACTGCGTTGAGGCCATCGAGGTCCATCGCTTCTTGCAGAACGTCCTGCATGACCTCGTTGACGAGTGGGTGGTCGGGAATTTGGATGTCGCCGACGATGGTCTCGAAGCAGGCGGCTGCTTGCGGGAAGACGCTGGCGAGAAGATCATCGGAGCGAGTGCGCTGGATCTGCGGAGCGATGCGTTTGCCGTTGGACATGCGCAGCAGTTGGAGCGAGCGATTGGCGGCCCAGCGCCAGCGGGTCTTGAAGATGGGTGAGGCGATGGCGGCTTGTTCGAGCAGCTCCTTGGCGGTGTGTTCGGTGAGGAAGTGGAAGACGTCGGAGAGTGGGAAGCTGTGCTGCTCGGCGAGCGAGATGTTGATGCCGTTGTCCGTGGCTGCGGCTTGCAGTTCGAAGTTGAAGCCGCGGCAGAACCGCTTGCGCAGGGCTAGGCCCCAGGCCTTATTGATGCGGCCACCGAAGGGCACGTGCAGGATGAGTTGCATGCCGCCGCCTTCGTCGAAGAAGCGTTCGGCGATGATTGTTGTCTTTGATGGGACTGCGCCTAGAACTGCTCGGCCGGAGACGATGTAGGCGATGAGCTGGGAGGCGGCGGCGGGGCAGACGCCGCAGGAGTCTTCGAGCCATGTGGTGCAGGTGGTGATTTGTTGTTGTGCGAGTGTGGCGGGTGGAGGGTTTACGTCCCACTCATCGCGGTGAGACTGCGATGAATGGGGCACCCGGAGATTTGCGGTGAGGTCCGGGGGGGAGACATTTGTGGTGCGGGCGGCGATCTCTTCGCGGAGGTCGCCTACGCCGTCGGAGAGGACGGCGGTGCGTTGCGGGGCTTCGCCGAACCAGAAGGGGACGTTGGGCGGTGCGCCGTGGGCGTCTTCGACGAGGACGCGACCAGCGGATTCGACGCGCTGGATGCGCCAGCTGGTGTTGCCCAGGAGGATGACGTCGCCCGCGCTGGAGTCGACGGCAAAATGTTCGTCGAGCGTGGCGATCTGTATGCCTTCGGGTTGCAGGATTACGTTGAAGAGCGCAGTGTCGGGGATTGCGCCGCCGTTCGAGATGGCGATGGAGCGTGAGCCGCGGCGCGGATGGAGCTGGCGGTGGATGCCGTCGCGGAGAATGTATGCGCCGTAGCGGCCTCGGCTGGATTCGATGCCTTCGCTGAGGAGAGTGAGGATGCGGTCGAAGAGCTCGCGGGTGAGCGTGCGGTAGGGGTAGGCGCGGCGGAGTACGGTGAAGAGCGCGTCTTCGTCCCAGGGCTCGGCGCCGACGCAGGCTACGATCTGTTGCATCAGCACGTCGATGGGCTGTGGAGGAACTTCGAGTACGTCGAGTTCGCCGGCCCGCATCTTGCGGATCAGGGCGGCCTGCTCGAGGAGGTCGTCGCGCGTGGTGGCGAAGAGGCGGCCCTTGGGGATGGCTCCACGCCAGTGACCGGCGCGACCTACGCGCTGCATGGCGACGGCTACGGCGCGGGTGCTGGCGATCTGGCAGACGAGATCGACGTTGCCGATGTCGATGCCGAGCTCTAACGATGCGGTGGCGACGAGGATGCGGATCTCCCCGTTCTTCAGGCGCTGCTCGGCGTCGAGGCGGAGTTCGCGAGAGAGGGAGCCGTGGTGTGCGGCGACGCAATCGGGGCCGAGCTCGGGCGTGAGGCGTTCGGAGAGCGCGAAGGCAATTTTTTCAACGAGGCGGCGCGTGTTGACGAAGACCAGCGTGGAGCGGTGGGTAAGGGCGTGTGCGGCGAGGCGGTCGAAGACCTCTTCCCACATGGCGTTGCTGGTGACGGAGCTGAGTTCGTCGCAGGAGGGGATCTCGATCGCGAGGTCGAGTTGGCGGCGCTGGCCCACTTGGATGATGGTGGCTGGCTTGCGTGCGGGATTGTCGCCGGTTAGGAATTGGGCGACGAGTTCAATGGGGTTTTGCGTGGCGGAGAGGCCTACGCGCTGCGGCGGTGTGCTGCGGCCGGTGAGGAACGTGCCCGGCGACAGGCGATTTTCACCGCAGACGAGGGCGTCGAGGCGTTCGAGCGTGAGCGCTAGATGGGCCCCGCGCTTGTCGTCTGCTATGGCGTGGATCTCGTCGACGATGACGGTTTGGACGCAGCGGAGATGCTCGCGGGATTTGGCGGCGGTGAGGAGGAGGTAGAGAGATTCGGGCGTGGTGACGAGGATGTGCGGCGGGTTGCGCAGCATGCGGGCTCGTTCGATGGGCAGGGTGTCGCCAGTGCGGACGCCGGTGCGTATGGGTGGGCAGAGGAGGCCGCGGGCGGCGGCTAGTTGTTGGATCTCGGCGAGGGGGGCGTCGAGGTTTTTCTGGATGTCGTTCGAGAGCGCTTTGAGTGGCGAAACGTAGAGGACCTGCGTGGTGGGGGCGAGGTCTCCGGCGATGGCGAGGCGGAGCAGGTGATCGATGGCTACGAGGAAGGCGGCTAGCGTTTTGCCGGAGCCGGTGGGGGCGGAGATGAGTGTGGTGTCGCCGCGCAGGATTGCGGGCCAGCCTTCTTGTTGCGGCTCGGTCGCGGAGCCGAACTTGGTGAGGAACCACTCCGCCACAATGGGGTGCGCCCAGGCTAGTGCGGCTGTGGCGGGTGCTTCAGGTTCGGAGGTGGGGGCGGCCGCCATGCGCTATTGTAGCGCGAGGATTCGTGGTTTGTTCGCTTTCAGATCGGTCGCGCGCTTCATTGATATGCTGCTACTTGGATACAGAGAGGAAGTAAATGAGTTATAGGACGTTAACGACATTCTGGGTGGCGTTGTTCGTATCGCTAACGTGTTTTTCTGGGAAGGGAGTATGGGCTCAACCTGGAGACCAGGCGTCTTCGTTGCGGGATGACTTCAAATTTGATGTTGTGTCGATCAAGCTTAATAGGCATCCTCCGGACGGACCCTGGGGTTCGGGGAACGTGTCTCTTCCAGATGGAATCCACATAGTCGGGGACAGTACATACCGCACTCTGATGCTGGCTTACCTCCCCGAAGGTTTCGAGAACGAAAGAAAGGTGAGCATCATCAATGCTCCTGAATGGGTGATGAGTGAAAAATATGACATGGATGCGCGCGTTGCGGAGAAAGATCTAAAGGCGTGGGGTGGTCAGACCGGCGCTCCCTATGAGCACGTTTATCTGCGCGCAGCGATGAGGAGTTTGTTGAGGGAGCGCTACAAGCTTCAGGCTCACTTGGTGGACACGCAGATTCCATACCTGAGCATCGCAGTGAATAAAGATCACGATAAGCTAGTCGCTGTCTCAGAGATGACGTCGGCTCCACAGAACGCTTATAGAAGTCCGAGTGGAGGTCGTATGACCCTGACCCGCGGTGAAGATGACAACATGACGTGGACGTTTTTCGGGTGCACTATGGATGATCTTGCATTCTTCATTTCACAGAACTTCCACCAACTAGCTCAGGATAAATCTGGTCTAAGAGGGCGATACAACTTCCAATTCACACTGAACAGGCGGGACTTCGCGGAAGATCAATTGTCATGGATGGAAAAGCTCGCCCAATTGGGAATACATCTGCGAAATGACAAAGGCCCCGGGAGCAGCCTGGTGATCGATCATATTGAGAGACCTGAACCAAACTGAAATGTTTCCCCCTACGTTGTGAGAGAAAGGTTTGAAAGGTTTTGTTTGGGCGAGAAGCATGGGCTCCTTTGCCGTCGGCTCAGGATGACAGCAAAACAGCCGACTGCAAACTCCAGCTGGAACTGCAACGGAGAACGGCAACTGCGAGTGCATCTCAACAACAACTGCGACAGCGATTCGGCTACATCTTGCCGGTGCTGATGTCGGCTGCGGCTGCGGCCGGGTTGTCGGCGTCGAGGAAGGCTTCGATTGCCGCGTCGAGCTTGCCTTGGGCGGCGAGGATGAAGTCGATTGCATCGCGTCCGGCACCGTGGCCACCGGCGTTGGGTGTGATGTAGTGGGCGGCGGCTTTGGCCTGGGGGCGGGCGTTGGCGGTGGCGATGGAGAGGCCGCAGGCGCGCATGACGGGGAGGTCAACGACGTCGTCGCCTACATAGGCGAGTTCGTCGAGGGTGATGCCGGCACGGGTGAGGATGTCTTCGACGGCGGACATCTTGTGCGCCTGACCCTGGTAGACGAACTCAAGTTTCAGGTCGCGAGCGCGGATAGCGACGGTGGCGGATTCGCGCTTGGTGATAAGGCCCACGCGCAGGCCGCCGAGCCGGGCGAGCGTGATGCCGAGGCCGTCGTGCGCGGTGAAGCCTTTGAACTCAAGCCCGAACTGTTTGCCGTCAGGGCCAGTCTGCGGGAGAAAGAAGAGCTGTCCATCGGTGAGGACGCCGTCGACGTCGAAGATGAGAACTTTGATGCGGCGGGCGCGGTCTTCTGCGGTAAGGGTCATATTGCAATGATAGCTGAGCCAAGAACGGGTCTTACGATCTCATAACGCCCCTTCCTATTTGTCGCGAGTTGGATTAGCGCCAGTAGCCCTCATGCCATACGTGGCCGCCGCGCTCTTCGCGCCATTCGCCCGGAACCCAGACGGCTCCTTCGCGTGGCGCATGGGCGTAGTGACCGCGGACCCAGACGTAGCGGCGTCCATTCCAGCGGTGAAATCCAGGTACCCAGACCCAGCCATGACGTGGAGCAGGCACTACTTCAACTGGGCGCGGAGGGGGCGGGCCGATGCGGACTACAATTTGCGCATTCGCAGCTCCCACCGTAAGGACGAGGCCGCACACTGCAGTAAGAATTTGTTTCTTCATGGATAGCTCTCCTAAGAAGTGCTCCTCCATCAAGACGCAATTTTGTGATGGGAAGTTGCGGGCGTTCTTGGAGATTTACGAGGGAAGTTTGCGACCGCAGGCACAGCGGACGGCTCTTGAGCGGTGGATATGTCGCGGATGGAATCGCGGAAGGCCGAGGAGTAGGGATAGAGGCCGGCTTTTGTAACGAGGCCGGCGCGAACCGGAACCTGATGCAGGTATGCACGTACGATTTCCAGATCGTGCATACCTGCGACCGAGTATCCAATGAAGTTTTCTTCCCAAATTGGCGGCGCGGTTTGGATATGTTGCTCAAGGCCGCCCTTGATCAAGCGGACGGTCTGCTGGAGTGTGATCGACTGCGGTGTAAGCAGAAGATGCGCGTGGTCAGGCATAACTACGAAGGCATGGAGTTTGTAGTAGCCGAGCATGCGATAGTGCAGCAACAGATCGATAAACTGCTCCGCAACCCGCGAGATATCGAATACCGGGTTTCGACCGTGTGTCGTCAGCGTAACGAACGAGATTTCGGAGCGTGCTGCGCGCAGAGCTTTCGCCATGTGGCTGATTGTAGATCTACCGAGGGCGAGAGTGGACCATGCAAACGAGGGTGTTGCCGGATTCATAACAAAAGCCGCTTTGCCGCGTGCCGCAAAACTGGCGGTGGAAGATCTATCTCGTCGGCAGGACCAACTAGATGGCGCGTGCGCGCGTCTTACTAGGTCAATTCAAGCAATTTGAGAGGACTCAATGCCACGCAAGCTACTCCCTGGCCGGCCGTATCCCCTGGGCGCGAAGGTCAGTTCCAAGGGAACGAACTTTGCCGTTTACTCTGAGCACGCGACTGGCGTCTCCGTCTGCCTGTTCGACGACAACGGCAAGCAGACGGACTGTATTCCGCTGCGTGAGCGAACAGCGTTTGTATGGCATGGGTTGATCCTCGATGTGAAGCCGGGGCAACTCTACGGATATCGCGTGGAGGGGCCGTGGGAGCCAGAAAAAGGATTCCGTTTCAATCCGAATAAGCTGCTGATCGATCCGTATGCGGAGGCGATTTCAGGTCAGCTGGATTGGAAGGCGCCGATCTTTCCTTACGATCTGATGAGCGGCGACGATACTAAGCGGGATGATCGAGACAGCTCAGGCGGAGTGCCGAAGAGCGTGGTGGTAGAACACCATTTCGACTGGGGCGATGACTGTCCGCCGGAGACCCCGCTGTCTGATTCTGTGATCTATGAGCTGCATGTGAAGGGGTTTTCAAAAAATAATCCGAATGTGCCGGAGAATCTGCGCGGCACTTATGCCGGGCTGGCGCATCCAGCGAGCATCGATTATCTGAAAGCGCTGGGCGTCACCGCGGTTGAGCTGCTGCCGATCCACGAGATGGTGGATGAGGGCCATTTAGTCGACCGCGGGCTGCGCGACTACTGGGGCTACAACACCCTCGGATACTTTGCCCCGGCTAAGCGCTACAGCGCTCGGCCTGAGCGCGGCGGGCAGGTTCGCGAGTTCAAAGAGATGGTGAAGGCGCTGCATGTCGCGGGCATCGAAGTGATCCTCGATGTGGTCTATAACCACACCTGCGAGGGCAACGAAAAAGGCCCGATGCTTAGCTTCAAGGGAATCTGCAATACGACTTATTACCGGTTGATGCAGGACAATCCGCGCTACTACATGGATTACACCGGCACGGGTAATACGCTGAACGTGCATCATCCGCAGGTGTTGAAGATGCTGATGGACAGCCTGCGCTATTGGGTAACGGAGATGCATGTGGACGGCTTCCGCTTCGACCTTGCGGCGACGCTGGCGCGGGAGCTGCACGATGTGGACAAGCTGGGCGGCTTCTTCGATACCATCCACCAGGATCCTACGCTGGCTGATGTGAAGCTGATCGCCGAGCCGTGGGACGTAGGTGATGGTGGCTACCAGGTCGGCAACTTTCCCGTTCTGTGGGCGGAGTGGAATGGAAAATATCGCGATACAGTGCGACGTTTTTGGAAGGGAGACGCGGGTACGCTCTCCGATTTCGCTTATCGTCTGACCGGGTCAAGCGATCTTTATCAGACGGATGGGCGCAAGCCTTATGCCAGTATTAATTTCATTACCGCGCACGATGGATTTACGCTGTGTGACCTCGTGAGCTACAACGATAAACATAATGAGGCGAACGGAGATAACAACTCCGACGGCGAGAGCAATAACAATTCGTGGAACATGGGCGCGGAAGGGCCGACGGAGGATCCGGAGATCAACAAATTGCGTGAGCGTCAGATCCGCAATTTTCTCGCGACTCTACTGCTGAGCCAGGGTGTGCCAATGATCTGCGGCGGCGATGAATTTGCGCGGTCGCAGCGCGGTAACAACAATGGCTACTGTCAGGACAACGAGCTGACCTGGTACGACTGGAAGCTGGATGAATCGCGTGTGCGGCTGATGGAGTTTACGCGCAAGCTGGTCAAGCTGCGTTTGACTCACCCGAACCTGCACCGAAGGAAATTCTTTCAGGATCGTACGATTCGCAACTCGGTCCAGCGCGACATTGCGTGGTATGGAGCAGATGGCAAGGAGATGCCGGAGTCCGCATGGACGACCGAGTGGACGCGATCCATGGCGCTGATGTTGAACGGCAAGACGCTGCAGGTCGCGGACGACCAAGGAAATCCGTTGGAGGATGACAGCTTTCTCATCCTCGTGAATGCCTTCCATGAAGGCGTGGAGTTCACGCTGCCGCCCGTGCCGAATAGCTCACCGTGGACGCAGGTGATGGATACGGAGAATGTCGACGACCCGTTCAAGCGCGCCAAAGTGGGTGACAAGGTGATCGTCGGAGGGCGTTCGATGATGCTGTTCAGCGACAGCAGGGAAGTGATGACCAAGCTGAACGCGCCCGATCCGCTGCCGGAGACTGACGCAAAGAATGCCGGAGTCGCCTCCGGGATTCGGCCAAACTAAATTTGCGAGGTCGCGTTAGTGGACTTTGCTCCACTGGTCAGCTTGCATATTGATCTGCTCCGGCGTCGCTGTATTGCTGAGGAACAATACGCGAAAACGGAAGGTTGCTGATTTGCCTGTGCCCAGCGAGAAGTTCAGCGGTGCGGTCTTCTCATCGAACATGTGCGCTCCCAGCGGGTTTGCTGCGAACAGGCCGTAGTCACGCGCGTGCCAGTATGTTGGGTAATTCGGGTTTGCCGGATGATCGAGGATTGCAATCGTCTCGGTCTTGCCGTCGGTCGTGGTCCCGGTAAGCTCGCACCAGCGGCCGCGCGTGCTCCATGCAGCCTCGCCAACTTTGCCTTCGCTGGTTCGGTAGACGCCGCTTGCCCCTGCTGAAGCTGCGCCTCCAACCGTGGTTGCTATGCCGTTTGAATCGCGCAGCGTCTGCGGTTTTGCCGTCGCCGACTCGAGGAAAGGTGCTACACGCAGTGCCAGCAACCCATCCTTGTCGTCATGAAAGACGACAGGAGAGATTGCGGTCAGAGTTACTGTAAGGTCGATTGCTCTCGCCGGTTTGTCGCCGATCATGATCTTACGGAAGACATAGCGAGTCTTCTGGTGCATGACCGGCGGGGTTTTATTACTGCCAACCGATGGAACGTCGGAGGATGGATACCACGTCGATTCCGTGACGAGTTCGCCTGAGCGGCGGCCGCTTTTGCTGGAGACGATACGATCCAGATCGATGGAGCCGTACTTCGCACGCGCCTCCGGCTTGATCGCGTCCGAGTTGTTCCAGTAGTCGATGTTATTGACATTGGAGTAGTCGAACCAAAGTCCTGCGTGGTGAGGATGGTCGGTACGCTGGCCCGGCAGCGGAGGATTGCCGCGGGTCAGCGTCGTTCCATCCGGCGCAATCAGGGGATAGAGAATCGGCTTGCGCTGGTTGGTCTTCCACAGGTAAGAGGTGAAGGGTTGGCCGTCGACGGTGATGTCGACGCGATGTTCTGCGTCTTTCACGTCGATCTTCACGCCGGCCTTCCCTTGTGCGCTGACCATCGTGCCTCCTGCGGCAAGGGCAAGCGCGAAGGCTCTATAGAGTCTCATACGGCTTGCCTCCGACCATTACCTGCTGCGTCTTGTCATCGAATGTTACTTTCTGTCCTGTACGGATGGCGGCGACGTTCATGCAGAGCGCAATGGAGTGGCTGTAACCGGCGTGGATGCTGGCGTTCGGCGTCTTGCGCGAGCGCACGCACTCCATCCAGTTACGCATGTTGGCCGTGGTCATGGGATCTCCGTGGGTGTTTGCATCCGTGGAGGCCTTCTCCGCATGTTCAGTCAGGGAAAAGGTTGGCAGCAGGTTCTCCTTCAAGCCCATGGCCTCGGCTGGCCTTGCATGCAGGCCACCTTCCGGAGTTACAGTCTGCTTGTCCATGTCGATCATGCCGCCGTTGGAGTAATAGATTTCCTTGACCCCACCATCGGAGTTCGAGAAGCGCGATGTGAACTGTACCTGGAAGCCCTTCGACATGTCATCGAGCGGACCGTAATCAAAGACAGCGGTCATGGTATCCCAGTTCGTGCGGCCATCCTTCCACTGATAGATCCCGCCATTCGCGACGACCGAGCGAGGATGCGGCAGTCCGGTGAACCAGTGAACGGTGTCGATCTGGTGGACCAGCCACTGGTCGGGAATTCCCGAGGAATAGGGCCAGAAGGTGCGGAACTCGAGATACTTGCGCGCGTCGAACTTGTCCTTGATGACGCCCATGCAGTAGCGCTTCCAATCCGTGTCCTCTTCCTTGAGTCGAGGCACGGCCTTAATGCGGCGCCAGCGCCCGGGATCGTTCACGTTCCAGCACATCTCGACCATTACGATATCGCCGAATTTGCCCGACTGAATGTAGTCGCACGCCTTCTGATACACGGGCGAGGACCGGCGCTGCGTTCCGACGGCGACCACCTGCTTGGAATCTTCGACGGCCTTGAGGAAGTTTCGTGCGTCAGTCATGAAGTGTGCGGTTGGTTTTTCGACATAGGCGTCGCGACCCGCTTTGACGGCTTCAATGCCGTGACGCGCGTGCTGGAAGTCGGCGGTCGCAATCAGGACTGCGTCGATGTCGTTACGCGCGTACAACTCATCATTGTTGCGTACGGTGTCGATCTTGTTGCCGCACTTCTGCTCGACGTAGGCTGCCCCTTCTTCACGCGCAATCTTCCAGATGTCCGACACTGCGACGAGCTCGAAGTTCATCTCTTTCTGATTGGAGACGAAGGCCGGCACATCGCCATCGCGCATACGGTCACCGCAGCCGATGATGCCCGTGCGAACGCGGTCGTTGGCTCCGATGATCTTCGCGTAGCTGGCCGCGCCTGCGGCGTAGCTGTGGGTGGTGCGGGTGGCTGCAACGGCAAGGGCTGCTCCGCCCAGTTTTACAAAGTCTCTGCGATTCGAATCGAGTGTCGGCATGGATTGGTCTCCGTTCAGTTTGCGGCGCGTTGAGTTGCGGATTGCTTGCGAGCGAAAGTTTACAGGGTTTTTCCGCTTTGCGCGATTAGGCCAACGGCAGCAGGTTTCCAGGCAGACTATCGGACGATTCCGTAGACGCAGTGGAGGCGGATTTAGTCGCAGCCAGTCCAAGTTTTTCGCTTAGCTCGCTAACGGAGTTCAGCTCAGTGACTCGAGAGAGCGTCGTCCGTCTACTTCCCACGCACAAAAAGAGCGGCAGGAAGCCGCTCTTTTTGCAGGTGAAGGCGATTCGTTAGTGTGAGGAGTATGGCTCGCCATGGCGTTGCACCCGGGCTGGATCGAAGCTGGTCGTTCCAGCCGCATCCCATGTGGCACCTGGCGGGACGAGTACGTTATCCACGGTGCGGCCCGTGGTCTCGCCGGTGCGGACTTCGATGCGGTTGGCGTCGATGCCTTTCTCCTGCGTGAGGTACTGCTTCACGTTCAGCGTACGTTCCGCGGCGGCTTCAGGCTTCTCATGCGGGTCGTGTTTGCCGACAACCACCAGTACGGCGTCGGACTCGCGGTTCATCTCCAGCGCGATATCGTCCAGGCAGCCTTTGGCTTCGTTATCTACTCGCGTCGGGCGCCTGTGGTCGCGCTCAAATGAGAGACTGCACAGCGCATGCGCAGCCGGCACCGGAGCAGGAGGCGGAGGCGGAGGAGCGGTCACGGCCACCGTGGTGGTCGCTGAGGCAGATTTGCCCATATCGTCGACCACATTGCAGGAGACGGTGATCGACCCCGGGGGGACATCGGCGGTGGAGAGCGTTGCCGAGGTGCCCGTGCCGGTGATCTGGCCGGCGGTGGTGCCGTAGGAATAGTTGAGCGCGCGATTCTGCGGGCTGATGCCTGCCGCAGTAATCGTTGCAAATCCGCCGGGCAGAATGCTGCTGGGATTTGCCGAGCATGAAAGTGTCGGAGGCTGGTAGGCAATCACACGGAAGGATGCGGTGCATTCAGCATGCTGGTTCGCCGCATTGCCTTCGGAGACGCGTCCGTTGACGGTATAGTCGCCGGGTGCAAGTCCGGTGGTGGCGATCGTGACTCCGCCTTCCGCGCGCGCCAGCTTGCCGCCCGTAGTGGTCCACGTGTAGATGGGCGGATGCCTTCTCTGCTGGAGTCCGGTCGTGCTGCTTGTAAGGGTGATGGGGTCGCCCGAGTAGACGCTGACTGGCTGTAGTTCACAGGCGAAGGCAGCAGGGAAGGGCGGTTTAATCTCGCCGAGACGGTATACCAATCCTCCGCTTAGTCTGTAAGCGAAGATCTGGCCCTCGCCGCCGACATACGTACCCGGCACGAGCTGTGGGCCGAAGTTCACCTGGCTGTACTGGAAATCACCCTCTACGCGTACGGCGAAACGGTTGCGCAGCGCCGGAGCAGGGAGCACATAGTCAGTGCCGATGCCCGCCTCCGCACCCCATGTCCATTTGCAGTCACCAGTTCCTTGGTGGTTATAGGAAGGGCCAACCCTAGCCGCTCCTCCCAGCACGTGTGCGTAGGGAATGAGTCTTCCAACCTGGTGGCGAAAGACCGGACCTGCCTGCGCTGTGGAGAAGCAATAATCGGGATCGTTGGGATAGTCAGTGTATTCGGCCTGAACACCGAAGGCCTGGCTGAGATACCCGGTAATGCTTGCCGCGAAACCGTCAGGCAGAGTGAAGTAGGGCTGGCTGTAAATATCGCTGTCATGCGGATGGAAATAGCTATAGCCAGCAAAGATGTCGATCTTGGAAGGTTCTGGGAATCTACCGCCAGCAGGCGTAGCTTGTCCTGCACAAATCAGCGGCGTAAAGCAGCCTGCCGACACGGTTAGCAGAAGCACTCGGCGAAGCAGGGGGAGGCGCAGACTCATTCCTTAGATTCCTCCAACACAGTGTTACAAATTCTCGCTGTCCATGGGCGTTTGGGGAATCGAGTGAGTTACCACACATGTCCAGCGATAGGGGGTAGAACCCTGGTTCCCCGTGGGATGAGACTTCTCGCGTCTGTGCGCGATTTGCAGGCACCGTCCGCATGTCGGCAGAGAATAGCTCAAGCTCTCCGAATAGAATGGCTACATGGTCGCTGAGGAACCGGCGCTGGCGAAAAGACGATTGATCCTGCGTGATTCAATCTCGTTCGCAGGTCTTCTGTTCGGCACAGGGATGCTGTTCGTGATCACGCTGTTCCTGTTTCGATCGTTCAGCACGCGGCGGGCTGTGTTGGCGCAGGATTGGTCCAGCGAAGGTTTGCGTGATCTGCGGGCTGGCAGAGCGGACGCCGCGATTATTGATCTGCGCACGGCACTTGCGTATTCACCCGGCACGCGCGCCTATGAACTTCTGCTGGCGCAGGCACTCGGCCAGGCCGACTGCTCTGGCTGTCGCGATGAGAGTTACAACTACTACATGAGTTTGTGGGAGGCGCAGCCGGGCGACGGCCCAATCAACCTTGCGCTGGCAAGGCTGGCGGCGGGAAGAAAGGATCGCCAGACGGCCATCAATTTTTACCGGGCGTCAATCTACGGGACCTGGGAAGGGAACGGCGTGGACCGCAGGGCGGATGTTCGACTGGAGCTGGCCCAGTACCTGATCGAGAACAATGATCTGCCGGCGGCACGTCTTGAACTGCTGACCGCCGGCACCAATGCGCCCGACAACTTCGAACGCGATAGGAAGCTGGGTGAGATGTTGCAGCAGACCGGCGATCCAGTCGATGCCTGGACTTACGACCAGAAGGCCGTCTCCGACAAGCCGACAGACACGGCTGCGCTGCGTGCGGCAGCGAATCTTGCCTACCATTCCGGCGACTTCGAAGCGGCTCATCGTCTGTTCACGCGCGAAATCGCCGTGTTGGATGCGGGCCACGTATCCTCCGATCCAGATGCGGCAGAGCAGCGCACCATGGCCCGGAACGCCGAGCGTATTGTGGCGCTGGACCCTTCCTCGACGCAATCTCCAAGGGAGCGGCTCGCCCGCATTCTTGCTGCGCGCACGATTGCAGGGAAGCGATTCGACCAATGCTCGGCGAACTTCTCCGCGGAGAATCCTTTGCCCGCTCCGCTGGAGCCAATCGACGCGCGGTGGGTCGGACCTGCCAGCGCCCTGACTTCCACGGCCTTGCTTCGCGATCCGATTCAGCAGACTGCGACCATGCAGTTGATCTTCGACACGGAGATCGAGACAGCCAAATTATGTACAGCGCCAACCGGCGACGACAACCTGTTGTTGGTCCTCGCCACATCGCCGCACAACGTGCTGGCGCACGCAGAAAGGCAGGCATCGACTCTTGTCCCGCTTGACTGACCAATTCATCCGCAATCGCGGAAAGGACAACGGGACAGCCGTGCCAAGGTCCCCCACGCTCTCCACTACGGCCGCAGGTGTGCGCGAAGAGCGCCTTTTACTTCTACTATCGATCTTTGTCGGGGTCATCTCCGGCCTGCTGGTGGTTTCTTTTCGCATGGCGATCGACTGGCTGAGCGTGCTGCTGCGCGGCTCCTCGCCAAACCCCGGCCAGCTCAGGTTGATCGCCGTTCCCACACTTGCCGGCGTCGTCATCGCTTTGCTCGTGCGCTTTGTCTTCCCGGAAGCTCGGGGCAGCGGGATCAACCAGACCAAGGCCGCGTTCTACATTCGCAATGGATACATCTCAACGCGCACTGTCGTCGGTAAATTTCTCCTCTCCGCGCTGGCCATCGGCAGCGGCCACTCGCTTGGGCCGGAGGATCCGTCTCTGCAGATAGGCGCCGGAGTCGCGTCGCAGATCAGCCGGCGCTTCGGTCTCTCCCGCGAGCGTCTGCGCGTCTTCGCCCCGATTGGCGCGGCGGCCGGGCTTGCAGCGGCTTTCAACGCACCCATCTCCGCGATCCTCTTCGTCATCGAGGAAGTGATCGGTAACTGGAGCGCGGCGATCCTGGGCTCCATCGTGCTGTCGGCGATCTCGGCCGTCGTGGTGGCTCGTTGGTTCTGGGGCGCGCAGCCGATGTTTCGCATCCCCGTCGTCAACCTCGTAGATCCGCGCGAACTGCTGGCCTATGCGGTGCTGGGTATCGTCGGCGGCATCGCTTCGCTCGTCTTCACGATGGCGCTGGGCTGGCTACGTCCTCTGCTGCGCCGTCAGCCCGCGTCGTGGCAGCTTGCGCAGCCAGCCGCCGCGGGCTTCCTCATCGGATGCATCGCTTACTTCGGCCTGCCGCAGATCATGGGCGCAGGGTACGAGGCGATCGATGCAGCCATGCATGCACAGTTCGCGTGGAAGGTGCTGCTTCTTCTCGCGGTCTTTAAGATCATCGCGACGACGCTTTCATTTTCGAGCGGAACGCCCGGCGGCATGTTCGCCCCTACGCTCTTCATCGGAGCCATGCTGGGTGCATCGGTAGGCACGTTTGAGCATCACTTCTTCCCACATCTCACCGGCTCCATCGGTTCCTACGCGCTGGTCGGCATGGGCGTCCTCTTTGCGGCGTTTCTTCGCGTCCCGCTCACGTCTGTCTTCATGGTGATGGAGGTCAGCGGAAATTACTCCATCGTGTTGCCGGTCATCCTGGCCAATACCATCGCGTACCTGCTCTCTCGCTCCATCCAGCCCGTTCCCATCTTTGAAATTTTTACGCACCAGGACGGACTCTACCTGCCCTCCATGGAAGAGCGGCGCGAAGAGAACAGCCTGCACATCGAAGATGCACTGCATACTGTCATCGTGCCGATTCTGCAAGGCACGGATACGCTGGCCGCAGCTGCTGGCGTGCTCGCGCAACATCACTCTCAGGAGCGTGGTCCGGTGCTGATCCACTGCAGCGACGGTCTCTGGTATGCCGCTACCCGGCACGAGATCGACTCAGTGCTCACCGGTGCAGCCGACACCGACGATGTAGATCCCGTGGCCTCAGCGGGCGGCTTGATTGCGGTGACGGAACCGCAGAATACGGACGCAAGCGCCATCCTCGAGCAATGCCTCGGCCCGGAACGGACTCCTGTCCTGTTTCCCGATCTTCCTCTCGCGTCTGCGCTGCCGCACTTTCGTCGCTGGCCTCTTCTTCCCGTCACGAACCGTGCAGCCCGTGGCGCATTGGAAGGCGTCGTCTCCATGACGGACGTGCTCGAACGCTACCAGGCGCGGTAGGTCGCGTATCCTCAAAGTCAGGCCATGGGTCGCAATTTATTCATTCTCGCAGCTTCACTGGCGCTCTTCGCGCTGATCTCCTGCGGCGTGGCTTACACGAACGTCGCCCGGCAGCCCGGCTCGCCTGGGGATGCATCGCTGTGGCGGACGATGGGCCTGGTGCTGTTCGTCGTCTCCCTGGTGGTTGCGTTGGCGGGTGTACTCTCGGCGCTCTTTGCGCAGGCAGAGCGCCGCGCGGAAGAGAGCCGCCGTCGCCGTTCCTGAATAACAACCATCCGCCACACGGTTAGAGCGCCGCGCCACCAGCGACGATACAATCAACACTGAAGGGAATCACGAGTATGTTTGAAGTCACCGTAGAGGCGGGTTTTTCCTCCGGCCACTACCTGCGCAACTATAAGGGCAAGTGCGAAAATCCCCACGGCCACAATTATCGCGTGCTGGTCACCCTCGCTGGCGCTGAACTCGACCAAGCAGGCTTGCTGCTGGACTTTAAAGTGCTCAAGACCCTGCTGCGCCCCGTCGTCGACTATCTCGATCACCAGATGATCAATGACCTTGAGCCTTTCACCGAGGTCAATCCGTCGGCGGAAAATCTCGCCCGATACTTCTATGATGAGACCGCTCGCGAACTTCAGCAGATCACCGGCGGACGCGTCCGCATCAAGGACTGCACCATCTTCGAGACCGACACCAGCTTTGCACGCTACTACGAGTAAGTGCTACATGTAGTCCACGCCATACTGCACCGGAATCTGCGTGAAGGCTATGCGCGTAGGCGCGGACTCCTTCGCCGGCAGCATGCCGGCAAAGTGCAGTGTAGTGTGGCCATACTTCAGGTTCAGCTTGTCCATCGTGGCTGCAAGCTCGCCGCGATTCTCAGGATCGCCAAAAAGCGAAGCCTGATATTCGCTCTCCGGAATCAGGTTGTGCATCGTCACTCCGACGAAGAAGGGGCGCATGAACTCCGCGCCTTCAGGGCTCTTTGCCCATGCACCACGCAACGCATTCAGCAGCGTCAGCGTATCCTGGCACGGCGAGAAGCGCGCCTCCATCCCCCAGCCGGAGTGGCGTATGCCGGAGAAATGTTTCTTCGATTTCATCTGCGCTGCCTGCTCCCGCGTCAGTTGGTAGCGTATGGTCACACCCATTGCGCTGGCGTAGAAGTGTTCCATCCGCAGCCGCATCGCCGCTTTGTGGAGCAGCTTATGCGCTACTGCCCATGCGCCCTCCGGCGTACGATGTTGCGGCCCAAGCACATGTGAGTGCCCAAGCGATTTCTGGAGCCCCGAGTCGACCGGAGCACCGTCATCTCCAGTGGCCGCGCCGCGCAGCCAGTGATACAACCGGTCGCCCCACACCGAATCCCACAGCGCATGCATACCCGTACGATCGAGAGCGAGCAGCTGCTCCATCGTATGGATGTTCTTCGCCTTCAACCGGACCTCGGTCTTGGCGCCTACACCCGGCAGATCGCGCAGCTCCAGATGCGCGATCGCCCTTGGCAGCTGCGACGGCAGCAGACCGATCAACCCATCCGGTTTCTGCATGTCACTGGCGATCTTCGCGAGATACCGATTCGGTGCCATGCCGATCGAGCAGCGCAAGGTCTCGCCTACGTCATCCTTGATCGCCTGCTTGATCGCAAGTGCGATGCTGCGCGCCCGCGGCGGCTCCTGTTCGCGACCCATCAACTGGCAGACCATCTCGTCGATCGAAGGCGTGTGCGACACCGGGCAGCAGCGATCGACCGCGGCGGCGATCTTGTGCGAGTACTCCGCATACACGGAATGGCTGCCCTCGATCAGCACAATCTCCGGGCAGATGCGTTTCGCCTCGCCCACCTGCGTCCCGGTCTTGATGCCCAGGGCCTTCGCCTCGTAGCTGGCCGCGATACAGCAGGTCGTCTCCGCCATGGTTGGCACGACCGCCAGCGGCCGGTTGCGAAACTGCGGGTGGATCTGCTGCTCCACAGAAGCGAAAAAACTGTTCAGGTCGATGTGCAGGAAGCCGAAGCGGTCGGATTGAAAGTCAGAATCCATGAGACCGCACACCTCCATGCCCTCGATTATATTCGCCCTTTGTTTGCTTATGCAGCAGGTGCAGAGGCGCGCAGGCGGGCTGCATCTAAATTAGCTATGACGGAGCATGCTATGAGTCTCGTGGTAAAGGCCCCAATCTTACCGATGCTGGCCAAGCGCGTGGATTCCATCCCCCAAGGGGAGGGGTGGATCTTCGAGCCGAAGTGGGATGGGTTTCGCGCGCTCGTCTTCCGCGACGGCGATGACATCCTCATCCAAAGCCGCGACACGAAATCCCTGAACCGCTATTTTCCCGAACTGATCGAAAAGCTTCGCGAGAGCCTCCCGGAACGTTGTGTCCTCGATGGTGAAATCGTGATCGCAGGCAAGCGTGGACTCGATTTCGACGCGCTCCAGTTGCGCGTCCATCCCGCTGCCTCACGGGTGAAGATGCTCTCCGAACAGACGCCCGCATCCGCCGTCTTCTTCGACCTGCTGTGCGAGCAAAACGATGACCTGCGCGAACTGCCCTTCGCACAACGCCGCAAGCGGCTGGAAAAGTTGCTGGCGCATGCGAAACCTCCCATCCATATCACACCCGCAACACAGGACCGCGACGTTGCGGCGGATTGGTTCAAGCGCTTTGAAGGCGCAGGTCTAGATGGCGTAATGGCAAAGGCCGCACAGGGAACGTACCAACCGGATAAGCGCGCCATGCTGAAGATCAAGCATGAGCGTGACTGTGATTGCGTGGTCGCAGGCTTTCGTTGGCACAAAGACGGCAAGGATGAAGCGGTGGGTTCGCTTCTGCTGGGCTTGTACGACGCGGGCGGAGCGTTGCAACACGTGGGAGTCTGTTCCAGCTTCACAATGGAGAAGCGTCGAGAGCTGGTCGCTTTCCTTGCACCGTATCGCAAACACGCGATGGAAGGACATCCCTGGGCAGGCTGGGCGGAGAGCTCCGGCGACGGCAGGATGCCGGGGGCAAAGAGCCGCTGGTCAGCCGGCAAGGATCTTAGCTGGCAACCACTGCGCCCCGAGCTTGTCCTTGAAGTTGCCTACGAGCACATGCAGGGCGACCGCTTTCGCCACATGGCTCAGTTTCGCCGGTGGCGGAAAGACAAACCTCCAGCAGACTGCACCTACGCACAGCTAGAGGTCGTGCCGCCGCAGGAACTCGCCAAACTCTTTGCACACGGCAGATAGGAGTTAACATTGCGGTGTGGACCGAAGAATATTCGTCTGAGCTTGAACGACGCCTATCCAGACCTGGCACCATCCAATTCGCTACACTGGAAGGAATGTCGAACCAAGGAAAGCGATTGAGTGTGTTGAAAGCTGTGCGTGGGACGCGCGACCTGCTGCCGCCCGAAACCGGCTTGTGGAATCACGTCGAAGCGGTTGCTCGCGCAGTATTTTCGCGCTATGGATTCGGCGAGATTCGTACGCCCGTGTTCGAGGACACGGCGCTGTTCGCACGTGGCGTGGGCGAAGAGACCGACATCGTCTCGAAAGAGATGTACACGTGGGAAGACCGTGCCCGAGCGGCGAGCGAAAAAGCACAGAGCCTGACCTTGCGACCCGAGAACACCGCAGGCGTAGTACGTGCCTACATCGAGCACAAGCTGGGCGAACGCGGAGACCTGCAAAAGCTGTATTACATCGGGCCGCAATTCCGTCGCGAGCGCCCACAGCGCGGACGCTACCGGCAGTTTTGGCAGATTGGGGTCGAGGTCCTCGGGCCTGTTTCGAGCGGCGCGGAAAGCCCCCTGCGCGACGCCGAGGTGCTCGAAATGCTGGCGACATTGCTCGATGAACTCGGCATCCAAGGCTGGCATTTGCAGCTGAACTCTGTCGGCTCATCCGAAGATCGCAAACGTTATAACGCAGCGCTGCGCGAGGCTCTGGAGCCAGTGAAAGACCGGATGTGCGAGGACAATCGCCGCCGCGCAGACACCAATCCTCTGCGCGTGCTCGATTCCAAGGCGCCCGAAGACCAGGGGATCATCGACGCGTTACCGAAGATCGCCGACTTTCTCGACGACGCGTCGCGAGAGCACTTCGCCGCGGTGCGCGCCGCGCTGGATGCCTGCGGAGTCGCGTATACCGTGAATCCGCGCCTCGTTCGCGGCCTCGACTACTACACGCGGACCACCTTCGAGTTCACCATTCCCGACGGCGGCGGCCTGGGTACGCAGAATGCACTGCTAGGTGGCGGGCGATACGACGGCTTGAGCGAGATGCTGGGCGGTCCCAAGGCTCCCGGCATAGGATTCGCCATTGGCGAAGATCGGCTGATCCTGACGCTGCAGGCGCAAGCTGCGGCTGCAAATGAATTCAGCGGCACAACGATTGCGGCGAAGCTGGATGCATACATCGCGCCCATGGGCGCAGAGCGCAATGCAGCCGTTCTCGCGCTTGCACGCAACCTTCGCCATGCTGGACTATCCGTCGAGATAGGTGACGGCACATTCCGCCTGAGCAAGAGTTTCGACCTGGCAGACAAGGTGGCGCGCAACATCGTCATCCTCGGAGAAGATGAAGTTCGCGAGACAATGGCGACAGTAAAAAATTTCGCTACGGGCGAGCAAGTCAAGGTCCCACAATCGGAGATCATCGAGCGGCTGAAAGCGTCTTAGAACGAAGTTCTCAACTAGTCTTTATCCCGGTTCCACGGCGCTCTCCGCAGTAGTTGGCCGGACAAATCCCGAATCACGGTCTTGCTCTGTCAGCGATCAATCCATTACTTGGATTCGACGGACAGTACTTCAGCTGTCAGCGATCCCTTGCCCAGCCTCGTGCGAATCTTCGCGCCAGCTTCTGCGTCCTTCGCATCACGCAAAATGGTGCCATCTTCTGCGTAGATGATCGCGTATCCACGGCTCAACACAGCCAGCGGAGACAACGCCATCAACCTCCCAGAGGCACGGTCCAGGCGATTGCGGCGAGCGGAGATGGCGGTCGCCCCGAGCTGCTGCATCTGCTGATGCGCGCGGTCGAGACGGCGGCGGGCGAGCGTCAGACGAATCGAAGGATTCTGCCGGTCGATGCGCGCTGTCAAATCCCGGATGCGCTCCGAACGCATGCGCAACTGCCGATTCATCGCTGCACCCAGCCTGTATCGCAGGTCATCCAGCCGTTGCGAGCGCCGCCCAATCAATGCCAGCAACCGGCCGCGCATCGCATCGGTCGACGCCGCGGTCAGCCGATGCCGTGCCCGCATCATCTGGTAGCGGAGCGCCCGAATCATCCGCTCATCCAGCGCCTGCACACGCTCTTCGATGCGATGCTGCGCGGCTGTAATCAATTCCGCGGCGGCGGAGGGCGTAGGGGCGCGCAGGTCGGCGACAAAGTCCGCAATCGTGAAGTCCGTTTCGTGTCCAATGGCCGAGACGACGGGCAGCTCCGAAGCCGCAATCGTCCGCGCAAGCGCTTCATCGTTGAAGCCCGCAAGATCCTCGATCGAGCCGCCGCCGCGTGCGATGAGGATCAAGTCGATCTCGCCCGCGTTCTGGTTGAACCAACGCACTCCAGCAGCCACAGAGCCCGCACATCCCGGCCCTTGCACGGTCGTCGGATACACCAGCACATTCAGGCAGGCGTGTCTCCGCCGCACCACCTTCACGATGTCATGCAACACCGCGCCGCCCATCGAAGTGACGACACCAATGCAGCGCGGAAATGCAGGCAGTACACGCTTTCGCGATGCATCGAACAACCCTTCCGCCAGCAGCCGCGCCTTCAGTTGATCGAACGCAAGCTGCAGCGCACCTGCACCTCGCGGCTCCAACGTCTCTGCGATGAGTTGCAGCTGTCCGCGCGACTCATACACGGATATGCGACCACGCGCCAGCACCGCCATCCCATCCTGCGGACGAAACCGCAGCAGCATCGTTTGTCGCCGGAACAGCACTACAGGAAGCTGGGCCTCGCCGTCCTTCAGCGTGAAGTAGAGATGCCCGGAAGCAGCAGGACGGCAGTTCGAAATCTCGCCCGCGACCCACACATCGTTGTACTCCCGCTCCACCTGCTGGCGAACTCCTGCAACCAGTTGGCCTACACTGCACGGCGCCGATACGCTGCCTAGCCTCGCCGGCTGCGCCTCGACTGCCGTCCCGGGTTCATCCGGTCGCGGTGATGACTTGCGTCCCCGCGCCTGCGGAAGCCAAAGGCCCGCCAGCGTCCCCTGCTCACCCTTGCCGCCACCCTTCGCCGCCATATCGCCGAGTCTAGCACCCAGGTAAATCGTCCGCCGTCCCGCGGATTTATCAGGTGTATCAGCAGAGCCTGCAAGGGGCCGCGCAAGCAGTCATAATAGTGTGAGCAGATCTGCTCTCCGCAAGGTACGTTCAAACTCATGCTGATTTCGCTCAAAGAAATGTCGGTCCTCAGTTCGGTCGTTGGTGCAGGCGTCGTCATGGCGTGGCGCGTGCGCGAAGGCCGCAGCGCAATCACGGCGCGCAAGATCATCATCCCGCCGCTCGGTATGGCAACCGGCTTTTGCATGTTCTTTGCGCCGCCGTTTCGCATCCCGCTGCTCTGGGCCGCATGCGCGTTTCTGTTGGGAGCAACAGCACTGGCCTACCCCTTACTGAAAACCTCGCGCCTCGAACGCGAAGGCAACGACATCATGATGCGCCGCTCCGGAGCCTTCTTCTCCGTCGTCGTTGTGCTGGCCGTCATTCGCATCCTCGCGCACACGTACATCGATCGCTACATTGACATCCGCCAGACCGGCGCGCTCTTCTTTGTCCTTGCTTTCGGCATGATCCTGCACTGGCGTCTGCGCATGTACTTCGAGTACCGCCGCCTCACCCGCGGTCAAGCCGCCCCTATCACTCCGTAGGCCCCTCGCAACCCAGGCTCACCTCCATGGCACCGCGAGCATCTCATTCTGCATGGCTGTGAAGAGGAAACCGCCGGTGATGACGGAATGCGAGGTAAAAGTACGCGGTCGCTGGCTGCCCTGCACCATCTATGAAGCCCTCACCGAGCGTACCGAGATAATGCGCTGCAAATACTGCCACGGGCCAGTGCAGGCGTTGAAAGAATCCTCCACGGGTGCCCGAGCCCACATTGAACACCTGCAACGCCATTCCGGCTGCAGGTTTCCGGTCGGTACGTTCTGCGGAGTCGAATCCGAACATCCGCTCGCGTTGAGATAGCGATGCTTACAACTGCGATTGCCCAAAATCATTCTCGAATAGCCGCATAGATCGTTTTCGCACACCCCACTCAAGCTCCACATTCCTTGCGAACTTCCGCAAACGCACCTCCGCCCTGATAATGGAAGGCGGAGATCATTGATGAAGAAGCTATTCGGCACCGACGGCATCCGCGCCGTTGCTGGCCAGACCCCACTCGACCCTGCCACCATCTACGCTGTCGGCCTCGCGCTCGCGCACCACCTCACGCCGGACGATGCCACTTCCGCGCCCCGCGTCATCCTGGGCCAGGACACCCGCGAGTCCTCCGACTGGATCGCAGCCACACTCACCGCGGGCCTCATCGCAGGTGGCGCTACGGTGGAATCAGCCGGCGTCATCACCACGCCCGCCGTAGCCTTCCTCGCGCGCACCCACCACTTCTCCGCCGGCATCGTCATCTCTGCCTCGCACAATCCCTGGCAGGATAACGGCATCAAGCTCTTCGGCCCCGACGGCTTCAAGCTGGCCGATTCCATCGAGCTAGCCATCGAAGCCGAGATCTTCCGCCGCCTCGCCACATCCGCCGGCACAGAGCAGCGCACCACCGACGCCACGCCGCCTCCCATCAACGAAGCCGACCGAGCCGAGTATGTCCGCTTCCTGCTCAACTCCGTCCCCAGCCTCTCACTCGACGGTCGCCGCATCGTCGTCGACTGCGCTAACGGAGCCGCGAGCTCCATCGCCCCGCAACTCTTTGCCCAGCTCAATGAGAATGGCGGCGGCGAGGTCATCCTCACACACGCCTCTCCCACGGGCCGCAACATCAACGAGAACTGCGGAGCGCTTCATCCCTCCGTAGTCGCCGCCGAGGTCGTCAAGAATAAGGCCTCCATGGGAATCACCTTCGATGGCGATGCCGACCGCGCACTCTTCGCCGATGAGAACGGCAATGTAGTCAACGGAGACGCGGTGCTCCTCCTCGCCGCCCGCCACCTCAAATCCCTCAATCTGCTCACCAACGACACCGTCGTAGCGACCACCATGTCCAACATGGGTCTCGAAGCCGCGCTCAAGCGTTCGCAGATCAAGATGCTCCGCGCCCCCGTGGGCGACAAGTACGTCCTCGAGCAGATGCTATCCACTGGCGCAGCCCTCGGCGGCGAGCAGTCCGGCCACATCATCTTCCACGGCCGCTCCACCACGGGCGACGGCATCCTCACCGCCCTGCTGCTGCTCGACATCATCCACCGCAGCGGCCAGACCCTCGCCCAGCTCACCGCCGACCTCAAGACCTTCCCCCAGGTCATCGTCAACGTACACGTCCGCGAGAAGCGCCCGCTCGACCAGATCCCCGCCGTAGCCGCCGCCATCGCCGCGGCCGAAGCCGAGCTCGCCGACTCCGGCCGCGTTGTCATCCGCTACTCCGGTACCGAGTCCCTCGCACGCGTCATGATCGAAGCCGAATCAGACTCCCTTATGCACCACCACGCCGCTACCATCGCCAACGCCATCCGCGCCGAGCTCGGCGCCTAGGCTCAGCAAAGATTTTTGAGCCCATGCTTTGATTCGACTTGACGTATAACCGATCATTCATATAACTTGCAGGTAATGTCTAAAGCGCGGCCCAAATCGATCGACCTGAGCCGCGCCTTTCTCGCCTTGGCAGACCCAACCCGCCGGGCTATCCTCGCTCGGCTGACCCGAGGGCCCCTCACCGTTATGGAAATCGCATATCCGTTTGCGGTAACTCAACCAGCAATCACCAAGCAGTTGAACGTCCTGGAGCGCGCGGGATTGATTGAGCGTGTTCGTAAAGGAAGACAGCGCGAGTGCCACGCAGTCCCAACCGCCGTGGATGCCGTCACCGGATGGCTGGAGACGTACCGACGCGCAGCCTGTGGCGACCCGAAAGATCTTGAACGCATTCTAAAAAATAAGGAGTCATAGCATGTCGAATCTCTCTCTCATTGAACAGCCGCAGATTCTCAACCTGCCCGAAGTCACCATCGCGAAGCTTTATGCCAAGGTCCCCACCCGGGAGATCATGAACGAAATGGGCAAACTGCAGCGAGAGGTCGGCGATGTACTGACCCAGCAAAAAGTACGGCCGGTCGGTGCCTGGTTTACTCACCACTTCCATCGTCCGGCTGAGTTTTTTGACTTTGAGGTGTGTTTCCCGACTGAAGGAGTGATCACATCCCAGGGTCGCGTCGAACCGGGCAAGTGGCCCGCGATGCGCGCGGTTCGCACGATATACACAGGGCAATACTCCGGACTCATCGACGCCTGGGGGGAGTTCATGAAATACATCGACCAGGAAGGCCTACGCGTATCGGAAGAGATTTATGAGCGCTACCTCGTCAACCCCAATAACGAAGCCGATCCATCAAAATGGCAGACCGAACTGATCCGTCCGCTGCTCTAGAATGCGCGAGGGTCGGCCGCTACCGAACGGGCATCAACCATCATCCGGTAGCGGCATGCCCGGCCTTGCCGACGAAAACCGCCCCGCTCATTAGTGGCAGACAGGCGAATTCCCATCAGGCAACCTTCTGCCTCCCCCGTTGCGTCCAATAAAATTCAAGCATCGCCTCCTGAAGTGGCATCTGATCTGCCCCAACATTCCCGGTGCCAGCTTTCGTGTGAAACAAGAGGGTCTGTAGTAGTGAGCGCAATACATCCGCAGGCCGTCTTCTCGTCTTCGAATCCACCGGGAGACCTTCGCACTACCCAGCAGGGCGACCTGACTCATCCCGCCGGCCGAGCGTATGGCACTGAGCATCTGGGCGTAGAAGAGGCAATCTTCCGCCTCGCCGCCATCGTCGAGTCCTCCGACGACGCCATCATCAGCAAAGATCTCAACGGAATCATCAAATCCTGGAACAAGAGCGCGGAACGCATTCTCGGCTACACTGCCGACGAGATCATCGGCCGCGCGGTTCTTGTACTTATCCCGGAAGAACTGCAATCCGAAGAGGTCGAGATTCTTCGCCGCCTCCGCGCCGGGGAACGCATCGACCATTTCGAGACCGTGCGCCTGACCAAAAGCGGCCGACGGATCGATGTCTCGCTCACCGTGTCACCTGTGAAGGATCGGAATGGCCGCATCGTCGGCGCAGCCAAAATTCTGCGCGATGTAACCCAGCAAAAAAAGCTCGAAGCCGCGCTGCACACCACGGAACGTCTCGCCTCCGTGGGCCGTCTCGCCGCCACGGTCGCGCACGAGATTAACAACCCGCTCGAAGCTGTCCTCAACTGCATCTACCTGGCCACCACCCAGCCCGAAATCTCCGAGCAGACCCGCAGTCTGCTCCGCACCGCCGACATTGAGTTAGGCCGCGTCGCCCATATCGCCCAGCAAACCCTCGGCTTCTATCGCGACCACTCCCTGCCCGCCCCGATCAATCTCTCCCAGCTCATCGGCGATGTCCTCGGTATCTACAGGGGCAAGATGCAGTACAAGCAAATCTGCTTTGAACAGAAGATTCCGCAGGACATCACCATCACAGGCCTGCAGGGCGAACTAAAACAGATATTGGCCAACCTGCTGGCCAATGCCATCGACGCATCCAACCAAAATGGCAGAATCGAGATCCGCTGCTGGCGCTCGAAGAACAGCATCTCGGGTGAACCCGGCGTCCGCATCGCCATCGCGGACACAGGTTCCGGTGTGCCCATCGATGATCGCGAGCGACTCTTCGAGCCTTTCTTCACCACGAAAAAAGCAGTGGGCACCGGCCTTGGACTTTGGATCACCAAGGACCTCTTGGAAAAGCGCGGCGGCAACATTCGCTTCCGCAGCTCTACTCGGTCCGGACACTCGGGCACCGTAATGAGCATCTTCCTTCCGGCCACCCACGCCGCCTGATACCTGCTATGCGGGGCCGTCGTAATTCATCTGCCGTCTAACCCCTGGAAGAACTCGCCTGTCGATCCGCAGCTCGTTTGTACAAGGCCTGGCGCAGGGCCGAGATTCCCATCGGATTGGCGAAATACCAGCCCTGCCCGTAGTGAACTCCGCGGCTTTCAAGGAAAACAGCCTGCGCCTCGGTCTCTACGCCTTCCGCAACCATCTCCAGGCCAAGCGAATGCGCCATATCGATGATGTGCGGCACCACTTGGCTCGTCACTCCGTCCGTGCCCACCGTTTCAACGAACACTTTATCAATCTTCAACGTGTCCAGCCGCAACCCTTGCAGACACGCCAGGCTCGAATATCCCGTGCCGAAGTCATCCATGGACACCCGAATGCCAAGCTCGCGAATCTGGTCGATCAGCCGGCCCGCCTCCGGGCTTTGCAGGAAGCTGCGCTCCGTGGTCTCCGCCTCAAGATTGCTGAATTGCGCCCCTGCACTGCGTACGGTATGCCGCAGCAGGTCCAGCGTCTGTGGCGAACGAAGGTCGGCGAGTGAAAGATTGATGGCGACCTTGAACCCGGGGTCAATCTCAATCAACTTCGGCAGGTCAGCAGCGACAATCGCCGCGACGCAACTCGTGATCAGCGTGATCGTCCCACTCTCCTCCGCAAAAGGAATAAAAAGATCCGCGTCGATAATCCGGCCGTCCCGCCTCCACCGCACCAGCGCTTCGGCCCCTACCCAGCGCTTGGTCGTCAGCTCGACGATCGGTTGATATTCGACGTAGAACTCCCGGCGCCGTGCGGCTGCACGCAGCACCGTCTTCATCGATAGCCGCTGCCGCGACAGGTAGATCACAGCCCACACCAGCCCCGCACCGCACAGCAGCCCCAGCGGTACAAAGACCAGCGCAAACTCGCGCACATGGCGATCCGCATACAACTCAGGGACCGCAACGATGGATTCAAGATCGGAATCCGCAGCCCGCACCCGCGACACGATCGAGCCTCCCTCGATCACGGTCACCTCTCCGCCCTTTTCGATGGGGCGCAACCATGCGACGGGCAGCGCCTTGCCGTAAGCGGCGATCAGGCCTTTGCCGGGCTGCGATGGCACGAAGAGACCGATTGAAATATCCGGACCCTCGGTCGGCGTATCCACAAGCAGATAAGGATCGATGACGATCGCGATCCCATCCCGCGATACCACGGTGAGCGGGTAGTCCGGCGCAATCGGAATACGCACACCGAAGCGCTCCGCCACACCCGCCTGCGCGACCAGGGAGGGCGGCCCGACGTCAAGATGCTGAGTCGTCCCCAGGGAAGTACAGATGAGCTGGTTGCCCTCAAGCCGCCCCACCGCCTGGATGTAGCTGGAGGCGATATCAAGCCGCCGCATGATGTCGATCTCCTGCGGCGAACAAGGCGGAAAACCATCCTGGTTCAGTTCGCGTAGAGTCCGCGCGAACTCATCGCGAGTCTCAAGAGAACGCCGCATCACATCCCGCGCGTAGCTCAGCGACTGCCCCCGCTCAACCGACAAGCTCTCCCGCCGCGCCAGATACACCGACGTGGAGATGGGCGCAACCAGGGCCACCAGCCCCACTGCGACTGCGACCGCGACTCCAGCGAATGGACGGATAGAAACCTCAGGATCCGGAAGCCAGAATCGTACTCCTCCCTCCGCAATAGAGGAAGCAGCAATTCTAAAACGCCAGCCATGACGTTGGCTCAGCCGTGTCAGCCCATCAACGGTTTTCCGCACGGTTACGCTCCAGGCCCCCCTTGACACGCCCGGTATAATTAAGACCGGAGCAACAGAATCCGCCAGCTTCAGGATTGTGCTACTCATCCCCATAAACGTGGGTAACTCTATTATTTTCAAGATCTTGAGAATTATGTCCTTTGTTTTGAAGATCTTGCATTTTGACTATCGAACTAAGTACTTTGTTTCCAAGATTTTGCAGATTTGATATACGGGGGGGGGGTACCATCATGGCAACAACAATCCGAAGCGCAGCGCAGCACAAAGGCAGGCCTCAAACCGGCAGGTCTTTCAACTCGCCGCGCGCCAGCAGAGTTATCCTCAAACCAACGCGCATGCCTCTGCCCCCCGACCCAACCCCCCTCACGCAATCCGACATACTCGCCGCCCTGCGCGACTGCTACGAGCCCGAGCTTGTCCTCAATATCGTCGACCTCGGCCTCATTGAATCCGTCTCCATCGCACCCGATCCCGAAGCTCCCGGCTCGGGCATTCCTGGCGTCCCCCCGCGTCATCGCGTCCGCATCGGCCTCATCCTCACCGCGTTCAGCGAGGACTCCCCGCTGCCCGGCCAGATCCAGAACCGCCTCGCCGCCTTCGAGACCATCAGCCGCACCGAGGTCGAAATCCTCTCGCACCCCACTTGGACGCCCGAGCGCATCTCTCCCCTGGGACGCGACCGCTTCGCCGCCCACCTAGCCTCCAGAAAGGGGGCACACGAGCTTGTCCAAATCAACATCCAGGCAAAAACCTAATGCGGAGAAGCTGGCCCTCGTCCCGCCGCCAACCCGGCCGCGCGACCGCCTCAAGCTCACCTCTTTTCCAATCCACCCTTTCGATCACCTCCACGGCGTCGATACCAGCGGCCTAGTGCCCGCAAAACACCTCGTCACCGGCCACGCCAACGACGAACACGTAACCGCATACTACGGCGTAGCCCCCAGCATCCTGCGCACGCTCATCGACCGCTGGCGCGAGACAATCCCTCCGCACCCCATCTCCAGCTATACCTTCATCGACGTCGGTGCAGGGAAGGGACGCGGTGTGCTCGTCGCCAGCGAATTCCACTTTCGCAGCGTCGTCGGCATCGAGCTTAACCCAGACCTCGCCACGGTCGCCCGCCAGAACGTAGCGCATTGGCTCGCTGAGCACAACGAAGACTCCACCGCCGCAAACCTGGCGCCCATCGACGTTCTTGAACAGGACGCGCTCGATTTCGACTTCCCCACGACGCCTACGTTGCTCTTCCTCTTTCACCCCTTCGAAGCGCCAGTGCTCAAAAAGCTCCTGCGCCGCATCGAGACCCGCTTTGCGGACCAGCCTGGCACGTTGGACCTCATCTACGTCAACGCAGAATGCGTCGACGTGCTCGATCGCAATCCGGCCTTCGCGCAGCTCTTCCTCGATCACGTCAAAATGTCTCCTGAAGATTACGCGGCAGACATCGAAGCGATCGCGCGCCAGAAAGAATACGGTTCGACCGGCGACGAGGAATGTGCGATCTACCGCTACACCGGCCGCAGCAAAGCCCCTGTATTTGACGGGGCTGCCTGATGTCTATTCCGAAGCCTACATATGCCGTGCCCCAGTCATCGCAGCTTCATCGCGACGAGACGTCACCCCTTCAGCCGAACGATCAACCCGCGCTCATCGCCTTCGCCATGTTCCATGTAGATTTCGCCGCCGGCCATCTTCACCACGCTCTCGAATCGCTCGCCCCACTCCACCAGTACCAGCGAGTTCTCATACCCAGCCATCTCATCCAGCCCCAGCACGGCGATCTGCTCCTCCGTCTCCAGCCGGTACAGATCGAGATGAAACAGCCGCACCTTCGTCCCTGCGTACTCATGCACGATCGTGAACGTAGGACTTGTCACTTCATCTTCCGTCGCCGCGCCCAGCGCCGCCGCAATGCCCTTCACCAACGTAGTCTTCCCGGCACCCACTTCGCCGCGCAGGATCACCAGCAGCGGCGGCTGCAGCATCTCCGCGATGCGCTCTGCCAGGGCCAACGTTCCTTCCACCGATCGCGTCTTGAATCGCTTCTCTCTCACTTGCGCACTCCACAAATCCACGTCATTCCATTCTCGTCCATCGTCCGATATCGATACGCGTCGGAAAGATGCGCGACTGTATCGGTCGCCAGCACTGTGTGCTCATCGATTCCATGCGCCGCACCCATGCCCGCAACACAGCAGTCGGCCGCCAACCCGTGTAGAAAGACTGCTGTCTCCACGGCACGCGCCACATCCTCTGCCTCGCCGGACGCTGCATACTGCGCCAGCATCGCCGCAACGATTCCAGTCAGAATGTCTCCGCTCCCACCCTTCGCCATCCCCGGATTACCGCTCGTATTCACGGCAACGCGTCCATCCGGATGCGCAATGAGCGTCCTCCAACCCTTCAGGACCAGGGTCAGCTTATGCTCGCCTGCAAATCTCCGCGCCAGGCCAATTCGGTCAGCCTCCACTTCTTTGATGGTCATTCCAGCCAGCCGTGCCATCTCGCCTGGATGCGGCGTCAGCACAAGCACACGGTCTTCACCATTCAGCTCCGCAGCGCGCCCATCGAATGCATTCAACGCATCGGCGTCCACCACCATCGCCAGCTTCGTCCGGCCAACTAACCCACGCGCGAACCGGCTCGCCTCTCCTCGCGTCGAGAGTCCGGGTCCCAGCGCGATCACGGAGATGCGCTTCTCGTGGATCAGCGCTTCGATCCCGCCGCCTCCAGTTGCCGCGAGATTTTCGATCGCCACCGCGCCCTCTTCCCCCTGCAGCAGTGGAGCAAGCATCAACTCCGGCGCAATCCCGGCAACCAGATCGACGATGGACGTCGGCACCGCCGCGGTCACCAGCCCCGCTCCCGCGCGCATCGCTGCCAACGACGCCATGGCCGGTGCACCTGCCGTTCCATGGCTTCCGCCCACCACAAGCACATGGCCGAACTTTCCTTTGTTGGAATTCACATCGCGCGGCTTCTCCGCAATCGCCTTCGCGGCTCCCGCCCAGTGCAGGTCTCCATCCGACTGCACCGCCTCCGCAGGCGAGCCGATCGGTGCCACGACCACAGGCCCAAACGTGCCAGCCGTAAGGTGCCCAAATACGTGCGCAAATTTTGGTGCGGTAAACGTCACCACAGCATCCGCACGATATGCCCCGTCTGCTCTCTGCTCCAGCGAATCCGCATCCCAACCGCTCGGCAGATCGACGGCCACCACCGGTGCAGCCGCCTTCTCGACGAGCTCCCGCACCGCAGTCGCAACTCCACGCAGCGGCGGCTTGAACCCCGTACCCACTACTGCATCGAGAATAAGGTCAGCGTCATTGAGAGCATCGGCGAGCTTGCCCTCCGCACCTCCCTCGTTCCACTCGCTGAGCCTTACAGCAGGCGCCTCGGCTTTCAATCGTCCTAACGCGACGACTGCCTCCCCCTTCACTTCATCCGCTTGTCCCAAGAGCACCGCGCGAACTGCCAGGCCCGACTGCGACAGCACACGCGCCGCGACGAAGCCGTCGCCGCCATTGTTGCCCTTGCCGCAAAGCATTACTACCCTCTTCGTCGCAGGAAATTGCCGCAGACAAAATCTCGCCACGGCGGTGCCTGCGTTTTCCATCAGCGTCTCCAACGGTATGCTGAACTCTCCCGCCGTTCGCCGGTCCACTGCGCTCATCTCTGCCGACGTCAGTATCTGCATCTCTTCCTTCTACCCCAATTTCCATGGCAAGACCAGCGTGCCTCCTGCAACCCGCTCCTGCGAGGAAGTTGCGCGAAACACCCAGTGGCAAACAGGTGTTCCATCCTATGTAGCTTCGATGTTCGAAGCCAAGGAGGCGTTATGAATCTCGCAAGCGTAAAAAAGATGGTTGCCAAGGGTATGATCCTCGCCGTGTCTGCAGGAGCTTTAATCGCTGCCAGTTCCATCCCGGCTGCCGCTCAGGGCTTCAGTCTTGGCGTCCGCATAGGACAGCCTTACTACGCACCTCGCAACTATGACTACGGACGCTACGACCGCGAAGCTCGCTACGAACGATATCAATACGCTCGCCAGGTCGAGATTGAGCGGCAGCAGGAATTCGAACGCCGACAGGCGCGCCTGCGCCACGAAGAATGGGAGCATGAACACCGCTACGATCGCTCATACGGATACCGCTAGATGTTAGGACGCAAGGCTTGGCGTCCCCTCAGGCGGCAATGGCGCCACCATTGCCGCCTGAGCTAAATTAGAAGCGAAATACCAGCCCGGAGCTGAAGCTCAGCACGGTAGCCGCAGGTATCGCAACGGTTCCACCAGCACCAACATTCGCGGTGCTGACCGTGGTCAGCGAGCCATAGCCAATCTCGAGAGCACGAAAGTCAACGTGGCGAGCCAGCCTGTAGTCGACGCCGCCGAAGACGCCATAGTCCAGCTTGCTGACATGAATGGCGCTCTTCGGAGCCTTAGTCGTACCCTCGCCTACGGAGACTTGAATATATGGCTTGATCCGACGCCCCGAGGGCTGCCCGGAGACACGGATTCCAACCAGGAAACTCTTCAGCAGCGCATTATTTGCATGCAGGTCGGAGAGACGCACGTCGAAGCCTGCAGCGAGCGAGCCGGAGTGGAAGAAGTCGTAGAACCCGCCGAGATCGTACCCATAGAAGACCTGCGAGGTGGACTTCTCACCAAGGAACGCGTACGGTCCCGAATCTGCATACGAATTACTCGCCCGAATCGCGATGGGGTTCAGATAGAGGCCGAAGTTGCCCTGCTCGGGCGCGTCGTGAGTCTGGGCGAAAGCCGCGACGGTCGTCATAGCCAGGACCGCAACAGCGGCAAAGTACCGAAGCTTCATCAATAAAGTCCTCAAAGGGTTTGGCCCTGCGGCGCGGCATGCAGACCAGCGCACTAACAAGTCTATAGAAAGATTCGTTTCGACGAGTGCGCGCACCTGCAGCGAGCTACCGAGCGCGACCGCGGGCGTGCGGAGCAGGCGGCGGGTAGGCCGGCTTCACCTTGACCCTTCCCGTGATGGGATCGTGCTTTTTCTCGTCTGCCATATCGACATGCGCGGGCCGATGTGCGGCCACCAGCTCTGCAATGGCATACTTCAGCGGCTCGATGGCTTCGCCGGATACGGCAGAGATAACGAAAAACGGCATCTTGCGACGCTTGGCAAAAGCGGTGAGCTTCTTCAGCTTGTCGAGATTGGCAACATCGGCTTTGGCGGCCACCAGAACCGTAGGCTTGGCAGCGAGCGCGGGGTCAAACGCCTTCAGCTCATTCGTAATGACCTTGAAGTCCGCGACAGGATCAGGCCGCGACGTCCCTTCCGTGGCAGACGCATCCGAAACATCCACCAGGTGAACGATGACGGACGTACGCTCGATGTGTTTAAGAAACTGGATACCCAGTCCGTGGCCCAGGTGCGCGCCTTCGATCAGCCCCGGCAGGTCGGCTACGGTGAAAGATTGGGTGTGGGGGAACTCGCCAACCTTCACCACGCCGAGATTTGGCTCGAGCGTGGTGAAGGCGTAGTTCGCGATCCGCGGCTTGGCCGCAGAGAGGCGCGAGATCAGGGTCGATTTGCCTACATTGGGGTAGCCAACCAGTCCGGCATCAGCCAGCAGGCGAAGCTCCAAGCGATAGGTACGCTCCTCGCCCGCACGTCCCAGTTCATGCTCACGCGGAGCCTGGTGCGTGCTTGTAGCGAAGTGCTGGTTGCCCCGGCCTCCGCGCCCTCCGCGCGCGATAACGATGGTGTCATCCGGCCGCGTGAAATCGTGCACCAGCTCGCCGGTAGCGTCGTCGAACAACAGCGTACCCACCGGAACCTTCAGCGTTACGGGCTCCCCGGCATAGCCGGAGCAGTTCGATCCCAGGCCGTGGCCTCCTCGGCCCGCCTTGTGCTCCGGGTTGAACCGGAAATGCACCAGCGTGTTATGCGAGAGCGAAGAGGACATCAATACGTCGCCGCCGTGGCCTCCATCGCCGCCGGAGGGACCGCCCCGGGGGACAAACTTCTCCCGCCGGAAGGCCATGCAGCCGTTGCCGCCGTCGCCGGCCTTGATTCGAATGCGCGCTTCATCAATAAACATAGGTCGTCCCCAGTGTAGCGGACTCGCTGAAGTGGGATGGGTTGGCGGCGAGGCGTCGACGCAACTTTCCCCAGCCTGCATACTCTTCAGCCATCGCCCAGGGGTGACCGGTCGCCGCCCTCACTTCCCAATTCGGGAAAAGTCGGTTAGTCTTCGGCTGATCCCTGATCCTCACATCGCGTCGTCCACACGGTGGGCAATGGCGCGGCTAGAGGGCACGTGCCATCGCGCCAGACGGCGTCGCAGGCGTCAGCGGACCACGTTGATTCTCTCTCCCGCAGGCTGTTCAGGAGGGCGCGTGAAGCAGGTGCGATCCGGCTGCCAATTTGCCGGAACCTCATCAAGCGGCCCTTGTGTTGTGAAACGAGGGCCTATGGTGGCGAAGATCGGTCGCGCGAGGGGCAGACGGTACGCGACTCACCTGGTTTCGACGGCGCGCGCAGCGGCAGCTCTGGCCCTCGGTCTCTGTTTCGTCTGCGGTCATACCGCGCTGGCTCAGAGCGATACCGATGGCGGGATCAGTGGCAGGGTGCTTGGGCCTGCGGGCCAACCACTCTCGAACGTGCGGGTCGTGGCGCACAACATCGACACCGGTCTTGCCATCGACGCGCGCACGGGATTGCATGGCGAGTTCCTGATCGTGCGTCTCCCAGTCGGCGAGTATAACCTCAGCATTCTGCGCAGAGGCACTGAGGAAAAGCTTCCCGACCCGATAAGCGTTGGAGTCGGTCAGGTCACTCAGATCGACGCCACGTTGCAACCAACCGGGCAGGCGACGGCACCTGATGCTGCTAATGCGGTAGGGAGCGACCTTCGGGCGGCGCAGGCTGCGGCTCTACCCGTAAATGGAGGCGCGTGGCGAACGCTGGCTCTTACCGCCGCCGGTGCCGACCCCGCCGCCGGCGAAGATGACTCCAGCGCCGTGAGCTTCCGCGGCCTCGCCACCACTCAGAACAACACACGGACCGACGGCACCAGCACGGATAACAGCTTCACCGGCAGCCGTGTAGGCGCAGCCGTCGCCGAGGAAATCGAATCCGGTGCGGATACCATCTACGACCCCGCGGCTGGTGTAGGCAGTGGACCGCGTTCGGTGACCGATGGTGGCCGCCGGTCGGGATCGTCCTATGCTTTTTCGCAGGCAGGGGTGCGCGAGTTTCGCGTGCAGGGACAAGCGGACGCAGCCGCCTATGGCTCGGCGCTGTATGGCCACGGCGTTGGTGGCGTACTGACCACGGTCTCGCGCTCCGGCGGAGCCGTACTCCATGGCATGGCTTTTTACACCGTACGCAACAGCGCGTGGTCTGCCGTGAATCCCTTCTCGCTGGCGTCGACCTATCGCGATGGCGCCATCACCAATACGCTGGTAAAGCCGCAGGACTTGCGCCAGCAGTTTGGTGGAAGCATCGGCGGACCGATGGCACTCCTCAAGCACGATAGCTCGGCGCGGAGTTACGCAGAGCAGAGCCACAGGCTGTTCTTCTTTTATGCGTTCGATGCGCAGCGCCGCAACTTTCCTGCACTCTCGTCGCCGGGATACGCGGGCTTTTATTCACTCACTGCGACGCAAAAGGCGTTGCTGGCAAATCGCGGCGTGACCCAGGCGAAGACCAACGCGGCGTTGAACTATCTGGACAGCTTGACCGGAACTGTGCCACGTCAGGCGGATCAGACGGTCAACTTCGGTCGCATCGACTGGCATCGGCAGAGCGGCACGCGAGTGACGGCGGAGTACAACCGCACCCGTTGGAGTTCGCCTGGCGGAGCCCGTTCGAGCGCCGTAGTGAACCGCGGAGTCGCCAGTCTGGGGTCGGCTTACGGTGCAGTAGATTCAGGCGTGACTCGTTGGGCGCAGTTCTTGCGCCACGGCTTCAGCAACGAGGTGCGCGTGCAGTACGGCCGCGAATTGCAGTACGAAGTTCCGCAGACGCCGCTCCAGCAGGAGCCCAACGTAGGCCCCGGTGGTTTACCGCCTGAGATCGCGATCGCGCCAGATGGGCTGGTCTTCGGCACACCGGCTGCGCTGGGAAAGAAGGCGTATCCCGAGGAGCGGCGATTTGAGGTCGCCGATGATCTGTTGTGGATCCATGGGAGGCATCTGGTGCAGGTCGGCGGTGACTTCAGCGCGCTGAACGACCGTATCAATTCGCTCGCGAACACTGAGGGCACATTCACCTACGACAGCGGGGCGACTGGCGGCAGGGCCGGCGGGCTGGTCGACTGGATTACGGACTTCACTTTCAACGTAAATGCCTACCCAAACGGAGGATGCCCGTCTATCAATGCTCCCGTGCATGACTTCTGCTTTCGTTCCTACTCGCAAAGCTTCGGACAGCAGAGCGTCAGCTTCGCCACGCAGGAGTGGGCAGGCTTTGTGCAGGACGACTGGCGTGTGGCGCAGCGGCTTACCCTGCATGCGGGACTACGTTACGAGTATGAGTTTCTGCCGTTGCCGCAGAAGCCGAATGCAGCGCTCGATGCGGAGTTTGGGGCGGTGGGCGCTACCAGTATCTTCCCTGAGGACCGCAATAACTTCGGACCGCGTCTTGGGCTGGAGTGGTCTCCCTTTGGCGCAGGGCGGGGATTGATTCGCGCAGGCTACGGACTCTACCTCGGCAAGCTACCGGGCGCGACGATACGTGCCGCGCTGCTCGATACGGCGATGGCCAGCTCGGTGACACGGGTGAGGATTCTGCCGACCACCGAGACCGTATGCCCGCAGATGACCACGGTTGGCTTCGGGTATGCCTGTTCCTTCCTTTCACCTCCGGCCGGCGTGGTCGCCGCAACGACCTCCGCTATGGTGTTCGACCGTAAATTCAGATTGCCGATGGTGCAGCAGGGCACACTTTCGGTCGAGCATACGATCGGCGGCGGCGTGGTGGCCTTCGCGCAGTATGTGGTGAACCTCGACCGGCAGTTGCCCGACTCGGTAGACATCAACATCGCGCCGTCTACTGCGACCAAGCAGTTCCAGCTTCAGGGTGGAACCGGCGCGATCGGCGTGCAGGACGGCGAGATGTTTTCCCTTCCGATCTATACGTCACGAATCAGCGCGAGCTTCGGGCCGGTGACCGACATCGTCTCCGACGCGAATGCCAGCTACAACGGCCTGACGCTGGAGGCGCGGCGTCATCTGGGATCTCGATCCGGTCGCAGTGACGCGCTGCGCGATCTCGACTTCCGTGTCGCCTGGACCTGGTCGAAGGCGATTGACTTCGGCCCAACGCCTGGCGCGGTTCCTCGGACGAATGGGCGCTTCGATCCGTTCAACGTCCGCTACGACAAGGGTCTCTCGGCGCTGAACTTTCCTCACCGCACGGTGGCGACCGTGGTTTGGACGCCGCGCTTTGGCGCATCCGGCGCGGCCGCTAGCGCCACAGCCGAACCTGTCTTCCTGCGTCTCGTGAATGGCTGGTCGGTGGGAGCTATCTTTGCGGAGTCGAGTGGGCGCGGCTACAGCTACGACGTCTTCGGCGGCGCGCGGCTGGGCGGTGGACGCGAGAGTATCAACGGCTCGGGTGGCTCGACGGTACTGCCCACGGTGGGGCGCAATACGCTGCGGCTTCCAGACTCGGCGAACCTGGACATGCGCGTCAGTCGCAGCTTCCCCCTGGGCGAACGTGTGCGGCTGCGTGCGGCGGCTGAGGCCTTCAATGTTATGAACCACGTGAACTACTCCGGCGTGACCCAGAGGGCGTTCCTGGTGGGCGCGGCAGCAAACGGGGTAACTCCGCTGGTATTTCAGGATGCCGCAACGGTGGCCACTGAGGGGCTCAACGTGCTGCCCTTCGGGTCGTATACCGCCGCTGGGACCGGACAGGCTCGGGAGCGGCAGTTGCAATTCGGGCTGCGCCTCGAATTCTGATTGCGCGCCAGGTCGGCACGCCGCTCTGTCGTGCATCCAACGGAGAAAGGTTGAAGGCGAACGACAATGGACGTGATCGGTATCGTCGAGCAGCATGGCTACGCGGTTGTGGCTGCAGGTATGTTCCTGACCGCGGCGGGCGTACCCATGCCGGCTTCCGTGCTGCTGCTGGCGGCCGGGGCCGCGGCCGATCCGGATCCGGCGCATCACCATGCGATTCATCATGGCTTGAGGCTTTCGGTGCTGCTGCCGCTGGCCTGGCTGGGCGCGGTCGCGGGCGATACGCTGCTCTATTTTGGCGGACGCTTTACCGGGTGGTGGCTGCTTGCCGGTATGTGCCGTGTCTCGGTGGATGCGGAGAACTGTATCTTCCGGTCGTCGGATTATTTCTATCGGCGGGGGCCGAAGACGCTGCTGTTTGCGAAGTTCGTGCCAGGGCTGGCGAACCTGGCTGCGCCGCTGGCAGGCAGCCTGGGGATGCGTCCCGGGCGATTTCTGCGGTGGGACGCAGCGGGTGCGTGTGGCTATGTGACCACGTGGCTGCTGGTCGGCTACTTGTTCAGTCCCTTCATTCAAGATATCGTCCGCTGGGTGGAGCGGGTGGGACACGTGGTTCTGTTCGGCGTCCTTGCGCTGGTGCTGGTGTATGTGGCGATGTATGTTGTCTCGCTGGTGCGGGCGAGGGCTTACCGCAAGGTGCGCAAGGTGAGCGCGCTGAACCTGCATGAGCGGCTGCAGACTGTGGAGCCGAACCGCGTTGTGGTGATCGCGGACGTGCGGAGCCACGGGTACTACGATCCCGGGATGCAGCGGATCAAGAACTCGATTCGCGTAGAGCCGCACCGGCTGAAGGAGGAGATCCTTGCGCTGCGGGAGTTCATGGCTCCCGAATGCGAGATTTACCTCTACTGCAGCTGCATCCGCGATACGACCAGTGCGCGGGTGGCGCACATGCTCGAAAAGGAGAACTGCCGAACGACGGTGATCGAAGGCGGCCTGCGAGCCTGGGTAAAGGCCGGCGGAGCAGTGGAGCTGGTACCCGAGACGGACATGCGCAAGCTGCCGCAATTTGACTAATTGACTAAGCAAAAAAAACGGAAAAATATGCCAAAGTCTCAAAGACAAACGACTTAAGTCCGGACTTCCGAAAAGACTACCCTTTGCAGACCCCCGGGTTGGGCGAACTTTTGCAGCAGACAACAAGACCCGGCAGCGAGCCAGGTCTTTTTCTCATCTACAGCTTTAATTCTACCAGTTTGACCATAACTCTACGCCACAGGCGTCTCGTTGCGGATGTTATTGCATTCAATCAGTTTGCGTCCCGAGATAGCGTTTGGCGGACTTGACAGGATTTTGCGGCGCGTTTCGAGGAGCGGACGGCAGTGACGGTACGCGTTCTGTATGATTGGGGCGTGATTCGGGCTCACGGATCGGGCTTTAGAGCTTTGGCGCTCGGGATTTGGACGGAGGCGGAATGACCACGCAATATTATTCTGGGCCGAACTACGGCAGAACATTTGTTGGATTGGTGCTGGCACTGCTGGTGGGTGTCGGCGCGACCGTGGTTTTGATCCGGCATGCGGGATCGGGAGCCATCGGGCGCGTTGCCGCGATGCTGACGGGGCGCTCGACAGGATTTGATACATCGGTACCGACGGTGGTCGAGAAGATTCAGCGGCTCAATCGGTTGGAGACCGTGGACTATTCGCTGGACACGGTGGTGGAGGGGGATAGGACTTCGCCGGTGCTGCCTGACGTGCTGGCGGGGGACCGGATTCTGCTGGTGGTGCATGGGCAGTCGATAGCAGGAATCGATTTTTCGCAGTTGAAGCCGGAGGATGTGCGGATCGACGCCGGGACCAGGGGAATTCACGTGACTCTGCCGGCCTCGCAACTGTTTGTAACGACGCTGGATAATGCGCATACCCGGGTATATGCGCGGACCACGGGCCTGCTGGTGCCGGTGGATCAGAATCTGGAGTCGGATACGCGCGCGAAGGCGCAGGAGCAGTTGGAGAAGGCAGCTCTACAAGATGGCATCCTGGATGCGGCACGAAAGAATGCGCGGGCCACGGTGGCTACGTTGTTGTATTCACTGGGGTTTGAGCGGGTTGACGTGAATTAATCACAGCTAAAACTGCCTTGCTCTTGCCGGTACGATCAGCATTTTTGGTGGAATATTGCGGCTATTCAGCGACTACTGCGGCCGTTTGAGTCTGCGATTTCCAGGTCTGCCCGACTGGGCGTGACGGGCCGCCCGATTTGCGCGCTAGGTAGGCGACCGAGGGCCAGTGACGTTCCGGCTGCCATTTACCCATAACGAGTTCGACCCCTACGGTGCGTCCGCAGGTCTCGCAGGGATGGGTCGCCCATTGCTCACGGTTACGGTTGCGGCGGAGAGCCTCGCGGGTCTGCTCAGATATGTTGCCTTCGCATGGCTTGACTGGGGTGGGCATGGTGTCCTCAGTATATGAGATGCGGGGGGAGGACGGTGGGTGGCCCTGTGCAAAGTATCTTGCCGCTTCAGGTACGCCAAAGGCAGCAGAGTGAGCGGACCGGAGGGGGAGTAGACTGGCGTGCATCTGAATGAGCAAATTCTTCGTCTATGTGGGGTACAGCTCCATATAATGCTCAACGAATGAAAACTGGTTTAAATGAGGCAACGGATGAGTATCGCACCATGCAGTGAGAGGCAGGACGGCGAGCTGGACGACATGAAGCCCGGCGTGACCGAAGATGGCGAGCTACGGCTGACGCGGCGCAGCTTTGTGCAGTCGGCAGGGGTGCTGGCTGCGGGTGTGGCTGCGGGGGCGGGGAAGGTTGCAGAGGCGCAGGCGGCCAGCGAGGTCCGCGCAGGCGCACCCCGAATCCATGCCGTGACCGTGACGATCAATGGGAAACAGCAGCAGATGTCGCTGGACACGCGGACGACGCTGCTCGACGCATTGCGCGAGCATCTGGACCTGACGGGCAGCAAAAAAGGCTGCGACCACGGGCAGTGCGGCGCGTGCACCGTGCTGGTGGATGGGCGGCGGGTGAATGCATGCCTGACGCTGCTGGCGACGCTGGATGGCGCGCAGGTTACGACGATTGAAGGTCTGGCGCAGGGTGACACGCTGAGTCCGGTGCAGGCGGCGTTTCTGCACCACGATGGATTTCAGTGCGGATACTGCACGCCAGGGCAGATCTGCTCGGCTACGGCGCTGATTGAAGAGCAGAAGCACGGTATGTTGAGCCAGGTGAGCTGGGAGAAAGGGATGGCCGCGACGGGGCGCCCGGAGCTAAGTGACGACGAGATACGCGAACGGATGAGCGGAAATATCTGCCGGTGCGGGGCGTATCCGAATATTGTTGCTGCGGTACGGGCTGCCGCGGGAATGGGTGCTGCGGCTTCGCTGGGAAGCAGCTCCCGGAATGAGGTGGGCGCATGAATCCTTTCTCTTACCAACGGGCTACGGGGACGGAGCAGGCGGTGCATGCGATCCAGGCGCATGGCGCGAAGTTTCTGGGTGGCGGAACAAACCTGGTCGACCTGATGAAGGACAACGTCGAGCGGCCGACGGCGCTGATCGATATTACGAAGTTGCAGCTGGCGAAGATTGAGGACGCGCCGGGCGGTGGAGTGAAGATCGGTGCGCTGGTGCGGAACAGCGATCTGGCGAGCGACCCACGCATTGTGCGGGATTATCCTTTGCTCTCGCAGGCGCTGCTGGCGGGAGCTTCGCCGCAGCTGCGAAACATGGCGACTACGGGTGGGAACCTGCTGCAGCGGACGCGCTGCTATTACTTCATGGATACGTCGTATGGGGCTTGCAATAAGCGTGCGCCGGGTTCGGGATGCGCGGCGGTGCAGGGGATCAATCGGATCCACGCGATCCTGGGGCAGACGGATAAGGGCGCGACGAGTGGAGAGACCTGCATAGCCACCAATCCTTCGGACATGAATGTTGCGCTGGCGGCGCTGGGGGCGGTGATTCATGTGCAGAGCACGCGGGGGAAGAGGACGATTCCGATTGCGGAGTTTCATCGGTTGCCGGGAACTACACCGCATGTGGATACGACACTGCATTCGGACGAGCTGATTACGGCGGTGGAGTTGCCGCCGGCGAAGTTTGCAAGGAACTCCTGGTATGTGAAGGTGCGAGACAGGCAGAGCTATGCATTTGCGCTGGTGTCGGTCGCGGCTGGGCTGGAGATGAGCGGAGGGACAATTAAGTCGGCCGGGCTGGCGCTGGGCGGCGTGGCGCATAAGCCTTGGCGCGTGGCCGAGGCCGAGAAGGCACTGGTTGGCGCGACACCTGGAGTTGAGGCGTATACCAAGGCGGCGGAGTTGGCGGTGGCAGGCGCGAAGGGCTATGAGCATAACGCGTTCAAGATCGAGATGGCGAAGCGCAGCGTGGTGCGGGCGTTGGCGCTGGCGGCGAACGGAACTCGCGCGGGTGCGGAAGGGGTGCAGGGATGATGGATGCGCAGGAAAATGAAAAAGGCGAGGCGATGCAGCCGATGACGCAGCTTCGGGACCGCTACGATGGCGTGGCGAAGGTGACGGGCAAGGCGAAGTATGCCGGTGAATTTTCCGAGCCATTTGCGAAGGACGACCTGGTGTATGCGCGCATGGTGCAGTCGTCGATTCCGTGTGGCACGCTGGTGGCGATCGACCGGACGGCGGCGGAGCGCGCACCTGGTGTGCTGGCGGTGCTTACGCCGTTCAATGCGCCGAAGTTGAATACGAGTAAGCCGGAGCCTCCGGCGCGGCGAAATCTTTCGGTGCTTGAGGATACGGAGGTTCACTACAACGGTCAGCCGATTGCTGTCGTTGTGGCGAAGACGCTGGAGCAGGCGCGGTATGCGGAGACGCTGCTGAAGATCAAGTACAAAGCGAAGCCGGCGAAGTTGGAGCTGCCTGCGAAGTTGGCGAAGGAAGGACGGCTGGGAGAGGCGCGGTGGCCGAAGAATCCAGGGAAGGAGCAGCCGTCGAACAGGCGCGGCGATCTGGATAAAGGTTTTGCGGCAGCAGCTGTGACGGTGGATGAGAGCTATGTGACGCCGATTCAGGTGCATAATCCGATGGAGCCGCACGCAACGATTGCGTGGTGGGAGGGCGAGAAGCTGAACCTGTACGACTCGACGCAGTACATTTCGGGTGTGAAGCAGGCGATTGCGCGTGCGCTGAACATTCCACTGGATGATGTGCGGGTGCAGTGTCCGTATACCGGCGGTGGGTTTGGGTCGAAGGGGTCGATGTGGTCGCACATTCCGTTGGCCGCGACGGCAGCGAAGGTTGTCGGTAAACCGGTGAAGCTGGTGCTGGGGCGGACGCAGATGTTTGGGACGGTGGGGTACAGGCCGACGACGGTGAGCAGGATTCGGCTAGGAGCTACTGCGGATGGGAAGCTCACCGCGGTGCAGCAGGATGCGGTGATGAATGCCTCGGTGATGGAGGACTTTCACGAAGGTGTGGCGGGGCCGGCGAAGAGGCTGTATGAGAGCAGGAACAATCTGATCTCCGAAAAAATGATCGACACCAATCTTGGCGTCGGCACGTTTATGCGCGCGCCAGGTGAGGCTCCGGGGACGTCGGTGCTTGAGATTGCGATGGACGAGCTGGCGGAGAAGTTGAAGATGGATCCGGTCGAGCTTCGGCTGGCGAACTATGCGGAGAAGGATCCGACTTCGGACAAGCCCTTCACGAGCAAACATCTGCGCGAGGCGTATGCGCGGGCGGCGGAGCGGTTTGGCTGGGCGAAGCGGAGTGCCACGCCGGGGCAGAAGATCGAAGGCTCGAATTTGATTGGCTATGGGATGGCGACGGCGACTTATCCGGCCAATCGGTCGAGCGCGCAGGCGGTGGTGCGTATCTTGCCGGGGGGCAAGGTGTGGGCGGCGTCTGGGACGCAGGAGTTGGGGACTGGCATGTATACGATCCTGGCGCAGACGGCGGCGCAGGTGTTCGGGCTGGACCTGGCGAAGGATCCGACTGCGGTGGAGGTGGCGCTCGGGGATTCGAAGCTGCCGAAGGCTCCGGTGAGCGGAGGCTCGCAATCGACGGCTTCGGTTTTGCCGGCGGTGCAGGCGGCGGCGCAGCAGGCTCTGCTGAAGCTCAGCGTGCTGGCGGTGAATGACGCAGCTTCTCCGCTCCATGGGTTGCAGACGCTGGATCTGGGCGCGAAGGATGGAAAGCTGTTTCACAAGGCGAAACCGGCGCATGCGGACAGCTTTGCGGCGATCATCGAGCGCAACGGGAACCAGGCGATTGAGGCGGAAGGATCGGCTGAACCCGGGCAGGATCATTCGGCGTACAGTGCGCAGTCCTGGGGCGCGGTGTTTGCTGAGGTGGCGGTGGATCGCTATACCTTCATGCCGTATGTGCGGCGTGTGGTTGGCACTTACGACATTGGTACGCTAATGAACGACAAGACGGGGTTGAACCAGCTTATGGGCGGCATCGTGTGGGGCGTCTCGTTTGCGCTGCATGAGGAGGCGCACATTGATCCCGTGTATGGGCGTACGGTTAATAACAATCTCGGCGAGTACCATGTGCCGGTGAATCGCGACATCGGGCAGATCGATGTGACGGTGCTGAATATTCCGGATACGAAGTTCAATCCGCTGGGTGGGCGCGGCATCGGCGAGATTGGGATCACCGGCGCGGCTGCCGCGGTGGCGAACGCGATCTACAACGCCACAGGCAAGCGGATTCGTGAATATCCGATTACACCGGACAAATTATGCTCGCGTAGTTTGACCCTGTGAAATATGGCCGCGGCGGCTCTTCCGTGGCGGGCAACCTGTGCGGACCGGGTGCAGTCTCACTTGGCAGAATCGAGGCCGCTGCGCGGAAGCTGCGTGGCGAGCTTTCTCCCTTCTGAACGCGAAGGCCACAAGTTTCCTGGAAGTCCGGCGAGCATCGCTGTGTTGAGTATGTTTTTGAAGCCGACGCGGCGATGACTGCGTGGCCTCGACATTGCACTCGCAAACAAATCGTGCGAAACACAAATGCAAAGGATGGGATTATGAAGATCTTTTCGGCAAATATCGAAGACCTACGCACTCTGTATACCTGCAACCTGAAGAAGGCTCTGGATATGGAGCAGAAGATTACCAAGGCGCTGCCTGAACTGATTGAGGCGTCATCGGATTCGGGGCTCGCGTCCGCGTTCCGGACGCATCTGCAGGAGACCGAAGGGCATGTTGCCAAGGTCGAGAAGTTGCTGCGAGACGTAACGGGCTCAACCGAAACGGAGACGTGCCCGGTAATCAACGGCTTGACGACGGAAGCTGCGGACACGATCAAGGACGTTACTGATCCTGCGGTACGGGACATCGCGTTGATCGGTGCGGCGCAGCAGGTGGAGCACCACGAGATTGCCGTGTACGGCACCCTGCGCAACTGGGCAGAGTTGCTTGGACTCACCGAGCATGCGACGGTGCTGGAGACGATCGAACAAGACGAGATCAACGCAGATGAGCTACTGACGAGCCTATCGGAACGGGTGAATCTCGAAGCAGCAGCGTAGTTTTTCGGACGGAGAGAAAGGCGGCAGGCGCGGAGGCCTGCCGCCTTTCGTTGTGCGGCTTCTTCCAAGACTTCCAGCTCGACAATCGAGCGGTTCGATCGCGCCTACCGAAGGGCTTCCCGGACATCGCTTGCCATAACGCCATTTTTAGCGACGAGGTCTTTCAACCTGTCTGGCGTGATGCCAAGCTCCTTGCTCCAATATTCAACCTCGTACGGCTCATGGATATTGATGCGTGAGCGATCCGCGGGGCCGCGATTCTGCTTATCGTCTGCCATTACTTCCTCCTTCGCTCCCTATCGAGCGTTCACCGTTTCGATGCCAGCTTCAGTGCGCATGTTTGTTTTCGACGACAGAAGATTCCAACTCATACGCTCATGACTCAGCAGGTGCGGGCGATCATTTCTTGGGGATACTGGATGGGTCGAGACGCTGATGCGTGGAGGAGTATTTCTTCCAGGGGTTGCGGCTGAGGCGTGGCTTCCACTCGGCGAAGTTTGAGACGGTGCAATCGGGCCGGACGGGTAGCTTGAGCTCAGCCCAGTTGAGGGGGACGGAGACCGGGCACCCGGGGCGGGCGCGGGGAGAAAAGACGGCGACCGCTGTGGCGCCGCGTTCGTTGCGAAGATAGTCGAGGTAGATACGGTTCTTGCGCGCTGACTTTGTCATGGTGGTGAGAAACAGCGTCGGGTTTGCTCGCTCCATCTGAATGACAAACTTGTGGGTGAAATCCTTCACCGTGGGCCAGTCATGGTCGGGCTGGAAAGGCACGACGACGTGAAGACCTTTTCCTCCCGTGGATTTCAGAAAACTTTCGAGCCCAAGTTTCTTGAGCCGCTTACGAACTTCGAGCGCAGCGTCGGCCAGGGTGCGCCACTCGATCGCGGCGTCGGGGTCCAGGTCGATGATGATGCTGTCGGGGCGTTCGAGATCGTCATTGCGCGAGCCCCAGGGGTGAACTTCCAGCACGCCCATCTGCGCGAGGCCGGCGAGGGCTTGCGGAGAAGAGAGCGTGATGTAGTCCTCTGGTTTGCCGGTCTTCTTGTCCGGCACAGGCACCGACTCGATGCCTGGAGGAAGCATATGGTTGACATGCTTCTGAAAGAAGCAGGGCTGGCTTGAACCTTCAGGACAACGCACGAGCGAGAGCGGGCGACCGGCGATGAAGGGAAGCATGTGCGGCGCGATAGCCCAGTAGTAGTCGGCCAGTTGCTGCTTGGTCAAGCCGGACAAGGGGTCGAGGATTTTATCTGGATGAGTGAGGCGAATGGGGGCGGCTTCGAGGGTCGATTTTCCCGCGGGCTTCTTTGCATGCGTGCGTGTCGATTTGGCAGTCTTCGAGGATACCGATTTCGCTGCGGATGTCTTTGCAGCCACCGGCTTGGCGGCGTGCGATGCGGTCCTTTCCTTCTCACCTGGCTTGGGATCGGTGGCGGCGGTCTCTTTGCGGACCTCCCTGGCTGGCTTGTCTTCGCGGATGCCTTTGAAGCTGGCCTGGCGAACGAGCTTATCGGCAGTCCAGGTGGCGAAGCGGACCTGGGCGACGAGCTCTGGCTTGATCCAGATCGCATCTTTGCGCGCTTCGGCCGGGGGATTGTGGAATGGCGTGCTGGATTGCCGAATTTTGTCCAGCTGCGCACGGATCGCAGCGTGGGTCTTCTGCGTGAAGCCCGTGCCCGTGCGACCCGCATAGATGAGCTGGTCTGCGCTGTCATAGTAGCCCAGCAGAAGCGCACCGACGCCCTTCATGCCTGCATGGCCTTTGGACGGTAGCGTGAAGCCACCGATTACAAACTCCTGCTCGCGGATGCACTTCGTTTTAACCCAGTCGCTGGTGCGGCCGGAAGTGTATTTCGTAGAGGCGCGCTTGGAGATGATCCCCTCGGCTTCGAGCTCGCAGGCTTTGTGGAAGATTGCTGCGCCGTCGGTCTCCAGATGTTCACTGAAACGGATGTACTCGCCCGCATCGGCCAGAACGTATGCAAGAATCTTCTTCCGCTCGACGAGTGGAAGGCTGCGAAGATTGCGTCCGTCGAGATGCAGAAGGTCGAAGACAAAGTAGGTGAGGGGCTTGCGGACGCCGTCCTGAAAGGCGGCCTGAAGATCGGCGAAGCTGGTCGTGCCATTTTCCGCGAGGACAACGAGTTCTCCATCCAGCATCAGCGAACGTGCTGGAAGAGCAGCGACCTGCTGGGCCACCGTCTTCATGCGATGAGTCCAATCGAGCGCGTTGCGTGTGAGCAACTGGACGGAACTGCCCTGCTTTCGTGCCTGGATTCGATAGCCATCCAGCTTCAGCTCGTGCAGCCAGCCCGGTGCGGAGATGGGTTCGGTGGATTGCGTGGCGAGTTGCGGCGGAATGAATTTGGGAAGCGACTCTTTGGGCGCGGAGGTCGGAGGTGCTACTTCCTCGCGCGAGTTGTCAACGGGCTTTTTTTTTACGGCACCTTTGGCGGCCTTCGCGGACGGTGCAGCGGTTTTCGCAGGCGCTTTTGGTGCTGGAGGCTCATCGTTGCGGTGCCACGCGCGGCCCGTGCCTGCGGTCTCTTTGGAGTTCCAGACGTGGTCTTCGACGGCGGCGATCTCATCGAGCGAGCGATGGGTGACTACCGAGTTCGGCTCGGCTTCCGTGATGGGTGTGGCAGACGCAGGCTGCTCATATTCATCATGCTCCTTGATGAGCAGCCAGTTTGGTTTGCGCTCGCTTGCGGCACGCCCACCCATTCGGACCAGTGCCCAGTTGCCCTTCATTTTGGTTCCGTGCATTGTGAACTTCAGGGAGCCGGTGCGGAGCCCGGCGTCGACATCGGTATGACCGGGCTGCGGTTCCCAAGTGCCTTCGTCCCAGAGCATCACCGTGCCCCCGCCATACTGACCCTGCGGGATGATGCCCTCGAACCCGCCGTATTCCATGGGGTGATCTTCCACCTGGACGGCGAGACGCTTGTCGGCGGGAACATAGCTGGGACCCTTCGCGCAGGCCCAGCTCTTCAAGACCCCGTTCCAGCCGAGGCGGAAGTCGTAGTGGAGGTGCGACGCTGCGTGCTTCTGGATGACGAAGGGAAGGGCATTAGCGGATTTCTTCGGTGCGGATTTTGCGCTGCCGGAGGGTTCGGAGGTGATCTCGAAATCGCGCATTTCGCGGTAACGCGCTAGCTGTTGGTCGATTGCGTTCGACGCAGAGGAAGGTGATGGTGCGGACTTCTCCGCGGTGCGCGAGGGAGCTTTCTTTGCGATGGTCTTCTTGGTAGCCATGGCTTAGGCGGACTTTCGCTTGGGTTTGGTGGCTTTGACTGGAGCGGATTTGATCAGCGTGAGGCCCTTCTTGTGTGCGGCAGGAGCGGACTTCTTTGCGTGTCTTTCTTCTGCTGGAGCGGCATCGTCGCCCTTTACGCTCTTGCGGAGCGCGTCCATCAGGTTGATGACCTTGCCGGATGGTTTCTTCGGCTCGTCGTGCGGTATAGGAGCGTCGTTGATGCGTGCTTCAACCATCTCTCGCAGGGCCGCTTCGTATTCGTCCTTGAATTTTTCCGGCGCAAATTTCGCTGTCTTGCGTTTGATCAGTTCCTTAGCAAGGCCGAGCTGGTCCTCATCCACGGCAACCTTCTTGATGTCACCGAAGTAGTCTTCCGGTTTGCGCAACTCTTCTGAGTAGCGCATGGTGTAGGCCATCATCCCGGGAAGTTTCTCTTCTCCATCCGGCGGGGCGGAGATCGCAACGAGATGTTCGCGACCACCAAAGGCGATCTTGCCGAGTGCTACTTTTTTGGTGTCCTGCAGCGCCTTGCGCACGACGGCGAAGGCTTCCGCAGCCTGTGCGTCCTCGGGCGTGACGAAGTACGGCTTTTCGAAGAAGGCCGGGGAGATCTCGTCCTCATCGACAAACTGTGCGACTTCGAGCGAGTGGCGCGAGGGGATGCGCAGGTTGTTGATGTCTTCGGGCTCGATGGTTACGTATTCGCCTTTGCGATACTCGTAGCCCTTGACGATGTCGGAGTTCTCGACCGGGCCTTCATCGCCGGTGACTTTCTGGTGGCGAACGCGTTCGCCCGTCTTGCGGCTGATCTGGTGGAAGCGGATTTCGCTCTTTGCCTCCGTGGCAGGGAAGAGCTTGATGCCGAATGAGACGAGGGATATTTGAAGATTGCCGGACCAGTAGGGGCGTGCCATAAGAAGTCTCCCCATGGTTGGATTGTCGGACTTGGCTACAAGATGTATTCCCGCCGAACCTTTTCGTTCGCGGAGTCTACTGGTTACCGGTGTTGTTTTGGAAAGTGTTGCAGCTCGCAATTGTTCCCTGCTGCATGCCTCTGGTCAACCAGTATTGTCGCTGGGCGGAGGTTCCGTGAGTAAAGCTTTCCGGACTCACCGTTCCCCGCTCCATCTTCTGCAGGTGATCGTCGCCGACTGCGGCGGCGGCACTTAGGCCGGCCTGGATATCCTGGGCGTGAATGATGTTGCGCTGCTCCGCATTGTGGGCCCACACTCCGGCGTAGCAGTCCGCCTGCAGTTCTACATCGACGGAGAGGGCATTGCGCGAGGATGGATGCTGCTGAGTGAACTGCCGTACCTTGCGCTCCGTACCCAGGATGTTCTGGATGTGGTGGCCCAACTCGTGCGTGATGACATAGGCCTGGGCGAACTCGGCCGTACTTCCGCCGAAGCGCGCCAGATCGTCCCAGAATCCGAGGTCGATGTACACCTTCTCATCTGCCGGGCAGTAAAAGGGGCCGGTGGACGATTGCGCGTAGCCTCCACAACCGGAAGGCGTCGCATCTCGGAACAGCACCAGACGCGCATGGCGGTAAGGGATATTTTGAGCCGTGAGAATGTCTGTCCAGGTCTTCTGCGCGTCGTCGAGCACCCATGAGACAAGGTGCGCCGACCGGTCCTCCCCTGCCGATTGCTGAATCGGCTGCGCGGAATCCTGTTGTGTCGTCCGAGCCGCGCCACCCCCGGAGAGATACGCGCCGATGTAATTGCGGCCGGTGACGAGGCTGACGATCCCCAGGACCACGACGCCAATAATACCCAGGCCGCCCCCGCCGAAGCCTCCGCCGCTTGAACCGCGGCGATCCTCGACGTCTTCGCTCATCTGTCCTGGTGTCCAATCCATGCTTTCACTTCCTCCGAAGGATCTCAGCCGACGCAAAAAGGGCGGTGCACTAATGGATGCAGGAATTACCCAGAGCGAAGACGAGCAATGAGCAAACGTGCGATCGTCCGACCAGCGGGCAGCGCAGCGACAGAATGTGAGAGGTGGCGGAAGAGGAGGGATTCGAACCCCCGATACCCTTTCAGGTACGCCAGTTTTCAAGACTGGAGCCATCAACCACTCGGCCACTCTTCCTGTTTCCATCATAAATTACGAGACGAAATCGCAGGTTTGCTGCAGGCTTATCCGCCTATAATCGTGGCACTGCCGGAGGCCCCGTTCGATGGAGATCAGCACAAGCCGCAGGAAGACCGCGACCATCGTTTTGGGCGCGGTGCTGCTTGTTCTGTTGCTGGGCTTTACGGCCCTCAATGCTTTTAATCTGAAATTCCTGAACGAGGCTACGACCGGCGAAATTGTCGTCTTCGTCGGACTGTCGATCTTTGCATTCCTGCTGTTCATGGCGGGCCTGGTGCTGCTGGTGCGCAATGTCTTGAAGCTGTATGCAGACCAGCGCAACTCCGTGATGGGGACGCGGCTACGCACGAGGATGTTGTGGGGGGCAGTTCTCGTATCGCTCATCCCGCTCGCCTTTATGTTCCTGTTCAGCTACGGGCTGATGAACCGCGCTGTGGATCGCTGGTTCTCGCAGAACCCGAATGAGATTCGCGACGATTCAAACCGGCTGGCGCGCGAGCTGGCGCGATACACGTCTGCGAACGCACGGGTTGAGGCAGAGTCGATTGCGGCCTCGCTGCCCGATGTGCGCCGCAAAGCCGCGGATGCTCTGCACTCCGCCCGGCACCGCCAGGAGCCTTTGCCCGACGAGGGCGCGGCCACCGATCGCGTTCTCCATCAACACGAAATTACTTTGCAGCATGGGTTTGCCATCGTCTACCGTGATACCCATCCGGTGGCTTCCTTTGATATGCCTGCCAGGACGGGCGTGCCCGCACACGTAAGAGCGTGGCTTCCGGAGCAGAGCACGGGGGACGAAGAAGATGCCGACGCGGCCAGCGCGCCCCCGGCTCATCGGGCGGGCGATGACCGAGTGGTCGACGCGTCGACCGATTCCGCGATTCTGCAAGCAGCAGCGCGCAACGACCTGCCGATATTTTCCGCAGGTGACATCGATTACGCGCTGGGTATGGCGGCGACCAGGCAAGGTTACGTAGTGGTGGTCGGCGTGCCGGCGCCGCATGGAGTGTACACAACGGTGGCGCGCTTCCAGGCTGCGGTGGATGACTATGCCAAAGCCTACCGGCAGCGACGGCAGGTTCGTACGCTGTACACGCTGATCCTGCTGATGATGACCAGCCTGGCGCTGTTTGCGTGCAGCTGGCTTGCCCTGCACCTGTCGAAGCTGGTGACCAAGCCGATCGAAGCTCTTGCGGATGCGATGTCCGCGATTGCGGCAGGAGACTATGCGCACCGCGTGGGCGAGAGCGTGACGGAGGAGTTGGGCGAGCTGGTCACCAGCTTCAACCACATGGCAGCCGATCTTGAAGGCAGCCGTAGAAATGTAGAGAGCTCGAACCTGCAGCTCTCGGCTGCGAACGCGGCGCTCGAGGCGCGGCGCAGCGAGCTCGAGATCATGCTGGAGACGATCCCCAGTGGCGTGGCAACCATCGATGCAAAACGATGTGTTGTGCTGGCGAATCGCGCGTTGACCGAGTTGCTCGACCCCGGCGGCCAGACGTCTTTCATCGGTACGTCGATCCAGACAATATTTCCCGCAGAAGTGATGGAGCAGATCGATCACCTGTTGCGGCGGAGCCATCGAATGGGCGCGGCAGAGGGCGAAATGGAGATGACGCAGGCCGGCACAGGCGCGAAGAAGAACCTGCTGGCGACCGTGGCTCTGCTTGAGACTGGCAGCGGCGCGGAGCGAGTGCATCATGGCTACGTGATTGTGCTCGAAGATGCGACGGAGCTGTTGCGCGCGCAGAAGCAGTCGGCATGGAAAGAGGTCGCACGGCGCGTGGCGCATGAGATCAAGAATCCGCTGACGCCAATTTCGCTTTCGGCTGAGCAGATTCATCGCCATATCAACCGCCTGGGAGATACGCTGGGCGCGGCGCAGATTGAGTCGCCGTCGATTGCCGTAATTCGCCGCTCCAGCGAAGTCATCTCGTCCTCGGTGGAGAGTATGCGTTCACTAGTCGATCAGTTCGCCGCGTTGGCGCAATTTCCGGCGGCGCAACCGAGGCCGGCCGACCTGAACACCATCGTTGACAATTCGCTGGCCTTGTTTGCAGGCCGGTTGCAGGACGTGCGCCTGGTGAAGCGACTCGCGCCCGCCATGCCGCTCATCCTTGCCGACCCTGAGGCGATGAAGCGCGCGCTAGGCAACTTGATCGACAACGCTGCCGAAGCGATGCAGCAATCGCTGCTGCGTGAACTGCGCGTCTCAACCAATCTGCTGCCAAGCGGCATGGTAGAACTCATTGTCTCCGATACCGGCTCGGGCTTGACCGACGAGATGCGCGAGCGCCTTTTTCTTCCGTATTTTTCGACAAAGCAGCGTGGTACGGGATTGGGCCTGGCAATCGCAGCAAAGATCATCCAGGAGCACCACGGCACCATCCGCGCAGAGAAAAATACGCCGGTGGGAGCGAAATTCATCGTGGAACTACCTGTCGCCCCGATGCAGGACGCTGAAACAGTTGAGCAACGCACACCGGACGCCGCTACAATCGCAACCAGCAGCTAACAACTATGAATCACGTTCTGATAGTCGATGACGAAACCGAGATTCGCGAGTCGCTTGAGAGCATACTGAGCGAAGAAGGATATGTGGTCGCATCTGCCGCGACCGCGGGCGAAGCCCTGACGCTCCTCGCGGATGCGGTCTACGACGCCGTGCTGCTGGATGTGTGGCTGCCGGATCGCGATGGTCTGGACGCGCTCGGCGACATCCGCCAGATGGATCCGGCGCAGCGGCCCGAGGTCATCATCATCAGCGGCCATGGGACGATTGAAGCTGCGGTGCGCGCGACCAAGCTGGGCGCGTACGACTTTCTCGAAAAGCCGCTCTCGCTCGAGCGCACCCTGATCGTACTGAAGAATGCGATCCAGGCCAGACAGCTCCGCGCCGACAATCAGGAGTTTGTGCGTCAGCTGAGTTTTCGCGTCGGCGTGACCGGCAACTCCGTGCCGATGAAGGCTCTGCGCCAGCAGATCAAGCTGATGGCGCCAACCAATGGACGCGTGCTGATCTATGGCGAAAGCGGTACGGGCAAGGAATTGATTGGACGCTCCATGCATGCGGAGAGCTTGCGCAGGGATCGTGTGTTCGTCGAGCTCAACTGCGCGGCCATCCCCGAAGATCACATTGAGACGGAGCTTTTCGGCTACCGGCGCGGAGCCATGGCAGCCGCGGTGCCGGGCGCGCCGACGGAGAAGCGGGGCACGTTCGAGCGTGCCGACGGCGGCACACTTTTTCTCGACGAAGTTGGAGACATGAGCCTGAAGACACAGGCGCGTGTGCTGCGCGCGCTCGATGAGCAGCGCTTTCTTCCGGTGGGTGCGACGACGCCGGTGCACGTGGATGTACGTGTCATTGCGGCGACCAACAAAGATCTAGAAGAAGAGATTGCGCGTGGCAACTTCCGCGAAGATCTGTTCTACCGACTGAACGTCATTCCGTTCTTCGTGCCGCCGCTGCGTGAGCGGAAGGAAGATATTCCTCTGCTGGTAAAAGAGTTTCTCGAGGAGTTCGGGACGCAGTACGGGCGGCCGCATGTGGAGATGCATGCGGAGGCGCTTGAGACGTTGCAGAAGCACAACTGGCCGGGCAATGTGCGCGAGCTGCGGAATCTTGTGGAGCGCGTGCTGATCCTCAATCCCCGCGCTCCAAGAATCGAGCGCAGGCATCTTCCTGTGCTTACACCGCGCGAAGCGAGCCGGGAAGGGCAGAAGACACGCGGCGAAGACTTCTCCACGCTGCTCGAGGCGCGCGAGGCGTATGAGCGTGACTTTATCCTCAAAAAGCTGGAAGAGTGCGGCGGCAACGTGTCGCGTACGGCGGAGGCGCTCGGCATGGAGCGATCGAACTTCTACCGTAAGATGAAGACGCTCGGCGTGAACGTAAAGGAATCTACCGGATAACGATTGAACTCTGAACTCGTCGTATGCGTATCATTTTCTCGAGGTGAAGGATGTTGAGAACGTTCTGTGTGTCTGTCCTGCTGGTGTCCGCAGCCGCGTCGGGGCAGACTGCTTTGAAGACGCATACCGATGCGCCGGTCGCGAAGGCAGCGTCCTCGTCCTTCGATGTGGCGTCCGTGCGATCTTCGCTGGATTGGAACTCACCGCAGATGCAGGCGGCCTTCCGCTCGGGCAACTTCCCGAAGTGGGGCCCGCATGTGGAGGGCCTCCGCGCCGAATACAACCAGATGGCGCTGCGCGACCTTATCGCCAATGCATATGAAGTAAAGACCTACCAGGTGATCATCCCGGACGGCCTCAGCGGACAGCGGTTCGATATCGCGGCCAGGATGCCGGAGGGCTCCGCAGTTACCGACGCGCCGAAGATGCTGCGTGCCTTGCTGGAAGATCGCTTCAAGCTGGAGGCTGCGTCAAAGACTTCGGAACTGCCGGTGCTTGGGCTGATCGTAGGCAAAGGCGGGCCGAAGATGAAGTCCGTGCCCGCGCCGCCGCCGCTCGATGAGAAGGCGGAGCTGAAACAGGGGCAGAGAAGGATCGATACGCCAGACGGACCCGCGATCGTAACCATGCGGGCGCCCGGAAAGGGCGGCTTCGGATCCACGATGGACATGGGTTCGAAGGGAACGATGACCTACTCTTACACCTTCGACCAGCAGGGTTACACCATGCATGTGGACTTTAACGGCGTGACGATGCCGGGATTGTGCGCCATGCTGACGCAGATGATGACGCAGAGTCCTGGCGGCGGGGGTAACGCAAAGCCCGTGGTGGATATGACCGGGCTTACCGGTAATTTTGCCGCAGCCATCGAATTTTCGCAGCAATTCAACTTCGGCCCCGGTGGTGGCGGCCCTGGCGGTGCACCGAATGTTCCGGCAGCATCGGATCCAGGTGGCAACGGCCAGGCCGGTATCTACAGCTCGGTGCAGAAGATGGGACTCAAGCTGGAACAGCGCAAGGCCCCCGTGCTGCAGGTAACGGTGACCCACGCGGAGAAGATGCCGACGGACAATTAGCTCTTCTGTCAGGAAATGGGAACCTTATCCGCGAGGCATGCGTATAGAGATGCATGAGTGTACTGCACATGGCGATTCCGGGCACAGGGCTGGTTGGTCGAGCCACGCGCGGATCTGGTACGGCATTGCAGAATCGCCAGGAACTGACTCGGCGAGATGCGCCTCTTCCTTCGCCCGGGATCGCTGCGCACAGAACTCCGGAGAATCCCGCACGGTCCCGGCATGAGGTAACTTTGCAGCGTACGCCAGAGCAGGCAGCAGAGCAGGACGCCCTGGGCAGGTTGGTTCGCCATTGCATCGCGGGCGACCAGCAGGCCTGGCAACAACTGGTGGTCTCGCAGCACCGGCGCATCTATGCCATCTGCTATCGCTTCACTGGCTCCGGGGCCGATGCAGAGGATCTGACCCAGGAAGTATTCCTGAAGCTCCATCGCAACCTGGCCAGCTTCGATTTGCAGAAGGGAAGCTTTCAGACCTGGATCACGACGCTCGCACGGAATCTTCTGGTCGACCATTTTCGCCGCACGCGTATGGATCGCGCGATGGAATCGCTCGATGCGAGCTGTGTCGATTCGGAAGATGGACCTACGTTCGTAGGCCGGCTGGTCGATCCGCGGCCTACGCAGGAGACGCATGTCTCGGGGCTCGAGCTGAAGGCGCGCATCCAACAGGCATTGGCCCAGCTTTCGCCGGAGTTGCGCGAGGCGGTAGTCTTTCGAGATCTGGAAGATATGGACTATAAGGAGATTGCGCAGGTACTGCGCATTCCCGAGGGAACCGTGAAGAGCCGCATCAGCCGCGGCCGCGGGGAACTCGCAAGGCTTTTGCAGCGTATAGAAGGGCAGGTGGTTTAGGTGGCGGACAACAGACAATTCGGCGGCGGCAAGGAGAGGCACCCAGGGGATAAAGTCCGGCAGTTCGGGGACAGCCCTCTCGGCCTGCCCGGCGACAGCCAGCACTGCGCGGAGTGCGAGGCCATGTTAGCCGATGCATTCGACGGCATCCTCTCGCCTGAGGATCAGGCTACCTTCGACCGGCATACCGTCAGCTGCAAGCCATGCGGAGAGATGGTCGCGGATGCGCGTCGCGGTGTGGCGTGGCTTGAGATGCTGCGCGACCCCGCGCCGGAGCCCCCGGCCCATTTACTGGAGCGTATCCTCGCCGAGACCAGCGCAATGCAGATCCCGGGCCATGACCCCAGCGTGCATGCGGCGGCGTTGCACCGCGCAGGCTTTGCTCCTGCATCCTTTGCGCCTGCGCTTACTTCAGGCTCAGCCCACGTCATTGCGTTTCCGCGTCAGACCTTTGCCGCGGTTCGCCGCAGTGGTTTTGGGAAGTTCGTATGGCAGCCCAGGCTGGCTATGACGGCGGCGATGGCCTTCTTTTCGATTGCCTTGACGTTGAATATCACCGGTGTACATCCCAGCTCGCTGCACCTGGCAGACCTCAAGCCAAGCAGCCTGCGTCACGACTTCTTCACCGCCAATGCGCGCGTGGTGCAGTACTACGAAGGTCTGCGCGTGGTGTATGAACTCGAGTCCCGAGTCCGCGACCTGCAGTCCGCGCAGGACCCGCAGAACGACGGCCCGGCAGGCCGGGACACAGCCCCTGCCGGAGAGTCAACTCCGACTCAGCCGCTTGCCCAGCCCGAGCCTATTCCGAACGCAGCGCCAGCAGGGAAGCAGCAGCAACCCGGAGCCGCTCACCAACCAGGAGCCACGCAGCATAACCGCGGCACGGCGCCGGCGAATCCTCGCACAAGCCGCCGCGAAGACCTGCTGGAGCCACGCCGCATGGTGGTGGCGGAGAGCCTTCAACCAGGCTTCGCCGATGACGACCCCCGTGTACGCACAGCAAGGAGGCGCGTATGAACTGCGCCCACCATCCGGATCGTGAACGCTCCGCATTTTGCCAGAACTGCGGCAAGCCGCTCTGCGCCGAGTGCGTCCGCAATGTCGGCACCTCGATCTTCTGCGAGCCCTGCCTGCTGGCCCGCGTCGCGGGTGCGCCTCCGCGGGCAGGGTACGGTTACCCCGTTTATCCCGCCGGCGCTACTCCCGGAGCGCCCGGAGAGCCAAATCCCAGCATTGCCGCGATTCTCGGCCTGATACCCGGCGTCGGTGCCATGTACAACGGGCAATACGCCAAGGGCATCGTGCACCTGATCGTCTTCGTCGTGCTGGTCTCGCTGACGCATGATGCAGATGGAATCTTTGTGCTCTTCGTCTTCGGCTGGATCGCCTACATGGCGATCGAGGCGCACCACACCGCGCGTGCCCGCCGCGATGGAACGCCGCTGCCAAATCCGTTCGGGATGAACGACCTCTCTGAGCGTCTCGGCTTTGGCAAAGCCTGGCCCGGAGCTGGTCCAGTCGACCCGTCCGCATCTTCCGCACCCAACGTACCACCGGCCTCACCGTACACGCCGCCCCCGGGATATCCAAACGCACCACCAATTAATCCCTATGCGCCACCCTACGACTACAGGTACACCTATGTGCCGCCAGTCTCGCAGTGGGGTGCACCGCAGGCCCCCGGTGTCCCTCCGATGCAGCCGCCATATTCCGATCCGGCCTCTGCTCCGCCCACTGACTTTTCGCAACGCTTCCCATCGGGAGCCATCTGGTTGATCGCTCTCGGCGTTCTCTTTCTAATTGGGCGCTCCTCCATCTTTCACTTCCGTGCGCACGTGTTCGCGCCGATCCTGATGATCGGCTTTGGCGTATGGCTCTTCGTCAGCAGAATGATGAGCACAGGCCATGGCCTCCAGGACGACGGCACGCAGTACTATCGCTGGCGGATTGCGCACGCGGTGCACTCTTCCATGTGGATCGTTCTCACCGGAGTTATCTGGTTGCTGGACGCGCTGCACATTTTCTCCTGGAGCCGCAGCTGGCCACTCTACCTGATCGGCGCGGGCGTATTGATGGTCTTTCGCCACACAGGCGAAGCCTTCTATGCTCCTTATGCCGCGCCGCCTGCGGTCTATCCTCCCGCCTCCGGCCCCGATGCAACCGAAAAGGTTACGAGCCTCGGTCTCTCGCGCAACGAACCCTCGTCAGGCCTTCACACGCCCACGCAGCACGATGACCAGGAAGGGCGGTAGATCATGGCAGGCTATCCTCCGCCCCCACCGTATCCTCCACCTCCTCCCGGCTTCGATCCCCGCGCCCAGCGCCGCTTTTTGCGCGATCAGGCACGGGCGCAGCGAGATCATATGCGAATGCAGGCACGCAGCCTGCGGCGCGGCTCCATCCTCGGCCCCATCGTTCTGATCGCCGCGGGCATTGTCTTCCTGCTGTTGCAGACCGGACGGCTCGACCACGCAAGAGCGTGGGATTGGTACGGACGCTTCTGGCCCTTTCTCCTGGTGTCAGCGGGATTGATCGTCCTTGCCGAGTGGGCTTTCGACCAGCATCTGCTGCGCAATCCCGAGCGCCCTCCCTACCGACGCTCCTTCGGCGGCGGAGTCTTCCTCCTCTTGCTCTTCGCGTTGGTGGGTGCAGGCGTCATCGGCCATGGAATGCATCCTGTACTCCACGGCTTCGCCAGACTCTTTCCTGGAACTGACTCCGACGGTTCCTGGTTCGACCAGATGATCGGCGACAAGCATGAGAGCGATCAGACGCTGGACTACGCGATGGATGGACGAAATGGTCTCTTCCTCGTCAACCCGAACGGCAACGTAAGTATCAGCGGCACCAGCTACGACGGCCGCATCCACGTTGCCATCCACAAACAGGTCTACGCAAACAGCGACACCGAGGCCGACGATAAGGCCGCCAAACTGGTACCCAGTACCTCAAACCTGCAACCGTCCTTCAATCTCACGATGCCCTCGCTCGAGGGCGCACGCGCAGACCTCGTAGTCACGGTGCCCGACAGCACCGCGAGCACCGCGACGGCGGACCACGGCGACGTGCACATCGACTCGATTAAAAATGCCGTCACCGTCAATACGAATCAGGGCAGCGTAGATCTCTCCGATATTGCAGGGCCGGCGATTGTGCGGATGAACAATACCCGGGCTTCGTTTGCCGCGCGCAGCATGGGCTATTCCGTCACCGTGCAGGGGCGCGCCAATGATCTCACCGTCACCGATGCAGGCCAGGTGAACCTGGGCGGCCAATTCTTCGGTCCGACGCACCTCGAAAATATCCGCGGCCTCGTCCACTTCAACACCAGCCGCACCGACCTGCAACTGCGCAAACTCGACGGTCGCGTGGACATCAACAGCTCCATGATCTCCGCCGACCAGGCGGCCGGACCTGTCGTGCTGCACACCAGCTATCGCAACGTTTCGCTCGATCGCATCGTCGGCGATGTGGCTGTGACAAACCGCAACGGCACCGTAGACCTGCTCGTCGCACTTCCGCTGGGCAACGTATCCATCGAGAACCGCAATGGCGCGGTGAATGTAACCATGCCGCAAAAAGCCAGCTTCGCCGTCAATGCAAGCACGACCAACGGCGCCTTCAATACCGACTTTCAGCTGTCCTCCAGTGGCTCCGGCCGGTCGAGATTCCTGACCGGCAACGTAGGCTCAGGCGGTCCGCTGCTGCATCTCGCCACCAGCGAAGGCGACATCTCCATCCACAAGGACGACGAGAAGCCGGTAGCCGCTACTGCATCTTCCTCGACATTATTGAAAAGCGGAACCTACCAGATCATCAATGGGAACAGTGGCATGGCGCTGGAGTCGCCCGGAATGTCCCATACCCAGAGTCTGCACATGACCCAGGCAAGACCGGACCACGAACGCAATCAACTATGGACGCTAGCGAACGTCGGAGGCGACACCTACACTGTGAGAAATTCCTTCAGTTCGCAGGTGCTCGATGTCGGCGGGGCTTCCGAAGATTCAGGTGCCCTGGTCAATCAATTCCCATACAACGACGGTGACAACCAGAAGTGGCGCATCGTCCCGGTCGGTAACGGCCAATACGAATTCATCAACCTCAACAGCGGCCTCGCGCTGGATGTGAAGGGATCGTCCACGAATCCGGGCGCGGTGATCCAGCAGTTCACCTACCATGGAGGCTCGAACCAGAAGTGGACCCTGCTGCCTCAGGGTACGGCGGGGGCTGCCGCATCCCCACCAGCTTCAGCCGCGGCACCAGCGCACCCACCCAAGCGTCATCGCGGGTCTGCGCAATAACGCGCTGCGGCACTTCAGGACGTCCTTCCACTCCACGTGCAGTTTGTGAATCGTTACACCGGAAAGGCGAGTTCCGCGCTCTCCCCTCCATCCAGATAGGGCCGAAAGCATGCCCTGCACCGCGCCTCATACACTCCCGCTGCGCCTACTACCACCAGCTCCCGGCTCGCACCCAGCCGTTGCGTATGGATGGCCGGCGCCCCGCAGACCATGCACACGGCCGAGAGTTTCGTCACCTCATCGGCAATCGCCATCAGGCCCGGCACCGGCTCGAAGGGGTCGCCGGTGAAGGTGGTATCCAATCCGGCTAGCAGAACGCGCTTGCCGAGATGCACCAGCTCCACCGTCAGCTGGATGAGCGACGCGTCGAAGAACTGCGCCTCGTCGATCCCGATCACATCAGCATCCGGAAGCTGCCGGTAGAGTTCCTGTCGCAGATGCGCCACGTTCGGCACCGTCACCGCCTCATGCGTCTGCGCCGAGTGCGACGCAATGGCCGTCCGGTGGTAGCGCAGGTCGATATCCGGCTTGAAGCAAACCACCCGCTGGCGCCCAATGCGCGCTCGCTTCAGCCTGCGAATCAGCTCTTCGCTCTTGCCCGAAAACATCGGGCCGGTAATCATTTCAATGCGGCCCGGCGCATGTGTCGCTGTCGAATTCATGGGCGCAAATACCTTTGCTCGTGCGGGATATCGGAGTTAGAAGCCACCGGATGGTTCGAACAGCGAGCTCATCGAACCCATCCTACTGCCCAACACGTAGTGGATTTCATTTACTTTCGGCTTGCGGGCTCTTTGACTCCGGGCCGCTAACTTGATAGCGTTGAAGCTGGGCTGGACCGCAGATTCTCGCGAGTTCTCGCAGGCTCCGGTCCCCATCGTTCAATGGTTAGGACACCGCCCTTTCACGGCGGTAATACGGGTTCGAATCCCGTTGGGGACACCAGAAGCAACTTCGCGGAACATCCAGCACTTTGGTCAGCAAGTGGCTCAGGCCGCCCATGCGCCCGCCTTGACTCCACAGGTATAATTAGATCTGCGATCGAGACAGAATCCAAGTACCAGGATTGTGCCATCGAATTGCTACATTCCGATTAACTCCAGTGTTTTGAAGATCTTGCAAATTAAGTCCTTCTTTTTCAAGATTATACGAAATGGCGCATTTCGTAAGTTGTTTGTTTAGAAGATTATGCAGAATTGATATAGGGGAGGGGGGGTGCCAGTGCAGCAGCCAGTTTCAAGCCGTGGTGTGGTATCTCTAAGTAAAGACCTCAGGCTCAATATGCCCATCTCCATCCCCTCGACCACGGTCGATGTTCGCCATAAGCGCCCGCCCTTGAAGGCGCTGACCTCCATACGATTCTTTGCCGCAATGTATGTGGTATTTTTTCACTGGCAAATCGGGTTCCACGTCACCAGGGTCCCTCTTTTGGCCCACTTCATGGGCTCCGGATACACCGGCGTCACGTTGTTCTTCGTTCTCTCCGGCTTCATCCTTGCTTACAACTATCCCGAGGTCAAAAGCGCCAAAGAGTTTTGGATCGCCCGCTTTGCGCGCATCTACCCGGTCTACGCTCTCTCGCTTCTACTCTGTTTTATTCGGCCCAGCACCTGGCACCAGTCGCATGTGCTGGCGGGGTCTCTCCTTGACCTGAGCCTGCTGCAGGCCTGGTGGATACCGCTGTTCGGGGCCATCAACGGAGCAGCCTGGACCCTCTCAGTCGAGGCGGTCTTCTACGCTGTCTTCCCCCTCGTACTTCCTCTGCTGCGCACCATGCGGCCCAGAATCTTCGCGCTGCTGCAGTTCTGCTATCTCATCCTTGTCTGCACTCCCGCCGCGCTCAGTTTCACGCGCTTCGCTCATCAGGGCCTGCAACTAGCCGGGCTCATGGAAAGTTCCTTCCCCCTCTTTCGTCTGAATACATTTGTGGTCGGCGTCTACGTCGGTGCCCGTTACCTGGCGCAGCTTCCGAAAGATGCAGCGCAGCCACCCTCAAATTCCTCGAGCAATCTCCGGCTGTGGCTGGGTCTTCTGTCGTCCCTTGTGCTGCTTTGCCTGGCACCGCCGCTGGTCTTCATGCCTCTCAAGACCCTGCTGCTGACCTATGCGTTTCTGTGGGTCATCGTCGGGCTGGCCCGCGTGACCTGGCCGGCCCTCACGAACCACTGGATGCAGGTTGCAGGCGAGATCAGTTATGGAATCTATATCCTGCAATTTCCTGTTGGCCTTACGGCTGGTGCGCTCTGGCGGCATGTGTCGCCGTCCACCAACGCTTTCCTGCCGTCTGTAGTGGCTATCCTGATCATTGCTTACGTGAGCTTCCGGTGGTTTGAGACACCGGCGCGCTTGACTATCCGTCGCGTACTCACCGGCCGCCCGGTCCCGGTGCGGGCTGTATGAATATGAATCTAATTCCGGCTGCGCATCTTCGAGAGCAACCGCAGCATCTCGAGATACAGCCACACCAGCGTCACCATAATGCCGAATGCGCCGTACCACTCCATGTACTTCGGCGCGCCAACGCTTACGCCACGCTCGATGAAGTCGAAGTCCAGCACCAGGTTCAACGCGGCAATCGCAACAACAAACAGACTGAACAGAATTCCAACGGGAGTCGCTCCGTTGATCGAAGTGAAATGCACTCCGAAGAAGCCCAGCACCATCTGCAACAGATAAAACACCGCAATGCCGCCCGTCGCGGCGACGATACCAAGACGAAACTTGTCGGTGACCTGGATCAGCCCCGAGCGATACGCGGCAAGCAGCACGAACAGCGTGCCGAAGGTCAGGCTGACGGCCATAATTCCTATCCCGGGGTAGCGCAATTCGCTCATCGCGGAGAGCCCGCCCAGCGCCAGGCCTTCCAGCAGTGCATAGATTGGAGCCGTCACGGGAGCCCACTGCTGCTTGAAGATCGTAACCATCGCAACGATGAATCCGCCAAACAGCCCAAGCAGCATCAGGCCGCTGATGCTGGAGATATCAGGCGTGGCCAGGAACATCCGCCAGGTGTAGCAGGCGGTCGCAAGCGAACACAGCAGCAGGATGCCGGTCTTGTTCACGGTACCGCTCAGTGTCATCCGGTCCGTTGCGTCGATCAATCCGCCAAACTGGCCGCGATTCGCCAGGTCACGAAACGTCTTATCTCCCAATGCCGGGTTCGATGTCTTCATCAGTGCCATGTCGTATCTCCTGAACCTTCCGGCACGCGGGGCCTTGCCGTGACGAGCCGGTCTCTTCCATTGTACGGGTGCTGCGAAAGCAATTTCATCTCACTGATTGGACGCAAAATAACGCAAGAGGTCGCACGGCCCAGCGCATGGCACTTGATTCGGATCGCCGAAAGCGCGCAGCAAAAGAGCACCAGGGCCACCACTTCGCCATGGAGCGGACAATGCGCATAGCCCTCTTTGGCGGCACATTCGATCCTATCCATCGCGGCCACCTGCGTCTCGCTGCGGCCGCTGCGGACACCTTCGCGCTGGACCGCGTACTCTTCGCTCCCGTCGGCCACCAGCCGCTCAAACCCATTTGGCCCTCGGCCTCCTTCGTTGACCGTGTGGCTATGGTGCGCCTGGCCCTCGCCGCTGCAAGGTCGGAATGGTCGATTGTCAGCTCGAACTCGATTGTTGCTTCCACTGACGAATCTCCCGATCCCCGCTTAGCAGTCTCCCTGCTCGATCAGCCCCGTCCCGGCGGCTCGCCGAACTATACCGTTGACACTCTCACAGCGCTCGCGCAGGAGTATGCCGACGCGGATCTGTTCGCGCTGGTGGGCGCGGACAGCTTTCTCGATCTCCGCAGCTGGCGCTCGCCTGACCGCCTCCTCGCCCTCGCCGAATGGATTGTTGTCAGTCGACCCGACTATCCTCTCACCGAGGCCAGACTCGCCTCTCTGGTACTCTCCCCGAACGAGCGCGCCCGGGTTCATTTGCTAACCTCGGTCCACGAGGATGTCTCCGCAACTGGACTGCGTCGTCGTCTCGCAAGCGGTGATCGCTGCCCCGGCCTGTTACCCGGCGAGGTAGCCAACTACATCCAGGCGCATGGTCTTTATGCAGGCTTGAAACCATGAGCCCGACGACTGCATACATCCTTGTGATCATCTTCGTTGCCACGCTGGTCCGTTCTACATTTGGCTTCGGTGAAGCCCTGGTCGCAGTGCCTTTGCTTGCGCTGTACGTGCCGATTCAGGTTGCCGCGCCCCTGGCCGTGTTGCTGTCCATCACTATCGCCGCCCTCGTGGTGGCGCAGGACTGGCGGCACATTCATCTCCGCAGCGCGGCGTGGCTGCTGGGGCCTACACTCTTTGGAATCCCGCTTGGACTCTGGCTGCTGACCGCGGCGCATCCGCACCTGGTCAAAGGCATGCTCGGCGCAATTCTGATCCTTTTCTCGGGCTACTTCCTTATCGGAAGAACCATGCCGCATCTCGCTCGCGACAGCAAACCAGCGATGTTGGGGTTCGGATTTCTTGCAGGAATCCTGGGCGGTGCCTATGGAATGAACGGCCCACCTCTGGTGACCTACGGAGCGATGCGCCGCTGGTCCCCGCAGCACTTTCGCGCGACACTGCAAGGCTACTTTTTACCCGCCAGCATGATCGCGATGGCGGGCTACTGGGTATCCGGCCTGTGGACTCCCGCCGTCACGCACGATTACTTCCTTTCACTTCCAGCGGCGGTTCCGGCCATCTTCCTCGGCCGATCCATCAATCGCCGCCTGCATGGCGAGACCTTCCTGAAGTATGTCCACGCGGGCCTCGTCCTCATCGGCCTGGCGCTGACAGTGCAGGCGCTGCGATGAGGCCGCAGCTTTATCCGTCTAGTTCCATGCCGCGTGACACATCGGCATCCCTAGATCGAGCGTGTAAGCCGGGACTCGAGCAGATGCAGCACGTCCAGCTCTTCTTCCCGCAAGCTTTCGAGCTGCGTGTCGCATTCCCGAGCGACTTGCTTGACGACCGCTTCCTCGAAAGCCTTCAGCATCGAGCCGCCCAGATAGCTTTCAAGCACCGTGGGATGCACATAGCACTTGCGGCAGACGGCGGGAGTATTCCCGAGCCGCTCCGCCACAGCCTTGATGGCTGCGACGACATTCTTCTTGGCCTGGGTCTCGGAATCAGCAGGCTCAAACCCGCGCAGCAGCGAGCAAGCCAGCACCGTTCCGGCCCAGGTCCGAAAATCCTTCGCCGTGAAGTCCTGCTCCGTAATTTGCCGCAGGTAATCGTTCACATCCGCAGCGTCGATGGAGTGGCGTGTGCCGTCGCGATCGAGATATTGGAAGAGTTCGTAGCCAGGCAACTCGCGGCACCGCTGGACGATTCGAGCAAGGCGCCGATCCTGAAGATCGATGCTGTGCTCCACGCCGCTCTTCCCCTTGAAGTTGAACGTAACCGTGGCACTCTTGACGGAGACATGCCTGTTCCGCAGCGTGGTCAGGCCGTAGGAATGGTTAGTCCTGGCGTACTCGGTATTGCCTACGCGGATGAACGTAGTCTCGAGCAGGCGAACAATGGCGGCCAGAATTTTTTCGCGGGGCAGCCCCGGCAGCGCAAGATCATGCTCCACGCGCGCGCGGACGCCAGGCAGCACCGCGCCAAAGAGCATCATGCGCTCGTACTTGGTCTCGTCGCGCACCTCGCGCCAGTGCGGATGGTAGCGGCTCTGCTTGCGTCCCCGCGCATCCCGTCCGGTAGCCTGCAGATGGCCGTTGGGCGAGGGGCAGATCCAGACGCTGCTCCACGCGGGCGGTATCACCAGCGAACGAATGCGCGTCAGCGTTTCCGCATCTCGAACGGGCGTGCCGTCCGGATTGCGATAGCGAAAGCCGGAGCCGCTGCGCTGCCGGCGAATTCCGGGCCGCGTGTCCGAAACATATCGCAGGCCAGCGGTTTTGGCGGAGGCAGCGGGGTTGGTGATGATCTCGCTGCGGCGACCACGTCGGCTGGACTTATCTCTTTTTGCAGTGGAAGTTTGCACACGGACGTTGGATGCACAAAACAGGCAAGATCGAAGCCGCACCGAACGATCTCCTTTCGTACAATAGAGAGATTGTGACCTTAGACTTTTTGGGCAGTTTGCAACGGACGCAGATGTGTGGAGAGCTTCGCGCGAAAGACGCGGGGCAGGACGTAGTGCTGATGGGCTGGGTGAACCGGCGGCGCGACCACGGCGGCTTGATCTTTCTCGATTTGCGGGACCGCACCGGCATCACGCAGGTAGTGGTTGACGAGAAGATTGGCGCGGCGCACGAGAAGGCAAACGCAGCGCGCAGTGAGTACGTCGTCGCCGTCAAGGGCCGCGTGCGCAAGCGCGAAGCAGGCCTCGAAAACCCAAATATGGTTACAGGCGAGATTGAGGTCGTCGCTGATGAACTGCTGCTGCTCAACGAAGCGAAGACACCACCGTTCTCGCCTGCGGAAGAGGCGATCGGCAACGAGGAGGTGCGGCTGAAGTATCGCTACCTGGACCTGCGCCGTACCGAGATGCAGCACAACTTCGCGCTGCGCAGCCGCGTGGCGATGGCGATCCGAAACTTCCTGGTCGCCGAAGGCTTCCTGGAAATTGAGACGCCATTCATGACGCGCTCCACGCCCGAAGGCGCACGCGACTATCTCGTCCCAAGCCGCGTGCATCCGGGCCACTTCTACGCGTTGCCGCAGTCGCCGCAGATCTTCAAACAAATTCTGATGATCTCCGGATTCGATCGCTACTTTCAGGTGGCCCGCTGCTTCCGCGACGAAGACCTCCGCGCAGACCGCCAACCCGAATTCACCCAGATCGATCTCGAGATGACGTTTCCCACGCAGGAGACGATCTTCCGCATCGTCGAGGGCTTCTTGACGGCTGCATTTGACGCGGCCGGAATCGCCTTGACGACTCCCTTCGTGCGCATGACATACGATGAGGCGATCAAGAACTACGGTATCGATAAACCCGACATGCGCCTGCCAGCAATGGTCTCGCTGAGCGAATTGCTGCCGTCCGACCTGCGTGTGACGTTGAAGATTGAACAGGACCTACCTGTACTCGGCTTCATCATTCCGGGTGCTGGTGATCTGAGCAGCTCGGCGCGCAAGGCTTTGCTTGGCGAGGTCCGGGCAGGTTTCGGCGAGAGCGGGCTCGATCTTCTGGACGTAGTTCGTCTGAAGACGAGCGCCGACTTTGCTCCCCTCGCAGACGCAATCGAAGCAAAGCTTGGGGGCACGAACGGTGGTCAGGATCTGGTTGTCGTCGTCACGCCGAAGTTGGGCACGCCGGCGATGTGGAACTACGATCCGCAATGGATCTGGAAACGCGTCGGCGCGCTACGTTTGCACCTCGGCACAAAGTTCGCAGATAAGCACGGCCGCTTCGCCAAGACCGGCACCGAGACGGACTTCAAGTTTTGCTGGGTCACGGATTTTCCTATGTACGAGTGGGATGAGGAAGCGAAGGTGTGGAACGCCGCGCACCATCCTTTCACCTCCCCGCATGAGGAAGACATCAAGGCTGGCCGGCTGACCAGCGACAAGGGCGCAGTGCGCGCGCTGGCTTATGACATCGTGCTCAACGGCACAGAGCTCGGCTCGGGCTCGATTCGTATCCATCGCCAGGACGTGCAGGCCGAGATCTTCCGTTCGCTCGGCATGACGGACGAAGAGGCGAAGGAGCGCTTCGGCTTCTTCCTCGACGCCCTCGAGTACGGCACGCCCCCGCACGGCGGCATTGCGCTCGGCCTCGACCGCATCGTAATGATTCTCGCTGGTGCCACTAGCTTGCGCGAAGTCATCGCGTTCCCTAAGACAGCCAAAGCAATCGATCTGATGGTCGACGCACCCACGCCACCCACCGACCAGCAGATGCGCGAGCTCCACCTGCGCACGGTAACGCGCAGCTAACGATCGGCCAGTTGTGTTGCTAGTTGATGGGTCGCAATGTACGGCTCCAGCGGGTTTCGGTGAAGAAGTGAGTTGCCTCTTGCAGCATCAGCGAGAGCGATTCTCCAGCGGTGGGTTCGCCGTTCTGGTCGGGCATGGCGAATGACCAGTAGATAAACAGCGGACGCCCCATAAGATTTTCGCGACGGGCGAAGCCCCAGTAGCGACCGTCGAGTGAGTTGGTACGGTTGTCGCCCATCATGAAATAACTATCGGCAGGCACCACCAGGTCGCCGCCCTGAATGTGCATCGGCAGATCGAGAGCCCAGCTGGCCGTGACCCTCGGGTCGCCATTGGGTGCAACTGCCGGGAAGTCGTCGCGATACGCATCATGATCTAGGGCGGTCGGCTTGGCGGTTCTCGGCTCATCCTGCGCGACGCCGTTGAGGTAGAGAATGCCGTCGCGCAAATGGATGCGGTCGCCAGGTATACCGACAACGCGCTTAATCAGCACCAGGGTAGTGCCGTCCGCTTCGAGGATGGGTTTGTAGAAGACTACGGGCTCGCCGCGGCGCAGATCGCGATAGGGCAGCAGGTGGCCCATCAGGCCGCTGCGAGGCGCGAGGCTGGCGCGATCGACGATGACGTGATCGCCGACAAGGATCGTGCTCGCCATGGAGGCCGACGGAATGACCATGTTCTTGAAGACGAAGGTCAAGGCAAACAGCAGAGGAATGACGGTGCACACCAGCGAGCCGATGCTTTCGAGGGTGGTCTCTTCTTTTCGCGGTTCAGTTGCCTTCTCTTTCGCGGCAGGCTGCGACCTTCGGTTCTTGTACATCGACGGACCCCGAGCGCGTAAAAGGCAATGCGCTGACTCAATCGTATCTCAGCGGCATGCGCTGTGGCGGCTACAACTCCATGGCGAACTGATGGACGGGAGCGTAGGTCGGATGCGCGGGCTCGGCCGCCAGCGCAAGGACAAGTCGCTCCAGCACTAGCAGCTTGTTGGCGGGTGAGCTACGCAGCTCGAGATCAGCGCGTGCAACCAGCCGAAGAGCGCGGGTCAGCTCACGGCGTGACTTGTACCGCCGCGCCTGGCGTATCAGATCCTCCGCCGCGAAAGGTGGCATGCGAAAGCCCTGCCACAGTACAGCCCAAATGGCTCGCGAATCGCGCACATTTTTCTCCAGGATGATCATCATCTGACGGAAGGTCCGGGCCAGCATGTAGAGATGTCCAATTGCTGCATCTTCGCCGCCATCCGATGCGTTGAGCAGGCCGTGAAGCAGCAGGAGCGCGCGGGTGCGGTCGTGTTGCGAGATAGCATCGGTAAGCTCATAAAGGGAACGCTGCTTCGCCGCAAGCACCATCGTCTCCACATCACCGAGCGTCACCCTGCCCTTGCCTTCCACGTACAGGCAAAGCTTTTCGAGTTCGCTCGCAACCATCATCATGTCCGCGCCCAGAGCATCGACCAGCTCGCGCGCAGCGTCAGGATCAAATTTCACTCCGCGTGAATCCGCTGTGGCAATGACCCACTTGATGGCGTCCACTTCATCCACCCGCGCCAACTCGACAAAGCCGCACCAGTCGCCCAGCGTCTCGCGGATTCGGTCATACCGTTCTTTATCCTGGTAGTCCATCTTGCGCAGGTCCGTGGGGATGCGCAGGTGGTCGGCAACGAACAGCAGAACGGCTTGCGGGTTGGGCGAGCGGAAGTACGCATCAATAGCCTCAAACTCCGCCTTCTTTGAGCCACGCCCGTAGAGATTCTTCAACCCGCGCACGAAGATCACCTGAAACGGAGCCATGAGGGAAGGGGTCTGTGCGCGGTCGAGTATCTCGAAGATGCTTGTGTCGGCGAGGTCGAGGTCTTGCAGCGAAAAATCACGAGTCTCTGGCGGCGCAAGTTCAGCCAGAACGCCTTGCCGACAGCGCTGGTAGAGGAACGCTTCATCCCCAAGCAGCACGTAACCGGGCTTCAGCGTCGCGGGCGAAGTCACCTCGGTCAGGAAGCGATCCGACGACGCAAAGCTCTTCAGCGACGCGGGCCGCGGAGCGTTGGTGAGATTCACGATTGGCGGAGGCGCGCTCATTTAGAACGACTCCAGCATATCGCCTACTAGCGCCCGGGCAAAGTCGCGGGACAGCCGGGCGACTGCTGCCGGGTCTTCGCGAATAGATCCACCCAAATCCTGCGTCGATTGATACTGTTCGCGGAAGGAGAAGGCATCATTTTGATACAGCACACGCCCATCCCGGGCGGAGAGCTCTACTTTCACCGTGATGGTGACTAGATAACTAGAGGTCTCGCCGCTGATTGAATCGTATGTAAGCGGAACGGAGGTTTGCGTGAGGACGGTGCCACGCAGCACAGCGTCGGCCTCGCCAGTGTCGCTGGTTACGACGCGGTATCGCGTTCTCGTATTCAACTCGCGCACGACGGCCTGGGTCAAGGCCATCTCGGTGCGATAGGCCTGCGCATGGGTGGCGAACACGGGAACAGCCAGGATGCGCACGTTCGCGGGAATGTGAGTTGCAGCGCCAGCGGTATGGTAACCGCAGCCACCCAGCGCCATGCAGAAACCGCAGAAGACGATGCCGCGTCCGGCTAATGAAGCTACGATGCGGGGGCGCGGTAGATTTCGCATGGTTCGTTGATCTATTGTCGCATCGCGCTCCTTCGATGTCGTACAGACTTTTGAAAGGGAATCAGCATCGTATGGCCGAGCAGTACCACGCACGCAAATTCGCAGCCTTCGGGGGAATCAATGTACCACCACATTAAGAAGCTGATGTACACGGTCAATATCGGGGAACCCGATGTAAAGTTTGGGAATATGCTGCTGGAGCAGTTCGGCGGGGCAAATGGTGAGCTGGCCGCAGCGATGCAGTACACCATCCAGGGATGGAACTGTATCGACGACATCGGACGGCGCGACCTTCTGCTCGATATTGGAACCGAAGAGCTAAGCCATCTCGAGGTCGTTGGCGCATTGATCCGCATGCATCTAAAACCGCTCAAGACCAATAGAGAAGCCGCCGAGGCGGATCCGCTGGTGACCATAGCCGGCGGTGGTGGAGTCGCCCTGTTCGATTCGATGGGTAACCCGTGGACGTCCACCTACCTGAAAATCACAGGCGAGCTCGATGTCGATCTGCGCAGCAACATAGCCGCTGAAGCACGTGCGAAGATCGTCTACGAACGTCTTATCGACCACACAGACGACCCCGGCAGCATCGACGCACTGCAATTCCTGATGACGCGCGAGATCACCCACATGAAGGCGTTCACCGCAGCGCTCGAGGGTCTGGAGAAGAAACCGTTTTCCATCGGAATGCTGCGGCCCACACCGGGAATTGTCGACGAGTACTTCAACGGATCGACCGGAGACGGCTCGGAAGGCGACACCGATATGCGCGGCCCTTGGAGTTCTTCGTTTGGCCTGCATCCGGTGGACTCCCAGATGGCCGGCGGCAAGGGTTTGTCCGTCGGCGATATTAATGGCAAGATCGAAGGCGAGGATCGCGGCAAGCAGGATGACGCGCAAAAGGCTACAACTTCGCCAGGCAATGAAAAAATCTCTGCGAAGAAATCTGCCAGTGTAAAGCCCGGAGCTAATGCAGCCAAGGGCAAAAAGAGCGAGAAGTAAGCAAGTAGGTCTAGTGACCAAAAAGAGCGGCGGCCTTTAGGGCCGCCGCTCTTTTTCACCTCATACGGGCTATGCAGGCGAAGGTTGTCCCTCCGGAAAGCCGGGCTTCCGGCCGCCGCCCTCAGGCTTGATGACCTTCTGTCCGCCATCGCCAGGACCAGGATCCGCAAAAGCGAGCGGGGACTTGAACGGCGGCAACTCCTGGCCCGCAATGATCAGGTCAATTTCAGTCTTATCCAGCGTCTCCCGCTCAAGCAGGGCACTTGCCATCTTGTGCATGATATCCGCATTCGCTGAGAGGATTTCGTAGGCGGACTTATAACCTGCGTCTACAAATGCCCGAACGGCAACGTCGATCTGCTTCGCTGTGTCGTCGGAGTAGTCGCGCGCCTGTCCGATATCGCGGCCCAGAAATACCTCCTGCTCCTTCTTGCCGTAAGTCAAGGGTCCAAGATCGCTCATTCCGTACTCGCACACCATCTTGCGTGCAAGCTCGGTTGCACGGACGATGTCGTTCCCCGCACCCGTGGTCTTGCGATTCATGAAGATCTCTTCAGCGCAACGTCCGCCCATCAGGATGGCAAGCTGTGTCTCAAGATAGTCACTGGTGACAGTGTGCTTATCCTCTTCCGGGAGATGCATGGTCACGCCCAGAGCCATGCCACGCGGGATAATCGTAACCTTGTGGAGCGGGTCGGAGTGGCTGCGCTTTGCAGCGACCAGCACGTGACCCGCCTCGTGGTAGGCCGTATCGCGCTTATCGTCGTCCGAGAGCAGCATGGACTTGCGCTCTGCACCCATCAACACCTTATCCTTAGCCACTTCAAAGTCGAACATGTGGACCGATTTGCGATTGAAACGCGCCGCAGTCAGCGCAGCCTCGTTCACCATGTTGGCCAGGTCCGCACCAGAAAAGCCTGGTGTACCGCGGGCAAGGATATTCAGGTTCACATCCTCCGCCATCGGCACCTTTTTCGAGTGCACACGAAGAACCTCTTCGCGTCCACGAATGTCTGGACGATCAACGATCACACGACGGTCGAAACGGCCTGGCCGAAGCAACGCTGGATCAAGCACATCGGGGCGATTCGTAGCGGCGATCAGGATGACGCCGTCATTCGACTCAAAGCCGTCCATCTCAACGAGCAATTGATTTAGCGTCTGCTCGCGCTCATCATGTCCGCCGCCGAGACCTGCGCCACGGTGACGCCCGACCGCGTCAATCTCATCGATAAAGATGATGCAGGGAGCATTCTTCTTACCCTGTTCGAACAGGTCGCGTACGCGCGAAGCACCCACGCCGACAAACATCTCGACAAAGTCCGAACCGGAAATAGAGAAGAAGGGCACATTCGCCTCACCGGCAACCGCGCGAGCGAGCAAAGTCTTACCCGTTCCCGGAGGTCCAACCAGCAGTACGCCCTTGGGGATGCGCCCGCCCAGCCGCTGGAACTTCTGCGCCTCGCGCAGAAACTCAATGATCTCCTTCAGCTCTTCCTTGGCCTCATCGACACCAGCGACGTCCTTGAACGTAATCTTTTTCTGCTGCATGGAGAGCAGGCGCGCGCGGCTCTTGCCGAAGCTCATTGCTTTGTTGCCGCCCGACTGCATCTGGCGTAGCAGGAAGAACCACAACCCAAGCAGCAAAGCGAAGGGCAGAATCGAAATCAACGTATTCCACCAGACGTTGGAGTTCGCGTCCTTCACGGTCACATGCACACCGTTCTTGCTGGTCATGATGTCCCAGAAACGCTGATCGTTCTCGGGCTTGGTGGTGGTGTAGGCGTCGTTATTGGCGTATTGGCCGGTCACGGTGCTCCCGTCCACAGTCGCAGTTTTCACCTGTCCGGTCTGCGCCTTGTCGAGCAGGTCGGTATAGCTCACCACGCTAGGCTTGGGCCCACCCATGCCTTTGCTTACATAGATGAACAGGCCGATAGCGCCGGTAATCACCAACACCCACATCAAAAGCTGCTTAACGGTCGAATTCAATCGCGTTTCCTCATTTTCCGGATGGAAGTACCGGGTAGAACGAACAGAAAATCATTTCGCAGGCGAGCCGTAGATGCTCTACCGCCTCGGCGTTGTAACCGATCACCCTGTTTAGACGTGCGAAAGCTATCGAAGGGTTCCGGATTTTGCGTACTTGCCATTCCGACGCCACGCCTGCGGCGTCGAGATACTCCAATTCTATCCCTTCCGCGTAAAAATAGCTGAGGTATCCGCCGGCGGAAGTAACCGGCCTCCTTCCCCTTTCGGGGGATACAGCTACCCGCGCGAGAGGCGTAACTCGCGCGCTGACCGCTCCGCACGCAGCCCAGCTGGCAGGTGAATCCCCGCGCCGTTCCGCGCCGACACCGTCTCATCCTCGCCAAAGCCAGCCAGCGCCAGCAAGCGCGCCGTCTCATCGAAACTCAGGCGCACCCCCAACGATCTCGCCGCTCCACGCACCACACGCCTCCGCAGAGGCGCGTCGAACCCCCGCAGCCGTTCAATCTCGAGCGCCACCGCACCCGACCCACCCCCTCCGGTGCCGACCGCACGTCCTCCGCCACGCACCGGCTTGCCGGGAAGCAACACCTGCGGCAATATGCGATTCAACTCCGCCTGCCACCGCGCTTCATCCTCACGCGCCAGCTCCGCTACATTCGCCAATGCCTGCTCGACAGCGGGGTTGTACTCCCGCAGAACAGGCAAAAGCGTATGGCGTAGCCTGTTCCTCGTGAAGGCCTCGTCCGCATTTGAGGAATCCGTGCGCCAGGCCTGTCCACGCTCGCGCAGATAACTCTCCAGCTCGCTTCTTCGTGTCCCCAGTAGAGGCCGCACAATACCGCGCCGTGGCTCAGTTACATGCGGAGGCGCACTCACCCCTGCCCGCACCTCCACGAAGGGATAAATCCCGCTCAGCCCCTCCGTCCACGCGCCGCGCAGCAGCTTCATCAGCACGGTCTCAGCCTGGTCGTCGAGTGTATGCGCCGTCAGTACAAAGTCGGCGTGCCCGCCGTCGATCAGTCCGCGAAACACCTCATACCTCAGATTCCTCGCTGCCTCTTCCAGAGTCTCGGGCTCGCGCATCTCTCGCGCTTTACTCATCCGCTCTGGAACACTGACCCGCTCCACATGCAGAGGCACTCCAAGCCGTCCACAAAGCTCTTGCACAAACTCCAGGTCTCCATCAGCTTCTTCACCGCGCAGACCATGATGCACATGCACCGCCGAAAGCCCAATCCCCAGCGAATTTCGCGGCCACGCATTCGCCTCACGCAGCAGCAACAGCAGCGCCACCGAATCCGCCCCCCCAGACACGGCCGCACAGGCTCGGTCGCCCGGCCGGAAAAATTCGCGATTCAGCATGGTTGCAGCCCTGGTCATTTGAAACTCCATGGTATGCCACTGCAATCGATCAAAGCTGCCCATGGATCACATCGTGGCCAAACCAGTTACGCTTGGATCATGTCCTCCGATGGAACTTCGCAAGCAGTGCTGATCCCACGCCCGGCGACTGTGGAAGACGCCGAAACCCTCGCCGACCAGCGCGTCCGCATGTACGTGGATGCCGACCTTGCGGCAGAAACCGACCTGGCCCCGATGCGTTCTAACTTTGCCGTCTGGGTGCGCTCAAAAATTCAAGACAACTCCTACGCCGGTTGGCTCGTCGAGCAGAACGGCCAGTCTATCGCCGGGGCCGGCGTCTGGATCATGGACTGGCCACCCCACTTTCTCGATGCCCAACCACGCCGCGCCTATCTGCTCAACTTTTACGTAGCGCCGCACATGCGTCACGGCGGCCTCGCCAGCCGCTTGCTAGCCCTCGCCGTCGCCGAAGCCCAGGCGCGCGGAATCAAAGTCATTACCCTGCATGCATCGAAATTTGGCAGGCCCATCTACGAGCGCAATGGCTTCGTAACCTCGCCCGAGATGATGCTCGACCTCAACCATCGCTCTGTCTAGCCAGCGATCTTGTTATACTTCGTTGGCTATGCGCGTATTCGTAATCCTCCCAGCAGCAGGTATCGGAACCAGGATGTCCGCGGGCGCGGCAGCCAGCAGCGCCTCGACTCCCAAACAGTTTCTCGAACTCGGCGGGACGCCGGTGCTGATCCATTCTCTGCGCGCCTTTCTCGCCGTCGAACGTGTGGCTGCCGTCTACGTCGCGGTGCGCCCCGCAGAGGTCGAGCGCGTCCAAGGGCAGATCGCCGAATACAAATTAAGCCCGAAGGTTCACGTCGTTGAGGGCGGCGAGAGCCGCCAGCAGTCCGTCGCCAACGCCCTCAGTCACCTGGTAGCCCAGGCCTCCTGCGCGGACGACGATGTAATCCTCGTCCATGACGCCGCACGCCCCCTCATCGACACCTCCACCATCGACCGCACCATCGACGCCATCGCCGAGCACGGAGCAGCCATCGTAGGCCTTCCCGCCGTCGACACCATCAAGCAGGTCGAGCGTACCGCACACGGAGCCATCATCACCGCCACCATCCCGCGCGAGCTCATCGTCCAGGCGCAGACTCCCCAGGGGGCTCTCTGTGGCCTCCTCCAGCGCGCCTTCGCCGAAGCCTCCGCCGACGATTTCACCGGGACCGACGAAGCCAGCATCCTCGAGCGCGCCGGCATCCCGGTAGCCGTAGTCCCCGGCTCCCCCAAAAACTTCAAGATTACTCAACCCGGCGATCTCGAACTAGCCGAGTTCTACCTCCGGACATCGGCCAAGGAGCCCCAACGATGAGCATGCGTATCGGCTATGGCTTTGACTCCCACGCCTTCAAACCCGGCGTTCCCCTCATCATCGGCGGCTTGCCCATCGATCACCCCGAAGGCCTCGCCGGCCACTCCGACGGCGACGTGCTCCTCCACGCCATCACCGACGCCCTGCTCGGCGCAGTCTCCGCCGGCGACATCGGCACCTTCTTCCCCCCCAGCGATCCGCGCTGGAAGGGTGCAGCCTCCAGCGTCTTCCTCCAGACCGCGCTAGAAGAGGTCGCCACCGCTGGCTACAAGATCGTCAACATCGACACAGTCCTCGTGATGGCCCGCCCTAAGATCGTCCCCATCGCCAACGAGCTCCGCGAGCGCGTTGCAGAGCAGCTCGGGATCAAACCTGGCGAGGTCGGCATCAAGGCCAAGACTCCCGAAGGACTGAACCTGGACCACGTAGCCGTCGCGCACTGCACGGTGCTGCTCGAAAGCCTCGAAGTTCCGGAGGTTCTCGGCAAACTAGCCGCCACCGCCGATGCAGGCTCCGAAGAAGAACTGAACGCCGTAGTTGAAGGCCTCGTGGGGAGCGGCCGCGACCTCTCCGCCCTGGGCCGTAAAGTAGCCCCCTTCGACACCGACGACCTGACTTAGGAGCCACGCCACCATGAACGATCAGCAGGGCTCCAACGCAACCGCGGCCGCCTTCTCCGCCACCGTCACCGACATCCGCCTCGAATCCCACGAGGGCTCAGTCGCGCGCTGGCAGATGACCCTAAGCCGTACCAGCTTCACCGCCGGCGACACAGGAATTCTCGAAGCCAAAGCCCGCAGCGGTACCCGCATCGAGATCCCCGTCCTCGCAGTCATTGAAGAAGATGGCGACATATGGCACATCATCGAAAAGCCTCTCGCAGCCGGCACCGACGTCACCGGCCGCATCACCCAGATCTAGGCCGTCACACTTCAACGCGGAACTCAACACCGGGCTCATCCCAGACGCCCTCGGCTGAAAAGAATTTGCCTGCGCAGGAATCACGAGCACCATCTTAAGCGCTTGTACCCTTCACTTCTTATCGGGGGACGACTGTCTTGCGCCAATTCCACCGGCAACTTTCATCTCCTCATGATCGCTTGGGAGCGGCTTTAGAATAGAGATATGACCAAGCTGAAGACGCTGCGATGTCCTACGTGCAAAAAGGTAGTGCTGGCGGGGAGTGAGGACTTTCCGTTCTGCTCGGATCGTTGCCGGCTGCTCGATCTGGGCAAGTGGGCGAGCGAGGGATATGTGATCAGTTCGCCGGTTCATGATCCCGATGTGCTGGATGAGCTGGAGGGATTGCGGGATCGTGGCCGCTCGCGTTCCGGGGATGGGACGTAGTGGCGGACGCGGTGGGTGGTAAGAAGACGGGCTGGGCATGGGGCGTGGCGACGTGGTTCGGTGCTGGGCTGATGAAGCCGGGGCCGGGAACGTATGGGTCGGTAGCTGCGATGCTGCTTTGGGTGGCGGCGGCGCATGTGTGGCATGGTACAGAGCTGGCGGTGGGGACTGCAGTTGCTGCGGTGGTTGTGACGCTGGTGGGGATTCGGGCGGCGACGATTGTGGCGCGTGAGGCGGGGCGCGAAGATCCGGGGTTTGTTGTGGTGGATGAGGTTGCAGGGCAGTGGATTGCGCTGATCGGGGTCCAGGCGGATTGGCGACATGCGCTGTTGGGGCTGCTGCTGTTTCGGGTGTTTGATATATGGAAGCCGTGGCCGATCCGGCGGCTGGAGGCGCTGCCGGAGGGCACGGGGATCATGTTGGATGATGTGGCTGCGGGCGTGCTGGCGCTGGTGTGCGGGCTGGTGTTGGCGCGGTGGATATAGAGTGCGGCGCGGATTCCGCGCGATGGTTTGCGCTTGCGTGTGTGGGCGGCTAGGCTGGGAGACATGAGCGCTTTGTTGCAAGGGTTGAAGGGGGATGGGCCGCAGCTGTTGTCGGTGACGCCGGGGGCAGCGATGCCGGGGGGTGAGGTGGAGCTGCGCGGTTCCGGCTTGCAGGGCAGTGGTGCGGATGTGCTGCCGCAGGTGACGGTTGGGGATTTGCCGGTTGCAGTTACGTTGAGTCGGGCGGAACGAGTCGTGGTGCGGGTTCCGGAAGGAGCGATTTCGGGAGAGGTTGTGGTGGTGCGAGGCGGGGCGGCGAGTAATGCGCTGGAGTTGAATGTTGCTGTGCCGATGGCGGAGGGTCTGCATCCGGTGGGGAATCCGGCGGTGGATGCTGACGGGAATGTGTTTGCGACTGTTTCGGGACCGAGGGGGCAGAGTGTGCCGGTTTCGATCTTTTCGATTGCGCGGGACTTCCAGGTGCGGCCGTTTGTGCGCGACCTGATGAATGCTACGGGGTTGGCGTTTGGGCCGGATGGGTATCTGTATGTGAGTTCGCGGGCGGAGGGGACGGTGTATCGCGTGTCGCCGGAGGGGGCGATGAGTACGTATGCGGAGGGGCTGGGGATCGCTACGGGGATCGCGTTCGATCGCGAGGGAAATCTGTTTGTGGGGGATCGGTCGGGGACGATCTTCAAGGTGGGGCCGGATGCGAAGCTGGGGGACAATGACGTGGCGGATCGGGAGACGTTTGTGTATGCGACGCTCGAGCCGAGTATTGCGGCGTACCATCTGGCGTTCAACGATGAGGGGACGCTGTTTGTGACGGGGCCGACGACCTCGAGCAACCAGGCGGTGCATGCGATTGACCGTGACGGGCAGGCGTCGGTGTACTTCCAGGGGCTGGGGCGGGCGCAGGGGATGGCGTTCGATGTGGATGGGAACCTGTATGTGGCGGCATCGCTCGCGGGGCAGCGCGGGATTGTGCGCATTACGCCGGGGCGGGAGGCGTCGCTCGCGGTTTCGGGGAATGATCTGGTGGGGCTGGCGTTTCTGGAGGATGGTTGCGCGGCGCTGGCTACGCGGGGTGCGCTGTTCCATGTGGCGCTGGATGTTGAGGGGCGGAAGCTGGTTTGATGGCTTGCGTTTCGGTCTGTAACTGACTGTCGACATGTGTGCCCCCTCCCCCCTATCGTTTTTGATCAAAGTATTCCAAACAAACCATTTAGGTCCAGACCAGCAATTGCAAAGTATTGATAACACATAAGATATTTGCAAAGTCTTCTAAACGCTGGAGTTATGGTTTCTTTGAAGCTTTGGGAGACACAAGCCTGAGGCTGGTGGATTCTGTCTCTACCTCTGTTAATTATACAGGGCGTGTCAAGTGGTTTCGGGCGGGATAAGGCGCTGGGACGGCGTGGCCGGAATTCTGAGGCTACGTCGGACGCTGACCCCACCCATGCGATGAGACTGCATGAATGGGGCACCCAAGATGTTTTGTGTGGCCACCCGCCGAGTAATGATGAATGCGCCGAAGTAAACTAGGCGTGGAGCAAATCAATGGGTTCCCAAACGAATAATGAGGAAGATCCAGAAGCTCAGAGCATTGCACTCGAAAAGCGCAATCTCGGGGAGTTTCTCGTGACCGGTTCACTGTATACCCTTTACACGATTCCCGATGAAGTGGGAGCGAAGGTGTTCCAGTTCCCAGCGACCATACAGTTAAGTTGCGTGGGTTCATGTCAGAGGGTCCAGACGTTTGAGTGTACTCGTCGCTACACCGGACACGGCAGTTCGACTGACCGTGGTTGGGGAGAATATGTGGCTTACCGGTGTCGCAATTGCCAACGCCAAGAGCAGAGATATTTCTACGTCTGGAAGGACAACGAGTTTTGGAAAGTGGGACAAGTCCCTGAGCTGAGGGAATACATTGATCCGAAGTTGAAGAAGGCTCTCGGTGATTCTGCCCCACTCTATCGAAAGGCGATCCGGTCCCGCAGTTTCGGCTTTGGCATTGGTGCCGTCTCCTATCTGCGCCGGATTGTTGAAGACAAGACTGATGCGCTCATGGACCTACTGAAGGATGAAAAATGGGAAGGTTGGGCGGAGCCGGACCGGGCGGAATTTGAGAACGCCAAAGTCACCTTTCAGTATTCACAAAAGATCCAGTATGCCGCCGAAAAGATTTTACCTCCGACAGTCTTTGCGAACGGGCGCAATAGCTTCAGCGCATTGCATGACGTGACTAGCAACGGCTTGCATGGTAAGACCGAAGAAGAATGCATCGTCATTTTCGACCAGTGCAACTTGACGTTTACACGCACCTTCCAAATGCTCTCAGAGCACAAGCGCGAGCGAGAAGAATTCGCCGCCGAGCTATTGGCACTCAAGAGATGATCACCGCAGAGAAGACCGCAATCGTCAGCCTGTGTGTTGCCGCATACGCGGCAGTCGTATCAACGGCGAACTCGATTATCCAATTCGTCAACCATCGTAAGGATCGTGCTGACATTTTGGTGAGGGTCCAGCGCAACATGATTCAGACCGACAGGATGAATCAGAAGTACACACTCATTACCGCTGTAAACCGTGGCAAACGCCCGGTCACTGTTCAAGGCTTCGCTGCGCGGCAGCTAGACACCAATATCAATCTGCTGTTCTTAGACATTCGTCCGCAAGTACCGCGCGTGCTAAACGAAGCCGAAGCCATTGCGGCATGGGTTCCGTGGGTTCGCGGCAGTGACGATTTACCCAATGTCGAGACATTCTTCGTTTATGACAGCATCAATCGTGAATTCTGCTGTCATGTCGTCCCGTGGCATCGACGGTTGAAATCGAAATACCGCCGAAGGCACGCAGCAGATCAATCCAAGAAGCATATTGGGCTTCGGAGTTAGTCCTCATAAACGCGCTTATCGTCGTTGAGTTGTTGTTGCCGATGTGGGTGGTAGATCTGCTGAATATGTGAGTTGGTTCGCTGACGGTGTGGGGTGGCTCGCGTCATATTAGAGGGATGATTGCTGAGATTGTGGCTGCTGGGTCGGAGATGTTGGGGCCGTATCGGCAGGATACGAATTCGCTGTGCTCCGCTCAGGATGACAAGATTTTGCGGTAAAAAGGAGGAGACGCAGGTCCTTCGACTCGCTGCGCTCGCTCAGGATGACAATTTCATTTGGGCTCAGATGACAATGTGTTTTGGAGCTCGGGATGACAATCCCGTTTGGGCTCAGGATGACAATTTCATTTGGACTCAGGATGACAAGATTTAGCGGTAAAAAGGAGACGCAGGTCCTTCGACTCGCTGCGCTCGCTCAGGATGACAATTTTATTTGGGCTCAGGATGACAATATGTTTTTGGGCTTGGGAGGACAATTTCGTTTGGGCTCAGGATGACAAGGTGTTTTGGGGGCTCAGGGTATTTGTGGTTCGCTGAACATTTTCATTGGTTGGCCCCATGACTCGCTCAGGTCGATCCAGGTTGGGTTTTGGCGTTCGATCAAGGCAATCTTTTTTGCGCGTGTCCAGCCTTTTAGTTGTTTCTCTCTTGCGATTGCGTCATTTACGTAGGGATGCCGCTCAAACCATACCAGCCGATTGCAGTTGTATTTTTTGGAGTAGCCGTCAAAACGGCCTTCTTTGTGTTGGCGTATGCGAATTTCTATCTCGCTGGTCATGCCGATGTAAAAGTTGTGGCTTCGGCTGGCGACGATGTAGGTGTAGTACATTCGCTCTTCCATTAATTCAGCGTACTTCATGTTGGCTTTTGAATGGATTCGGTGGTGGGCCAAGACGCAGGTCCTTCGACTCGCTGCGCTCGCTCAGGATGACAATGTTCTGGGGACGCCTTAGGGGTGGTGGGGTCATACTAGAGGGATGATTTGGGCCCAGACGCAGGTCCTTCGGCTCGCTGTGCTCGCTCAGGATGACAATTTCATTTGGGCTCAGGATGACAATGTTTGGGGGGACGCTTTAGGGGTGGTGGCGTCATACTAGAGGGATGATTGCTGAGATTGTGGCTGCTGGGTCTGAGATGTTGGGGCCGTATCGGCAGGATACGAATTCGCTTTGGTTGACGGAACGGCTGAATGAGCTGGGGGTATCGGTCGCGTTCAAGACGATTGTTGGGGATAACCTTGAGCATCTGATTGGGGCGGCGAAGATTGCTGTGGGGCGGGTGGATGTGGTGATCTTCTCCGGTGGGCTGGGACCTACGGAGGATGACAAGACTCGTGAGGCGGTGGCGGCGGCGCTGGGGTTGGGGCTGCGGCGGGATAACGATCTGCTGACGGGGATCTATAAGCGGTTTGCGGCGCGGCGGATGGCGATGCCGCAGAACAATGCGAAGCAGGCCGACGTGCTGGAGGGTGCGGAGGTGCTGGCGAATGCGCAGGGGAGTGCGCCTGGTCAGTTCCTCGATACGGTGGTGGGGCGGCATAGGAAGATTGTCATTCTGCTGCCGGGGCCGCCGAAGGAGTTGAAGGCGATGTATGAGGATACGGTGTGGGGGCGGCTGGAGGGGGCGCTGCCAGTGCGGCATATGGCGAAGAGGATGCTGCGGATGGCGCTGATTCCGGAGTCGGAGGTGGATGCGCGGACGGCTCCGATTTATGGGCAGTATGAGGATGTGGAGACTACGATTCTGGCGGGGTCGGGGGAGATTCAGCTGCACTTTGTTTGCGTGAAGCGGACGGAGGAAGAGGCGCAGGCTCGGGTGGATGAGCTTGCCGAAAAGATTGAGGCGGAGATGGGGGAGGCGGTGTTCTCTTCGGATGGGGAGACGCTGGAGGAGGTGGTGTTGCTGATGCTGGGGCTGCGGCATATGACGCTGGCGGCGGCGGAGAGCTGTACGGGGGGCTTGCTGGCGCAGAGGTTGACGGCGGTGCCGGGGAGTTCGCGGTACTTTCTGGGTGGGGCGGTGGTGTATGCGGATCGGTTGAAGACGGAGTTTGCGGATGTGGAGGAGGAGCTGATCGAGAGGGAAGGGCCGGTGAGTGAGGCGGTGGCAAGGGCTTTGGCGGAGGGGATAAGGCGGCGGACGGGAGCTACGGTGGGCGTGGGGATTACGGGGATTGCGGGGCCGGGGTTGGGGACGGGAGCGGATGAGGGCAAGCCGGTGGGGCTGGTGTATGTGGGGCTGTCGTTTGAGGATGATGGTGGGGTGGGGAAGGTGATGGAGCTGAATCTTTCGGGGGATCGGGAGAGGATTCGGTTTTGGGCTACGCAGCATGCGCTGGAGATGCTGCGGCGGAGCTTGTTGGAGCGGGTGTGAGTAAAAGCTAGGGCGCCCTGCGCGGGCGGCGGTCACTTCGTGACTTGTGTTGGGCTTCGCTTGGTGCTCCCGTTGGTCGCTACAGAATTTTGTGCCGACCAACGAGAGGATTGCGCGAAGCCTTAAAAGGCGTGTGAACGCCCCCACCGCGCGGAGTGGGCTTTAGCTTGTGTGTGAGTGTGTGCAAAGAATTTCTTCGCGGAGTTGGTAGACTCTAGGTGTTTGGAGAAAGTGGAAGGCTGCCTGATTGGTTATGAATTCGTGGATTATTTCGATTGCGGTGGCTTATCTGCTGGGGTCGATTCCGTTTGGGTATGTGTTGGTGCGGGTGTTTCGGAATGAAGATATTCGCGAGCAGGGGAGCGGGAATATCGGCGCTACGAATGTGGCGCGGTCGGGGGCGAAGGGGCTGGGAGTGGCTACGCTGCTGCTCGACCTGGCGAAGGGGCTGGCGGCAGTGGTGATTGCCCGGCATGTGGGTGCGGGGAACTACGACTTGCAGGTGGCGGCTGCGGTGGCGGCGGTGGTGGGGCATGTGTTTCCGGTGTGGCTGCGGTTTCGCGGAGGGAAGGGCGTGGCGACGGCGCTGGGGGTTTTTCTGGCGCTGAACTGGCCTTCGGCGGTGGCGATTCTGGTGGTGTTCGCGGTGGTGTTCGCGTTGACGAAGTACGTTTCGCTGGCTTCGATCGTGGGGTCGGCTACGTTTCCGCTGTTTGGATTTCACTTTGTGGCGGCGCGGACGCCGTGGGTGGTGTTTGGATTTCTGTTTATTCCGGCGCTGGTGATTGCGAAGCATCATGGGAATATTGGGCGGTTGATGCGGGGGACGGAGAGTAAGTTCGGCAAGACGGCGGCGAGTACGGCGGGGAAGGTGGGGGCGTGAGCCGAATTGCGGTGATTGGGGCGGGGGCCTGGGGGACGGCGCTGGCGATTTCGCTGGCGCGGCGGAGAGGGCATGCGGTGGCGCTGTGGTCGCATCGGGCGGAGCTCGCGGAAGAGATGCGGGAGACGGGGGTGAATCGGGCTTACCTGCCGAGCGCGGTGGTGCCGATGGATGTGGTGGTGACTTCGGAGCTGGAGGTTGCGGTTGCGGAGGCGGACTTTGTGCTTTGCGTTACGCCTTCAGAGCATATGCGCGGGGTGGTGGGGCGGATCGCTCCGATGTTGACGCGGGATCAGGTGGTGGTGAGTGCGACGAAGGGGCTGGAGGAGGGGAGTCTGCTGAGGATGTCGCAGGTGATCGCTTCGGTGACGGAGAATGCGTGCTGCGTGCTAAGTGGGCCTTCGTTTGCGGCGGAGGTGGCGATGGGGATTCCGACGGCTGTGGTGGCTGCGGCTTCGGTGCCCGGGCTGGCGCTGACGATTCAGCGGGAGTTCAGTTCGCCTTCGCTGCGACTGTATACGAATGACGATGTGGCGGGGGTGGAGCTGGGTGGGTCGCTGAAGAATGTGATTGCGATGGCGGCTGGCGTGGTGCATGGGCTGGAGCTGGGTCACAATGCGGCGGCGGCGCTGATCACGCGAGGGACGGCGGAGATTACGCGGCTAGCGGTGGCTTGCGGCGGGCGGCGGCAGACGCTGGCAGGCTTGTCCGGGCTGGGGGACCTGGTGCTGACGTGCACGGGTTCGCTCTCGAGGAATCGGACGGTGGGGGCGGAGCTTGGCAGGGGCAGGCCGCTCGAGGATGTGCTGGCGGGCTTGCATGGCAAGGTGGCGGAGGGGGTTCGGTGCACGGCTGCGGCGCTGGGGCTGGCGGCGCGGTATGGGGTGGAGATGCCGATTACCGAGCAGATGGATGCGATTCTGCACCGGGGCAAAGCTCCCAAAGAGGCGATACGCGAGCTGATGGCCAGGCCGGGACGAGACGAGTAAGCGTCGCTACGAGTGGACACGGCCTGGGAAGATTGCATCTGAATAGACCATGTACAAAATCGAAGGACCGGAAGACGGCGGTAAGGCACCTAATGGGCCGAACTTTGTGCTGATTGTGGCGCTTTCTCTGGGGGCGATCCTGGTTTGTTTTGGGATTGCGCTGCTGGTGACTGGGCGGGCGGGGCGGTTGATTCATCCGGTGCGGCCAGACCCACATCCAACGTCGCGGCTGGTGATGGAGCCGATGGATAGAGCAGTTGGCTAGAGCTACGCGCTGCGAATGAGATCAACGGCGGCATTCGGAGCAGGTGCAATTCGGGTATAGCCGCTATACTCCGCAGGCGCGTTCGAGGGCCAGGCGCGCGAGCAGGCGGGTTGAATCCAGCGTGGGGAGTACCGACATTTCGCTGGTGACGGCTAAAGGCAGTTCGGTGCAGCCCAGGATTACGGCGTCGCACGATTCCTCGTGCTTGAGCCTTGTGATGATCTGCGCCAGCTCTTTTTGCGCGGGCGTGGTCACTTGGCCGTAGACGAGTTCTTCGAAGATGATTCGATTGACAGACTCGCGTTCTGCGGCGTCCGGTCGGCGACAGTCGATTCCGGCACGATGGAGGCGTTCGGGATACAGCTCAGACTCTACGAGTGCCTTCGTGCCGAGTAGACCTACGCGGCGATATCCAGCTTTCTGCGCTGCGCGAACTACCGCGTCCACAATGTGCAGCCAGGGGATGGGAGAGGCCCCGAGCACGGAGTCAAGACCTAGATGGGCCGTGTTGTCGGGACAGATGACGAAGTCAGCACCGATGCTCGCTAGTTTTTCTGCCGACCGGAGCAGGAGCTTGCCGACGCCGGACCAGTCGTTCAATTCGATGCAGCGGACATGCTGGCTGAAACTGAAGGTGTGAAGGGAGATCTCCGGGTGCTCGTGTGGGCCGAGCAGGGCAGCACCTTCTGCGCAGATTGTTTCGTAGCAGAGAGCGGCTCCGGGCGCGCTGCAGGCGACGATTCCGATGTGGGCTGTGGGGTTACGACTCATGGGCTGATCCCCCTTTGGGGCCGAAGAAGAAGACCCATGTTTTGAAGTCGTCGGTGAATTGCTCGAAGCGGTGGACTGTACCGGCGGGGGCGAAGAGGAAGTCGCCCCGGGTGAAGAGAACGCGCTCTTCGCCGCGTAGGAAGGTGCCGCTGCCTTCGGCGACTATGTAGATTTCGTCCTGCTGGTGAGGCTGTTGGAGATCGACCTCGCCGGGGATGTAGAGTTCTGCGGAGAAGTCGCCGCGTTGGAATAGCACGATGAATTTCTCTGGAATAGTTTTGAGGCGTTCGGTGGCGTCTTGCAGGCCAATTTTTAGCGTTTCATCGAGCACTGGCTGGTCCTTTTTGTTGACTCTAGAAGCCTGGGTTTCATTTGCTCCTGTTGTTGATGCAGGGCAAACCGCAGGTCCTTCGACTCCCCTGCGCTTCGCCTCAGGATGACAAGTTGAGGGAGGTGGGCGCTTTGTGGGTAGAGGGAAAACCGCAGGTCCTTCGACTCCGCTGCGCTTCGCTCAGGATGACAAGTTGAAGGACGTGCGGACGCTGAATTGGCCTGATGGTGCTGCGCTAACAGGTTATCTGGACCAGGTGCACTGGGTTTTGCTGCCAGGGGATGTTGGCTTTGGCGGCTTCGGCTTTGAGGAGCATGTTGGCCGAGGGGACGCCGGTGCGGGCGTAGGACTTCTCGCAGTCCGCTGTGGAGGGGCCGCGGTAGTTGCCTTCCATGTAGGCGAGGCCCGGGCAGCGGCTGCAGCTGCCAGCGTGGCCGCAGCCGGAGCAGGTGGGCAGGTCGCGGATGCGTACCTGGCGCATCTCCACCAGCTCGGACGAACCGTTCCAGATGTCGGAGAAGCTCTGCTCGCGGAGATTGCCGCAGGCCATGGGGAACTGAACGCAGGGATAGACGTCGCCGAAGGGCGAGATGTAGGTGAGGGTGTGGCCGGCGCTGCAGCTGTTGCCGTCGAGGACATCTTCGTCGACGGGGATGACGGCGCAGTACTCGTCGATGTTGCCGACAAATTCTTCGGTCTGGAAGACCTCTTTGAGCTGATCGCCGGAGAGGCCGAGGCTCATGATGGAGCGGTCGCCGTCGAGCTTGGGCGTAATGGTGGGATCAATGACGTAATCCGCGCCGAGGTCTTTTGCGAGCTGCTGGACGCCTAGGCCGTCGCCGAGGTTGGGCTTCATCAGCACGTTGGTGATGGAGACCTTGAGACCGTGGGACTTGAGGCGCTGAATGGCGGCGATGGTGCGCTTGAGCGAGCCGGGCAGCTTGGTGATGGCGTCGTGGATCTCCGGCCGGTGGGAGTAGACGGAGATCTGGATCTGCTCGATGCCGAGCTGCTTGAGGCGGATGGCTTCCTTGTCGCCGATCATGACGGCGTTGGTCTTGAGCTTGACGTTGAAGCGGAGGGCGCGGGCGTACTCGAGGATCTCGAAGCAGTCGCGGCGGAGGAAGGGTTCGCCGCCGGAGATGATGAGGAAGAAGGTGCCGCTGGCGGCGAGTTCGTTGAGGACGCGCTTGATCTCGGCGGTGTCCATCTCGCCCTTGATGTCGTGGTCGAGATAGCAGTGGACGCAGCGCTCGTTGCAGCGCCAGGTGATGTCGAGGTGCGCGCTGAGGGGGATACCCATTGCGGATGCTTTCTGATTCATCTCATCGAGCAGGCTCATGGTGGGTCCTCGTCTGGTGCGGTGCTGCGTGTGTTCGTGAAAAAACTTTGATGATGCCTTACTGGAGAATCTGTTGATCCGATACGACCAGAATCCCGTGTTCGGCGAGTGTGCCGATGAGTTCTTCGGCGTCGGCAAAGGCTTGCTCGTGAGTTACATCAAACTGTGTACAGACCTTCTCTTCGATGATGCGTGAGAGAGGCATGGAGCCGTCGGCTGCTTCCCAGATGACGGATGCGGTGGGATTGAGCGAGAAGAGGGTTGAGTCGACGGTGGACATGACGATGGTCTCATCGCCGAGCAGACGGGATGCGACGGTGGTGCTCTTGGCGAGATACTTTTCAGGAGCAGCGACGGGCATAAGCAACGGCCTTTCGTAATCGGACGACGAGCTCAGGGTGTCCGTTCAGGGTTGCAGTTGAAGAGCGGGCATTTCCTGAGAGCGGGGGAGGTATGCGCCACACTAACTTAAGGTGATTCTAATCTATTTTTGTGCGGATTCGGTGCCGATTAAATCCCAGACTCGCTGGTCAGGAAAAAACGAAAGTTGTAGCACGGGGACTTCGGCGACGAAGGCACAGACGGACTCAAATACCATTTGTACGAGTTTGGCGTCGTGCGCGAAGAAAAGGACGTTACGCATAAGACGCCGGATAGCCTCGGCGGGTGGGACGGCGTCGATGCGATTTTCGGCGGCTTTTTCGAGCAGGTAGACGGCTGCGATAGGGGCTGCGATGTTCTTTCCCTGTTTGCCGAATTCGCCGGCGAAAGGTGTGCCGTAGGCCATGTAGGCGCCGTCAACTTTGCGGACGTAGGATGCTTCATCGGTGAGCAGATCGACGTCTGAGGGCGCGAGGCTGGCCATGGTGGTCTTGCCTGCTTCGGAGAGGCCGGAGAACATGTAGGCACGGCCGTTGCGGACGCCGCTGGATGCGTGGAGAAGGAAGCCGTTGCTGCGGGCGAGAACGAGGGTATGGGTGATGCGGAGGACGGAGTCGATGGAGTATGGATTGGGAGCCTGGAGGATCTTTCCCTGGCGGGTGCGTGGGTCCCAGCTGGCGCGGAAGTCGCCGCGTTGCATACGCCAGACGCCGTCTTCAACCCAGACTTCGGCGTCGGCGTCGACATCGAAGGGACCGGGTGGGGGGATGAGGTCTACGTCGAAGATGTATTCGGGGGATTTGTCCGCGCTGAAGTAGTCAGAAAAGCGGGTGTGCAGGATGTCGATGAAGGCGGGATCGGATGTCTTGAGGGCTATCGGAATGCCGCCGATTTTAATGACGACATGCTGATCGTGAGAGCTCGAGGGATCTTCCATTGGTTCTGCGATTCTATAACAGCGCTGAGTCGCAGCGAGGGCATTGCGGAGGGGTATCTAGGCAGCTTCGGGCGGGGCGAAGGCGGGAAGATTCGTGCCGGTAATGCGGCTGAGGCGGAGGGTGAGGCGGAGGCACAGATGCGAACGGCGCAGCAATGCGGCGAGTGTGCGATGACGCCAGTTGGGCTTGATATCAATGCTGCGGTGATTGCGGACTACATGGACGACGCAGCCTACGATTGCGGATGCATCGACTGTCGGATCCCGCTGGGGAACGGAATCTCCGCGCGTGATGAGGCCGTCGGCAGAAGCGTGGATGATTCGGTGGGCTACGAGGCTGCCATTGCTACGAAAGAGGACGACCTGGCCGGGCTGGAGGTTGGTGAGCGAGCAACGCTGCACGGTGACCTCATCCCCGGGCCACATGGCGGGGAGCATGCTGGTGCCTGTGAGTTTGAGACGCACTTCTCCGGCGCTGTGAGCTACATCAGCTACAAGCTCGCAGCATGCGGCGCGGCGTTCGGCCTCAAGGTGCATCGGATGACCTGCTTTAGGAGGCTTTGCGGTTGTGTCTGCAGCTTGCCTGGGTAGCCTGAACTTTACCGCAGGACATGGCCATCGTCTCGAATACACGTTCAAAACGGACGCGGGGCTTCTCGTAGGGCTTCTTTACGCTGTCGTTAGTGGCGGCGGCGTTCTCTCTCAGATCGGAAGACTTCAAATGATTCATGTTCACCTCGCGGGAGTACCCAGCCTCTATAGTACATAACTTTTGCCGGCTTGGTCGCGTTCTTTCCCTTTATGGGATGACATACAACGTTCAGGGGATGGATTTGACGAGACATTTACATGAGATTAAGGTATTCTGCCGCGTTTTCCTAGGCTAAGATGAGGAAGGCAGAAAATCCAGCTGTGCCACTCAAGTAATACGAGGAGTATTTGCATGAAAAATGCGTTGCGGTGTGTTCGAGGTCTAGGTTTGACTGTTGCGGCTTTCTCTACTTTTCTGGCGGGCTCGCAACAAGCGAGCGCACAGAAGCAGAATAAGCATGTCCCGCTGTCCGTGGTATCCGACTGGACACATAGTCATCTGCTGTTTCCAGAATCGAAGGACAACGCGGTAACAGGGCGGCTGCAGCGTGAGATTCGCTGGCAGCATAGCTGGTATGCGCATCATCCGGATGCATGGTGGCCTCAGCACTATGGACATTTCCGCCGCGATTTAGACAAGAGCAAGCGCGACTGGAGTACAACGCTTGGTTCTGCGACTTACGAACCGACGTATGACTTCGATTTCACTTTGGGTAACCAATCAGGCTATGGAAGCCTGAATACAACGGATCCGGGAGGCGGTTTGTTCACGGCGAGCAAGGGAAGCCTTACCGTGACGGGGCTTAGCGATGCGGGCGTGTATGCATTGCAGCCGTCGGGTACAACCTTTGGTGCAGTCACCTCAGACAATGCTCTGTTTCCCTTCTATCCCGGTACGGCGCCTTTGGACGCGAGCGGCCTGATCTTTCACAACGCCTCGGTCAACTCGGTAAATCTGCGCGAGACCAGCGGGTCGGCGTTCGCCTATAGCGACTCGAATTCCGTTACTGGTACTGGCTCAAACTTCAATCTGAACCTTGCGCCGGGCTCGGGGCAGACCTATCCGGCTAAGTTTGTCTTCGATGTGTCCGCATCGCCAAGCTGCAGTAACGATTTCGTAACCATGGGCATTCCGTCGAATGCGGTGTCGGGCGGCCAGGCGAATGTGGTTGGCGTCATCAACCTGTATACGGAACCGGGCGGCACCGGATATTGCACCGGAACAGGTCCAACGGTGAAGTTTGCATATGCCTCTGGAAGCGGCGAGGTTCCGGGGAGCATTTCAATCTCTCAGTTCGGAACGCAGCTCGCCTACGTGGAGAATCAGCTGACCGGCAGCTCCTATTTTCATGTATTGACCCTGGGAACAACGGGCGCAAATGGCAGCAGCCCCAGCGCTGCCGCTGTTCCTGGTACCGGCAACAATGCCGTCGACAAACGTGTCCTGCTTTCGCCAGACGGAGGCACGACGAACCAGAGTTCCACCAGTTCACCGTTTGTCGTTTACACTCCAAACGACAGCACAGACTACGCTTATGTGACTACATACAGCACTGCCGGAAGCGGTTCTGGCTATCTGTATAAGATTACCAATGTCTTCAGCAGCAGCAACGCGACTCCTGCAATCGTGTGGAAAGTCGCGATCAGCGCTATTCCTTCTACTCCGGTGTACGACGCAGTTTCCGGGCTGGTCTTCTGGACTGATAACTCTGGCCGGATCGATTACGTGGCTGACAGCGCGGCCAATACGACGGCACCGACGGTCGTTTATGGTTCAGTACTGGCTCCAGGGACCACGTCGGAAAATCCGGTTACGGTCGACAGCACCAATGAGATGGTTTACGCGACCTTCAATACCAACGGAACCAATGCCATCGTCGTTCAGGCACCTGCAACGAGCCTGAGCAGCGCGGTTACGATTCCAGTGGGCACCGGGAATACTACCTACGGCGGCCCGTACGAGCCGGACTTCAACGAGGCGTTCTATACCGGTCAAGGCATTCCGCAGATGTATGTAGCGGGCCTTGGAAGCGGAACGACGCCGACTCTCTACGGCATCAACTTCACTGGTGGAGTGCTGACTAACTTCAATATCCAAACATCTCCGCTCGCGACAGGCATTGCGGATTCGTCTCCGCTTACGGAGTTCTACAATCCCACGCTGCTGAAGGATTACCTCTTTGTCGGCGTCACAAACCATTGCGTCGCAACCACCCATGGAGGCACCACAGGCTGCGTCCTGGCTCTTGATATCACGACCGGATTCCCTCTTATCAACAGCAACACAACAGCGCTTGCAGCTGCTGGAGGAACAACGGGAATCATCGTTGATAACGACAGCAATGTGAATCAGGCTTCAAGCATCTACTACGCCACCAAGACAGGTTCGACGCTGGTCAAGGCGACGCAGTCTGGCTTGAAATAACACAATTCGTGCAGGAGCATACAGTACGTATGCGCCTGCACATAATTCGATTGACAGGATACCGGCCAACTTGCCGCGGATCGCATTTCGATTCGCTGTAAGCTGGCCGGTACTATTTTGTGTGGAGCTTAGAGTTTTTGAGGGAGAGGCGTGAAGGCTTGGGATCGGGCGTCGGTGCCCATTCTGGGTTCACCATCGCTTCTTTGCGAAGACGGATTGCATCGGTGAGGATTCGCAGTTATCCGTGACTCGATCGGCCGCTGGCCCCATGCCCTGTGTGCTGAGGAAGTGCCTTCCACATACCCCGATGTCTTAGGAGGACGGAAGCCATTCTAGGCAGGAACGGGGGGGAGGTGCTAACGCTCAGGGAATTCTGGCGGAGAGTGGGGGATTCGAACCCCCGGTAGAACTTTTGGTCCTACAACGGTTTAGCAAACCGCCGCCTTCAGCCACTCGGCCAACTCTCCGGCTTCCCCGCGACTTGAAGATCCAAGCGCCGGGCTGAATCACGATTATAGAGCACGAGAGTCCTCCTCTGCGCTACGGAAAGCTGCTGCAGGTAATTTCTTTGTTGTGCAGGGCGGCCGCGTCGGGTGTGGTCCGCTTTGCGGCCGTTCGGCGTTGGCGGTATCGCGTGGGGACGCGCTACATTGGATGAATCCCAGACAGGAGTAAGACAGTCATCTCACGACTTGCGCGCACCGGAAAGATGCGGCTGCTTCCGTTGATCGGCGCGACCTACTTCATGGTCGCTGGCGGCCCGTACGGGTTGGAAGACATCATCGGGCAGGCGGGCTATGGGCGGGCGATTCTGCTGCTGATGGTGATTCCGCTGGTGTGGAGTCTACCGACTTCGCTGATGGTGGGCGAGCTTGCCTCGGCGCTGCCGGAGGAGGGCGGTTACTACTGCTGGGTGCGGAGGGCGCTGGGTGGCTTCTGGGGATTTCAGGAGGCGTGGCTTTCGCTTGCCGCCAGCGTCTTCGACATGGCGATCTATCCGGTAATCTTCGTGGCGTATCTTTCGCGGCTTGCTCCAGGAATTACGGCGGGCTGGCGTGGGATGGGATGGGAGCTGGGCGTCATCCTGGTGTGCGTCTTGTGGAATCTGCGAGGGGCGAAATCGGTCGGTGAGGGGTCGGTGGGGATGTTGGTGGTGTTGCTGGCGCCGTTCGTCGTGCTGGTGGCTGTGTGTGCAGGGAAGGTTGCGTTGGGGCATTCGGCCGGTGCGGTGACGATGACGACGCATGGTTTTGGCGAGAGGCTGCGACATGGCTTTGCTCTGTTGCGTGCGCCGATAGCTGCGCCCTCGCTGGCTGGCGCTGTCTCGATTGCCCTGTGGAATTACATGGGCTGGGATAATGCTTCGACCGTTGCGCAAGAGGTTGACGACCCGCAGCGCAATTATCCGCGTGCCATGTTGATCTCCGCTGCCCTGGTGGCAGTGACGTATATTGTGCCGCTGGCTGCGGTGGGCCTGGCGGGAGTTCCGGCGGAACAATTTTCAACTGGAGCGTGGGCGGATGCGGCGCGCTCTCTCGTGGGCCCGGGGCTTGCGTTCGCGGTCGTCTGCGGGGGGATGCTCAGCGGAGCGGGCATGTTCAATGCGCTGATGTTGAGCTATGCGCGTGTGCCGTATGTGCTGGCGCAGGATGGGCTGCTGCCGAAGTTTCTTGCGCGTACGACGTCTGCTTCGGCGGAGCGCGCGCCGGTGCCCTGGGTGAGCGTTGTGGTGTGCGCCGTGGCGTGGGCACTTGCGCTGAGGCTGTCGTTCGAGCGGCTGATTTCGATTGATCTCGTCCTGTATGGGGCGGCGCTGTTGCTGGAGTTTGTGGCGCTGGTCGTCCTCCGCCTGCGCGAGCCGTCCCTGAAGCGGCCGTTTCGTATCCCTGGCGGCCTGCCTGCGGCGATTGCTGCGGGTGTGGGTCCTGCGCTGCTGATTGCCTTTGCCCTGTATGCGGCGCGCGATGAGCGAGTGGGGCCGCTGCCCGCGCTCGGTTTTGCGGCGATCGTTGCGGCGGCAGGTCCGTTGGTGTGGGCTGGGGCGCGGCTGGCGTTTCGGAACGATTAGCGAGCAGCAAAGAAAATGGACCACCGCTGAATGTGGCCCATCGTAACTTTCTCGCGTGCTGCGAAGCCTACTTTGGAATCGGTTTGGGCTCGGGATTGATCTTGTTGTCGATAAATCTCTGCTGCGATTCCACGACCTTGTTGCGGGCGCAGGCGGCGTCGCGCCAGCCTTTGATCTCCACGCGCTTGCCTTCGAGATCTTTGTAAATCGCAAAGAAGTGCGTGATCTCTTTGAGCATGTGGGGATAAATTTCCGAGTAGTTCCACACGTCGGCGTAGCGTGGATTATTCTTGCCGACGCAGAGGATCTTTTCGTCTGCGAGGCCCTGGTCCATCATCTCGAGCATGCCGATGGGGCGCACGGCCTGGACGCATCCGGAGAAGCTCGGCGCATCGACCAGCACCAGGCAGTCCAGCGGATCGCCGTCCGAGGCCAGCGTGCTGGGAATGAAGCCGTAGTCGCCTGGGTAATGCACCGGGGAATAGAGATTGCGATCCAGCCGGAAGACGTGGTGGTCTTTGTCGTACTCGTATTTGTTGATGCCTTCGAGAGGAATCTCGATCACGGCGTTGACGACTTCAGGGCTTTGTTCGCCGACGGGCAGTTCCAGATAGTTGGTCATAGACTCCAGAGATTCAATCTCAGTTGAACAGATTGGATGCAGGTGCAGGTGCACTGCGGGCCAGCGCCAGGGATGCCTTGCGCATTCCCAGTCTATAAGACTGCGGGCGCGGGAGTGAACGTCTATAATCGGACCTGATGAGAGCGCATGTATATGTCACGTTGAAGCGGTCGGTGCTGGATGCGCAGGGCCAGACGGTCGCTGGAGCGCTTCGGCGCATGGGATCGACCGGTATCGCTGACGTACGCCAGGGGAAGTACTTTCAGCTGACGCTGGAAGACTCGCTTGCGGGGGATACCGCGAAGGCGCAGGCCGAGGTGGAGCGCATCGCGCGCGAAGTGCTGACCAACCCGGTGATCGAAGAGTTCACGCTGCGTCTCGAACCGTAAAGAATCGACAGTAAGAAAGTTTTTGCCACAGGCCTTTTTACCTGTCTCTGTGGCTGCGTGCCGTTGCGTTGGATTTTCTATCCAGGGCGCTGTACTGCGGTGACACGACGCCTACGGGCCTAAAGTTGTAGGCCGGTTAAGCCTGTTGGGGATAACCAATCAGGTCCGTTTGCGCCAGATTAGATACAGGACAATGACTGACGCCTTCGGTCTGCCCGCGCTCTCAACCAGGAGCCCCGGTGCTGAAGCAAACATCGTCCATGCACTGTCAGAATTTCGCCGGTACCCCGGAAAATGCTAGGCTCGATGTTTGGGAGTTCGAAAACATTGAGTACATTTCAGAGCCAATCTCTGACTCAAGCATCCGCACGATCCGGGGTCAATGGTGAGCAAGCTGAGCCGCTGGCCGAGTTGAGCCCAAACGATGGGCTAGATCGTTCGGTAGACTCAGGCGCTGAACCCGATGCACGCATTCGGGCAGTGACCACAGTGGCACAGACCGCGGGTCGAACCGTGGTAGACCACACTCGAGCGGCTGCCGGGGCCAACGGCAGCCGCTTTGTTCGTGCCTGCCTGCGGCTTCCGGTGGATCGCACGCCGGTGTGGCTTCTGCGGCAGGCGGGGCGCTATATGCCGGAGTATATGGCCGTGCGCAAGCACCACAGCCTGCTCGATATCTGCCGTACGCCGGAGATTGCTGCCGAGGTGACCATCACTGCTGCGGAGCGGCTGGGTGTGGATGCGGCGATTATCTTTGCCGACCTGCTTCTGCCGTTTACGCCGATGGGCCTGGACTTCGAGTTTGTGGCGAACGAAGGTCCGCAGGTGCATGCGCCAATTCGTACAGCCGCGCAGGTGCGGGCGCTCCGCACGGATCGTACGGACGAGCTGTTGTATGTGTCTCATGCGATTGAGAAAGTAGCGAAGCATTTTGCTACGCCGCGTCCGCGCGAAGGACACAATAGCGACGTAAACGGCGATCAGTTGGGGATTATCGGATTTTGCGGTGCCCCGTTCACGCTGGCCAGCTACATGATTGAGGGCGGAAGCTCGCGCAATTACATTGAGACGAAGAAGCTGATGTATGCCTCTTCAACCCGAGGCGCAGCAGGAGAAGAGTCGCAGGCCTGGCCACTCCTGATGGAGAAGCTGCTCGCTGTGCTTACCGATTATGCGGCGCAGCAGGTGGCCGCAGGCGCGGATGTGATTCAGGTATTCGATTCGTGGGTGGGTGCGCTTTCGCCGACCGACTATGCGGACTATGTGCTGGGTCCGACGACTCAACTAATTCGCCGCATCCAGGCGATGGGCGTGCCGGTGATTTACTTTGGCGTGGATACGGCGTCGCTGCTTCCGTTGATGCGTACAACGGGCGCGGATGTGCTTGGGCTGGATTGGCGGACTCCGCTCGATCAGGCGTGGCGCGCGCTTGATTACTCCGTGGCTGTGCAGGGAAATCTCGATCCCATAACGCTGTTCGCCCCGGCCAAGATCCTCGAAGCACGGGTGGCGGAGATACTCGCACAGGCGGGCAATCGTCCTGGCCACATCTTCAACCTGGGTCACGGCATCGTACCCAATACGCCTGTTGAAGCCGTGCTCCAAGTGGTAGAGCAGATTAAGCGGACGAATTTCTGATACGCATCGAACCCCGATTGCGTGGAGTGACTGGGTTATGAGCGATGTAGCGGCGTACCACTGGCTGGATGACGATGGACCTGCATTTGGGGCTCCGGGGCTGGAGCCTCGTTGGACTTCCAGCAAGAAAGATGCGGTCTCAACGGCGTACGCGGCCTCGAGCCGGGTATGGTTCACAGTCTCCCACGGTACGCTGAACGAGATCTATTACCCGACCATCGACCGGCCGCAGACTCGGGATATGGAGTTGCTGTTCACCGATGGTGAGAGCTTCTTCCATGAAGAGAAGCGCGACATAGCATACGACTTTCATTATGTGGATCAGCATGCGCCCGCGGTGCGCGTCGTGGGCACGGATCCGCAGGGGCGATACACGGTAACGAAAGAGATCATCACCGATCCGCACCACTCGGTGGTGCTGATGAACGTGAAGTTTACGGGCGATGAAAGCGTGCTGAGCAAGATGAAGTGCTATCCGCTGCTGGCTCCGCACCTGAACGGCGGAGGCGCAGGCAATTCGGCACGTTCTGTGCTGCTGGCCGGCAAGCGTGTCGTGCTGGCGTGGGCCGGGCCAGTGTCGCTCGCGATGGGCGCGGACTGCGGGTTTACGCGCTCCTCATGCGGGTATGTGGGCAAGAGCGATGGCTACCAGGACTTGCTCGAAGACAAAAAGATGAGCTGGTCTTTCGGCGAGGCGCTGAATGGCAACATCGCTGTGATGGGTGAGATCGACGTGGCGCAGCACCGCGAATTCACGCTGGCAATTGGATTGGGCGATGGACACCACGCGGCGCTGAGCGTGATGATGCAGGCGCTTTCGACTCCCTACCAGGTGCACAGCGAACGGTTTTTGCTGCAATGGATGCGGGCGAAAGCGAAGGTGGATGTCACCGGCGCTTCATGCGATGGCGGTCGGCTGGCTCGCGTAAGCCACAATGTCATTGTCACGCATGAGGATAAGACCTACTCCGGCGCGTTCATCGCGTCGGCTTCAATTCCGTGGGGCGCGTCGAAGGGGGATGATGACCTGGGCGGCTATCACCTGGTCTGGACGCGCGATATGGTGCAGTCGGCAACGGCGCTGCTTGCCGTGGGCAAGAGCGAGACTGCATTGCGCGCGCTGGTTTATCTGGCCTGCACGCAGAAGCCGGATGGAAGCTTCGCGCAGAACTTCTGGGTCGACGGCACGCCGTACTGGACGGGCATTCAGCTGGATGAGGTCGCGTTTCCCATCATTCTGGCTTGGCGGCTATGGAAGATGGACGCGCTCGAAGACTTCAAGGTATTGCCGTTCGTCGAGAGCGCTGCAAGCTTCCTGGTGCGGTATGCGCCGATTACGCAGCAGGAGCGCTGGGAGGAGGACGCCGGCTATTCACCATCCACCCTTGCGGCGGTGATCGCGGCGCTGGTGTGCGCGGCGGATCTCGCACGGGCGCATGAGTCGTCCGAGCTTGCGGCGTATCTCGAAGACTACGCCGACTGGATTGAGGCGCACCTGGATGAGTGGACTACGACCAACGATGGAGTGCTGCTGCCGGACGTGAAGAAGCATTACATGCGGCTTCGTCCGCCCGCCCCGGGAGAGCCTTTCTACAATCCGGAGATTCCAGTGGGGTCTATCGTGCTGGCGAATCGCGAGCCCGACGAGAAGCATGTGTTCGAAGCTCGCGAGATCATCGATGCAGGATTTCTCGAGCTGGTGCGTTACGGCATTCGACGCGCGGACGATCCGCTGATCGTCGATTCGCTCAAGGTCGTCGATGCCGTGTTGAAGATCGACACGCCCTACGGCACTTGCTGGCGCCGGTACAACCACGATGGCTACGGACAGCGAAAAGATGGCGGCCCGTACGAGGGCTGGGGGCAGGGAAGAGCGTGGCCTCTACTGGGCGGTGAACGCGGGCACTATGAGCTTGCCGCGGGGCGCGATCCGAAGCCCTACATTAGGGCGATGGAGCAGTTCAGCTCCAAGGGCGGCATGCTGCCGGAGCAGGTCTGGGACAGGCCAGATTTGCCGGAGCAGCAGATGTACTTCGGACAGTCTGCAGGCTCGGCGCAGCCGCTGGTGTGGGTGCACTCGGAGTACCTGAAGCTGCTGCGCAGCGCGATGGATGGCGAGGTTTTCGACTGCATCTCGGTGGTCAAAGAGCGCTACGGAGTCGCGCCTGGGACGCGGAAGTTTAAAAGTAAGGTGGAGATCTTCCGGACCAGCCGCCCGGTGTCGTCGATTGCCGCAGGCATGACCTTGCGCGTGGTCGATGGATCGCGATTCAGGATGGTCTACAGCACCGACGGCTGGAAGACCACGCAGAGCCAGGAAGCCCGTGCGATCGGTATAGGTTATTTCGCCGACATTGAGACCGTGAATACTTCCAGCGGCCAAATCGAGTTCACTCTCTACTGGCCTGATCAGAACAACTGGCTCGGACACAATATCGCAGTGACGGTCGCATGAAGGTATTTCGTAGATGCGTGGTGTGGCTCGTGTTGCTGGGCGGGGCGAACGGTTTGGCACAGCAGGCTGCGTTGCCGCATAAGCTGGAATTCGACGTGGCTTCGGTACGACGGAATGTGGACGACGGAAAGCCGCAGTCGAATATAGCGCTGGGGCCTGGAGATGTCTGGGGTCCGAGCGGAGGCGTGCTGTCCGCAAAGAATTTTACGCTGCTACAGTATCTCGTCTTCGCTTATAAGCTCGCCGACTACCAGCAGGCGGCGCTCCGGGAGAAGTTGCCCGGGTGGGTTGTGAGCGACCGATACAACATTGAGGCGCGGACAGCTGATCGGGATGTGACGAAGGATCAGATGAGGGAGAGGATGCGTTCGCTGTTGGCGGATCGCTTTGCGCTGGCTGTGCATTATGAATCGCGTGTGGTTGCGGTGTATGCGCTAGAGCAGGCAAAGGCGGGAGCGACTGGGCCGAAGCTGCGGCAACATCCGAAGGATGAGAGCTGCCCGGACTTTTCCCTTATGACGAAGACAGCGGACGGCAAGCCGACTACCCACTTGCCGGATGCTGGAGATGACGGGTTTCCGATGTTCTGCGGCGGAATCGTGGGAATGCCGGCGAGCGCGCAGGATCGATACAGCTTTGGGGCGCGGGATATCGAAATGAGTGTCATTGCGAAAGCGCTTTCGAGCTGGGGCAATCTGGGTCGACCTGTTGTGGATCAGACCCGCCTTGCAGGCAGATGGGACTTCGTTCTCGATTACACGCCGGAGCCGCGGCCTGCTTATGCGACGGTGGATTCGGAAGGGCCGACATTTCAGCAGGCGTTGCAAAGGCAGCTTGGGTTGAAGCTGCAGTCGCAGAAGGCGCCGGTGGAGTTTCTGGTAGTCGATCGTGTTGAGCACGTAAAGGAGAATTGAAGCGCGCGAGATGACGCCAGAGCGCGGCAGCCTAGTACACTGGTTGGGTTGCGTGTGCGGTGGATTGTGAAAATTCCGGCGGAATGTGAACGCCTGAGAGATTCGAAGGAGACGGAAACAGAATGAGCGAACAGCAGAACGATAAGCAGAATGAGATCGACCAGCTCTCTATCAATGCGCTGCGGTTTCTTGCCGTGGACGGTGTGCAGAAGGCGAACAGCGGACATCCGGGTGCCCCTCTGGGCTGCGCGCCCATTGCATACCTGCTGTATCACAAGCTGATGAAACATGATCCCACTGACCCGAAGTGGACCGATCGCGATCGCTTTGTTCTCTCAAACGGGCACGCTTCGATGCTGTTGTATGGTTCCCTGCATCTGTCGGGATACGATTTGCCGATGTCGCAGCTGGAGCAGTTTCGCCAGTGGGGATCGCATACCCCGGGGCATCCCGAGTACGGCGAGACGCCGGGCGTTGAAGTGACGACCGGGCCGCTGGGCCAGGGGTTCGCGATGGCGGTGGGAATTGCGACAGCGGAGAAGCATCTTGCGGCCGTGTACAACCGCGATATGTATAACATCGTCGATCACCACACGTATGTACTCTGCGGCGATGGCGACCTGATGGAGGGCATATCCCACGAAACGGCGTCGCTGGCGGGCACGCTGGGGCTGGGCAAGCTGATCGTGCTCTACGACGACAACCTTATCTCGCTCGATGGGCCTACCGAACTCAGCTACACAGAAGATGTGACGAAGCGGTTCGAGGCTTACCACTGGCAGGTGTTGAGCGTGGCCGATGGTAACGACCTTGTAGCCATCGAAGCAGCGATCGAAGCGGGTAAGGCAGATACCACGCGGCCTACGTTGATTCGTGTGCGGACGGTGATTGGCTACGGAAGTCCGAAGGCCGGCACCAAGGCTGTGCATGGTGAGGCACTGGGCGCTGAAGCGGTGAAGGCAACGAAGAAGAATCTCGGCTGGCCCGAGGACAAGACGTTCTACGTGCCCGACGAGGCGCGCAGGAACTGGGACACCATCAAGCCCAAAGGCAAGAAGTTGCACGCGGAGTGGAATGCGCACTTTGAAGAGTACAAGCGTGCGTATCCAGAGCCTGGCGCGGAGTTCGAGCGGCGCATCAAGGCGGAGATGGCTGCGGGATGGGAGAAGAAGATTCCCACCTTCCCTGTGGACAAGCCTGTTGCCACGCGCAACGCCGGCCAAGTCGTGATGAATGCGATTGAAAAAGTTGTGCCGGAACTGTTCGGCGGCGCGGCTGATCTGACCTCTTCGACTAAAACCATCTTCAAGGATTCACCGAGCTTCCACGTCGATCCGACCGGGCGCAATGTGTTCTTCGGCGTGCGCGAGTTTGGCATGATGGCGATGGTGAACGGTATGGCGGCGCATGGCGGCGTCATACCGTTCGGGTCGACCTTCTTTGTCTTCTCGGATTATTGCCGTCCGGCGCTGAGGCTTGGTGCGCTGATGTCCACGCACTCGCTCTACGTCTTTACGCATGATTCACCGGGCCTTGGCGAAGATGGCCCGACCCATCAGCCCATCGAACATCTCATGTCGCTGCGTGCGATTCCACAGCTCACGGACTTCCGTCCGGCGGATGCAAACGAGACTGCGGCATGTTGGAAGCTGGCGCTGGAACGCAAGTCGGCCAGCTTTATGGCGCTGAGCCGGCAGGATCTGCCCGTCCTGGATGCTGAGAAATACAAGGTCTTCGCCGGATGCGCGAAGGGTGCGTACGTACTCGAGTCGCATGGCAAGGATGTGGTGATCGTGGCCACAGGCTCTGAGGTGTCTACGGCGCTGACAGCGGCTGAGGAGTTGAAGGGCGCGGGCATTCTGGCGACGGTCGTTTCAATGCCGAGCTTCAGGATCTTTGAAGAGCAGAGCGATGAGTATAAGCAGTCCATCTTCCCCCACGGCGTGCCGAAGATCTCGGTCGAGGCGGGCGCAACGATGGGCTGGTGGAAGTATGTCGGCCGCGAGGGTGCGGTGATTGGGCTCGATCGTTTCGGCGCTTCGGCTCCCGGGCCTATCGCACTGGAGAAGCTCGGCATCAGCGTGGCCAATGTCGTGGAACACGCCAAGAAGCTGGTGAAAAAGAAAACGAGGCAACGGTAATGAATACGGGCGTGGTGCAAGGGGTTCCCTTCCACCACGCCGTTTCATTTAAACTCGGCATACGGAGACAACCATGACTGATACTGAGCGCGAAATTCTGCGAGAGAAAGATGGCGACGCCGGGCTTGGCGAGCGTGTGCCGTTCGAGTCAGCTCGACAGGCGACCTATGAAGACTCTGTGCCGCCCGATCCGGCGTGGGAACATGAGGATTCGGATCGCGCATAAGTGCGGGCGGGTTGATCCGGACGTACGTTTCGTGAGCTACCGAGTCATCGTCCCGTGCTCCCGAAACCGCCCGACCCGCGCGCTGCCTTCGTCAATTCCTCGGCCTCTTCAAAGCTAACTTCGATGCGCTGGATGATGCGCAGCTGTGCGATGCGATCTCCGACTTGGATGTCGATCGGAGTGCTGCCGAGATTCGTCATTACGACTTTGATCTCGCCGCGATAACCTGGATCGATCACCCCGGCCAGCGTGGTGATTCCGCGCACCGCCAGGCCCGAGCGGTCTTCCACAAGAGCGCCGTGGGTGGAAGGAAACTCCATCGCCAGGCCAGTCGGAACGGGCTGTGTCGAACCTGGCTCGCCAGCCGCCGCCAGCGTTGCAGCAGACGAGGCATACAGGTCTGCTGCAAGATCGCCATACAATCCAGTGTGCGCATAGCGCGGCATCTGCGCGGAGTCTACGAGCTTCTTTACTTTGATGGAAATCATGTTTCCATCATTCTAGCGTCTAGAATCAAAGGGCGATGAAGACGGGTTCGAAACCTTTGAAGCTAGGCGCTTGGATGCGGGGCGAGGATGACCCCTCGCGTCGACTGCGCCGCATATTCTGGGTCGGCTTTGTCGTCCGCGTGCTGTACATGACGATTGCGCACACCTATCGCATCCGCGTGCAGGACGATCACTTTGAGTTTGGCTGGGAGATGGGACGCATTGCGCGTTCGCTCGTAACTGGCCAGGGTTACGCGAATCCATTCGATGGCCGCAGCGGGCCGACAGCATGGACTCCCCCGCTCTATCCGTTCCTGCTCGCCGGTGTCTTCAAAGTCTTTGGGATCTATACGCGCAGTTCCGCGTGGGTGATCTTAACGATCAACAGCGCCTTCTCCGCGGCCACTTCGCTTGCAATTTATGAGATCGCACTGCACTGCTTCCGTGGTCTGCAGCCGCATTCAGCCGTAGCGCAGAGCGATCACACGGAGGCGCGAAGCATCGCTCTCTGGTCCGCGTGGCTGTGGGCGCTCTATCCTGCTGCAATGCAGTACGCCGTGCGCTGGGTGTGGGAGATGTCGCTCACCGTATTTCTGTTTTCGGCAATGCTGGCGCTCGCCCTGCGCATGCGCGGCATCGGCAATCCATCGCAGCTCCCAGCCTCCGGATTTGCATGGGATGAACCATCCGCACAGACACACCCGTTGAGAATTCAGTGGATATTCTTCGGCTTGATCTGGGGATTGATCGCGCTGTCGAACAGCTCCCTGCTCACCTTTCTCCCTGCGTGTGGATTATGGATTATCTGGCCCTCGCTGCGAAGGAGAATGCTCGGGGCAGCCCTGCGTGGGACCCTGCTGTCGGCTGTCTGCTTCCTCGCGGTCATCAGTCCGTGGGTGGCGCGCAGTTGGATTGCCTTCCATGCCTTCGTTCCCATGCGGTCGAACTTCGGCGCTGAACTCTACCAGGCGACGATCTTTTCAAACGATGGCTTTCCGCTGCGCGCCACCCTGCAGATGGCCGAGACACAACCCGAATTCCAACGCTACAAGCGCATGGGTGAGGTGGCCTACAGCAGGCAGCAGGGAGAGATCGCGAAGGCCAGGATTCGGGCCCATCCAGATCTCTTCGCCAAGAACACATTCCGCCGCGTCTACTACTTCTGGGCCGGCGTGCCGCACCCTACTGACAGCGGGGTTTGGGTGGAGGCCGGCAGGCTTCTGAATTTCTGCTTCTTCAGTGTCTCAGGAATGCTTGGCCTGACCCTCGCCATCCGCCGCCGCGTGCCAGGCGCATGGCTCTTTCTGTGGGCCTTCGCAATCTGCCCGTTCGTCTACTACTTCGTCACGGTGCAGGCGCGTTTCCGCCATCCGCTCGAACCAGTGGTCTGCATCCTGTCCGTCTATCTGTTTCGCTCGGCCGACCGCACGCGCATCTGGTCCTCACGTCAGCGCAAGTCCGTCTGAGTCGAGCCGTGCGGCTTAGATTGCGTTGCTTCTACGCGTCGGATCATCATCCGGATCGGGAGTCTCCTGTGGGGGCCGAAGCGTCTCCGGCACATGACGCAGGTTAACCCGAATGCGATACCAGATCGTGGAACTGCCACGCATGCGATCGGTAAGGATATCGTCTTCGGCCAGACACGCGGCGGCCTCTGGGTGAGCCGCCTTCCATCGTGCGAGCCCAGCTTCGACGGCTGCCTTGTCGGGCGACTGCGCGATCACGAGGAGCGGATGCTTTGGTGTGCGCCTCGCAGTTGGCGGATCTCCATGCGTCTCTTTTGCCGCAGCCGCACGTCCGCGAAAACGCTGCGCGCCGAATCCTTCACCCAGCTGATCGGCGAAAGCCTTGGTCCCAACGGCTTCTGGAGCGCCCTCAGGCGCAGCCTCACCCTCGACGCTGGACGACTTTTTCGCGACCGCCTTGGACGATTTTGCCCGCGAAGGTGCCACGCGCTTCCCTTCGCCGTCTGCCTTGGCGAAGTGCGGCGGCCAGGGCGCGTCGCCTATCCCCTCTGCTTCGTCGCGCGCGGCAAGCTCCAGCAATGCATCGAGCGAGCCCACACTTCCATCCATCGCTGCATGGGGATCGCCAAGGACCGCAAAGCGTTGCGGCATCGTCAGCACGGTGAAATCGGCCGGCTCAACGTCCGGCACTTCCGCCCACCTCAACGGTGCCGAAACCCGCGCATCCGCCAGCGGCCGCACCGAATAAGCCGAGGCTGTAGTGCGATCCTTGGCATTCTGGTTGTAGTCCAAAAAGACGCCATGCCGCTCCTCCTTCCACCACTTGGAACTCGCCAGCGCAGGGATTCGGCGCTCGACCTCACGCGCCAGCGCAAGCGCGGCCCTGCGGACTTCGGTGAAGCTCCATCGCGGTTCGATGCGCACGTTGATATGCATGCCGCGCGACCCGGAGGTCTTCGCCCACCCGGTCAGCGATGCCCGTTCCAGTACGTCACGCACTTCCAGCGCAACGGTACGAACATCCGCCCACGGCACACCCGGGCCAGGGTCGAGATCGATGCGAAGCTCGTCCGGATGATCGAGATCCACCGCGCGCACCGCATGCGGATGAAGCTCGATGCAGCCCAGATTAACGATCCACGCCAGGCCGGCGGCGTTATCGACGACCAGTTCATTCGCAGTGCGTCCGGAAGGAAACGAGAGCGTCACCGTACGCAGGAAATCCGGCAAACTCTTAGGGTCCGGCGCACGCTTTTGATAGAACGGTTCCGGCTGGCCGCTGGCGAGACACGCTCCATTTACAAAGCGCTTCAGCACGATTGGCCGGCCCTGAATCCCCTGCAAAGCACCCGGAGCAACGGCCATGTAGTAGCGCACAAGATCCAGCTTGGTGAGCTGTACCTGCTGCGAAAAATAAAGCTTGCCCGGATGCGATACCGACACCGAATGGCTGTCTACGGAAAGTATCTCGGGTTGGTCTGCGGTCCCCATCGCGGTATCCGTTATTGGATGCGCCAAACCGCCGCAATGTCCACCTGCCGAAAAGTGATCCCTGACTGCCCCCCGAAATCGAACCAGCTATTTCTTCTCGACGAAGAGATTCAGATCAATCGCATCGCCCATCGCTTTATATCCCGCATCGCCCGGGTGCAGATGATCGCCATGGTCGTATGCGGGCAGAAACATCGCCGGATTCGCAGGGTCGCGTGTCGCTTTATCGAAGTCGATAAAGCCGTCAATCTGGTTCGAAGACCGAATCCACTGATTCACCGTCTGTCGCACCTGCTCCCCTGCCGGGGACATATAGCCCGCACCCGTGTATGGCGTCAGCGTGCCGAAGTATACCTTGATGCCGTGAATATGGGCGCGCTCTGTCAGCTGCACATAGCCCGCGATCAGGTCATCCGCAGTGACGACGTCATGCGGACGCCGCGGATCGTAGGAGGTACCAATGTCGTTGATCGCCTCGATCACGATCAGGTACTTCACGCCCGCCTGCGCGATCACGTCGCGGTCGAAGCGGGCCAGCGCGCTGGGACCGGCATTGTCATGCAGAATGCGATTGCCGCTGATCCCAAGATTCAGAACGCCGAGATTCGCCGTGCGCTTATCCGCGAGCAGGCGGCGTGCAAGCTCATCCGGCCAGCGCGCATCTTTGTCCACCGTGCTGAAGACGCCCTCCGTGATGCTGTCTCCAAATGCCACGATGGCTCCAGCCTTCGCAGGAGCCTTCACATCCACCGCTTTTACGAAGGCCCAACGACGAATCTCCGTAGGGTTCTCGAGCGTCTTTGCGCCAACGGAGTTGCCGGCGACGATATATCCGGTATGGTTCGCACCGCTCTGCGACAGCTGCTGAATTGGCTGCTCCGGCAGGAAAAAACTGATGGCAAGATCGCTGCCCGCCGGAATATTTACGCTTGCGGGATCGCTGACCACGAGCGCGCCGGGAGGGATAACCACCTGCGTACGTCCCCCGAAGGTGAGGCCAGAGGCGGAGACGAGGTTGATCGTGCTGCCGCCTTCGCTTACCGCCACATGGGCTGCACCGATGGTCAGCGGTTCGGTGCCGAACTCATTCGTAAACACGACGCGAAGCTGCGGTCCGCCAATCGAGACATGTACGATCTCGCGGATGGTCGCGTCCGCAGCACCGTAGACGTAGGCGGCCGGACGCGATGGGCGGCTGGTAGTCGCGTTCGCAGGCGCGGGTTGAGCCGGTGCTGCCGTCGGGTTGGGGCCTTGTGGCGGCGCTGCAGGCGTGTTCGTTCCCGCAGGAGGCGCCACGATGGGCGGAGCTACGGTCAGCGTGGCACGCCGTCCGTTGTTCGCCGCGGTCGGCGGTGCTGCCCATGTCCCCACCCAATGGTCTGCCGGCGGTGCGGCGTACATCGCCGCAGTGACGAACGAGCTGGCAAGCAGAAGCGCAGCGGAGCGCACAGCAGCGCGGCGAAGGGCGTAGGTTGGAATGCAGTTCATCGTGGGAATCGCCTCGAAGTCATTAGTGTCAGCGAAATAATATTACGCTGTGATCGGATGCTGCGGCGACCGGCCGAGCTTGGCGCGTGCGCGCCGGTTTCACGTATAGTGGCGATGCACCGCAAGTCTTCGCAGCGCGGTGCAAAACTGGTGATCTATGGCGATTCGATTTGCGGGAGTAATGGTGGCCTCTGTGATGGCATTGGTTGGAGCAACAGGCGCGGCAGCGGCGGTGGCAGTAACGAAGGCCGACTTTGGCAAAATGCCCGATGGGCGCGCAGTCGAGGTCTACACCGCGAAGAATGCGGAGCTTGAGGTCAGGTTCACGACGTATGGCGCACGCATCGTCTCGCTGTTGACGAAAGACCGCGATGGCAAGATGGCCGACGTGGTTCTCGGATATAACTCGGTCGATGGCTATCTCGCCGAGCGGAAGGTCGGTTCAGAGACCTACTTTGGTGCCATTGTCGGACGCTATGGCAACCGCATCCGCGCAGGCAAATTTCAGATCGACGGCAAGGCATATCAGGTCCCGCCGAACAATAACGGCAACGCGCTGCACGGTGGCCCGGACGGCTTCTCGGAAAAATTGTGGACCGCGCAGGAGATCCCGAATGGCGTAGAGATGTCCCTCGTGTCCCCCGATGGCGACATGGGTTTTCCTGGCAAGCTCGCCGTCCATGTGCGCTATACGCTCGTGGGCAGCGCCGTCCACATCAGCTACGCCGCCACGACGGATAAGCCTACCGTGACGAATCTCACCAACCACTCTTACTTCAATCTTTCGGGCGACGGAACAGGAACGATTCTCGACGAGCTGCTCGAGATCAACGCCGACGGATACACTCCAGTGGATGCCGGACTGATCCCGGTGGGCGGGGTGCAGCCCGTAGCGGGCACGCCGCTGGATTTCCGTAAAGCCACGGAGATTGGTGCGCGAATCAACCAGGCCAACGAGCAGTTGAAGCTCGCTGGAGGCTATGACCACAACTGGGTACTCAACGGCAGTAATGGTGTGATGAAGGTCGCCGCAAGAGTTTACGACCCGAAGACCGGACGCGTCCTGACCGTTTCCACGACCCAGCCTGGGGTCCAGTTCTACTCCGGCAACTTTCTCGACGGCTCGTACAAGGGCAAGGCAGGCGCCGCATACGTGAAGCACGCGGGCCTTTGCCTCGAGACGCAACACTTCCCCGACTCACCCAACCAGCCCGCCTTCCCCAGTACCCTCCTGAAGCCCGGCGAGACTCTACACTCCGAAACGGTCTTCACCTTCTCAGCTCGGAAGGAACCAAAGTAAACCGCAGAGTACACGGAGAAAAAATCACAGGAGGGCATGAGGAAACCGTGCTGGTTTCGCGTACCTCGCACGTCCCTGTTCTCTTTGTGGACCTATCGGGCGACCATCCAGGCAAAAGTGCTTGACACGCACGATACAATTAAGAGAGCAGCAAACAAGGAGCGCGGCCTCGTGCCTGGCCCTTCACGCTGGCCTCGAAAAGGAACAGAATTACGGGTGAGCGGAAGGCGACGAGCAAGTATGCAAATCTTTGCGGTCCGGACCTAAGTCTTTTGTCTTTGAGACTTTGACATATTTTTGGGATTTTTAGTGGAGACTATTTGAGCTTCTGCATGAGATCTTCGGCGATCAACTTGCCGTGGAAGCGGCCGTTCTCGATGAAGATCTCGTTGGTCCGTTCGCCGGCCACAATCACGCCGCCAAGGTAGATGCCCGGCACGTTTGATTCAAGAGTCGCTGGGTCGCAAACGGGGCAACGGTCGTTGGCGGGGTCGAGCGTGACACCGAGCGATTCAATGAAAGCGAAGTCGGGGTGGTAGCCAGTGAGTGCGAAGACGAAGTGGTTGGGCAGGGTGACAGCACCGGCAGGCGTGGTCAGCGTAACCGAATCTTCGGTGATGCCGGTGACCGTCGAGGAGAAGTGTGCTGCAATCTCGCCGTTCTTGATGCGGTTGTTGATGTCGGGGAGAATCCAGTATTTGACGTGGCGATGCATCTCGGCGCCGCGATGGACGAGGGTTACCTTGGCGCCGTGTCGCCAGAGGTCGAGGGCGGCGATGGCTGCGGAGTTCTTGCCGCCGATGACCAGCACGTCAAGCCCGAAGTAAGGATGCGGCTCGTTGTAATAGTGCTGGACTTTGTTGAGGTCTTCGCCCGGTATCGAGAGGTAGTTGGGCAGGTCGTAATAGCCGGTCGCGATCACCAGCTTGCGTGCGTGGTGCTGGAGGCTGCGACCGAAGCGGTCGGAGGTGTGAACGGTGAAGTTACCGTCCGAGCCAGTGACCCGCGCCACGGTCTCATACTGGCGCACGTCCAGCGCGTAGTGCTCGGCGACCTTGCGGTAGTATTCGAGAGCTTCCGAGCGGGTGGGCTTCTGGTTCGGGCTGGAGAAGGGCATATCGCCGATCTCGAGCAGCTCCGGCGTGGTGAAGAAAGTCATGTGGGCCGGGTAGTGGAAGAGCGAGTTGCACAGGCAGCCCTTATCCACCAGCACGGCATTGAAGCCCGCGCGCTGCGCCTCGATGGCACAGGCCATACCAGTTGGCCCCGCGCCGATGACGAGCAGGTCGTAGAAAGGAGGCTCAGTTTGTGCAGGAAGACCCATGCTCCGATTCTATCGAAGCATGGGCGGGAGGAAGGCTATAGCTCGACCAGCTTGTGCGCAATCGAGAAGAGCGCGAGTTCGAGCCGGGTAGAGACGCCAGTCTTGTCGAAGACGTTCGAGAGGTGACGCTTCACGGTCTCTTCGCTGATGGCGAATTGCTTGGCGATGTCGCGGTTGGAGCAGCCCTCGACGATGCAGGTGACGACTTCAAGCTCGCGCGGGGTGAGGCCGTAGGTCTTGCGCTCGGGCACCGCCGCAGCCTGCGCCTGCAAAGCCTGCAGCGCCTTCAGCAGGTTGGCGACGCGCTCACCGCCGATCCAGTAGTCGCCGCTGAGTACAGCGCGAAGGGCCTGCGATAGATCGCCGACGACGGAATCCTTGAGGACGATTCCGCGGGCGCCGATCTGCAGCGCCTCGATAATCTGCTGGGTCGAGATGGTGCTGGTCAACAAGACGATCTTGACGCGTGGCGACTTGGTCATGATCGCGCGCATGGCTTCGAGGCCGGGAAGGCGCGGCATCAGCAGATCGAGCAGCAGGATGTCCGGCTCCAGCTCGAGGGTCTGCGTGATGGCGTCGTCGCCATCTTCAGCTTCCCCGACTACATCGAAGCCGGGCTGGCTCTGCAGCATGTTCTTGACGCCGAAGCGGACCACCGGGTGGTCGTCAGCGACGACGATGCGGATAGGCGCAAGGCTGTGTACGGCGGGGATCGACGTCTTTGCGGACTGCGGACTCACTTGGGGCATTGCTGAAACCTCACACATCCAGGTCGTGTGAGCGGGCCCTCACACACGTGACCCCAGAATACGCTCAAGGCGGTCGCATGCAGCGCATAGCTCATCAAGAGAGTTAACGTCCTGCTCTTCGCCGTGCTGTCCACGGGTGAGTCCATAGGTCTCAAGCGCGGCTGCCAGGCGATGCAGTTCGGTGGCACCAAGCATACCGGATCCACCCTTGATGGCGTGAGCTTCGCGTACAAACTCTGCGCCGTCCCGCTCCTCGATCATCTGGCGCATGCGGGCGATCCTCTTGCGCGCATCGTTGATGCAGAGGGCGTACATCTCTTGAAGCTGCTGGGGCGGCATGGAGCCAACGAGCTGGTGATAGATCTGCTCGTTGAGCGCGGGTGGATGATCCATGACGCAGCTGACTGGGGATTGTGAAGCGAAGGGGGCCGGCACGTCGTATACGTGTTCTTGAGTGGGGAGGCTCATATCATCGTAGGATGCTTGATCCGACGCCGCCGCAGCGATAGAAAACGTATTTGGGATGGCGGACAAGGTACGACTTTGGTGGGATTCTGCGTCGGAGGCCCGCTTGAGCAGAGCGTCGGTGACGGCGGTTGCAGGGAAAGGTTTCAGGAGGAAGTCATCGAAGAGCGCGAGAGCTTCGGCTCGGGGCTGGCTGCCGCTGATGGCCAGAAGCAGCGGCTGCGGACCGCAGACCTGGCGGAGCCGGCGGGCCAGCGCGGGACCGGCGATGCCCGGCATCTGGAGGTCTGTGAGGATGACGTCATAGACGCGGCGCGACCGGTCGAGCTGAGTAAGAGCGGCGTCTCCGGAGTTTGCGGAATCGACTGCATGGCCCTCCGCTTCCAGCAGGATGGTAAGCAGGTCGCGGCTCATCTCGTCATCGTCGATGACCAGCGTGCGCAGCAGAGAAGGCGGAGACGGCATGCTGGTCTGAAGAGTAACAGGACGGTGCTTTGCCCGCGCCGAAAATTCTGCCTGCGAGAGCAGAAACGTGACCCGAAGTGGGTATGCAGGCTAAAGTTGTGACCATGGCAAATGAGGAGCGACCGGGTTCCGGGGGTGCAATCGATGCAGGAGCAGGCGGAAGCCGCGCCGAGGCGCTGGAGGTCCGAATTGCACGCGTGGAGTTAGAGCTCGCCGCGCTTCAACGCCGTATGGGCGTTGAGGCCGCCGAATCGGAAACCTTGCGCGCTCCATCTCCGCCTCCTATGCCTTCAACAACTGCGACGCAGCCGGCGAGTGTGGCGCCGCGACAGGATGCGGTGCCGCAGCAGTGGGCCGGCGCGCGGACAAAGGCCACAGGAGGTGACTCGCTGCAGTCGTTTGAGGAGCGGCTTGGTTCGCAGATCTTCAATCGGATTGCGATTGTGTTGCTGCTGATTGGGACAGCGTATGGGCTGAAGCTTGCGGTGGACCGCGGATTTATTGGACCCACTGGGAGAGTACTGGCGGGGCTTGCGGCGGGCGTGGGGCTGGTGGTGTGGTCTGAGCGGTTTCGCCGTAAAGGAGCTGCGGCTTTCTCGTATTCGCTGAAGGCCGTTGGTAGCGGGATCCTCTATCTGACGTTGTGGGCATCGTTCCAGATCTTTCATCTGCTGCCTGCGCCTACTGCGTTGGCGATGATGATCGTGGTGACTGCGTGGAACGCCTACATGGCCTGGGTGCAGAACTCGGAGTTGTTGGCCGTTTATGCGCTGGCGGGAGGGTTCGCCACGCCGCTGCTGGTTTCGAGCGGCGGCAACCATGAGGTCTTCCTGTTTGCGTACCTTCTGGCGATCGATATTGCCACTGTGGCGCTGGTGAGATTGAAATCATGGCCACGTCTTCTGGTCGGTGCATTCCCAAGCACAATCGCGTTTTTCATCGGCTGGTATGCGCGGTTCTTTGTGGCCGATGAGTTGATGATTACGGCGTTCTTTATCGCTATGATCGGCGCGATTTTTGCGAGCGTACCGATTGGTGGAGAAGTTGTTGAAGCAGAGAGCGGCGAGGGTCGATCCGCCTCTCTTGTAAAAGTTGTGAATCCTATCCTGTTGCCCCTGGCCAATGCTGCATTTGTGGCGCTGGCGTTCTATTCGGTGCTTCAGGATTCTGGCCACCATGCGCTGCTTCCCTGGCTGATGATTGCCCTGGCGGCGGTTTATCTGGGGCTGATGCAGGCGCGGCAGAGCAGGGTGGCGGCTGCTATCCATCTCTCGCTCGCTGTCGTCTTCCTGACGATTGCGGTCCCGCTGAAGGCGAGTGGGCATTGGATCACCGTAAGTTGGCTGGTCGAGGGCGTGGCGCTGCTTTGGGTGGCGGCCAGAATCGAGCCATCGAGTGTGGGCGACGAGCCGCGCGAGAGCTCGCTGGCCTCGATCACTTTGCGGTGGCTTGGCGCCTCGTCGTTGCTACTTGGCTTCTGCGGGGCGTGCTTCCACGTGTTGGACATGGTGGATGCCGGGACCCTTTCTTTTCTGAATAAAGGAACTGGCACGGCGGTTACAGGCATAGCAGCCTTTGCCGCGGCCGGCTGGCTTGCACTGAAGCGCGTCGCGGATTCGCAGAAGATAGCGAAAGCTGATGATGGGTTCTCCTGGAGCAAGATCGGGATGACGGCGACGCTGCTGATAGGAATGACGGCTGCGCTGCTGACCGTGCGCGAGGTTCTATTTTCGTGGCGTATGCAGCTTGTCCACGCTCCGTTCCAAACGGGTGATTTCTTCACTGCGTTCCTGGGTCTGGCGATTTTTGCGGCCCTGATCGTATTGTCGCTGCGGGTTGCGGAGTGGCATGACGATGGGGAGTTCTGGCGCGGCGCGGCGGCATTCTCGACCATCGCGTTCAACCTGATCGCCGTGCTCACTGGAGTGCGCGAGGTCAGCGCGGTGTGGAACGGCTCGTCTACCGGGTGGAGTGCGGATGCGGCGTTACGTCAGGCGCTGGCGATCTCGGCTTTCCTGATGATCTACGGCGCGGCGCTGCTGGCGTTTGGCTTCTGGAAGAGAAGCGGATTTCTGCGATGGCAGTCGCTTGTGCTGCTAGGGTTTACGATTCTCAAGACCTTTCTGTATGACATGCGCAACTTGAGCCAGGGCTATCGCGTAGCGAGTGTGCTTGGACTAGGTGCGCTGCTGATGGCGATCAGCTTTGCGTATCAAAAGGACTGGCTGAATCTGCGTGGGATGCAGGCGCCCGCGTCTCTTGAGGCGACAGCAGAAGAGGGTAGGGGTTCAGCGCCGGAGGTTGAGCGATGAAGGCGGTTTGGCTTGCGGCGTTCATGCTCTGGCAAGCAGTTGGTGGGAACGATGTGCCGCTAGCGCACCGGGACGGGCTGCGCTATGAACGGGCTGTGCATGTCGAGGCGGCTTTCGGGCAGGCTTGCGCCGTTCTCGGTGGGCAGATCTTTCCGCATGCTGCACCGGCTCTCGCTGATCTGCGCATCTTTCCAGTGCAGGGCAGCAATCGTGAGGCACATGAGATTCCTTATGTTGTGACGTTGAGCCAGCCGGCGACGGATGTAACCCAGGCGGCGCGGCTTCTGAACCTCGGATCGGTGGATGGCAAAGTGGTCTTCGATCTGGAGATGCCGCAGCGTGCTTATACGAAGGTAGATTTGAAGATTGATCCCGGCTTGAAAGACTTTCTGGCGACGGCTACGGTGACGGGATCGGACGTCCTGCATGATGCACAGGCTGTAGCGCTTGGATCCTTCACCTTGTTTGATTTGACCGGGCAGCGCCTTTCGCGGGATACGACCTTGCCGCTGACAGAGACTTCATTTCGTTATCTCCATATGACGATGAGTTTGGCGAATGCTCCGGGAGGGGCGATGGGCAGTGCGGCGCGATTCCTGCCCGCGATGGTAGAAGGCGCGGCCGTGCCGCCGAGCCGGGAGCCCCAGGTTCTCTACACGACGGTGGCCGAGACGCGGTCCGTTGCGACTGTGGGTCGCGAGAGCCGGGCTGAGTTCCAGCTGCCGACGCGGGTTCCGGTGGAGCGGGTCTCGCTTGTGCTTGCGCCTGGGTTCAAGGGCAACTTCAGCCGCAATGTTCGGGTGACCGCGTTGTCCGACGCGAAGGAGGACGGCGCGGACGGCAGGGCACCGCTGCAGGAGGTCGCTACGGGAACGGTTCTGCGCATACGGGCCACCGAGGCGGGCCGGGAGATTCGTGAGGAGGAACTTGGCTTCCCTGCGATTCTTGGGTCGAATCTGCAGGGTGCGGCGAAGGTGGAAGTGGCGGTAGATAATGGTGACGATCGACCGCTGCCGATCACTGCCGTGAGGCTAGAGATGCGTCAGCGTGAGGTCTGCTTCGACGCGGCTCAAGCTGTGGATGCAGGCGGGGTGGCGCTGTTTTATGGCGATCCGGCGCTGAGTGGGCCGGTGTACGACTATGAGCGGACCTTTGTGGCTTCGAGCAAGGCAGCGGTGGCGCAGCTGGGGCCGGAGATGCTGAATGCTGCCTATCAGGCTCCGGCGGCGGCGGCGCGCTCGTTTGCGGAACGGCATCCGGGGGTGATATGGCTTGCGCTGATCGCGGTGGTCTGTGCGCTGGGTGCTATTGCGCTGAAGTCATCGCGCAGTGTGGTGCGGTGATCTATCGCAGGGTGGCGTCTACCTCTGCGTAGTAGTCGGGGGATTTCAGGATCTCGCGGGGCTTGCTGCCGTCGGCGGGGCCTACCAGGCCGTCGCGCTCCATCATGTCGATGAGGTGGGCGGCGCGGCCGTAGCCTATGCGCAAGCGGCGTTGCAGGAGTGACGTGCTGGCTTTGCCGAACTCGAAGACCAGGCGGACGGCGTCGTCGAAGAGGTCGTCGTCTTCCTGGCTGGTCTGGTCGTTGCCGTCGGTGTCTTTGCCGGCTTCGTCTTTGGGGCCTTCGAGGAAGCCGTGGACGTACTCGGCTTCGCCCTGGGCCTTCCAGAATTCGGTTACGGCGGAGATCTCTTTTTCGGTGACGAAGGGTGCGTGGACGCGCTGGACTCGGCTGGTGCCGGGGGGGAGGTAGAGCATGTCGCCCTTGCCGAGGAGGCTCTCTGCACCGTTGCTGTCGATGATGGTGCGGGAGTCGACCTTGGTGGCGAGGCGGAAGGACATGCGGGTGGGGACGTTGGCCTTGATGAGGCCGGTGATGACGTCGACCGATGGGCGTTGCGTTGCGAGGACGAGGTGGATGCCTACGGCGCGGGCCATCTGGGCGAGACGGGTGATGGACTCTTCGACGTTGGCGCGGTCGAGCATCATGAGGTCGGCGAGCTCGTCGATGATGATGATGATGTAGGGGAGGGGCTCCTGGTCCTTGTCGTCGAAGAGGTATTCGCTGCCGTTGTCGAAGAGCTTGTTGAACTGGTCGATGTTGCGGACGTGATTGGCGGCGAGGAGCTTGAGGCGGCGTTCCATCTCGCGGACCGCATTGCGGAGGGCGTTTGCCGCCAGTTTGGCTTCGGTGATGATGGGGGTGAAGAGGTGGGGGATGCCTTCGTACATGCCTAGCTCGACGCGCTTGGGGTCGACGAGGATCATGCGGACCTGTTCGGGTGTGGACTTGAAGAGGACCGACATGATCATGGCGTTGATGGCTACGGATTTTCCGGAACCGGTGCTGCCGGCGATGAGGACGTGCGGCATGGAGGCGAGGTCTGCGGTGACGATGCGGCCGTTGATGTCTTTGCCGAGGGCTATGGCGAGTTTGGATTTGGATTGGGCGAAGGACTCGCACTCGACTACGTCGCGTAGCCAGATGGTCTCGCGTTCGTGGTTGGGGACCTGGATGCCTACGGTGGATTTGCCGGCCATGCGCTCGATGAGGATGGATTCGGCGGCCATGGCGAGGCAGAGGTCGTCGGCTAGGCCAGTGACGCGGGAGTATTTGACGCCGGCGTCGGGGCGGAACTCGAAGGTGGTGACTACGGGGCCGGGGTTGATCTGGGTGACCTGACCGTCTACGCCGAACTCGGCACACTTTTCGACGAGGGTGCGGGCCTCTTCGCGGAGGGCCTGCTCGCGGACGATGTGGGCTTCTTCCGAGCGATAGAGGAGCGAGGATGGGGGCAGCTTGTAACCGCGGATGGATTTGGGGGTGATGGTGACGGGCTTGATGTCGGCATCGGCTCGCTTGCCGAAGGAGATGGCATTGGGGGCGGGGTCGGTCGTGGGTTGCGTGGGTAGCGATGCAGCGATGGGCTGCGGTGGGGCCTGCGGTGCGCGTGCGCGGGGGGCGCGGGCGGGGGGAAGTTCAGGGAGTGGAATGTGGGTCGAATCTTCGTCCTCACGAAGGGGCGCGGCGGCGGCGGCGAGCGCCTCGGCGTAGGGAGCGGCGGCTGCAGCTGCGGTGCTCAGGGGTGTGACCGGAGGCGCGTCCACATTGGTGCGGGGCATGGTCTGCCAGACTGAGAGCGGGGCTTCGGTGGGTTCAGCGGCTCGCTCTTCCTGCGTGGCGACTGGAGGATTGCGCTTGCGGCGAAGACGGCCGAGCCAGCCAAAGAGGCCTCCGAGGAGGGTGTTTTCCTCGGTGGATTGAGAGCGGCGCTCGCGTTCGAGATCTTCGGCGGCCTGTTCGAGCGAGTGCTCGCGATGACTGGCGAAGGGGGTTGAGGGCTCCGGCTGGTCCGCGAGACCTTGCTTCTCGGCTTTGGCGAGCGCGCGCTGGATGCGGCGTTCCTGCATCCGCTCGTGCAGTCGACGGAGGAAGGAGAAGTGGGCTTCGATCCACTCGCTGGCCGTATGCAGGGTGAAAGTGGTGGCGAGATAGAGGGATACGGCTACCATCAGCGCAAGAACGATCGTTGCGCCGGGAAGATTGAAATAGTGGACCATCGTGTCGGCGAGCAGGCGCCCAGTGACGCCTTCGATGGGTAGCGCGTGACGCCAGAGGATGGTGCGCGGGATGAGACCCAGAGCTGCGGGGGCGAAGATGATCCACAGTGCGAGGCCTATGGAGCGGGCCTTGGCGGAGCCGGCGGGGCGTTGGCGCATCCAGCAGAGGCCGATACGGCCGAAGACGACGGGCAGGAAGAAGGCCGCGATTCCGATAGTCTGGAGAATGATGTCGGCGAGCCACGCTCCGGCGAGGCCGGTCCAGTTGGTGGCGGTGAGGCGGTCGGCGAGATGCCTGGCCGTGTGGATCCCGGCAACGGAGCCGCCTACCGTGTTGGCTGAGGGGTCGGTCGGAGTGTAGGAGGCGAGGGCGAGAAAGAGCAGACCCGCCGAGACGATGACTACGAGCCCGAGGATCTCGTTGAGGCGGCGATTGCGGGTTGGAGTGGAGACCAGCCGGAGTGGTTTCATGGGGTTCGCGATGCCCGGATTTCGAATTCCGGTGCGCCTGCGACGCCAGGGCGCGGATGAGACGAGGGCCGGAAACCGCCGAAGCTAGTGCGATTATCCCAGAGCGAGGCAGGGAAGTGAGAAAAGTCACCGGGGTGGACTCAGGATGCAAACCCGGGGGAAGGAAGTCGCATCTATCCGTGCAGTGGTCGACGTTGGGATAGTCCATCCGGGCGTCGATTCGGCAATCAAACAAAGGCTGGCCGGGGGCGCGAGATTTTCGCGATTTCTCTCGCTTGCCGCCGGTCGAGGAGAATCGCGGACAGCCGGCGGACCCCGCTCCAGTAAACATCCCACGCGTGCGTTGTGAGTAATTTGAACCTGCGCGATAAGCGCTGAATATCTGAGGGGACTGAAACTATGGCAACCGACACAGCAAGAAATGCTGAACTTGAAAGCGCTTTGAAGTCCGTGATCAACGCACTGGAAGACGGCCAGAAAGGCATGGCGGAGATTGGCGAGCACTTGAAGGACGAAGCCCTGAAGCGCTTCTTCCTGGCTGAATCACTGAAGCGCGCCAGCTTCCGCGGCGAACTTGAAAACGAGCTGCACCGCCATGGCGTGGCGGATGTAAATGAGACGGGGACCGCTGCGGGTGCGGTTTATCGCGCCTGGGCAGGCCTGAAGGCGAAGCTTGGTGGCGGGGATCACACACTGCTCGAGACGGCAGAGCAAAGCGAAGACGCGACCAAGAGCGTATACAAAGATGTGTTGGAGCAGGAGCTTCCGCTGCCTCTTCGGCAGTTGTTGGTAGAGCAGCAAACGCACATTTTGACCGCGCATGATTTTATCCGCGGGGAGCGGGACAAGCGTTAGGAGCCCTAGTGGCGCACGGATAATAGGGGCGGCATCCTTCAGGCCCAGCGGCCCGTTGGCTTGGGTGCCGCTCCAGGCGCGAGCAACTCAAGGCTCGAATGTTTCTTGCTGTCCGGCGTCAGGGTCAGCGTTTGTTCCCGCTTGTCGCGTACTACGATGATGGCTAACGGTCTGCCACGGCTGTCTTTAATAGCTTTGGTCCATTCGCCTGTGCTGGCAATGGGCTTGTCATTGGCACGGACCACGACGTCTCCGGCATGCATCCCGGCGAAGGCTGCCGGGGAGTTAGCCTGCACGCTGCGAACGAGCAGCCCTGTGCCGTTTGGCACACCGAAGAAACCGGCGAGCTGTGTACTCATCTTCTCGAGGTAAAGTCCCGTGTAGGACGGGTTCATCGTCATGAAGCCGAGGAGACTATTGCCGGTGTGGATGGGCGGAGGAGCCGAGGCTGCGACCTGGGGCGGACCCTCGTTCGCTTGATCCTGTGGCTCCGGCAGGGAAAGGCGCTGCTCGGCCGCTCGGCGCTCTACTTCTTCCTGGCTCACGGCCATCTGCGTTGTGATGGTACGCTGCTGACCGTCGCGATTGACCACGAGGACGATTGATTTGCCGGGTGGCGAATCGTGGAGCATGCGGCGCAGCTGGTTCTGGTCCTCGATGGTCTGCCCGTCCATCATGACCACGACATCGTGTTCGCGGAGGCCGCACTTGCCGGCAGGAGCGTCGTGGTCCACCAGGACAATCTCGGCGCCGTGCGCGTCTCTTAGCCGTAACAGCGGAATTTCATCGGGCGTCACGTCCCGAACGTCGACACCGAGGTAACCCTGATGCGGCGCGGGGGCTGCGGCGAATGCGCGTGACGCATAGGCCGTGAATAACAAGAACCCGATGGAGAGTGCCGTCTTCATTGCAATTTGCTTCCTGGTACAAAATCGAGTGGCAACGTGGGTTGTCGGTCCATTACTGAATATCTGCCGTGCCTGCCAACGCGTGCGTACTGACGGTTCGAATGTAGGGATTTTCGTCGGTGGTGGAAACGGTCCGCATGACCTGGCGCACGCTGGAGTCCGATTCGACGGGCTGCAACAAGCTGATGGCCCGGGTGCGCACGTGTTCGCTCGAGTCGTGGGCCAAGGCATCGAGTACGGCGTCGCGTACGCGCTGATCTTCCGCGACGTAGGGCTGCAAGCCTTCGAGGGCCGCCAGCCGAACGGTGGGATTTTTATCGTAGCGAAGGCTCACCAGCAGGCTGTTGCGCACTGTGCCGTCGGGACCGCCGTTGCACTGGTGACCGATGCGGCACTCGTTGGCCAGCAGGGAGACGGATGAAGAGCGCACCACATTGTTGGTCGCGGCTTTGGTGCCGATGAGAAGTAGCTTGCGGATCTGCGGATCGTCGAGCGAACCCTGCACTGTCTCCGGTGTGACGCGGTCGTAGGTGACCTGGACGATCTCGCTGTTGGGCGTGGGCACGATGCCGCTGATATCAGCGATGGCGCCGTTGGTGGTGTTGGTAAGTACGATGGGACTGCGTTGAGCCGGCTGGTGCGCAGCCTGATAACGGTAGGTAAAGTTGCCCGCGAGAAAACCAACTCCGAGCAGCAGAGTTGCGAGCGCAGGCGCGCTCTGCAGGTGGCCAAGCCAGCTGAACAGGTTGACGCGCAGCCGGGTAACGAACCCATGCGGCGGCATGGCATCGAGTTCTTCATCGAGGCGCATGCGGGACTGCGCCAGAAGATTGGGAGAAGGGTCGAGCATGGGCCGGCATGCCAGTGCTTCATGCATCGCCAGCATTGCCTTGAGCTCGCGATTGCAGGCTTCGCAATCGGCCAGGTGGCGTTCGAGCGTTGCCATGTGCTCGTCCGGCAACTCGCCGTAGGTGACCAGGACGATGTTCTGTGCAGCTTTTTCGCAGTTCATTTCTTTACCTCAACCAGCCTCAAAGTATTGCTTTGCATCTCGGGTCTGTACTGCCTGCCCGCTGTGCCGCTTCTGAATTCTTCTTACGTCACATCTGATCTCTGGACTTAAGCTCTTCCTTCTTTCAAGTCGGCGAGGTTCGCACGCAGTTTCCGTGTGGCGCGGAAGAGCGTGTTCTTCGCTGTCTCCTCGGTTGTGCTGAGCATCTCGCCGATGGTGCGAAGCTTGAGGCCCTGGTAATGCTTGAGCTCGAATACCGCGCGCTCTCGCGGCGTCAGTTTGTCGAGCGCCTGGTTGATGCATACGCCCATCTGCTTGCGATCGAGTTCGCGAGCAGGGTTCGCCATGGCACGCGTGTCCGAAACATTTGCCATCAGGTCCATCTCGTCGCCCTGCGAATCAAGAACGGTACCTGGATCTTCACGGCGGCTTTTGCGGCGGCGGAGATGGTCGAGACAAAGATTGGTGACGATGCGGTAGAGCCAGGTGTAGAACGAGCACTCGAAGCGGAAGTTGGCGAGATGGCGATAGGCCTTCAGAAAGGCTTCCTGGTGCACATCCTGCGCATCTTGTTCATTGTTGAGCATGTGCAATGCGAGACGTAGCACGGACTGATCGTAGCGGCGGACGAGCGAATCGAATGCAGTCCGCTCGCCGCGTTGCGCTTCGCGGATCAGTTCGTCGTCCTCGGTGCGCTGCTGGGCCCGGGCATCGATCTGCGCCTGGGTCAGCTTACTCCCAGTGCGGCTGTTGCGGGTTTGATCCCTGGTGCCGGGTTGGGCGGTCGCCTTGGGCATAACTGGGGACGATTCTATCGCTCCCAATGCGTTTGTGGCGATCTGGAGGCTGAGTTCGGCGGCGGCTTGAAGGAGTGCGGAAGGCTGCGTCGCACGGGCGAAGGGTTGCGTCGCGCGTTTGCGGGTGCTGCCTGGGACTGCCGACAGGACGGGCACGAACTCTGCGCCCGTCTCCAGGCTGAGGGTATCTGCATTCATGGTTTCCGACTCCGGAGTCAGGAAAATACGTTCATCCTGATAGACCGCCTTGCTGCGAAAAGGTGAGCCGGGGAGCGGATGATCCGGATCAAAGGAGGACTGGCGCAAGGCTAGAAGGGTGCTGTGGAAACGGGAGGCTATAAACTTCTTCCATGCCTCCAAGTTCGACGACACGAAGTTCTCCCCCGGCCAGCTCGGCAACCCCAAGTCTTTTCCCCTCATCGCGTCCGAGCGCGGGCCCGTGGATCTCTGCCCATTGCGATGGCGGCTCGCGCGGGAACCCAGGCCCGGCAGGTTTCGGGGCGCTGGTGCAGGATGCAGATGGCGCGGTGCTTGCTGAGCTCTCGGAGTTTTTGGGCATCCAGACGAATAACTTCGCGGAGTACTCCGGGCTGTTGGCCTCGATCGACTTTGCTCTGGCGCATGGGCATCGGCGGCTGCGGGTCGTTTCCGATTCGGAGCTGATGGTGAAGCAGATCCAGGGCAAGTATCAGGTGAAAAGTCCTGGGCTAAAGCCGCTGTATGAGCAGGCGAAGAAGAAGATTGCGCAGTTGGATGGCTTCGAGATCAGCCATGCGTTGCGGCATAAGAACAAGGATGCGGATCGCCTGGCGAACGAAGCGATGGATCGAGGCATGAACCGCCGCTAATCGTGTCTCTCGTGCCGGAGAGCGGAAGGAACTTCGTTTGCTTCGGCAGCGCGATATTTGCTTTTTCCAACGCGCTGGGCCTGATAGATGCCGGAGTGACCGGAGAATAGGTAGCTGATGACACAGGCGATTCCGGCATAGGCACCGGCCTCCGCTCCGAAGAGCTCAACGGCCAGCAGCGTGGAGGCGATGGGGGTGTTTGCCGCTCCGGCAAAGACCGCAGCGAATCCCATTCCGGCGAGCAGGGAGGGTGGCAGAGGAAGAATGCCGGAAAGGGCGTTGCCCAGGGTTGACCCTATATAGAAGAGCGGAGTGACCTCGCCCCCTTTGAAGCCGGAACCAAGAGTGACGATGGTGAAAAGCATCTTCGCCGCGAAATCGTACGGGGGCAGTCGGGTGTGGAAGGCTGCGAGAATGGTCGGGATGCCGAGGCCGATATATTTGGTGGTTCCGGTAGCGAAAACTGCCAGACAGACGAGGATACCGCCAGCAAACGGACGCAGTGGTGGGTGCGCGATCAATCTGCGGAAGAGGCGTGTTACGGAATGCGTCGCTTTGGAGAAGACCATGGCAGTGATCCCGAAGACCAGGCCCGCGGCCATGGAGTACACGATTCCGCGGAGATTCATGGGAGGCGTCTCTGTAACGCGGTAGATCGTGTGCTGGACGCCCCAGGCCCGGGTGGTCAAATCGGCGATAAATGCCGCGATGAAACAGGGTGCGAGGGCTTCGTAACTCACACTGCCAAAGGCAAGCACCTCGAGGCCAAAGATCGCCCCGGCGAGGGGAGTGCCGAAAACCGAGCCAAAGCCAGCACTGATGCCGGCCATCAGGAGGATGCGGCGATCCGACGGCGACAGGTGAAGCGGTCGCGTGAGTTGGTCGGCGAGTGAGGCACCGGTCTGGATGGCTGTGCCCTCGCGCCCTGCCGATCCGCCGAAGAGATGCGTGAGGAAGGTGCCGAGCAGGATGAGCGGGGTCATGCGCAGCGGGATGGTCGCCGTGGGATTGTGAATCTCTTCGAGGATGAGATTGTTCCCTGCCTCCACCGAGCTGCCGAGATGCCTATACAGATAGCCAACCAGGAGTCCAGCTGCCGGAAGCAGAAGGATGAGCCAGTGATGGGCGTCGCGAAGATTTGTTGCGACGTTAAGTGAGACTAAAAGAAGCGCAGACGCACAGCCGGCCATGATTCCGACGGCACTTGCGATAGGGATCCAACGCGCTAGGTCTTGCAGCAGGCTAAGGTATTCGGCGCAGTATTTTTTTAGATTCAATTTAAGCAACGGTCCTCCTACAAGAATGTAGGAGTCATCAGCGCAGTTAGAAAAACTGGCGGTTCGTGGCGAACTCCATCGCCGAATCTGATTGCGAAAAGGCTATCAAACGGGGGGCTGCAAAAGCAACTAATTGTAGGTGACCTTGCGTTCGCCGCGGACGATGCGTCCGATGATGCAGTGGCGCTCGTTGGCGCGGTTCAGGATGGCCTTTGCTTTTTTCACCTGCTCGGCGGCGACGACCACGATCAGGCCAATGCCCATGTTGAAAGTGCGCAGCATCTCGTCCTGTTCCACGTTGCCTAGCTGTTGCAGATGCTCAAAGAGTGGAGGGACGGTCCAGCTTGCACGGTCGACGACGGCGGCGGTTCCGCGCGGCAGAATTCGCGGCAGATTCTCGGTGATGCCGCCTCCGGTAATGTGTGCCATGCCACGGACGAGGGGGCCTTCGGAGGTTGCATCAGGAGTATGTGCTGTGAGCTTGCGAATGATGGAGAGATAGCTGCGGTGCGTACGCATCAGGGCTGCGCCGGTCTTGTCTTTCAGTTCGTTGACGTACTGGTCCGGACCATAGCCCGCCACTTCGAAGAGCAGCTTGCGCGCGAGCGAGTAGCCATTGGTGTGCAGGCCGTTTGAAGGCAGGCCGATCAGGCAGTCTCCGATCTGGATCTGTTCGCCTGTGACGATGTCGGGGCGGTTGACGCAGCCGATGATTGTGCCAGCCAGATCGTACTCTCCGTCCGCATAAAATCCAGGCATCTGCGCGGTCTCACCACCGATGAGGGCGCAGCCATTGGCGCGGCACGCCTCGGAGAGTCCACGAACGACGGTTTCGACCGTTGCGGAGTCCTGCTCGCGCAGCTTGCCGGTGGCCAGGTAATCGAGGAAGAAGAGGGGCGTTGCACCCTGCACCGCGATGTCGTTGACGCAGTGGTTGACCAGGTCCGCGCCGACGGTGTGGTGTATGCCCAGCTCGAACGCGACCTTCAGCTTCGTGCCGACGCCGTCTGCGCTCGACACGAGCACAGGTTGGGGAAATTTCTCGAGATCGAGTGCGAACAGGCCGCCAAAGCCGCCAATTTCCGATAGAACGTTTTTGTTGAATGTCTTGCGCGCGAGCATCTTGATGCGCTGCTTGGAGCGGTCGCCGGAGGTGATATCGACGCCTGCAGAGGCGTACGTCACAGGCGACTTCGCAGACGCGGCGGGCGCTGTCGCAGTGGAAGGTTTCGTTGAGTTCGCTGCGGAAGACTCAGCCGCGTGCGCGTCATTCGGGTTCGTAGGTTCCTGGGACACTCGTATTCTCTCTGCCGGTTGTGCTGAACCGAATCGCGATCAGCGCGCGTAAGTTGATTTGGCTGCTGTAGCTGCTTAACCTCTGCCAAGACATTTGCCCGGTCGGCGAAGATTCAGTCTACCAGCCCGGTGTGAGGATAAGTGTGAACGGAGGTTGATCGTGCGGGTAGTTTTCCAGGTTAGCCTCACCGCAGTTTTGGATCCGTCGGCCCGACCACAAATCACACTTCTATACTGAATGGATGCGATCGGGAATGCAGGATGTTTTGCTCGAGAATTCACTCAGGTTGGGGCGGCGCGCGGAAGGATTTTTTCCTGGTGGCGTGAATTCGCCGGTGCGTGCGTTTCGCTCGGTAAACGCGCATCCGCCATTCATCGCGCGCGCCGAAGGTGCATACCTGTACGACGTTGATGGCAATCGCTACGTCGATCTTTTCGGGTCGTGGGGGCCGATGATCCTGGGCCATGCGTTTCCGCCGGTCGTGGAGGCAATTCGCGAAGCAGCTGGGCGAGGTGCGAGCTTCGGCGCTTCGCATGGGGACGAGGCCAATCTTGCGGAGCTGGTACAGCGTTGTTTCCCGTCCATCCAAAAGATGCGGTTCGTCAGCTCGGGTACGGAAGCATGTATGTCAGCGATCCGGCTGGCGCGCGGATTTACCGGGCGTAACTTTCTCATCAAGTTCGAGGGTTGCTATCACGGCCACGCGGATGCGCTGCTGGTGAAGGCGGGCTCGGGCGTGGCTACGCTTGGCATCCCTGGCTCGGCGGGCGTACCTGCGGAGACGGCGCAGCACACGCTGGCGCTGCCTTATAACGATCTTCCGGCGGTGGAGGCTGCATTCGCGGCAAGGCCGGATGAGATTGCCTGCGTGCTGGTCGAGCCTGTGGTGGGCAATGCAGGGACCATCGCTCCCGCGCCCGGGTATCTTGCCGGGCTGCGGCGGCTGTGCACGCAGTTTGGTGCGCTGCTGATCTTCGACGAGGTGATGACCGGCTTTCGGCTGTCGCTTGGGGGAGCACAGCAGCTCTGTGCGACGGAGCTGGAAGGGATGCCTGACCTGACAACTCTGGGCAAGATTCTCGGCGGTGGATTGCCCTGCGGAGCCTTTGGGGGACGAGCCGACGTGATGAACCTTCTAGCGCCGCTAGGGCCGGTGTACCAGGCCGGAACGCTGAGTGGCAATCCGCTCGCGATGGCTGCCGGGATTGCTACGCTGACGCACTTGATCGAACACGAGGACAAAGTGTACGCGCGTCTCGAGTCCACGACTCGAAGCATTGCGGAGAGTGTCGCAGCGCTGGCCGTGGAAGCAGGTGTAAGACTCACAACGAATCGTGTGGGCTCAATGTTCACCTGGTTCTTCACTCCCGAAGCAGTGACAGATTTCGCCTCCGCAAACAAGTCCGACACCCACGCTTTCGGTCGCTTCCATGGAAAGATGCTCGAGGCCGGCGCGTGGCTACCCCCCAGCCAGTTCGAGGCCGCGTTCGTCAGCGTGGCCCATGGCGCTGAAGAAGTGGAAGAAGTGGTAAACGCTGCCCGCGAAGCTTTGGCCCGGTAGCCGCGCGACGATGTCGCGATTTACAACTGCAGCGTTGCAGGTACGCATTATGATCCAGCTGCTCGTTCCAGTTCGGCGAGATTGAGCTTCTTCATGCCCATCATCGCCTGCATGGCTTTGGGATGCCGCAGCAATTCTCCAATGCGCACTGGGACGACTTGCCAGCACAGGCCAAACTTATCCTTCAGCCAGCCGCATTGGATCTCGCTTCCGCCGGCCGATAGCTTGGTCCAATAGTCGTCCATCTCCTGTTGGGTTTCGCAGCTGATGACGAAGGAAATCGCTTCGGTGAATTTATACATAGGGCCACCGTTCAGCGCGATGAACTTCTGTCCGTCGAGTTCAAACGCGATGGTCAGAACCTTTGCCTTTTCGCCACAGGCATTGTCCTCCGGGTTTGGATTGGTAAGCTTGGTGATTCTGCGGGAGTTGGAGAAGACATTAAGGTAGAAATCGACAGCCTCTTCGGCATTTTGGTCGAACCAGAGGAAGGCGTGATCCGGGAGAAAGCTTCAACTGCGCTCATAGGAGTTCTCCGTAAAAGTGGTTGATGGGATGCGTAAGTTCAGGCTTGCTCAACTAGCGCGGCCAGTTGTTCGGTAGTGATCGGCCAGCTTTGGTGGAAGCCCATATTCTCGTGGACTTCGCGGTCGCCTACGGTCCAGTGCCGGGCAATCACCGTATACTTCGTCTTTGCTTCGAACGCCTCAAAGGTTACGATCCACGTGAGGAAAGGCCTCTCTGCAGGTTCCCATGCCGAGGTATAGGCATCGGTAAAGACCAGCCTGGCGTCCTGCACCACTTCGAGGTACACGTCGTTGTTGATCATCTCCGTTCCATCCGGCTTGCGCATGGTAATGCTGCTTGAGCCGCCAGCGCGCACGTCCAGCACTGCAGAGGTGGCTCTCCAATCCGCAAGCGTGAACCATTGTGTGATGAGAGCGGGATCGGTCCACGCGCGAAAGATCTTCGCTGGCGGCGCACTGAGGATGCATGTAAGGATCAGGTCGCGGCCTTCGGCTGCGGTTGTGGCTCTTGGTAAAGTCATTTTTTTGTCCTTGGATTGCGGGCTGATGTCGTCGGAGTGATAGCTGCAGCGGGCAGCAGAAATTGCAGGTACCGCCGGAGATGTTCCAGGCTCTCGTGAATCGTCGCAGGGCTTTGTTGGGCCTTGGCGAAGATGTACGCGCCTTGCAGTACGGACTGGATCAGGTTGCCGACACTCTTCGCTGTCCATGCGGCTTTCGGTGCGCGTAGCTTTTTGGCAGCTTGCAGATCCCGCGTCAGTTCGGCGACGTGCGCGGACAGAGCTTGTTCGCACGCCGTACGGATAGCTGGGTGCGTGTCGTATGTCTCCTGGACGAGCGTCCCGAGAAGGCAAGTGTACTCGGGCAGATGACCGGTGAGGATACTGGCGCGGAAATCGAGATAGCCGAGCAAGCGTTCCAGCGGATCCGTAGCCGCATGATATGGCGCGGTCGCAAAAAATTCCTCGGTCATCGCTCGCCAGTAGGCTACGGCGGCCAGTGCAAGGTCATCCTTGCTTTTGAAGTGGTGAAAGAAGCTGCCCTTTGTGACACGGGCCTGGCGGCAGATATCGTCCACCGTCGTCGCAGCATATCCCTTCGCTCGGATCACATGCAGTGCCGCATCGAGCAGCTTGCGCTTCGCAGGAAGAATCGTCCTGGCGGGCCGATCTTCTTCCTCTGGTCCAGCTTGTTTTGGTCCAACAAATTTTATTGCTTTCGCTCCCATGGAGAGCTACCATACCTACCAGTCGGTATGGTGTCAAGATATGGAATTGCAATTGATTCCGACACCGGCGAATTTTCACAAGGGGAACAATGCGATGAAGATGTACGCCTACCTGAACTATGGCGGCAACTGCGAAGAGGCTTTCCGCTTTTATGAAAAGCATCTCGGCGGCAAGATTGTCACCATGATGAAGTGGAGCCAGATGCCGGATGCCGCAAAACATACTCCGCCGGGCTTTGAAAATGCAACGCTGCATGCACGCATGGAGATCGGAGAGACTGAGCTAATGGCGAGCGATGTCCCGAACTTTCAGCCCCTGCGCAGCGCCTATCTGTCGCTATCGGTTTCCAGCAACGAGGAGGCGGAGCGTATCTATGCGCTACTCGCCGATGGGGGCGAGATTTACATGAAGATGGGTGAGACCTTCTTCGCGCATCGCTTTGGGCAGTTGCGCGATAAATTCGGCACGTCGTGGATGATCATTCATGACCGACCGATGCCTCACTGATGAACGGTCGAGTTTGAGGCTTGCAGGTCGATAAGATAAAACGAAAAATTGGCTCGTCCGTTTAGAACGAGCCAATTTGCATCCTTCGATTTTTATCTATGCGCTCTCCCTGACTTCAGGCGGATAGAGGGATAGCGTGATTACCGGAATCCGCCGGTGATGGTAGCACGGCTTTTCGTGGGCCGCGTTTGCGGGCCACCAGAAGGCGAATTCGTTCCAGCATTTCTGCAGGTGAAGCTGCTCCCTTGGGCAAGAAGCAGTCTGCGCGCCCTGCCCGGTCATAGGCGCTTACCGAAGCGGAGATGATCATGGCAGGCAGGGCAGGCTGCAACTGCTTGGCGCGGCGCACCAGCTCGTTGCCGTCCATCTGCGGCATGATCAGGTCGCACAGCAACAGATCGATCGATCCAGGCGCGGCACGTGAAATCATTTCAAGGGCGTCATGCGGGTTCTCAATAGCGACCACGCGGTAGCCACGCGTCTCCAGCAGGAAGGTTCGCACAGAAAGAATCTGTTCATTGTCGTCGACACACAAAATGGTCTTCTTTGGACGCATGTCTTCTCGCTTCTGCCTGGCTGGATCGCCGAGCGGCTGGTGCCGCGTCATGCATTCCGACCGTGGCGGATTGGGCCCTGTCTGCTGCGCCCTGGTTAACGGGCGTCGCAGTGGAGCGGTTTACAGTGTGACCCGCGGCCTGTGCCGGTGGCGTCAGGGCCGTTGGATGAGGCAGTCCGCTCCGCACTCGGGCTGGCAGAAGAGACCCCGGATCAACCGGGCGAGGTTCTCCTGTCTGCTCCGTGTGGAGTCAGCTCCTCGGTTCCATCGACCGAGCGTATGTCCGGACGAAAGACCGCGGGGATAGAGAGAGCCGATGGCGGCGCAGGTTGCCAGCAGAGCCTTCGCTGTCTTCTCTTTCCGCAGGTGGCCCGGCTGATCCAGTACGGGCGGGAGAGCGGCCCTGCGCTGGATCGATTCCATCTCCGGGTGCGTCCAGACTGCGGTTGAAGAACGAAGCATTGGGAAGGCCGCTACTGCGAGCCGATAGCTTCTCTCAACTCAATTGCGTTGTTGCAGTACGATTTGCTTCTGTTGCGGATCGTTTCAAACGGAGCCGAGAACCAAGGTTGCTACTTGCATTTCGATCTGTTGCCGGGTGATTTCTATCTCTCCAGCGCTTCCCAACAGTAAGCAGGGTTACCTACCTTGGCAACTGCGAAGGGAAGGCGAACACGGCCCCGACATTTTCATTGCAGATTCACCGAAATTTCAAACAGGCCATGTTCAGGGGCGTTTGCGCCGATCTCCCTGTTGAAAATTTGTGCATCATGGCAGCAAAAACCGGCCGCTTGCAATGGGAATGGTGCGCCCGCCGACGCGCACATCCCGAATCTGTCCTGCTGTAAAAGTTGCCTGCGCGTAAATTCGGCTCGGGCGCAGCATCTCGACCCCTTGTTCGATGACTATGCGCTGTCCAGTCGCCGCTGCCCCGCGGCGCACCAGGTATGCGATGGCGCACCCTGCGGCCGAGCCGGTCGCGGGATCTTCTCCGTTGTAGAACTGCATGCGCGCGTGCCAGTCTGCGCCGCTGCCAGGCTCCGCGCGCGTAATGCAGTAGAAGAACTTCGCACCGCACCGCTCAAGATATTCCTGCGCCAGGCTTTGCCGGATCGCGAGACGCCGTGCGACCTCGAGTGAACGAAGAGGCACCACGCATATGTTCATGCCGGTGGAGACGGTCTGGACCGGAAGCGACGTATCCAAATTATCGGGCGTGAGCCCAAGAATTGGAGCCACAACGGACCGATCGTGAAGTTCTCCCAATGCAGGATCCTTCTGCGTCATGGTGCCGAAGATTCCCGTACCGCGTTGTTCACGATCGAATGCGACCGAGATTGGTCCCACCTGCAGATCGAGCGTGACCGTGCCTTCCTCCTGGAGCTCAGGTCGATTCATGTAGAGCCAGCTTGCAGTGCCTAGCGTAGGATGGCCTGCGAACTTCAGTTCCTCGCGCACGGTGAAGATGCGGACCTGGACACCGCGCACGCGCTCCACGTCCGTTTCACGCGGCAGGATGAACGTTGTCTCGCTCAGGTTTGTCTCGCGCGCCAGGGACTGCATCTCTGCGGTGGACAGGCCGCGCGCATCGGCAAAGATTACGAGCGGGTTGCCTTCGAGCGGACGTTCCGCGAAGACATCAACCAGCGAGTACTCAAAGCTGCGGCGTGCGGCCCGGAACTGGCTGGCGCTGGTTGTTGAATTTGACATAGGAACTCCTCAGACGTATGTTCTCAATAAGACCGCAATGAAGCGAAACTGCTTCACGCTGGCGCAGCTGGCCGCGGCATTAGATCAAGCCATGACGATAACTCAAAAGCCGGCTCTCACCTTCCGCTGTTGCTGTCGCGGAACAGGTGTGTACGCTTAGGCGAATCGTAGTAGACGGCTTTTCGATTCGAGTATCGCGTAACCCACCTGATAGCCAGCGAGCCGGGTGGGTTTTCTACTGTCCGGGCCGCGCATCGCAAAATCTTTTTGGATAATCGATCCACAGAAAAGGAAAAAATCATGTCGCTTCGCATCAACGATATCGCACCTGATTTCACCGCGGAAACCACGCAGGGCACCATCAATTTCCACGAGTGGATTGGTGATGGCTATGCCGTGCTCTTCTCGCACCCTAAGGACTTCACCCCGGTTTGCACCACTGAATTAGGCACCATGGCTGGCCTTGAAGGCGAGTTCAAAAAACGCGGCGCGAAGATTCTCGGCCTCAGCGTTGACCCCGTCGCCAGCCACTCCAAGTGGGCCGATGACATTGAGTCTGTGACCGGCAACAAGGTCAACTACCCGATGATCGGGGATCCCGAACTGAAGGTCGCCAAGCTGTACGACATGCTCCCCGCGGATTCAGGCAACACGTCCGAAGGCCGCACGCCCGCGAACAATGCTACTGTCCGCACCGTCTTCATCATCGGACCGGACAAGCAGATCAAACTGCAGCTCGTCTATCCCATGAGTACCGGTCGCAACTTCCACGAGATTCTGCGTGCGCTGGACTCCATCCAACTCACCGCCAAACACAAGGTCTCCACACCGGCCAACTGGAACCCCGGCGACGACGTCATCATCGGCGGCGCTGTTTCCAACGAAGAGGCAGACAAGCTGTTCCCCGGCTACAAGACCGTGAAGCCGTACCTGCGCACAACGACGCAGCCGAAGTAAACTGTAAAAGATATTGCACCGCCGCGCGTGTTAAGTTTCAAACAGGCGCGGCGGCAGAAGCACCGATGGCGAAGTGGCTAACGCGCTGGTCTGCAAAACCAGTATTCATGGGTTCAAATCCCATTCGGTGCTCCAAACTTTCTTCGCCGTTTTCTACCTCAATTCTGCTCATCTCAACGTCCTTCCAAACCGCTCCGCAATCGGAGTATTCGCAGTGCGCGGCTCCTCGCATTTGCCTGTTGAAGTCGCGAAGCGATACGATTCGTGGGGAACTCACCACGGAGACTTGAGAATGCGGAATCAGATGCGGTTAGTTGGAACAGTATGCGTCGCGATGTTTGTGCTCTGCGCCGCATCAGTAGTCGATGCACAAAAGGCCGCTCCAAAGGCCGCCGTACTGGCAGCGACTCCGCCCATGGGCTGGAATAGCTGGAACTTCTTTCATGGCAACGTCACCGACAAAGACATCCGCGACACGGCAGACCTGCTCGTCTCGACCGGCATGCGCGACGCAGGCTACGTTTACGTAAACATCGATGATACCTGGGAGGGCGAACGCGATGCGCAGGGCCGCATCACATCCAATAAAAAATTTCCGGACATGAAGGCGCTCTCCGATTACGTCCACTCCAAGGGTCTGAAGCTTGGTATCTACTCATCACCCGGCGCAACCACCTGCGCGCGCTATCCCGCCAGCCTTGGCCACGAAGAACAGGACGCGCAGACCTACGCGGACTGGGGCGTCGACTACCTGAAGTATGATCTCTGCAGCTTCGGCGGCGTCATGCGTCAGCAGGCTCCGAACGACCCTGCGGCGCAGGAAAAAATCATGATCGCAGCCTACGAGAAGATGCACCAGGCACTCCTCAAGACAGGTAGGCCCATCGTCTACAGCCTGTGCCAGTACGGCTTTAATGAAGTATGGAAGTGGGGACCGAGCGTAGGCGCGAACCTGTGGCGAACCACCGGCGACGTTCAGGCCAACTTCGACCGCGTCCTTCAGATCGGCCGCGCACAGGCCGGCCTGGCGAAGTATGCAGCCCCGGGCCATTGGAATGATCCCGACATGCTCGAGGTCGGCAACGGAAAGCTGACTCACAATCAGAACGCAGCGCACATGACACTTTGGGCGATGTTGGCTGCGCCGCTCATCGCCGGCAACAACCTGACCCAGATGACGCCGGACACCGCCGCCATCCTGACAAACAAGGAAGTGATCGCCATCGACCAGGACGCGCTGGGCAGGCAAGGCGACCGCGTATGGGCGGAAGGTCCGTTTGAAATCTGGACTAAGCCGCTCACAGGAGGCCGCACCGCGGTCGCTATATTTAACTTCAGCGAGACGCAGAGCGACATCAGCTTGCACATGAAGGAAATTGGACTGCACGGCCAGGTATCTGCGCACGACGTGTGGGCGGGCAAAGATCTTGGCAGGATCGGCGAAGGATGGAAGACCACTATTCCGGACCGTGCTGTCGAGTTGTTGATCCTTCACAAATAGAGGGAAGCCGAATACCTTGAAGCGCCGTCCCAACGTTGATTGGAGCGGTGCTTTGTTTCTGGAGACGAGACCTGTGCGTGTCATCCGCCGAATTCGTATCCGCGACGCGCCGATTGCCTTGATAGCATCATGCTTGTGCTCGAACTCTCTACCCCCATCAAGTTCGTCAAGCGGGTCGGCGAACGCATCGCCGAAGGTCTCGCCCAGCGCGATATTCAGACAGTCGAAGACCTGCTCTATCATCTGCCCTTTCGCTACGAAGACAGGCTGAATCCCCAGCCAATCGCTTCGCTCACGGCGGGTACGATGGCCTCCATCATCGGAGAGGTGCGCGGATCGGCGCTGCTCCGCACACGCTCCGGTCAAATGTTTGAGATGACACTCGGCCAGGGACTCGGGACCGTCAAGTGCATCTGGTTCCACGGGGCGTATCTCAAGGACAAGTTCAAGCCCGGCCAGATGATCGCAGTCTATGGCAAGCTCGAGCCTTCGCGCTCTGCGATGGCTGCGGCGGCCGCGGGAACACTGGGCGCTGCGTCCGGCCGCTTCAAGATGATCCAGCCACAGTTCGAGATTCTGCCTTCGCCTGGTGCCACCGGCGCTGACGCAGAGTTTGCGATGCTCGAGATGGGCCGCATCGTCCCGGTGTACGAGTCGCTCGGCGGTACAACGCCCTGGGGTGCGAAGCTTACCACCAAGTGGATGCGGCGCGTCGTCTGGTCCATCTTCGAAGAGCTGACCGAGGCAAACGCTTCGGCCCCGGAAACAATGCCGTCCCGTATGCTCAGCCGGCTCAGGTTTCCTGCACGTCTTGAGTCTCTGCGCGCAGTCCACTTCCCGGAAGCCGGTACTCCCATGACGGAGCTCATGTCTGCAACCACAGCGGCGCATCAGCGGCTCATCTTTGAGGAGCTTTTCTTCCTTGAGCTTGGCCTGGAACTGAAGAGACGGCGTATGCGGGAGCGCATCGGTACCGTATTCGCGACCGGGCCGGCGGTGCGCGGCGCACTCAAGCAGGTATTGCCCTTCCACCCCACTGCGGCTCAGAAACGTGTGCTGGGAGAGATTGTCGCTGACATGCGCAAGTCGCAGCCGATGCGGCGATTGCTGCAGGGCGACGTAGGCTCGGGTAAGACCATCGTTGCGATGCAGGCAGCGCTGGTTGCGATTGAGAACGGCGCACAGGTCGCGTTGATGGCTCCGACCGAAATCCTTGCCACGCAGCACTACCTCTCGGCGCGCAAGCTGCTGGGCGAGGCGATCTCTCCGTCGACTGGGAAGCCCTACAGAATCGCCCTGCTCACCGGATCGCTCGATCCTGCTGCCAAGCGACAGACGCAGGGGCGCATCATGCGCGGCGAGATTCACTTCGTCATCGGCACCCACGCGTTGCAGGAGGACAAGGTCGATTTCGCCAATCTTGGGCTGGTCATCGTGGATGAGCAGCATCGCTTCGGCGTGCAGCAGCGCTTCAAGCTGATGCGCAAGCCGAATGCAGAGGGCAAAGTGACCGATCCTGACGTGCTCGCTATGACGGCCACGCCGATTCCGCGAACACTGGCGCTTACGATCTACGGCGACCTCGACGTGAGTGTGATCGACGAGATGCCGCCGGGCCGCACTCCCATCGTCACGCGGCGCACCAGCGACGAGCGTGCCGGCGATGTCTGGGAGTTTGTGCGCAAGCAGGTCGCGAAGGGGCAGCAGGCTTATCTGGTTTATCCGGTGATTGAGGGTGCCAAGGACGATCAACCGGAACTCGACTTTGCTCATGATGAGCCTGCAGGGGAGGCTGTGGTTGCAGTTCGCGCTTCGGCGACGAAGTCTGGCGCTGCGAGATCGAAGAAGGCTGCGAAGCTTTTTGTTGAGAAGGCTCGGCTGCGGTCGGCGACGGAGATGTTTGACGAGCTTCGTGGTGGTGCGCTGCAGGGTCTGCGACTGGGTCTGCTGCATGGACGGCTCTCCGCGGACGATAAGGAGGTGACCATGGCACGCTTCAAGCGCGGGGAGATCGATGTGCTCATCTCGACCACCGTGATTGAGGTTGGAGTGGATGTGCCGAATGCCTCGGTGATGGTGATCGATCATGCGGAGCGGTTCGGGCTGGCGCAGATGCATCAGCTGCGCGGGCGCGTGGGTCGCGGTGCGGCGAAGAGTTACTGCATCCTGATGACGGGCGCGCAGGTATCCGAGCAGGCCGATGTGCGGCTGAATGCAATGGTCCAGACGCAGGATGGATTTGTGCTGGCGGAGTTGGATTTGCAGCAGCGCGGGCCGGGCGAGTTCTTCGGGACGCGTCAGACGGGGTTGCCGGAGTTCCGCGTGGCCAATCTGCTGCGCGATCGGCCACTGCTTGAACTGGCGAAGAAAGAGGCAGAGCGATTTGCGTCAGCTCCTGATCCGGAGCTGACTTCCGACGAAATTGCTGCCGTCTGGCAGCGGCTGAAGCAGCAGTGGCAGCGGCGCTACGGGTTGATGGAGGCTTAGTCAGGCCAGTCGCGATCATTGCGACACCGCCTGAAGATCTGGTGCGCGGCTGGATGAAGCTGGAGATAATTGAGAGGATTGGAGCCAGGCATCCCAGGCGGCGAGGGCGCGGTCGCACTGGATGCGGTGGCGTTCTTTTTTGTCGCGAATCTTTTTGCGCAGGTCTTCTTCGAGTGGGAGGAGGAGGTCGAAGGTGATGTTGGCGGGCTGGAAGCGCTTGGCTTCGCAGTGGGTGATGTAGTGGGTGAGCGAGCCGTTGGCGCTCAGGCGGGGAGCGGGGATAGGCTCGCGGCCGTGGGCGAGGGCTGCGGCGTAGCGACCGGCTAACATGCCGCTGGCGATGGATTCGGTGTAGCCTTCGACGCCGGAGAGCTGGCCCGCGATAAGAATCGTTGGTTGGGCGCGGAGTTGGAGCGTCTCCGTGAGTAACGTGGGAGCGTTGATGTAGGTGTTGCGGTGAATCTGGCCGTAGCGGAGGAACTGCGCTTTTTCCAGGCCGGGGATGAGGCGGAGGACGCGAGCCTGCTCGCCGAACTTGAGGTGGTTCTGGAAGCCTACGAGGTTGTAGGAGTCGGCGCGGAGGTTCTCCTGACGGAGCTGGACTACGGCGTAGGGCCAGCGACCGGTCTTTGGATCGGTGAGGCCGACGGGCTTCATCGGGCCGAAGCGGAGCGTGTTGCGGCCACGGCGGGCGGTCTCTTCGATGGGGAGGCAGCCCTCGAAGTATTGGAGTTTTTGGGGTGGTTGGGTTGCAGGCTCGGAAGACGGCCCGGGGCTAAAGCCCGCTTTGTCGAGGTTGCTATTCAGGGGGCTGAAGCCCCCTGCTCCCTCCGGTAAAGACGAAGGACCGACAGTAGTCGAAGGGTCGATGCCGTTTGTGGTTGTTGGGATTTGTTCCCATTCTTTGGCAGGGACGGCTTCGGCGGTGGTTAGGGCGTCGAGGAAGGTTTCGTACTCTTCTTTGGTGAAGGGGCAGTTGATGTAATCGGCGGTGCCTTTGTCGTAGCGGGCGGCGAAGTAGACCTTGTCCATGTCGATGGAGGAGGCGTCGACGATGGGGGAGATGGAGTCGTAGAAGGCTAGGTGGTTGGAGCCGGTGAGGCGTTGGAGTTCTGCCGCGAGGGCGGGCGAGGTGAGCGGGCCGCTGGCGAGGATGGTAAGGGTGTCGGGGTCGTTTTCGTCGAGAGTGAGGACCTCTTCGCGGTGGATGGTGATGGTGCCGGGGCCGGAACCGGCGACGGCGGCGATGCGCTCTGCGACGCGGCGGGAGAACTCGATGCGGTCGACGGCGAGCGCGTGGCCGGCAGGGACAGCTGAGGCATCGGCTTCGGCGAGGAGGGGGGAAGCGGCGCGGCGCATCTCCTGCTTGAGGAGCCAGGGGGCGGTGTTTTCGCTCTCGGACTTGAGCGAGTTTGAGCAGACGAGTTCGGCGAAGTCGGCGGTCTGGTGAGCCTCCGTGGAGCGGTGCGGGCGCATCTCGTACAGGTGAACTTCGCAGCCCAGCGCCGCGGCCTGGAGGGCTGCTTCGGGACCGGCGAGACCGCCGCCGATAACTTTTATTTTCTTCCGCTCGCTCACGCTCTGTCTTCCCTTCGATGGATCTGTTTTACCGTTTTCCGGTATTGTTTGTTTTATCTTCTAAAAAATGCAAAGTCTTCAAGAATAAGGACATATCGGGACGGCCTACTGCAAAGTCTTCGATCTATTTGACTTACGGGCAAAGTCTTCAAACGAGACAGGTTATGGAGCACTTTGCACGGCGAATAGAGAGAAATTGCGGGTTGATTGTTTGTTAGCCCCTATTTCTATTTTACCAGCGGTGTCAAGCGAAAACTGCCGGGTGAGGTCGTAGCTGGACGGTCCAGAGGGTCGATTTGTGGACGTTGCGCGGCTGATAAGTCCGCTATGGAAACGAGGCGTTGGCGATTGAACTTTTGCCTGCGGCGATGCGTAGTGTGGTGTGTGCGGACGCAGGCTTCTGGAAACCCGCACCGAGGGACATATGTTCTGCCTGATTCTGCTGGTCCTGCTGTTTGCGCGTCGGCGGCGTTGGTATGGCTGCTACCCGTATGGCTATGGGTACTCCCCTTATGCGTATCCGTATGGGGCGTATTCGATGTATGACCCTTACTGGCGCGCGCGGTATTACGGGTATGGCTATCGGGGATATTGGTAGATCGCGGGTAGGGAACTGCGAGATGTCCTGCCGGACGGGCCCCCTGCGCGTGGGGCGGTCACTTCGTGACGTGTACTGGGCTTCGCGTTGGTGCTCCCGATGGTCGCAGATAGTATTCCGTACCGACCAACGGGAGGACCATGCGAAGCTCGGCATAAGTCACGAAGTGACCGCTGCCCGCGCAGGGCACCCGTCCGGTAAGGCACATTTTAACTGCCTTATTCGTGCTTGTGACTATTGGCGGCGAGGTATTTGTCGAAGGAGACGGTGAAAGCGAAGAGCTCGTGTTTGCCGTCGAGGGTGTGGATCATCTTGACGTAGAGCTGGGCGTGGCGGAGGGCTGGTTCGTCGAGACCCTGGATGTCGTAGAACAGGTAACCGGCGAGGGTGGAGTGGGCGTTGACGACGGTGCCGGAGAAGCCGAAGTCGGTGTCGTCCTGGGTAATCTTCTTATCGACCGGGGTGCGGTGGATGGGGAAGGGGATGAGCGGGATGTGGAGATCCTGCGCGCTGTGCATGGTGAAGATGCGGCGATTGATCTCGTCTTCGGTGGCGGCGGGGATCTTGTCGTTATTGGCGGAGAGGAACTGGATGCGCGCGTCGTCGAGGGAGAGGGCGCGGTCGCTATCGTTGGTGATGATGACGCGGATGGGGAGCAGGCTGTGCTCGAGGTAGGGGAGGCGGAAGAAGGGGCAGGCGTGCGGGTCGTCGCAGGGGTCGGCTGCGATGGTGACTTGTTCGTCGGGATGGGTGTCGTTGGCGGGGTACTGGGCGGCAGGTTTGGGGGGTGGGGCGGACTTGGCGTCGGCCTGTGTAGTGAGGACGACGGCGAAGAGAGCGATGGTGAAGAGGGCGAGGAAGTGAGGGCGGTGGGGGTTCATGCTGGGATGATTATGAGCTTCGCTGATACGGTGGTAAAGCCGGGAGTTGCGGTTGAGCGAGGAGCGGGCGGACGTGGTCGAGAGCGTGGTGATGGCCGGGTATAGCTTGCTGCTGGTGCTCGCGCTGGTGCTGGGTTCGCCGTGGTGGGTGGCGAGAATGGTTTTTTCTGCGGGGAGTGGACGCAGATATCGGGCGGGGTTGGGGCAGAGGCTAGGGCTTGTGCCTGCGGGCTTGCGGGATGCGGTGCGCGGGCGGCGGGTGGTCTGGGTGCATGCAGTCAGCGTGGGTGAGGTGCTGGCGGCTACTCGCCTGGTGGAGGAGCTGGGCGCGGAGTTGGGGGCGGGGTGGCGCATCGTTGTGAGTACGACTACGGCTACGGGGCAGGCGTTAGCGCGGGAGCGGTTTGCGGCTGGGGTGGGAGATGCTGCTTCGGGCGATGTGGGTGCTGGGCGGGTCTTTTATTATCCGCTGGATTTTGCGTGGGCCGTGCGTGCTTATTTGCGTGTACTCAAGCCGGAGCTAGTGGTGCTGATGGAGAGCGAGATATGGCCGCGGATGTTGGTGGAGTGCGGGCGGCGTGGGGTTCCGGTGGCGGTGGTGAATGCTCGGGTTTCGGATCGGAGTTATGCGCGCGGGGTGAAGGTGCGGGCAGTTTGGGGGTGGGTGCTGCGGCGGGTTTCATTATTTTTGGCGCAGAGTGAGGAGGATGCGCGACGGCTGGTGGAGATGGGGGCCCGGGCTTCTTCGGTGAAGGCGATTGGGAATTTGAAGTACGACGTGCGGGCTGCGAAGGAGAGTTGGGTTGTGAAGTTGATTCGGCAAGTGGCGGCGGGACGACCGATCGTGGTGGCGGGAAGTACGGTCGGTTCAGAGGGACTTCGGCTTGACGAGGAGCGGATGATTCTTGCTGCGTGGAGAGACGAGGCGAGGATGGATTGGAATGCGGTGTTGGTTTTGGCTCCGCGTCATCCAGAAAGATTCGAGCATGTCGAGAGAATTTCATTGGAGTACAGGACGTTCTCGGCTAGCTCCTTGAAGATGGGAGCGCGGAGTGAGGAGTCATTCACGGAGACTGGACTTGGCGGTGATGGGCTGCCGGTCGAAGTGATCGTGCTGAATACGATTGGGGATCTGGCGGCGGTGTATGGGGTGGCTGATGTGGCGTTTGTCGGGGGGAGTTTGGTGAGGCGAGGAGGGCATAATCCGCTGGAGCCGGCGCAGTTTGGCGTGCCGGTGGTCATGGGGCCTTCGTATGAGAATTTCAGAGATGTGGTGGGGAAGATGGTTGCGGCGGATGGGATTCGGATTGTGCAGGATGATGTGGAGCTTGCCGAGGCGTTGGGTGAGCTGCTTGCGGATCGGGACGCGGCAAGTGCGATGGGGAAACGAGGGCGTGTTGTGTTTGAGGCGCAGAGTGGGGCCACTGGGCGGGCGGTGCAGGCTTTGGTGGGGTTGGTGCGAAGACGCGGCGGCGCGGGGTGTTTGGACAATGGGGTGATGAGCGCTGGCCATGGAGTGACGCAATGAAGGCGATGCGGTGGTGGGCGTGGCCGTTGGTGCCGGTGTATGCGGCGGGATTGGCGGTGAAGGATGCGTTGCGTGCGGCGGGGGTGTTGCCGACGCGGCGGCTTCCGTGGCCGGTGGTGAGTGTGGGGAGCTTGTCGGCTGGTGGGGCGGGGAAGACGCCGGTGGTGATTGCTTTGGCTGAGTTGCTGAGAACGCGGAGTTGGGATGTGGATGTGTTGTCGCGTGGGTATGGGCGAAAGGATAGCTCGAAAAAGTCTGCGGAGCAGGTGATGCCGGAGATCGAGGACGCTGCGACCCGTTTCGGCGATGAGCCTGTGTTGATTGCGCGCAGGACTGGGGTGCCGGTGTGGGTGTGTGCGGATCGGTTTCTAGCGGGAAAAAGTGCGGAAGTTTTTGCTGGGCAACCGAGATGGAAGGTTGTGAGCGAGACGTCCGAAGGAGTGAAGGAGGCTGGGCCGTTTCGTGGGGTGCATCTGTTGGATGATGGGTTTCAGCATTGCCGGTTGGCGCGGGCGCTGGATGTGGTGCTGGTGACGGCGGAGGATTTAGAGGATGCACTGTTGCCCGCGGGGAATCGGCGGGAACAGCTGCGGGCGCTGCGGAGGGCGGATGTTGTTGTGGTGCGGGAGGAGGAGCTCGCGGCGATTAAGGGTGGGGTGGGGGAATGGATGAGGGCGGATGCTCGGATCTGGGTTGTGCGGCGGAGGCTACAGTTTGGTGGGGTAAGTGAGGGAGAGCATACCCCAGGGGCTAAAGCCCTTTCCTCTTCTGGGGCGGGGGAGAGGCCCGAGGCTGAAGCCTCGGGGTACCTAGAAGCAGAGGCAAGGGCAACGACAACGGCAGAGGCAAGGGCAAAGACGAAGGCAACGGAAGCGGCAAGGGCAAAGACGAAGGCAACGGAAACGGCAAGGGCAAAGACAAAGGCAACGGAAGAGGCAAGGGGAGAGGCAAAGGCAGGAGCAAGGGCTGGAGAGCGGATGGTGGGGTTTTGTGGGATTGCGCGGCCAGAGGGATTTTGGGGGATGCTGGAGGGGGCGGGATGCGAGGTGGTGGGTAAGGTGGCGTTCGGCGATCATCATCGGTATGGGATGGTAGATGTAGAGCGTTTGGTGACTGCGGCGCGGGAGTATGGGGCTGCGGGTTTTGTTACTACGGAGAAGGATGCGGTGAAGCTGACGAAGGCTATGCGGGAGAGACTCGAGGCGGTTGGGCCGCTGGTGGTCGTCGGATTGGATGTAACGTTTTTGGATGAGGGGGCGGTGGTGCGGGATTTGGAACGGTCGATCGGCAAGGCCGGGATGGGGAACACGAAGATCGAGGAGGAGCAGTTCGGGTGAGGGTGCTGATTGTACGGATTGGAGCGATGGGAGATGTGCTGCATGCGATGCCTGCGGTGGCGGCTCTGCGCGCGGCGCATCCGGACTGGTTTATCGGGTGGGCGATTGAGCCGCGGTGGAGCGACCTGTTGCAGATTACCGGCGATCCCGAGGACTTGTCGCAGGGCCTGATGTCGGCAGCAGCGGGGATGGTCGGGCGCGGCCTGCCCGCACGAGGATTGGTAGACCGCTGGTATCGCGCAGATGCGAGGAAATGGAAGAAGAGTCCGATGGCTGCGGCGACGTGGTCGGATATACGTGCACTGGGGAAGGTGTTGCGGGCAGATCGCTTCGATGTGTGTGTGGATATGCAGGGGTCCTTGAAGTCGGCGGTGGTGGGCAAGATGGCGAAAACGCCGGTGTTTGTTGGGGCGGACGCTCCGCGCGAGAAGGTGGCCCGCAGGCTGTATGGGCAGCGGGTGGAGGTGGCTTCGCGGCATGTGGTGGAGCAGGGTTGCGAATTGCTGGGGGCGGCAGTGGGTGAGGTGCTGCGTCCGGTGCGGGTTCCGCTGCCGATGGATACGGAGGCGGAGCACTGGGCAGACGAGGTGGTGGGGCGGGAGAGGTTTTGCCTGATCTCGGCCAGTGGGGGATGGGGGGCGAAGGTGTGGCCGGCGGAACGGTTTGGGAAGGTGGCGGCGTGGTTGGGAGTGGCAGGGGTGCGGACGGTGGTGAATGCTTCGCCGGGAGGTTCGGAGGATGCAGATGCGGCGGTGGCGGCGAGTGAGGGGTATGCGCGGGCGATGCCTTGTTCGCTGCGGCAGCTGATTGCGTTGATGCGCCGGGCGGCGGTGGTGGTGGCGGGGGATACAGGGCCGCTGCACTTGGCGGCCGCGTTGGGGCGGCCGGTGGTGGCGGTGTTTGGGCCTACGGACCCGGCGCGGAATGGGCCGTATGGGACACGAGCTGTGGTGGTGCGGAATGCGGGAAGCGTGACGAGCTACAAGCGGCATCGGGAAGTTGAAGAGGGTATGCTGCGGATTGAGGTTGGCGAGGTAGTCGCGGCGGCGATGGAGATGCTTGGTTAGCCTGAAGGTTTCATTGATGCGTGTAGCGTAACGCAGTACACTACATTTCTGTGATCCGATCCTTCAAACATTCGGGACTGGAGAAGTTCTTCCGGACAGGGTCGAAAGCAGGGATCCAGCCCGGTCACGAGCGGAAACTCCGGTTGCTGCTTACAGCCCTGGATGCAGCATCCGATCCACTGGAGATGAATGGCGCTGGCTGGAACTTTCATGCTTTGAGCGGTAAGTGGAAAGGCCATTGGGCCGTTTCGATCAATGGCAACTGGCGACTCACGTTCACTTTCCGGGGAGAAGATGCTGAAGTAGTGAATTACGTGGATTACCACTAAGGAGACAGGTATGCCGATGTATGATCCAGCGCACCCCGGAGAAGTGCTTCGAGATTATCTCGGCGAAGTCGATGTGACTTTGCTGGCGCAACGGCTGCAGGTGGCTAGGACAACATTGTCGCGTGTCTTAAATGGGCATGCGGGGGTGTCTGCCGTCATGGCTATCCGTCTCGCGAAGATACTACCCAATACGACGCCCGAGTTCTGGCTGCGCATGCAGATGAATTATGACCTTTCGCAGGCGCGGAGGAAGATGAAGCAAGCGGCTGGCCGAACTTCGCGATCAACGCATGCAGCGGCGTAAAGCGATGCGGCGCGAGGGGTCGTGGGTGAGAAAATGGTCTGGAACGGAAGAGGTTACGCGGAGTGAGCGGACGGACGGGTTGGCAGAAGATTGCGCGGCGGATACGGGTGCCGATGGGGTTTGTGTTTGCGGCGGTCTTTCTCTGGCTGGCGCGGCCCAATGTGCGGACGCTGGCGTTGAGCGTGCTGCTGGTAGTGCCAGGGGTCTGGCTGCGCGGGTATGCGTCGGGCTATGTGAAGAAGAACGCCGAGCTGGCGACCACAGGGCCGTACGCCTACACGCGAAATCCGCTGTACCTGGGATCGATGCTGATTGCGTTTGGGTTTGCGGTGGCGGCAGGTGGAAGCTGGTTGAGCTTTGGCATCATCACAGGGCTGCTGGCAGGATTGTTTGCGGCGATTTATATCCCTACTATCCTGAGCGAAGAAGCGTACCTGCGAGCGCATTTTACGGGGTTTGAAGCGTACGCTCGTGTTGTCCCGCGTCTGCTGCCGCGCCTGAGCCCGGCGCTGTTTGCAAGGGAAGCGGAAGATACTTACCCGGCTGGGTTTTCGTCCCAACTCTACCGCAAGCATCGCGAGTACAATTGTGCTTTCGGGGCGGCGGCTATCTATGCGGCGCTTGTTTTGTCTATGTTTGTCCGGCGCGGCTAGCGGGCAACGCGGTGGGTACCTTTTGAATGAGTGAGCTTGCGATCTGTTGAATATCTTTCTACGTAGCGCGGCGTTTTGGCGCAGAGGATGCCTGGCGGCAAAGCTGACTGCGGCGGTCTGCGCGCTGGCGATGGCTGCGGGGCAAAGCGGCAACGCGCAGATACTTGGCCTGGGCGCAAAGCCTGCGACTCCCGTGGTCATTCCGACGTTGCAGCCGCCGGCGCCCGGGTATGTCTTTCCAGCGCGCCAGACGCTGACGTTTACGGTGGACTGGCGGGTCTTTACCGGCGGAACAGCCGTCTTCCACCTGGAGCAGACGGGCGACCGCATGATGGTGACGGCGACGGCCGATACCGCAGGCGCAGTGAATATGCTGTTTCCCGTGGTGGACCGGTTCCAGTCAATCATGAATACGAAGACCGGCTGCTCGTACGGCTTCTCCAAGCAGACGCAGGAGGGCCGCAGAAAGATCTCGAGCGACCTGGTATTCGATGCGGCGACGGGACGGCAGAGCCTGCTCGAAAAAAACCTGGTTAAGGGAACACAGAAGACCCAGACGGCGTCGATTCCTGCGTGCGTGACGGATTCGCTTTCGGGAATCTTCTATGCAGCTTCGCAGCGGCTTACCGTCGGGCAGGATTTTGGCTTTCCGCTGGCCGATGCGATGCGCACGGTGACGGTAACGATGAAGGTGGAGGCGAAGGAAGAGATCAAGACGCCCGCCGGCACGTTCCAGACGGTGCGGGTGCAACCGACGGCAGCCGAGGGCGTGGTGAAGAATCGCGGCAATATCTGGATCTGGTATACGGATGATGCTCGCCATATGCCGGTGCAGATACGGGCGCGGCTGTTCTGGGGGACGATTACATTTCATCTGCAGAGCGTCGAAGAGAAGTAGATTCTGCATCCTACGGTGCTGGAGTTGAACTTGACTGACCATTGCATGTAACGTTGTTCTGGCCGCCGGTGATGGCAGGGGTTGAAAGGATTTTGAGGAGAGAGCGATGAAGATCTTTGGGATGAAAGTTACAGCAGGGCTGGCGGCGGGTCTTCTTGTCGCGGCGATGTCGATAGCGCCGATGCGTCTGCTGGCGCAGGCGACGGCCAGCATTCATGGGCACGCGCAGAACGCGGCAGGGCAGGCTCTGACCTCGGGCGAGGTCCGGTTGACGACTAGCGCCGATCCGGGCGCTCCGAATTTGAGCTTCAGCTACACCTTCCCCATCGATGAACATGGAGACTACAAGGGCACCGGCATCAAGCCAGGGACCTACTACGCCATCGTCTACCAACAGTCGAAGCACATCGATTTCATCCAGGCGAAGCTGGTGGCTGGTGAGGACAAGACGGTCGACTTTGACATGACCCGCAAAGAATACGTGGACAAGATGAGCTCGGAGGAGCGGGCACAGGTCGAGGAGTTCAAAAAGAAAAATGCGGCTGCGGTTGCGGCGAACTCGAAGATCGAAAATCTGAACAAGTTGATCCTGGATTCCACCACTGCCATCCAGGCGGGCAACCCGGAGGTTGCGGTGAAGAATATGACGGACGCAACGACCCAGCGTCCCAATGAACCGATTCTGTGGAAGATTCTGGGTGACGGACAGCTTGCACAGGCGGAGGCCGCAGCCAAGGCAGCCCATGATGCGAAGACGAAGGACGCATCCTTGAACGATAAATATATGGCTGCGGGAACTTCGTATCAGAAGGCAGTATCGCTGTACGCAGCTGCTGCCAAGCCCAGTCCCGGTGGATTAGGGGCCGCGAATAACCAGCTTGGACTGGTGTATAGCAGGACGGGCAAGATGAAGGAAGCTTCAGCGGCGTACGACGCTGCAGCGGCGGCCGACCCCAGCAAGGCAGGCACGTACCTCTTCAACGAGGCCGCAACTTTTCTGAATGCAAACGATGCAGCAGACGCCGCAAAGGCAGCGGATAAGACCATTGCTGCCGATCCTACCAAGGCAGAGGCCTATTACATCAAGGGCCAGGCACTGGTGCAGAACGTTACCGTCGATCCCAAGACAGGGAAAGTTACGGCACCTGCGGATTGCACCGCGGCCTACCAGAAGTATCTGGAGCTGGCACCCACAGGTGCGCATGCCGAAGAGGTAAAGAGCATTCTGACTGGCATCGGCGAGCCTATCAAGCAGACGTACAAAGCACCGAAGAAGTAGGATTCGCGCTAAGCTGGAGAGGCCCCGGGCTGTGCGAGCCTGGGGCTTTTCTTTTGTGGCGAAGAGGAACGGGGAGAAAGCGATGAGCGTGGTGGAATTTGCGGAGGCGCTGGACATCGTGCTGGAGCACGCGCGTGGCTTTCCCGCGCGGACGGCGGAACAGATTGCGCTGCTCGATGCGGCAGGCCGGGTGCTTGCTGAGGATGTGACGGCGGATCGCGATCAGCCGCCCTTCCATCGATCTACCCGGGATGGCTTTGCTGTGAGGGCGACAGACTTTACAGCCTCGGCGCAGCTGAAGATCGTGGGGCAAGTGCGGGCGGGCGAGGCTTGGTGTAGCGATGCGATGCAGCCAGGATGCGCAATCGAGATCATGACAGGTGCGCCCATGCCTGACGGTGCCGATGCCGTGGCGATGATCGAACACGTGGCGTTGGCGGATGGAAACGTCTGGGCAGCGCCGGGGAGAACTCTGCGCGCGGGTGAGAACGTAGTGCCGCAGGGCAGCGAGGCTCGCGCAGGTGAGGTGGTGTTGGCTGCGGGGTCGGTGATCGGTGCGGCAGAGATTGCGATGAGTGCAGCCTGCGGGCACGCTGAGTTGATGGTGAGAAGCCGGCCTTCGGTGACGATCATTGCTACCGGAGACGAACTGGTAGAGCTGGGGGCAAGACTCGGATCGCAGCAAATTTGGAACTCCAACGGTTACGCGCTGGCCGCACTGGTTGCGGTCGCGGGAGGACGCGCGGAGAGGTCGAAGATCGCTCGAGATACGCGTGAAGATATCAGGGCGAGGATCGCCGAAGGAAGGCGTAGCGATCTGCTGCTGCTATCTGGTGGTGTTTCGGCAGGGAAGTACGACCTGGTGGAGGAGGCGCTGGCGGAGTTCGGCGCAGAGTTTTTCTTTACAGGAGTGAAGATGCAGCCGGGCAGACCGGTGGTGTTCGGGCGTCTGCCGGGGCTGGACGGGGAGCAGGCTACGTACTTCTTTGGTCTGCCGGGGAATCCAGTCTCGACCCAAGTCACGTTCCATTGTTTTGTTGAGCCGCTGCTGCGTGCGATGTGCGGAGCAGAGCCCGTGGGTCCGAAATTCGTCCAAGGAACTTTGGCCGAGGATGTGAGCGCGAAGGCAGGATTGACTCGAGTATTGCCCACCATTTTGCGACACGACCTCGAAAGACCTGAGCTTCGGCTGGTCTCGTGGCAGGGCTCCGGGGATCTCGGCGCCAACGCCCGGGCCAACTGCTATGCAGTGCTGCCGGATGGGGAGGCTCTCCACGCCGGAGATGTGGTGACCGTGCTGCTGCGGTAGGTATTTTCAACTGAGGATCTTGATGACGAAGCGAGAGATTGGATTTGCGCTGATTGGCCTTGGAAGCGGCTTGATGCTGGCGGTTGCGGTCGTCCTGGAGTTCGTCCTCTGGTCACAGCATCACATGTTCATCGTTGGCATTCAATGGCGATCTGCTTCGGTCTTTCTTGCAATTCCGTTTTTGTTGGTGATTGTTGGCGCGCGTTTTTTGCGTCGGAAGAGGAGTAGGGAATGAAAGCCGTCGATTCAACCGAGAAGTTATCGCACTACGATGATGCGGGCCGCGCGCAGATGGTAGACGTAAGCGCGAAAGCAGCGACGCGCCGCGAAGCTGTGGCCGAGGCGTTTGTGGAGTTGAGCGAGGTAGTGCTTCACGCTCTGCCCCATAACCCGAAAGGGAATCCACTAGAGGTGGCGCGGTTTGCAGGCATTCAGGCAGCGAAGCGCACGAGCGAGCTGATTCCAATGTGCCATCCGCTCGCGCTGAGTTTCGTCGACGTCGAAGCGACGGTAGTTGCCGAGGGCGTTCAGATCCGCGCTACAGCAGCGACCGTAGCAGGCACAGGCGTCGAGATGGAGGCGATGGTCGCCGCCTCTGTAGCCGCGCTGACGATTTACGACATGACCAAGGCGCTGGACAAAAGGATTCGCATACGAGAAGTCCTGCTCATCAGCAAGAGCGGAGGCAAGAGCGGAGAGTGGCGACGTTGAACCTGTCGCTTGCTTTAGCAACTGATTGCGGTGTGGATATTCGGGGCATCCCGCCCTTCGGGTTGACTTCGCGAAACGAGCCTGAGGCCAGGCCCCAGGCTCGTCGCGTGGAGCGTTGACGCCCGATTACAGACTGGTCTCAGCGCCGATCCCTATTCAACTGAGTGGCCGCTCTGCTCAGCGGCTGCATCCGAACCATGCTGCTTCACCAGCTTGTTGTAGATGCCCAGAATGAGAAAAGGCGCCGCCCACTGCCCGACGAACAGCGCACCGTGCTCCTTTTTCGCTGCCTTCATGCCGAGCGACACCGCCATGGACGCAAGCGCCGCGGCAAGAAACACGCTCGATGGGATCTGCGCGGTGAACTTCTCAATGGATGCTGTTACTTGATCTTCTGTCGCCTCGCCCTTTGCTACCCGATAGTCCGTCATTATCAATCTCCTGTTTGGCGGCATTGCCGCGGTTAGCCTGTGTGATGCACCTTGATAGCCTCTGCGCTGGCTGCAGTTGTGGGTACAGGCGAAAGAGAAGGAGGATGTTCAGCGGACCAATCTTCTACTGAGCAATGTTTATGAGATGGAGCGGACGCAGACCGACCACCCTCGCTATTCCTGCGCACGTCCACCCAGCTCCATGCGAGCGACATGTCCCGTGGCATCGAGGTAGACGATCGCCGAAAGAGGCGGGTTCTCGCGGCCGCGAAGCAGCGGTGTGTCGTACATAAAGCGCAGATCGCGAAACGCCACGGAGTTCCAGTCGGGCGTGTGAGGAGTGGCGTGTACCGGTGCAGCGGGACCGGCCTCAGTGACCACCGGCCAGCTTGCCCAATCAAGATAAGCTCGGCCCAGGCGGCTCTGCTTTGCAGTCTCGATTGCGGGCGTAGCAGGCGGCTTGTAAAAGAGGTCTTGAGCTGGATCGCTCGCCAGCGTGCTGTGAAGCGTATCGGCCGTAGCCATCTGGTAGAAGGCTGGCGTCTCAACGATCGTGTGCCACCGGAATGGATTAACCGGATAAGGGCTGGCGGTGAGGCGCAGTACCTCTGCGCTGGGTGCATCGGTCGGACCATACGTCGCGTTTGAGGCCAGCTGGATTGCGTTGTTTCGCTCGACGATGCGCCAGCCCCAGAGCGCAGCTATCGAAACCAGAGCGAAGATGGCCCAGCCGCGTCCGCGAAACGTGGGCCTTCGGGCACCCACCTCTCCGGCGACCAGGCCGAAGAGCGGAGGAGCCAGCAGCCCGGCGAGCAGGAGGACAAACATCACCGGCTCAAAGATGAAGACGAACGATCCCGCGTACCAGTGGGAATTGAAGGGAAAGAATGGCCGTACTCCGTAGTTGTTGGTCCAGTCGAGCAGGATATGGCTGAGCAGAGCGATCATCGCGAAGCCATAAAGCGATGCCCAGCGCACGGGTGCCGCCGTGAGCGGACGAACAATAGCCCCTTCTGCTGCAGGACCTGTGGCTGCTGGTTGTTGCGCGGCGTGCAGCTCTGAACGGCGAACACGAACGCGATGCAGCACCCAGATTGCGCCCACCAGCGCGAGGCCTTCGAACGGGAGGCCAATCAGCGTGTGCGTAATTCCGCGATGATGCTCAAAGCCGGCGATGGGACCGCCGATGGACCACAGCGTGTCGAGGTCTGGCATCTCCGCAGCCAGCGTCATCGCCAGGGTGGCATAGGCTGCTTTGCGGTTGAAGCCTGCGCGGGCGAGACAGGCTCCCGTGAGGAAGTGGGTTACGGGTTCCATCTTCATTCAGAATATCTTGATTCGCGCTGTCTTACTTCGTGCATCCAGGCTCTCTATAATTTGAGTGCTATGGCTTCCACTCTTACACTGCACCAAACAATCGAGGCGTTGCGCGAAGAGATTCGCCAACATGAGCACTTGTACTACGTGCTGGATGAGCCCGTGCTGGCGGATGCAGAGTACGACCTACTGATGAACCGTCTGAAAGCGCTCGAGGTGCAACATCCTGAGCTGATAAGGCCTGATTCCCCGACGCAGAGGGTAGGCGGAAAGCCGCGCGATGGCTTCGTGAAGACGCCGCATTCACGGCCCATGTTGTCGCTCGACAATGCCTACAACGAAGCCGAGCTCCGCGCGTGGGATCAGCGCGTGCGCGATGCGTTGCCCACTTCGGAGCAGATTCGTTATGTGTGCGAGCTGAAGCTCGACGGGCTTTCGCTCGCACTGCATTACAGCGGAGCAACGGATGGATCCGCCGACCTGGTCCGCGGACTGACTCGCGGTGATGGCTCGACGGGCGAGGATGTTACCTCGAATGTGCGGACGATCCGTTCCGTGCCGTTGCGGGTTTCGTCGGCGAAGCTGCGTGCGGCTGGCCTGCCGCAGAGCTTCGAGGTTCGCGGCGAGGTGGTACTTCCGCAGACCGCGTTTGTAAAGATGAATGAGCAGCGGGTGGCGCACGGGATGGCGCCTGCGGTCAATCCGCGCAACGCCGCCGCAGGGACGATCCGCACGCTTGAACCGAACATCGTGGCGCAGCGGCGGCTTGAGTTCTACGCATACTTTCTTCTGCATGGGGAGCGAGATGCGGGCGAAGGAATCTCCGCACAGCGCGGCGAGTTCCTCCTGCCGACTCAGTCCGCCGGTCTCGAAGCGTTGCGCAGCGCGGGCTTTCGCGTGAATCCCCACGCCACCACGGTGGATTCGATCGACGAGGTGCTCGCCTTCATCGCGGCGGCAGATGCGTTGCGCGAGTCGCTTGGGTACGAGATCGACGGTGTCGTAATCAAGGTCGATGCGACCGCGCAGCAGAAGCGGCTGGGGTTCACAGGCAAAGCGCCGCGCTGGGCTATCGCGTATAAATTTCCAGCGCGTGCTGGAATTACCAGGCTTGAGGGCGTGTTGTTTCAGGTCGGGCGCACGGGCAAGCTGACACCGGTCGCCGCGCTCGCGCCTGTATTCATCGGTGGCACGACCGTAACGCGCGCTACGCTGCACAACGCGGACGAGATTGCACGCCTGGGCGTGCGCATCGGCGATTTCGTTGAGGTGGAGCGCGGCGGCGACGTGATTCCAAAGATCACTCGCGTCGTCGATGACGCGAAGCGCCCGCGCGGCACGGAAGAGATCGTCTTCCCTGCGGAGTGTCCGCGGTGCAAAACTCCCCTGGTCCGCGAAGAGGGCGAGGTCGATTTTCGATGCGTGAATGCGAGCTGCGCGGCGCGCCTTGAAGAAGAGCTGCGGCACTTCGCCTCACGAAGTGTGATGAACATCGAAGGACTGGGCGAATCGATGGTGGCGCAGCTGCTGGGCCATACGCTGGCCGAGGGAGACACAGAAACTCCGAACAATCCCGTCGTTGAAGATGCTGTGGACCTCAGCGACACGGAAGAAGCGATCGCCGATATGCCGACCCGCGATGCGCTGGTGCATTCGATTGCAGATGTCTACACGCTGGCCCGCGAACAACTGCTCACGCTCGAACGCATCGGCGAGAAGACCGCCGACAATCTGCTGGCACAGATCGAACGCTCGAAGGCGGCACCGCTGAATCGCGTGTTGCTGGGGCTGGGCATTCGCCATGTGGGCGAACGGACGGCGCAGACGCTTGCTGAGCACTTCGGCAATATTGAAGAGATTATGTCGGCGGATATAGTCACGCTGACCGCCATCAACGATATAGGACCGAAAGTCGCCGCAACCATCCACGATTTTTTTGCGAATGAACGCAATCGCGCATTGGTAGCTCGGCTGAAAGAGCTTGGCCTGACAATGCACGCGGAGAAACGTGAGCGCACCTCAGCGTTGACGGGGCTGACGTTTGTTTTGACGGGAACCCTGCCTACCCTCACGCGCGATTCGGCTAAGGAGATGATTGAATCCGCCGGCGGCAAGGTCTCCGGCACGGTCAGCAAAAAGACGAATTATCTCGTCGCCGGGGAAGAGGCAGGATCAAAGCTGGAAAAGGCGCAGTCGCTGGGGGTTGCTGTACTCGATGAGGCCGGACTCCGCGCCTTACTGGAATCCGCGGAAGGCTAGCAGGATTGCGGAGCCTGACGCGGATTCCAGCGGCTGGCTCGGCAACCCTGCGGTCTAAGCGTGGAGGCGATCCTTGTGGCGCGGCGACAAAGCCAGGAAATTACCAAACGGATACGGCCGCGCTACGGGCATCGGATTTCCTGCCTGGTCCAGCAGGAAAAACGAATAGTCAGCGGCCTTCTCCAGGGCGGCGAAGAGGTCGTCCACCGAATAGCCCATCCGGGTCATATTCTCATCCGCCTCGAACACGATACTGGGTTGGCTGGATTTGAGCGTAGCCACAGCCCCTTCAAAGATCTTCAGTTCGCTGCCTTCAACGTCGATCTTAATCACATCAGGGGCGGCAATCTCTCCTGTTGCAATCAAGCCGTCAAGTGTACGCAGCGGGCGTCGCAGTTCACGATAGTTTTGTTCGCGCGGAATGATCGAGGCATGGATGGAGTGGCTGGTCAGGAACAGAGTCGCCTCGCCTTCCTCACTCCCCAGCAGGGCCTCGATCAGTTTCAGTTGATCGAAATGATTTGCCTCGATGGAGCGCCGGATATGTTTGGCCAGCGAAGGCTGCGGCTCGAACGCGAAGACCTTCACCCCGGGTATGGACTTCGCGACATCCAGGGCGATCAGTCCGGTATTGGAGCCGATATCGTAGAAGACGTCCCCACCACGAAGGATTCGTGTGCAGCAGGACATCACGTTGGCATCCCAGCACCCTCCGTCGTTATAGATAGGTGCGTAGGTATCAAGATTTTGATAGTCGACAGAGAGAAGTGCGCCGTGAAGGGTACGGATGAAGAGCGGACGATCTTGCTTCTGCCGTCTTCCGAGGGCGCGGGCAACCGCGCTGCGGCCCCTGATGCCGTGCGCCGCCCACCAGAAAGCGAGACGTACAGATGCGGGCATTGACGTCGAAATATCTTCTTGCATGGTTCCCCCGGTAGTCTGAAAAGTGTCTCACATCGCTGCTCCTTCACCAACCGGCGCCAGGAGGCTCGAGCGACCCAACATTTTGGGAATCTATGGGTGGGTCTTTGCAGAGACAAAGGCGTCCTCCGCTGCCAAGCCGTACAATAAGGGACGATCTTCTTCATCAGGACAATACGCGCCCAATGTCTTCTAACGGTTATCAAATGCGGTACTCGCGCATCCACAACATGCGCTCGCTGTTCAGCCTCTTCTCGAACGATCTGGCCATCGATCTTGGTACGGCCAACACGCTCGTGTATGCGCACGGCAAGGGCATCATCGTCAACGAGCCTTCCATTATCGCCGTGAATACGCAGACGAATGAAGTGGAAGCCGTTGGCAAGGAGGCGAAGGAGATGCTTGGCCGTACGCCAGGCAACATAGTCGCCATCAAGCCGATGAAGGATGGCGTCATAGCCGACTTCCGCCACACCGAGAAGATGTTGAACTACTTCATCATGAAGGCGCACAACAATCGCAAGCGCATGGTGCATCCACGCATCGTGATCGGCGTGCCTTCTGAGATTACTCAGGTGGAGAAGCGCGCGGTCATGGATTCCGCGTATCGCGCCAAAGCAAGCGAAGTTCACCTGGTGGAGCAGGCGATGGTTGCCGCCATCGGCGCCGGCCTCCCCATTACGGAACCGGGCGGAAACATGGTCGTCGACATCGGCGGCGGCACGACGGATATTGCGGTGATCTCGCTGGCGGGCATCGTCTATTCGCGTTCCGTACGCATGGCCGGCAACCAGATGGACGAGGCCGTAGTCACCTACCTCAAGCGCAAGTACAACCTGCTGATCGGCGAGCGCACGGCCGAGCAGATCAAGATGCAATTGGGATCGGCGTACCCACTCGATAAGCCGATCGAGATGGAGATCAAGGGACGCAACCTGATCGAGGGCGTGCCGAAGACGATCACCATCGAAGACTCCGAAATTCGCGAGGCGCTGAGTGAGTGCATCGCGACCATCATCAACGCGATTCGCGTCGCTCTCGAACGCACACCGCCGGAGCTTTCGGCGGACATCTCAGATCGCGGCATCGTGCTGACCGGCGGCGGAGCGCTGATCAAGAATCTCGACAAACGCATCCGCGAGGAGACAGGTCTGCCGGTTTCCATCGCCGACGATCCGCTGGCTTCGGTAGTTTTAGGCACCGGCCGTATGCTCTCGGACTTCAAGCTGCTGCGCAAGATTTCGATCGACTAACGCTGCGGGATAACCCGGCTCGCATTCCATCTCTTCTGGCCAATGGACTTTATTACGCGGTTCAAGAATGCGATGTTCCTGATCGTGGTGCTGCTGGCCCAGGCCATAGCACTGGCGATGCAGGTGCGGACACCCGCCGATGCGAGCAAGCCCGATGGCCCGAGCGTACGACTGATCCGGATGTGGGCCACGGCCACGGTCACGCCATTTGAGCGATTGGCGCATGCGGTCGGTTGGGGCATCCACAACGGCTGGTCCAACTACCTCGATCTCCGCCACGTCCGCCAGCAGAACAAAGACCTCCAGCAGCAGTTGACACGCATGCGTATCGATCAGGCGGCCATCGCCGAGGATGCGCTGGAGGGGCGTCGGCTCCAGGCCATGCTCGCATTCAAGGAGAAGTATGTCGGCACGACGGTCGCCGCGCAGGTGATCGGCGATAGCGGCAGCGACCAGACGCATGTACTCACCATCGACAAGGGCTCCCGCGATGGCCTGCGCCCGGACATGGCCGTCATCACGCAGGATGGCATCGTCGGCAAACTGCGCGATGTCTTTCCCAACACGGCGCAGGTTCTCGAGATCAACGACCAGACCTCGGGTGCCGGAGTCATTCTTGCCACCACTCGCATTCGCGGCATCCTGCGCGGCACCGTCGCAGGGCGCGCCCAGATCGGCAATCTCACCGCGGACTCGCGCATCAAGCCGGGCGAACAGGTGCTGACCTCAGGCGGCGACAAGGTGTATCCACGCGGCCTGCCCGTGGGCACAATTCAAAGCATCGCGCCGGACCCCGATCACCAGCCCTATTCAGCCATCGTGGTGCGACCCGCGGTGAATCTCGATCGGCTGGAAGAGGTATTGGTGATTACCGGCACACAGTCTGATCTACCCGCCGGCACTCAGCAAGACCTGACCGCAGCAGAAGCACAGCATGCCGCAGACGTCAGCGCGGAGAAATTGCCCGGCCTTCACGATGACGACCCTGCCGCTGGCACCGCAAATCCGGTCGGCCCTAATACATCAACCACGCCAGCAACGCCGCCTGTAACTGCTATACCCCGTCCGCCGCCGCCGGTGCACCCGGATCGCTACACCAGCGGAACGACACCGCCCGCATTGGAGTTGACGCCCGGCGGAAGAAACTCTGCCCCAGCAACAGCAAAGCAGGATGAAACGCCCGCAGCCAAACGACCCACCTCACAAGCCGCACCCCCGGATTGACCTCTCTGGCAAACACGCCAGCACTCGCAACAAAATCCATTTAGCCTGAGCAGGACGCACCCCTCCTTCAAACTATGGTCACACGTAGCTACATGTCGCGCCGCGAAGTCGAGCAGCAGAGCTTCAGTCTGCCGGTCGCGATCTTCGTTCCCCTCGGCGCCATCCTGTTGCAGGTGCTGCTTCCACGCTTGATTCCCGCGTTGGCGATCCTCGACCTGCCATTGGTAGTGACACTTTTCTTCGCCATCAGCCGCCGCAGTCCCATTGCGGGAACCACCACCGGCGCGGCCATCGGCCTGCTGCAGGACCTGCTGACCAATCCATACATTGGCGTGAACGGCATGGCGAAGTCCGTGATTGGGTATGTCGCAGCGAGCCTGGGAAGCCGGATCGATGTCGAAAATACGGCAACGCGTTCGTTGCTTACATTTGCATTCTCATTGCTTCAGAGCATGCTCTTTTACCTGATTGAGCGGCGGCTGCTGGGCATTCGCAGCTTCCATATTCTCTGGTTGCATGAGGTATTGCGCGCAGTCGCAAACACCGTGGTCGCAGTTCCCGTGTATCTGCTGCTCGATCGCTGGCGGCGTCAGGACTAAAGTTTTCCGCTTGCGGGTGTCGCCTGCGAAGGCCGCGGCCCGAGTAGACTGGATGCAGCAGGAAGGTCCTCGTGGCGCTTACACCCAAATCCGAACGCTACAATGCTCGCGATGAGAAAGTATCCGCAGGCAAGCTGCATGCCACACAATACATCGTTGTGCTTGTGCTGCTCGTCCTGGCGACGGGCATGTGGCGGCTGCAGATTCTGGGCGCCGAAAGCTACCGCGTACTCGCCGAAGCGAATCGCGTCCGCAAAGATCCGGTGCGCGCTCCTCGCGGCAAGATCTTCGACCGCGAAGGCCGGATTCTGGTCGACAACTATCCCTCAGTTTCCTGCTATCTGCTGCGCGAACAGGTACGGGATCTGAACGCAGATATCCCACTGATCGCGCGCGGCCTCGATCTTCCGGTAGAGCAGGTACAAGCGACGATCCGCCGTTACGCGGCGTCTCCCAAGTACGAGTCGATCCCACTTAAGCAGGACATCACCCCGGACGAGCAGGCATTCATCGAGGCCCATCGCAATGAGCTACCCGAACTCGAGACCCGCGACGAGCAGCGCCGCCTCTATCCACGCGACGGCTTCGCCGCCCACCTCATCGGCTACGTCGGTGAGGTCTCCGAGCAGGACCTCAACAGCTCCAAATTCGACTTCTACCAGCCCGGAGATGTGGTCGGAAAGTCTGGCGTGGAGGAGACCTACGACAGTCTCCTGCGCGGCACCGACGGCTCACGGGACGTCATCGTCAACAGCCACGGCAAAGAGGTTGGCCAGCTCGGTCAGCAGCTCGCCATCCCCGGCAAGGACCTGCGCCTCACCATCGACCTCGATCTGCAGCGCGTCGCCGAGCAGGCGATGGAAGGCAAAAACGGCGCACTGGTCGCAATGGATCCACACACCGGCGAAATTCTTGCCATGGTCTCGCGGCCTACCTTTGATCCCAATCAATTCGCCGTGCGCCTGACCCGGGCCTACTGGTCGCAGATCATCAACGACCCCAACCACCCGCTGATGAACAAGGCGATCCAGGCGCAGCTCGCGCCAGGCTCAACCTTCAAGATCATCATGACGCTCGCCGGCCTGGGCGAAGGCGTAGCGCAGGATATGCATGTGCAATGCAACGGCGGCGCAACCTTCTACGGCCATTACTTCGCCTGCGATCAGCACCACGGCTCGGTAGACATACACAATGCACTGCCGTTCTCCTGCGACACCTTCTACTACACGCTGGCGAACAGGCTCGGCATCAATACCATTGCGCGTTATGGCAGCGAGGTTGGCATCGGCGTCAAGACCGGCGTGGATCTGCCGGATGAAGCCGCAGGCATCATGCCCAGCGAAGCCTGGAAGATGAAGACACAGCACGACAAGTGGTACGCAGGCGAGACGATCTCGGTCGGCATCGGGCAGGGCGCCATCCAGGTGACTCCGCTGCAGCTTGCGCGTGCCATCGGAGGCATCAGCTCAGGCGGAGTTCTGCGCCGGCCCCACGTAATCTTCGACGATGAGTTGACCAAAGATCAGCTCGAAGCTGTGGAGAACACCTTTCCCGGCTCCGGTAATAAGACCATTCCCTTGAGCCCGGAAAACTGGCAGATCATCACCGATGACATGGCCAACGTGATCGGCCCGGGCGGCACCGGTGCGGCGGTACGCCTGGAGGGAATCGACTTCGCCGGCAAGACCGGAACCGCGCAGGTCGTCAGCCACAGCGCCGGAGCCAAGAGCCTCGGCACCGGCAACGAACGCGCAAATGCATGGTTCGTCGGCATAGCTCCGCGCCGAAATCCGGACATCGTAGTAGCGGTTCTCTGCGAGCATGGAGGCTGGGGCGCGGAGGCATCCGCCCCGATCGCCGCGCAGGTCGTCAACGCCTTCGTCACCAAGCAGCGCAAACGCGAAGGCAATCTGCTGAAGGTCGATATGCCCAAGCCGAGAGCACTCCAAGCCGCCCAGCCGAATGACCCGCCGGCCTCGCCAGCGGGCCAATAGCCCACAGACACAATCCGAACCTTCGCCGCAGATAATTCTTACGCGGCCCCGTTATCCGGTTGACAAGATACTATGCAGTACATAGTATCTTGTCATGGCAGTTACGAAATTAAGTGCGCCAGATCCAGCCGAAAAGTGGGAAGTTCAGCTCCGCAAAGGATCGCTGGAACTCGCCATTCTCGCCGCTCTTTGGGATGGCCGCTTGTATGGCCTTGAGATACTGCGCCACCTCGAAACGCACTCAGAGCTCGTCGTCGTCGAAGGCACGGTCTACCCCTTGCTCAACCGTCTCCGCGGCCTCGGACTGGTCGAATCTGAGTGGGTCGAGTCGGGCTCCGGTCACCCGCGCAAGTATTACAGCCTGACCGAAGGCGGCCGGAAGCGCGCGCTCGACATGAAGCGCGTCTGGGCCAGGTTCGCTGCAAGCATGAACGATCTGTTGAAGCCCCTGAACGAAACCAAATCGAAGCGGTAGCAGGAGAACACACCATGACTCTAGCCGAGACGTCTGCACGGTCTGTAGAGATTTACCTGAAGTCGCTGCGCAGGGAACTGAGCGATCTGCTGGACGAAGACGCCAATGAAATCGTCGAAGAGATTCGCACGCATATCTTCGACAAGACCACCGGCGAGACGCCGGAATCTGTCGCTGCGACGTTGGCCGCGCTGGGAACTCCTCAGGAACTGGCGGACCGCTACCGCACTCCGGAGCTGATCGAGCGAGCCAGGCTGGCCCGTTCGCCCAAGTATGTTCTGCGCCGGACGATGCGCCGTCTGGGCAGGGGTCTGCTGGGTCTGCTTCTGTTCTCCGTTGCGGCATTGGGTTGCAGCCTGGGCTGCTGGCTGTTCCTGCTCGGCTTCATCAAGCTCATGAGCCCTCGCACAACCGGGGTCTACGGCGTCTGGACGAAACATGACATCAGCTTCAACTGGCAGTTTGGAAGCAGCCCGAACAAGCCGAACGAACTGCTGGGGTGGTGGCTCGTACCGATCGGCATCCTCCTCGGTGGCGCGATCCTGCTGCTAACCTTCCGCCTCGGCTATTGGAGTATCCGCCGCTTCTGGACGCCGCGCACCCGCCAGGAGGCTTGAGACAGCGGGCCCACGGTATCGCTCCGGCATTTGTTGATTCGGCGTACCTGGGTATGTTGCTGATGTTATGGATTCGCTCCGCGAGAGACGACTATGCAAGTGTCGCCTGTGTTGCCGGAGGCCTTGATGGCTTTCTGGCAGTTTGCGATAGCGTGCTGGTCGGCGATGTCTTGGTTGAAAGCTCCAGCGTCCTGTCCCCAGTGACCCTGGCCGTCTCCGGCGAAGGCCTTCTTCGGGCCCATCATCAGGAAGTGGTGGAAGGCCTCGAGACCGCGGCCACGGAGGCCCGGGGGTGGAGGAATGTCGGGCACCGGAGGCTCGGGCAGCAGGTCCGGCAACGGGAGGAGGCCTTGGTGTTCGAGGAAGTCTTCGACGATAGGAGACCAGCCGTTGACGTTTCCGAAGAAGTGGTGACCGTCGTCGGAGAACGGAGGCACCATTACGAACTTGTCGTTTCCTCCGCCCTGGCGGAAGGCCGCATCGAATTTGCGGGCGAGCTCAGGTGGAAACCACTGATCGTTCTCCGAGTAGATCCAGAGCATGGGCAGGTGCGATTTCTTTCCGAAGCTACGGAAGGCGGAGACGATGCTGCCTTCGTCGCAGTTATGCAGATGGCCGTCGCCGCCACGGCCGCCGGCGAAGCTGATGGCGGCCTTGAGACCAGCAGGAGGTTGTGCCGTGAGCGCAACCTGGGCAAAGCCTCCGGTCGAAACGCCGGCGCTGATGACCGTAGTGGCGTCGACTTCGGGTAGGCTGGCGGCGTACTTTACCGCGGCGCGAAGGTCGTCTGCGCTGGCTTCTCCGGTGTCAGTAAAGCTTCCTCCGTGGCAACCTCCGTATTTGCCATCCTGCTCCCCACTGGAAATTCCATATCCCTTGCGGACGATTACAAGGACGACATATCCACGACGGGCAAACCAGATGGCCTGCGGCAAAAAACTCCAGGGCGTCACCTGAGCCCGCTCCGTACGATCTTCCGACGTCCCGTGGGTGAGCAGCGCCAGGGGATGTCTCCCGGGACGGGATACCTCCACTTTCAGCACGTCGAGACCAAACGGCGCACCAGGCGCGGGCATTCTGAACTCGCGCTCAACCCAGTGCACACCTTCCGGGCTGGCGGCGCTTGCTACATCCTCGCCTTTTAGACGAAGAATCGATCCAAGCAAAATCAGAGAGACAAACAACTGGACACGCATGCTGCCAGTAAAACGATTCGCGGGAGAGACGTCAATTGCAGGCTGACCGTCCGTGCCGAGCGGGACTGCTCTAAACTAGGCGGAGGGTATGCGCCGCTTCTCCTCCTTCCGCGACTTCGATTGGACGCTGCTCACGCTGGTGCTGCTCCTCTCGCTCATCAGCGTGCTCGAGATCAAGTCCGCGACGCTGCACACCAAATTCCACGGCTTCGACCACAAGCAGATCGAGTTCCTCGTCGTCGGTCTTGGCCTCATGTTCCTCATCTCGCTCATCGACTACCACCGCCTGCTTGATCTCGCACCCTGGGCCTACGGAGTCAGTCTGATCTTGCTGGTGGCCGTCAAAGCGGTCGGCCAGAAAGTACTCGGCGCACGCCGCTGGATCAACCTGGGCGGCGGCGTACACTTCCAGCCCTCGGAGTGGGTCAAGCTCGTCCTCATCCTCGCCGCAGCGCGCTACTTCTGGGGATTACTAGGCCGCGAACTCAGCTGGCCCGACATCGCCAAGGCCTTCGGCCTGGTCTGCATTCCCATGGGACTGGTGCTGATCCAGCCCGACCTGGGAACCGCGCTCACGTACTTCCCCGTCCTCGTAGCCGGACTCTTTCTCGGCGGCATCAAGCCGCGCCAGGTAGCCATCATTCTCCTCGGAGTCGCCATCCTTGGCGGCGGCGCCTTCCTCAGCGGCAAGCGGCTCAAGCCCTATCAGCAGGCCCGCCTCACCAGCTTCATCAATCCGGACTCCGACCCCAAGGGCGCCGGCTACCAGATCAAGCAGTCGCTCATCGCCGTAGGTTCGGGCGGCCTCTGGGGCAAAGGCACCAACAAGGGAACCCAGACCCAGGGCGACTTCCTGCCCATTCCCTACACAGACTTCATCTTCGCCGCCTTCTGCGAGGAGCACGGCTTCGTCGGCGGCATCGGCGTGCTGCTGCTCTACTTCCTCATCCTCACCCGCCTGATCCAGAACGCACAGCAGGCATCCGACGTCCCCGGCACTTTCATCGTGATGGGTGTAGTAGCTGTCATCCTCTTCCAGATCCTCGTCAACATAGGCATGGTAGTCGGCCTGATGCCCGTAACCGGCATCCCCCTGCCTCTGATGAGCTACGGCGGCTCCTCCATCCTCTTCACCTTCCTCGCCCTCGGAATCGTAATGAACATCCGCATGCGACGCTTCGTAAACTAACGTCTTCAGAAGAGGGGATAGATTTCGATATGGATAAAAAGGACAATTCAGTTTCGGATAGTCGCGAATCTCCATTTAAGGTAGCTTCAAACGGGATGCCGATCTTCGCCTCCAAGGGCAGCGTAATCACGCCGGAGATGATTAAGCAGGCCGAAGAAGAGGATCTTAATGACGAAATTGAGCGCATGTTTTTCGTTGGGTAATACCCTTTGAAGAGGAACAGTCGTATGGCAGATAAGCATGACGACGCTGATAAACGAATTTCCGTCCGCTAGACAGTGCCAGCTAGTTTTCTGACGGAGGTTCCACATGGTCGATGACGAAGACTTCAGCCGGCCCCTTGACCGCCTCCATCCGTAGTCCCAGCTGCTCCTTGATGGCGGTGAAGAGCGACGGTGGTGCGTCAGGGTCGCTTTCTCTAGAAATGTCGTAGGTCCACTTGAGGGTGAAGTCGTATCGGCCGGGGAGCCCGGTTTGGTCGATGACCGGCCTGTCGTCGTAGAGGTTCATATTGAGCGCGAAGTCGGACATGGATACGTTGGTGAACTTCAAGATTCGCCGTCCGCTGCTGTCTGAGTTCCCGGTATTGAGTTCTTCGTTGGGTTCGGCGATCTTCAGGCGCGGCCCTCCTTTTGCGATGGTGATGGCGTTGACCGGGATCCGGCGGGTCTCGCGCCGGAAGGCCAGATGAAATCTTTCGGCGAGCAGCTTTTGATACATCTGCTGCATCTGCTGAAGGCTCGGTATGCCTGGCGCATCGGGAACTCCGTCGATGTCGTAGCGATCCTTGCTTAGCCAGTCGGGTGCGTCGGCAATCTGCTTGATGTGGATTCCGTAAGCGACGGTCACGATAGTGGCGACGGTTGCATTGATGCAGGTGATGTGGCGGCCTTCGTTCGGAAAGGCCCAGCCGCCCGTCGCGCTGGGATCACTGGGCTTAATGGTGGCGACCAGGAAAGCGGGATGGGCGTCTTTGGCCATGGGCTGCTCTGGTTCGGAGACCTGTATCTGTGCGGAGCTGTGAGACTGCGCCCTTACGGTTGTGTTGCCGGTCATCATCAGTACCAGAGCGAGAGGGATGATACGAAAGGGAGTTAGAGGTGACGATGAGAGTCTCATAGCCCTTAATACGTAGATAGAAGGTCCTAGGTTCACGGACGAATAGCGCCAATTGCCCGTTGTGGCACCCGCCATCGAATTTGCTGAGACGCCCGCCGCTCTTTTGGTGCATACTAGGGGTAACCCGGCTGTCATATTCCAGCCCGGCGTAACCTCCGCACCCGTTGGCGCAAGGCGCCGGGCATGCGGCGTTCGAATTTAGAAAAAAAGGCCGGCCAGGTAAGAGACAACATCAACTCCGTTGGCCGGACAGGTTTTCAAGGGAATGAATGCATCCGGAAGGAAAACGGCCCCGCCTCAGCTTTTGTCTGAGGTTGTTTCGGTCACAAACTCCGCGTGCCTGTCTTTGCTCGAAGCTTTCCGAGTACCTCCGATAAATTTTGTTTTCAACCAGTTCGGGTCAAAACTCGACACGAACTGGACGCAGTCTGCCTTGCGCTTCTGCTTGCAACTGCACCCATCGGTCGACTCCGCTTCCCGATCCCCCATCCTGTCCGGTCTCTCGGTGAGCGCCGCCTAGCCCTGCGCTAGCTGCCGCTCAAGATCCCTCTCGCCTGCCCTGCCGCTCAGACTTCGGCCATCAATGCCGAAGCGGGCAGAAAGAGCAGGACCCATTGTCGAAAGAAATTTACATCTCCAGCACGCCGCATGAGACGCGTCTGGCCATCGTCGAAGACGAAGCACTCACCGAAATCTATTACGAGCGCGAGAACGAGTACACCCTCGCCGGTTCCATCTACAACGGCCGCGTAACCCGCGTCCTCCCCGGCATGCAATCGAGCTTCGTAGACATCGGCCTCGAGCGCGACGCCTTCCTCTACATCACCGACTTCCTCGAAGAAGCCCCCGACTCCGAAGAGTTCGACACCACCTCGCACGCCGAACGTCCGCCCCGCACCATTCAAGGGGAACGCGCCGAAGGCAGCTCCACCCGCAGCGAAGGCAGCACCAGCCGTGGCGAAAGCAGCTCCCGCAACGGAGAGCGCAGCGAGCGCGGAGGCCGAGGACGCCGCGGAGGACGTGACCGCGATCGCAACGGCAATCGCGACCACGCAGCCCCAGAGAATGGATCAGGCGAACGCAGCGAAGCCCCTCGCCCCGTCGCAGACTCGTCCGACAACGAGACCATTCCCTCGATCTCCATCGACAATGCAGAGCTAGGCGAAGGCGCACCCGGGGCCGACGGCCAGCGTCGCTGGCGCGGACGCCGCGGACGTCGTCGCGGACGCGGCACTCCCGGTTTGCCCGGCGATGGCACGCAGGAGAACACCTCCGCACTCAGCCCCGAAGATCCAGCCGACGACTCCGCCTTTACCGAGAGCTCGTACCAGGACCTCGACGCCAGCGCAGACACTTCATCCGCTCCAGCCGAAGCCGAATCCAGCGAACGCGCCAACCGCAACGAAGGCCGTGGCGGACGCCGCCGCGATGGTCAGCGCCCCGATGGCCAGCGTCCAGACTCGCGCGGACGCGAGCGAGGCCGGGACGCTGCTCCCCGCGCCCCACGCGGCTTTGCCCCCTCGCGCAATCTCTACGGCGTAGATCCGGAAAATACCGGCCCCGTCGCCGACGCCTATGGTGACGAGAACACCGCACCGCCCTCGGAGCCGATCATCCTTCCCGGCGAGTCGCTCTCGAAGTATCGCCAGGGCGATCAGACCGGCGCCGCATCTACATCGCCCACGGCACCCGCGCATGCAACCACGGTAACGCTCGCACCGCCCGCCAATCTTTACACCCTCGCCGAAGGCTGGGACGGCGGAGCCACCCTCCCCGGCGAAACACTCTCCCGCCGCCCCCAGCGTGATGCAGGCCGCGAGCCGCGCCGCGATGGTCGTGGCGACCGCGACAGCCGTTCCGCAAACCGCGGAGGCAATCGTTCGGACTTCCGCAATCGATCCGAGCGCAGCCCTTCCACTACGCAGGAGCCATCCCACACCGCACCCGAAACGACCGAGCTCAGCGAGGCCAACCATCCGCTGAATCTCCCCCAGGTCACTGCATCCGAGTCTTCGGCCAACCTCACCGCGTCGAACACGCCAGCCGCCTATCCCCACCCCGCCGAATTCACCGAGCCCAACGAAGCACCATCCGCACCGTCGGTCGCTGCCGAGTACGAACCCTCCGACGCCTCAGCTTCCTACCGCGTCGATACCCCCACCCGCAGCGAGTTCCGCCAGAGTGCGCCCATACTCGACGAGCCAGCAGAGCAAGTCGAAGCGGAGCACACTCACAGCGCAACGCACAGCATCACCCCGGCCCCGGACGAACCCCTCGTACACCTCCACAGCGAGGCCGAAGCCGAGCCAGCGCAAACCCACGACATCACCTCCCTCGCGCCAACCGGAGAGATGCTCTCGCACCCGCTTGAAACCCTGCCCGAGCCCGCACACCAGCCCGCACCGATCGAGACCCCGGAACCCACTTCGCCAATCCGCCATGAAGGCGCAATCGTCTCCGATGGTACGGACGGATCCTCCTTCAACACCGGTTCGGAGTTCACCTCCGCGCAGTATGAAGAAGAGACCGCAGACGACGAGCTCGAGGGCGCGACCCTGCAGGCCAGCTCCATCGAGGAGATGGACGATCTCGAAGAAGAGGAGACCCTCGAAGGCGCAGCCGACCTCGGCACCATGCTCCGCGAGATGTCCATCGACCAGATCACACGGCGCACTCCCGTCGTCGAAGATGAAGACGACGCAGACGACGACCTCGACGAAGAAGACCTCGACGAAGATGACCTAGCCGAGGAAGAACTGGACGAGGACGATGCCGACGCATCCCATCCGCAGAACCGCCGGACTGAAGACGACTCCACCGTGATCTATGAAGGCGGTGCCGACTTCGACGAGAACGAGCAGGCAGCCCGCACCGGCAACGCCGCCGACGCCGAGTTCTTTGCCCAGCAGTTCGGCCAGACCAACGAAGGCACACGCCCCGCAGGGACTTCACCTTCCTCAGGGCGCGACCAGGGACGCACTTCCGGCCGTGACTCCGACCGCCGTGGAGGAAGACGCGACGGACGTCGTGGCCGCAACGACCGCGACCGCGACCGAGGCAGTGACCGAGGCAGCGACCGAGGCAGCGACCGAGGCAGCGACCGAGATCGTGATCGCAGCCGCAGCCGCAGCGGCCACTCGAACGGCCACGGACGCCAATCCATGCAGACCACCAACCTACCGGCCATCAGCGACCTGCTCAAGCCCGGCCAGGAGATCCTCGTCCAGATCGCCAAGGAGCCCATCGCCAAGAAGGGCGCGCGCATCACCTCGCACATCGCTCTCCCTGGCCGCTTCCTGGTCTTCATGCCGACGATCACCCACACCGGCGTCTCGCGCAAGATCGATTCAGACGCTGAACGCCGCCGCCTGAAAGAGATCCTCCTCAGCGAAAAGGGCGAGGCAAGCGGAGGCTTCATCGTCCGCACCGCTGCCGAAGGGGCAAGCGAAGAAGAGCTGCGCAGCGATCTTCGCTTCCTGCTCAACCTCTGGGCGGACATCAAGAACCGCTCCGAGTCCTCGAAATCGCCCGCGCTCATCTACCACGACCTCAATCTCATCGAGCGCATCCTCCGCGACCAGGTCACCGATAACTTCTCCGCCATCTGGGTCGACACCGAGGCCGAGTACGAGCGCGTCCTTCGCTTCCTCCAGCGCTTCCAGCCCTCGCTCATCCGCCGCGTCAAGCTCTACGTCAAAGAGACGCCGCTGTTCGAACAGTTCGGCATCACCGAAGAGATCAACAAGGCCCTGCGCTCCAAGGTCTGGCTCAAATCCGGCGGCTCCATCGTCATTAACCAAACCGAAGCCCTGGTCGCCATCGACATCAACACCGGCAAGTTCGTCGGCAAAACAGCCCGCCTCGAAGACACCATCGTCAAGACCAACCTCGATGCCATTCCCGAAATCGTCCGTCAGATTCGCCTGCGCGACCTAGGCGGTATCATCATCATCGACTTCATCGACATGGACGAGCGCAAGAATCGCAACCGCGTCATGGCCGCGCTCGAAGATGAGTTGAAGAGCGACCGCGCCCCATCCAAGGTTCTCCAGTTCAACGATTTCGGCCTGGTCGCCATCACCCGCAAGCGAGTCAAGCAATCGCTCGAACGCACGCTGTCCACGCCATGCAACGTCTGCACCGGAACCGGCATGGTCAAGTCGCCCGTCACCGTCTGCAACGATATCTACATCGAGATGCGCAAGATGCACAAGCATCTCGACCGCGGCGACGTCATGCTCCGCGTACACCCTGAAGTCGTCAAGCAACTCAAGACCTCCGGCGCAAAATGGCTGCAGGAGATGGAAGAGATGGTGGGCAAGACCATCCTGGTCAAGAGCGATCCCAGCCTCCACCCGGAGCAGTTCGACATCCACTAATTCGCATCGCAATTCAGGGGGTCCCACATCTCCATTTTTCTGAGGGTGGGGCCTTCGCAATTGAGCCAGATCCGCTGCGTCGGACAGAGAACATTTCCCAGCCAGGGAACTATTCTTCCCAGCCGAGCGATCCAAAATGCCCTCTCGCGCGTCATATGCACAAGTCGACCTGAGCGGGCGGGTCGCAACAAATTCAGTCAATTCGGGTCAGCAAGGGTACAGATTACTTTGCACCAGACTATAAGGGAGTAACTCACAGACTATGGACACCAACAAGAATCTCTTCGGTACGCTCTGCCGCGCCGCGGCTCTCAGCTTTCTGGTTGCAGGCTCAACGTTTGCGATACAGGCGCAGCAGTCCGCCTCCATCGAGGCCTCATCCAGCGCACCGCTGCTGATGGCATCCGCCTCGCCGCTGAACCTCACTGCAAACAGCAGCTCCAGCTCATCCAGTTCGTCCTCGTCTGACTCAAGCTTCGATGCCAACGGCCAGTTCCTCTTCAAGGCCGCCGCGCTCAACAGCACCCAGCCGCCCCCACGCCGCTACGGACGTCCCCGATATACCGGCGGCAACTCCAACGCCGACGGCTCCAGCAAGTTCGCCTTCATGGCCGGTGCTGGCGCAGCCCTGCCCGTAGGCAACACCAAAAAATATGACACCCCAAGCTGGGCCTTCCAGGCCGGCGCAGGCCGCAACTGGAGCAAGAGCTTCGGCATACTCGCCCAGTTCGACTACAACCACTTCGGCTTGCAGGGCACCACGCTCGCGAATCAGCAATACCTCTATAACTATGGAGTAGCCCCCGCCGACCAACTCAGCGGGCTGGACGGAAGCACCCATGTCTGGTCCTTCACCTTGAATCCCACCTTCACGCTGCCTACAACAGGCTCCACCGGAGCATACTTCGTCGTCGGCGGCGGCTTCTACCACAAGGTGACGGACTTCACCGTGCCCGCCACTGGCACCTACTGCGACTATTACTACGGCTGCTACCAGTACCAAGCCAACGAAACCATCGACCACTACACCAGCAACGCACCAGGCGTGAACGGTGGTATCGGCCTGACCTACAAGCTCTCGAAGTTCTCCAACGAGAGGCTCTACCTCGAAGCCCGTTACGTAGTAGTCTTCAACTCGCAGCGCGTAGGATACACCGCCCAGAACCTCACAACTACCTCATACAGCGGCAACAATGGGTATCCCGCCAACAGCAACCGTACCGGCTACGTGCCAATCACAGCAGGTATCCGGTTCTAACTTGTCTCTGCTAAATAGCCGTACCAAGTAAGCCCGGTCAATCGACCGGGCTTACTTGTGTCCAACTTGACGCCCTCTTTATTCGCCACTCCTAGCGTGCTCTGCCGTCCACCAATCCGCTACAAACCAGCGACTAGCCCCGTCAGAAATCCGCCGTACTAGATCCCCACCGGATAAGGCTTGTCGTGCGACTCCGGGCTCCCCACCCCTTTACGCCCGCGTTCAAACCGCCCTTGCAGCAAACTCAGCAGCCCCGTATACCAATACCCAAACACGAACAGCAGCAAAAACGGAACCGTGAAGAAGTTCTCCGTCAAGATCGCATAGTAGACCGTCCAGGCGAAGTAAGTCCCAATCGACAGCTCAATCCACGGGATAATCCCCAGCCGCTTCCGATACACCTTCGCCTGGCTCGCCTCGCCCTTCTTCTTCACGCGATACTTTGGCGTCCGCACAAACGCTGACTTCACCCCGAACAGCGCCTCCATCACAGCCTTCGTATTCGTAATCGTCAGCCCCACTCCACCCAGCGCCATCAACACCGGCACATACAGAAACGTCTTGTACCAGGTCTTCGGATGCAGCTCTTTCTGGCTCACCAGGTAGAACGTCGACACCGAGCAAGTGCTCGCCACAAACAGCGGCAGGTCGATCAGCAGCATCTGCACATACCCCTGCCAGCTGCGAATAATCATCGCCGGCATCAGCAACACGCTCAACACGATCATCAGCGGATAACTCAAGTTCGCCGTCAGGTGATACCACGCCTCCAGCTTCGTATGGAACGGCGCATCGCTCTTCAGCACCCGCGGCAGAATCTTCTTCCCCGTCTGAATCAGCCCCTTCGCCCAACGCGCCTGCTGCGTCTTGAAGGCCGTCATCTCAATCGGCAGCTCCGCCGGACACTCCACATCCTGCAGATACTTGAACTTCCATCCCGCCATCTGCACGCGATAGCTCAGGTCCGTGTCCTCGGTCAGCGTATCGTGCTGCCACCCGCCGCCATCGGCAATCGCCTGCCGCCGCCACATGCCCGCCGTCCCATTGAAGTTGAAGTACACGCCCGCGCGCGACCGCCCTCCATGCTCCAGCACAAAGTGCCCATCCAGCAGGATCGCCTCCACCTGCGTCATGAAGTTGTAGTTGCGATTCAGATGGGTCCACCGCGTCTGCACCATGCCGATCCCCGGCTCGGCAAAGTGGTGAACCACCTTCATAATCCAGTCCGGCGGCGGCACAAAGTCCGCATCGAAGATCGCGATCAGCTCGCCCCGCGCCGTCTTCAATCCCTCATCCAGCGCACCCGCCTTGTACCCATATCGATTCGTCCGATGCAGATGCACCACAGGCTGCGGCCCCAACTCCGCAAACCCACGCGCATACCGGTCCACAATCTCCTGCGCCACACCCACCGTCTCGTCCGTCGAATCGTCCAGCAGCTGCACCTCAAAACGATCCCGCGGATAATCCAGATGGCAGATCGCATCGATCAGCCGGTCGATCACAAATTGCTCATTGAAGATCGGCAGTTGAACGGTAACGAATGGTAACTCACCCTCCGCATACCGTCCCCCGGGCTCATCCCACTTCGCGGCATTTTTTTTATTCCGGTAATACAGCCACACCAGCTGATAGCGATGGATCCCATAAAAAGCCAGGATCAGCATCACGATAAAATACGGCACCAGCATGCAGACATCGAACGTGTTCCACCGATACAGTCCGCGAAACGTGTGATCGCCATAGTGAGTATGCAAATAGTGGGTAAGCCCCTTCGTGGCCGTAAACATGGCCAGCGGAGCGTGCATCGAATCGAGAAAAAAGGGCAGGGAATTACTCCGCAGGCAGGGGGTTCGCCTATCGAAAGATTCTACGCGAACCACCGCGCACTATTTCAAAACGCATACCTCCGGGCCTGCGATATCCTCGAAGTTGAATGTTCGCTTCCATCAAAATGCTTGCCGTATACGTCACGCTGGGTTCGCTTGCCGGTATATTCGGCATTCCGTACTCCATAGTCGTCGGCAATGTGAACCGCCTCTATCGTGTCGCCATGGCAATCGTGCGCGCAGGCGTACGAGCCGCAGGAATTCGCGTCGAAGTCACCGGTCTCCAAAACGTCCCCGCAGGCCAAAGCTGCATCTTCCTCTCCAACCACGTCTCGAACCTCGATCCCCCCGTGGTCCTCCCTGCCATCCCCGGCAGAACTTCCGTCCTGCTCAAAAAAGAGCTGATGCGCATCCCCATCCTCGGCACCGCCATGCGCATGGGGAAATTCGTTCCGGTCGAGCGAGCCAGCAAGATCGAGTCCGCCAAAGCAAGCGTCGCCGCTGCAGCCGACGCCCTCAACTCCGGCCTGCACATCCTCATCTTCGCCGAAGGCACCCGCTCCAAAGACGGCCGTCTGTCCGCATTCAAGCGCGGTCCGTTCTACCTCGCGAAGGAGACCGGCGCACCCATCATTCCCGTCGCCATCTCCGGCACAGAGAAGATGATGCGCAAACACAGCGCAGCCATCCACCCCGGCGTTGCCCGCATCCAAATGCTCTCGCCAATCTACCCCGCTGAATTCGCCACCCGCGAAGACCTCATCCACGCCGTCCGCGCAGCCATCGCCAGCGCCCTCCCCGAAGAAATGCGCCCCCTTGATAAATTGTCATCTTGAGCGAAGATTGACACGCTCTTGTGTCAATCGCAGTCGAAGGATCTGCGGTCCTCACGCCGCACGCACAAGCCTCGCCCACTTACCCGACCGCAAACAAGCTACTTCACAATCGCGTTGAACCCATCCCCAAGCACGCGCTTCTGCATCGCCTCGGCGTCCTTCCGATTCCCAAAGGGCCCAATCTGCACATGCAGCAGCTTGTCCTGCGCCTCGTGGTGCACCGCCACCTTGTACCCCTTCTTCTCCAGAGACGCTAGCAGAATATCCGCCACATCCTGGCTCGAAACCGCCGCGACCTGGACCATGTAAGCCCCCACCACGGGCGTACTTGCCGCAACCGGCAGAGCAACGGGCGTCACAGGCACCTTGTCCCCGGCAATCACGCGATCCGACGCCGCAACCGCATTCTTCGCCGGCGCGGGCGCCACAGCCACGGCCGTCTTTTCCGCACCCTCCGCAGCCGCTGAGCCGCCATCATCCGCCACCTGCGCAACAGGCGCTACCGGATGCACCGCCAAACTTCCCGCCGCCGGTTTCGCCGCACCACCAGCCGGAGTCACCACCGCAGGTTCGCCTACCGTCGACCCCGCCGCCTCCGCTGCCCGCGCCGAGTTGTGCCCCATCGTGTATCCAAACCCAAAGAAGCACGCACACACCACCGCCAGCCCAAAGAAAATTCCCAGGATCGTCGTCGTCCCCAGCGAGATCTCCCGGTCCGCGCGATCCGGGTCTGCCCGCCGCTCGTAGTAGTCCCCCTCGTCGTCAATCGGCCGATTCAAATTCACTCCTTCGTCTCGCCGCCAGCAGCCGGTGCCGGAGCAGCAGCGGGCCCCGAAACCGTCTTGTTGAACAGGTTGATCAGCTCCAGTGGCAGCGGAAACACGATCGTCGTATTCTTCTCCACGCCAATCTCCGTCAGCGTCTGCAGATACCTCAACTGCAGCGTCATCGGTTGAGTCGCCATCAGCGCGGCTGCGTCCACCAGCTTCGCAGCAGCGTTGAACTCGCCCTCCGCATGGATGATCTTTGCCCTCCGCTCGCGTTCTGCCTCGGCCTGCTTCGCCATCGCGCGCAGCATATTCTCCGGCATATCCACCTGCTTTACCTCGACCGAAATCACCTTCAGCCCAAAGGGAGCAGTATGCCCATCGATAATCGTCTGGATCCGCTGGTTCAGCCGGTCGCGATGCGCCAGCAGTTCATCCAGGTCCACCTCGCCCAGCACCGAACGCAGCGTAGTCTGCGCAAACTGCGAAGTCTGGTACACATAGTTCGAAACCTCGATCACAGCCTTCACCGGATCGACCACTCGCATCGTGATCACCGCATTCACCTTCAGCGTCACGTTGTCGCGCGTGATGATGTCCTGCGACGGCACCTCCATCGCCTCCTGCCGCAGCGACACACGCACAATCGTATCCAGCGGACGAAACACCAGGATGATCCCCGGCCCCGAAGCGTTATGCCGCACCCGCCCCAGCCGGAACACCACCGCCCGTTCGTACTCCTTCAGTATCTTGATCGAATTAAGGATATAGAGAACAACGATGGCAAGAAGAATCAGCAGTGGCATGGACAGCGACATAGACACACAGCTTTCCGGCCGCGCAGAAATCCGGCAGCCGCCCTGATTGTAAATCGTCCGCGCACCCAGCGCCCCGCCGAAGCCGGACAAATCGGGAGTGCTGCGTCTGCCTGTCTTTGCTCCTCAGATGGCTGCGATTATTTTCGCTTCTGAGGTAGGTCCGCGCTTTAGCCCGGACATCCCCACTGCCCGCGAATCGGGCTTCAGCCCCCGGGTAGGATCTGTTGCTCATCGCCCAAATACCGAATCAGCGCCTCTGACAAATCGTCACACACTACCCGGCCCAGACATCCCGAATTGCTCACGAACGCGGGCTTCATCCGTGGCACATGTCTTCCTGCGAGTCAGCACAAGCTTTTTGAACGAGGATCAGACCCCTAGAACCTTACAAAAAGTCCAACCGTAGGTTCAGTGGTCACCGTCCGTCGCGTAATCGTCAGGTAGTTCTCCAGAAAATCCGGCGCGAGATAAATAAGCTGCCGAAATGCCAGCCGCACTCCAAAGTGGCTCCCAGGAAAATTATCTTCCACTCCCGCCTGGTAGTAGTAGACCGCGCGATACTGGTTCGGCAAACCCTGCCCACCACCCGCCGTCGGAATGAAGTGAATCGTCCCGCCGCCCGCCCCAACAAAGGGCGTAATTCCCAGCGGCCGATACTTCAGGTGCGCCACATAACCCAGCGTCATCTCGCGCACCGCCGACTGCGCACCCCCAAACAATATCCCCGCAGCCGGTGGAGGTGTAAACGTGTAATCCTGCGTATACCGCAGGTTGCCGTAGTTGAATTCAAACCCCACATAAGGCTTAGCCGTATACCGCAGCGTAAATAGCTCCCCCACCGTGCTGCTCGGCTTGATCGTCAGCACGGAGTTCGTCCGCCCCGCATCCCTCTGCTCCACGCCCGAGACCGTCTTGCTGATCTCGCCCGCCGCGCTAATCGCAAAATCCACGCGATCCAGCTGCTTCTGCAAAATCGTCGGCGGCGCCGGAGCATCCTGCCCCACAGCCCGCAAAACCGGCACGCTGAACAGGCAAATCAGAATCGCTGGAACCAGCGGGCGAATCCCCGCCAAACCACATCGGCGAAACAAAATCGGCATCGAGTACAGACTCCTTGCGGGCCAGAATCCCACTCCCTCAAGTCTACCCTGCCCGGGCCACCGTTGGCGCGCGCCACACGCCGTATCGAAACAAGCCATTCGGCTGTTATGATCGTGGGCGGCAAGAATCCATCTTCACAGAAGACCGGTCCAACATTCGCCGGGGAGTCCAGGCATGCAGGTTTCCACCACGACCAAGAGCAGCACCACCGAGAGCACCGCAGGCGTCCCTGTATTCCCAGTAGGCCAGATGGCCCTCTTCTCGCTCGTCACCATCCTCTTCCTCGTCTGGGGCATGTCGAACAACCTCACCGACATCCTCGTCCAGCAATTCCGCAAATCCTTCGAGCTCTCCGTCTTCTCCGCGCAGTTAGTCTCGACCGCAAACTTCCTCGGCTACTTCTGCATGGCTATCCCCGCCGCCCTCGTCATGCGCCGCTGGGGATACAAGAGCGGCATGGTCATGGGCCTCACCCTCCTCGGAACCGGAATGGTCCTCTTCTGGCCCGCTGCCGTCTCGGGCGCGTATCCCGCATTTCTCGTAGCTCTCTTCGCCGTAGGCTGCGGCTGCTCAGTGCTTGAGACCGCCGCCAATCCCTTCATGGCCCAGTTCGGCCCTGCCCCAACCAGTGAGCGCCGCCTCAACTTCGCCCAGATGTTCAATCCTCCGGGAACGATCCTCGGCGTCTGGCTCGGAAGAGAGTTCATCTTCTCCGGCGTTGAGCTCACTCCCGCACAAGTCGCAGCACAGAAGGCAGCTGGCACCTACCACGCCTATCTCCATACCGAGATCATGCGTGTCGTCCCCACCTATATCGCCATCGGTTCGACCGTACTCATCTTCGCCCTCATCCTCTCGCGCATGAAGTTCCCCAAAATCGCCAGCGAACACGAGGGCCAGGCCGAAGGCCACGGCAGCTTCGGCGCACTGCTCCATTACCCGCAGCTCTGGTTCGCCGTCGCCGCAAACGTGCTCAACGTCGGCGCGCAGATCTCAGTCTGGAGCAACCAGATCTTCTACATGAAGCAATACACCAACGTTACAGAGCGCCACGCAGCCGACTACCTCATCTACACGCTGCTCGCCCTCATGCTCGGCCGCTTCGCCACCGTACCTCTCATGAAGCACATCGCCCCCGCCAAACTCCTCGGCATCTACGGAGCAATCAATGTCCTGCTGATGGTCGTCGCCATCACCCAGCCCGGAATGGTCGGCGCATGGGGCATCGTCGCCTCCAGCTTCTTCCTCGGCATCATGTTCCCCACCATCTTTGCCCTGGGTCTCAAGGGGCTCGGCGAGAACACCAAGCTCGCTGGCTCCTTCCTGGTCATGGCCATCGTTGGCGGCGCGTTCTTCCCGCTCATCCTCGGCTACATCGCCCGCCAGACCGGCAGCATGGCGCGCGGCTACATCGTCCCGCTCTTCTGCTTCGCCGGAGTCTCCCTCTACGGCTTCTGCGCCCCGTTCATCCTGCCTGACCCCGGCAACACCGACCCCAACGCCGGCCAGCTAGCAGCCGAACGAGGCTACGGCGTCTAACCCTGATCGGCTAGACCATCCTCAGTGTGCTTCCTAACCCCGTCATTCCGGCCCGCCTTTGGGCCGGAATCTCTGTATTAGAGTCCAAACTTGCCAAAGCCGAAGGCCTCAGACCAGCAATACCCTACCGCCCCTGCGCCGCCATCTTGGCCCCAATCAAGTCCACCAAATGCCCCACCGTATGCATCTGCTCCAGCTCAGCCGTCTGAAACTTAATCCCAAACCGGGCCTCCACCGCCACGATCAAATTGATGTGGTTGAACGAATCCCACTCCGGCACATCCGCCGCCGTCAGCTCCGGCGTCAACACCAGCGAATCCTCATCGAAAAGATCCCGAAAGATCGGCGTAAGCTGCGCGTAAATATCGTCAGTTTGCATAGTCGTTCTCGATTATAGCGATCACTCTATCGGGAAGCTGCGGGCTACCCGCTCCCCTCAAAAATGCCGCAAGTTCCCCGCAGCCTTCACCTGCGAACCTGCCGCGGCCCGCACAGTCTCCACTACACCGTCGTCATGCAGAGGCCCGCCCGCACCTCGCCCATCCGCCGTCTTCTCCAGCGACCGGCTCACCAGGTCGCGCGATCCCAGCCCAATCGCCAGCGAAAGCGTAAGCACAATCCCGCCAAACAATATCCCGAACGCAAGCTCCACCACCACCCCGCCAATCTGCAGATGATCGAGAGCCATCGCCGTCGTCAGCACCAGCACCAGCCACTTCACACCCAGCGAAAGGAACCGCGCATACTGCATCTGCAGATTCACCGCGCCGATCAGCACCGACCGCGACAGATACCGGGCCACCACCGTCCCCGCCAGCAGAATCAGCACCGCACCCACCGATCGGGTCAGTACCGGAATCAATATCGGCGCAATATGCGATCCGCCCGCATACGACGCATCGAACGCCGAGATTCCAATCATGAACCCGAGCAGCACGCACACCCAGAATCCAATCCGCGCAACCAGCGCCGTAGGCGAGTGCCCCGGCGACCAGTCCGTCACATCCGCCGACTGGCTCCGCGCAAACCGCTCATCAAACTTCGCCGCCCCCAGCACACGCCGGATCACCGAAGACAGCAGCATCCCAATCGCAGTCAGCACCACCACCGCAACCAGCAGCGCCAGCAGCCCAGGCAAAAAACTCGCCAGCTGCACCAGCACTCGATGCATCGAATCCTTCAACGCAAATCCTATTTGCTGTCCCATCGCAAACTCCTTCGCTGCCTAACCTGCTTCTCACTGCTCTAAGGATTGAATCGATCCGGCCAACGCCAGCGCGCTACCAGGTAAGGCTTATCCGCTTCAAACGCAGCCGCCACAGCCTCCACATGCTTCTCCGGAGCCATCGTCTCCGCCCCGGCTCCACTTGTCAGCAACAGGTGCGACGCCACCCACGCAAGATACAGCGGAGTCAGAGCCCCCAGCAGATGCCCGCGATTGATCGTCCGCAGCCTGTACGCCAGCACAAAGTCATACACAATCCGAGCCCACAAACCATCCGGCATGCGGAAAGCATCAGCAGGCATCAGCGAAAGCTTCTTCAGCCCCAGCAGCGAATTCGGCGGAAGCACCAGCGACCAGATCTCATGAAGATTCGTATACGCCAGCCGAAACGAATCCAGCATAGGCTGAATCTCCGGCTCTTCCACGCTCTCCAGCCTCTGCCCGGAAGCCGTTGCTCCATTGCCATTCCGCCCGGGATACGCCACCCGCGCCCGCTGCCAGAAACTCGCCTTCGCATCCACATCCGCAAAGAACGACCCGGCAACCTGCGCCAGCAGCGAATTCAGATCCGCCGCATCCGGCGTCGGCAATCCCCGCGTCCCCACCGGTACTTCCGCAATCGTATATCCCGCCGCCGCAGCCTCAGCCACCGGCCACAGGATCGCCCCGCTCTGGTTCGCCGCCGTCAACCTTTGTCCAGCCGTCGCCATCCGCTCCGCCATCCGCGCCGAAAACGCCAGATCAATCGCCAGCGGATACCGAGCACGCGTCCCGAACAACGCTCGCGTCGCCGGATACAAAATCGCCGCATTCACCAGCCCATCACGCGGCCCCAGCGCATACTGAGGAGTTACCAGGTCCGCCTTCCCAGTCGTCACGCCCTCCACCAGCGCCCGCAGCGCCTCCGGACCCAGCGTCTGCGCCTCAGGCCCCAGCACCAGGCACAGGGTCGCCCCCTGCTCTTGCATCTGCTTATACGCGTTGAAGTAGTCTGCCGCGGTCAGCACCCAGCTACCCGGTGCCGCCGCAACCGGCGTATAGCTGCTGATCCGCAGATTTCCCCGCGCCGACTCCCCAACAGGATCAGGAGTAGCCACGCTGACCTCGCGATCCCCAAAAGCCACCGCCAGATTCCCCAGCGTAGCCTCCACCGCCTCCGGAGGCATCGCGCTCAAACTCACCAGCAACCCGGACTTCTGTGCCGGCGTTGCGCCTGTATCGCTCTCGGAGATCGTCGAAGTCGTAGCCATCTCTTCTTTCATAACCTGGAACCGTGCTGAACCACTCCGAAGCTAAATCCTCGTTTATGCTGTCATCCTGAGCGAAGCGAAGGATCCCGATAAGGTTCCCACCACCGTAACCGCCCGAACCTTTCTGCCAATACGGTCTCACGTCTCTACGGCAATCCCAAAATCCCCGCAATAGGAATCCGCACCCACGCGGGCCGATTATTCAACTCATACAGCAGCTCATACAAAGCCTTCTCCAGCAGATAAGCATTCAGCAGCCGCTCCGCCTCATCAGCCTTCGGAGTAAGATGCGCATTCGCCGCCACCGTAGTCCTCCACGCATTCAGGAACTCCGTTGAAGCCGCATTCTGCCAAAGCACCGCCCAGCCCTCCAGCGCCTTCGCCGTCCCCGCATGTCGCAACGTAAAGTGGTCCAGCGCGCCATACGCCGCATAGCTGAACGACCGCAGCATCCCCGCCACATCCCGCAGCGGAGACTGCTTCGCCCGCCGCTCCGCCAGCGACCGCGCCGGCTCCCCTTCAAAATCCAGAATCACATAATCCCCCCGAGCCCGCAGCACCTGGCCCAGGTGGTAATCGCCATGAATCCGCGTCCGCAGCCCCGCGTCCTCAGCCGGCGCCTCCGTAATCGCCCGCGACCGCCGCAATAACTCCAGCCGCCGCGACAGAATCAACGCTGCCGAATCGGTCGTCCCCTCATCCGGCAGAGTATTCAGCGCCCTCTTCAAAGCATCCAGTGTCCGCGCAATCTGCGCATCGATCCGGTCCGCATCCGCCCTCAGCGTCTCCGTCGTAAATCGCTCCGCCTCGAACGCCGCCCTCACTTCATCCCCGAGCCCCTCGGTCGAAGTAGCCAGCGCCAGGTGCATCTCCCCGGTCCGCCGCCCCAGCAGCGCCGCCGCCTCCAGGTACAGCCCCGCATGCTCCCGAGCCGCCGCAGGCACAACGTCCGCTCCAACCTCCCGCAGAAAGCTCGGCATCGCGCCTACATCCGTCGGTGCCGGGCAAGTCACCACACTCTCGTAGTACCGCGCCAGCTCCTCCTGCGTAAACTGCCACCCATCGCCCTCATTCTCGATCAGCCCCTGCAGCATCGCCACCGTAGTCTCGCCCGACCGTATCTCTCCCAGGTACGGCGCAATCCGCGGAAAGTGCGCCACCTCCGTCAAAAATCGCCCAATCTCGGTATCCGGATTCTCCCCCGGCTGCAGCCGCCGAAACAGCTTCAAGATCATCCTCTGGTCATACAGGATCGAAGTATTCGATTGCTCCGCCGACCCCGTTCGCCCCGGCACCTCACCCTCGCCCCGCGCCTCCGCAAAAGCCTCCGACCTCCGCCCTCGGACTGTCGCTCCCTCAGAGCTACTGTCATCCTGAGCGGAGCGCAGCGCAGTCGAAGGACCTGCGTCTCTCCCCGTCAACTCCTCCTCCCGCTCAATCACCCTTAGCAGCCCCTGCCGAAAATCCTCCCGCGCCGTAGCATCATGCAGCACCGCCGGCCCATCGCCCGTATTCAACGAAGCCAGCACCGACCCGGCACTCCCCGCCCGCACCGCCTCGGCCTCCGCCCCCACACTCAACGCCAGCGGCAGCTGATACACATCCGCCGCCCCATCTCCCTCCGCATAACTCACCTCAAGAAAAACCAGCGCCGCCGCCCCGCCCGGCATCTCCACCCAGTCCTTTACCCGCGCCTTCGCAATCGTCCGCGACTTCGCCCCAAACCACCGCTGCCTAACCAGGTAAGCCGGCAGCAGCTCCTCGATCAGCGCCAACCCCGGCCCAGCCATCAGCTCCTTCCACGACCCCGCAGCCAAATTCAACGCCGCCTCCTCAGCCTCCACCACGGGAGCCTCCACCACCTCCGCAGCCGCCTGCAGCTCCAGCCACAAAAAACTATAAGGCGAAAGCGTCAGCGCATACGGACTCTTGTCGATCGCCGGAAAAGCCACATACCCCAGCATCTCCACCGGCACCATCCCCGCAAACCGGCTCAGGTCCAGCGACACCGGCTGCGCAAACCGGCTCAAATTCGCCACGCACAAAACCCTCTCCGTGGTCCCCGCCTCGTCCGTGTACTCGCGAATATAGGCCAGCACCTTCCGATTCTCCGGAGCCAGAAACTCCTGCGTGCCCCGCCCGAAAACCTTAAACAATTTCCGCAGCGCAATCATGTTCCGCGTCCAGTGCAGCAGCGACGACTGATCCGTCAACTGCCCCTCCACATTGATCGCCTCATACCCCCAGATCGGGTCCATGATCACCGGCGCATACAGCCGCGCAGGCACCGCCTTCGAGAACCCCGCATTCCGGTCCGAAGTCCACTGCATCGGCGTCCGCACGCCGTTCCTGTCGCCGAGATAGATGTTGTCCCCCATCCCAATCTCGTCGCCGTAGTACATAATCGGCGTCCCCGGAAAGCTGAACAGCAGCGAATTCAGCAGCTCAATCCGCCGCCGATTGTTATCCAGCAGCGGTGCCAGCCGCCGCCGAATCCCCACATTGATCCGCATCCGAGGGTCGGCCGAGTAAGCAAGATACATATAGTCCCGCTCATCGTTCGTCACCATCTCCAGCGTCAACTCATCATGGTTGCGCAGAAACAGCCCCCACTGGCAAGCCTCAGGAATCTCCGGCGTCTGCGCCATAATGTCCGTAATCGGCAGCCGGTCTTCCTGCCGCAGCGCCATATAAATCCGCGGCATCAGCGGAAAGTGAAACGCCATGTGGCACTCATCGCCATCGCCAAAATATGGCCGCACATCCGCCGGCCACATATTGGCCTCCGCCAGGATCACGCGATTCTCATACTCCGCATCGATCACCGCGCGAATCTCTTTGATCTTCACATGCGTCTCCGGCACGTTCTCGCAAGACGTCCCATCGCGCTCAATCAGGTACGGAATCGCATCCAGCCGCAGCGCATCCACACCCATATCCAGCCAGAACCGCATCGCCCCCAGCACCTCTTCCATCACCCGAGGATTATCAAAATTCAAATCCGGCTGATGCGAAAAGAATCGATGCCAGTAGAACGCCTGCGCCTGCTCATCCCACGTCCAGTTCGATTTCTCCGTGTCCGTAAAAATAATCCGCACGCCGTCATACAGCCGGTCCGTATCGGACCACACGTACATATCCCGCTCCGGCGAACCCTTCGGAGCCCGCCTTGCCGCCTGAAACCACGGATGCTGATCTGAAGTGTGGTTGATCACCAACTCGATCATCACCTGCATCCCACGCTGATGCGCCGCATCCAGAAACTGCTTGAAGTCGTCGATCGTCCCGTACGAAGGGTTCACATCCACATAGTTCGAGATGTCGTACCCATCATCCCGCAGCGGAGAAGGAAAGAACGGCAGCAGCCAAAGGCAGGTCACTCCAAGGTCCTGCAAATAGTCGAGCCGCGACAGCAGCCCCCCAAAATCCCCGATCCCATCCCCGTTCGAATCCTGAAAAGCCCGCACATGCAGCTCATAGATCAGCGCATCTTTGTACCACAAAGGATCGCTTGCACTCCCAGCTTTCTTCACTCAGCTCTCCAAACTTCCATCGCCCAGCCGTTACGTTACCGTTCAAAGTCCCGAACCCAGTAGGATGCACCTTACCCCATCCCCGTCACACATACCTGGCCAACGCCTCTTCGTCGCTATCTCTTCCGTACCCTTCACCCTGGTCGTCGCCATCGCCATCACCATCACTTTTGCCATCACCGCCACCTAGCCACCGCCGATTGCTGCGCTTCTAGGTACGCCAAGCCTTCAGGCTTGGCCTTCCCGCGACTGCAGGAAGAAGAAGGGGGCTTTAGCCCCTGGGGCATGCCCTCTTTACTCCCCGACGACCCGCCCAAAAAATCCTGTCAACCCCCACACCTTTGCAAAACGCCGCTAACCCACCACCCCACAATCACTTACAAACCCGAAACCAAGTGGCGAGGAGTTATGGTCAATCCCATATAATTAATTCAGTAAGTTAAATAAAAAGCCAGGCCATCGCGCCGGGCTTTTTTATTTAACCCACCGCCCATTGCCGTCTCTTTTCTTGCTTGTCATCCCCGACGGGGATCTGCTTCTGCGCTGCCGTTGTCGCCGTTTGTATCGCCAGACCTCGCACTCACACGAGTCCAAGTCCGGACTTAACCACAACCAATCCAAGACTTTGCGCATTAAAAGGAAAAACACCATGTCTGAGCTAACCGCAGAACTCACCGCCACTTCCACCACCCAAACCACCACCCAGCCCATCGAAATCCAGACCGTAACCCAGACCCGCACCCGCTGCCGCCACATCCACGCCACCGGCCACCAGTGCGGGTCCCCCGCCCTCCGCAAGCGCAGCTTCTGCTACTACCACGACGCCGCCCGCCGCCCCATCCCCAACCCGCGATCCTTCCATCACCCCGATCACAGCCTTCAATCCTTCGACCTCCCCGTCATCGAAGACCATCGCTCCATCCTGCTCACTCTCTCGCAGCTAGCCGCCCGCATCGCCGCCAACGACCTCGACGTCAAGCGAGCCCACCACCTCCTCGAAGCTCTCCGCATCGCCTCCACCGCCCTCGCCCGCGAGTCCCGCGCCAACCACCCACAGCTTCGCGCGTCGCAGCACTCCGCTCGAAGACCCGCCTCCACAGCCACCGATTCCTCCTGCACCGCAACCGCGATCACCGAAGCCATCCCCGCACCCAACCAGCCCCTCGTCACCAACCCCATCTTCGACCAGGCCTGGGGCCCCCTCGCCCCCGAATCCACCTACACCGACCCAGACCCCACCTCCCCCCCGTGTCATTCTGAGCGCAGCGAAGAACCCCCGTATTTTTCCGGCAGCACCGACAAGCTCCCCACCACTAAACCCTCCAACTCGAGCGAAGCCTCACTCTTCACCGGCATCTTCGCCATCAAACCCGACTTCCTCACCGGCAACTCCAACCAACCGCACCCCACTCCACCCACGCCTCCAGAGCAGCCCACCTCCAGCTTGGCTTCCAGGTATTCCGAGCCATCAGCCTCGGGTCTCTCTGCCACCGCAACTGAAGAAGCGGCCTCCGCGGCTGGGGCATGCCCTCCTGCGCCAGCCAACCACCCAGTCGACTCCCGACAAGAAAACATCCTCTCGACCCTCCACGCCTCCGGATCCCACACAGTCCACGCCCAATACGGCGAAATCACATTTGCTCTCACCCCCGCCCAACTCTACAATCAACCGCAGCATGGCCACCCTGACCCAACCCGCCACCCAGCCATTCGACTGGGGAATTACCCAAAGCCGAATCAACGAAGCCGTCGCCCGCATCGTCGACTACGCCAGACCTCTGCGCATCGTAGCCTTCGGCTCCTGGGCACGCGGCGAACAGAAGCAACAAAGCGACCTGGACCTCGCCGTCATCCTCGAAGACAGCCCCGAAGCCATTGCACGTCGACCCTCCTACGACCTCTTCGAAGGAGTCCGCATGTCCATCGACCTCATCGTAGCCACAAGCCAGCGGCACGACCAGTTCAAGTCATCGCCCAACAGCATTCACCGCGCCATCGCCACCGAAGGCGTAGTCCTCTACGAGCGCGATGCCCGATAACCTACAGACGCAGCTTCCGCTCCATAAAGCAGCAGAAGATCGGGCAGCCATTGACTTCGATCTCCCCGACTCCATCTTCGGCTTTCACGCGCAACAAGCCATCGAGAAATTACTCAAAGCCCTCATCGCATGGCGCGGAGATACATACCCGCACACCCATGATCTCCGTCAGCTCTCGACCCTCTGCATCGAGTCCGGCGAGCAGTTGCCCGTCCTCCCTTGGTCTGTCATCAACTTGCAGGAGTACGCCGTCCTTCTGCGGTACGACACGTCGGATATCCTTCCGCCCGCGGATCGCGACAAGATTCGCTCCACCGTGGATATTCTCGCCGCGTTCGTTCGTGCCCGAGTCCTGCCCGAATAATCCGCAGGCTCCCCCGTGCACCAACCCCGCGCCCAATGCAACAATAGACAGAACCATGATCACAAGCCCGATCCCCGAAGCCCTCACCTTCGACGATGTATTGCTCGTCCCGTCCTACTCCGACGTAGTCCCGGCCCAGGTCAGCACCCAGACCCAGCTCACCAGGAGCATCGCGCTCAACACCCCCCTGATGTCCGCCGCCATGGACACCGTCACCGAGTCGCGCCTCGCCATCGCCATGGCCCAGCAGGGAGGCCTCGGCGTAGTCCATCGCAACCTCACCATCGCCCAGCAGGCCGGCGAGATCGACAAAGTGAAGCGTTCGGAGTCCGGCATGATCGTTGATCCGGTGACGATCTCGCCCGAGCAGCCCATCTCAGACGCCCTCGAGCTCATGCGCCGCTTCAAGATCTCCGGCGTTCCCGTCACATCCAACGGCCGCCTCGCCGGCATCCTCACCAACCGCGATCTGCGCTTCGTCTCCCGCACCGACATCCCCATCGGCGACGTGATGACCAAGAGCAACCTCATCACCGTCCCCGTAGGCACCACGCTCGAGCAGGCCGAAGAGATCCTCCACCAGCACCGTGTAGAAAAGCTCCTGGTCGTCAACGACGACTACGAACTCAAGGGCCTCATCACCGTCAAAGACATCCAGAAGAAGTTGAAGTACCCCAACGCTTCCAAGGACGAGAAGGGCCGCCTCCGCGTAGCCGGAGCCATCGGAGCCACCGGCGACTTCCTAGAGCGAGCCGCAGCCCTCATCGACATGCGGGTCGACGCCCTCGCCATCGACTCCGCCCACGGCCACTCCTCCCGCGTCCTCGAAGCCGTCAGCGAAGTCAAAAAGCGTTTCCCCGACGTAGCTCTGCTCGCCGGAAACGTAGCCACCTACGACGGAGCCCAGGCCCTCATCGACGCCGGAGCCGACGCCATCAAGGTCGGCATCGGCCCCGGCTCCATCTGCACCACACGCATGGTCACCGGCGCAGGCATGCCCCAGATCACCGCCATCTCCGAAGCAGCCCGCGCCGCCTCGAAGCACGGCATCCCCATCATCGCCGACGGCGGCATCAAGTACTCCGGCGACCTCACCAAAGCCATCGCCGCCGGAGCCAACATCGTGATGATCGGCTCCCTCTTCGCCGGCGTAGACGAGTCGCCCGGCGAGACCATCCTCTATCAGGGCCGCAGCTTCAAAGCCTACCGCGGCATGGGCAGCTTGAGCGCCATGGCGCAAGGCTCCGGCGAGCGCTACTTCCAGGGCCGCGAAGATCTCGGTGACGCGCCCGCCGAGCGCTCCAGCATCACCGCCCGCGAGACCACCAGCCAGAACCGCCTAGCCAAGTTTGTCCCCGAAGGCATCGAGGGCCGCGTCCCTCATCGCGGCCCACTCGAAGCCATGGTCTACCAGCTGGTTGGCGGCCTCCGCTCCGGCATGGGCTACCTGGGCTGCTCCACCATCGCCGAACTTCAGGCCAACGCCCGCTTCATCCGCATCTCGAACGCCGGCCTCCGCGAGAGCCACGTACACGACGTCATCATCACTCGAGAAGCCCCGAATTATCACGCCGAATAAGCAACCTTTTCGGTAGCATATTTACCCCCGGTAGCACCACGTAATTCTTACCCGCTGTCACCGGCGATACGAGCTCGTGCGCCCCTGAGTCATTCGCAAGTCACTCAAAAAATGAACTGCGGTTTGGCCCCGTAATTGCAGCGGCCATTTACGACGTCTAGTCCCAGATTAGATCGCAAATTGCAGTTTTGGAGACTCGAGCCATGGCAGCGTCACCCATTGCATTCAATTCAATCCGGGCCCGCACTACCTTCCAGCCGAACCGTAGAAGAATCCAGCAGCAGGCCCTCGACACGAGGAGCCTGCGCACTTACTGGCTTCCCGTTCTCGGTGCGCTTCTCTTCATCTGCTTCACCTCGACGACCTTGATGGGTGGCACCAACACCGGCCGAGTCGTAGCCGCAGTGTGGAAGACGTTCTTCGGGACAAGCCATATCAAGACCGCTTGGGATATCAACTTCATCGGACGCAAGGTTGGTCACTTCTTCGGCTACGGAATTGTGGGCCTCATCTTTCGCGACGCTTGGCACAAGACCTCCAGTTTCTTCTCGCTGGTTGCAGAGAAGTGGCTTGTACCGTTCGCCGCGACTCTGGCGGTAGCATCCACATTCATAGTTGCCTCCCTCGATGAATACCACCAGATGTTCCTGCCTGGCCGCGTAGGCCGAGTGCAGGACGCCTTCCTCGATACGGCTGGCGCTATCTTCCTCAACCTTATCGTTGCGGCCGTCCTGCTGAAAAATACGCGGAAGGATGACAGAGGAGTCGCAACGACGACATGCCGCACCCTCTCCCGCGCGTTCTAGCGCACTACTCTCAGGCGTCGAGAAAGGACTTGCACAGCTGATAACTTATACGGATGCGCCCAGTCTTCTTTAACAGTCGTCCGTTGTCGTCGCCGCGCGAGAATTACGCCGGAGTGTGGTGGGTGCAAGTCTGGCTTCCCGTTCTGCTGGCGGTCCTGGTCATCGCCGTGGAGTCGACCGATACATTCGCGGCTCAGCACACCAGCCGCTGGCTGCGCCCAATCATCGAACGGTTCTTCGGCACCTTCAAAGACGCAAGCTGGGAGCTGTTTCATCATTACCTCCGGAAGACCGGCCACTTTGTGGGATACGGCATGGTCGCCTTCACTTTTCTTCGTGCGTGGCTTCATTCTCTCGCTCGACAGGACAGAAGGAGCCTGCTGGCGTGGCGATTGGAATCCTCGATTCTCGCCATCCTGTGCACAGCGACCGTAGCGACCTGCGACGAAATTCACCAGACGTTCCTCCCCAGCCGCACGGGAGCGCCTCTCGACGTGCTGTTGGACACAGCGGGGGCGACGACCCTCTGTATCGTGATCTGGCTGATCTGCTGGACCCGCGCTTCGGCTGAAGCGCGTTAGCTCCGCGCCGATCGCGTATCCAGCGCCATCGCGTCGAAGCGATGGCGCAGCGAAAACCCAAAGCTCTCATACAGTTTTACCGCCTGGCGATTCGCTTCGGTGACGGTGAGCGTCATAGCCTCAAAGCCCGCCTCCAGCAGCGCATCGGCACTGCGGGCGAGCAGAATCCGGCCCAGCCCCTGCCCGCGATACGACGGCAGAATACATAGCTGCGTGACGTGCGCCACGTTCGCAGCCACCCGCGAACAGAGCACCATGCCGACCAGCGTGCCGGTGCGCCCATCCCACAGCATCCACGAGAATTGCGGCTCAAAGACGCCGCATCCCGGGAACCGTACGATGTTGTGCAGGAACCGCAGCGACCCGTGCATCGTCCGATACTGGTCGTTAATCTTCGCGTCGGTGTGCCCCGCGTAGCACGCGTAGATCAGCTCTCCCGCACGCTCGTAGTCCTGCGCAGCCCATGGCGTGATCTCAAGGTCAGGGGACAACTCACGTACCGCTCTCTGCCGGCTATATCCATCCCGGACGTTGCACTCCAGAAAGAGTCGCGGATAGATGGTGTATCCCGGTGCTTTGAACAGCTCACTGAATTCGCCACTCTCGAAGAGCAGAAGCTGCGATTCCACCCGATCCACGGTGGGGGAGTTTTGCAGCATCTCGAGCGCGTGCACCAGCAGAACCTGCGTTGCTGCTGCGTCGCTGATCGACCTGTGGCCAGTTGCAAAAGCGTCGCCAATGACAGCCTTGTGTCCTTCGTAGACGCAGAAGGTATAGCCGCAGACGCGGCCCTGGTCGAGCGCGACGAAGCCATGCAGGATGCGCGATTCTAGATATTGCAGCAGCAGCTCTGTGGAGCTGCGGTAGTCCCAGCGCAGGCGGTCGCGCCATACCTCTGCCTCGCGTTCGAGCAAGGGCCTCAATTGCCGCGCTGAGAAGTGGCGAAGGTCGAGGATTTCGATTTGCGAAGCAACTGGCGAACTGGACATACGACTCGACCTGCCCTTTGAAGTCAATCAACCAAGACTACACAAGCGAAGCGCGGCCGCGCGAAGACTTACTGCTTCGGAAGCACGCGGTACACTTCCAGTCCCTGCGACTGGTAGAGGAACAGCGGCTCGTAGACGCGACCTGACAGCCACTGTTCGGCGTAGCGGGTGTCGTTTGCAGGCATGATGAGCAAGTGCTCGCCCGCGGGTATACCGTCCCTGGCGTAATCGATGGGCTCTTCATTGCGATAGAAGGCGACGCCATAGATAAGGTCGCGCCGTACGTCCTGGACCGCAACTGGCCTTACGTTGGGCGCATCTTTGGCCATCTCTCGAGCCAGCGGTCTGGCCGAATAGTTCAGGTCGAGGTCGCTGCCGTGGAATCCCAGCAAGAACACCATCGCTGCGAAGACGGGAAAGAGTGTCGCATTGCGAACGTGCGCGATGCCTCCAAGCCGAATCGTCTTGACGACGGCGAAGAGCACAAGCAAAGCAGCGGCGCACGCCGCCAGGAGCCAGCCTGCAGGCGGTACCAGGGTGCCGTACTTCATGTGCTGGGGCGCAAGAACGATGACGAATGTGACCAGTGCGCAGGCCGATGCATGCGACCACAGCAGCCAGGTTGGTAGCCCGATACGGCGGATGCGGTTGAGATAATCGCCCGTGAGAATCGTGATGGGAGGGATGGAAGGAAGGATGTAGCCAGGCAGTTTCGACTTGGAGCAGGTGAAGAAGAGGATGGGGAAGACCGCCCACAGGACGAGAAATTCAGGAAAGGCGTCTCCTGCGCGCGAGTGCCCGAGGTACCACTTTGGATCGACGCGCACTCTCCACTCGGCTATCGAGATGCCCATCGCTTCCACCATTGCGCGAATCGCAATGACGGTCCAGGGCAGCAGTCCCACGATCAGAACGGCAATGTAGAACCAGATTGGCTGGCGGTGCTGGTAGAGGTTCGTGGCAAAGCGTTCGAGATTATGTTGGAGGAAGAAGGACCGAACGAAGGTCGGATTCTCCCGCTGCACGGCGATGTACCAAGGCAATACCATGACGAGATAGAGCAGGACACCAGGAATCCAGATGGTACGGCGCAGCGCGGACCACTCGCGCCGCAGGCCGAGGAAGAGCAGGATGATGCAAAGCGCGAGGAAGGGCGCGACGGGCCCTTTGGCCAGGGTAGCGGCGGCGCCGAAGAAGTAGACATCGAAGAGCCAGAACTTCTTGCCCGTCTCGTACCAGGCGTACCAGCCGAGCATGGCGATGCAGAAGGGCGCGGCGAGCTGCATATCCGTCGAGGCTCCGCGGGCGAAGCCGATGATCGCGACGCATGAGGCGGTAATCAGTGCAGCGTCGAGCTGGCCTCCGGGGCGGAAGCGCCGCATGTGGACGAAGATCATGAAGATCAGCACGAATGCGCCTGTGGCTGAAGGAAGGCGGGCGGACCAGTCGGAGACGCCAAACTCCTTGAAGAAGCTCATGGCGCGCCAGTAGTAGAGGGCAGGTTTTTCGAGCCACGGATGACCGTAGAGGATGGGCGTTACCGTGCCAGCGTCGAGGCAGCGGAAGGAGTTTGCGAGGTCTTTGGGTGTGACGCCGTGCGGGACGATCTCGGTGTGCAACTGGCCGCAGAGATTGTTGTGCGCCTGAAGCATCTCGCGTGCGATCTGTGCGTAGCGCGGCTCGTCGGCTCCTACGAGACCGACACGATCCCCGCCGAAGATGGGGACCAGGCCATAGAAGAGCAGGAAGCTGGTGGCGACGAGGAAGATGACGATCTCCCAGGGAGATTCTCCGCGCAGGCTCATGTAGCGGGAACGCAGCCACGCGAGCAGCGCATGGGGCTTGCGTTCGCCGGGTGCGGCGGATTGTGGAGATGCGGTCAAGTTATCCATCGGCGAGGCGGCTGCATGAGCGAGGCTCAAGCTGCGAGACTGTACAGCGGGGCTGACACAGCGAGACAAGGCTAACAGAGGCGCGACTCAGGACGTAGTCTCCGTGGATTGCGGAGTGGGTGGCTGAGGTTGCGCGGCGGCTTTCTCGTCGCGCTTGCGATCCCGTTTGCGGGTGCGGGCCAGCAGCTCTTCCATGCGGCCAGTCATGCGTTCGGAGCGGTCGATGGCGAAGGTAAGCTCAGGCACGTGGCGAACGCCCATGCGGTCACGGATCTGCGAGCGGATGAAGGCGCGGGCGGTCATCAGCCCGGCGAGGGTGGACTCTTCTTCCTCGGGGGTGCCGTTGACGGCGACGAAGACGCGAGCGCTCTTGCCGCCGGGCGCGAGGACGACGTCGGTGACATAGCTGGGGGCGATGCGTGGATCGGAGAGCTCGCCCTCGAGCATCGCGCCGATCTCTTCGGAGAAGGTACTGGCGACGCGGTTGCGGTGGTAGGTTCGTGCTCTTTGTTCAGGCATAGGGACTGCTTTCAGGCAACATTCAAGGATAACAAATTGTGGAGCAGACGCAGGTCCTTCGACTTCGCTCAGGATGACAAGAGCGTTAGTGGTAAGCAAACGCACGATCTTTGGTTTGCTGCGGATGAGGGTGCGGAAGGTCGCTCAGTCGAGGATTTCGACGAAGGAGTCGAGGACCTCGGCGCCAAGAGTATTGGCTAGCCGGTGCATGGCGTCGTCCAGTTGCTGCATCTGGCCGTTGAGATACGCCGTCGAGCTCGAGATGGCGACCACGCCTAACGTGGCTCGATTCCAGAGGGCTGCGTCGTCCATCTCCGCGATGGACACGTTGAAGCCGTGGCGCAGCTTGTCCTTGATCGAGCGTACGACCTGGCGGCGGTCTTTCAGGGATTGCGCAGCGGAGATCGAAAGTTCAACGGTAAGTTTGGCGACAGGCATGTCGTTTATCTTGTCTCAGGGTTAGTGGAAGGCGGGTTCTCGGCAGGTATTGAGGGGAGTATGCGGGAGGTGACTTCAAGCTTGTGGAAGTTGCGGTAGGTGGCTTTGAAGGTCCAGTCGGTCCGGTGATAGGTTCCGGCGCCGGTTGTGGAATGGGACATGATGGTCGAGGGCAGCCAGAACGTCTCGCTGTTGAAAAGGATGGGGGCGTAGTCGACGACGAGGGTGCGCGGGCCGGTGATGGCGGAGGACGATGCGTCGCCGGGGATGATCGTGTGGTGGGGCGTGGTGAGTTCCAGGTGGGTGATCTGCATTGCAATCGGGTCGATGAAGACGCGGCCTTTGCTTTTCTCATCGAGCAGGCATGCTGGAGAATCGTGCGAGGTAAGTACGGAGGCGAAGCGGATGATGTAGGGAGCGGTAGGATCTTTGCGCTTGTTGTGGTCAAGGGTGTAGCGGGTGCAGGTGCTTTGGGAGAAAGAGACTACGGCGAGTGCACCTTCGAACGCTCCGCTGACGACGGTCGGCCCCGCAAGGTCCTGCGAGGATGCGGGACGGCCATTAACGCTCTTGACGTCGCGCGATTCGTCGAGGGTAGCGGTATGGTCGGGGTGGATAGTGCGCTTGAGGCGAAATGTCGAGTCGGTGAGGGTGTTCTGATCGCGTGTGCCAGGAGCGACCTGGGAGACAATGTGCTCGTCGGCGAAGAAGCCGGGAATGTGGGTGTCGTAGCGGTTGAGATTTACCTCGAGACGCTGGAGGATCTGGTTCAAGGAGGGTGGCTGGGATTGATCGGCTCTGAGCGCGTAGGGCAGCAGCATAAGCGAGAGAATTGTAGATGCGCGGCGGAGCCCCTGGGCATTTCTCAATGGTGCACCTTACGAACTGGAATGCAGAAACATAATCATAGTGATGTACCGAATTTGCGGCAATGCGAAGGGATAGCATCGTGGCTGGTGCAGATGGGAAGATAGAAGTACCTTGCTTGGTTCATTCGTGTGCGAGCGGGTTTCATCGCACAGGGCTGGGTGTGAGAATCGAGGAGTCGATGGGCCGCTGAATGTTGCGCTGAACGCTGCATGGAACGTTGGGTAGAGCTATGCAGAGCGGGTTGGATGCGCCGATTTTTTTACCAGGGAGTGTAAGCCATGTCGGAACGGGGCGATGATTTGCGGATTCAGTATCAGGATGCGGCGCAGCGTGGTGCGCGGATCAAGGTAATTGGCGTGGGCGGCGGTGGGAATAATGCCGTGAATCGCATGATTGCGGCGGGTGTGGAGGGCGTGGAGTTTATCTCCGCCAATACGGATGTGCAGGCGCTGGAGATGTCGAATGCGCCGGTGAAGCTGCAGCTTGGGGTAAAGCTGACGAGCGGGCTGGGCGCGGGGGCGAATCCGGATGTGGGCCGGCGGGCGGCGCTCGAGGATTCGGACAAGATTATCGAGGCGCTCGAGGGCGCGGATATGGTGTTTGTGACGACGGGGCTGGGCGGAGGTACGGGTACGGGTGCTGCTCCTGTGATTGCCAGCCTGGCGAGTGAGATGGGTGCGTTGACGGTGGCGGTGGTGACGCGGCCCTTTGCGTTTGAAGGCAAGCGACGGATGATGCAGGCGGAACGCGGGATGCAGGAGCTGCTGGATTCGGTCGATACGCTGATTGTGATTCCGAATGAGAAGCTGCTGGCGGTGGCGAAGGATGCTGGGTTCTTTGAGAGCTTCCGGATTGCGGATGATGTGCTGCGGCAGGGTGTGCAGGGAATCTCGGACATTATTACGATTCCGGGAGTGATCAATCGCGACTTTGCCGACGTGAAGACGACGATGGCGGGGATGGGATACGCGGTGATGGGCACGGCTTCGGGCCGGGGAGAGACACGCGCGATGGATGCGGCGATTGCGGCGATGGCGAGCCCGCTGCTGGAGGCTGGCGCGATCGATGGTGCGCGCGGCGTGCTGATCAACATTACGGGTTCGAGCAATCTGAAGCTGAGCGAGGTGAATGAGGCTTCGACAATTATTCAGAACGCGGCGCACGAGGATTGCAACATCATCTTCGGTGCGGTGCAGGATGAGCGGATGGGCGACGAGGTGAGGATTACGGTGATCGCGACCGGCTTTCGGCAGGATATGCCGGAGCGCAGGGCGCGGATGCTGTCGGAGTCGTCGCTTGCCGGGACGGATTATGAAGTGCCGATCCGTGGGCGCGATGGGCGCGGTTCGACAGGGCGAGGGAACGATGCCCCGGCGTTGTTTGCGAGCGAGGAACGCGAGAGCCGTGGCGCAGCTGTGAGCGCGCAACAGTTTGAGGCGGAGCAGGGGACGCTGCCGGAGGTACAGGGCAGGACGGCGGTTGCTGTGACTGGAGCTGCCGACGCGGAGGTTTCGCCGGATGCGGGGCGCATCCGGATGAGTGAGGATGATGAGAACGGCGTGGCGGGGTGGCGTGAGGAGTCTTCGATTAGCGCCGACGCTGACGAAGAGTTCGCCGGTTTGGGCGAGAGGAATGAGGCGGACGACGAGGTAGCGCCCGTGTTCTTGCGCGAGTCGGAGCCTCAGTTGGTGCCGGTAGCAGCTTCCGTTTTTGACGATGCGTTCTTCCGCAAGGATGTGGGGTGTGGCGGAGCTTCGCACTGGGGTGGGGCGACCGATGCGGTAAGCGTCGGAAGTGCCGATCCGGTGATGGAGCCAGCACGGGAGGTACGGTTGTTTGCGGGTGCCGCGGCGGTGGCGCATGCCGAGCCGGCTGAGTCCGACGAATTGGATATACCGGCATTTCTGCGCCGGAGTCGCTGAACTTGCAGCCCGACATGACTCGGACTTCATGAGACGCTTCACATCTTTTTGTGCGAATTCGTTCAGTAGAATGGAGATGTGGGGACGAAACTTTGGTCCCAGGAATGCTTGCAGAGATTACGCTGGGTGTTTACGCACTTCTGGAACTTGCCGGGATGATACCTCCGTGTCATGGCGTAGTGCAGTGCAAGAGCGTTCAATCTTTGCGTTGAAGAGCCGGAGGAAGCAGCGTTTTGGACTTCGTTACGGTCAAAGAATTGTTGTGGCATTCCCAACGGACCGGAACCACAATCATTCGCACGTACGAACTGGAGAAGCTGGGACTATGGGCCGTCAATTTCGCTGGAATATTGTAGGACTTATCTGCCTGCTGATTGCAACGACGGGGTGCGTGTGGGCGGCGCAGACGAGTGCGCGTCATCGGGCAGTGAAGTCGAAGGTTGCGACGCATCGGGTGGCGGGCCATAGTGGAGGAGCGGCTGCTTCGCGGTCGTCGCGGACTGTACGGGTAGGGACGCGAGGCGTGGCGGCGGCGCGGACATCGAGGACGTCTGCGGCGAGCCGTGGCAGGCGAGGTGCGCGTGCTGTACTGGCGGTGCGCCGGTCGCGGCGAGTTGTGGGCGAACGCTTCACGGCAGACTCCTTTGCGGACAATCTGACGCTGGGCGACGTGACGGCCGGCGAAGATCCGGTGGTGCGGGCGGCGGCGATTGAAGCGCTGGGGAATATGAATGGGACGGCGCTCGCGATCGATCCTTCGAGCGGTCGCATTCTGGCGATGGTAAACCAGAAGCTGGCGCTGTCGAGTGGCGCGGAGCCCTGCTCGACGATTAAGCTATCCGTTGGCCTGGCAGCGCTTGACGAGGGATTGGTGAAGCGGGATACGCCGGTGAACCTGGGCGGGCACTATGCGGTGAACTTGACCAAGGCGCTGGCGCTGTCGATCAATCCGTACTTTGAGACGCTCGGGCGCATGCTGGGCTTTGAGCGGGTTAAACATTACGCGAATATGTTCGGGCTGGGCGAGCTTGCCGGGTACAACATTCCGGGCGAGCAGCTTGGGGTGTATCCGGACCAGCCGCTGCCGGAGGCGATGGGTGGCGTGGGGCGGATGTGCTCGTTCGGCGAGAGCATCTCGATGACGCCGCTGCAACTTGGCGCGCTGGTGTCGGCGATTGCGAATGGCGGGACGCTTTATTACTTGCAGCATCCGCAGAGTCAGCAGGAAGTGGCAAGGTTCGTGCCCAAGGTGAAGCGGATTCTGGATATCGCTCCGCTGATTCCGGAGATGCGCGACGGCATGGAAGGCGCGGTGAACTATGGGACGGCGCGGTCCTTGCGGGTGAACTTCAAGGAGTTTCCTGTGCTGGGGAAGACGGGGACCTGCTCGAATAATGGGACTCGGTTCGGGTGGTTCGGTTCGTATGCGGAGACGCCGACTGGACGGATTGTTACCGTCATTTTTCTCGAGGGCGGGCGGCCGACGTTTGGACCAAAGGCGGCCGAGCTGACGGGTCAGCTATATCGCGCGCTGTGGGAACGAGACTACTTCCAGCCGAAGGCTCCGCAGGTGGCGGGGATGTATCGAGGCAGGACTACTCCGTAACCAATGCCGGGCACGACGACCGCCGTCTTTCTCAGCCTTAGTCCTGAGAAGTGGCTGGCCACCACCTCAGGTCAGCGGACGAGTCAATTGGCGGAGGGGTGATCTACGTGGACGACGACGAAGCAATCAAATGGAGCGGTTTGTTTAATCAGCTTGAAACCTAACTGCTCCCTGATAGCATCCTGCAGGGTTGGCAATGGAGTGCTCGCCAGGATTTTACCTGCATCGCCGCTGGCCTGGGTCTCAGACGCTTCGGCAAAATCAACTACGAAATCGAAGGTTCCGGTGAGCCCGGTCTGATCTATGACGACGCGGTTGCCGAGCGCCTCTCCGAAGTCGGTCAATGCATCTACGATTTGGCCCATGGTGACGTTGCGACCGGCTAAACGGACACCTCCCGGGTCTCCGGTGGACCTGGTGTGTTTGCAGTTCGGCGGCCAAGCCTTGAGGATGGTCTCTACCGGCGCGGATCGCACGGGCGAGACGGTCTCCTGCGCGGGGCAGGGCGAGTCCTCGGAATGCTGTCTGAGCTGCGGCCCAGTCTTTCCGGGCTTGGCAGGAACCAGGCCAAAGGCGGGAAGATCGCGGTTCTCTCTGCGTCCGACTAATTTGAAGCGATCTTCAAGTACGTTCTGGAGCATGAGGCGCATTTGGTCTTTGGTCGGGCTGTGATTCTCCGATTTTGCTTCGATATCGAACCGATCCGTAAAGACCCACTCGGGCAGATCCTTGGCCATCACATCCACTTGGCGATCAGTAAGCCTGTAGGCGAAGGCGATGTAGTCTACCAGCGGCCAATTCGTGGCGGTGAAGGCTCCGCCGTTGGGCGGATATGCGGTTCTAGAGTTGTTCAACTTAACATTGGACTGCGGCTTGGCTTCCGATTTGTCTTGCCTGACCGAAGCGACATCAAAGGCCATCTTGCCCCCAGCGGCGGCTTCCCATCCATCTGGAGACGAAGCCTGCTCAGGAGCGGTTTGCTCGGCAGTGGTCTGCTGTGCATCGAGTGATGCGGTCCCCAATGTAACGGCTGCTACGCTGAGTGCGAGAACAACGACGCGGAGCGACTGCGTTCTGGCGAGCGCTGATCTGGAAACGAAAGAATTGCTCATGGCCAATTATCACTCGAGAGGGAGCGCACCCTGGGATCTTCTGGATTAATGGGTGGAAGAAGGCGCTGCTAGCTGGGCGGCGAAGGCGTCCAGGGAGAGGCTGCGGAGGAGGTTGCGGCGGAGGCCGGAGTGGACCTGGTCGGCGGCGTGGCTGGCACGCTCGATCCACTCGAAGGAGAGGGCGGAAGAAAGGCGTTCGAGTTCGGGGCGGAGGTCGATGTTGCGGAGAAGTTCGGGGGTGCCGGCGTTGAGCAGGAGGAGGTCTTCGAGCAGGAGAGAGAAGGCGCGAAGCAGGGCGGTGGTCTTCTGCTGGCCATCGGCTCCGGCGCGGTACGTCTCGGTCATCTTGAAGAGCGCGGTGTGGTCGGGTTCAGCGGCAGATGCTGCACTTGAGGCGGTGGAGGCTGAGGATGCTGCAGCGGCGGCTGCATATCGCAGGAAGGTGAGCGCGTCGGCGCGAGCTGCGGTGTAGGCTTCGAGGTCGAAGGCTAGGGCTCGGCCTGCGGCTCCTTGCGAGAGGCGGGCGATAAGGGCACGCTGTTGCGGGGGGAGCTCGGGGCGGCGGTCGGCGAGGATCATCTCCATCTCTTCGGTGGGGAGGGCTCCGAGGCGGACGTTGGCGCAGCGGGAGCGGATGGTGGGGAGGAGTTCGCCGAGGTTTTCCGCGAGGATGAAGATGTGGACTGAGGGCGGCGGCTCTTCAAGGATCTTGAGCAGCGAGTTGGCGGCCTCCTTCATCATGTTGGAGGCGGTGAGGATGAAAATGCGGCGGGGAGATTCGGCGGGGAGGTGGTGGGCGCGCTGGATGAGGGTGCGGACCTGGCCGAGCTTGATGAGGAGTTGCGGAGGGTCGGGCGGGAGGATGAGGACGTCGGGGTGGGGCTGGATGAGGATGCGAGTCTCCTTTTTGTCGGTCTCGCGGAGGTCTTCGCGGGCGACGACAGCGGCTGCCACCTGCTCTTCGAGGTTGGCGGCGGAGGCGATGCGGATGCAGTTTTTACAGTTGCCGCAGAAGCCGGCGAGGGTCTGGCCGTTGGACCAGAGGTCGCGGGGCTGTCGCTCGCACTCGATTGTCATGGTGAGGAGGAGGGCGAGGGTGTATTTGCCTGCTCCGGCGGGGCCCGAGAGGATGATGGCGTGGGGTAGACGGCCGGCGGCGATGGCCGTGCGCAGGCTTTCGACTGCGGCGGTATTGCCAAGGAACTCGTTGAAGTCGGTGGGGAGGGTGGGTGGGGGCATGGGAATATTGAGCGGCTTATTGCGATGATACTTGGTTCGAGCAGGTCGGCGCTGGGGGCGAAGGCAAATCACAGAGGCCACGGAGAGGAGAGAAGAGGACAGGAGACAGACGGGGCGTTGGAGTCGGTTGAGCTAGCGGCAGGGCAATAATTTCCGTACAACTGATTCTTATAAATGGAAGCGGTTATGATTATTGGTAGGCTCGGTCCGCGATTTAAGGGCGTAATTGCTGTAGTTTCGGTTGGCGCTCGAGTTGCATTGGCTGCAAGTGCTGCGCATAGGCGCGATGCGCGGGTGATGTTCAGCGGCAGGAATTGGTATCCGCACCATGAGGAATGCTTTTCAGACACGCATTCTCGCCGTCGCGCTGGCACTGGCGACGCTGGGAGTGTGCGTTCTGGCGGGGTTCAATTTTGGCCAGGATTTGAGCATTGATTTCCCAACCGACGGCGTGACGTGGATGGAGACGCAGGGTGGACTGCGGGCGGATCGGGTTGCGCCGGGTTCGCCGGGAAGCAAGGCCGGATTGCGTGCGGGTGATGTTCTTGAAGCGGTGAACGGGGCGCCGACTCCGCGGCTGGCTGCGCAGGTCCGGGCAATTTATGAGAACGGAATTTATGAGCATGCGGCCACGTATTCGATTGTGCGGCCGATGGTGCAGCCGAATGGGATGAAAGCGGCTGTGCCGTTTCCGGTAAAGGTTTATCTGGAGGCGGCGGATCGGAGTACGGATCAGGGTTCTCGTTTGATCGCTCTGGTGTACCTGGGGATTGGGCTGTACGTGTTGTTTCGGCGATGGACGGCGCCGAAGTCGACGCACTTCTTCGTGTTTTGCCTGGTGTCGTTTGTGCTGTATGCGTTTCGTTCGACGGGTCAGCCGGGTCTGTTTGATCGGGTGATTTACTGGGGGAATCTGTTGGCGACCATGCTGCAGCCGGCATTGTTTTTGCATTTCGCGGTGAGCTTCTCGGGGTCGACGTTGGAGGGCGAAGGAAGAATCCCGGCGCGGGTCCGGCGCCGAGTGATTGCGCCGCTGCTGTATCTGCCGGGTGCGTGGCTGGTGGGTTTGCAGGTCTGGGCGATCAGCTTTTGGTCGGCGACGGGCGCGTTGAGCCACAGGCTGGATCAGATCGATTACGGATACATGGCGTTGTATTACGTGGCAGCTGCGATCGTTTTCTACGCGCGGTATGAGCGGGCGGAGTCGGGGCTGGAGCGGCAACAATTAAAGTGGCTGACGCGCGGGACACTGCTGGCGGTGTGTCCGTTCACGCTGCTGTATGCGTTGCCGTTCATCCTGGGCATTCCGGTCAATCCGTGGGTCTCGAAGGGTGTGCTGCTTTCGCTGGTGCTGCTGCCGCTGACGTTCAGCTGGGCGATTGTGCGTTACCGGCTGATGGATGTGGACCTGATCTTCAAGCGCGGCGTGACGTATACGCTCGCGACGGCATCGCTGGCGGGGATTTACTTTGGCGCGGTCGGCATTGCGTCGGAGCTGATCCATACGCGGTATCCGGGCTTCGGCGTGTGGGGGCCAATCGTTGCGATCATCGTGGTGGGCCTGTCGTTCGATCCGCTGAAGCGGATGATCCAGGGGCGCGTGGATCGTGTGTTCGACCAGAAGAGCTTCGACTATCGCGAGACCCTGATCGACTTTGGGCGGAGCTTGAACTCGCAGACGGACCTGCGGGCGTTGCTGGATGCGATCGTGGAGCGGCTGCCGCAGACGCTGCTGGTGACTCGGGTGGCGGTGTTTCTTGCGACGGAGGATTCGGAAGACGGTGAGGCGGCAATGCGGTCGGGATTTGAACTGGCGGCATCGCATGGATTAAGCGATGTAGGCGCGGGCGACCTGCGGACGCTTGATGTGCGTTTTCTCGACTTCGATGGCTACGACGCGAACGACCATATCTTCCTCGAGAATCCGCAGCAGGTGTTGCGACTGCCGAAGACGCAGCAGGAGAGTGCGGGTCTCCTGGATTTGAACTACTACCTGCCGTGCCGCGTGGCCAACCGCGAGGGCGGCGGGACGCGCACGGTGGCGATCATCGGCGTGGGGCGTACGGATGATGGGGATTTTCTATCGAGCGAAGATGTGGAGGTGCTGGGATCGCTGGCCGGATACATCGGGATTGCGATCCAGAATGCGCAGCTCTACCGTCGGCTGGAGCAGAAGATTACGGAGTTCGAACGGCTGAAGGAGTTTCACGAGAATATCGTCGAGTCGATTCACATCGGCATCTTCGCGGTCGATCTGGAAGACAAGATCGAGAGCTGGAATGCGCAGATGGAGGTGATGTATGCGAAGTCCCGTGGAGAGGCTCTGAGGCAGCGGCTGGGGACGATCTTTCCGGCGGAGTTCATGGAACGGTTTGATAGCGTGCGCGAGGAGCAGGGGACACATACGTTCTACAAGGTTCGGCTGACGCTGCCTGCAGGAGAGATGCGTGTGGCGAATATCGCGATTGCTCCCTTGCTGAAGCGCGACTTTACGGTCGTGGGGCGAATCATTCTCGTCGATGACATTACGGAGCGGATTGCGCTGGAGACGCAGTTGACGCAGGCCGAGAAGCTGTCGTCGATCGGGCTGCTGGCTGCGGGCGTGGCGCATGAGGTGAATACGCCGCTGGCGGTGATCTCGAGCTATACGCAGATGCTGGCCAAGCAGATGAGGCCGCTGATGGATGCGGATGCGAAGATCGGGCCGGTGCTGGAGAAGATTACGCAGCAGACGTTCCGCGCGTCGCAGATTGTGAATGGCCTGCTGAATTTTTCACGGACGGGAAGCGCCGAGTTTGCTTCGGTGGATATGAATCGGCTGCTTGAGGATACGCTCGCGCTGCTGGATCACCAGCTGAAGGTTGCGGGGATCCGGGTTGAGACGCAACTAGACCGCGAACTGTCGCGAGTGGATGGGAATGAAGGTAAGCTGCAACAGGTAGTGTTGAACCTGTTGCTGAACGCGCGCGATGCGATGCATGGGACCCATGAGGCGAGGATACGGATTGCAACCGAGGAAGCCGATGGATGCGTGTATGTTGTCGTGCAGGATTTCGGCGGCGGCATCGAAGTGGAACACCTGAACCGCATCTTCGATCCTTTCTTTACGACGAAGACGAAGCCGGGCCTGGGGCAGCACAAGGGCACGGGGCTTGGGCTGGCGGTGAGCTACGGCATCATGCAGGAGCATGGAGGCAAGATGCTGGTGCAGAGCGAAGTAGGCATGGGCACGACGTTTCGACTGGAATTTCCCATCCCGGTGCGTAGTGCGGCGAATGGCGTGGGCAATGGAGTAGCTGGCGAATCGATGCATGACATCGGCAAAACGGTTGTTGCATAGAGTTTGAAAGATGAAGAAGGAACAATGGTCGATGCGGTAGAGGAAACGAATTCGAGTGAGACGAATGTGCAGGCAGCAGGCGCGCGTGCGCGCGTAGTGGGACCGGCGCGGATATTGATCATCGACGATGAGGCGGCGATTCGCGAATCGCTGGAGACGCTGCTGAGCCTTGAAGGGTTCGATGTCACAACGGCTGTGGATGGGCCTACGGGGCTGGAGCAGCTTGCGGGGAATGAGTTCGACCTGCTGCTGCTGGACCTGGCGCTGCCGGGGGAGAGCGGCCTGGATGTGCTGCCACGCGTATTGGAGATGCAGCCTGCGCTGCCGGTGATCATGATCACGGCGTTTGGCACAGTGTCGAACGTGGTGGATGCGATTCGTGCGGGTGCGGAAAACTTCGTGCAGAAGCCGTGGGACAACGAGAAGCTGCTCGCGGATATTCGCGCGGCGATTGGGCGGCGGCGAGCAGAGGAAGAGATTGTTCAGCTGAAGCGTGCGTTGAAGCAACGCTACAATTTCGACAACATTGTGGGCAAGAGCGAGCCGATGCTGCGGCTGTTCGACCTGGTGGCGCAGGTGGCGCCGAGCCGCTCGACCGTGCTCATCCAGGGTGAGAGTGGGACGGGCAAGGAGCTGGTGGCGAAGGCGCTGCATGCTAATTCGCCGCGACGGGATAAGCCGTTTGTGCCGGTGAATACGGGGGCCGTGCCTTCGGATCTGCTGGAGTCGACGTTGTTCGGCCATGTGAAAGGTGCGTTCACTTCGGCGATCACGGCGAAGAAGGGCTTGTTCGAAGTGGCGAACGGAGGGACGCTGTTCCTCGACGAGATCGGCACGATGGGCATGGATATGCAGGCGAAGATTCTGCGAGTGCTGCAGGATAAACGCTTTATGCACCTGGGTGGAACGCAGGAGATCCAGGTGGATGTGCGGATTATTGCGGCGACGAATGTGGACCTGCAGCAGGCGGTGAGGGAAGGGAAGTTCCGCGAGGACCTGTTTTACCGGCTGAATGTGATCTGTCTGGATCTGCCTCCGCTGCGTGCGCGACGGCAGGATATTCCGCTGCTGGCGGCTCATTTTTTGAAGTGCTATGCGGATGAGAATGACGTTGCGGTGCCAACGCTGGCGGCGGAGGCGATGCGGATTCTTATGGACTATGAGTGGCCGGGGAATGTGCGCGAGCTGGAGAATGCGATGGAGCGTGGCGTGGTGCTGGCGACGACGCGGACGATTACGCCGGACCTGCTGCCTGCTTCGCTGACGGGGAATACTTACTCGGCGAGTTTGCTGGATCATCGGCCGGATGCGAGCTTGTTCGACCTGATGGAGGAGATTGAGCGCAGGATTATCGCCGACCGGCTGGAGCGGAGCCACTGGAATCAGACAGAGGCGGCGGAGTACTTCAAGATTCCGCTGAGTACGCTGAATCAGAAGATCAAGCGGCTGAATGTGGAGATCAAGAAGCGGGTGCGGGAGTAAGGCTGTCCTGCCGGACGGGCCCACTGCGCGTGGGGCGGTCACTTCGTGACCTGTGCTGGGCTTCGCGTGGGTGCCCCCGTTGGTCGCGAGGCGGGTTTTTTGGCCGCGCTGACTAAATTGGCGAGGATGCGGTAGGCGCCGGGGACGCCTTCGGGGAGCTGGCGGTAGAGGGCGAGGCCCAGGTAGATCCAGGCTCCCTTGCCAGTGCGGGCTACGAGCAGGCCGCCGCGCTGGGGTTGCTGGCCGTGGTCGTGGGTCTCGACGAGCGCGGTGTAGTGCGGGTCCCAGGTGGCCATGAAGCCGTGACCGCGTTCTTCGATCCAGTGGTCGAAGTCGGCAGAGGTGATTTTGTTGGGCCAGGTGAGGAGTGGATCGGTCGGCGTAAGGATCTGGACGGGGGCGTCTTCTTCGACCACTTTTTCGTCGCTGCCGAGCGAGAGAGAGTACGGTGCTGAGCCTACCGGAAGATCGCGGCCTGCGTATTGGACGATGACCACTCCGCCATTCGCGACGTAAGTGCTGAGGACGGAGTTGGCAGCCGCCAGTTGGGGCCGCGACTCGTACGCGCGGACGCCGAGGATGATGGCGTCGAAGCGCTTTAGGTTGGCAGCCGTCAGCTCGTCCAAGCCAACCATCTGGACGTTTCCTCCGAGAAGTTGGAAGAGAGAGTCGTAGACCTCGTCTCCAGTGCCCTTGATATAGCCGACGAGGATGCGATCCGGAAGGCGGAGGTCGACGGCGGTTGCTCGATAGGTGGCAGGCCGGAAGTAGTTGGTTGTGGTGAGGCCGGGGTATCCGACGGGGCGATAGCCTTCGGCGTAGGAGCGACCTTGAAACTCGGCAGAGGCAGTTGCGGCGAGTTTGTCTCCGGAATGAAGGGCGGGGGGAGCGAGGGTGAATCCCATGTATTGGGTGAGTGTAAGGTCCCTGGGTACGTACGCTTTCGCGGTGTCGCTGATGTTCCAGCCGGTCGGCAGGTCCAGCTGGATGCTACTTTCTGAGGCGTAGTGCCCGCAGACGCCGGGCTGGTCGTAGATATGTCCGGTGCACGTGCTGATGGGGATGCGGCTTTCGACCCATGCCATGGAATCAGTCTTTCCGATGGGGAGGACGCCTGCAGAGTGCGAGAAGGAGACCGAGTCGACGGGTACGACGGCGATTGCTTGCCTCGCGTCGGCGCCCGTCACCGCGGCGACGAGAGTTAGTGGAGTCCCGCTATCGTCAAGGGAGATTGACGCTGCGAAGGGGGCTGGCGTCGCGGGAGCGTTGCGGAGGGCGCGGTAGGATAGATCGTAAAACGGCTGCTCAACATCCTGGCGCGAGAAATAGGGACGAGTGGCCGGCAGACCGCCGGGGAATGTGAGTGCATGAACCAGGGAATACGGGGCAGGAAGGATTGCGGTGGGCTTGTCGGCGAAGATCGTCTGCTCTTGGGCAGGGCTGGATATCGCAGCAGAGATGAGTTGTATCGGTGAGGCTGCGCTGGACATGATGTCAAGGTGAAGCTCGGCTGTCGTTGGGCTGGTCAAGAGGTTGGAGAGCGGAGCTTCGGGCTTCGTCGGGGAGGTGACGCGGGCCGTGAGAGTGATGCCTTCGGCGAGAACTAGAGCGTTGTTAAGTTGGACGCGCTTGATGCGGAGCTCGTGGAGGAGACTGTATGTTTCGTCGGATGGGAGGTCGTTGATGTTGGGGTCTTCGAGCTCGTGGAGGAACTGGTCGAGGGTGGCGAGGGCCAGGCGGAGGGGTGGAGCGATGAGTTCGGGCTTGGCGGGATTGAAGAGGGTTTGGGCTTCGACGATTTGAGCATCGATCTTTTCGAGCAGAGGGCGAAGCTTGTCGGAGGCTTCGGGGACGAGGTCGGCTATGCCGGGCAGGGAGGTATCGATGCCGGAGAAGAGGCTGGGTTCTTCGGTAGATGGAGGGCATGCCCCAGGGGCTAAAGCCCCGTTCGCGGCTGGGGAGGTAGAGACCCGAGCCTGAAGGCTCGGGGTACCTAGAAGCGGTTGGGGGGCTGGGGTGCTTGCAGGGGGCTGTTTGATTTGGACGGGGCAGGGGAGTTTGGAGCCGTAGAGGGTGTAGCTGACGTCGTGCGGCCCCGGGGAGGCGAGGCGGGCGGTGGGGCCGATCTGGGTTTTCTGGAGGGCGAGGCCCTCGCGGGCGAACTGGATGTAGCTTAGATTCTCCATGCCGGGAATGGGGATTTTGGTGCCGTCGGGAGAGGTATAGGTGGCGGGGTCACCTTCGTGGATGATTACGTTGGCGGCGGGAAGGGTGTTTGTGACCCGGCCCGTTACGTAGTTGGTGAAGAGGGCGGGGGTGTACTGGTTGGTGGCGTAGTCGTAGATCGTCTGGGTGCCGGATGCATCGGCGACGATGCGGGCGAAGGGGACGCGGGCGTAGACCTTGAGCGGTTGCCAGGGCTGGAGTCCGGCGGCGATTTGGTCGGGGAAGACTTTGGGGTCGCCTGCGGCGTTGAAGACTTCCTGGGCTATTTGGCCGGCGACTTGATGTTGGCCGTGGCCGTCGGATGGGCCGCCGATGAAGACGCTGGCGATAACGAGCGGGCGGTAGAGGCGGACGGCGCGGACGGCGTCGTAGAGGACGCGGTCGTGGGTCCACTTGGCGAAGGACTCTTCTTTGGTCTTGGAGAAGCCGAAGTCGACCTCGGTGCCGAAGAACTGGTCGACGCCCATGTAGCGGTCGGCGGCGAGGAGCTCCTGGGTGCGGATGAGGCCGAGGGCGTCGTCGAAGTCGGCGGACATGAGGTTCTGGCCGCCTTCGCCGCGGTTGAGGGTGAGCATGGCGACGCGTGCGCCCTGGCCTCGGGAGAGGTAGGTGAGCAGGCCGCCGTCTTCGTCGTCGGGGTGGGCGACGATGAGCATGAAGGAGGCTCGGGTGCGGAGCTTGAGGAGGAGCTGCTGGAGGGCCGGGGTCCCGTGGTTGAGGGGCAGGGTGTCGGCTGGGTCCTGGGGGGAGACGCGCTCGCCGGTTAGGTTGGCGGGGTCTTGAAGTTGGGGTAGCTGGGCAGGTTGCTGCGCAGCGAGAGCGAGGGTCAGGAGGCTTGCGGCGAGGAAGGGGGCGTTTTTCAGAAAGGAATTTTTGGGCCAAAAATAAAGTTTGCGAGGTCGCTTGAGTTTTTGCGGCGGGGTGTCAAGGGAGGTGTGGCGGCGGGCGGAAGGGGGTGGGGCGGGCGCGGGTTTGGGTGAATTTGGCACTGATTTCTCTTTTCGAAAAAGTACTAAAGTATCCCCAACAAAGGACTTAGGTCCGGACTTCCGCGTAAAGTATCCAATCGATTGGGGTTGTAGGTAAAGTATCCAATCTATTGGAGTTAGCCTACGGATGGAGGATGCAAAGATGCATTCCCCGCGTACGCTGTTTTTTACTTTGCCCCTGTATCTATTGTAGTCGGGGTGTCAAGATGGGGAGGTTTGTGTTGTGTGATTTGGATTCGAGAGGGAGGGGAGGAAGGGCTTTTATTGTTGAGCTATGAGCTATGAGCTATGAGCTCGGCGATCTGTGGGAGAAAGGTTCGGGCGGATGTGGTGGTGCGAGAGGTGTCGGGATCCTTCGCGTTCGCTCAGGATGACAGCAAGAACGCGACGAGCTGAAATGAATGAATGAGATTGATTGGGCGGGAGAGTGCTTGTTCCCGACCCTTCGTGTTCGCTCAGGATGTGGGCAAGAATGGGGGTGGCAGAGCGAATGGAAATGATTGCCCGACAACATCAGAGTGCGGGTCAGCGGGGGCGGTCTTTGTTCCAGTGGAAGGCTATGCCGCCCTGGGCGAGGAAGGGGGAGCCGAGGGTGAGGAGGGGCGGGGTGAAGGAGACCTCGGGGCGCTGGTTGAGGAGGTTGTTGAGGGTGACGGAGGCGGACCAGCGGGGGCCGAAGTCGTGGCGTGCGAAGAGGTCGAGCTGGAAGAAGGGGTGGAGTTCGTTGGTGTTGAGTGAGTCGTCCCAGACGTGGCCGGTGGCGCGGGCGGCGAGGGTGAGTTCGCCGAGGCGGTGGTTGGCGGCGCGGAGCTGAGCGGTGAAGTTCTGGCGGGGGACGTCGGGGATCCAGTTGCCGACGAGCGACTGGGTTGGCGGCGGCGGGTTATAGCGGGTGACGATGGCGTGGGAGTACTGGTAGCCGACGGTGGCGGAGATGGGCTTGCTGCGATAGAGGTCGAGGCGCAGCTCGGTGCCCTGGCTGACGATCTGGCCGAGGTTTTCTCGCTTGTACGTATTGGGCGCGACGATCAGGACTGCCGCTACGGGGCGGTTGATCTGGGTCCAGAAGTAGGTGGCGGAGAGGGCGACGGGACGTGTGGTGAAGGTGGTGCCGGTCTCCCAGCCGGTGGCGCGTTCGGATAGGAGGCTGGGGTTGGCCTGGGTGACCTGGGGACCGATCTGGCCGGTGCGGTAGAGCTCGTTCATGGTGGGGGTGCGGAAGGCACGGAAGACGGCTGCGTGGATGGTGGCGCGCGATGTGACTTGGCGGACGATGCCGAAACGGGGGCTGGCGATGAATTCGCTGCGGTTGGCAGTCGGCACTGCTGGGGGGATTGGCGCAGGGTTTGTCTGGGTAATGGTGCGGGTATCGAGGTTGGCGGCGGAATCGAGGCGGAGGGAGAGGGCGGCGGAGAAGTCTTTGAAGAGGCCGTGGTGGGCGGAGGCGAGAGCTTCGCCGAAGCCGCCTACGAAGCGCTGGCGTGCGGAGGCGTCGAAGATGCCGGTGATGGCGTTGGCCTTGATGGGATTCTCGTAGTCGGTTCCGCGGATGTCGCGGATGTCTACGCCTGCGACGAAGGCGATGCGGGAGAAGGCTACGGTGGCGTCGGTGGAGGCGCCTAGCTCCTGGGTACGGACGTGCTGGAGGCGCGTGAGGGCTTCGGTGTCGCGGTTGGTGTGGACGGAGGAGACGGAGGAGAAGGACTGGCGGTAGGCTTCGTCGCTGCCGAAGATGCGGACGCGGCCGTTGGTCTGATGGCCTGCGGACCAGTCGTCGCCGAGGATGTAGCGCCAGAGGCGAGTGCCGTTGGTGGTGAGAGGCGTGCCGTTGCCGTGGGCCTCGTTGAGCATGTTGCCGGTGAGGAAGGCGCGGTTGGTGTTGGAGAAGATGTAGTCGGTCTCCGAGCGGACGGACTGGTAGTGGACGTTGGCGGGGACGTCGACGGGCCCTGCGTTGGCGGGTGCGGCGATGATGTAGCCGGCGGTGCGGTAGGAGTCGGCGGCGAGGAGTTGGCGCCAGTGTGGGTTGCCGAGATCGCCGCGGAGACCGACGAGGGAGGAGTCCTGCCCGCCGCCGAAGGCCGAGGCGTCGAAGCGCGCGGTGGTTGGGCGGGCCGGGACGACATCTACGACGCCGCCGAGTGCGCTGGATCCGTAGAGATCGGATCCCCCGCCGGTGGCAATGGTGACGGCGTCGATGGCTTCGTTGGGGACTTCGTCCCAGTGGATCCAGCCGCCGAAGGGATCGTTCATGGGGACGTTATTTTCGAGCACGAGGGTGCGGCTGACGGCGGTGGAGCCGAGGCCGCGGAGAGAGATGCCCTGGCTGGTGGGGTTCTGGGTGCGAGAGCTGGAGCGGCGGAAGAGCTCGAAGCCGGCTTGCTGGCGGAGTTGGTCGTCGAGCGTGATGGCGGGGTAGGTGTGGAGTGTTTTAGCGTCGAGGGTGTAGACGGTGTTGGCGGTTGCAGGGAGGTCGAGCGAGGAGCGGGTTGAGGTGACGGTGACCTGCTCGGCTACGGCGGAGAGATGGAGGACGATTGCGAGGTCGGCAGGCGGGGACTGGGGGCTGAGCTGGATGGGGTCGGATTCGAGCGAGCGGGCGGTGGCGCGGAGGGTGAGGGGAGTAGAGGAGTCGGGGTAATCGAGATGGAAGTGGCCGGTGTCGTCGGCGGTGGCTGAGATTTTGCCGTGGGAACCCTCGGCGGTGATGGAGGCGTCAGGCACGGTGCGGCCGTCGGTATCGCGGACCTGGCCCTGGAGATGGAGGGGGGACTGAGCGGCAAGGGCTTGGGGGAGGCTTGGCAGAAAAAGGGCTGCCAGGAGAATTGGGCGTGCGAGGGAAAATTTAGGGGAGGTCATATATGCGTAGTTTTAGTGCTTGGTCAGGCTAACTGAGATACAGGAGGGATGCAATGTGAAAGGCGTTGCGCAAGCTTTATAATGAGAAGGATATGGTGCGAGATGGGTATTTCTACGGTTTAGGGCTGGGTATAGTGGCGGCGGTAGTCTGGGGGCTGACGCACTTTGTGGTCCTGACCGCGCTGCCGTTGGTGCTGGCGGCATTTTTTCTGTGGTTCTTTCGCGATCCTGAGCGTGTAATTCCGACTGGAGTGGGAGATGTGGTTTCGCCGGCGGATGGGCTCGTGACGGAATCGGAGTGGATTGAGACGTCTGCCGGAAGCAGGCTGCGGATCAGCATTTTTCTGAATGTGTTCAATGTGCATGTGAATCGTTCCCCGGTGGCTGGGATGGTGAAGGCGGTGGAGCACCGGCAGGGTGATTTTTTGAATGCGATGAAGCCGGAGTCTGTGGTGATGAATGAACAGACGCTGGTGGTGATCGATGCGGGTGGGTACGAGGTGAGTTACAAGCAGATTGCCGGGCTACTGGCGCGCAGGATTGTTTGCTCGGTGAAGGTGGGCGACAAGCTGGAGCGTGGGCAGCGGGTGGGCTTGATCAAATTTGGATCGCGTACGGATGTGTTGCTGCCTGCCGATGCGGTGCCCAAGGTGAAGACGGGGATGCGCGTGAAGGGTGGCTCGACCGTGTTGGCAGTGCTGCAGCAGCCTGCAGGTACGGACGGGGTACGCTGATGGCAGGCGAGCAGCTTGGCTTCGCCGAGCAGGGGGGGGAGGCGGAACAGCTTCGGCGCAGGCCCAGCCGTGGGATGTATCTGCTGCCTTCGCTGTTTACGGCGGGAAATATAGGTGCCGGGTACTATGCGATTACGCAGGCCATTCAGGGGACGGCGACGAACCACGCGGGCTTTGACCACGCTGCGCTGGCGATCGGATTAGCTGCGCTGCTGGATGGGGTAGACGGATTTATTGCGCGGCTGACGAATACCGCCAGCGACTTTGGGCGTGAGCTGGATTCGCTGGCCGATGTGATTACGTTTGGCGTGGCACCATGTTTGCTGGCTTATCTTTGGGGCTTTACGATGCTGCCGGCGACGGCGTATCCGACACTGCGGGATAACGTGCTGCATGGCGGGCTGCTGGTATGTTTCCTGTTTCTGATCTGCGGGGCGAGCCGGCTGGCGCGGTTTAATATTGCGGTGAATCCGCAGCCGCGGAATCCGGGGAAGCCGGGGAAGAAATTTTTTGTGGGGATGCCGATTCCTGCGGGTGCCGGTGTGATTGCGGCAGTGGTGCATTGCTTCGATGGGTCGCCGATCTATAACGCCTGGACGTCGGTGGTGTGGCTGGTGCTGATCTTGTTTTCGAGCTTTTTGATGGTGAGCAATTGGCGCTTCTGGAGTGCGAAGGAGATTACTTCGGGCAAGCGGCAGCCGTTCCAACTGTTCGCGTTGATTGCGCTCATGGGCGCTCTGATCGCTTGGAAGTCAGAGTGGATGTTGATGGTCATCGCTATGGGGTACCTGGTTTCGGGAGTATTTGCGAGGCTCGCTTATTCGTGGGGGCGGCAACGACGGCATGCTCCTGGGCCTGGGATGATGCAGAGGTAAATGTAGTCAGGGAAGAGGGGGTGTGCGGTCTGTGGTTCGGCGAGGGGGACCGCAGATGCAGGCGAGGAGTTTATGGGCGCGCAGGCGGCGTGGGGAGTTTGGCGCTGGTAGAATTTGATTTGCGCCGGGATGGCGGAACTGGCAGACGCAGCGGACTCAAAATCCGCCGAGGGCAACCTCATGGGGGTTCGATTCCCCCTCCCGGCACCAAGATAAGTAGAGCAAAATGAATAGTTATGAAGACCAAAGCCTCTCAGCCCGAGAGGCTTTTTCATGCTCAAAAAGTGCTGGTGCCGGTTTTGGTGCCGGTTGGTATCCAATTTGCTACTTTGGATTAGGAGGCGCCGGAACATGCCCAGGAGAAGTACGAAGAAGGAGCGCGGCGTATTCGAGAAGGACCCCGGTTCCGAGATCTGGTGGATTCGCTATTACATCGACGGACGCGAACGCCGCGAGAAGGTCGTCGCAAGAAGGACGCGAGCGACCTGTACAAGATCCGCAAGGCCGATGCCCTGCGGGGTGTGAAGCTGCCCAACAACATGAAGAGCAAGGGAGTGAAGTTCGAAGCACTCGGCAAGCACGCGCTTGAGTGGTAGATCGAGCATGGCCGGAAGGACGTCAAGAACTTCCGAATCCGGATGAACATCATCCTAAAAGATTTCGGTGATCGCGTCGCGGACGAGATCTTGCCCTCCGAGATTGACGCTTGGTTGAAGGGGCACGACTGGTCTCCGGCGACCAAGAACCGCTACAAGAACGTGTTCGGAAAGACGTTCAAGATCGCGTACGCTGACGGCTCTTCATCGAATATAGCGCGTCGGCGCTATAACGGGCAGGGTTGAGCTTGGCTCGTACTCGAAGCCGCTCGATGACGTCGATGACGCCGCTCATCGAGCCATGGTGGATGTCAAAGTGTGCGCTCTCTCCGATGTTCTCAAAGACGCTATGAATGGCGTCCGAGAGCGCCGATGTGGGCAGGAACCCGACATCTTCGTTGTGCTGAGCCATCACCTCCTGGTCGCGCTCTTCCTGAAGAAAAGCTTTGCGCTCATCCATGGGATGACGATCTGGACCGAGTTGATATAGTCCACCAGCCCGGTATGCGTGTCGATCCATCGGGCCTGCCACTTCCGGCCGCGAATATGCTTGAGGAGTTGAATGCACTCAAGCGGCACGGTCTTGAAGCGGGGCCGTTCGAGAAAGCCGTATTTCTCGCCACAGCGGAGCTCTTCATGCACCGTGTACGCATCATGGCATGAAGGGAAGGGCGGCGTCACACGCAGCGGACCGCCAATCCGCTGCGGATCGCGGTTCACCGTCGGACATGTCTTTTTGATTGTTACGTGCGCATCAGTTCACACTACTCGTAAGGTGCTTCACTGCCTGTTTTGGTGCCGGTCGGTAACTCGATGAGTGCATCGGCCTGTTGGCGACAATTGAGAATTACAGGCAAGCCAAAAATTATTGGTTTCCCCGTGATTGTCCTGTGCCCGTGGCGCCTCTATGCAATAGCTAAGTGACGGACTAAGTTCGATGGCAATTTCTGATGGCTGGTTGGTGACATTGTCGGGCCCCACTTTGGAGACGATAATCGCCGAGTTACGAGCAAGAATGGTATTGTCCAGAAGCGCGTTTTCTCAAGAACATTTGAAAATATTGTGTGCGAACTCGTCCAAACCGGCACATTGGTAGACTTACGCCGTACACGCTATTACTTCGAAGTGTGCCAAACGATTTAAACGAATCGCAACAAAAAATGCTTTGCTGCGCGGGCAATTACAACTTTCGTTCACGGAGGTAGCGGCCCAGCAGCAATCAGGCTTGCGAAGCAGCTTCGCTGTAGTCAAGCGGTTACGATGTGTCGGTGATCCTGCGGGGAAATGCGATGCAAAGTCATATGTCTTTGGTAATAACTTTTGCTGCTTGCGCTTGACTTTATGTATTGACCCATTTTGAATGGGTCTCACAGACTAGCGACAACTTCAAGGCCCGATAGTTCCAGGCATTCTTGTTGGGCGAATAGCGATGATCGCGCCGAGCAACAAATGGTCAGTTTCCTCCTCCTCTCTCTCTGGGTTACAGGCCCCATTTCATCAGAAGCCGCAAGTTGCGGATTGCTATCAGTCCATGTTTATTCGTGTGACTGTGCTATCAGCGCGATGACGATCCTTTGCTCCCTGATGGGTTGTTATCCAGCTTATATTTACCGCATTATTACTCTTTGTCGGACGACCACGTTAACTCGTGGCTCATTGATGTCGCATGCAATACAAGCATTTTTAGTACTACGAGGAGATCTATGAAGAGCAGTACATTCCCTCATCTTGTGCGCGCAGTTCTGTCGATCGCGCTTGTGCTTTGCTGTACCTTAACTCCGTCGGAAGCGAAAGCCGGGGGCATATATAAGCCGGCGGCTCCGCAGGTCCGCATGAGGTGGCAGGATTTTATCTCCGGCCCGGGTGGTCCGGCACGTCTTGCCAGCCTGAAGAAGGCTGTATTGAAGATGAGGTCGTTGGATAATGCAGCGCCAACGTCGGTCGACTTCCGCCGCAGCTGGAAATATTGGGCTAATATTCATGGCTACTACGGACCGCAAAGCATGGATGGCACTGTCGCCCAGCAGGTTGCGTACCTGAACTCGCAGGGAATGGGAAGCTACGCCTCCTACTACAGCAACATTACTGATCAGACTCCTCCGGACCAGATCGCAAAAGCTGTTTGGGCAACTTGTCAGCATTCAGCGGGCCCTGGACCTCAGCAGGCGAACTTCTTTGGCTGGCACCGCATGTATCTCTACTACTTTGAGCGCGTGCTGCGCTGGGCGGCGCAGGACAACACGCTTCGTCTGCCTTACTGGGACTACACGAACGCCTCGCAGGAGGCTATTCCCGCGGAGTTTCGTAATACGTCGTCAACGATGTACGACAGCAAGCGCGATCCCGGCATGAACGCCGCAACCTCCACGCTTAGCTCCACCACGACGAACATCAACAGCGCGCTTACGAATGCCAATTATCTGAACTTTGAATACGGGATTGAGACGGGCCTTCATGGGTATGTGCATTGCACGGTCGGGCCGACCTGCCCGGTTGCGCACATGGGTGATGTGCCGGTAGCGGGCAACGATCCGGTGTTCTACTCGCACCATGCCAATATCGATCGCATCTGGGCGTGCTGGCAGCATCTGCATACCACTCCTACAGGCGCTCCGTGGGAGACACAGACGTTCAGCTTCCCGGATGAGAACGGTACTCTGCAAACACGGCCTGTGAGCGATTTCCTCGACTCCACAAAACTCGGTTACGTGTATGACAACGTGGCTTCCTGCTCGCGAGGTCTTATCCGCAAGCCTATCTTCCGGGAGGAACTAGCGTTGCAAGAGCTAACCACCGAACAGCGCTTCCCAACAATCGTCGGCTCGACAAAGCCATTACCGATCAATGGCCCGCAAGTCTCAGTGGATATCCCTGTGCCCGCGACGAAGCTGCGCTCGCTGGTGAAGCCTGCCGGAGCGTCGCAGAGCAGTGTACTGATACTGCGCGACGTGAAGGCAGATGGACCTCCCGGAACCTTGCTGAATGTCTATGTGTCGAAGCAGGGGCAACCTGCAACGCGTCAGTATGTCGGCACGATCAACTGGTTCGGCGCCTTCCATCATCATGATGGTCCGAGCGTGAAGACACTGGAATACGACGTGTCTGATCAACTGCGCGCATTGAATGTTTCGACGACTACGCCAGGAGTGACGGTGAGTTTCGAGGCGACAGACGGACGCGTGCCGGCCCATGCGGCGACTACCACCAGGTTGCAGGCCATTCGTCCCGAAGTGCTAAGCGCATTCCGGCCGCAGGCCAATGTGCAGATTGGGGCGATTGAGCTTCGCCAATCGAAGTAAGTCTGGCACGCTCCCACGCTGATAGCTCTAGACCATGACCACATGGTTTCGGGCCTTCGGCGTGGGATGCCACACTTCCGTTCCGCGCTGGCCTTCATACCATTTCTCTTTCCCTAACCAGAGCAACAAGGAGAACACCATGCCGTATCGCCTTCCTGAAATTTCGCTTGCGGGTACCTGGACGTATCGTAGCTTCATCAACGACCCCACATTGGTGAATGGAAATGCCAATGCGCTACTGAATATGCTCTTCGCAGAAGCAACGATGACTCTCAAACCACCTACCGGAGTCACCATTACGGGTGCCTTGGACTTTGGCGGCGGCCAGGGGATGGACCTGCATGGCACAATTACTCCACCTACCGCGACGGCTCCAGAGGGTGTGCTGCTTCACGGCACGGGCCGGCCCAATACACCTACTGCGGCATATTTTTACGATTACCAGGGCTACTACGTTCCCCATTGGTCCAACGGTGTGGGCCAGGTTTCAACATTAGTGGGTGGCATCATCCGGGTGAAGCCGCATGACGGCCAGCCTGCTGGATACACAGCCACCTTTATGGCGATTAAGCACGCTTAAACTCTGCCGCGCGTGTAGCGAATACGTCAGGCCGCATGAAACGGACGATCTGCATTCCGGAAAAACCTTGCGGCGTCACTCTTGCAGTTTTACGAGCACGGTCTCCGTCGTCATCAAGCGACGGAGACCGTAGTTGCCCTCATCGTAAAGCACAAGCAGCACGATGCGACGTCGATGGCGCTGGCCTGATTTTCATGACATCTCGAAATCCATCACGAATACCCGGAGCCTCATCTCGATGCGAAGCCTCACGATTATCTCGGCGTTTCTTTTCATCGCAGCGTCTCTTCAGGCGCAGCTTGGCCCCCAGCCGTTCCAAGCACCGCCTGCGCTGACGCAGACAACGTCACCCACCGGCGCGCATATGCAGGCGATGGAACTGGTCCGCGCGACACCACCGGGCGCGGCTTGCGATCCGGCGGCCGAGGTCAGCTATAACGGCAACATCGTGACTGTTTCAATTGGCGTTGAAGAGCACCAGAACACGATCTACAATCCGGGTAATCCCGCGACCAACTACAAAGACACGGTGTCGCTGCGATCCTACGGTGGTTGCCTTACAGGGCCGCAGATCGAAGCGAAGCCAGGCACAACGCTACGCGTCAATCTGACGAACAATCTGGCGAAGGACGATCCCAGTTGCCCGCATGGCATGGATCCGGTCGGACAGCCAGGATGCTTCAACACAATCAACATGCATTTCCACGGATTGCATGTGTCGCCTTCCGGCAATAGCGATAATGTGCTTTTAAATATCGCGCCCAGCACACGCTTCGATTACGAAGTGAATATTCCTGAAGATCATCCCGCGGGAACATTCTGGTATCACGCTCACCGTCATGGATCGACTGCGATGCAAGTTGCGAGCGGCGCTTCCGGTGTGTTGATCATCCGCGGGAATCGCCCATATGTTCCTGCTACAGCGACAACTCCCGCTATTCCAGGTGACATTGATACGATTCTGCGCGATGCGAATGGAGCGTATAAAGAAAAGGTTTTTCTCTTCCAGCAGATTCCTTACGCCTGCTTTGACAGCCAAGGCAACATTATTGGAAGCGGTGCTAGTGAAACCGGAGCATGGGAATGTCCGGCTGGAAAGATTGGCGTGGTGGAGAACTTCAACGCGCAGCTCTCGTCGCCGACTGCGTGGGACTTCAGCGGTCGCTATACAAGCATCAATGGCGTTGTGCAGCCGGAGATTAGGGACATCAAAGCGGGTGAGATTCAGCGCTGGCGTTTTATTCACGGAGGCATTCACGACACCGTGAACATTCAGATCGTTCCAATGGTCAATGTTGGGCCGGACGCAGCCAAGGCGTTGCAGGGCATTATTCCCGGAACACCGGCGGCGCAGGCAAAAATTCTTGCCGAGGTTTGTCCGAACCGCCCAGCGGATGAGAAGGACAAAACTCTCAACCTGGTTCCGCAGCTTGAGATCGCCGCAGATGGTTTGACGCGCACACAGATGCTCTCCCTTGGCATCAAGGATGGCAAACCCGAGAAGGCTACGAGTGGCGGCGTAGGAACGAACTTTCTGCAGCCTGGATATCGCAGCGATGTGCTTGTCACATTTCCGCATAAAGGCAGATATTGCGTGCTGAATCAGGCGGCTACACCGGACGAACGCGCCAGCGCAAAAAACAACAATGGCCCAGGCGGTCAAGGACCGAACAGACTCGAACTACTTGCGACAGTAGTTGTGGAGGACGGCAAGGAACCGACGGTTGACCCGGAAACTTATGTAAAGCACGCGCTATACGATGCCAACCCGCAGCTTCCGGCTGCGGCACGTGATGGCTTGCTGAAAGGAAACCTGGAACCCTGGCGCGGCATGCCTGATCTCACCAGGGAGATGGTAACGAGCGATCTACAAAAAGTGGACTTCTTCATCGGCACGCCGCCCTCTCCACCGACCCCGCCAGCAACTCCGCCGACTCCGCCCTCCACGACGTGGACCGGTGCATTCGGATTTTTCGTCAACTATAAGGAGTACGATCCGGACCGCATCGACTTCACGCGTCAGGTAAACACGGTCGACAACTGGCAGCTGACCTCCCAGGGAGAGCCACACATCTTTCACATTCACGTCAATCCGTTTGAAGTGATGGATGTGATCGGGCCGGACCACAAGAGCATCTTCGATCATAGTGGTGTCTGTCTTGTACCCGCCGATAGCGTGGGCTTGCAAAACCAGTACTGCGGCATGTGGCACCAGTTCAAGGACACCGTGTTCGTGCAGAACGGTTATACCGTGCTGACCCGAACAAAATATGATCGCTACATCGGTGAGTTCGTGATCCACTGCCATATTCTGGACCACGAAGATGGTGGCATGATGACCAACATCCAGATTGTGCCTGACCTAGGCGCACCGGGCAACGGAATTGGTATGGCCGGTATGCGCCACCATCCACCCACCAAATAATGAGGTAGAAGCTCATATAGTCTCAAATATAGGTAATTGATTGGGGCAGCAATCGATATTGCCTCATTTGCGGCGCGATGGACTTGCTACAACGATTCGTAGGCGCTCCGCTTACCTTTTCTAGATAAGAGATAAATAGCCTGTGCGCTCGTTGAGCTGTTAGGTCTGGGCCCTGTTAGCGCATAGAGTGTTGGGCATGTTTGCGGCAAAAGGAGGCCGCTCATATGCCCAGAAGGATCAAGAAGCTTGTTCCTCGGAAGCTCGTCCTGCGCCTGCCGGATCTCGATCATGCAAAGTCTTCTGTGTTAAGCAGCTTGAATTCCCCGCGTTCCCGACGAAACTATAAGTTCGCGATGGAGCAATTCATCACTTGGTATTGTTCCGAGCCGAGATTGGCTTTGAACCGAACAGTGGTCCTGCGTTTCCGGCTTCATTTGGAATCGCTGAGACTGGCTGCCGGAACGATCAATCAGAGGCTGGCGGCGGTCAGGCGACTTGCTTACGAGGCGGCCGACTCAGGCCTGCTGAGTCCGGAACTTGCTGCTGGAATCAGGCGAGTTAAAGGTGTAAAGCAACTCGGCTGCCGCGCGGGCAACTGGCTCAGTCGTGATCAAGCGCGGTGGCTCCTTGAGACATCGCACGGGGAGACTTGCGTAGCGTTCGAGATGTCGCCATGATCTCGATCCTGCTGGGCTGTGGGTTGCGCCGAGCCGAACTGGCGACCTTGCGGAGGGAGGATATCCAAGTCCGGCAGGGCCGTTGGGCAACCGTAGACCTGGTCGGCAAAGGTAACCACGTTCGGACAGTGCCTATGCCCATCTGGGTGAAGGATGCCGTGGATAGGTGGATGACAGCTGCAGCGGTGACTACGGGACGAGTCTTCAGGGCCGTGAGTCGTCACGGTACGCCCTGGGGAACCGGCGTTTCAGAGAACGTTGTCTGGTATATAGTCCGCAACTGCGCTAAGTGTCTGGAGCTGGATCACCTCGCTCCTCATGATCTCCGACGAACCTGCGCAAAACTCTGCCACGTCAATGGAGGCGAACTGGAGCAAATTCAATTTCTACTAGGCCATGCTTCAGTTCTGACAACCGAGCGCTATTTGGGTTGCAAGCAGAATCTGGAAGAACCGGTGAACGATCGGTTCGGTTGCCTGTTCTCGAAGAAGCTGGATTCGTGCCAAGGCCTGTTCTCTGCAGTTGAGAAGACCGTGGGATAGGACATGAACACAAAAAATCTGCTCGTGTCCGACGCCCATATCTACGACGCGTCCATCCCTGCGGCCCGCGATCTTTACTTCGAACACCTCACGGCTCCGCTGCTGAAGCAGGGGTGGGATTCGTTCTGGCTCGACAGCGCGGAGCCGGAAGAGTATTGGCCGCACTCGGGCGATGCCATACTGCGAACTCGCAACATTGGTCTCGGCAACGGCGCGCTGTACACCAACGTCTATCCTTTGCTGCACAACGAAGGGATCCAGGAGCACTGGCGCGCGGTGAACGGCCAGAAGCGGGTCTTCCTCCTCACCCGGTCCGCCTTTCTAGGCTCACAACGGGTTGGCGGCACAGTATGGTCCGGTGATGTGTACAGCAGCTTCTGGGGGCTTTCGCATCAGATCAGCGCGGGGCTCAATTACGCGCTCTCTGGCCTGCCCTACTGGACGACGGACATCGGCGGATACTGGCCCACCTACACCGGCCAGCTCGACGATCCGGCCTACCAGGAGCTTTACCTGCGCTGGTTTCAGTTCGGCGTCTTCTGCCCCGTCTTCCGCTCGCATGGGCATCGACCGCATAACGAGATGTGGACCTACCCGCTGGTTGAGCCGGCACTCATTCAATATGACAAGCTTCGCTATCGCATGATGCCCTACATCTATTCACTCGCCTGGAAAGTTTCGAGTGAAGACTACACCATGCAGCGGCCACTCGTGATGGACTTCCGGAACGATCCGCAGACGTGGAATATCGGTGATCAGTTCCTTTTTGGCCCTGCCCTCATGGTCAGCCCCGTCGAAGAGGCGAAGGCTCGCGAACGCCGCGTTTACCTGCCCAAAGGAACGGCCTGGTTCGACTTCTGGACCGGCGAAAAGAAGCAGGGCGGAGACTACATCATGTCCGCCGCACCCCTCGAACGGATTCCTGTTTATGTGCGCGCTGGTTCGCTGCTGCCGCTAGGCCCCGCGGAGGAATATACCGGCGAAAAGCCCCATGGCCCTATCGAACTTCGTGTTTATCCCGGCGCGGACGGAAAGAGCACGCTCTACCAGGACGAAGGCGATGGCTACAACTACGAGAAGGGAAGCCTCTCCACCATCCCGATCACCTGGACCGACGCCACGAAGACGCTCACACTGGGCGCACGCAAAGGCTCCTATCCAGGAATGGCCGCCGAGATGACCTTCCAGATCAGCCGTCCCTCCGCCAGACGGGCGATCGGGCAAGGCGCAGAACTGAAACCCGAAAAGACAATCGTCTATCGTGGAGCGGAAATACAGGTGCAGCTCAAGTGATCGACTGCCAGAGGAACGCGTCATTGGCGTGGACCGCCTTTCTCGGTACTGATCCAATGGCACAACTTCCGGATTCCCGCGGTCTGGCTCCCATCTAACGCATTTCGAGCTTTTACTGCCTCAATCCAATGACGCTCGAAGCCCAGTAGCTTCTGCCGCAGAGGCGATCGCTTACACTTAGGCCTGATGCTCAACCGGGGCTACGCCTACACCACAATCGTG
>DASZBW010000017.1:0-8568 GCA_035943695.1 Acidobacteriaceae bacterium | reverse complement strand
GAGGGTGGGGGCGGAGAAGGTTCCGGAGCGGCCGGAGATGGGGAGCTGGCGGCGGGCGCGGGTGTGGTGGTAGCAGAGCTCGGCTCCGGTGAGGGCGGGCGAGTGGCAGCGGTGGCCGAGGGTGTGGATGTGGCGGCAGAGATAGCGGCGCTGGGGGTCGGTTGCTGGTTCGGCTAGTGGGTTCTGCGTCATGGTGTGGCTCCTTTTCTTGTGGGGTATCTGGCGGCTAAGATATCCCTTCTGCTGGGGTTAGGTGGGGGGATACCCCCCCTTGATATCCCCTTGATACCCCGTATATGGGTGGGTTAAATGCGAAGGCCCGGCTTGTGGCCGGGCGTGGAAGGCGAATCACGGAGAGCACGGAAAGGGCTGCTCTCGCTGTTAAATGCGAAGGCCCGGCTTGTGGCCGGGCCTTCTTATTTATTGCTACATGTTTAATTGTAGCGGATTGGCCGTAACTCGCCGCCACTTGGGCGTGGGCTGTATGTGGTTTGGATCGTGGGGTTTGGGGGAGATTTCCACTGTTTGGGGGTTGACAGGATTTTTGGGGTGGGGAAGGAATGCATGCCCCAGGGGTTAAAACCCCTGTTGTGGTTGGGTGGGGGGAGGCCCAAGGCTGAAGCCTTGGGTTTCCCAGAGGCAAGGGCAGGATTCAAGGCAACGGCAGGGCAGGGGCTGGGCGCAGGGGCAAGGGGAGGGCGACGCAAGGGCAACGGCAAGGGGAGGGCGACGCAAGGGCAACGGCAAGGGCAATGGCAAGGGCAACGGCAACGGCAAGGGCAAGGGCAACGGCAGGGGCAGGGGCAGGGGCAAGGGGAGGATCAAAGGCAAGGGCGGGGCCAACAGCAAAAGCAACAGCAGATCCCCTTCGGGGATGACACGCAAAAAGACGAGCAGAGAAGGGACAGGGACGGCAAGGGCAAGAGCAGGGGCGAGATGCGGGGCATTTCGCTTGGCTCAGAATGACAAGGGCAGTGGGGGGCAGTGAGGGGATGATGGCGTTCGGGAATGCGGATGGCGAGCGAGGGGAAAAGGTAAGGGATGGGGGCTAGAGTTTTTTGCGGAGGAACTCGAAGACGGCGTAGCCGATTAGGGCAGCGACGACGGCTATGAGGAAGTTTGTGGGGGTGAAGATATCGGTGAAGGCTAGGGCGAGGGTTTTGGCGGGCGCGGAGGAGCGGTTGAACTCGCCCATGAGGAGGTTGGAGTAGAAGAGGAAGATGATGAATGCAATCTCGACGATGGCGCGGAGGAGGATGCGGGTTTTTGGAGCGAGGGGCATGGGGGTATGGTACATAATGCTGTCTGGCTGTTGTCTGACCGTTGGTGGCATCGGAGGAAGGCATGCCCCAGGGGCGAAAGCCCCTTTGTGCGTGGAGGAGCGAGAGGCCCAAGGCTGGAGCCTTGGGTTACCTGGAAGGCGCCCCGCTGGAAGTGTCTTGAAGGAACGGCGTAGAGTCTGTGGTGGTGACGGCTGGAAGTGTCTGGAAGCAACGGCGTGGAAGGATCTGGAAGCAAGGGCGTGGGGGTCTCTTGTAGGTGCGGGATGGATGTATCGAGCGGCCTGATGCCTGGAAGGGCGGCGCGGAGCATGCGAGGTGCGATTGCGTGGATGCGTGGGTGTGCTGCTAGAATTATGGCCGGAGAGACGAGTGAAGAATCGGCTCGGAACATAAAGGGAGATACGTAACGATGGCTTATGTGATTGCGGAACCGTGTATAGGGACGAAGGATGCAGCGTGCGTGGATGCGTGCCCGGTGGATTGCATCCATCCGAAGAAGGATGAGGGCGGTTTCGGCGAGGTGAAGCAGCTGTATATCGATCCGGTGGAGTGCATCGATTGCGGCGCGTGCGTTCCGGTGTGTCCGGTATCGGCGATCTATGCGGCGGATGACCTGCCGGAGAAGTGGGCGGATTACCAGGCTACGAATGCGGAGCATTTCGGGCGGTAGATCTTTGGAGTTTGGTGAGCGCGCGGTTCCTGGAATTTTGGGGGCTGCGCGTTTTGCTTTTTTGGAGGCGCGGAAAAGGCAAAGGCGCGGAGTGAAGTTTTTACGTCCCACCCATCGCGATGAGACTGCGATGGATGGGGCACCCGGAGGTTTGGGCGGAGAAAAGCAGGTTCCTCCGCTTCGCTGCGGAATGACAAGCAAAGGGACAGGCAACAGCAAATGCAAGTGCAAGGGCAGTGACAAAACAACGGCAACAGCATGAGGGGCGATGATTCAGCGGGTGGGGGAGGCGATTGTGTTGCGGACTTGGCCTTTCCATGAGGCGGATCTGCTGGTGAGTTTGTTTACGCGGGAGCAGGGGAAGGTGAAGGGTGTGGCTCGGCATGCGATGAAGAGCAGGCGGCGGTTTGGCGGGGCGCTGGAGCCGATGACGCTGGTGCGGGCTACGTATGCGGAGAGGCTGCGGCAGGAGCTGGTGAGGCTGGATGGGTTTGAGATTGTGTCGTCGCCGATGTCCAGGCCGGTGGACTATGCGCGGACGGCGGCGCTGCAGATGGTGGCGGAGGTGTTGGAGGAGGCGATGCCGGAAGGGGCTCCGGAGGATGCGGTGTTTCGGCTGGCGGTGGCGGTGACGGAGGAGCTGCAGGTGGGGCGGGTGTGGATGCCGATTTTGTATTTTGCGCTATGGATGAATCGGCTGATGGGATGGATGCCGGAGCTGGGGAGGTGTGCGGAGTGTGGGCTGGTGCTGGAGGGGACGGTATGGTATTCGGCGACGGGAGATGGGGTGATGTGCGAGGAGTGCAGGAGGGTGGGGAGTTGGGCGCTGTCGGCGGAGGCGGTGGGTGTGGCGCGGAGGATGTTTCGCGGGACGGTGAAGGAGATGGGCGAGGAGGATTGGCCGGAGGGGAGGGTGGCGGATCTGCGGCGGTTTGCGATTGAGGTGCTGGAAAGGCATCTGGAGGGGAGGCTGATAACGGCGCGGGTGTTGCGGTAAGTGGGACGCGAAGAGATGGGTCATGAGCTTTGAGCTGACAAGCTTTGAGCTGCGAGCTTGAGTTGGCTGCGGTTGGTTCGCATACGAGGTGCGTCGAGGTGGAAGGGGCACTCATTTGGGAATGGGGGAGGAGATGTGGGGGAATGTGTCTCGAGCTTTGAGGCTGGGGGCTGTAAGCTGACAGCTTGATGCGGACGAATGAGCGTGCGAAGGCGGGGCGAGCGGCTGTGAGGAGAGTGCGGCTGCCGGGGGTGTTGCGGTGGTTCTGGGTGGGGTCGGCGGCTGCGTTTGGGCTGACGTTTTTGGTGGGGTGGGTGGAGTGGCGGGTGGGGTTGCCGAGGGGGCGGTGGGATCCGCTGCTGGGGGCGATGCTGGATTTGAAGGAGTATGTGGGGACCTATCGGCTGCTGCATGCGGCGGGTTTCTTTTTTTGGACTGGCGGCAGGCCGGTGGGGGATTCGATGTGGTCGGCGGTGGCTTATCCTCCGTTTGCGGCGGCGGTGATGGCTCCCCTGTATGCGGCGGGCAGGCCGGTGGTGATGTATTTGATGGTGGCTGCGGTTGCGCTGGGGGTGGGGGTTTGGGGAGTGCGTGGGGCGCTGGTGCGAGAGGGTATTGGCGGTGGGACGGCGTTGATGTTGCCGCTGACGCTGATGGTGATGTCGTTTCCGATGGTGCGGATGGTGTGGCAGGGGAATATTGAGCTGGTGGTGTGGGTGTTTGCGGCGGGTGGGTGTGTGGCTTTTGTGCGGGGGAGGGAGGATGTTGCCGGGGCGCTGTGGGGGCTGGCGGCGGCGATGAAGCTCTACCCGGTGATGCTGCTGGTGTTGCTGGTGGGGCGGCGGCGGTATCGGGCGTTGGGGGTGGGGGTCGGGAGTTTTGTGGGGGCGACGTTGTTGTCGCTGTGGTGGCTGGGGCCAAGCGTGGGGACTGCGTGGCATGGGTCAGTGCAGAATGTTTTTGGGTACCAGGGATTGCGTGCGGGCGAGTGGACGCTGCGGGAGCTGGCGGCGAATCATTCGGCATTTGAACTGGTGAAGGTGGGGGCGATGGTGGTGGGCGCGCCGATGGGGAGGTTGACGGGGGCTTACTACGCTTGCGGGGCGGCGGTGTTTGCGGTGGCGTGGTTTGGGCGGTTGAGGAAGATGCCGGTGACGAACCAGTTGCTGGGAGTGACGGTATTTATGGTGTTGCTGCCGACGATCTCTTACTTTCATGCGCTGGTGCATTTGTATGTGCCGCTGGTGATGCTAATGATTCTGGCGATTCGAGCGGAGCGGGCTGGGGTGCGGGTGCGCGGGCTGGGAGTGACGCTGATGTTGTTTGTGCCGCTGCTGGGGTCGTTTACGCTGTTTACTTTTCCGCGGGTTTATTTGTTTGGTGGGTTGGTGCAGGCGGGGCTGCTGGTGGGGTTGTTTGCGTGTGCGGTGAGGTTTCAATTTGGAGGGGATGCGCGCGTGGAAGGCAGATGACAGAGGAGAGGGAGAGCACAGGCGAAATTATTTGAAGCGTGGGATGGTGTTGGCTTCTCCAAGCTAGAGACAGGAGAATCGATGGGGCGAGCGTATGCGAAGGTGATGTTCTCTGAGGCGGCTAAGAGATTGCAGGAGCAGCATGGCTCTCGCGCTCAGTATGAACGGCTGGCGGAGCGCGGTGAGAGCGGAGATGGGCTGGGGCCGATGGAGCGTGACTTTATTGCGCGGAGGGATAGTTTTTATATCGCGTCGGTGACGGAGGAAGGCTGGCCGTATATGCAGCATCGGGGTGGGCCGAAGGGATTTCTGCGGGTGCTGGAGGCGAAGATGCTGGCGTTTGTGGACTATGCGGGGAACAAGCAGTACATTACGGCGGGGAACCTGGAGACGAATGATCGGGTGGCGTTGTTTTTGATGGACTATCCGCATGAGGCTCGGCTGAAGGTGATTGGGCATGCGCGGGCGGTGGAGGGAGACACGGAACTGGAGGCGCGGGTGAAGTTGGAAGGGGATAATGCGAAGGTGGAGCGGGTGGTGGTGATTGAGGTGGTGGCGTTTGATTGGAACTGCTCGCAGCACATTACGCCAAGGTGGACGGAGGAGGAGATTGCGCGGCTCTCACCGACGGAATGAATGGATGGATGATTATCGATTCGTTCCACGGCTTCAGAGGGAGGCTACATCGGCCAGAATCACCGAAGGACAGTGCGGGGTGGGTGCTTCGGCATGGGCGGCCGTGGGATATGGGCGAAGCCGCGATGCAGCCTGACGGAAGAGGTGGCTGTCCAGGCTTTTCGAGTACGGCAATCATAATGTGAATGCCTGGAAGCTGAAGCGTTTAGAATCAGGGGATTCGGGATTTAATGTTCGGGGATGAATTGATGCAGGCAATTGCGGAAGAGAAGAAGGCGCTGACGTTTCAGGAGTTGGTGTTTCGGCTGCAGAAGTTCTGGGCGGACCGTGGGTGCGTGCTGCAGCAGCCGTATGACGTGGAGGTGGGCGCGGGGACGATGTCGCCGGATACTTTCTTGCGGGTGCTGGGGCCGAAGCCGGTGAGGATTGCGTATGCGCAGCCTTCGCGGAGGCCGGCGGACGGGCGATATGGGGAGAATCCGAATCGGCTGTTTCGGCATACGCAGCTGCAAGTGATTCTGAAGCCGCCACCGGAGCGGATTCAGGAGATGTATCTCGAAAGCTTGGAGGCGATTGGGATCGACCTGCGGGAGCATGACATCAAGTTCGAAGAGGACAACTGGGAGTGGCCGGTGGGTGGCGCGTGGGGCGTGGGCTGGCAGGTGATGCTGGATGGGTTAGAGATTACGCAGTTCACTTATTTTCAGCAGTGCGGAGGGATGGATCTCGATCCGATCTGCGGTGAGATTACGTATGGGCTGGAGAGGATTGCGGGATTTTTGCAGGATGTGGATTCGATCTATGACATTGTTTGGGCAGTGGAGCCTGATACGGGTAAGAAAGTTACGTATGGAGAGATTCGGCTGGCGGAGGAGGAGCAGTACTCGGCTTATGGGTTTGACTATGCGGATGTGGGGTCTTTGTGGAAGCATTTAGAGCTATATGAGGCGGAGTGTCTGGGGTTGCTGGGGCGGGCTTCGGAGACGTTCGGGGAGAAGAGTACGACGGATGAGTTGGAGGTGCGGCGGTTTCCGGTGCTGGGGGCTTATGAGCTGGCGCTGAAGTGCTCGCATGTTTTTAATCTGCTGGATGCTCGGGGGGCGATTTCGGTGACGGAGAGGGTTGGGGTGATGGCGCGGATTCGTACGCTGGTGATTGGGGTGGCTAAGGCTTATGCGGCGCAGGGGGAGAGGTTAAGTCAGGCGGGTTGATGGTTTACTTCCCACCCTTCGCAAAAGCGCGAAGGATGGGGCACCCGATAGTTTTGTTGCGGATGAAGGAAAAGGCAAATACAACGGCGAAATGCGGGGGGTCTTCGCTTCGCTCAGAATGACACGAGATTTAGCACGGATTGGACGAGGCGATGGCGGACTTTTTGTTTGAGGTTGGGTTGGAAGAGGTGCCGGCGCGGATGATTGCGGGGGCTGAGGCGGAGCTGCGGACGCGTGTGGTGGGGATGTTGCAGCGGGAACGGCTGGTTGAGGGGCAGGTTGAGGCGAAGAGTTTTTCTACGCCGCGGCGTTTGGCGGTGCTGGTGTGTGGCGTTGCTGCGCGGCAGGCGGATGCGAGTGAAGAACTGCTGGGGCCGGCGGTGAAGATTGCGTTCAAGGATGGTGTGGCTGGGCCGGCGGCGGTGGCGTTTGCGAAGAAGGCGGGCGTGGATGTTGCAGCGCTAAAGACGGTGACTACGACTAAGGGTGAGTACCTGGCGGCGACCTCGGTGAAGGTGGGGCGTGGGGCGGCTGAGGTGATTGCGGAGGAGATGCCGAAGGAGTTGGCGGGGATTTATTGGGCGAAGAATATGGTTTGGCGGGCGGGGCGGCCGGAGAGGTTTGTGCGGCCGGTGCGTTGGATGGTGGCGTTGCTGGGGGATTCGGTGGTGCCGGTGGAGTTTGGGGGGAAGACGGCCGGGCGGAGTACATGGGGGCATCGTGTGTTGGCGGGGGATGCGGCGATTGAGATTGGTGCGCCGGGGGATTATGAAGCGGCGCTGCTGCGGGCGAAGGTGATTGCGGATGTGGAGGTGCGGCGGGAGAGGATTCGTAAGGCGCTGGATAAGGTTTGTCGCGGGATTGAGGGCGCAAGGTGGCGGGAGGATCATGCGCTTGTCGATAAGCTGACGCATTTGACGGAGTGGCCTACGGTGATTGCGGGTGGGTTTGAGAGTGAATATTTATCGCTGCCGGAGGAGGTCCTGGTGACGGTGATGCGGGATCATCAGAGCTACTTTGCGGTGGAGGGTAAGGGCGGGAAGCTGGCGGCGCATTTTCTGGCGGTGCTGAATACGGAGACGGATGCGGCGGGTGAGGCGGTGATTCGGCATGGGAATGAGAGGGTGTTGCGGGCTCGGTTTAATGATGCGCGATTCTTCTGGGAGTTCGATCAGCGGGTGACGCTGGAAGAGCGAACGGCGCTGTTGGAGAAGGTTACGTTTCAGAAGGATCTGGGTAGCTATGCGGCTAAGTCGGCGCGTGTGCTGGGGGTGGCGGAGAGGTTGGCTACTCGGTTGGCGGAGCGTGGGTGTGTGCTGGATGGGGCGGCGTTAGTCGAAGCTGTGCGGCTGGCTAAGACGGATCTGACCACGGAGCTGGTGAAGGAGTTTACCGAGCTGCAGGGGCAGGTGGGCGGGCTGTATGCGCGGGCGCAGGGGAGTTCGGCGGCGGTGGCGGATGCGATCTATGACCAATATCTGCCGAAGTCGATGGAGGATGGTGTGCCGCGGACGGTGGAGGGTGCGGTGCTGGCGATGGCGGATAAGGTGGACACGATTGTGGGGATGTTTGGGCTGGGGCTGGAGCCTACAGGGTCGAAGGATCCGTTTGCGTTACGGAGGGCGGCGAATGGAGTGGTGAAGATTCTGGGGGAGACGGCCGAGGCGCTGCCGCTGACGCTGGGAGATGTGGTGGACGCGACTTCGGCTAGTGAGGTGGTGCGGGTTCGCGTGGAGATATTTTTTGCGGAGCGGCTGGAGTTTTATCTGCGGGAGGCCAAGGGGCAGGCTTATGACGTGGTGAAGGCTGTGCTGGCGGCGGGGGCGAATGATGTTCGGGATGCGGTGGCTCGGGCGGAGGCGGTTACGGCGGTGAGGGGGTCGGAAGACTTTGCGGCGGTGAGTGCGGCTTTCAAGCGGATGAAGAATATTCTGGCGCAGGCTGGGGTGGGGAATGGGGCCATTCATCGCGATGAGTCTGCGACGAATGAGGCACAGGCTGGCGAGGTGCATCCGGCGCAGGCGGCTTTGGCGGCGAAGGCGAAGGAGATTGCGGCGGAGTTTGGCCCGCTTGCGGAGCGGCATGAGTATGGTGCGGCTTTGGGGCTGATTGCAGGGTTGCGCGGGCCTGTGGATGCTTTCTTTGAGCAGGTGATGGTGATGGATCCGGATGAGTCGGTGCGCGCGGAGCGGCTGGGCTTGTTGCGGCGGCTGGTGGAGACATTTTCGAAGGTGGCGGATTTCTCGGAGATTGTTGCGGCGGGGTAGGAGGGCATGCCCCAGGGGTTAAAACCCCTGAT
>DASZBW010000016.1:0-320697 GCA_035943695.1 Acidobacteriaceae bacterium | reverse complement strand
TCCGATCGAACGATACTTTTTTATGATCGCGCTGCCATCGATTGCGTTTATTGCGCCGAGCGTGATCTTGACCCGGCTGATCAAGCGGCGGCGCGAGAAGATTCGCCGCAGTATTCCCGATACGATCGATCTGCTGGTTATCTGTGTGGACGCGGGGCTGGGCATCGATCAGGCCTTGCTGCGGGTGAGCCAGGAGCTTGGACCTACGCATCCGGAGATCACGGAAGAGCTGCTACAGATCAACCGCGAACAGCGGGCAGGGAAGTTGCGTATTCAGGCTTGGGCGGACATGGCCAAGCGCAGCCAGTTGCCGGACATTGATGCATTTGCCAGCATGCTGCTACAGACGGAGCGGTTCGGGACTCCGATCTCGAAGGCGCTGAGCATATTTTCCGATACGATACGGCTGAAGCGGCGGCAGACAGCGGAACAAATGGCGGCCAAGACTACGGTGAAGATCATCTTCCCGCTGGTGCTGTTTATCTTTCCCAGCATCTTCATCGTGCTGCTGGGGCCGGCGGGATTGGCGATTATGCGCAGCATGACGACGATGGGCAAATAGCAGGGTGGGTCGATCGATGAGGAATTCAGTCGACGAATCGGCGGGTGAGATTGCTGTAGGCATCGATGCGGCGATCGCGCAGGAACGGCCAGTGCTGGCGCGTGGTCTCGACGAGGGTGGGGTCTAGGTCCGCGGTTAAAATCTCTTCCTGGTCGTGCGAGGCTTGCGCGAGGATGCGGCCGAAGGGGTCGGCGATGAAGCTGCCGCCCCAGAATTCGAGGCCGGAGGATGAGGTGTGGTCGCCGGGGCCTTCGGTGGTTACGGCTTCGTCCTGGATGTCGCCGTGTTCGTGACCTACGCGGTTTACTGCGGCGACAAAGAGTCCGTTCGAGATTGCGTGGGCGCGCTGCATGGTCTGCCATGCGGAGTACTGCGCTTCGCCGAACTCTGCCTTTTCGCCGGGGTGCCAGCCGATGGCGGTGGGATAGAAGAGAATCTCGGCGCCGGAGAGTGCGGTGAGGCGCGCTGCCTCGGGATACCACTGATCCCAGCAGACGAGTGTGCCGACGTTGCCGTGGCTGGTGGGGAAGGAGCGGAAGCCGAGGTCGCCGGGGGTGAAGTAGAACTTTTCGTAGTAGAGGGGATCGTCGGGGATGTGCATCTTGCGGTAGATGCCGGCGATGTTGTCGGGCTGGCCGCTGGCGTGGTCGAGGATTGCGGCGGTGTTGTGATAGACGCCGGCGGCGCGGCGCTCGAAGAGGCTGGCGACGAGGGTGATCTTCTGTTCGCGGACGATGGCAGCGAGGCGCGCGGTGCTGGGGCCGGGGATGGGCTCGGCGAGGGCGAAGAGAGCGTGATCCTCGCGCTGGCAGAAGTACTGGGCGCGGAAGAGCTCCGGCAGGCAGATGAGCTTTGCTCCGTCGCGTGCTGCCTGGCGAACGAGGTCTGCGGCGTGGTCGAGATTCTGCGCGGTGGAGGGGGCGCAGGACATCTGGATGAGTGCGATGCGTGTGGATTGCTTGTTCACGGAGTGCTCCTCGTGCTTTGTTTTCGGTGCAACGGAAAGGGCGCCAGCGGATTGCCGGCGCCCTTCTTATCTGCCAAGGTGCAGGCTATTTGTCGTCGAAGAGGAGGATAGCTCCGGCGATGGTGGTGGTCCAGCGGCCGTTCTTGTCGCCTACGGCGGACTGGGTGACGTTCGCGGTGCGGACGATCTTGTTGGAGATGCGGTAGATCTCTTTCTTCTCGTCCCAGCTCTTGTCGGGGTCGAAGTCGACGTCGAGGGTGGTGGCGAGCATCTCTGCGGCGAGCTCTTCGGCGTAGTCGCCGGCCTGGTCTTCGGTCTCGCCGAAGCTGTGGTGCTCGGAGAGATAGCCGTAGGTGTTGCGGTCGGTCGGAATGGCGACGCCTATGCTGGAGACGACGAGACGGTGGGCCTCGCGCGTGGAGTTCTCAGCGATCACAGCGAATACGACCTCGCCGGGGTTGAGATACTTCAGGCCTTCTTTGCGTGGGATCAGCTTGCACTGCGGCGGAAAGATGGAGGAGACGCGGACCAGGTTCTGCGCGGCAATGCCGGCGTCGCGAAGAGCGAGTTCGAAAGAGGTGAGACGTTCTTTATGCTTGCCGACGCCCTTGGTGAAGAAAAGGCGCGTGGGGACCATGTTCATGCCCAATTGGAAGACCCTCCGGGGGTGGTACGAGAATGCGGAGACCAACGGTTTTTGCGTCGGCGCCGAGCGGGGACAACTTTTCAAAGTTATCACATTGGGGGAATTCCTTGGTTACAGCGAGGTGAAGCATTTCGCCACCCGCAGCGGATTCGATAATCGGATTGAAGAGACGCGCTTCGTTGCATGCGATCTTCTGCGGGTGGTAGCCTTGAAAGGTTGACCCTTTTGACTTTCCCCCTTGGAGTGACCTACACCATGCAGACCAGCTACAACGGCATCGCTGTGCCTACGAATGGCAAGGCAATTGAGTATAAAGACGGCGCTTACACGGTTCCTGATCGCCCGATTATTCCGTTCATCGAGGGCGATGGAACGGGGCGCGATATCTGGAAGGCATCGCAGCGTGTGTTCGATGCGGCGGTGAAGAAGGCTTACGGCGGCAAGCGCAAGGTGGAGTGGTACGAGGTGCTGGCGGGCGAGAAAAGCTACAGGAAGACGCAGGAGTGGCTGCCGGACGATACGGTGAAGGCTACGGTGGACTTTCGCGTGTCGATCAAAGGGCCGCTGACGACTCCTGTGGGCGGCGGGATTCGGTCGTTGAATGTGGCGCTGCGACAGTTGATGGATCTGTATCAGTGCATTCGTCCGGTGAAGTATTATGCTGGCGTGCCTAGCCCGGTGAAGCATCCGGAGCTGGTGGACATCGTGATCTTCCGTGAGAACACGGAAGACATTTATGCGGGCATTGAGTTCCGTGAAGGGACGCCTGAGGCGAAGAAGTTTATTGCCTTCGTCAACGACGACATGTTGAAGGGCGGGAAGAAGAAGATTCGGTTGGATTCGGGCGTGGGCGTGAAGCCGATCTCGATTACAGGATCGAAGCGGCTGGTGCGGGCTTCGATTGCGTTTGCGAAGAAGGAAGGGCGTAAGACCGTCACGCTGGTGCACAAGGGGAATATTCAGAAGTTCACCGAGGGCGCGTTCCGCGAGTGGGGCTATGAGGTTGCTACGGAGGAGTTTCGTGCGGATGTGGTGACGGAGCGGGAGAGCTGGATCCTGGGCAATGTGGAGGCGAATCCGGGGATTACGCCGGAGGCCAATGCGGCGCTGATTGAGCCTGGGATTGAGTTTGCTGCGAAGGAGTTTGGTGAGTCGGTTGTGGCTGAGGTGAAGACTGTGCTGGCTGCTATCGGCGAGACGCATGGGGGAGGGAAGTGGAAGTCGAAGATCCTGGTGAATGACCGAATCGCGGACTCGATCTTCCAGCAGATCATTATTCGGCCTAGCGACTATAGCGTGCTGGCTACTACGAATCTGAATGGCGACTACATCTCTGACGCTGCCGCGGCGCAGGTTGGCGGGTTGGGGATTGCTCCGGGTGCGAACGTGGGCGATGGCTTTGCTGTGTTCGAGGCGACCCATGGAACGGCTCCGAAGTATGCGGATAAGGATGTGATCAATCCTGGTTCGGTGATTCTTTCGGGTGTGATGCTGTTTGATTTTCTTGGATGGACAGAGGCGGCGCGGATGATTGAGTCTGCGATGGAGAAGACGATTGCGCAGAAGTATGTGACCTATGACTTTGAGCGGCAGATGGAAGGCGCGACCAAGGCGAAGACGAGCGAGTTTGCTTCGCGCATGATTCAAAATATGGTGCTTGCCGAGTAACTGCTTAACACCGATGAACACCGATGGAACCGATCAAATGCGGTCGCTGATATGGATCGCGAACAATATTGTCAGGACGAGGAGTTAGAGATGCGGAAGAAGGTAACGATTGTTGGGGCGGGGAATGTGGGCGCTACGGCGGCGCATTGGATTGCGGCGAAGGAGCTGGCGGATGTGGTGCTGATCGATGTGATCGAGGGTGTGCCGCAGGGTAAGGCGCTTGATCTGCTGCAGGCTATGCCGATTGAGAAGCGCGATGTGTCTGTGGTTGGGACAAACGACTATGCGGATACGGCGAACTCGGACATTGTGGTGATCACGGCGGGCATTGCGCGCAAGCCGGGGATGAGCCGCGATGACTTGCTGAATACGAACTTCAAGATCATGAGTGATGTGGTGGAGAAGGCTGTGGCTGCTTCGCCGAATGCGATCTTCATCATCGTGGCGAACCCGCTGGATGCGATGGCGCAGACGGCTTACAAGAAGGCTGGGCTACCGCGTGAGCGCGTGATTGGAATGGCTGGGGTGCTGGATTCTGCGCGCTTCCGGACGTTTATTGCGGAAGAGCTGGAGGTGTCGGTTGAGAACGTGACGGCTTTTGTTCTTGGCGGACATGGCGATACGATGGTTCCGCTCTCGCGGTACTCGACGGTGGCGGGCATTCCGATTACGGAGCTGATTGAGCCTGCTCGCTTGAAGGAGCTGGAGACGCGTACGGCCAATGGCGGCGCGGAGATTGTGAAGCACCTGAAGACTGGGTCGGCTTACTATGCGCCTAGCTCGGCGACGGTGGAGATGGTTGAGGCGATTCTGAAGGATAAGAAGAAGATCCTTCCTTGTGCGGCCTATCTTGAAGGCGAGTATGGCATCTCCGGGTTGTATGTTGGCGTGCCTTGCAAGCTGGGTGCGAAGGGCCTGGAGAAGATCATTGAGATCAAGCTGACGGCTGAGGAGCAGGCTGCGCTCAACAAGTCTGCGGATGCGGTGAAGGAGCTTTGCACTGTGATCGGGATGGCTTAGAAGCAATTTCGATTGTCAAAGAACAAGCTAGTTAGATGGAATGGCCCGCTCTATGAGCGGGCCATCAACTATATGAGCTCGGCTAATCGGCCTCGCCTTCCCGAGATTCTTCTCCCGGGTAAATGACTTCTTTCACACTGTGCGTGACCGCAAAACGTTCGTGACAGAAGTCGCACAAAAAGTGCTGCCATTTATCTTCTGCATGAACGTAATACGGCGTTTGCGAATAAATGTGTTTGTAGCAAAGTTTGCAATGTTCGTGATCCCATCCTTCTGGGACTAGGACTTCATTGGTTTCTAACTCGCTTGCGGCGGCTATTGGACGAATTTTTCGGTGGCCTCTGCCGTCTGTGCCAGTCACCTGCGAGCTTGCTGCCGCTCCGGAGGCAAATACATTTCTTTCCCAATTCTTTTCGGGGTCAAGCAAAATGAATGCGATCGACGGTTGGAATGGTTGAGGCAACAAAAACAGCGTATCGCCTACTCTGACTTCTTTCCCTCCGTCCATCGAAATCGTGATGGCACCGTCGTCCCCCTCGCTGTCGGCTTTTCTAAACCACGCCCACACACCATTCAGTCCGATAAGGCAGTTGAGATTTTCATCTATTCCGTTACCGTCAGAAAATCGGCCAACCACAGTGCCGCTATCCTCCCTGCGTTCGACTAGAAACGAACGCAGGGAGGCGACGCCGTTTTGGCTATATGCGCTCAATGGTTACGGACTCGAGGACTACTGGGGTTTTGGGTTTGTCCTGGGAGGCGGTGGGGACTTTGCTGATCTTTTCGGCTATGTCGTAGCCTTCGACTACTTCGCCGAAGATGGTGTGTTTGCCGGTGAGCCAGCTGGTGTCTGCGGTGGTGATGAAGAACTGGCTGCCGTTGGTGTTGGGGCCGGAGTTGGCCATGGCGAGTTTGCCCGGCTTCTGGAAGCCGTGGGGTGAGCCCTTGGTCTCGTCGGCGAACTTGTAGCCGGGGCCGCCCATGCCGGAGCCTTCGGGGTCTCCGCCCTGGATCATGAAGTTGGGGATGACGCGGTGGAAGATGGTGCCGTCGTAGAGCTTGTCGCCCTTCTTGGAGCGGGAGTTCCACTCCTTGGTGCCTTCGGCTAGGCCGATGAAGTTGGCTACGGTTTCGGGTGCGTCTTTCTCGAAGAGCTCGATGACGATGGTGCCCTCTGTGGTCTTGAATGTGGCGTAGGTTCCGGGTTTGGTTGGCATTATGTCTCCAGTTGCTGGTTGTTGGTTCGTGGTGAGTGCATACTCCAGGGGCTAAAGCCCCCTTTTTATTGCTGATTGAGAGGGCCAAGCCTGAAGGCTTGGCTTACCTAGATGCATGGGCTAGGAGGGCCAAGGCTGAAGGTTTGGCTTACCTAGATGCGAGGGCGAAAGCTAACCTTCGGCGCTCGATGACTGAAGTGGACGCTGAAACGGTCCTGGTGACGGGCCCGACGAAGACCTTGTCCCGGGGGCTAAAGCCCGCGTTGATTTTCGGGCGTTTGTGTCGGGACTAAAGTCCCGGCCTATCTCACAAGCGAGTTTCTCAGGTCCAGGAGCAGCGGTGTAGTTGTCCACAGGGACGTGGCGGAGAGGCTTCATTGAGGGCCGCCGGAGGGGTGGCCCAGGCTTACGGGCGCTACGGTTGGTGGAGGTGGAGGCGGGACTGCGGGCTCGGGTGGGACGGGTTGGCCTTCGCGGACGATGGTGACGTGGTTGATGGTGACGGGAGTGAGGGGTTTGTCGCGGGCGTTGCGCTCGACGCGGGCTATGGAGGAGACGAGAGCGACGGAGTGGGCGTCGCACTGGCCGAAGATGGTGTAGTGGCCGTCGAGCTCGGCGACGGGGTTCTCGGTGATGAAGAACTGGGTGCTGTTGGTGTTGGGGCCGGAGTTGGCCATGGCGAGGCGGCCGGGGACGGAGAAGGTGAGGGTAGGGGAGATCTCGTCCGGGAGGTAGAAGCCAGCGTCGCCGGTACCGTTGCCGGCGGGATCTCCGCCCTGGATCATGAAGCCGGGGATGACGCGGTGGAAGGTGAGGCCATCGTAGAAGCGCTTGTCGTGCTGCTTCTTGCCGTCTAGGGTCCAGTCCTTGGTGCCCTCGGCGAGGCCGATGAAGTTGGCGACGACGTTGGGAGTTTGCTTGTCGAAGGTCTTGCAGGTGAGGCGGCCCATGGAGGTGTCGAAGAGGATGGTGGGGCCGGTGGGGGTGACGGCGGCTGCAGGTGCTCCGGGGGCGTCGGGGAGGTCGGCCTGGGCGCGGGCGAGTGCCGGGGTAAGCGTGGCGAGGAGCAGGAGGGCGGAGGCGATGCTTCGGAGCGAGGACACAGGGGATAGGGTAGACGAGATGGTGCGGGTGGGCAACCCGCGGGTTTTTACGGGGGGGTACTTAGTGTCTAAAGTATCCCTTCTAAACGGGTTAAGTATTGTGCTGGTATCGGTTCTCATGGCTAACCTATTGATTCCTCGTTGGTGCTTTGCCAAAGTACCCCTTCTAAAAGAGTTAGACATCTTTTGGTCCCTGGCCAACTGCGTGATAATTTCCGACCTACTTCTATTATATGGGTTTGACCATAACTCAACGCCAGATGTCTGGTTTGCGATAACAGTCGATGTTTCAGGTGATTGGAGACGTTTTTCCTGTTTGTGGGGCTTGACAGGATTCTGGGGTTGGGTTGATGTTGCTGTCGACGCGTGGGTTGGAATGAGAGTGCGAAGGGAAAGACTGCATCCTGCGGTATCAGGTAGTGACATGGGTGGACTGCCTAGCTTGAGGCGAAAGATTGAATCTCGAGCTTTGAGCTGGAGGTAGCTTTGAGCTGAGAGCTAAGTTTACGGAGGCGTGGGGAGCAACTTTTGGGGAAGTTCGCGGGTTACTAGCTAGCGGTGGATGTACGCTGCCTAGTTGTGTGTGCGGCGGACTATGCTATGAGACGCGTGTGTATTGGGCGCGTGGAGGATGTACTGGGATGCGATTTGCGGGTTGTTCGTTTGCGATGCGTTTTCGTATGGGCTGGGGGACGGGGCTTCGAGAGATGCTGCGGGCGGCGCTTGCGGTGTCGCTGTGTGGGCTGATGGCGGGGGAGCCGCTGCTGGGGGCGAATACGGCGAGGCGTGGGCCTTCGGCGGGAGTGCAGCCGGTTAAGGGTGAGGACCGCGTGCTGCATGCGCTGGACCGGCTGACCTTTGGGCCGAAGCCGGGAGAGGTTGCGGCGGTGCAGGCGATTGGGCTGAGCGAGTGGTTCGAGCGGCAGCTAAATCCGGCGAAGATCGACGATTCGGCGCTGCAGGCGCGGCTGGCGCAGTTTCCGGCTATGGAGCTGCCGCAGGATGAGTTGATGGAGCGTTATCCGAGCCAGCAGATGGTTCGGCAGATGGTGAAGAAGGATGCGGGACTGCCGAACGATGCGGTGGAACGGGTGATTTATGCGGACGAGATGGCTTTCTACAGGGTGCAGAAGGCGAAGCAGGAGGCGGGGAAGACGGCCGCGGCTGCGACTGCGGCTGGAATGAATGCTGCGGGTGCTGGTCCTGCGGGTGCTGCTATGGCTGGAGCGGACCCCACTCATGACGATGCAACTGTCATGAATGGGGCACCCGGGTTGCCGGCGGGGCTGCATGCGGCTCCTGTTGTGCGGATGGCTGCGGGGGGATCTGAAGCGTCCGATGCGAAGAGTACGAATATGGCGGCGATGGTGAAGGGGGATGTGGGTGACCCTGACGGTGGCGCGGATCAGCATGTGGAGCAGTTGTACAAGGATCTGGAGGCGGTGAAGGTTATCAACCTGGCTCCGGATGAGCGGATGCGCAGGGTTCTGGCGATGGCGCCGGATGACTTTGTGGCGTTTCGGGAGAGCTTGAGCAAGCGTGAGGTGGCGCAGTTCGCGCAGGGGTTGAGCGGGCAGCAGAGAGAGATCTTTGCGGCGATGCAGAATGCGACGCGGATGGTGGGCGCGGAGGAGATGGAGACGCGGCTACTGCGGGATATCTACAGCGAGCGGCAGCTTGAGGCGGTGATGACGGATTTCTGGCTCAACCACTTCAACGTGTATGTGCGGAAGAATGCGAATGAGCCGTATTTGATTCCGTCGTATGAGCGGGATGTGATCCGGGCGAATGCTCTGGGGCGGTTTGAAGACCTGCTGGTGGCCACGGCGAAGAGTCCGGCGATGCTGGAGTACCTGGACAATGCGCAGAGCATCGGGCCTGATTCTCAGGCGGCGCAGGCTGGGGCTGCGAGGGCTGCACGGTTTGCGCAGAATCCGCAGGCGAAGGCGGCAAAAGAGCGCGGCCTGAATGAGAACTACGGGCGCGAGTTGATGGAACTGCATACGCTGGGCGTGAATGGCGGATATACGCAGGCGGATGTGACGCAGGTTTCGAAGGTGTTTACGGGATGGACGCTGACCAGGCCGGATGAGGGGATGACGTTTCAGTTCGATGCGCGGAGGCATGAGCCGGGGGCGAAGGTGGTGCTGGGGAAGACGATCAACGAGAACGGAATGAATGAAGGGCTGCAGTTGTTGCACATGCTGGCGACGAGCCCGGCGACTGCGAAGTTTATCTCTACGAAGCTGGCGGTGCGGTTTGTGAGCGATGAGCCGCCGGCAACGCTGGTGGATAAGATGTCGCAGACGTTTCTTGGGAGTGGTGGGGATATTAAGGCTGTGCTGCGGACGATGTTTGAGGCTCCGGAGTTCTGGGCTCCGGCGACGCAGAGGACGAAGGTGAAGACGCCGCTGGAGTTTGTGGTGTCGGCTGTGCGGGCGAGCGGGGCGAATGTGAACAATGCGCTTCCGCTGGTGTCGGCGCTGGATAAGCTGGGGATGCCGTTATATGGGATGCAGACTCCGAATGGATATGCGTGGACGAGCGAGGCGTGGCTGAATACGGGTGCGCTGGTGAGCCGGATGAATTTTGCGCTGGTGATGACGGGAGATAAGCTGCCGGGAGTGCGGACGGATTGGACGCGGTTGCTGAGTGCGGCTGTGACGCCGGGCAAGCAGGGTGCTGCGGCGAAGGTGGATCCGGATGCCGATCCGGTGACGGTGGCGAAGGAGTGGAAGCTGGAGCAGGTTCTGCTGGGGCGACCGCTGAGTGAGAAGACGAGGGCGGCGGTGCTGGGGCAATCGGAGGACGATAGCGTGGCGGTGGAGGCGGCGAAGCAGTTTCAGGTTGGCGGCGGCGGAGGAGTAGGGAAGAAGGGTGGCGGGCTGGGTGAGATGGAGGCGATGGCGGGACCGGTGCGGAATGTGGGGCCGAATGATCCTGAGGCTGCGGTGATGGGGGGCATGATGCTGGGATCGCCGGAGTTTCAGCGGCGGTAGGATCGATGCTCTCGATGGTTGCGCAAGTCGTGCGCTGCGTGGAGGATGCGATCAGAACCTACAATCGCGCTGTGTGTCTCGGCAACGTCATTATGCGGGGTCCGCGGATGAGGGCGAGTACCAGGTCTGGCATGCGTTATCTCCGCGACCGCGGCGTGCTCTACCGGGCTGCGAGGTGATGCGACCTCTGCAATGGAGAGTCGTCTGGCCAACTGTCCAGGACGGGCTTCAAAGCGGGCCCGGACCAATATGTCACAAATTCTCCAACTTGCGGGTGGCAGCGATAACTCGAATTCCTGCGGCCAGGAAGCAGATTCCGAGGGCGATCGCCAGGAGGTCTCCGCCATGTTGTCTGATCCACCCGGCACTCACACCGGGAGGCACGTTACTGAGATGAACCACGCCAAGCATTGCGCCGAGTCCGCTCAGGAGAAAAGCAATTCCGCAGAAGATGAACACAATAGCGCGCCGAGCCACTCTGGCAGCATGCGCAACTGGGCGGCCACGGCTATCTGTCGAAAACTTTGTAAGTTTCGCCGCAAGCGCCTGACGCCGAGCCCACTGCTCCGGCGTAAACTTACCTGCGAGATGCGGCGGCACGTCAGGTAGGGGACTCGGAGTGGTGCCTTGCTGATCATCTGGCCGCATCGGGCTTGCCCCCTTCTGTCTGACTATTTTAGCCCGGATGCAGGCCGTATTTCCAACCTGGGTCGATGGTCCATCCAGACTCGATCCAGTAGCATGAGCTTATCCAAGCTGATCTCCCGTGGGGGGAGGGCTGAAGCGATGCGCGTGATGCGCGTATGAGACCGCTGATTCGATCTAAGGGGTCATCGCAACTTTCGGCGTTCCGTCGCGTTTGCAAAGGAGACGAGCCATGCTGCTGTGGCAACGGGTTTGGAAGCGGAGGATGACGATGGAATTCTTTTCGAAGGTGCTGGCGGACCAGAGCGATTGGGGTTGCGATATTGGTGGGCGAGATGCTGCGCGGCGGACGGTATCGCGGCGTGGGTTTATGAAGGGTGGAGCGCTGGCGCTGATTGGGACTTCGGCGATTCCGGCATTTCTTTCGCGCAGTGTGCTGGCGGAGATGACGACCGCGGCGGCGAACAAGAAGAAGCTGGTGGTGCTGTTTCAGCGTGGTGCGGTGGATGGGTTGAATGTTGTGGTGCCTTATCGCGAGCAGAATTACTATGCGATGCGGCCTACGATTGGGATTGCGCAAAAGGATGTGATCGACCTGGATGGATTCTTTGGGCTGCATCCGCAGATGAGTGCGTTCAAGCCGCTGTATGACCAGGGGCACCTGGCGATTGTGCATGCGGCTGGGTCGCCTGATCCTTCACGGTCGCACTTTGATGCGCAGGATTACATGGAGAGTGGGACGCCCGGGCTGAAGGCTACGCAGGATGGGTGGTTGAATCGGGCGTTGGCCGCGGAACGTGTGGACGGGAAGGAGACTGCGTTTCGGGCGGTGGCGCTGGGCGCGCAGGTGCCGAGGACTTTGCAGGGGAAGGTGCCGGCGATTGCGTTGAATAACCTGGCCGATTTTTCTGTGGGGGGACGAGGGGCACAGACTTCGGCGGTGTCGAATGCGTTTCAGTCAATGTATGACGAGAGTACGGATGCGGTGCTGCATGGGACGGGGCAGGAGACGTTCGAAGCGGTGAAGATGCTGAAATCGGCGAACCCGGCGCAGTATAAGCCGGCGGCCGGGGTGGTTTATCCGGCGGGCTCGTTTGGGAACAGCCTGAAGCAGATTGCGCAACTGATGAAGGCGAACCTGGGAGTGGAGGCGGCGTTTGCGGATATCGGCGGATGGGATACGCACCAGAATCAGGGTGGAGCTACGGGGCAGCTGGCGAATCGGCTGACGGAGTTTTCGAGTGCGATTGCGGCGTTCTGGCAGGATATGGGGGCGGATGCGGAGAATGTGACGCTGGTGACGATGTCGGAGTTTGGGCGGACGGCGCGGCAGAATGGGACGGGTGGGACGGACCATGGGCATGCCAATGTGATGTTCGTGCTGGGCGGCAATGTGAAGGGTGGGAAGGTTTATGGGAAGTGGCCGGGAGTCGCGAATGAGCAGTTGAATGAGGGGAGGGATCTGGCGGTGACTACGGATTTTCGCAATGTGCTGGGGGAGGCGGCTTTTAAGACCTTGGGGGCGCGGAATCTGGAGGGGGTTTTTCCGGGGGGTGGGGTTCGGGCTGGAAGCTTCCTCGGTTTGATTCAGGGGTAGTGCGGGAATGCGTGCCCCAGGGGTAAAGCCCGGTTTCTGCGGGGATTGGTGAGGGCCAAGGCTAAAGCCTTGGCTTACCTAGATGCAAGGGCAAAAGCAACGGTGGAAGCAGATGATGTTCGGGGATGACAACCGAAGAGGCCACAACTGCAACTGCAGAAGCAGATCCCCTTCGGGGATGACAAACAAAAAGGCTACAACTGCAACGAACTGCAAATGCAACTGCGGAAGCAGATCCCGCTTGGGATGGCAAACCAAAAGAGCAGCAACGGCAACGAGAACTGCAACAACGCAACACTTCAGTCTTTTTTCGCGGCCGTGGACGGGGGGGTGGCGTGGTTGTGGGTGGACCAGTGGGTGGGGTCTATGTCGGGGAAGATGTTGTCGCGCTCTTCGATGGCGGTGAGGCGGGAGTGCATGTGGTCGTTGAGGGCGGCGTTCTGCTCGAAGGCTTGCCAGATGGATTTGAGTTCAGTGAATTGGTCGTTGTGGGTGAGGAAGCGTGAGTCGGCGTAGTCGCGCGCGGCGCCGGTGGTGATGAGGAACTGCCAGTCGGAGGACTCGAGCAGGAGGAGTTCGCGGCAGAGCTGTTTTGCGATGCGTGTGCCCAGGTCGGAGTCGCGCCATTTGTTGGAGGAGCAGACTTCGCGGGTGAAGCGCTCGGCGGCGTAGAGGTGGGTGTAGGTCCAGGTGGTTTCGTGGTTGAACCAGACCTGGTGATCGCCTTCTGCTCCCCAGGAGCCTTCGGGCATGGCGATGAATCCGGCGCGTGGATAGCGGTCGAGATACTGGCCGCAGGTGATGGTGGCGATGCATGGGGTGTCGTCCTGCGTGGACGGATCTGTGGCGCGCTGGTGGAGGATGCGGCAGACGGCTTCGAGCCAGAGGGGTCCTTCGAACCACCAGTGGCCGAAGAGTTCGGCGTCGAAGGGGGCAGTGAGGATGGGTGGGATGGCGTTGGAGAGGCTGGGTTCGAGCGCCTCGTAGACGAGCGAGACGAAGTGCTGGGCGTGTTCGCGGGTGCGCTCTGCGGCCTGGTGCGGCCAGTAAAATTGCTTGTCGCCGATGTCGACGTGGGAGCCGGTGACCTGCCAGTAACGATGGCCTCCGGGGAAGCGCCGCTTGTGGAAGTCGAGGTAGTTGGGGTCGCCAGGGTATCCGGTGTCGCCGGACCAGACCTGGAGGCCGGAGATGGGGTCGCGGGGGAAGACGGTAGCGGCATGCGATTTATCTGCAAGCGTAGTGTAGGGGCCGTCGACGTAATAGGGCTGGTAGATGCTGCGCTCGGGGGTGCGGGTGATCTGCTCGATCTTTGAGTCGCGGGGAAGACGGCTTTGCGGAGTGCCGTAGGGCGAGGCGAAGCGGTAGGACTGCTCGACGAGGTGGGTGTCCACGATGAAGAATTCGAGGGATGACTCGGAGACTGCCTGCTCGATGCCGATGCGGTCGAAGGTTGGAGGAGCTTCGGTGGAGTTGATGTCGGCTATGGGTTGAGTCCAGGGGCCGGAGGGGCGGTAGCCGCACTCGGGGAGCCAGATGCCGCGGGGCTGCGTGCCGAAGTGGCGGAGATGGGTGGAGACGCCGGTGCGGATCTGGGCGCGGACGCTCTCGTCGGTGCCGAGCAGGGGGAGATAGCCGTGGGTGGCCGCGCAGGTGATGATCTCGATGAGGCCTTCCTCCGCGAAGTGGCGAAAGCGCTGAATGATGTTGCCGCCGATGGCATTGAAATCATCGAGCGCCGCGGTGAAGAAGCGGTTCCAGAAGCGGGCCGTCTCGGCGAGATGGTTGTCGCCGGACTGGATGAAGAATGCTTCGTCTTCGCGGGCGGCGATGATTTTGCGGGTGAGGTAGTTGGGGAACTCGGCGAGGAAGTAGGGGTGAGCGAGCTGCTCAAGCAGGATGGGGGAGAAGTTGATGTTGAGGTTGGCGGGGACGTTGTCGCGCTCGAGGTTGGCGAGGATGCGGAGGAGCGGGAGGTAAGTCTCGGCGGCTGCTTCGTGCAGCCACTCGATCCCGTGGGGCCAGGTGCCGTGGTTGACGACATAGGGGAGATGGGCGTGCAGGGTCAACGCGAGGAAACCTGCGGGCTTGTCGTTCTGTGTGGTCAAGAAGGCCTCAAGTTGCTGGGTGTTTGACGGTTAGATGCGGGTTCGCGCGATTCCGTCGCATGCCTAGCGGTGGGGCATGGATTGCCCGGTATGGAATCTCCTGAGGTGAGAGCTTCACGAGTATGTGCCGATCTGGCTGGACCGGGATCCAGACAAGATCGGCACATACGGCTGCGGAAGTGCCACGTGCAGGTTGCCGGTGTGAGGCGGCTATCGCTCGTTGCGGCGTTCGAGACCCTGATTGGATTGCCGGTCAGAGTCGCGGGAACTGACGTGCAGGAGGATGGAGTTGGCGAGGCGGAAACGAACTACTGTTTCGGAGGGGATCTGAACTTGCTGGCCCCGGGTGACTCCATTGGCTCCTGCGCCTACCCCTCCGCCGGCTGCGGCTCCGATGGCTGCTCCCTTGCCTCCGCCGAAGATGCCGCCGAGGATGGCTCCTACGGCTGCTCCGCCGCCGACTTTTTCTGCGGTGTTCTTGCCGCGTCCTTCGCCTTCTTTGGTGAAGGTATCTGTGGCGACCTGGATGCGATCTCCGTGGCGATTGATGGAGGTGAGGGAGAGGGCAAGCAGGGAGCTGCCTTTGAAGTGGGCGGCATCCTTGGCTTCATCGACGTTGCCGGTGACGGGCGTTCCCTGGGGGAGCACGACGAGGCCGTCGACGACGATGTCGGATGCGATGGCTCCGGTGAACCGGTCGCCGGTCTGGGTGGTGGCACTGTCGAGCGCCTGGGTGATGCGAACCGGGATGGTGGAGCCGGCAGGCAGGGTGACGCTTCGGACGACAGGCTCAGGCGGAGGCGGGGGCTGGAGCTGCGCCTGTTGTTGCGGCTGTGGCTGGGGTTGCGGCTGAGGGTAGTTGCGCACTACTGGTGCGGGTTCGGTGGGGCGGGAGACAGAGGCGGACGGCTTGGACGCGCGCGGTTGTGGCTGGTAGGGCGCAGCGGCTATGGGAGCAGGCTGAGGGAGTGAAGAGTCGGCTGGGGTTGGCCCGCCCGGTTGGAGGGCGAGGTTATTGACGACGGTCTTTACGCCGGCGATCTGTGCGGCGTCGCTGGCGGCTGCACTGCGTGCGGCGTCGGTGTTGACGGTGCCGGTGAGGGTGACTACACCGTTGGCTACCGTGGTCTGGATGGACTGGCCGCTGAGGTTCTGATCGGCGAAGAGATGGGCCTGCACCTGGGTGTTCAGAGCGTTGTCATCGGGCTTGCTCTTGCATCCCGTGAAGGCGAGCGCGAGAGAGAGCGCGAGAAGTGTGGAACGCGTGGGGGAGAAAACTTTTTGATAGATCATGGTTCCCTTTCGAGCTGGGTTAGTGCCACCATATTACTTAGGTTAGACGTTCCTTGCTTCATTCTGTGCGAGGCGTCTTGCGGCATCTCCCACCGCAGCTTGTTGAAGAGAATAGATGCGGACGGGAGGGTAAGGGTGGCAGGCGCAGGCTGTCGGGTTTAGATGGCCGGACCGGGAAGGATTTGAGAGGCAGCGCAACCTAAGTGCCTCACATCGCATCCACCCCACAAGGTGTATGACCGGCGCTACAGCCCGAGTGTGACGGGACATCGAAGCGCGATGGTGGTACATTCCAAGAGAATTCTTATAAGGGCCGGCGAAGCGGTTTCGCCAACAACTGACGGTTCCACAGGAGAAGACAATGGCACAGAATGAAGATGGATCGAGCGGACTGGCGTGGTTTCTGGCTGGACTGGGCATCGGAACGCTGGTTGGCGTGTTGTATGCGCCAAAAGCCGGCAAAGAGACTCGGGAAGATCTGCTGAACTCGGCTCGGGATGCGCAGGCGAAGGCGGCGGACCTGGTAGAGCAAGGGAAGCAGAAGGCCGGTGAGTATGCGGAGACCGGAAGGCAGTATGTTGAACAGGGCAAGCAGAAGGCTGCAGACCTGGTTGAACAGGGCAAGCAGCAGGCTACGGCCTCGATCGACAAAGGCCGGGAGTACTACGAGAAGGGTCGGACGCAGTGGACCCAGTATGTAGAAAAAGGCAAGGGCCTGGTGAATGAGCAGCAGGCGAAAGTTGGCGCGGCGGCAGATGCGGCTAAGGATGCCTACGTCAACACGTCGGTTGAAACGCCGGTTTAATCTGGTATGGACTGCATGGGCGGCGTCCGGGAATGGGCGCCGCCTGCGCGATGTGAAGTGGTGCGAGTTTTGTGTGAAATCTGGAGAGAAGCATGACGATGATGTCTTTGGCGATGTGGCTGCAGCAGGATAACGATCCGAGCGGGACTCGGCATCTGGTTGTGATCTTCTTTCTGGTGATCGCGGTTGCGGTGGGGATTCTGGCCGTGATCATGATGTATGTAGGGCTGAAGGCGCTGAAGGTGATCAAGGAAGTGGGGGTGACGGCAGAAGAGATGAAGTTGAAATTTCTGCCGCTGCTGGATGAGGTGACGCACATCAGCAAAACAAGCCGGGTGATGCTTGAGGATGCGGCCCCGAAGATCAAGACGATTTCGGCAAATCTGGTGGCTACGAGCGACACGCTGGTAGAGACGAGCAAAGTTGCAAAGGCTACGTTGGTGCAGGTGCAGGGGACGATTACGGATGCTAACCTGCGGACGCAACGGCAGGTGGCCCGGGTGGATGGCATGGTAAGTGCGGCATTGACGACGACGCAGGAAGTGGCGGACACGATCAGCAATGGGATTCGTGTGCCTGCTTTGAAGATTGCGGAGATGATGCATGGCGCGAAGACGATGGCTGAGGGGTTGATGGCGAAGATCAAGGGTGGGCGTGCGGGGTCGTCGTTTGGACAAGGGGCGGAGTAAGGGCTGAAATGGATGCGCGCTGGTAAGATGGGAGTGTGGCTTCCTCCGTCCTTACCAGCTCCGATGAGACTTCATTAGATATTCAACCACTGCGTTCCGCGCGGCCTACGGTGGGGTTTGTCTCGCTGGGGTGTCCGAAGAACCTGGTGGATTCTGAAGTGATGATGGGTCTGCTGGACCGTGCGGGTGGGCAGCTGACGGCACGGGCGGAAGACGCTGAGATCCTGGTGGTGAATACGTGCAGCTTTATCGACTCGGCTAAGCAGGAGTCGGTGAACACGATTCTGGAGATGGTGCAGCATAAGGTTGCGAATGGGGGCAAGGCGCAGCGGCTGATTGTGGCTGGGTGTCTGGTGGAGCGGTATCGGGATGAGATTCGGAAGAATATTCCCGAGGTGGATGCGGTTGTTGGGACGGGAGAGCTGGAGGCGATTCTGGAGGCGGCTGGGCTGAGTGCTCCGGTGGCTCTTGAGGCGCATGCTTCGCCGTTTAATATTCTGGTGAGCCGGGCTCCGAGTGCGGTGCATCAGCATTCGCATCCGACGGCGGTTGGGGCGCAGATTGCTTCGCGGGCTGAAGGCGATCTACGGGAGAGTCAGGGGAGATTTTCGCGCGCGGGGTGGGATGGTGCGACCGCGGCGCTGCCGGAGTATCTGTATAGCGATGACACGCCGCGGATACTGACTACGCCGCGGGCTTCGGCTTACATCAAGATTGCGGAGGGATGCGATCATCCTTGCGGGTTCTGCATTATTCCGCAACTGCGTGGGAAGTTTCGTTCGCGTCGGCTGGAGTCGATTGTGGCGGAGGCGGAGCGGCTGATTGCGCAGGGTGTGCGCGAAATTACGCTGATCGGGCAGGATACGACCTGCTACGGCGAAGACCTGGGATTGAAGGACGGGCTGGCTACGCTGCTGGATGTGCTCGCGGTGCTGCCGGGCTTGAAGTGGCTGCGGTTCTTGTATGCGTATCCGAACAAGGTGACGATGAAGCTGCTGGAGACGATTGCGCGGCACGAGACGATTGCGAAGTATTTGGATGTGCCGCTGCAGCATGCTTCGGCTTCGGTGTTGAAGCGGATGAAGCGGGGTGGGACGGCGGATGTGTTTCTGCGGCTGATCGATAAGGCGCGGGCGGTGGTTCCGGGTGTGGTGATTCGGACGAGCTTTATTGTGGGGTTTCCTGGGGAGACGGAGGAGGACTTTGCGGAGCTTTGCGACTTTGTGAGTGCGGCGAAGATCGATTGGCTGGGGGTGTTCAGCTACTCGGATGAAGAGGGTGCGGCGGCGTTTGGGCTGGCGGCGGAGCTGAAGGTGGCGAAGAGGACGATTGAGGCTCGGCGGAAAAAGCTGATGAAGCTGCAGATGAAGATTAGCGCGAAGGCTAAGGCTGGGTGGGTGGGGCGCGAGATCGACGTGCTGATTGAGGGTGAGTCGGAGGAGACGGAGTTGCTTTGGCAGGGACGGAGCTCAGTGCATGCGCCGGAGATTGATGGCAAGGTGCTGATCAATGACTTTGGGCCGCATGAGGAGTTGGTGGTGGGGACGTTCTATCGCGCTGAGATTACTGAGGCGCATGAGTACGATGTGGTGGCGCGGATTCTGGAGTAGGTGGTTGATCCAAGGGTGTCGAGTACCGCTTGACGCATCTGATATGTGTAACTATATTTAGTGCACGAGGCGAGGCCACTGTCCAAGCGTGAAAAACTGCTGAAGCGTTTGGCTTCGCGTCCAAGCGATTTTACATGGACGGAGTTGGTGTCGCTGCTGACAAATATGGATTACGAACTGGAGAAAGCCAGTGGGTCGGGGCGTAAGTTTATCAATCCGGCCACGGATGCCACTCTGTTCATTCACGAACCGCATCCTGCGAAAGTGTTGAAGTCTTACAAATTCGCGATGCTATTTATTTTTTGAAAAAGGAGGGCATTCTGCGATGAGCCAAACGTTGAAACATAGCGGATATGACGGTTCAGTCCTCTACAGCGCTGAGGACAAGATGCTTCATGGGCGTGTTCTTGGAATTCGGGATGTCATCAGCTACGGAGGTACTGATGTCCAGTCTCTGGAGGCGAACTTCCGGGATGCGGTGGATGAGTATCTCGAGTTTTGTGCGAAGCGCGGGAAGAGGCCGGATGCCCCGTTCAAGGGGAGTTTCAATGTTCGCGTTCCGGAGGAACTGCATCAGCGGGCTGCGCTGTATGCGGAAGAACATGATCTTAAATTGAATGCTGTGGTGCAGGTGGCGCTGCAGGAGTATCTGACCCACGCTGAATGAGTGAGGGATGCGCATTCGGGAAAGACTAATTGGGCGATGGCTTTTCGATGTGGTCAATTATTATGTCTTGCATTGGAATCTTGATTGGCTTTATTTCTAGACCCAAGTCGGCCCAGTCGAATGTGTGTGGGAAGTCGGGGCGTGGATCGGACGGAGCGGCTTCTGCTGGGTCGGGAAGAATTCTGAACATTTCGAAATCGTATTTGCCCTCGAGTCCTGTCCGGTCCACGACAACGTACATGGGGCCGGTAGATGCGGCGAGGTTGGCCATGGTCGTGTGGACAAAGTTCATGGATTTCCTGCCGTCTGCGCGGGGCGGGGTGAAAAAGACGAGCGCGCCCCCGGTGAACTTCTGGGCGTTCTTCGGCTCGGGTTCATCCGGTGGAACCAGCCTCATGTTTTTAGGGCCGTGCTTGCTTACTACAAGGGCGTAGCCGGAGATCTCGGTTGGTTCGGTGTGGACGGAAAGATGGAACCGCTCCGTGAGCATTGCGCGCAGCAGTGGAGCGACCATTGTGATTTGCTGGTCGTGGGTCAGGTCTTTCCATCTATCTGCCGTGTCGCCGTCGACCTTTGCGGTGATGTCGTAAAGATCATCGGTGACCCACCCTGGGGCTGACTTTAGCCTGTCGCGGGAAGAAAGGCCGGGGATGTAGGCCTGCAGGATCACCTGGGCCACGGGCCCATTCTTCAACGTATAGGTGTCGCCGCTGAAACCCCACTGGCGTCCTCGGCTACCGACGGTGCTCGGTTTGATTGTGATGACATCGAAGGCTGTCGTCTTGTTTGCGGAGGGTTGCAGGGCGTCTTTTTGCGCGAGCCCAGACGATGCAGCGAGTAGTACGGATACAGCTAGGGGTAGAAGCATTCTTCTGGCTTGCGCTACCTGTGCATTCATCTCTGGCGTTCTCTTTTCTCTTTTGATAGAGCTCGGTAAGAATACGCCATGGACTGACTCGTGTGATGGAATCGGAAGCTGATTTGCTGGTTTCAGGAGTCGAACCGCAGGTCCTTCGACTGCGATTGGCGCAAAGAGCCCGCCAATCTTCGCTCAGGATGACAAATTATTTGGATTGGGACTCAGCTGAGCGGACCAGATGGGGTGACGGTCAAAGTTAGATCGTGGATGCTGAGGACGGTTACTGGGGTGTTGGCGGGGATGGGCGGGGTGTTGGCGAGGGAGTGGGCTTGCCAGAGTTCGCCGCGGACTTCTATTTGGCCTATGGGGTGTTGACCTGTGGGGAGGATGATGGTGCGGGTGATGGCGGGGTGGCCGAGGAGGGCTTCGGGGCCGGTGAGTTGTTTGGCGCGGCGGGCGCGGAGAGCGATCGAGGTGAGAAAGAGCGTGATGAGGCCGAAGGCCAGGCCGGCGGCGAGGGCCACGCTGAGGTGGACGCGTAGCTCGGGTGGGCCGTCGACTAAGGTTGCGAGGCCGAAGATGAGGCAGAGGGTGCCGAGGAGGCCGAGGATGCCGTGGCTGGCGAATTTGGCTTCGAGGGCCATGAGGGTGGCGGCGGCGAAGAGGAGCAGGATGGCGGTGTGCTCGATGGGGAGCAGGTTGAGGCCGAAGAGGGCGAGCAGGACCATGAGCGTGCCGAGGGCTCCGGGGACGATGGTGCCGGGGACGTTGAATTCGAGGTAGATGAGCAGGGCTCCGGCGAGGAGGAGGAGGACGTCGAGGTCGGGGCTGGTGAGGCGGGTGAGGAGGCGCTCGCGGAGGGATGGGGGGAGAGGTTCGATGTGGGCGTTGGTTAGGTTGAGCGTTGTGCTCGCGCCGTTGAAGCGCTTGATGGTGCGGTTGTTGAGGGCGGTGAGGAGGGCGGCGTCGTTGGGAGCGACGAGGTCGATGAGGTGGAGTTTTAGGGATTCGGACTCGGAGTAGGACTTTGAGTTGCGGACTGCGTCTTCGGCGGCGGTGGGGTTGCGGTTGCGGACGGTGGTGTAGGAGCGGAGGAAGGCTGCGGCGTCGTTCTCGATTTTTTCTTTGAGGACGGGGTCCATCGTCTTGCCTTCGATGATGGGGTGTGCGGCTCCGGCTTCGGTGCCCGGGGCCATTGCGGCTATGTCGGCGGATTCGAGGAGGAAGAAGCCTGCGGAGCCGGCTCGGCTGCCGGAGGGTTCGATGAAGAGGATGACGGGAACGGGGGAGGCTTCGATGTCGGCGACCATCTGGCGGGTGGAGGAGAGCAGGCCTCCGGGAGTGCCGAGGGAGATGAGGACGGCGGAGGCGTGGCGGGCGGCGGCTTCGTCGAGGCCGCGGTGGAGGTAGGCGGCGGTGATGGGTTGGATGGTGTCGTGGATGGAGAGCTTGAGGACGAGGGGGGATTGGGCGGCGGCGGGGAAAGTGAGGGCGAGGAGGATGAGGAGGCGACGTAGCACGGGATTACTCCGGCGGTTGAGTGGCCGCTTGGTAAGGATACGGCAGAATGGAGTGGTTGGCAGTTTGGCCTTGTCGGCTGGCGGAAGGAGAGTATGCTCCAGGGGCTGAAGTCACTTTTTACGCCGGGTGTTGAGAGGGTCAAGCCTGAAGGCTTGGCTTACCTAGAAGCGCTTGCCATGGGGCCTTATCGCGGGTCGTTGAAGGCTGAATTTGAACCAAGAGTTGGCGACTAGGGGAGGGGTTGGTTGCGGGCGGCCAGGGTGGACTTCATGGCGAGGGCGGAGGGGTTGGTGGGTTGGAGGCGGAGGGCGTTGGAGACGTCGGAGGCGGCGGCTCCCAGCTGGTTGGATTGAAGGTCGAGGCGGGCGAGGACGAGGTAGGCGTCGACGTTGGGGTAGAGCTGGAGCGAGGTGTGGGCTTCGGTGCGGGCGGCGTCGGGGGAGCCGCTGTGTTCGCGGACCTGGGCCAGGCCGGCGTGGGCGGCGGCGTTGCGTGGGTCGGCGGCGAGGGCGGACTGGAACTGCTGCTCGGCCTCCGGGATGAGGCCCTGGGCCAGGTAGCCGTTGCCGAGCTGGGTGTATTCGGTGGCTTGTTTGGCGGGCGGAAGGGAGGCGAGCTGGATGGCGCGCATCTGGTCGAGCTGGAAAGCTACCTGGCGGAAGGAGGCTTCGGACCAGGTGCGTCGGATGCGTGTGGTGGGGTCGAAGCCGCCGGAGGAGAGGATGGCTTTGAGGTTGGCGGCGGAGCCGTTGGTGGATTGGAGGCGGGTGAGGAGCTCGGTGCTTTCGAAGTCGTCAGAGTGAAGCTTGAGAGCTGCCTGGACTTCGCGGGTTGCGCCGGCGATGTCGGAGTGGCCGAGGAGGGCTACGGCGAGGTTGAAGTGGTAGTCGGCGTCGTTGGGGTCGGCGGCTACGACCTGCTGGAAGAGGGGGACGGCGTCTTTGCCCTGGCGGCTTTCGGCTACGGCTTCGTCGTTGACGACTTCGGGTAAAGGCAGCCGGTTGGCCACGAAGGCGAAGGCGGATTCAGCTTCGGAGTATTTTGCGATGTTGAAGCGGGCAAGGCCGCGGTAGAAGCCAGCTTCGAGAGAGACGCGATCGTTGGGTGGGACCTTGGCGAGGGTGGCGGCGGCGGCTTCGAATTGGCTGGCAGCGTACTGCTCTTTGCCGAGGGCGAGCAGGGCGGCGGTGTAGTTGGGTGTGGCGGCGACGGCGGACTGGAGGCGCTTGATGCGTTCGTCGGGGGTGGGGGCGGAGGTGCCGCGGATGTAGTCTTCGAAGCTGGTGAGGGAGACTCCGCCGGCTGCGGCGAGGAAGGTCTGCTCGGCTACGGCGAAGTGTGGGTCCATGCGCTGGGCGAGTTTCCAGGCGATGGCGTTTTCGACGTCGAAGAGGCGGGGGAGCTCGGCTGAGTCGGTGAGGGGAGGCGACATGCGGAGCTGGTTGATCGCGAGGACCTGGGACTGGACCTGGATGCGTCCGTTCTGGACGTTGAAGCTGCCGATGACGACGAAGTCTGCGTCAAGGGTCTGGGCGATGCGAATGGTGGTGGCTCGGCTGGGGCGGAAGTCGTGAGGGAGGCCGAGATGTTCGAGCGCGTACTGGCGATCGTCGCGGCCGATGGGCAGGAAGCCGACGGAGACGAGACGTTGGCCGATGGTGTACGGGAAGGAGTCGCCGATCCAGCTGAGGTTGGATTGGCCGGAGCGGTTTTCAAAGGGGAGGACGAGGACGAGGCGGCCGCCGGGCTGGCGGATGTCTGCGGCGGAGTCTGCCTGGCCAGCTGAGGATTGTGCGTGGGATGGGAGTGCGGCGCAGACGCTGAGGAGGAGTGCGAAGGGGAGGAGGCGGAGGATGGAGCTGCGGAAGGGTCTCACCACGATTGGACGATTATAGTTGGCGCATGTGCGGGGTGCTTGGTTGTAACTTTGGCGGTGATTATGGGGCTGGGGTGGTGGTGAGTCGGGTGTGGGGGAAGCGTAGGATGGCGACCCACTCGCCTTTGATGGATTGCTGCCAGACTACCTGGCCGTGGAGGATGGTGGCGGCTTGGGCGGGACGCGCGTCTTCGTGGAAGTCGAAGTAGCGGGTGTCGTTGTTGGTGGGGGAGTTGTGTTGGGTGAGGTTGAGGTGGCCGGGGGGTGGGGACCACTTGGTGGAGAAGATGAGAGCCGTGTCGTAGGTGGTGGGGTGAGTTGCGGCTGTTTGGAGCTGCTCGAGTGTGAAGTTCTGGATGGGGATGGCCTGGATGGAGTGGGTGGTGTAGCCGAGCTCGGGGCGTTCGAGCTCGGAGAAGGCAGGCCAGGCGGTGAGGACTTTGGCTTGCGGCCAACGCTGGGCGATCACGGCTACGGCGTGTTGATGGAGGACGATGAAATCGCGATAGGTGAGGTTGTCTTCGGGGGCGAAGGCGTAAGGTGGGTTGATCCAAAGACCGGCGAGGAAGGCTGCGGCAGAGAGGGCGGCGAGTATGGGCCAGCGGCGTGGGATGCGGCGCTGCCATTGGGCTATGCAGAGGATGAGGATAAGGGGGTAGAGCGGAAGGAGGTAGCGGGTGAGAAGGGCTCCGCCGAGGACAGAGAAGGCGATCCAGTTGGAGATGAGGATGACGGCGATGGCGTGCAGGGTGGGGCGGGGGATGCGGATGCGATCTGCGATGGGGGGGAGGAAGAGTACGGCCAGGGTGGCGAGGACCGGCACGAAGAGGTTCATGTGCAGAGTGAGGTGGAGGAGGCGGTGGTAGAGGCAGAGGGCGATGCGGTAGGCGCCGAGATTTGCGGTGGCGTTGTAGCGGAGGAATTCGGGGTTGCCGAAGGTGAAGCCAGTGCGGTGATGGTGGTAAGCGTACCAGGCGGCTAGAGGGAGGATGGGGAAGAGTAAGGCGGCTATTTTTGCGAGATGGGTGCGTGCGGTGCGCGTGCGGAGGAGGAGGATGAACTCCCAGAGGGCGAGGGCGGCGGGGGTTAGGATGGCGGTCTCTTTGGAGAGAGAGGCCAGGGAGAAGAGGAGGGCTATGAGGAAGAGGTGGTGCTTGCAGGTTTGAGTTGGGGTTGAAACCCAAATCTCAGAATCGAGATGTGGGGCACCCGGGTTTGTGGTCGGTTGTGTGGTGGGGTCGAGGTAGAAGGAGAGGGCCCAGAGGGTGAAGGCGGCGGCGAAGATGTCGGCGTGAGCGAGGGTGCTTTGCGTGAACCAGACGGGATAGAGGGCGGTGAGGATGGTCGCTGCTGCTGCGGCTGATGTGTTGAGTAAGTTGCGGGTGATGCGGTAAACGGCTAGCAGCGCGGCGGCCGCGATGAGGCAGATGAAGGTGCGCGTGGCGAGCGGGGAGAATCCGGCGAGATGCCACCAGGCGGCGAGGAAGATGGAGGGGAGCGGAGGGTGGGCGTTGCTGGCGGTGGTGACGGGGATGAGGGTGCCGGTGCGGAAGAAGTCCCATGCGGCGGGGATGTAGTAGCCGCCTTCGTCCCAGAAGTACGGGAGGCGCAGGAGGGTGAGGTGCGCGAGGAAGACCGCGGCGAAGAAGAGGGGGTAAAGGAGGGCGAGCGAGGCGGCGGAAATCCGCGAGGTGGGTGTGGGGCGATCTGTAGTTTGCGTTGCGGGGTGCGTGGGCACTGGCTTAGTTGACGGGGCCGCCGGGCGCGGTGAACTGTGGGGTGGGCTGGGGATCGAGCGCGATGGGGCCGAAGGTCTGCTCGTACTGGGCAAGGTTATGGCCGAGGACGTTGAGCAGAGCCTTGGCTTGTTGAGGGCTGAGGTAGATGCCCTGGAAGTTTTCGACGACGACTTCGTTGGGGGCGTCCTGGTGCATGGTGCCGAAGACGAGCAGGAAGTCCCAGACGGACATGCGAACGTTGACACTGTTGGCGTAGCTGTCGCGGTAGTCGGGGGTGCGCGCGGCGGTGATCTGAGGCTGGGCTGGATTCTGATCGGCGGAGGATTTAGGTGGCGTCATATAGTTGTGGTTCGAGTGCTGGTGCGAAAGGGGGGACTTGAACCCCCACGGATTGCTCCGCCAGATCCTAAGTCTGGTGCGTCTGCCAATTTCGCCACTTTCGCATGTGGTGAGGCGGTGCTGGTTTAGTGTAACGCGTCCTGGGGCGCGAGGAGTTTGAAGACGGAATTACGGTCTGCGAGGCGGAGGACTGTTTATTGTTTAAAAGTAATCTCCGCCTCGTCTTCCAAATGAATGGAAAGAGGCGAAACGTCTTTGATCTTACCTACGACCCACGCGACGTCTCCCTTTTTGATCTTCTTCAGCTGCGGATACTTTTCAAAATTGGCATCAACCAAAATCAAAGGATGCATAAATATCTGTCTTCCGCGTTCCACAAAATTCACAACCCAATTGTCATCGTTAATGCGAGCGAGCGAATAAAACTCGACCGGCCAGCTTACCGGATGTCCCGCATAGTCATGCCGCGCTTGCTCCCGAAGATAGTCGTTTTTAGTTGACTCAAGGTCGTCCCATAGACCGCTGATCGTCAAACTCGACGCCACTCTCCCATCGAGCGGTCTTATGGCTTCTATCGTAGGTGCATAGTGATGGTTGATGATTCCTGTCTGCGTGATGTTTTCGCCTACGACCATCGAGCTTGATATGTCACCTGTCGTAACTGCGATCTGGCCACTTGACGGGGATGTATCTGCGGGCTTCTTGCCCCAACCCTTTGCGAAGCCAATAACTGCTGCGACAACGGCTCCGCTGGCAGTGATCCACGCTCCTACGGTTGTATTTTCCATCCAACTAGTTTAGTAGTGACCGCTCGATCTAGCGACAGCTTTAACGCTGTATTGCGCAACCGGAACAAAACGGACCGGCGGAAATGACTGGACAACACTCCATCTCAGCGAATGGAGAATTATCGAGGAACTAGAGCTAGGGCGCGGATTGGATGATGGGGCGGATGGGGAGGCCCTGAAGGATGGTTTGTTGGAGGGTGCCGTCGGGGGAGAAGACGTTGAAGTTGGCGGGGCGGCCGGGTGCCACGTCGGTGAGGTGGGGGAGGCCTAGCATGCAGGCGGGGTTGCGGCTGGCCAGGTGGACGGCGGTGGCGAGAGTGGCTCCGGTGAAGTGGCGGAGGTTGGCGATGGCGCGGTCCATGGTGAGGATGGAGCCGGCGAGGGTTTCAATGTTGTTGGCGAGGTTCGAAGTGAGGAGGCAGCGGCCTTTGGCTACGGTGACGGGGATTTCGCCGAGGCGGTAGTTGCCCTCGGGCATGCCGGTGGCGGAGATGCTGTCGGTGATGAGGATGGCGCGCTCGGGACCTTTGGTGCGGAGCCAGAGGCGGACGAGCTCGGGGGCGACGTGGATGCCGTCGCAGATGAGTTCGGCGTAGAGGCTTTTGGCGTCGAGGATTACGCCGGTAATGCCGGGCTCGCGGTGATCGAGCGGGCGCATGGCGTTGAAGGTGTGGGTGGCGGAGCAGGCTCCGGCAGCGATGGCGGCGCGGGTTTCGGCTGCAGAGGCGTTGGAGTGGCCGAGGCTTACTTTTGTGCCCTGGTTGGTTGCGTGTTCGATGAGGTCGAGTGCGCCGGGAGTTTCAGGCGCAAGGGTAAGGAGGCGGATGTGGCCGCGGGCGGCTTGCTGCATGCGGTCGAAGATGGGGATGGATGGAGGCTGGATGTCGGCGGGTGGATGGACTCCGCGCTTGGCGTGTGAGATGAAGGGGCCTTCGAGGTGGATGCCTGCGGGGTGCGCCTGCGATGGTGTGGTGGGTGCTTCGATGGCGTTGGCGGCGGCTTCGAGCGCGCGGAGGGTGTGGTCGGGTGGGGCGGTTACGGTGGTGGCGAGGTAGTTTGCAACGCCTTTGGTTACGAGAAACTTTCCGATGGCGGAGTAGGCCTCTGGCGTGGCTTCCATGGTGTCGTGACCGGCGGAGCCGTGGATGTGGATGTCGAAGAACGTAGGGGTGAGGATGGTGTCGGAGCTGTTGGATTCGCCGGATGTGATGGAGGTGATGATGCCGTCGGAGTCGATGATGATTTCTGGGTAGTCGATGGTGGAGGTGGATGTGATGAGAGTGCGGGCGCGTAGGGAGGTCGTCATTTAGGGGATCACCGGTGTGGCTTGGGGAGTTGGTGGTGCGGGTGGGATGCCTAAGTCCTCTGCGGTGGGAAGGGTGTGGGTGTCGGCCCACTGGCGCTGGGCGGTGTGGACTTTGTCGGCGCGAGTGATCCAGAGCTGGGTGGCGTAGTCGTACTGCTCGAGAATGTTGCGGAGCCAGTAGGGGCGGTTGGAGCGGAGCCAGGCGGATTCATAAAGATCGCGCTGGAGGGTGAGGCTGTTGCGGAGATCCTGCATGCGGCCGTTGACTCCGTTGAGGTCGCTGAGTTCGCGGCTGACGCTCGCGTGGAGCTTGCGGTCGGAGCTGGTGGAGGCGGTGATGGCGCGTGCGTACCCGGCGGCCATCTCGTCGGCGAGTTGGAATTTGAGGCCGATGAAGTCGATGCGGCGTGCGCCTAGTTCGAGTGCGTCGATGGCATCGGGTTCACGGAGTGCGCTGGAGGCGGCACCGTATTTCGCGGCGTCGTAGAGGGTGGAGGTGGTGGTTGATTCGGGTGCAGGTATGGGGTTCGGGCCGGCGGCGGCGCGGGCCTGGGCGATGAGGGTGAGTGCAGCTTCGGCATGGAGGCGGAGGACGTGGGTAAATGGGCGGACTTGAATCGCGATTCGCTGGCCGTCTTTGGACCACGGGTCGAGCCAGAAGATGTTGTTGCTTGCGTCGCCTACATGGGCTTGATCTTTAAGGATAGAGTGAGCGGCCATGAGTTCGAGCTGGGCCTGGTTGAGCGCGCCGGTGGCGTCGTGGTGGAAGACCTGCGCGTAGCTTTGCTGAAAGGCTGGGATGGAGGATTCGCCGGGCTGCCAGGCTGCGGCTGCGCCGAAGAGGATGCCGTACCAATCCTGGTTGAAGAGGCCTTCGCCGTCGTCGTTCCAGATGGTGTTGAGCTGGCCGGTGGAACCTAGCTGCTGGCCATCGCGGGTGAACTGCTGGATGTTGGTGAGGCCGAGGTTGTAGTCGGGATAGACGACGCGGAAGTTGTGGACGGAGGGGGCGACCCAGGTTTCGATGCCGGCGTTGGTGAAGGGCGTGATGAGTTTGGCGTAGCCGTGGGGCATGGGGTTGTACTCCCATGGGATGGCGATGGTGGCGTCTTTGAAGGATTGCGGCAGGGCCTTCAGGAGGTCGGGAGAGTTGACGGCGATATCTCCCCAGAAGAGGAGTTTGCGGTGGAGCGGCTGGAGGGCGGAGACGATCTGCTGCATGAAGTCGAGGTAGACGGGGCCGAGGCCGCGTGCGTCTACGTCGGACTTGGTCTGGCCCACGCCGAGGTCGACCGTCTCGTCGGCTCCGATGTGGAGATATGGGCTTGGGTATTCGGTGGCGAGCTCGGAGAACTCCTGCTTGATGAGGGCGAGGGACCCGGGCTGGCCGGGAGAGATGAGAGCGCCGTGAGGTGTTTCCGCGAGGGACTGGTACTGCTCCCAGAGGAGGGCGTTGTGTAAGTGGCCGAAGGCTTCCTGCTCGGGCACGATGGTGACGTGGTAGGGGCGAGCGTACGCCACAAGGGCTGCTGCATCGGTGGGTGTGATGCAGCCGCCGGGCGGCGCGATGAGCGGGTTTGAGGCGTAGGCTGCGGTGTGTTCAAAGTAGGGGGAGTAGAGGTTGATCTTATAGGCGGCCAGGGTGCGGATGAGCTTCTTCTGGAAGTCGAGCGTGGTGATGGGGCCGCGGGAGAGATCGTCGTCGAGGCCGCGGACCTTCATGGCGGGCCAGTCGCGGATCGTCGCGGTATGAAGTTGGGAGCTAGCGCCGTAGCCGGTGATGAGCTGTTTCACAGTTTGCAAGGCGTAGAAGATTCCGGCGCTGGAGGCGGCGGTGAGGGCGAGGCCTTTGTTGTCCGGGATGATGGCATAGCCTTCGGCTTTCATGGCTTCGGGCATGGCTGTGTCGCTGCGCGCTGCGGAGGTGTAGATGGAGTTGGCGAGTGGTGTGCCGTAGCGGACGATGAGGATGTTGATGGGTGATGTTGTATTGACGGCTATGCCCTGGGAGGCGAGTGAAGCTTTGAGGTCTTCGATGGCGAAGGAGTCTTCGGCCGGGCAGGGGGCGGGGCAGTTGAGCTGTATGCCGGAGGCGAGAGATTGCGTGGTCGAGGGTGTGAGTTCGCGGGGTATGGGGATGAGCTTTAGGGGGGCTGGGGATGCGGGCGAGGTTGCTTGTGCGCATGTCGTGCGATGAGCGCTGACGAGGAGAAGCGAAGAAGCACACAGCGTCGCGCAGAGGCGTGAAGTCGACATGACTCAACGGTAAATCAGCTGGAGAGCGCAGGCCTATTGGTAGATATGGTGCGTGTGCTTGAAGGGTGTGGCAGTGATGAATATAAATGCAGGGTTAATTCTGTGCGAAAGGCCTACAACTTTGGTCAAATTCGTCGTGTATTCACATTTGCCTGACATGATGGGGACAAAGAAATGAGCAGATGGGATGCAGCGTGGGCGAGTGCCCGGACGAGCTGTGTACGTTTGCTCCAACGGTAACTTGAGCGAGGTCCCATGAAGAAACAACTCACGGTGGCGATGATGGCGGTGCTGATGTGTAGCGCGCCTTCGCTGCATGCGCAGACTACGACGACAACTACGACCGGCTCCGCCGCGAAGACGTCCATCCGGACGAAAAAGAAGACGAGGACGGTGAAGGTCAAGACGGAGACCGCCGAGCAGAAGGCGATTCGGGAGTTGCAGGAGAAGGCAGCGGTACAGCAGAGCCAGATCGATGCGTTGACGCAGCAGAATGCCGCCAAGGATGCGGCGCTGGCGGCTGCGCAGTCGACGGCGGCTATGGCGCAGCAGCAGGCGTCGGATGCGACGACGCAGGCGTTGAGCGCGGCTCAGGCGACACAGGCTCAGACCGATACGGTGAATGGATTGAAGAGCACGGTGACCGACCTGCAGAATTCGAATGTGGGCCTGGCCACCACCATCAGTGCGACGAAGAGCGAATTGAACGAGAAGATTGATTCGCCGAGTGCGCTGCACTATAAGGGGCTGACGATTACGCCGGTGGCGTTCTTCGCGTTTGAAGGCGTGTACCGCGAGCGTTCGGTGAACTCGGACATCAACACGCCGCTGAACTCGATTCCATTTCCGAGCGCGAACGAGGGGCATACAAGCGAGCTAAATTTTAGCGGACGGCAGAGTCGTATCGGTGGCCTCTTCCAGGCGAATGCGGGAAATGTTGCGCTGACGGGATATTTTGAGACGGACTTTCTGGGCGCGGGAACTACGTCGAACAATAATCAGTCGAACAGCTACGTGCTGCGTCAACGGCAGATCTGGGGCCAGGCGGCGACCAAGTCCGGCTTCGCTGTAACGGGCGGACAGATGTGGTCGCTGGTGACGGAAGACCGCAAGGGCACGGACGTCCGGACGGAGATTCAGCCGCAGACGATCGATCCGCAATACCTGGTTGGATACAACTGGACTCGTCAGCCGCAGATTCGTATCCAGCAGCGTTGGGGCGATTATAAGACCGGCGCGTTCTCGGCGGCGTTGTCGCTGGAGCAGGCGCAGATTACGAACTTTACTGCGAACGGTACGAATCCGAGCCAGTATTTCTTTGGTGGACTTGGACAAAATGGCGGTCTGTATAACGCGGCTGCGAGTGCGGCGGGAACGCCGAGCTGTACGACGACAGTCACCCCCACAACATCCACCGGCTATACAACTACCTGCACGGAAGTTACGAGCAACGTTACGACCTATGCGAATAACGTTGCGCCTGACGTGATCGTGAAGTTTGCCTGGGATGTGCCAGTGTTTCATGCCGAAATTGGAGGCATTGGGCGCTTCCTGCGGGACCAGTATCTGCCGGTAACTACGTATGGCGGTACGGCTGCCACTCCCACTTATACGTACGGAACCACCTACCTGCGCCATACGGCTACCGCTGGCGGCGTGTTCGGTGCATTGCGCTCGTACATCGGTAAGCCTGGAACGTTTCCTGCGGTTGAGGTCGCGGTGCAAGGTATGGCCGGAACCGGTACGGGACGCTATGGTTCAGCGCAACTTGCTGATGCGACGTTGCGGCCGGACGAGACGCTGGAGCCGATTCGTAACTACCATGGCCTGTTTTCACTCGAGAGCCATTGGACTTCGAAGTTCGATGTATTTGCGTATTACGGCGGTGAGTACGCACAACGGACGGTGTATACAGCACCTGCTGGAAACCTGATCGGCTATGGTCCTTCGAACCTGAATGACGGTGGTTGCTATAACAATCCGGCTGCTCCGGCGACGACCACGATCGGCAATGGTGGATCTTCGGGTTCGCTGGGTGCCACCACGTGCGGTTCGCCTACCAAGTACATCCAGGAAGCGATGATCGGGTTCCAGTATCGTCCGATCGTGAGCCCGAAGTATGGCAAGCTGCAATACTCGGCGACATACAGCATTATCAACCGTCAGCTTTGGGCTGGTATCGGCAGTGCGACTACGCCGGTTAGCCCGCGTGCGCAGGACAGCATGTTCCACGTGCAGATGCGCTATTACATTCCGTAGAAACTGACGGAATGGAGGTTTGACTGACCCCATCTTCGCTGCTGAGTTCAAGCAGTGCGGATGGGGTTTTCTTTTTGAGGAGACGACGGGGAAGGGCGGAGGGCGTAGGCGATGAGGGTTTCGCCGTGGAGATTCTGGGTGGCGTTGAAGGTTTTGTTGCTCGTTGCTTCGAGGGCCGGGATGGTGGGGTCTAGTTCGCAGGCGGATATCTCTTCGGTGGAGGCTTGGATGTAGCAGAGCTCGCAGGTGGCGAGATTGACTTCGCCGTTGTCACCCTCAGCGCGCATCGGCGGGCCGAAGGTGCGGCAGAGGATAGGGCGATGCTCGTATAGATCGCAGGTGCCAGTTGTGGGGTCGAGAACGGGACAGGGTTCGTCGTTGGCGAACTCCTCGAAGAGGATGGCCTGGTCGTCGTCCTCGGAGAGGATGCCGGTGATGGAGTCGCCTGGAAACCAGGGGTCGAGGCGGGTGAGGGAAGCGGTGACTCGCTGGTGGATGCGCTGGGCGCGGATCGGGTCGGTCTCGGTGAGGATGGTGAGGCCTTCGCGGAGACGAGCGGCATCTTCGTGGGCGATGGGGAAGACGCCGATGCAGCATTGGCTGCAGCCAGGTTTGCAGGCCAGATGAGAACCGCTGCGGACTACGGATGAGGCAAGGGCTGCGTCGACGAGTTGGATGAGGTCGTTCATTTTGATCCCGGCGTCTGCACTTTGGTGGTGGGACGCCGGGTATTTGACTAGATGATCTGCCCGTCGGCGGTGGCGAGGGTTGTGTCCTTGGCGGCGCGGGACCAGAAGATGCGGAGGTCGGTGACGTTGTGTAGGGCGAAGTTGGGCTGCTGCGGGGCGGTGATGGCGAAGAAGTCGGCGCGTTGGACGTCTTCCAGCCAGAAGGCTGGGCGCGGGTCGGCTTCGGTGGGGGTGATCTCGACGTGGGACATCTCGAGATTTTTGAGGTGGCGGATGAAGAAGCCGCCGCTGGGGGTGGGGCCCATGCCGGATAGTTCGGGATAGCCGTTGTCCTGCTCGGGGACCTTGATGGTGGTCCAGTCGGGGAAGGGCTTGGCTCGCTTGCTTCGGCTGGTCATCTTCGGGAGGCCGCGATGGCCGAAGAAGCAGTTGGTGAGCTTGACGTCTTCGATGAGGTTGGTCGGGATGCCGGAGAAGATGGACGAGGTGACGGAGTCGGAGTCGGACGAAGTGATGTTGGAGATGACGATGCGGCGGAGAGTTCCGGGACGGTTGGTCTCGACTGGGCCACGATTGCGGCGGTTGAGACGCAGGTAGAGGGGGGCATCGTAGACGTCGCGCATGGTGTTGCCGGTGATGGCGATGTCTTCAACGAAGGCTCCGTCGGAGGTCTCGAGTGCGATGCCCTTGCAGCCGTCGATGACGTTGCCGGTGATGGTGATGTTGCGGAAGCCGCCGTTGGACTCCGTACCGCACTTGATGCGGCCCTGGCGGGGATGGTCGAGGTCTTCGGGGAAGCGCTTCCAGGTGCCGTCGATGACGGAGCCGAGCTCGTAGCTGCCGGTGACGTAGTTATTCGCGATGGTGATGTTGTCGGTGGAGCGGACGTAGCCGAGGGCGAAGCTGGACTTGGGGCAGATGCCGTCGTCCCATGGGGAGTTGACGGTGCAGTTGGAGACGCGGACGTTGCGGCAGCAGTCGATGTCCAGGCCGTCGCGGTCGGTGTCGATCCGCAGATTGTCGATGGTCATGTTGTCGACGCCGGTGGCGAGCAGGGCGAAGTGGCCGCCTTTGAGGACGGAGAAGTCTCGCAGGAGGACGTTGTGGCAGTTCTTGAGGGCGATGGCCTTGTTGCCCACTCCGGCTTGTTCGGCGATGGCGCTGACGGGGTAGTTGCCGCGGTTTCCCCCCTGGCCGAAAGAGAGGCCTTTGCCGTGGATGAGGCCGGGGCCGAGGATGGCGATGTCGTGAATGCCCTCGCCGTAGAAGAGCGAGTTGGGCCAGTGATTGTGGCCGTAGTCCTGAAACTTTTCGAAGGGCTGGAGAGGACCGGCGGGATCGTAGACGCCTCCCATGTAGCCGGTGGTTTCGCCTTTCTTTGGTGAGTCGGCGGCGAGGATGGTGCAGCCGCTGGAGAGATAGAGGGTAATGTTGGACTTGAGGCGGATGGTGAAGCAGACGTAGGTGCCGGCAGGGAAGAGGACGGTGCCTCCGCCGGCGGCCGCTGCGGCTTCGATGGCTTTGTTGATGGCGGGGGTGTCGACTGTCTTGCCGTCGCCGGTGGCTCCGTAGGTGTGGACGTTGAAGAGGGGGTCGGTGGTGGGGACGGAGCCGAGAGGCGCGGGATGCGCGGGGTGGTGATGGCGGGTGGGTGCGGCGTAGCCGACTACGGTGGAGGCCAGGGCGAGCGGAGATAGCTTGATAAGATCGCGACGGTGCATGAATTTTCCTCGTTCCGTCGATGGAGACGTTGCAGGCTGTGGGGAAGTCTCAGAGGAGACAGGTAGTTCGCCGGTTTGCGGATTGGAATTTCTGGGGCTGAGTTCGCTCGCGGAGGATGGCTCCGATTCGAGGGCCCAGGTCCGGGAGTCGGGGCTTTGGCTGACGCTGTGGTCTGGATATGATGCCTGCATGGTGTACTCCCCCCTCCCCCTCTTAAAGTTATAGAGTATTGTAAACAAATGAGTTAAGTCTGGACCAGATACGTAGAGTCTTGAAAGCAAATGAGATAAGCTCAAAGTCTTCAAAACGAATAAGTTAGCTGGTATTTGGACTTGGACTGACACAATCCGGTGGCTGGTGGATTCTGTTTTGTCTAGATTAATTATACGTGGGGTGTCAAGTGTTTCAGATGGAGGTACGTGGTTGGAACCCACCCCATGACTGTCATGAATGGGGCACCCGGCGGTCGCAAACGAATGGAGGTATGTGTCGCGCCTTCAGCGCTCGGTTCACATGTGGGTAGCATTCCTAGGCCTTCGGCCTAGGCTGGTATATCTCGGGCCTTTGGCCCTGGCGGGGACAGGCAGCAGTGCCTGGATAGGATAAAGGATGAGGATCTGGCGAAATTGTAGTGGTCGCGCTTTGCGCGATGCCCACTCATGCGGTGAAGCTGCACGATTGGGGGTGCCCGTCACCCGGTCATAAAAGCAGGATGACAGCTCATGCATTTTCGATTATTATTCGCCTAATGGATGGCAATGGGATGCGTTCCAGTGTCGCGAGATGTTCTCACATTAGGAGTTTGATAATGCGCGTCGCCGTAAGTTTACTTCTGTTCGCCGCAATGTCGACAGCGGGCTTCTCTGCTACGATCCCTCCGGACATAACAAAGACTGTGGTCTTCATCTACGCAGATGCCACAGGCAGACCCGGTCCAGCGGATGGAACAGGCTTTCTGGTGTCCATACCTACTCCGTCAAACCCAAACAGCTTTTGGCTCTATCTCGTTACAGCGAAGCATGTCGTCCTTACTGACTCCAATAACTTCAGCAGCCCGCTACGTGATCGCATCTGGATTCGCGTCAACAAGAAAGGCGGCGGTTTCGGAATGTATAACATACCTCTCGTTGGAGCCGGTCAGGTTCAGAGCCAGACGGTCTATCTCAATCCCGACCCTGGAATAGATATCGCCGTAGTGCCGATCCAGCCGTCTGATCCTGACTCGTTCGATCTAAAGGTTCTGCCCGAAGAAATGCTGGCCAGCGGAGACGACATTCAAAAGCTGCATATCGGAGTGGGTACGGACATGTTTTTTACCGGCATGTTTACGCCCTTTCTCGGCGAACAGAGAAGCTATCCAATAGTGCGTTTCGGAAAACTTGCCATGATTCCTGGAGAAAAAATCATATTTGCGGGGGTTGCCACGGAAGGCTACCTAATGGAAGCGTTTTCTTTCGGCGGGAACAGCGGCTCGCCAGTATTCTTCTATCCCTCTGCTGACAACACTCCGGGGTTAATGATGGTCGGGCCGGTTCCAATCAAGATCGCGGGCGTCATGAAAGGCTTCTTTGGAGACTTCGAACCAATAGCTCTGTTGCAGCCCTCGACTGCCGTGTCCAATCAAGCTATCCCTGCCTCGAAGGAAAACTCGGGAATCGCCCTTGTGGTCCCCGCCAAGTTCATTAAAGAGATTCTGGACTCTCCGGCTCTTGAAACGATCAGGCAAAGCGAACTCAAAAAGCTCGCTCCGCCACCGCATGCCAACCGCAATTAAGCCGATGCGATTTCATTTGGGTCTAAGAGTTTTCTGGGAGAGACCCGTCTTGAATTCGGTGTTGCGGGTCGAATTTCCAGAAAAGTAATAGACGTCCAGCGTGGCGTTGCATCAGTCGAGGGTGCGGGTGAAGATGGCTTCTACGTTGGCTAGCTGGCGGGTGTAGTCGAAGGCGTGGGCTAGTTTTTGGGGGGTGAGGCGGCTTGTGATCTCGGGGACTTTGGCGATCTCGTCGCGGAAGACTAAGTCCTCTTTCCACGAGCGCATGGCGTGGGTCTGGACGAGGCGGTAGGCGTCTTCGCGGGACATGCCGGATTCGGCGAGGTCGAGCAGCAGCTGGCCGGAGAAGATTAGGCCGCCGGTGGATTCGAGATTCTTTAGCATGCGGGCGGGGTAGACCAGCAGGCGGGCGATGAGTTGCTCGGTTTTGGCTAGCAGGTAGTCGGCGAGGATGGTGGAGTCGGGCAGGATGACGCGCTCGGCGGAGGAGTGGGAGATGTCGCGCTCGTGCCAGAGGGCGATGTTCTCAAAGGCGGTCTGGGCGTTGGCGCGGACTACGCGGGCCAGGCCTGAGATCTGCTCGGAGGTGATGGGGTTGCGCTTGTGCGGCATGGCGGAGGAGCCCTTCTGCTTTTCAGAGAAGAACTCTTCGGCCTCGCGGACCTCGGTGCGCTGGAGATGGCGGACTTCGGTGGCGATTTTGTCTAGCGTGGAGCAGAGGATTGCTAGTGACGAGATGTAGGCGGCGTGGCGGTCGCGCTGGACTACCTGCGTGGCGACGGCTACGGGGGTGAGGTTGAGGGACTCGCAGATGGCGGCTTCGTGCTCGGGCTTGAGGTGGCCGAAGGTGCCGACGGCTCCGGAGAGCTTGCCGACGCGGAGGTCTTCGGCGGCGGCGTCAAAGCGGGTGAGGTTGCGCTGCATCTCGGAGTACCAGAGGAGGAGCTTGAGGCCGAAGGTGGTGGGTTCGGCGTGGACGCCGTGGGTGCGGCCGATGATGGGGGTGTGCTTGAACTCTATGGCGCGCTTTTTTAGGGTTTCGGCCAAGGCGATGATGCCGGTGCGGATGATGGCGGAGGCTTCGCGGAGTTGGAGGGATTGCGCGGTGTCGACGACGTCGGTGGAGGTGAGGCCGTAGTGGAGCCAGCGGGAGGCTTCGGGGTCGGCGATGTGCTCGGCTACCGTGGTGGTGAAGGCGATGACGTCGTGGCGGACTTCGGCTTCGATCTCGTCGATGCGGGCTACGGTGAAGTTGCCGCGGGAGGCGATGGCATCGGCAGCGGGCTGCGGGACGAGGCCGAATTTTGCGAGGGCTTGTGAGGCGGCGGTTTCGACGGTGAGCCAGCAGCGGTACTTGTTCTCGTCGGACCAGATGCGGCCCATCTCTTTGCGGGTATAGCGAGCGATCATGTTTTTAGTTTACAGGGGAAGGACAAGGGCAAAGGCAAGGGCGCCCTTGCGCCGGGCGGGCGGCACTTCGTGCGGTTTTGGACGCTTCGCGTGAGGGGCGGCTATTTGGTGGCGACGTTGAAGAGGGTGGACATTTCGTCGTGGAGGAAGCCCTGGCCGGGGCGGTAGGGCTGGATCCATTTGCCGTCGAGGACGAACTGGGGGATGGCTCGCTTGCCTACGTTGGCGATGACTTGCTCGGCGGCGCCGGGGGTATTCTCGATGTCGATTTCGCGGAAGGGGATGGAGTGCTGGGTGAGGAAGCGCTTGGCCTCGCGGCAGTCGCGGCACCAGGAGGCGGAGTACACGAGGAGTTCCATGGAGGTAGTTTATCGCGGACGGGGTGGACGTTGTTCGGTGGAGGCGGAGGATTGGAGAGGACCGAAATGGGAGGAGCGGTGGGTGGCGAAGTTCGGCGAGAATGTTGTGTTCATCTTTTGCGCACACTTATGTAGGATTGGCGGGGTCTGCTTTGTGTTCGGGTGTGATGGATCGGAGAATTTGAATGCCTCACTCGCAGTCCTTGAATCGTCATCTATTGTTTACCGCTGTGATCGCTTCTCTGGGTGGACTTTTGTTTGGGTTCGACACGGCGGTGATTGCGGGTACTACGCGCAACTTGACTGCGGCGTTCCATTTAACGCCCGCTACGCTGGGGATTACGGTGTCCAGCGCTTTGTGGGGGACGGTGGTTGGCGCGGCATTCTCTGGGGCGTTGGGGGATCGCTTTGGACGGCGGCGGTGCTTGCAGGGGCTGGCGCTGGTTTACTTCTTTTCGGCGATGGGATGTGTGGGGGCCTGGAGTTGGAGCAGTCTGGTCACCTTTCGGGTGTTGAGCGGGCTGGCGATTGGGAGTTCGTCGGTGCTGAGTCCGACGTATATTGCGGAGATTGCGCCGCGGCGACTGCGTGGGCGGCTGGTAGCTATGTTTCAGTTCAACGTCGTGTTCGGGATACTGCTGGCTTATCTTTCGAACTACTGTGTGGGGTTGTTCAACTTTGGCGCTGACGAGTGGAGGTGGAAGTTTGGCGTTGCTGCGTTGCCGGCGATTCTGTTCCTGATCTCGCTGGTGAGAATTCCGGAGAGTCCGCGTTGGCTGGTGGGGGCTGGTGATGTCGACGGGGCTCGTGGGGTGCTGGAACGGATGGGCGATACGGATGCGGACCTTGAGATCGAGCAGATGATCGCGGCGGTAAGGGGCGCTGGCACGTCTGCCGGTGAGCGGCTCTTTCAATGGCGGTACAAGCTGCCGATCTTTCTGGCCATTACGATTGGATTTTTCAACCAGGTGTCCGGTGTGAATGCGATCCTCTATTACCTGAACAGCATCTTTGAGGCAGCGGGATTCTCGCGGGTGTCGAGCGACCTGCAGGCTGTGCTGATCGGTTTGACGAACCTGGCGGCGGTGACGGCGGCGATGTTCTGCATTGATCGGATGGGGCGCAGGCCGCTGCTGTTGATCGGATCTGTGGGGGCAGCAGTTTGTCTGGGGGGAGTGGCGGTGATCTTCCAGATTCATCGGCACCAGAATCTGCTGGTGTGGTGCCTGGTGGGGTTCATCGGGTTCTTTTCGTTCTCGCAGGGAGCGGTGATCTGGGTGTACATCAGCGAGGTGTTTCCGAACCTGGTGCGGGCGAAGGGGTTGAGTCTGGGAAGCTTTACGCACTGGATCATGAACGCCATCGTGTCGGCGATCTTTCCGCTGGTGGCAGCTCGCTGGGGTGCGGCTCCGTTTTACTTCTTTGCTTCGATGATGGCGCTGCAATTTGTCATCGTGATGATGACGTATCCGGAGACTCGGGGAATTGCGCTGGAAGAGATGGAGACGAAGCTAGGGCACGCTTAGTTCTCGTTGCGTGGAAGCTGGCGGTAAAGTTCCTGTTCGGCGAGCTTGAGGCAGCCCCAGAGTACGCTGTGGGCGCCGAGTGCCGGGGGTACTACGTCGATGCGGGCCCTGGACCAGGGCGGCATCTGGCGGGCGAGTTCCTGGCGGAGCGGGAGGAAGAGTGCGTCGCCGGCTTTGGCGATGCCGCCGCCGATGACGATCTTTGCGGGATTGAAGAACATGATGGTGTTCTTGAGGCCTCGTGCGAGGAAGACGACGTACTTGTCCACGAATGCGGGATCGAGGAGTAGTTCGCGGGCGGTCTTGCCGTAATCGCGCTCGAGCCAGAGGCCGCAGCACATGCGCTCCAGGCATCCGTTGGAGCCGCAGAGGCAGGCGGGGCCTTCGGGAACGATCATGTGGTGGCCGAGCTCGCAGGCGAAGGAATCTGCGCCGCGGAAGAGTTGATCGTCTGGCATGAGGAGGCCGCCGCCGATGCCGGTGGATAGAGTCATGTAGAAGAGGGGGCGTACGTCGCGGCCCGCACCGAAGAAGCCTTCGCCCAGGGCACCGACCATGGTGTCGCGATCGACGACAGCGGGTACACCGAACCGGCGCTTCACTTCGCTTACAAGGTCGAAGTTGTCCCAGCCTTTGACGTGGGTGGAGTAGATGACCTGCTGGGTGTAGAAATCGACGGGGCCGCCGAAGCCTATGCCGCAGCCATCGAGGGAAGGGATGTCCGGCCATGACGAGAGGATTGCTTCCATCTGGTCCAGCATCCAGGTGGGGCCAGCGTCACGGAGTGTAGAACGTGTCTCGGAGAAGAGCAGAGTATGGTCGCGGAAGAGCGCGAGGCTGAAATTGGTACCGCCGATGTCGATGGCCAAGGTGTGTTTCATGTCGTGTCAAGCGTGGTGCGGTCTGGTTGTGGCCAGAGATTCACCGAGCTTCAGATTAATTGCCTGCAGGATATTTCCCGGTGTGCTGCGAATCGCATCAGGTATCTTTCCAGTCTATCCAGTGGATTCAGTTCCGCAAAGTGCTGTTTAAAGACGCCCTAGGTTTCCTTGGGGATATTGGAGTAAGTTGTTCTCGATATATGACAAGCAGCTTCCAGACAGTCATGATATAGTTCCGACATGCGATCCCTTGGAAGCGTTACTTCAGTCCGACTCTGTGTTTGTACCCTGACCGGGGTAGGAGACTGTGGCTGATTCTGCGAGGCCCAGGCTAACTGCTCCCGACCCACGAACCCGATTCGTGGGTTTCGTGTTTCTGGATGAGCCCATGATGACTGCTACTGCGATACAACCAGGAACGACTCTGCTCGAACGGATCGGAAATACTTCTCGTGTGGAGATGCACTGTCTGACTACGCATTTAGCGGGGGGTGCAGGTTCCTGGCCAGGCGGGGCGGATGTGATGCTTAAGGCCAGTCCTATTTTGTTATAGAACCAGGTCGTAATAATAACGCTGTGCATTTTATTTGAAGTTAGAGTACGAATCTATGCATCTTGCCTACCTGAACCCGCGCCGTTGTTGCTGCTGTTTGGCAGTGCTTCCGGCATGCGTGTGTCCCTAGTTCAGGCGAATTGATTCGCTAAGCTATAGCCCGCTGCCGGAATATTGGTAGCGGGTTCTGTTTTTTAGCAGCCCTCCCGAGAGCCGTCTTTACCTTCCTCGCTGTGCCATTTTTACGACCTAAGTAATGATTGACTTCTTGATAGATCGGTTAGAAATGATGGAACCAGTTCAGGCAATTGACCCGAAGGGCCTATCCGCTTTGTTGTTTTTGCGAGAGATCGACTCGGGTAGCAATAGCGAAGAGCAGGAGGTCACAGTGCCATCGCGGCACGAGATTTCGTGGCGTTCTCTTCTTCCTGCGTCGGAGCGTACCAATTCGTCGCTGCAGGGGACCTTAAGGACCAATCTTGAGAAGGCCATATTAGAGGGCCATATTCCTGAGGGCATGCGATTGCCTTCAACGCGCGCCATGGCTTCGCTGCTGAAGGTTGCTCGTATTACAGTGTCGACTGTGTATGACGCTCTCGAGGCGCAAGGGCTGATTCTTGTGCGCGAGCGCAGCGGGCATTCTGTTGCGAAGAGATCCGTGGGGAGGCAAAGCCTTGCGAAGGTGGTGTCGTCTGAGCCCGTGAAGCGACCGGTCTGGGGGTTGCATCTCCCCGCATTACCGCAGGGAGAAAAACGCCTGGAAAAGCCGCGGCACTGGCATAAATATAAATTTCCTTTTGTCTATGGCCAGGTGGATCAGGATTTGTTTCCATTGCCGGACTGGAGGGAATGCAGCCGGCTGGCACAGGCAGCACCGGAGAGCGGTCATTGGTCCTCCGATGCATTTGATGGGGATGACCGCTTCCTAATTGAACAACTCTGCGGTAATGTTCTACCGAAGCGGGGAATTACTGCTTCGCCCGATGAAGTGTTGATTACGATGGGTTCGCAGATGGGAGCGTATCTGCTCTCCGAGTTGCTGGTGCAGCGGGGCACAACAGTTGCGCTGGAAGATCCGGGATATACCGAAGCACGCAATCTTTTCCTGCGACGGGAGGCGCATATCCTGCCGATGAGAGTGGATCAAGACGGGGCGATTCCGCCAAGCGAACTTGCCGCGTTTTCTTCTATCTACCTCACTCCAAGCCATCAGTGCCCGACCGGAGCCACACTGTCAATGGAACGACGCATGGCCTTCCTGCAATTGGCACGGCATCATCAATCGCTCATTATTGAAGATGACTATGATGCCCAGGCGCACTTTGGCCATTTGCACCCGGCGACCTTGAAGGCGATGGATACGTCAGGCCATGTTATTCATCTTGGTAGTTTTTCAAAGGTCTTCGCGCCGGGGCTTCGCATTGGGTATATGGTCGCCGACAGGGAATTGATTGCACGTGCGCGGCATCTGCGTCGGCTGATTATTCGCCACCCACCAGGCAATAATCAACGCGCGTTAGCATTGTTTCTCGCTCGTGGTCACTACGACAGATTGCTGGTTCGGTACAGAGAATTGCTGGAGAGCAGAGCTCACGTACTGGCGGATTCAGTGCGGCGGTATCTTCCAACATGGAAATTCAAGGAACCGGAGGGAGGCTCGTCGCTCTGGTTACAAGCGCCAGCCGGAACCGACATGGCTACGTTGAAGTTACAGGCTAGAAAGAAAGGAATATTGATTGAGAGTGGCGACAGTTTCTTTCATGAAGCTATGCCGCAGCAGCAGTTCGCGCGGTTGGCCTATTCGACGATAGATCGAAACTTGATAGAGCCGGGAATACGTTTGCTCGCACAGGTTGCATGGGAACAACGTAATAGCAATCCGCAAACTGAAACCAGGTTGAGTTCGACTTAGTTGATTGCTTAAGACCAGTTAGAAGTTTGGATAGGACCACATCTCAATCCGTCGTATATCACTGTTGCGATCCCATAAAGTAGAATCATACGCCATGAACATTGCTTACCTAAATCCGCGCCTTTGTTGTTGCTCTTCAGCACTGGCTGTTCTGGGAAGCGTGTGTCCGTAGTTTAGAGTGAATCTGCTACGTACTATTGGCCGCCCCTGGAATATCCGAGGCGGCCTTTGTCGTTTGTAATTGCTCTCCCCCCGCAACAGGATCTCGATGATCGCTCGACGAGCAGGCGCCGTAGTCTGCCTGTCGACCGGTCTCTCGATCAGATAAACGCCAAAGCTGAGCAGAGTGCTCTGATTCAGGATCTCTCACTCAAGTCCATTTCCCACTACCAATCAGGAGGATTCATTCAATGCTGAAGCGAATTGCAATACTTGCAGTGCTATCCACGGCGGCCATGGCGCAAACGGCTGCAACACCGGCAGAGGGCTCGAACGGAGCTGTTCCCCATCGTCCGGCTTCCAAAGCTAAAGTGCTTACAAACTCTGAATTTGACGGCTACCTGGCTCATCCGGAGAAGGTGCTTGTGGTTGATGTGCGCCGGCCGGATGAGGTGAGTACGATCGGCGGTTTCCCGGTTTATCTCAGTGTGCAGAACAAAGATATCAAAGCGCATCTTGCCGAAATTCCTCGTGACAGACCAATCATCACTGTTTCCAACCATGCGGCGCGTGCTGGCTATGCGGCGGATACGCTTACGGACGCAGGTTTCACGGTCCTGGGTGCTGTGGGCGCTGATACGTATCAGAAGAACGGCGGAACGCTGGCAGTAAAGATTCCAGTTCCGGCACCTCGCGCTGCAGTTGCAGCGGACGGCGCTGCAAGTGTAGTTGCGAGCGGTGAAGGGGCGCATAACTAAGCAGCCATGACAAACACAATCCATATTCGTCGGTCTGGTCTCATCGTGGCGTTCGGTCTTGTGGCAGTGCTGACAAGTGGTGCTGCTGGCAAGGCGCAGGCGCTCCTGGTTCAAAAGCAATTGTCGAATGATGCGTCTTTGGCCGTGGTTCAAGGAGCGTTAGAGAAGTGCCATGCCGATGGCTACAGGGTAAGTCTGTCTCTGTTGGATAGCAGCGGGTTGGTAAAGATTCAGGTGCGTGGGGACGGAACAGGTCCCCACACGCTTGAAAACAGCCGACGCAAAGCCTATACGGCACTGACGTTCAAGCGCCCTTCCGGCGATACGGCAAAGGCATGGGCCGCGGCGACTACGCCTCCTCCTGTGATCGAAGGTACGGTCGGAGCGCAAGGAGGACTGCCTATCAAAGTGGGCAATGAAGTGATTGGAGCCATTGGCATCAGCGGCGCCCCTGGAGGCGAGAAGGATGAAGCCTGCGCAGCAGCCGGAATTGCGAAGATCGCTGATTTGCTGAAGTAACTGCATCCCTGCACCGCCTGTTGGACCAGCGTCATGGGAATGTTGCGCTGGGTTAACGATTCACTTCGGATATGGAGCCAGATTGTGAGCCAAAAAATATTGATCGCGTTGGTTGTACTGTTCACCGCTAATAGGGCGTTCGGACAGACTGCGAGCGACGCCATTATCACGGGGACGGTCGTTGACTCTGCTCAAGGTGTAGTGGAAGGAGCTGCGGTAACTGTGACGGATGTGGCTACGGGAGTGGTGACGAACATCGCCACGAACAGCCAGGGAGAGTATCGTACGCCGCCGTTGAAGATCGGTTCCTATGACGTGACTATTGAGCGCGCCGGGTTCAAGCAGTACAAGATTTCGGGTCTCGTCCTAGATATCGGTTCTGTGCGCCAGGTGAATGCGACTCTTGCATTGGGACGTGTTGTTGAATCAGTGGAAGTGAAGGCGAGTGCTGAACAGTTGCTTCAAAAATCGGATTCTACGGTCGGTACTGTCATCACAAATCGCCAGATCGAAGACCTGCCTCTCAACGGCGGAAGTAGCGGGCGCGATTATCTCCAACTGGCTGCTCTCTCCGCTGGGACCACGGCGTCCAGTCAAGGGGTGAGTATAGGAGGACAGGCTGGGACCTCTGCTGCCTTCCTGCTCGACGGTGTCGATAATAACAATCAACAGATATCAACTGGCCACAGCGGACAGAAGGAGATCATTAAGCCTTCGGTGGACGCGGTTAGCGAATTTAGAGTCGTTACGAACAGCTATTCGGCGGAGTACGGGCGCTCGGCATCCGGCGTGGTGAGCGTAGACCTGAAGTCCGGCACAAACAATATCCACGGAACCGCATATGAATTTCTGCGCAATGACGCACTTGATGCGGTTAACTACTTTTCCACGAGTAAGCTTCCGTTCAAATACAACGATTTCGGAGGGACACTCGGCGGTCCTATCCGCAAGAACCGGGTGTTCGCCTTCGGCGATCTAGAGTTCTTCCGCCTGCGGCAGCAATCGCCGAGCTACAGCCTGGTGCCGACAGCGGCCCAGAGGAGTGGCAAATTTTCGACTACGATCTATGATCCCAATGGCGCCTACAACGCGACCACCGAAAGCCGGACTGCAACCTTTGCGAACAATCAGATCACGGAGATTGATCCTGTCGCGCAAGCTTTATTGAAGTACTTTCCGCTTCCGAACTTTACTCCTACCCCTACGGTTCCAAAGGCTAACTATCTTTATAACCAATCCTCCAATGCAAACAACTATCGCTGGGATGTACGGGTCGATGAAGTACTGACTGCGAGGCAGAGCCTGTTCGAACGGTTTAGCTCTCAACAGACAAGAGACGGCGTCGTTGCGACCCTGCCACCAATCGATGGTCAGTATTATGCTGGCGGGGGTGCCAATACAACCGACAGCCGGGCCTTTGTGGTCGGATATAACACGTCATTCTCCCCGACTTTGCTGGCGTCCGCGCGTGCAAGCTGGAACCGTCTCTACTGGCACAATTTCTTCCCTGATCAGAGCCTGACCTCTGCCGGCGTACCGGGTGTCGAGACCCTATACCCCGGTTTCTCCGAGATCCTAATCTCGAATTTCGCGACGATCGGCGTGAGCAACGTGCCGAACATCGATGAATCTGTAAATCGTGAGCTTGAGGCCGATCTGACCTGGATCCACGGCGCGCATACTCTCAAGTTTGGGTTGCAAGAGTTCTGGCTTCAGACAAACTTCAATAGCTCCCAGAGATCCAGTGGAATATTCTCTTTCAACGGAGAATATACGAGTCAGAAAGCTAAAAGCTCCAGTTCGCCCGACCAGAATTTCGCGGATTTTCTGCTTGGGGCTGCATCCAAAGAGCAGCTTTCCAGCACGGCTATCCTGAACTTCCGTACTCCATACACACATCTTTATGTGCAGGATGACTGGAAGGCAAGCCGAACCCTGACGCTGAATGCGGGTCTTCGCTACGAGATCAGCCCGCCAGCGGTGGATAAATTCGATGGGATTGCGAATCTGGATCTGGACAGCGACCCCACTGCCCCACATCTGATTCGAGCCGGCCAATTCGGGGACAGCATCAATCAGCGGGCGCTGCAGAACGTGAGCTACACGGGGCTTGCTCCACGCGTAGGGTTTGCTTTTAGCCCGCAGAACAGCAAGACAGTGCTGCGCGGTGGGGTCGGTATCTTCTATGCAAATCTGATTACGCTGGGCGGTATGCAGTCGATGGAGATCAATCCTCCTGCCAGTCCGCCGCGTGTGACGATTTCACCGAGCCCAGTTATTCCGAGTTCCTTTCTGCACAATGGATTCGCTGCAGGGACCTTGTCGTTCACCAACGGAAAGAATGTTGAACTGGCCTCGTACGATCGCCACGCCAGGGTTCCTACGGACTTGCAGTGGAATTTGAATGTTCAGCGCGCATTGCCTTTCGGGGTGGTGGCTGAAGTTGGCTACTACGCAAACAAGCTGGATCACAATTGGTGGCAGGTTGATGGCAATCCTGCTCCACCAATTGCCAACGCCGCTCTGCCGGCAGGGGGCATCAATGCGAATCGGAGGTTCCAGACCACTTCGATTCCCGTTGCTGGAAATCCTACAATTACCCTTGCGGACATTATTCGGATTGGAAAGGCCGGCTGGAGTGAGTACAACGGTCTCCAGGTAAAGGTAGAGAAGCGATACGAGAATGGTCTCAGCGTCCTCGCTTCCTATACCTATTCCAAGTCACTTGGAATAGGCGACACCGCGGGTATCCAGGACCAGGCAAATATAGCCGCTGAAAAATCAGTCACTAACACGGATCAGAGGCATCATTTCGTTGGAAGCGCGGTGTATTCGCTTCCCTTCGGGCGCGGCCAGAAATTTGGATCTACGTGGAACCGCTGGATAGATGGCGCACTTGGCGGGTGGAGTGTCAGCCCAATTGTTACTTTGAGCTCAGGAATGCCGCTCAATTTAGCAGAGGCTGGAAACCCATCTAACACGGGGGGAACGGCGGACCGGCCGCGCCTGGTTGGCAATCCACTTGTAGGTGGAGTAGTTGCCGGTAATACCGGAACGCCGGGATGTGGCCCGAACTCGCCTGCCGGAAACGGCTATTTGGCGGGTTCGTCTGCGCTGGCCCCGGCCCAGGTACATACGCACGCCGCCTGGTTCAACCCTTGCGCATTCGAGGTTCAGTCGTCCGGCACCTATGGGAATACACCACGCAATTTCATTGTTTCGCCAGGTACCGTCAATCTGGACGCGGCTATCCACAAAACGATCGCCATTACCGAACACCTCAAAGCGCAGCTTCGCCTGGAGTCGTTCAATGTTACCAACACACCTCACTTCGGCTCGCCGGGGCTTGATAGTGGCTCAGTTAACAGCTTCGGCGTCATTGCCACTGCAGCAAGCCCAAGACAAAACCAACTGGCAGTCAAATTCTTGTTTTAGATGGAGTGGTAGTTCAGGGTAACCAGAAATTTATTAAGGAGCCTATCCATGTCTCACCGAACATCTTCGAATAGTTTTTCTTTAGATACCTGGGCCGTACTAGTCGCTTTCGTTGCCGCACTGCTCATCCGTGTTGGACTAATAAAAACCGTTAGCTGGTAGCTCACTCAACCGATAGAAAGAGATTGAACATGGCGACCCTACAAACATCCAGCCCTGGCACTTCAGTATCGATAGCACCACAATCCGCAACGCAACGGATCGCTGGACTCATTCCGGGAATATTGCTGCTCGCCATTGTCGGCTATGGTGGTAAGTTTATTGAGCACTTCATAGCCACTTATGGCAAGGCGCACCATCTGGTACTACCCAACATCGAATATGTACTGTGGGCCATTCTTATTGGGCTTGCTATTTCGAATACGGTCGGTATTCCTGCGCTCTTTCGCTCCGGAGTCGCGACCTATGAATTCTGGCTCAAGACAGGCATTGTGCTGCTTGGGGCCCGCTTTCTCTTGGGAGACGTTCAGAAGCTGGGCGGCCTCTCTCTCGGCTTGATTGCCGTTGAGCTAGCTCTTGCGCTCACCTTTATGACCTATCTGGGTAAGGCTTTCAAGCTCAAGCCAAAGCTGGTCAGCTTGCTGGCAGTCGGTTCATCGATCTGCGGAGTTTCAGCCATCATCGCGGCTCAAGGTGCTATTGAAGCGGACGAGGAGGACTCTTCCTATGCGATAGCTGCGATTCTGGCTCTCGGTGCGATATCGCTGTTCGTCTTTCCCCTTATTGGACATGTTCTGCACCTTAGTGATCGTGCATACGGCCTTTGGACTGGACTCGCTGTCGACAATACCGCGGAAGCAACGGCAGCAGGAGCACTCTATTCCGACGCTGCCGGAAAGGTCGCTGTCCTGGCGAAGACGTGCCGCAACGCAACGATCGGTTTTGTTGTGCTTGGCTATGCAATCTATTGGGCGTCAAAGGGTGAAGCAGCAGAGGTCACAAATAAGGGTGCATTCCTGTGGCGCAAGTTTCCTAAATTCATCTTAGGTTTTCTCGCGATCTCGCTTTTCGCAACTGTGGGCTTCTTTACAAAGCCTCAGATCCTCGCACTCGGTAATCTCTCCCGCTGGGCATTTCTGCTTACTTTTGCCGGGGTTGGACTACGCACGAACCTCAAAGAGCTAGGGAAGCAGGGAATTCGGCCTTTTATTGTCGGCGCAGTGGGCGAGGTAGTTATTGCTCTCATTACGCTTGGGTTGGTGTATGGGGTGGACCATTGGTATCACCTGTGAAGGCAGAGATTTATTAGAACGCACGACATGTGCTTGTTGAACACGGTCGTCAACTTCCTATTCAACTGGAGATTTTTATGCCAAGCATTCTTCACCTTTGCCAGTGGATTTATGGAACGCAATTTTCGACGGCAATTCGCGAGTCTCCTTACTGGTTTCCCCTGATCGAAGGGGTCCATACTCTCGGCATAACGGCCGTGGTCGGCACGGTGGCCGTACTGGACCTGCGACTTCTGGGGTTCATTATGAAGCGCGAGCCAGTATCGCGTATCGCTCGGCAGGTGCTGCCGTGGACGTGGTTCGGATTTGCCGTAATGTTTGCTTCTGGATTGCTGCTTTCGATTGCCGAGGCAGCGACCAACTATTTCAACTGGGCATTTCGCGTAAAGCTGATCCTTCTGCTGCTCGTTGGATTGAACCCACTCATTTTTCATCTGACGATCTATCGCAAGGTCAACACATGGGACATTGCGAATGTGACGCCCTGGCGGGCGCGCACTGCTGCGGTGTGCTCGTTGACTCTTTGGGCCGGCATTATCATATGCGGCCGGCTGATCGCTTACGTCAACATGTAGGTCTCCAACGATTCTGCTCTGAATTGAACTGAAAGGTTTGACCTTCTTATGTTTCCCGTATCACTTCTGCACTGGCTGGCCAAGACGTCTCTCGGTGTATTCATGCGCGATTCTACGTATGGATTTGCGCTGGTAGAGATAGGCCACCTTCTTGCGCTAGCGGTATTTGGCGGAGCAATTTTGATGGTGGACCTTCGCTTCCTGGGGCTTGGGTTCAAATCACAGCCGATCTATCGAGTTGCACAGGAACTCCTTCCGTTGACAGTAGGAGGAGTGATTGCGATGTCTGTATCGGGGGTTCTTTTGTTCATGGGAGGGCCGGTGCGTTATTACCACAATCCTGCGTTCAAGCTGAAGATGATTCTGTTTTTCATTGCGCTGATTTTTCACTTTGCTTTGCAGTTTGGTGTGGCAAAGCGCAAAGCGGCAGGCAGGGAATCGTTATGGCTCAAGCTCGGTGCAGTTGTTTCCATTGTGCTGTGGTTTGCCATAGGTCTTGCGGGACGTGCAATTGGTTACGTGTAGAGATATAGGTTGAATCGTCAGCCAGTAGTTTTTCAAAGGAGAAGAGACAGTGCTTATCGCTCGAATGGTATCGGTTTGCTGTGAACCACTGGCCAATATAGATCAGATCCGGGGCGCTTGTTGTTTGTAAATCGATTGCGAGCGGTCTAGATAAGCCGATCTCTCATTTGTGCCTGTTTGCTGAGTCAGGTGCCATAGATGTTTCAACATAACGTGCAATTGGCGGCTGGTTAGCGCGCCGACACTCCCGGCCAGGAGTGAAGAGGAAAACTATGTTTAAACGCACCATTTTGCTCACGTTTGCTTTGGTTAGCCTGCCGATCTGGGGGCAACAGTCAAACGATGCGGTCATTCTTGGTTCCGTCGCCGATGTAAGTCAGGCTGCCATTCCCGGCGCTGTTGTGATCATAACCAGCACTGAGACTGCGGCAGTTACGAAGGTGCAGACCGACGAGCATGGCGACTATCGTACGCCACCACTTCGTATCGGTGAATACCGGGTTGCAATTGAGGCACCCGGGTTCAAGCAATTTGCTGAAGGCGATGTGCAGCTTTCGATTGGGGACGTTCGAAAGATCGACGCCGTGCTTCAGATCGGTCAAGTGACGGAGAGCGTCAGCGTTTCCGCGGCTGACACGGTCCTCAATACCTCTGACTCGACGCAGGGAACGGTTGTGGGGGCAAACCTGATTCAGGAGCTTCCGTTGACCACCCAAAATAACAGTGCTACCAACGGAAGAGACTATCTGCAACTGGCTCTGCTCTCTGCTGGGACTGCGCCTGCCGTCTCGGGCGTCGGTATCAGTATTGGCGGCCAAGCGGGCTATAACGTTGGGTTTCTTCTGGATGGAATCGACAACAACGCGCAATTCATTCGATACAGCTACGGAAATCAGAAGGAGGCGTTGAAGCCTTCGGTCGACGCGATCAGCCAGTTCAAGGTGGTCACGAATGGATATTCCGCGGATTATGGTCGATCATCTTCCGGCGTGGTCAGCGTGTCGATCAACTCCGGGACCAATCAGGTACATGGAACTGCCTACGAATTCTTGAGGAATGACGCGTTAGATGCGACTCCATTCTTTCAGCCGGTCAAAACGCCGTATCGAAGAAATGATTTTGGCGCAGCTATCGGCGGTCCGATTATCAAAAATAAACTCTTCGCATTTGGTGACTTTGAACTTCTTCGGGTTATCAAGAGCAATGCAGTCAAGGACTCACTTCCTACAGCTTCCGAGCGAGCTGGATGCTTCTCCAAGCCCGTTTATGATCCAACTTCCTACAACGTCACCACGGGCAAGCGAACAGCTTATCCGCAGGTAGCTATTTCGACTGTCGATTGCCCAGCTGGCTCCTATCAAATTCCGGGCGGACAGTTTGATCCGCTCGCTGTAAAGCTGCTGAGCTTTATACCTGTGCCAAATTCGTCGGTCGCAGACACTAACACGACGAATGACTATATATACACATCGCCGGCTAACGCATTGCCAGTTACGTTTGACTTTCGGATTGACAGCAATCTGACTAACACGCAGAAGCTATTCTTCCGCTGGAGTACGCAGAACCAGCACTATCCGCCGACGATTTCTCTGCCCGCCGTGGCGGGTATCAACTACACGCCCGCCCAGCCAACGGACGATTTCGCGCATTCGTTCGCGGTCGGATACGACCGTATCTGGAGCCCCACGTTGATCAGTTCGATTCGTGTGGGGTGGAACTATCTGCGGTCAGTCGCCTCCAGTCCAACCACGAGCCCAAATCTTAATGCTGCGCTCGGATTTAAGGGGGCGGATACGTTGATTCCCGGTGGCCTGGTTAGCACGAGCATTTCGAATTTCACAACGATCGGCGGCGGCGGAAAGGGGAACATCACCAGTACGCAGACGCGCCAGCTTTCCGGCGATCTAACCTGGGCGGCTCGTCAGGCGCACAATCTGAAATTCGGTTTTGCCCAGTACTGGCTTCAGACCAACTTCGACAGCGCGCAGCAATCTGAAGGCACACTCTCGTTCACAGGGAATTACACCAGGCAGGGAATTTCAGGCGCCAATCCGTTTGGCGGCTTTCCTGATTTTCTTACCGGGCAGGCATCCGGTGGAAGTCTTTCTAACCTGGAATCTGTGCGAGATCGCCAGCCTCTGTCGGCGCTGTTCGCGCTTGATGATTGGAGAGTTACAAAGCGGCTCACAATTAACTATGGGTTGAGATATGAGCTGAACCGGCCTCCGCTGGACAAGTTCAACCGAACCGCAAACGACAACATCGACTTGAGCGGTTCGCCAACGTTGATCGTGGCGGGAGAGTATGGCAACAGTCGCACAAGCCGGTCGACAATTCATCTGGATCACGCGCAGTTCGCGCCACGTGTCGGTTTCGCCTATAGCCTTCCGGGGGACAAGACCGTTATCCGAGGTGCTTGGGGACTCTTTTATTCCAACGCACAGCAGCCTGGCGGCATGCAGTCGTTGCAGATCAATCCTCCATATCACATTCAACTTTCATACAGCCCGCCCCAAACTGCTTCGAGCCTGACGCTGGCAGGTGGATTCCCAGCAGGTGGGCTTACTCTGGCCGGTGAGACGAACGTATTGACAGTCTCAGACGATACGAATGGACGTTGGCCGAGGGCGCAGCAGTGGAATCTCAATGTGCAGCGTTCTCTTCCCGGAGGGATTCTGTTCGAAGTTGGTTACGCGGGCAATAGTCTGACGGGCGCGTGGATGCAATACGATGCGAACCAGGCTTTTCCTGGGCCGGGTTCGGCCAATGCCAACCGTCCGTTCCATACGCTGGCTGTTACGGGAACGCCGTATGTAATTCCTTCTCTCGCGGATATTCTCCGCATCGGGAAGGTGGGTTACAGCTACTACAACGCGCTGCAGACGAAGCTGGAAAAGCGATACTCCTCCGGTTTCAGCTTGCTCGCCTCCTATAGCTATTCGAAGACCATCTCGCTCGGGGAAAATCAGAGCAACGGTGTTCAGAATATCCATGACTTTCAGGCGGATAAGTCTGTATCGAGCCAGGATATGACTCATCACCTTACAGCTAGTGTCGTCTACGATCTTCCCTTCGGCCGTGGGCGGCAGTTTGGGTCTTGGTGGAATCGCTACGCGAATGCAGTAGCAGGTGGCTGGAGTATTGATCCCATTTTCACTTACAGCTCCGGATTGCCATTCAACCTCACGGTCACCGGCAATCCGTCCAACGCTGGCACGGGTCTTGGCGGCAGCAACGACAGGCCGAATATAGTCGGCGACTACCGCGCCGCCATCAATCCATCCACTAACACCCCCACTCGCACCAAGGCACAGTGGTTCAATACCGCTGCCTTTGCGGCGAATAGTCCTTATACGTTTGGCGATGCGGGACGAAACATTCTGCGCACCGATGGTGCAGTCAATGTGGATCTTTCAGCGCACAAGAAGATTCAGTTGACGGAACGCGTGAATGCGCAGCTTCGGCTGGAAGCCTTCAATATCGCCAATCATGACGTACTGGCCGCTCCAAATGCCGCGGTCGGTAGCAGCAGCTTCGGCCAGGTCACCAGTGCAAGCAGTAACGCGCGGGAACTGCAGGCCGCAATCAAGGTGTCGTTCTAACTTTCAAATGCAAATCAGCAAAAGGAGCAGAACAATGAAGAAAATTGTACTTAGTGCGGTCTTAGTCCTTACCGTTGTTGGCGCATCCAGCAGGGCCTATGCACATCACGCGTTCGCCGCGGAGTATGACGCGTCCAAACCTGTCACGCTCCACGGAAAGCTCACCAAGCTTTCCTGGGTCAATCCGCATGGATGGATCTACGTCGCTGTGACCAATCCCGATAAGTCGGTGACGAATTGGGCCGTTGAATTTGGAGGGCCGAACGCTCTTCTCCGTCGCGGACTTCGGGAGACGGATTTTCCGGTGGGTATCGAGCTGACGGTGAATGGATACCTCGCCAAGAATGGTCAGAAGATTATCAACGGTACTTCGGTCAAGCTTCCGGACGGTCGCAGCCTTTTCACTGGCTCAGTAGGAACAGGCGCGCCTGGCGATCCCGGCGCTGAGTAACCCTTCCACGAACAAACCAGAAAGGGAGTTCATGACTTACAGAAAGACAAGCTGCTTTGCCTTCATCGCCGGTGCTGTGCTGGCTGTCTCTGCACTGGGACAGTCGGGCAGACCGGCGGCTATTCCACGCCTTGCCGATGGCAGGCCCAACTTCAACGGCATCTGGCAGACCATCGGGAGTGCGGACATGGACCTGCAGGCGCACGTCGCCGACAGAACCACTCCTGCGGCGCAGAGCGTTGTTGAAGAGGGCACTATTCCTTATCTGGCGGATGGCTTGAAGAGGCGCCAGGACAACTTCGACAAGCGGCGCACGGACGATCCCGAGTTTGCCAAGTGCAACCTGCCCGGCGTGCCACGCGTTACCTATGCCCGTAACCTGCCGTTCCAGATATTCCAGCTGCCGAAGGGCGACAAGATCACCGTGCTCTATGAGTATGCCGAGGCGCATCGGTTCATCTACACCAATGGCACAAGCCATCCTCCAGGGCACATTAACTGGTATCTCGGCGATTCTCGCGGCAGATGGGATGGGGACACGCTGGTAGTCGATTCCGTGGATTTTCTGGATGATATCTGGCTCGACCACGCGGGCGATTATATCGACCAGGACTTCCATGTGATTGAGCGATTCAAATATATCGACGCGGATCACATCGACTACAACGTTGAGATTGATGACCCAAAGATTTACTCAAAGCCCTGGCATATCGATCTCATTCTCTACCGGCACAAAGAAAAGAACTTTCAGTTGCTGGACTACGTCTGCTATGCCTTTCCGATCGATAAGTACTATCCGTAATCCACGATTCCATCCCGATAGGAACCATGAATAGGAGACTGAAAGTGAATAAAAAGATAATCGGCCAAAGCGTCGCGCTCTCGATGGGAGTGGCACTCGTTGCTCTTGCGTCGCCGGGGTTTGCTCAATCGGCACCATCCACATCAGGGGCAACGACGACGTCTGCTCCAGCCAAGTCTTGGAAGCCGAAGCTGCTGAGTGACGGCCAGCCCGATGTTCAGGGCACGTGGACCACGGTTTATTACGGCATGGGATGCCTTACGAATCCCGCCAACGGAGACGTCAACTGCGTTCCGCCTCCTGGTCCCAGGCCGGCTCCGGGGACTGCGAACGCCGGCGGTCCTCCTCCTGCCGGTCCGGATGGGCGCGTTGCGGGACAGCGTGGCAACGGTAATCCGCCGAGTATCGTTAATGTGCAATCTGCTCCGGCCCAGCGCGCCAATCGTGGTCAACAAGGGGCAGACAATCAAACGGCGGATGCGAACGCTGCACCGCAAGCTAATGGGCAGAGAGCAGCACGTGGACCGAGGGTTCCGCGCAACGCTCCCAGCCGGATCATAGATACCGACAACTATGACATTCCATACACGCCGGAGGCTCTTGCTCACCAGCAGGATCTTTTTGCGCATTACTATGCTCCCACTCGTTACGGAGACATTGATCCGCAGCAGAGATGCTGGCCGCTGGGAGCGGTTCGCCAATTCACCTGGCACGATGTCTCGATCGAGCAGTTCCCCGGATACGTCGTCCTGATCTATGCGGGATCTGAGGTCTATCGCATCATTTATCTCGATAGTCGTCCACATATCGGTAGTGCTCTCAAGCTGTGGATGGGGGACTCACGCGGTCATTGGGAGGGGACGACTCTCGTAGTGGATACCACCAACAATAATGCTAAAGGCCGACTCAGCCGTGCCGGTGATTTCTCCAGCGACAAGGTTCATCACGTCGAGCGCTTCAAGTTCATTGATGCCGATCACTTCCGCTACGAAGCTACGTTCGACGATCCATCGGTCTACACGAGGCCGTGGACGTTCGGCTTTGACGAGAAGCGTGCCTATTTTGGCGGAGATGGAGGTGTACCCGTCGCCGGCGCGATTACAGAAGAGACACAGGCGAAGTACGAGCTATGGGAAGAGGCCTGCCATGAGGGCCTGATCCCAGGAGGCAACGACGTTCCTGGTTTGCCTTCAATCAACTAATGCGTAGTCAACCGGCTGGGAGCTGCTGGAAATTATCTTGCAGCAGCTCTCCGCATTTCACAGTACTTGATGAAAGGAATCAGTTATGCACGCCACACGATTTTTTACTTCATCATGGATGGCTATCGCTGTACTCGGCGGCATTGTCACAGCTTCATCTCATGCGCAACGCCTTCCTCTGGCCCGCGGTGTGGAGAAGGTATGCTCCATCGATTTCGATAAAGATGAGAAGCTTCCAGCTCGAGTTGAAGATAGTGCTTTGCCATGCCTGCAACAGGCTGCCAGGAAGTTGAAGGATACGCCGAACGTCAAGCTGGTACTTGTTGGTATCTCGCATCCGCTTTACGACCATGAAGAGGCAGACCACGGTATGGAGCGTGAAGGGGAAGATATGACCGGAGCGGATATTCGGTTCAGCGATGTGGCGGCGTATCGTGCGGTCAACGTGAAGGCGTACCTAACGGAATGGCTTGGTGTGGACGCGACGCACGTCATTCCCACTACTGACGAGTACACCCTCGGCAGAAAAGTTATCGTTTATGCCGTTCCGGGCGATGCCAGCTTCTTTCATAACTACACACGAACGACGCCGACCAACGAGAGCAAGTGCACCATCAAGCCCTGCCCGGATACGCTCGAAGATGTCCTGACACCTCAGTCTCGTCCGCGCATCAAGAGCGGCTCTCCCCAATAACCGCTCTTCTAGATCAGAGTTTTTCCTGATGCTTCAGTTGTGAATGGGTTGCAACTCTCGTCCATCTATCGTTCCCACGGTGGCGTGAGTTGCGCCCCCTAGGTTGTCTCTTCCGCAAGAGCATTCCACGGATAAGAGTAGAGGCTCTGCACTTCTATGAACCAATCTGCCCCTACGAAAATGATACGGTCCCTGGGACTTATCCTCTCCCTGTTCTTTGCCGGAAGCTCTGCCTTGGCAGCAACTGGAGGCAGTATCTCGGGAGTTACGACCGATCCTACGGGCGCCATGATCGTTGATGCGAGGCTGACGCTGCTGAACGCGGCTCAGCATATGACCTATCAGGCGGTCTCGGACAGGCTGGGCTTCTACTCATTTCCGAATCTGCCGATTGGTCGCTACGATCTCACTGCGGCGGCAACCGGATTTACAACGCAAAAGAGAAGCAACGTCGAAGTGAATCCCGATTCTGAGATAAGGATCGATATATCGCTCGATATGGGGACCGTATCGACATCTGTGCGTGTATCGACAGATGCCGGAGTGCAGGTAGAACCGTCCGCCAGCCATCTTGGTGAGGTGGTATCCAGCGCACAGATGACGGCGCTCCCATTGAATGGAAGAAGCTATACCGACCTGCTGGCCATTCAACCTGGTGTCGCACCCGTGTCCACTCTTCTGCCGAGTTCCGTCATCATGGCGGGGGTCACGGGTGGCATCAGTCCTTCAGGAGATCTCAACGCAGGCAATCTTTCTATCAATGGCCAGCGCGAATCCGCGAACGGCTTCGTGGTGAATGGTATCGATGTGCAGGAACACATGAATGGCGGTACCTCCATCATTCCCAATCTCGATTCCATCGAGGAGTTCCGTGTTCTCACCTCGAACTTCGATCCCGAATATGGCAACTACAACGGAGGGATTGTTACCGTCGTCAGCAAGGCCGGAAACAATAGCTTTCACGGTGGAGCTTTCGAGTTCTTTCGCAATACCAATTTCGATGCGAAGGGATACTTCGACCCCACGCGCTCCTCTTTCAACCAGAATCAATTTGGCGGGACCATCGGCGGCCCGGTCCAGCGGGATAAAGTATTCTTCTTCACCGATTACCAGGGCACACGAACTAGACAGGGTATCTCCACCGGCAAGATATCCGTCCCCACACTCGCCCAGCGGGGAGGCAGCTTCGATGATCTCACCGGCTCTGTCAGCGGTCCGTACCTTGCCTCCCTGCTCACGCAGGAGCTGGGCCGCCCCATACATGCAGGGGATGCGTATGCCTCTGTATTTCCAGATGGCAATATCCCGCAGAGCGCGTGGGCTGCTCCAGCCAAGCATCTGTTGCAATACATCCCGACGCCAAACTCCGGGCTGGATAAGTTCTCTACCTCAGCCTTTGCGAAGACGGTTCGCGACGACAAAGGTTCCGCGCGCGTTGACGGCAACAGCCGTTTCGGTCAGCTTTCCGCATACTATTTCGTGGATGACTATCGTCTCGATAATCCTTATCCGGGATCGGTGGCCGGCGCCAGCATTCCCGGCTTCGATGCGCTCTATATCGGGCGCGCACAACTTCTTTCCGTTGGCGTCACCAAGCTGATTGGACTGAACACCGTCAACGAGTTTCATGCAGGCGTGCTTCGCAACGCCAACGTTATCGGCCAGCCTCGCGGCGGCCTTGGAGTGAGCCTTGCGTCACAGGGATTTTCTTCGGGCTCCGACGGCATCTACGTGCAGGCGCCACAGTTCGAGGGTGTAGAAAATATTACTTTTCCCACCTTCACGATGGGCGTGCCGATCACGAATCTCACGCAGGCTAACAATACCTACTACGTGAGCGATGGTCTGTCTCGCGTTGTGGGGTTGCACACGATCAAATTCGGAGTAGAGTTCCATCTCGATCAGATTAACGAGCATCCCAATGCCACTTTCAACGGAACATTCAACATCAACGGTACCGAGACGGGTGATCCCTATGCAGATTTACTCCTCGGCACTCCCAGCAACTTTACCCAGTCCTCCGGTCAGCCCTTCTACTTGCGTAATCGATACCTCGGTGCGTATGTGCAGGATAGCTGGCGATGGAGTAGCCGTCTTACGGTCAACGCTGGGCTGCGCTGGGATGTGATCATGCCTTGGTGGGAAAAATTCAACCAGCTGCAAACATATATTCCGGGAGCCCACTCCGCGCTCTACCCTGGAGCCCCGGCAGGCCTGGCGATGGCCGGCGATCCAGGAGTTCCTAGGACGCTCGCCCCCACCCGGTACAAGAACTTCGCGCCAAGAATTGGCTTCGCGTATGCGCCGAGCTTTGACAGCGGCCTTTTCCGCAAGATATTTGGCGGCAGCGGACAGAGCAGTGTCCGTGCCAGCTTCGGCATCTTGTATACGGCCTTTCCGGGTCTAGCCACGGGCATCATGTACTCGGTGCCTCCGTTCGGGTTCAACTATCTCAGCCCGGGGCCACCTCTACTGGCCACCCCCTTTATCACTGCTGCTACCGGCGACGACAACGGGCAACGGTTTCCATTTCCGTTCCCGTCGCACAATGTCTCGGCTGCGAATCCGAATCGATCGGTGGATTGGTCGAATTTTCTTCCTTTGGCCGCCGACCCTTTTTTTGATCACAACAACCGTCCGAGCTACACCGAAAACTACATGCTCTCTATTCAGAGGCAGATCACTCGAGATGCCCTGCTGACCGTAAGCTATGTCGGCAACGAGGGGCACCACATCCTAGCGCTCGTGTCGGCCAATCCGGGCGATCCCGCTCTCTGCCTCAGTCTCCCCGGGTGCGCTCCCTTTGGCGAAGACTCCCCCTACACCGATGGCGCAGGGCATACGGTGCAGGGAACACGTGTCGGACAAGGGTCCGATTATGGAGAGAACACGGCAGATCGGTCCATCGCGAACTCCGCTTATAATGCGCTCGAAGCCACGCTTCGCTATCAGCGGCACGGCTCGCAGTTTTTGCTCAGCTATACCTATGCCAAGTCGATCGACCAGGGATCGAACCTCGGCGAGCAGCTGAACCCGATCGACCCTCGACAGAGCCGCGCGATCTCCGCCTGGGATATGAAACACGCTGTTGTCGGCAGCTATACGGTGGCTCTGCCGTTTACTAGTCTCTTTCGCCGCAGCAATTGGCTAACGGGGCAGTGGAGTGTCTCGGGTGCCACCCGCTTCACGACCGGTCTGCCCGTTACGTTGTTCGATAACTCGGACAATTCATTGCTCGGCACGCTTGGCAATGGAGCCAATAACTATTTGCTGGATACCCCGCGCTACCTTCCTGGTCCGCTGAAGATCAACACGAATGGACGCGACGGAGTTCCGGCCTTTAATACTGTGCTATTTCCGGAAGAGCTGCTTGGGCAGCTGGGCAACGCGAAACGTCGCACCTTCTACGGTCCGGGAATAGAAAACTTCGATCTGACGCTGCAGAAAGAGGTGCATGTCGCGGAGGCGGCATCGCTCGTCTTCCGGGTGGAGGCATTCAACGCTTTCAACCACGCGCAGTTCAATGGTCCGGCGGCTGTGGACGGGCAACGGGCAGACCCGAGCTTCGGACAGATCGTTAGCGCAGACCCGCCTCGTCTCGTTCAAATTGCTGCGAAGTTGTCTTTTTGAAAACTGATCAGCCCTTGGCGAGATGGCGGTATAAATGGAAGTCAGTTCGCCAGACTCCTGGGAAACAGCTATGGGTATTGTGTTTTGGTTGCCCCCCAGGGATTCGAACCCCGATCGAGCGAGTCAGAGTCGCTTGTCCTACCATTGAACGAGGGGGCACCGGGCAGAAAACAGCTTGCCGGCGTCGCGAGTGCAGATGCATTCGCTGACTGACTCTTCGAGTGTACTGTCAGCGCGATTTCGGGTCAACGTATGTATTGGCGGAATTGACCGCGGCGAAGGATAAAAGTTGCGTCGGCGGATGCGCGGCGATTGGCGGGCGCGGTTTGGGGACGGCGAGCCGAAGAGCAGTCGATAGGACTATACTGGACGTTCCGACCTACCGGAAGCATCGCAAACTCCACCGCAGTACAGAAGGGTTATCGCAAGCATGTCTAATCCCGGAGCCGCTACGACCGATGCGGCCAGCATCAAGCCTGCCACAGGAAAACTCGGCATCATGACTGCCGGCATGGGAGCGGTTTGTACGACGCTTATTGCCGGTGTTGAGGCGATTCGCCATGGACTCGCCAAGCCTATCGGCTCCATCTCGCAGATGGGGACGATTCGTCTGGGTAAGCGCACGGACAACAATAGTCCGTTGATTAAGAATTTTGCACCGCTGGCGCAGTTGGATGACCTGGTGTTTACCGGGTGGGATATTTTCGGCGGCAATTTGTACGACGCAGCGAAGACGGCCCAGGTATTGGACCGCGATCAGCTGGAGCAGATTCGGCCGTTTCTTGAAGGCATTGAGCCGATGCCTGCTGTGTTCGATCAGCATTATGTGAAGCGGCTTACCGGCAAGAAGATCAAATCAGGCAAGAACAAGTGCGATTTGGCGAACCAGATTCGCAATGATATTGCGGAGTTCAAGTCGAAGACGGATCGTCAGGTGCTGATCTGGACCGGGTCTACTGAGATCTTTCTTCAAGAGACCGCAGTGCATCAGTCGCTGGCTGCGTTTGAGAAAGGCCTGGTGGAGGATGACCCGGGCATCGCGCCTTCGATGTTGTATGCGTGGGCTGCTTTGAAAGAGGGCATACCGTTCATCAACGGTGCTCCGAACCTTACGACGGATATTCCGGCGTTGAATGAGCTCTCGCGCAAGATGAATGCCCCAATCTGCGGTAAGGATTTCAAGACCGGACAGACGTTCATGAAGAGCGTACTGGCACCTGCGTTCAAGACTCGTATGCTGGGGGTCTCGGGGTGGTACTCCACGAATATCCTGGGCAATCGCGACGGCGAGGTGCTGGACGATCCGGAGTCGTTCAAGACGAAGGAAGAGTCGAAGCTGGGTTTGCTTGAGATGATCCTGCAGCCGGACCTCTATCCGGATCTTTATAAGGACATCTACCACAAGGTTCGTATCAATTATTACCCTCCGCGTGGCGACAATAAAGAGGGCTGGGACAACATCGACATCTTCGGCTGGCTTGGGTATCCGATGCAGCTGAAGGTAGATTTTCTCTGCCGCGATTCGATTCTGGCTGCTCCGCTGGCGCTCGATCTTTGCTTGTTTATGGACCTGGCGGCGCGTACGCCAAGCCTGCGCGGGCTGGGGATTCAGGAGTGGTTGAGCTTCTACTTCAAGGCACCGGACAGCAAGAAGGGTGTGTACCCGGAGCATGATCTATTTATTCAATCGATGAAGCTGAAGAATACTCTGCGGCACATCATGGGTGAGGATTTGATCACGCATCTTGGGCTGGATTACTACGGCGATTAGGCTATTCGTTTTGTGTTTCATGAAGGCCCTCCGGTTGCTGCCGCGGGGCCTTTGTTTTGCGAAGGCAATATGACAACGAGCGATGTACAACACGAGGTGATGAGGACTTACCGCGCCCTGATCGAGCTGCGTGAGGAATGGGGCGGCGGGCTGGTGCTGTTGTGTGGTCCCGGCAGTGCGTGCGGTGGTGGGTCGGTTGCGGTAGGTATTGCGGGTGGCGCGACGCTAGTGATTGACTCGGACGCGGCGGCGATGAAGGCAGCGATGCGGGCTGGCGCTCTCGACTTCGTGGTGAATACGCTCGATGAGGCGCTGCGGGCTTTGAAGAATCAGGTGCGGTTGCGGCGGCCGGTTGGCGTGGGATTGGTTGCGGACGTGGATGCGACGCTGGCTGAGATGGTGGAGCGCGGCGTACAGCCTGATCTGCATATCATGTCTTCGGGGTGTGACTTGGTGCATAATCCGTCGCTCGAAAGTCTTGCGGAACGCGGGATGCGATGCGATTCTTTCGTGAGTCTTTTGTCTGCGGCGCACCACGAGTACTTTTTTGCCGCTAACGATGCGGCGGAGCTTGCTGCAATCGATGCTGCGCTGCTGGACGTGATGGGTGATGAGGATGTGGCGCGTCGCCGATGGGTTACGCGGGTGCCACAGTATGTGCGGGAGGCGAGGAGTGGGGGGCGTTGGATCTGGTTGAGCGACCAGGAGCGGCAGCGGCTTGCGGCTTCAGTTTGCGAGAGTGAGCAGGCGCGGCCATAGTGTCTTGGTGCCCGATTCGGTCTGGGCGGAGACGGGGAGAATCTCTTCTATCTCGTGGGCTCGCTTGAGCGCGGCCAGGCTTTTGGCGAGGGCGTTGTTGCTGAGTCGGTCGGACTTGGTGCCGACGACAAGATAGGGGCGGCCGGTCTCCTTGAAGAAGTCGATGAGTTGTTTGTCGCTGGGCTGCGGGGGGATGTTGGTGTCGACCAGGCAGACGCCGAGGGCCAGCGTCTCGCGTTCGGCGAGGTAGGGTTCGATAAATTTGGGCCACTCTGCGGAGATGGATTTCGAGATTTTGGCGTAGCCGTAGCCGGGAAGGTCTGCGAAGATGAGCGTCGGGCGGAGCTTCTTTTTGTCGCCTGCGCCTTCGTGGAGGGCGAAGAAGTTGATGGCGCGGGTGCGGCCTGGAGTGGAGGAGGTGTGGGCCTGTTTGGAGCCCAAAAGGGCGTTGATGAGCGACGACTTGCCGACGTTGGAGCGGCCGAGGAAGGCGATCTCGGGCGCGTTGTAGGTCTTCGCGGCGGTGGGGAAGTGGGCTACGTCCGTTGCGGAGAGCAGGAAGGTCGGGGTGAGGCGCATTGGTTCAGTCTAGTCGATCCGGTGGAACTGGCCCTTTGGTGCGGCATATAGGTCGGTTTCATGAGAGGGTATCTTTAGCCTAAAATATCCCTTCTAAAGGGTTTAGGTACCGGAGATACCTCCTTGATATCCCGCAAGTTGTTCATTCTACGTTCGAAAAAACCTAAGATATCACTTCTAAAGGACTTAAGCTTTACTTGCCTGCTTGTTACTTGCGGAACGTTGTGTGGATTGGTGCTTTCGTGGTGCGGGTAATGCTTTTAGAAATTTACTTACTAATTTAATTGTAACGGATTGAGCATAACTCGCCGCCAGTTGCAGGGCGGGGGCTATGTGGTTTGGATGGTTGGGGTTGGTGGAGTTTTCCACCGAGGTGGGGGTTGACAGGATGTTGGCGCGGCGGGATTTGGGGAAGGACGGCTCAGGAGGATGTGGTTGGGTTAGGTGTGTCGGGGTCCTTCGCTTCGATCAGAATGACAGCTAAAACAGGCAACGGCAAAGGCAAGATGATGAGGAATGAGGTGAGTCTGAGTCTTAGGGATTTTGTTTGATTTTTGGCTGTAAATGGCCTAGAATGAATCTCGCACGTCTTTGGTCGTTTGCGAGGTGCGGTACGCCTTGGCGGGCATTCCAGCAGTATGGAAACAAAGGATATAGGTACAAGAATGGCAAAGCGTCGTGGAAATCCGAACTGGGGTAAGCCGGAGCCGATTGGGCCGGTTGTTCCTACTGTTACATCGTTTGAGCTGGCCGTTAAGGAGTACAAGCTGACGCCGGACCAATACATACGTTCGACCCGGCTGCGGGAGTGGGCGCGGAGGAACAAGAACTCGAAGTACATCCCGGAGGCCCTCCTGGAGGCCTGGGGTTTTGAGATTGAGTCGACCTTGTAGTGGAGGTTGAAGATTGAACAGACGCCGCCTGGGAGACTAGGCGGCGTTTTTTGTTTGAGGGGTACGATGGTGAAAAGACGAAGGGAGGTTGGGATGGCGGAGGAGCGGAGCAGAGGGGCGGTGTTTGCGGGGGTGGAGGAGGCGGTTGCGGAGATTCGGGCGGGGCGGATGGTTGTCGTGGTGGACGATGAGGACCGCGAGAATGAAGGCGACCTGACGCTGGCGGCGGAGTGGGTGACGCCGGAGGCGATCAACTTTATGGCGAAGTTTGGGCGGGGGTTGATCTGCCTGACGCTGACGGAGGAGCGGGCGGACTACCTGCGGCTGGGGCCGATGACGCAGGAGAACACTTCGCGGTTTGGGACGGCGTTTACGGAGTCGGTGGAGGCTCGGGAGGGTGTGACCACGGGGATCTCGGCGGCAGACAGGGCGCATACCATTCGGGTGGCGATCGATTCGCGGTCGACGGCGAAGGATCTGGCAAGGCCGGGGCATGTGTTTCCGCTAAGGGCGCGGAAGGGTGGGGTGCTGGTGCGGGCGGGGCAGACGGAGGCTTCGGTGGACCTGGCGCGGATGGCGGGGTTAGTGCCGGCCGGGGTGATCTGCGAGATCATGAACGAGGATGGGACCATGGCAAGGGTGCCGGACCTGGTGGGGTTCTGCGAGACGCATGGGTTGAAGATGGTGACGGTGGCTTCGCTGATCCGGTATCGGCTACAGCATGAGCAGACGATCAAGCGCGTGGGTGAGACGATGCTGGCGACCGAGTATGGCGAATTTCGGATGATTGCTTATGAAAGCGAGGTGGATGGAGCGGAGTCGCATGTGGCTTTGGTGTATGGGGATGGTGCGCATGCGGACGCCAGTCATGACGATGAAGCTTTCATGACTGGGGCACCCAAGGTTGGTGGCGAGGATGAGGCGGTGCTGGTTCGGGTGCATGCGCATTGCCTGGCGGGGGAGGTGTTTGGGTCGGCGGCTTGTGATTGCAGGGCATTGGTGGATCGTTCGCTGCGGATGATCGCGGAGGCGGGGCGTGGCGCACTGGTGTATCTGCATAACGGCGGGCGCGGGTTTGGGATTGAGGCGGGAGCGCGTGCGGAGGTGGGACGGGTGGCGGTGCATCGGCGGGCGATGCGGGATGCGACGGGGAATGCGGTTGGTGTGGGTTCGGGATGCGAGGAAAGGAACCAGATGTCGCAGAGGATTTTGCGGCAGACGGGGCTGGGAGGGCAGATATTGGCTGACCTGGGGATTTGGCGGATACGGCTGCTGACGAATACGCCGACGCACGCGCCGGGATTGCAGGGTTTTGGAATTGAGATTGTGGAGCGAGTGGGGATATCCGTGGGAGAGGGTGTGGTTAGTGGACGGTGAGAGTTAAAGTGACCGTCTGTGCGGGGGCGGTGGAGGATGTTGCGGTGACCTGGTAGGTGTAGGTCCCGGCGGTTGTTGCAGATTGGCGCAGGTACGGGGTGACGATGCGGCCACAGGCGGTCAGGGTGAGAGTGGCCAGGGACGCGCAGAGGATAAGCAGGGTGGGGAGGCGGCGAGATTTGCGAAAGGCGACGAGGAAGGTCGGGAGGAGCAGGCACGCGACGATTGCGCCTGCGCCCGGGAGTGCGGGCTGCGGGGCGAGGTGGGCAGCGGTCGCTTGTGTGGTGATGGTTACGGTGGCGGATTGGGGAGACGAAGTCAGGGTAAGGCTCGTGGGTTGGATGGCGCAGGTAGCGTAGGGCGCAGGGTTGACAGGGGTGCAGGTCAGGGCGAGGGGGCCCGTGAATCCGTTGAGTGGCGTGGCGGTGAGGGGGTAAGTTGCGGAGGCGCCGGCGGTGACCGTGGCGGAGGCGGTGGCGGCTCCGTTGACTGTTAGGGTGAACGTTGGGGGTGGGGGCGGGGGAGGTGGGGTCGCGCCGATGCCGTTCAGGGGGAGCACGACAGTTGGGTCGGAGCTGGTCAGGGTGAGGGTGCCGGGGATGGGGCCGGTCCGCGTGGGGGTAAAGGTAATTCCCAGTGTGCAGGATGTGTTGGCTGCCAAGGTGGCGGGAACGATCGGGCAGGTTCCGGGGGCCAGGGTGTACGCGGCGGTGGGAGTGAGAGTGAAGAGGGTGGCCGGGAGGGTGCCGGTGTTGGTGAGCTGTACGGGGAGGGTGGTGGAGGTGCCGAGGAGTTGGGTGCCGAAGTCGAGCGGGGAGGGGGCGAGGGCCAGTGTTGAGGTTCCGATGATGCCGAGGAGGGAGATGAACTCGAGTGGGGTGGAAGCATCGGACGCGATCTCGATGGCGGCGATGTGGTTGGTGGAAGTGGAGGACTGTTGCGGGGCGAAGGATACCGTCAGGCTGCAGGAGGCGGACGGAGCCAGCGTGGTGCAGTTGTGGGTGACGGGGAAGTCCGGGGTGGATGCAATCTTGGTGATGGTGAGGGGTGTGGTGCCGGTGTTGATGAAGGTGGTGGATTGTGCGGGGGAGGGGGCGCCCAGGGTGTTGGCGGTGAAGGTGACGGAGCTTTCGGAAGAGGTGAGGATAGGTTGGAGGGGACCGTTGGTGGGGGTGGCTGCGTAGACGGGCGTGGAGCTGCCGGTGAGGTTGATGAGGTTGGGGCTGGAGGCTGCGTCGCTTTCGATGGTGAGGACGGAGTTGTCGGTGGTGAAGGGTGTTGGGCTGGAACCGGGGGGAACCTGGTTGATCGGGGCGTAGGTGAGTGTGATGGTGCAGCTGGTGGCGAAGGTGAGGGGGGCGAGGCAGTCGGAGGTGGCGAGATAAGGCCAGGGGCTGGTGATGCGGTGAATGGTGATGGGGAGGGTCGAAGGATTGCGGAGGGTTAGGGTTCGCTGGGAGGTGTGGCCGGGCAGGGGTTGGCCGAAGTCGAGGGTGCCGTCGGATTGGAGGTTGGGGCTGGTGAGGATGAGGTCGGTGTTTGTGGGAGCGGTGCCGTAGCTTTCGAAGTAGGCGATGCCGGTGACGTTGGGGCTGTTGTCGGTGGGAACACCGGTAACGAAGAGAGAGCCTGTGGTGTCGGCGGTGGTGAGGGGGACGAAGGCGGCGGAGAAGGTGCAGGTGGCGAAAGGGGCGAGGGTGATGCAGGGGGCGGAGGCGAGGGCGAGCTGGCGGGGGAAGGCGAAGTTGAGGGTGAGGGGTTTTGCGGTGAGGTTGTTGAGGAGGAACTGACGGGGGGTGCTTACGGTGGAGAGGGGTTGTGGGGGAAATCGGGTGTCGCTGGAGAGGATCTGGAGGCCTGCGGTCTGGGTTGTGTAATTGCCGGTGAGAGGGATGGTGTATTGGGTTACGTTTCCGTTGGAAGTTACGGATATAGAGGCTGTTGTGGAGGGATCGTACGTTGTGGGTGAAAAGGTTATGGCGAGGGTGCAGGTGGTGCCGGGCGGGAGGTAGGAACACGCGCTCGAGACAGCGAAGGCCGATGAGTTGAGGGTGGGCGGGGAGATCTGTTCGGGGGCGGAGCTGGTATTGGTGAGGGTGAGGGTCTGCTGAGTGGCGGTGGGGCCGGGGACGTTGTTGAAGACGAGGGCAGCGGGCTTTATGGCCAGTCCTGGATCGAGGGTCCCGGTGCCGGTCAGCTGGGCAGTGGCTGTGAGGGGACCCGCCTGGAGATTCAGGGTGCCGACCATGGGGCCAAGGCTGGTGGGGACGAACGCAATCTCGATGAAGCAGGAGGCGGTGTAGGCGAGTGGGCCTGCGCAGATAGAGCCGCCGGTGGGGGGCGTGGTGATGGCGGCGAAGTCGCCGGAGGTTGTGGGATTGCCCAGGTTGATCGAGGTTGCGGCGGGGTTGAGGTTGGTAACGGTGAAGAGTATGGGCGCGCTGACGCCGTGGATCGACAGCGAGCCGAAGTCCTGCGTGGTGGGGGTGAGCAGGAGGCCGGTGGTGGGGAGGCCGGTGCCGGTGAGGGAAAGCGTGTAAGGGCTGCCGATGGGGTGCGGGGTCAGGGTGATTGAGCCGGTTTCGAGGCCGGTGGCCTGTGGAGTGAAGCGGATGCCGAGCCAGCAGTTGAGGCAGGTGCCGGTGGGGGAGGTAGAGAAAGCGGATGGCGGGGGTTGGCCGTGGTCGAAGCCGGTGTCTTCGACCAGGGTGGCGAGGTACGGAGTGCCGGGGGTGGAGGAGGTGACAACGACGGAGGCTGAGGGTGAGGACTGGGTGATCTTGATCCACTGGATGGTGGGTTGGTCGGTGAAGATGGGGGCGAAGTCGAGGGTGGCGTTGTTGGGGGGTAATTGCGGGGGTGGGCTTTGTGCTGAGAGGGGATGGGCGAGGCAGAGGAGGGTGGCGATGGTGGTTAGGAGACTACGGAATGGGGCAAGGTACGGGCGCAGCGCGAGGTGGATGTCTCTGGATGAGGCGCGCAGGTGGGGGCCGGGGTTGGACGGGGTGATTTTCATGGTCGTTTGGCTGCGGAGGTGCGCTGGGGGCAGCCTGCCCGGAAAGATCCATGGAGCTGACGAAGTGGCAAAGGCGAAAACGGAGAACAGGCAAAGACGAGATTCGGGCTTCTTCGCTTCGCTCAGAAGGAGGCGCGTTGGTGCGATTGAAAATTAGCTTGTCCTAATGTTTTGGACGCAGGTTCACTATATCGCTCGAGGAGCGGGTTTGCGTAGGGTTATTTGGTGGTGGGTTGTGGGGATGGGGTGGTGATTGATTCGGCTTCGGCGGGGAGGCCGGTGTTGAGGAGATTTGTGAGGTGGCGGCGTCGCATCTCTTCTTCGAAGGCGGGGTGATTGGTGTAGTGGATGGTCTGCATGCCGATGGCGTGGGCGGCGGCGATGTTGTCTTCACGGTCGTCGATGAAGAGGATGTTGACGGGCGGGGTGCGGAGGGCGGCTGCGGTGTGGTGGAAGATCTCGGGCTCGGGTTTGGCGAGGAAGAGGGCGTGCGACCAGGTGGCGTGCTCGAAGGCAGAGAGCCAGGGAAGGCGGGCGCGGATGCCTTCGGCGATGGCGTCGCCGATGTTGGATAGGATGGCGGTGCGGTGGCCGGCGCGCTGAAGACGCTGGGCGAAGTCGACCATGGGTTGGTTGAGATCGGTCCAGAGGTCGATGTCGGCGGCCAGGAGGCTGGCTAGTTGGGTGGGTGCGAGGGTGATGCCGGCGTGGGTGGCTACGGCTTGCCAGTAGGCTGGGCCGGTGTAGGTGCCTCGGTCGTAGTCGTGGCGGTAGGCCCAGTAGGCGGCGTGGAGACGGGGCTCGTCGAGGGCGGTGATGGAGCGCATGTGGGCCCAGGCGGTGGGGTTTGCGGGGCCGGAGAGCACTTGGCCGTAGTCGAAGAGGACTACCTCGATGGGGGGCTGAGTTGGAAGGGGCATGAGTGCTTATTGTAGGCGATAGGTTGGGACAGGGCTCGAGTGTAGTGTTGGGTTTGGAGAAAGCGAATCACAGAGAACACGGAGAAAGAGAGAGGACACGGAGACGACGGTGAGTGGGATGTGGACGGCGGAGTTGCGGGTGTGGGTGGAGGCGGAGGCTCGGGCTGCGGGGTTCGATGCGGCTGGGGTCGCGGAGGTGCGTGGGGTTGAGGATGCTGCGGTGCTGCGGACTGCGGAGCGGTTTGCGGCGTGGGTGGATGCGGGGCATGCGGGTGAGATGGAGTGGCTGAAGCGGCGGGATGAGGCTGGCAGGCTGGTGCGGAGCGCGCTACAGGTGGCGATGCCCTGGGCTCGGTCGGTCGTGGTTTGTGCGATGAACTATAACGCGGATGCGACGCGGTCGGTGGATCAAGCTGATGTGGGCAGTGGATGGATTGCGCGGTATGCGTGGAGCGGGCGTGAGGGTGCGGACGGTGAGTGTGTGCCAACGGATTATCACGATGAGTTGCTGGGACGGCTGCGCCGGATTGAGACGGGGCTGGTGGAGAGAGTGGGTGGGACGACGCGATGTTATGTGGATACGGGGCCGATGGTGGAGAGGAGTCTGGCGGTGGAGGCGGGGCTGGGGTGGATTGGGAAGAATACTTGTGTGATCCGGCAAGGGGTGGGGTCGTGGCTGCTGCTGGGGGTTATTATTACTTCGCTGCCGGTTGAGGTGGCCGGTGCGGCGATCCTGAGTGCGGATCGGTGCGGGAGTTGTACGCGGTGTATTGATGCTTGTCCTACGGATGCGCTGGTGGGTGGTAGGGAAGTTGGGGCGGCGCGGGAGATGGATGCTTCGCGTTGCATTGCTTATCTGACGATTGAGAAGAAGGGCGCGATTGCGGACGAGCTGCGGGAGGGAATGGGGCGGCAAGTATTCGGGTGCGATATCTGCCAGGATGTTTGTCCCTGGAATCGGAAGGCTCCGGTGGGTGGGGGTGAGGGGATGCGGGCTCGGACGGAGCTGGTGAATCCGGCGCTGGAGTGGCTGGCTGGGATGGATGCGAAGGAGTTCAAGCGAAGGTTCAAGGGATCGCCGCTGGAGCGGACGGGGAGGAAGAGGCTGCTGCGGAATGTGGCGATTGCTATGGGGAATAGTGGGGAGGAGAAGTTTCTGGCGCGGTTGGATGAATGGAGGGCGGGAGAGGATGGAGTGTTAGCGGAGGCGGCGGAGTGGGCGCGCGGGCGGATTATGGCGGGAGCGTTGAACCCCCATGGCGTGGATGAAATTAAAGACGTGGATCGAGAGCGGTAAGCTTGCGAGCTTTAAGCTGTCCGTTAGCTGGGCTAGGGTAGGCGTGTTGAGAAAGCATGGCTCATGAGCTTTGACCTTTGCTCGGAATGGGTGAGCTCGTAACTGGGTGCGCGCAAGATGGCGAGGTTGTGGGAGATGAGGATGCAATGGGTTCTGCTAGCCTAGAGGCGAGTTGTGATGCTTATCGCGTGACGGTTGATGCGGATTGGCGTTGCGAGCTGGCTGGCCTCTTACGTCTCTGCGCCTGCCTGGAGATTGGTCTGTACGCATGCTAAGTATTTCTCCGAAGCGGGATTTGTTGGAGCAGGAATCGACGACGCAGAAGTCATCGGACGCGCGGGAGGCGGTGCCGATTGAGCAGGTGCGGCCGGTCGTGTGCGAGGGTGGGCTGGGCGCGCAGATGTTGGCGCTGGCGAAGTATATGGTGCGGACGGAGGTGCATACGTACGCGTTCAGTGTGGCGGCGAATGTAATCCTCTCGTTGTTTCCGTTTATTGTGATGCTGCTGACGATCTCGCGGCAGGTATTTCATTCGCAGGCGATGGTCGGTGTAGTGCGCGAGATGATGATCAGTTTTTTGCCATCGAATCAGGACTTCATTATGCGGAATATGGTGCTGCTCGCTACTCCGCACAAGAGCACGCAGATTTACTCGGTGATTATGCTGCTGGTCAGTTCGACGGGGGTCTTTCTTCCGCTGGAGGTGGCGCTGAATGGCGTTTGGGGTGTGAAGGAGAATCGGTCGTATGTGGGAAACCAGCTGCTTTCGCTTGGGCTGGCATTGCTGATTGGGACGCTGGCGATGGCGTCGGTGGGATTTACTACTGCCCAGGGATGGATATTTGTTGGTCATACGGGTAGGTTTGCGTCGGTGATGCTGAAGGGGGGGACGGCGACAATCCTCGGCATGACGTCCAGCGTGCTGATCTTCTTTTTGATCTATTGGATACTCCCGAATCGCAAGGTGCCAGCAAGGGCTGTATTGCCGACGGCGATTGTGATTGGGTTGTTGTGGGAGGGCGCGAAGATTTTGTATGTGTGGACGCTTCCGCATCTGGACTTCAAGGCGGTGTATGGGCCGTTTGAGGTTTCTGTGGGGCTGATGATTTGGGCGTTCCTCTCTGGGCTGTTGTTGCTGGCAGGTGCGCATTTTTCGGCAACTCGGTATGCGTTGCGGACGGCGCGAGAAGATGAGGCTGAGTCGAATGCCGAGTCGAAGGAACTGAATGCGGCGGGCTGACCGATTCGGCCGGGCAGAGGGCGGTGGTTGGCATCCGCCCAGGGGCATGGCCGGGGGAGCCTTCTGGCTGGCGGTGTGCTTCGGGGTAGTGTGGCTGCTGCGGCAGGTGCCGGGCGCTGGTAGCTCGGTGCTGGGATGGGCGCAGTTTGTGGTCGGCGTTGGGTTGATTGGGCTGGCTGCGCCGCTGCTCTGGCGCTTGATTCATAAACACCTGTTGTGGAGTCTGCGGAACAAGCTGATCTTGACGTACCTGCTGATCGGGCTGGCACCGTTTGCGCTGGTGGTTACGTTTGTGACGATCTCGGCCTATATTGCGGCGGGACAGTTCTCAATTCATCTGGCGGATACACGCATGCGGCAGGAGCTGGATCAGATGGGCCGGGACAACTCCACACGCGCGGAGCGGGTGACGGGCTTCATTCGAAGGCGTGAGGAGGGTGGATCGGGGTCCCAGAGAGGGGGGCGGAATTTTGAGGACAGGCGTCGGGCGAGACCTGCTGGAGTTGCGCAGGAGACTGCCGCTGCAACTGAGAAGGGAAATAGCGAGGTTATCGGGGCAGAAGCTGCGCTTTCTGCGGTGGCACTGCCGGACCCGTTGCGGGCGCGGCTGCATCCGCATACGGCGGTGTATTTGAATGGCGCTCCGCTGGAGAGTTTGCCAGGCTTTGCGCTGCCGCCTTCAGCTGCGTTCAGCGTGGTTGCGAAGACTCCGCTTGGATTGCCGGCGTGGGCAGCGAATCTCCATGGCAGGGAGTTTCGCGGGTTAGTGGTTGATGACGGGGAGCTTTACCTGGTGGCGATCGATCAGCGGCATGTGGGGTCCGGCGCGGGGCTGGTGAGCGTGATCACGAGCCTGCCGGTAGATAGCGCTCTGCTGGATGTGGTGGCGAAGGGGCTCGGCCAGGTGCATCTTGCGGGGCTGGCCACGGCGGATGAATTGGATGAGGGTCGTCAGGGCGCTGGGGTGGAGAATCAGGTACGGCGTGAGGCTGCCCGGTTGAAACATCTTCAGGTGAGTTCAGCGTATGGAGGGGTTGAGCCGGTATCGGTTAACGTATGCGACTTTCGAGTGTCGTTTCTGTCTACGCTGGATACGGTGGATTGGGACAGTGGGGAGGCTGCTCGGATGGCGGCGGCGATCCGTGTGCATTCCCGGCCTTCGCTGCTGTACCGGCAGCTGTTTGGGTCGTCGCTGAGCGGCGTTATCACGAGCTATATTCGCTATGGTTTGATTGCGCTTTGTGTGGTGTTTGCGCTGCTTGAGGCCTGGGCGTTATGGGCTGCCCTGCGATTGAGCAAGTCGATTACGACGGCGGTGGAAGAGCTGCATGCGGCTACGCAGAGGGTGGATCGCGGAGATATGGTGCATCGCGTTCCGGCGGCGCAGACGTGGCAGCAGGATCAGTTGGGCGAGCTGGCGCGGTCGTTCAATGGAATGATCGGATCGCTGGAGCGGCTGCTGGCGGAGCAGCATGAGAAGGAGCGGCTGCAGAGCGAGTTGACGATTGCACAGGAGGTGCAGGCGAATCTGTTTCCGCACCATGTGCGCAGTCTGCCGACGCTGGAGCTGCACGGGGTTTGCAGGCCGGCGCGGTCGGTGTCGGGCGACTACTACGACTTCCTGGTCTTTCATCATCCGGACAATGCGGATGGGAGTCGGGGACGGGAAGCGGGGGTGGGGATCGCGCTGGGAGACATCAGCGGGAAGGGGATTTCGGCTGCGCTGCTGATGGCTACGCTGCACTCAGCGGTGCGGGCGTATCAGCTTGCGGGGGAGGATCTGGTCTACAGCGACTCGTCATTTGCGGGGTTGATGGCGAGTCGCGAAGGGCGTGCGGGGGATGGCGGGAAGTTGTTCTCATCGCCTGGGCAGATTCTTTCGATGCTGAACAGGCACTTGTATCGCAGCACGCAGCCGGAGAAGTATGCGACGTTGTTTCTGGCGCATTACGATTCGGATGCGGCGCAGTTGACCTACTCAAATGCTGGGCATCTGCCTCCATTTGTGCTGGGGCGAGATGGCACGGTGCGACGGCTGGATTGCGGCGGTACCGTGGTGGGTCTAATGGACGGGATGAGGTATGAAGAAGGTAGTGTCGCGCTGCGGCCGGGTGACCTGCTGGTGGCGTATTCGGATGGGATTACGGAGCCGGAGAATGACTTTGGGGAGTTTGGCGAGGAGCGGCTGTTGGAGGTGGTGGCGCGGTATCGGGATCAGCCGCTGCATGTGATCTCGGCGCAGGTGATGCTGGCACTGGATGCATGGATTGGGGCGGAGGAGCAACCGGACGACATCACTCTGGTGCTGGCGCGGCAGGTGTAGTCGCAACGGGACTCATGGTTTGTCTTGCATGGCTTTGATGACGATGGCGTTGGGGGAGCGGCCGGCGGGCAGGATCGTGAAGAGAGCCGGAGAGCCGCTTTTATCCGCGGTACGGATTACGGCTACGTCGCTGGATTGAGCGTCTGCGGCGAGCAGGAGATGTTGGTCGGCGGAGAAGACGAGGGCATCGGGAGCATGGCCGGTGGAGACGCTGCCGACTGCTTTCGCGTCGTCGATGCTCCAGAGATTGATGGAATCAGAGCCGAAGTTTGAGACCCAGAGAGTACTGTCGTCGTTGCTGACGATGGCGAAGGAGGGCTTGTTGCCGATGGGGTAAGTGCCTCCGACTTCGTTGGTTGTGGTGTTGATCTCGGAGAAGGTGCCGGAGTCGAAGTTTGAGGCGAAGAGCTCTCCGCCGTCGGGTTTGAGTGCCAGGTGGATGGGGTGGCCGCCAACGTCCAGCATTGCCAGTACATGATCTGAGAGCAGAGAGGGGTCCTGCTGAGCTTTCGGGTCCGGGGCGTCGGCGAGAGAAAGGGCCATGACTTGGCTAGTGTCCGAGCAAGCTACGAAGACCTTGGTCCTGGTGGTGTAGGGGAGGATGACGGCATCGGTGGCACCGGGGCAACCGGAGAAGGCCGCGCGGAGGTGGGGACTGGGATCGCCTGATGTGGGTCGCGGTTTCGCGGAGGTGCTGGGGAGCGTGAGCGGTTTCTCCACGGCATAGGGCGCGATGCTGAAGATGGATACGCTGCCGCTGCCGCGGTTGGTGACGACGAGCGAGCGCATGTCGAGCGAGATGCGGGCGAGGACGGGGCGCTCGCCGGTGCCGGCGACGGCTACCTCGCGACGGAGGTCGAGATCGATGACGGAGACGCTGTTGGAGCCACTGTTGGCTACGTATGCGCGATGCCCAAGGGCATCGACGTCAATGGAGTAGGGCAGCTTGTGGACTGGGATGGTGGCTACGATGGTGTTGCTATCGGTATTGATGACGGAAACGGAGCCGGTGCCGTTGGGCGTGCCGCTGTTGACGACGTAGACTTCGTCGCGTTGTGGGTTGACTGCCAGGCCGGTCGGTTGAGTGCCTGCTTGAAGCGTACGGTCGGAGCGGAGGTAGACGAGGTCGAGGACTGAGACCGTGTTGGAGGCTCCGTTCGTGACGTAAGCGAACTCGTGGTATCCGGCGGGGACGTCGGGGAACTGATTCCGGCGGCAGCCGAGCGGGAGCAGGAGGAGACCGACAAGGGCCAGATGCGCTCGTGACGAAGGACAGTGGAGGGATCGAGACGATTGTGGGGGCGCAGTCTGCATGCGAGACTGCGCTCTAAGCCGGATGGATGGAAGGATATGCACTCCAAATGAGTTTAGAGCAAAAGTTCCCTGGGATGGTGTTAGGCGAGGCTGGCGTAGTTGCAGAGTACTGGTCGTTCGTTTGTCCAGTTATAGGCACGGATGGCCAGCAGGGCCTCGCGTTCGATGTCTCGGTGGGTACGCAGGCGGGTGCGGATGCGGTCGAGGTCGGGGTCGTTGTAGCCGGGGTGGCAGCAAAGCTCGTAGGTGCCGGTGGAGGGCAGGGCGGCGAGGATCTGAGCGAGGGTGGTTGGGGTCAAGTCGCCGGTGGCAGAGATTGCGAGGGTGCCGTCGGTGGTGGCGATCCGGTGGTTGAGGATTTGGGGATGGGATTCAAAGGCTGGGCGCAGGCTGGAGAGAGCGGCGAAGGCGAAACGGCGAAAGAGGCCGCCTTGATTTAGCGCCCGGCTCCATGTGGGCTCGAATGGGTTGCGGATGGCGGGAATGTTGGCAGCTTCGGCGGCGGCGAGAAGTGGACGGGCGATGGTGGGGAAGAGATGGGTGTGTTTGTGGGTGTCAAGGTGGGTGATGCGGATGCCGGTGCGGTGAAGTCTTTGGATTTGGGCACAGGCTTCGAGTTCGACTTCAGCTTGGTTAATCTGGTTGCGGGATAGGGCGTAGACGAAGGAGGACAAGGCAGGCCGGAAGGTCTTGTGGTCGGGGCCTAGGAGCGAGGGAATTTTTTCGGGAGGCGAAATGGGGGTACCGTCGGTGAGAACGATGTGGCAGCCTACGCCGAGGGTGGGATAGGCGTGGGCTGTGACGACTGCGTCCTCGAAGGCGGGGCCGTTCGCCATGAGGGTGGCAGAGGTTAGGACGCCGGCGGTGTGGAGTTCGGCGATGGCGCGATTGATGCCGGGCGTTAGGCCGAAGTCATCGGCGTTGACGATGAGGCGTGCGGGCATTGCTAAAGTTGCTTTCCGGTTTTCTTTGGGGATTCAAATATTGATGCGGGTGTGGGTTTCGTGGGGGTAAGAAAGCTTTCTAGTTTGTAGCCGGCGGTGGCTGCGGCTTTGCTGGTGGCGGGTACCGATGTTTCGATAGCGGTTAGCTTGGTCGTGCGCGTGGCGTTATCGGTGATGGGGGTTGGCTGTGCGATCTCGAGGAGGCTCGGGAGTTGGAGCCAGGTTTGCAGCTCCTCGAATTGCTGCTGGTTGACGTAGTCGATGCCGTCAGCGGTGTTGGTTCCGGCTAGCCAGCGGACGTCGGGGTTGGACCAGAGCTTGGTGGATTGGATTGCGTTGGCGGTGGTGGATTCGGGTGAGAGAAGGAGGCGGACTTGTGCGGCGGCTTGCCAGGCTGCTTCGCCTTCGAGGCCGAGGGTGGTGAAGATCTCAGCTAATACGTGGCGGAAGAGGAGTTGGTCGAAGAGTTCGACCAGGTTGCCCGATGGTGCGGCGATGGAGGGTGGTAAGGCGCGGAGGATGACGAAAGCGAGGATTGGGGCCCAGGTGCGTTCGGTGGATGTGGCTGGCGTGTTGAGAGGGAGGATGGGACGGGACTTTGCGGGCCAGTCGGTGGTGTAGGAGGTGGCGAGGGATGGGAGAGCTGCTGCGGCGAGGAGATCTGCGTGGAGGGCTTCGGCGTAGGTTTGCTCGGGAGTGGCGGTGGGCTTTTTGGTCTTGGGGGATGCGGGCGAGGGATTAGTTGCTTCGGTTTGTGTGGTGTGGAGTTCGGTGGGGGCGAGTTCCTGTATGCGTTGGAAGAGGATTTGGCTTTGTTCGACGATTGTGTTGATGCTGGGATTGGGTTGGGATGGGTTGGTTGTATTTGGGTTATGAGTTGAGGCGGTGGTGGATTGGAGGTCGGAGGCGGAGCCACTCATGTCGCGATGAGACTGGGCCATGAATGGGGCACCCGGTTTGGCGGTGGTTGCGATAGGTGTAGGGTTGGTTGAAGGGGTGGTGGGGGTTGCTCGTTCGGTGGCGATGGTGGCCAGGGCTTGGATGTTGGTGGAGCTGATGACTTCGCGGAGGGCGTCGTGGAGGGGGGCGAGGCGAAGGCGGGTCATCTCGTCGTGGACGCTGCGGACGCCGCGGCCGTGAAGGGCGTCCGAGAGACGATCCCAGGGCCATTCGGCGTTCGGCCAGAGTTCCTGCCAGCCGAGGAGGACGATGGATTGGAAGCCGTTGAGCGAAAAGGTTAGGCCGTGGTGCTGGATGTCGGTGGCGCGGCGGAGGTATTCGAGGCCCTGGGTGTCGCGGTAGAGGATGACGAGTGATTCGGCGGTGGGGAGGGCGAGGCCTTCGGCGAGGGTGCGCTGGCGGAGGTTGCCGGTGGCTTTGTCCATGAAGGCTGCCGAGATGTGGATCGTCCCGCTGGTGGCGTCGTACTTGTTGTTGTAGAGGACGAGCGAGCGCTCGTCGTGGAAGCGGTTGGAGTAGGCGAAGACGTTTTCATCGACTGCGCCGTGGTTGTTCCAGAAATCGTAGAGGGTGAAGTCGGAGCTGCCGGCGAAGATGTAACGCTTCTTGAGGAGAGGGGCGATCTCGCGTTGATGGCGGGCGACGAGATGTTCGTTGGGCCACTCGTCCATCTTGGCTTGCTTGAACTCCATGCCGTAGCGCTCGGTGAAACCTTCGATCTGGCCGTGGCCGAACATGGGCAGGCCGGGGAGGGTGGACATGAGGGTGGCGACGCCGAAGCACTTGTCGCCGGAGCCGAACTGGTCGATGGCGGTGCGCTCGTCGGGGTTCGACATGAAGTTGACGTAGCGCTTCATGATGTCGGGATCGAACTCGATGGTCTTCTTGAGGTAGCTGCGGTACTTGGCGTTCTCTTCGTCGCGCAGCATATTCATGAAGGCGGAGTTGTAGACGCGATGCATGCCGAGGGTGCGGACGAAGTAGCCTTCGAGCATCCAGAAGGCCTCGGCTAGCAGGAGCGTGCCGGGGACTTCGGTGGCGACGCGATCGACTACCTCGCGCCAGAATTCGGCGGGCATGAGGGCGTCGAAGTCTTCCTGCGACATGGAGTTTTCTGCGCGGGAGGGGATGGAGCCGCCTGCGCCGGGGAGGGGAAACCAGAGGCGCTGGACGTGACGTTTGGCGAGGACCATGGCAGCGTCGAAGCGGATGATGGGGAAGAGACGGGCTACGTGGAGGATGGTCTGGATGACGTGCTCGCGGACGTAGGCTTTGGAGTAGTCGAGCTGGGCGGTGTCGTTCCAGGCGAAGGTGGTGCCGTCGTTGCCGTGGTAGATGTAGCGGGTCTCGCCGGTGGAGTTGGTGCGGAGGCGGAAGGCTACGGCGGCGTCGGTCTGGTCGTAGTAATGGTCGTCGAGCTTGATCTCTACGCGGGAGTCGGTGGAGAGGTCGGGGCCGTTGAAGCTGTAGGCCGGGAAGGGACTCTCCCAGCGGTTGATGAACCAGTCTGGATGCTCGATGACCCAGGGTGAATCGATGCCCATGTGGTTGGGGACCATGTCGGATGCGAGGCGGAGACCTGCGGCGGCGGCGCGGTGTTTGAGGTCTTCGTAGGCTTGCCAGCCTCCTAGATCGGCGGCGATGTCGTAGGTTTTTAAGGAGTAGGCGGAGGCTACGGCGTCGGCGTGGCCGCGGAGATGCTTGATGGTTTGCGAGGCTACGGAGCGCTCCCACAGGCCGATGAGCCAGAGGCCGGTGATGCCGCGTTCGGCTAGGAGGCGGAGTTCTTCGTCGGGGATGTGGTCGAGACGATGGATGTGGCGCTGGTATTTTTTGGAGAGCTGCTCGAGCCAGACGTAGGTGCTCTTGGCCATGAGGACTACGTTGGGCATCCAGGCCTGGTCGGCGGAGAAGGCCTCGTACTCGTCGAGTGGAGCTTGATAGCCCGCTTGATAGCGCTTGCGGCGTTGGAGCTCTTCTTCGTAGCCGATGTACTCGTCGCCGACGAATCCCTGCGAGCCCCAGGTGGGTGCGCCGTGGCGGTACTGGTCGGGGCCAGGCGGGTTGAAGCGCATCCAGATGGCGAGGTCTTCTTCGCGAACGACATCGATGGCGAGGAGGATGCGTTTGATGTCTTCGCCGAGGTACGGGGTCCAGTGCTCGCGGATGAAGTCGAGCTGGCCGGTGAGGGAGTCGGGGGAGGCTAGGGCGGGGGCGCGGAGGGCCTCGAAGAGAGAGCCGACTTCGGGGGAGACGGGCGGACGGGTGCTGAAGTAGTCAGGGAAGGCGGAGGTGACGTCGGGGTAGGCGGTTTGTTGCTTGAGGCCCGCGTCTTCAAAGAGGGTTCGGAAGGGTTTGAAGGCGGGGTTGAGGTTTGCGATCCAGAGGAGGAGGAGTTCCTCGAGGGCTACTTCGCGGTTGGGGACGCCTTCGGTGGTGCCGGCGAGCCATTGAGCTGGGGTGAGTTGCTTGCGGAAGACGGCTACGTTGGGGAACTGTTCGGTGAAGGCTAGCAGGAGGGCTTTAAGCTTGGCGGGCTGGATCTGCGCGGAGAACCAGAGGACGGCTTCGGAGAGGACGGAGGGGTCGATTTCGGTGCGATAGCGGGCTACAAGGGCGTGGGAGAGTTCGTCGATGAGGCCCATGGCGAAGAGGGCGCCAGCGTTGTACGCGCCTGCGGGGTCGGCGTTTGGGCCGCGCGATTTGTTTAGCGCTTCGGCGAGTGTGCGGCTCGCGGAGACGTTGGCGAAGATGACGTTGCCGGAGTAGCTGAAGAGCAGGTCGTCGACCTGGGCTGCTTCACGTACGGCACGGGAGATGTGAAATTCCATTCTTTAGACGCCTCGCTGACTTACTCAGTATCGCTTGCAAATCAGGTTTGTGCATTGGATGCAGGATAGGGGGAGTGGGAAGTAGAGTGAGAAGAGGCAGCCCGCGGACCTCGGGCAGCTGCGCGGGGTTGGTTGTAAAGACGGGGCTTAATGGGAGAAAGATCCGAACGGTTGCGGCGAGTCAGATGTATCGGGATCCTTCGCTTCGCTCAGGATGACAGCAAAAACAGGCAACGACGGGAAGCAGATCCCCTTCGGGGATGACAACAAAAAGGTGGGCAACTACAACGGTAAAGGGTTGAGTGGATTTAGTGCATTGACAATTTATTGTGCGGTGAGGTGGAGGGATTGATGAAGCGGAAGATCGTTGGAGGAGCCGCCTGCCTCGATGAGGAAGTCGCCTGCGGGCTGCGACCATTTGTTGGTGTCGGTGGAGAAGGTGGAGAGGTAGAGCGGGTCGATGGGGACTTCGACGCGCTGAGTTGCTCCGGGGGCCAGGGTAACGCGCTTCCATCCGGCTAGTTTGCGGAATGGTTCACCGGTGGAGGTGGGGAGCGTGACGTAGACTTCGGCGATCTCGTCGCCGGCGATGGAGCCGGAGTTGTGGAGGTCGAAGCTTACGGTCGTGGCTGATGCGTTGAGTTTGGAGTAGGCGAAGTGGGTGTAGGAGAGGCCGAAGCCGAAGGGGAAGAGGGGCTTGATGTTCTTCTGTTGGAACCAGCGGTAGCCTACGGCCATGCCTTCGACGTTGTAGTCGACGGGGAAGTCGCGCTCGTTGTGCGCGCCGCCCTTGGCGTCGAGGCCGTTGTTGGTGGTGCGTTCGGTGAGGCCGGAGACGTGGGGATGGGGCAGATCTCTGTCGGAGGCGGCGAATGTGACGGGCAGCTTGGCCGATGGGTTGACGCGGCCGAAGAGGACGTTGGCGATGGCCTGGCCGCCGCCTATGCCGGGGAACCAGGACTCGAGGATGGCTTTGACTTTGGGAGCCCAGGGCATGCTGACGGGGCCGCCGGTTTCGAGGATGACGATGGTGTTGGGGTTGGCCGCGGCTACGGCGGAGACGAGGGCATCCTGATCGTCGGGGAGGCTGAGGGTGGGGCGGTCGCTGCCTTCTTCCATGGGCTGGGTTACGAAGACGATGGCCAGCTTCGCGGAGGCGGCGGTTTTAGCGGCCTGTGCGTTGTCGGTGCCGGGGTCGTAGGTGATGTTTGTGTCCGGGGCAAGCTCCTGCATGGAGCGCATGGGGGAAGACGGGAAGTAGTTTACGCGTCTGCGTTGATCGTTGCCGGATGTGTACTCGACGGCGTTGCCGCCGGGAGGATTGACCTGGGCTGAGCCGCCGCCGGAGAGGATGCCCACGTCGGCGTGGCCACCGATGATGGCGATGCTGTTAATCTTCGCGGAGGAGAGAGGAAGAATGTTGCCGGTGTTCTGGAGAAGGACGAGGCTCTTCTCTTCGATCTTCTGTGCCTCGTCGCGGCCGCGGAATGGGTCGACCACCTCCTCGCGATTCGTCGGGTGGTCGATGATGTCGTTGGCAAACATGCTGCGCACGATGCGATGGACCATGTCGTCGAGGCGGGCCTGTGGAACTGCGCCGCTGATGACAGCTTGCTTGAGCGGGTCGGAGAAATACTTGTCGCTGCCGGGCATGTCTTGATCGAGACCGGCTAGCGCTGCTTTGACGGTGGAGTGGGTGCCGCCCCAGTCGGAGAGGACGAAGCCCTGGAACTTCCAGTCGCGCTTGAGGACCTGGTTGAGGGTGTAGTCGTTCTCGCAGGAGTAGTCGCCGTTGATGCGGTTGTAGGCGCACATGACGCCTGCTGGTTTGGCGAGGCCGATGGCGATCTGGAAGGCGAGCAGGTCGGTCTCGCGCATGGTGCGGTTGTCTATGAGGGCGTTGTAGGTGTCGCGACCGGTCTCCTGGTCGTTCATGACGTAGTGCTTGATGTCGCCCATGATGTGGGCGGACTGGATGCCGCGGCCGAGCTGGCCGATCATGATGCCGGAGAGGATTGGGTCTTCACTGGAGTACTCGAAGTTGCGGCCATTGCGCGGCTCGCGGATGAGGTCTACGCCGCCGCCGATGGACATGTTGTAGCCCTGCTGGCGCAGCTCGCGGCCGATGATGGAGCCGTAGAGGAAGGCAGTGTCAGGATCCCACGATGCGGACATGCCGAGGGTGGAGGGCAGCAGCGTGGAGTAGCGGCTGCGCGAGGCTCCCTTGGTGATGCCTACAGCCGAGTCGGCCATGTTGATGGGCGGCAAGCCGAGACGTGCGATGCCGGGGATGATGCCGGCGCCGCCGTTGAAGCCAGGTGTCGCGTTGGGCCCGTCATGGTTCGGGGCTCCGTGGACGAGCAGAATTTTTTCGTCGAGAGTCATCTCGTGGATAAGGAGGTCGGCGCGTGTGTCGGCGTCAAGGGAGGTGTTCATCCAAGGCTGAGGCGCGACGGTTGGTCGCGCGGCAGGCTGTGCAGATGAGGTGATTGTATGCACAAGGGCAAGGGCGAGGCAGGCGTGGATGGCTTTGCGGGTAAGGCTCATCGGCGGATAATTCCTTTCGATCTGGACGCCTCAGTATACGGTTCGACAGAAAGGAAGGTGAAAGGGTTACAGAGGGTTTCTCTGCCACCGGCCTGACAACGTAAAGGTGACTATTGAGAAGGATTTGCCGGGGTCGGGTGGAAGCCTTATGCTTGATAGGTTGCGAATTTGGGCAACCAACCGCGCTGAACACTTTGAAATGGGGTTATGGAATGAGCATTGCTGTGGTGGAGAATTTGACGCTTCCGAAGTTTTCGATTGGGGTTGGGGACCGTTTTGCGCATCAGGCTAAGGCGCAGCTGGCGGCTTGCATGTTGGCGGCAGACGCGGGCGTGGAGGTTGTGCCGGTGTGGAACAAGTCGAATCGGGAGCACACGATCATTGGCTCGGAGCCTACGCAGACGCGGGCGGCCGCAGATGCGGCGGTGAAGGAGCTGGGATGGACCAAGGCTTTCTTTGTCGATGCCGACCATATCAATCTGAAGACCGTGAATCGGTTTCTTGATCCGAGCGATTTCTTTACCCTGGATGTGGCGGACCTGATTGGGCAGCCGGCTAAGCCTGAAGACGTGGCGGCGTTTATTGCGGCGCATCCGGAGCTGATTGGGAAGGTGGAGATTCCCGGGATTGATGAGCCGTTTGAGACGGACAAGAAGTTTGTTGAGGGCGTGGCGGATAAGTTTCTGGCTGCGGTGCAGCATGCGGGGGCGATCTATCAATATCTTCTCGAAAACAAGGGTGCGGGGCGGTTTGTGCCTGAGGTCTCGATGGATGAGACGGACTTTCCGCAGACGCCGGTGGAGCTGCTGATTATTCTGGCAATGATTGCGGACCAGAAGATTCCGATCCAGACGATTGCGCCGAAGTTTACTGGACGGTTCAACAAGGGTGTGGATTATGTCGGCGATGTGAAGCAGTTTGCGAAAGAATTCGAAGAAGATTTGGCGACGATTGCGTTTGCGGTGAAGCGATATGGGTTGCCGGAGAATTTGAAGCTGAGTGTGCACTCGGGGTCGGACAAGTTTTCGATCTATAAGGCGATTCATGATGGTGTGAAGAAGTTCAACGCTGGTGTGCATTTGAAGACGGCGGGGACGAACTGGCTGGAGGAGCTGATCGGGCTGGCGGAGTCGGGTGGTTCGGGGTTGGCGATTGCGAAGGAAGTTTATTCCGAGGCGTTGGCGCATAAGGATGAGCTGACCGGGCCGTATGCGACGGTGATCGACATCGACGATAGCAAGCTGCCGACGGCTGCGGAAGTGAATGGCTGGACGGGTGCGCAGTATGCCGCGGCGCTGCGGCATGACCAGAAGAATGCGGCCTACAATCCGAACTTCCGGCAGCTGCTGCATGTGGGCTTCAAGATTGCGGCAAAGCTGGGACCGCGGTATCTGGAGGCACTCGAGGCGAATGAGGATGTCGTGGCGAAGAATGTGACTGCGAATCTTTGGGAGCGGCATATTAGGCCGGTATTTCTTGGGCTGTAGGCAAAAGCTCGACCCGATTTACACCGATGGGCGAATACAACTACGGAGATTCAGGCTTTTCGAGTCAGAATGACGAACTTAAGAAATTGTTGAAGGATTTTTCAGGAGGACGTGTGAGTTTAGGGTTTGAGATTCCGAAGAAGAAATCGTTGGATCTGCTTTCGCTGGGTGCGCTGGTGCACAGACTCGATCCGGGTATTATTCCGTTTCGCAAGGCTACGAACTTCGCCGTGCATGTGAGCGGTGGCGAGTTCAATGTGGCAGCAAATTTGTCGGACTGCTTTGGGCTGAACACGGGCATTGCGAGCGCGATGGTGGAGTATCCCATCGGCGACCTGATTCATGAGCGCGTGCGGGCGATGGGCGTAAAACCGCTCTATAAGAAGTTCAAGCACGATGGCGTGCGCGGGCCGAATATGGCTACGGTGTATAGCGATCAGGGGCTGGGCGTGCGCGCTCCTATCGTGTTTTACAACCGGTCGGACGAGGCAGCGGCAAGGTTGAAACCGGGCGACTTTGACTGGAAGGCGATCTTCTCTGAGGGCGTGCGCTGGTTTCACTCGGGCGGGATCTTTTCTTCGCTGTCGGAGAGCACTTCCGAGCTGGTGATTGAGGCGATGAAGGCGGCGAAGGCGGCGGGTGTTGTGACGTCGCTGGATCTGAACTATCGCGAGAAGTTGTGGAAGCCGCAGGGTGGAATGAAGCGCGCGCATGAGGTTTTGAGTGCGGTGGTGGAGAATGTCGACGTGCTGATCGGCAATGAAGAGGACCTGCAGAAGGGACTCGGATTTGAAGGGCCGGAGGTTGCGGCGAGTGCGAAGACGGCCAGCTCGAAGCTGGATACGACTGCGTTTCTGGGCATGATGGAGCAGGTGGTGAAGCGGTTCCCGAAGACTAAGATCGTTGCGACGACGCTGCGTGAGGTTCACAATACGAACCACCATAGCTGGAGTGCGGTGGCGTGGGTGAATGGCAAGGCCGTGTATGCACCAACGACGGAGCTGAAGGTGATTGATCGTGTTGGCGGTGGCGATGGATTTGCCGCGGGCTTTATCTATGGGCTGCTGAACGGCGAGGCGCCGGAGCAGGCGATCAAGCTGGGATGGGCGCATGGAGCGTTGATGACGACCTTCCCGGGCGATACGACGATGGCCACGCTGGACCAGGTAACGGCGTTTGCTGAAGGCGGGTCGGCCAGGATTCAACGGTAGAGGTGTTTCAGGAAGGGCGCGCCGGAGCTTGAATCGGCGCGCCTTTTCTCTGTGAGCAGGCTGCATTGACTGGGAAAGAGGATTCTTTATGGGACACTCATTATTTGATTTGAGCGGCAAGACCGCTGTGGTTGTGGGCGGGACGTCGGGTATTGGGTTGGCAATGGCAGTGGGATTGGCCGAGGCGGGCGCCGATGTGGTCGCTACGTCGCGACGACAAGAGCAGGTGGACGAGGCTGCGGCGTTGATCGAAGCCAAAGGGCGCAAGGCACTGCGGCTAACCTCGGATGTAGGCGAACGGGCGACGCTGGAGCGGCTGTTGGATGAAACGGTGAAGGTCTGGGGCAAGGTGGACATTCTGGTGAACTGCGCCGGCAAGATCAAGCGAGCACCCACAGTTGATTTCCCCGAAGATGTCTGGGACGACATCATGGATACCAACGTGAACGGGACGTTGAGGGCCTGCCAGATCTTTGGGCGTCACATGCTGGCGAATGGATACGGCAAGATAATCAATATAGCTTCGCTAAATACGTTTGTGAGTTTGAAAGAAGTTACGGCGTATGCGTGCTCTAAGGCTGCTGTGGGTGCGCTGACGCGGTCGCTGGCGGTGGAGTGGAGCTCGCAGGGTGTGACGGTGAATGCGATTGCACCTGGAGTCTTTCGCACGGCGCTGAATGCAGAGTTGCTGGATAAGAGCGAGCGCGGCAAAGAACTCAGAATGCGGACGCCGATGGCGCGGTTTGGGCAGACGGAGGAGTTAGTGGGCGCGGCGATCTATCTGGCGAGCGATGCTTCGGCTTTTGTGTCAGGGGAGATTCTGGTGGTGGATGGAGGGTTTCTGGCTAGCGGGGTGAATCAGTAGGCGATGGGGAAGCAAGATCGTTACAGCTGGGCGTTGTTTGCGACACAGTCCTATCTACAGTAGGCCGGGTAGAACTCTCCGGCAGACCCAAGTGGTTTCTGACCTCTGCCCTTGCGGATGCGAGTTGTTTCTGGAATGCGGGCGAGGCCGCAACCAGACCGAAGAGTGACGAGGCAACGATGCGGGACGCAACGACGTCGCTGGGATAGTGGACGCCGCACACGATGCGGTTCTGCATGTACTGATCGAGGCGATGCAGGATCCGGGGCGAGCGTTCGGGAATCATCTGAGCGAGTGCAAGTGCTTCGAGCGTGCCCACCATGCTGTGCCCGCTGGGATAGGAGGTTGATGCTGTCTTCTCGCAGACGGGATGAACCTGCGTCGATGCGACGAAAGGGCGTGGCTTCGGGCTGCGCTCCCTTTCCATCGCAAACAACAGCACAGGCAGCAGCAACGCCTCCGCCAAAGCTGCCTGCCGCAGCAACAGAAAGGCTGCAATGGAACGCGGAGGAACCGACCTCACCCAGCGCGCTACGTATATGCGCGTGTCGCTGGGGCACCCGGCTGTGTGGGAGGTGGCGGCGTCGATTGTGCTGCTGTCTGTGAGCTGGCTTGGGCCGGAGATGGAGAGCTCATCCAGACCGGGGAGGGTGACGCCTTGCATGAGTTCGATGGAGAACTCGGAGCCGCGGTATACGCTGGAAGCGATGCCACTGTGGCATTCACGTCGGTGTATTCCGTGAGCTGCTTCCGAGCGTGAACGCGCCCAAGGATGCCCACCGCGCCGGCGATAACTGCCGCCACCAGCACAACAACTATCAGCGTCAGAAACGGCCCGCGACGCCCGAAGCGGAGTTTGAGTGAAGGATTGACGATCGCGGAGGCATCCCGCAGGTCTTGCGACAACGCTGTGGTGAAAGGCAGCTCAGCGGCGTTGAACTTCGGTCCAAGGATCGACTCGAAGATGAAGATGTCCTCCTCTTTGTCGTCGGCTTGCGCCTGCTGAATTTGAGACGATGTGCGAGTGCGCTGTGCGAGCAGGACTACTTGCATGTCCTGCTGATCAAGCCGAGAGCCTGACGCGGGGGGAGCTGGAGTGAGCGCGACGAAATTGATGGTTTGCGCGTTGAACCATGGGCTGGTGCGCGCGACCTTAGTGACAGCAACTTGTTGTGCGCCCGCGACAGAGGTCGTGAACAGGAGAAGAAGAATCAATCGCAAGGGTTCGGTCTCCGTGGAACAGACATAAGAAGGGGCAGACCGGCGCAACCGGTCTGCCCAGGTTAAACCGCAGGGAAGTTATTCCTTGTGGCGGGTAAGGCCTAGCTGGAAGGACACAGTGACACTGTGGCCGGGGAGCAATGTGAGTGTGTCACCGGCAGTGGGAGCGAAGGTTGTTCCAGCGGTTGCGGCGGTGAGGCCGGTGATTCCTCGGGCATTGAAGAGGTTATTGAAGCTCAATCTCATCTTCGATTCTCCAAAATGTGGAAGTTGATGGACGTTGTAGTTCAGGAACAGATTGGAGAGTGTGAAGGGATCGATAGGAATGACTTGGCTCACCGTGAAGCCGGCCGCGGTGCAAGAGGTGACGCCAGCCTTGGTCGTGCAAACCTGGTTGTTCGTGCCATCGGTATAGTTGAGGACCGGATTCGCCTTGTTGTCGTTCCACATTGGACCGACGCGCTTTGTGAGCCAGCCGAAGTCCAGGCCGTGCGAGGTGTACGTCAGGCCCCAGGTTTCGGTGTTTGCCGGAGTGTTGGCAACCCACCGACCGTTGTTCGGGTTGATGTAATTCTTATTGCCGGTCTCTGTGCCGGTGAGAATGCTCTGGCTGGTATAACGGGCCGAGCCGACCGTGCCATTGAGGTAAACGAGCAGGCCGTGCGTCAGCGAAACGTTTGCTTCGCCTTCAAAGCCCTTGGTTGTCGAATTGCCGGAGCTTTGATACTCGTTGGCACCCCCGGCGTTGGGATCAGGCGATGCGGTGTAGCCATTGCCGAACAGCACGTAGTAGAAGTCACCGTCGAACGTCAAGCGGCGGAGTTTCAGCACGGAGCCTGTCTGATAGGTGTAAGCCTTTGTCTGCTTCGGTAGCACGCTGACAGGATTGATGAGTGCACCGCTAGCAGTGTTGGGCACGTCGAAGACGCTGGACGGAGGAATCAGGCTGCCAGTGCCAAACTGCGCGTAAGCCGACCAATTGCTGCGGAAGCGGTAGTTCACATCCGCCGACGGCAGCACCGTATTGAATGTTGCGTGGTGCTGCACGGAAGCCACTCCCGTCGGAAGCGGACCGACCGCGCCGCCATTATCGGCGTCCTGCGTGAGATTGAAGATGTAGCGCGAGAACTTCGCACCAGCGGTGACAGTAAGCTTCAGATTGGGATGCCACTCATACTCGGCAAACGGCTGATAGCTGTTGGTGTAGAACCGCTCATTGAAATTCGGGATCGGATTATCCAATTTAGTGGTTGGGTCTTCTGGAATCTGGTGCCGTGAAGTCGTCGCCCACTCATACCAGAGGCCGGTCCGGAAGATGCCATATTTTGAAACCTGGCTCAAAGTAGTAATGTCGCCATATTTGCGGTAGCTATTCAGCTTGTCGACCCCGCACAGCTTGGATACGACGCCACCGGGACTGCAAACTGCGGTGGTGACGAGTTTTCCGGCAGGCTGCGTCGCGTAGTTCTGCTGGTTGTAGTAGCTGTAGGTGTACTGCTTGGTGTCGGCGTGCCACCCCTTGCCCAGGGGCATGATGAAGCCAACGTATTCGAAGTCCGAAGGGATGTGGTAGTAGTTATAGCCCACGTAGTTGAAGAGTGTAGGATCGTTGTTCTGCAACAGGTAGTTGTACTGCGCCTCGTACTGCGTGCGCGTCGGTCCCTTGACGTTCGGCGTGTTGGTGTCGAGCATGCCCACGCCGCTATAGCCCGTAAGGATCTTCTCATCGTTGAAGCGGTATTCGACTTTGATGTCGCCAGCCGAACGCATCTGCGCGTTCCCGGTTTGGAAACCGTCTGATGTCAGATGGTTGAAGTCGGCTAGGAAATGCGTCTTCTTGTTGGCACCTAGCGCGCCGGAATTCATCTGGCCGTCTGTAAGGATTGTGTTGAAGGATCCGTAGCTGACCGATCCGATGAGATCCGGGTTTTGGCGCAGGGTCTTCGAGAGCATGTTGATGGAGCCGCCAAAGGGCGTTGGGCCGACAGTGGAGGCGGAGCCCGGCGAGCGGTCGAAGTCGACGCTGCCAATGAAGGGAGCGGGGAAGAATGCCCAGGAATGATGCGTGGGCGAGTTGGTGTCTTCGTACGGAATACCGTCGAAGGTAATATCGTAGTTGCCGTCGGAGAAGCCACGGAAGAAGCTCTTCGAATCGCCCAGGCCACTGCCGTTTGGATTCACTGAGAATGTGCCCGGCGCGAAGTAAATCATCTCGGTGTTGTCGGCCGTCGGCGTGGTGTAGTTATCGATGAAGTGCCGCGTGATCTCGGTCCGCGCGGACCGGGCATCCAGACGAGCGTCCATAGGAGCAAGCTGAGCAGCAATGGAGTTTGACGCATCAGCCTGCACTTCGACCATCTGCTCCAGGTTCCCTATGCGCAACGTAACAGTCAGTTCCGTCGGCTTGTCCGTAGCGATGTCTACGCTTGCTTCATGAGTCGTCGCAAACCCAGGCGCGTCGGCGTCGAGGACATAACTACCTGCAGGCAGGCTACTCAGCGCAAAGTGACCGTCGTCATCGGCAACGGTGCTTCGACTGATTTGATTGTCGGAGGAGTGGAATGCGATCTTCGCATGTGCGACCAGTGAGCCCTTGCTGTCGACAACGGTGCCTGTGATGGACGGAGTTGTCTGCGCTGAAAGCGTAGGAACAAAAAAGATGCTGGCTGCGGAAAGCGCAGCAAGGTACAAGCGTGCTGGAGGCACAGGTGAATTCTCCCTCAATAGTGGATATGTGAGGAAGTTACCGAACCATTGTGAACTGCTTGTAACGAGAACATTGCTGCATGGTGAATCGAAAAAAACTAGGGGCTGCCAGATACAAGTCAGATGGCGCAGAAGGTGGGCTGATGGCCTTCGACGACCGTGGATAGAATACGGACGATCTCGTTAAGGGATTCGGATTCGGTATTCAGTTCGCTGGCCACGGCTGCTCCGGATTGGGCGTTGGCGGATGAGGCCTGTGTAATCTTCTCCATTTGGGCGATGGCGCGGGCAATTTGACTGATGCCGTTGGTCTGCTCGGCAGAGCCGGTGTTGATCTCATCCACCAAGGCTTTTACTTTGCTTGACTCCTCCGTCACGGAGCGGATGGCTGATGTGACGTCGTCGAGCTTCGCTTTGCCGCTGATGCACTTGTTGATCGACTCTTCGATCATTTTGGTCGAATCGCTGGCGGCCTGGGCGCAGCGCTGGGAGAGGTTGCGTACCTCTTCTGCTACAACCGCAAATCCGAGGCCGGCTGAGCCAGCGCGGGCAGCTTCCACAGCCGCGTTGAGAGCGAGAATATTTGTCTGGAAGGCGATCTCATCGATCAGCTTGATGACCTTGGAGATGCGGGTGCTGGAGGAGTTAATCTCGTCCATGGCGACGGTTAGTTCTTCGAGCGATCGATTGGTCAGGACGAACTTGTTTTGCGACATGGAGACGAGGCTGGCGGTGGAACCGCAGTTGTGAGTACTACTCTCGGCCATGGCGCGTATCTCTTCAGACGATGCAGCGGTCTCCTGGAGGGAGGCGGCCTGGTGGGAGCAGTCTTCGAACAGATTTTGGCTGGAGGAGGAGACCTGGTTTGCGGAGTGGGCGACCTTGCGTGCTCCTTCAGCCAAGCGTTGGGAGATGTCGCGGAGGGGGGAGGAGACCTTACGCTCCATGATGAACAGCGAGCCGCCGGCGACACAGATGGCGAGGACAAAGAGCGCTACGCCCATAATCTCCTGATGGGTATTGGAGGCGTTGACGGCCTGTAGCTCAGCCTGGTAGCTGTGATTCCCAACTAGGTCATAGAGGTCGGCGAGTTGCTGGTCAAGTTGACGGGACTCCTGATCAATGCGTGAGAGGGTGTCCTGCGTGGCGGCAGAGAGCGCTGCGCCGGACATGGTGGAGGCGTATGCAGTTTTCGACCGGGAATGCAGGTCGCTGAATTGGGCCAGGGTCTGGGAGACGCGATGAGTGAGTTCCGTATCGTAGGACAATTTTTGCCGGGCAGATTCGAGCGCGGTCTCCGCAGCGCGGGCATCGGCATCGCCCGCGTTGAGCGCGGTGACGTCTTGTAGCACTACGGCGTCACGATAGGACTTGTTCAACTTCTGGAAGCTGGCCTGGGCTTGCTGCAGGCTCGTCGCTGCAGGAAAGAGATTTTCGGAGGCGATGTTAAGATGCTTTTGCGTGTTTGCTGTCGTCCACTCCATGAGAACGAAGAAAAGGATGTAGCCGAGTCCCAGAATCCCTATGCTGCTGAGTAGCTTTCCCCGAATTCCCATGGTGCCTGTGCCTTTCCGATAATAGGACTGCGCGGAATTTTAATCCGGACGAGATGAATTTAGTTGACGTCTATGGCGAAGCTGACGGACACGGGGAACGTTTCGGTTGACTCTGCAGCGGAAAATTTCCACTGCTTGACCGCGTCGATGGCGGAGGCCGAAAGAAGCTTGTTGCCGCTTGTAGATTCGGCCTTGATCACCTTGCCGGAGGGGTCTACGGTGGCTGTTACGACTACTGTTCCTGTAATGTGCATCTGTTTGGCGAGTGGAGGATAGCTTGGCGGAACTTTATGCACGACGGCCCTTGCCTGTGCGTGGAGAGGCATCGCGCAGACTGCTGTAATGGCGAGCGTCAGCATGAATAACTTCTGGCTGAACGGGGTGGTTGACAACCGCCGATGGCCGAGCCGGAAAAATTCCGTTGCAGGATGAAGCATGAAAACTCCTGAAGAACAGGTATCTCTCACGCTTATCGGCGGGAATAGGAAAACATTGAGAACCCGAGGGCTCGGAGCTTTGGGTTCGGTGGCGCAGGCGGCCTGGATAAGCAAGATGGATGGCGCGGGGGGTATACTTTTTGGATAGCGCGGACCGATCACAGGTATATCAAGTGGGGGAAAATGACTGCAAACGGCAATGGACATACGGCGAACGGTAACGGGAACGGTGCGGCGGGGAACAGCTATAAAGTTCCGGCCCCGCGGGCTGATTGGATCGTGAAACGGCGCGAAGAGGCAGCGAGGACTGGCGACAGCAACGTGAGCCAGATGCACTTTGCGCGCAAGGGGATGATCACCGAAGAGATGGCGTACGTCGCGCAAGTGGAGAAGGTCGACGCGGCTTTCATACGCGATGAGGTGGCCGTGGGGAGGATGATTATTCCAGCGAATATCAACCATCCGGAACTGGAACCGATGGCGATCGGCGTGGGATCGCTGTGCAAGATTAATGCGAATATTGGCAACTCGGCGATTGTATCGAATGTGGATGAGGAACTGAGGAAGCTGCATACGGCGGTGCATTATGGAGCAGATACGGTGATGGATCTTTCTACCGGCGGCGACATTCCGATGATCCGGGAGCAGATACTGCGCCACTCGCCGGTGCCGATTGGGACGGTCCCGCTGTATGAGGCGCTGGCGCGGGTGAAGAAGCTCGAAGACCTGAACATCGATCTCTATCTCGAGGTGATCGAGGAGCAGGCGCAGCAGGGCGTAGACTACTTCACCATTCATGCGGGCGTTCTGATCCAGTATGTGCCGCTGGTGGCGAAGCGGATTACGGGAATCGTGAGCCGGGGTGGCGCGATCCTGGCGCAGTGGATGACTTCGCATCATAAGCAGAATTTTTTATATGAGAATTTTGACCGGATTACGAAGGTGATGGCGAAGTATGACGTGAGCTACTCCTTGGGAGATGGGTTACGGCCCGGTTGCCTGGCGGATGCGAGCGATGAAGCGCAGTTTGCGGAACTTAAAACGCTGGGTGAGCTTACGCGGCAAGCCTGGAAGAGCGATGTGCAGGTGATGATCGAGGGACCAGGCCATATCCCGATGGACCAGATCAAACTGCAGGTGGATAAGGAAGTGGAGTTGTGCGATGGCGCTCCGTTCTATGTGCTGGGACCGCTGGTCACAGATATTGCTCCAGGCTATGACCACATCACTTCGGCAATCGGCGCGGCGATGATTGGATGGCACGGCGCGGCAATGCTCTGCTATGTAACTCCGAAAGAGCATTTAGGGCTACCGAACGAGAAAGACGTCAAGGACGGAATTATCGCGTACAAGATTGCAGCGCATGCGGCGGATGTAGCTCGGAAGCGGCCCGGGGCACGGGATCGCGACGATGCCATCAGCCATGCGCGTTATACATTCGATTGGGACAAGCAGTTTGCTTTATCGCTTGATCCGGAGACCGCGCGGTCGATGCACGATGAGACTCTGCCGGATGATTATTACAAGGAAGCGGCGTTCTGCAGCATGTGCGGACCAAAGTTCTGCAGCATGAACTGGTCGAGCAAGGTAGACAAGTTCAATGAGCAGGAGCATGGGCTGAAAAAGCCGGACCTGACGCAAATCATGACGGACCAGATGGCTTTGCGAACATAACTCTGGAGAATGCAAAAGATAGGCCGCATCCCGTGTGGATGCGGCCTATCTTTGTAGCGTCGCCAAAGTCCCAGTTTTTCGCGTTAATCCAGCTTAGCGGGATCTTCCTGTGGGAATTCCTCGCGAAGCTTGCTCTGTATGTTGCTCCACACCTGATCGCTGGGATCATTAACCGGTGCGAAGAGACTGCGAGCAGTTTCGGCGATTGTCTCGAGGTCATGGACCAGGGCGGCACAGTCGGGATTGCGTGCGAGGAAGGCCTTGAGCCGAGGATCTTCGCTGACTTTGCCGTTACCGGTGGCGAAGAACTCGGGGAGGTACTGCTCGAACTCTTCGGGCTTGAGGGTGTCGAAATCTATGTTGCCTGACAGGCTCAATTCGCTACCTCCGCGTTAATATCTGGCAGGGGCACGTTGCCGGTTTGGCGAAGCAGTTCGCGAAGCCTAAGGCGAGCCTTGTGCAGTTGGGATTTACTGTTTCCGGTTGAGCAGTCGAGCATGGTGGCTATTTCATTATGCTCGAAACCTTCAACATCGTGCAGCACAAAAACCATGCGATATCCAGGGGGCAGAGAGGCGACTGCGCGCTCGAGGGCAACGCGATCGACTGACCCGGTCAGGATGGGGTCGCGGCTTCCGAAATCACGCTTCGGTCCGTCATCTTCGGTGGGGTTGATCGTCTCTTCGAGGGAGACGAGGTTGAGGCCCTTTTTCCGTAGCTGCATCAACACCAGATTGACAGTGAGGCGATGGAGCCAGGTGGAGAAGGCAGACTCACCTCGGAAACTGCCGAGTTTACGGAAGAGATGGAGGAAAGCCTCCTGCGTCATGTCCTCAGCTTCGGACACGTTGCCGAGCATGCGCAGGCACAGGGTATAGACGCGGCGCTTGTGCAGCGCGTAGAGCTTGGAGAAGGCTTCGGGGTCGCCGTTCTTGGCGGCTTCGATGGCCTCTGCTTCCCCGGCGATGGGCGGATTCCGCTTGAAGAGCCCAGGGTTGGTCTTGGGGGGTGGTGCTTGGGTCATTAGCTGGCCTTCGACATTCATTTAGATATTGGCTCCGGACTTGCGCTGACATTCGCCGGACGTGATCGCCTGGTTAGAGCCTATAGCATTTTGTGGGATCGGTCCGTCTTCTAGCAATAAGACGGAAGCTAAAAGGAAATGGTTGTGTCACTTGCGCGACAGGAGCCATGCGTTGCATTTATGCGCCGATGAAGCGTGCGTAGAGCGATCGGGCGATGGTGATGTCAGTCGTACCCTGGATGAGGGCGCGGCCGTCAGCAAAGACAGTGAGTGTATGAGGCCCACGGCGGAATCGGAGCAGGAGGTTGTTGGAACGGAGGCCTTCGATGTCGGCGTGCTGACTGAGTCGAGCCGTCAAAGCCGCGAAGTCGGTGGGGCGGTGGTGTTCGTGGATTTGAACAGAGTCGCGGCCGCATAGGGTGATGTGGGGGCGATTCGTCCCGGACAGGTGGGTAAATATTCGCTGGGCGCAGACCTCGCAATCGGGGCGGGGATCGGAGGCTGATATTTCCGAGTGGTCCAGCCGTTTCGCTGCGGTTGGGCTCCAGAGTTCGACGGAAAGCAGTGTCCGGCGCATGAGGTGGGGTTGCCCGGTAAGAAACTTCAGGGCTTCGGTGACCTGGAGAGAGGCAGCCAGATTGACTGCGGTGGAGAGGATTCCGGCTGTGTCGCAAGTATCGACGTTGCCAGAGGGCGGCTTCGGAAAAATGCAGGCCAGGCAAGCCGTTGGAGCGTAAGGTGGCAGCGCCGCTCGCTGAGCGTGGCGTGGTGCAGGAAGGATGTTCATCGTCGCCGCATAGCCGCCGATGGCTGCCGCGTAGATCCACGGGATCGATCGCTGCACCGCAAAGTCATTGATGAGGTATCGGGTCTCGAAGTTGTCGGTTGCATCCAGGATGATGTCGGCTGAAGCGAGGAGATCGGCGATATTGCCTGGAACGAGATCGGCGATGTGCGAGTGCACGGTGGTGGTGCCGTTGAAGTTTGCGATGTGTCGACGGGCTGCTTCGGCTTTCGGGAGGCTGTCGCGTGCGTCGGCTTCATCGAAGAGGACCTGACGCTGAAGATTCGAGGGTTCAACGAAGTCGCGATCGATGAGGCTCAGGGTTCCGACGCCAGCCCGGGCAAGCAGCGAAGCAGACGCCGCACCTGTCGCTCCGCAGCCTACAATTGCGGCGTGGGAGCGGGCGAGCTTGAGTTGGCCAGACTCCCGGATGCCGGGGAAGAGGATCTGGCGGGAGTAGCGGTCGATGTCCGAGATCAAACCGGGGGATGGTTCGCGGGGAGAAGACGGGATGGTAGCAGTTTCGTCTAAAGGCATGGTTGTTCGTAGTATAGGGAAATGGACGGCATCGATCAGCCAGCGGTGATGGAGTTTTTAGCATCCTACGGATGCACAAGTAGAAGCGCAGGTAGACGTGGGTGTAGACAATTGCCTGTCCGGATGACGAGGTAGATATTGTTGGGCTTTATAGATGATGTCGAAAGGGGTTGGATGAGCGCGGGAGACTCTCGTGCCATAGGAACAGACCAGGCGCGCATCCTGTGCCTGAGCGTTCCCGGTATTGCGCTGCTGCTCATGTGCTTTTGTATCTTCTTGCCAACGCGCCTGCGGGCACAGCCGCCCCTGATGTCCGGATCGACTTCGAGTGAGGCAGAGCATAATTCAGGCTCTGCGAACACTGGGTCGGGACACACGCCAAACACTCCTGCTTCAGCGAATGGGGGAAGTCCTGCCGTAAATGGTACTGATGTATTTTCTCCTGACGCATCAATCCCAGCCACTGCGACGCTTCCCGGCGGGACCGAACAAGATGCGCAGACGAAAAAGCAAGCGGCGACCAATGCCGTGCCTGTGGAAGCGGCGAATTCGACTCTACTGAGGTGGAAGGGACTTCGCGTCGACGCGATTAACTTTGAGGGTGTGACATTCAATGCGAAAGACAAATTGACGGAGGAGCTTCCGCAGAAGACGGGACAACCGCTGGATCCAGCAAAGCTCGCCGCGAGTATACGCAGGCTCTATGCGAGCGGTAGGTACAAGGATATCCGGGTGACAGGGCGCCGAATGGGGGATGCGGTTACGATTTCATTTGCGGGGGATGGGCGCTATTTTGTGGGACGCGTGGAGATCGTTGGCGTAAAGGAGGAGCGTCTGGCCTCCTTGCTGGAGTATGCAACCAAGCTGGAGCCGGGAGCGGCCTTCAATGAGTCGATGGTTGCGGCGGGTACAGCGGGAGTTCGCGAATCGCTTGCATCGAGCGGATACTTTCAACCAACGGTTACTCCGACTACTACGGTCGACGAGGCGGGCAGGCAAGTGAACGTGACTTACTCCGTGAATATCGGGCCGCAGGCGCGGGTGGGACAGGTCGCGCTAACAGGAGACGATCCAGGGTTGACGCTGAAAGATTTTCGCAAGAAAGGAAAGCTGAAACAGGGCTCGAAAGTGACGCGAGAAACGGTTACGAATTCGCTAAGCAGCCTGCGCAATTATTACCAGAAGAAGGATCGGCTGGAGGAGACGACTTCCCTTCGAAAGCAGACGTATGACGCACCACGTAAGCAGTTGGACTATGAGTTCAACGCAAACCAGGGCCCCTTGGTGCAGGTGCTGGTTGAAGGTATCAAGCTTTCGAAGAGCAAGCTTAGACTGCTGGTGCCTATCTATCAGGAAGGTACGGTCGACAACGATTTGATGAATGAAGGTATGTCACACCTCAAGGACTATCTCTTTCAACAGGGTTATTTCGACGCGACGGTAACAGTTCGCAGAGAAGGCATGAATACCGCGTCCGAGCGTGTAGTCTTTACCGTGGTGAAAGGGGTAAGGCACAAGGTTGCAGCGGTAACACTTACGGGCAATCGTTATTTTGAGACCGATCTGCTCAAAGAACGAATGCAGGTACAGAAGGCGGATCTCTACGTACGCAACGGGCGCTATTCGCCGCAGTTGATGAAGGCAGACGAGGCTTCGATTCTGGCTCTGTATCGGGCAAATGGTTTCAGCTCGGCAGCGATCTCGACCGCGGTAAAAGATGTAGATACCGCAAAAGCGGGTAAGGCGCTGAAGGTTGCAGAGATCGCGGTGACCGTGAACATCACTGAGGGTCCGCAGCAGAAGTTCGGTGAGGTAACGGTGACCGGGGTAGACGCCAGTCGAGAGAAGGATGTGCAGGGCCTGCTGAACTCACAGGTAGGCCAACCGTATTCTTTGATCACTTTGTCGGGAGATCGCGATGCCATTCTTGGGTATTACCTCAGTCACGGATTTGCCCACGCCAGGATCGAAGTAAAGCAGGATGTTGAAGGCGGCGATACACATAAGACTGACGTCACCCTGAATGTGGCCGAGGGTGAACAGGTATTTATCGACAAGGTGTTGGTGTCAGGCATTGTGCGCACCAGGCCATCCATGGTGGAGCGCCGTGTAAAAGTTCACGCGGGGGATCCACTGGACCAGAGCGCACTGTTGGATACACAGCGAAGATTGTACGATCTGGCATTGTTCAACGAGGTGAATACCGCAGTACAAAACCCTGCCGGCAACGATATTGTAAAGAACGTATTAATACAGTTGACGGAGGCGCGGCGTTGGGATGTGACGTACGGCTTCGGATTTGAAGCGCAGACCGGCACGCCGGCGGTGGTGCCGGGCGGGACGCAGGGCAAGACAGCCGCACAAAATGGCAAGGCGGGCGTGAGTCCACGCGTGGCATTGGATGTGTCCCGGATCAACCTGCTGGGGACGACTCAATCGCTTACGCTGCATACAACGTACGGTCTTCTAGAGCGAGTTGCTACGCTGACCTATAACGTGCCTCAGTTTTTCGGCCATCCGCATTTGAACGCATCTTTGTCGGCTGGATATTCCAATGTGCAGAACATTACAACGTTTCAGGCATCGGTGCTGCAAGGTGACTTCCGTATAGCGCAGAAAGTGAAGCGTGCAGACAATTTCATCTATGACTTTCAATATCGCCGTGTGTCGGTGAACGCCGATAGCCTTGAGATTACGGCGAATCTGATTCCGCAGCTGTCAGAGCCTGTCACAGTAGGCGGCCCTGGGATTACCTATTTTCATGACACGCGGGACCCGACGCCGCTGGATGCGCAGCGCGGGCAATATTTCTCAGCGCAGGATTTTATTTCGAATTCGGTGTTCGGTGCCGAAACGAACTTCAATCGTATCGATCTAACGCACTCGTCGTACTACACCTTTGGCAAACGACGGAAGTACACCATAGGGCGCAGCACACGCATCGGATTTGAAAATGCGGTTGGCAATGCCAACAACGCGGCGAGTAATACGCTCGGCGTAGCCAATTGCCAAGGCCTCTTGCTGACAACCAACGCGACCTGCAATCCAATTCCACTGCCAGAACGCTTGTATGCCGGCGGAGCTAATTCGCATCGAGGCTTCGGGATCAACGATGCGGGTCCACGGGATTTGACGACAGGGTACCCCGTAGGCGGCTCGGCAGTGGTTGTGAATTCGGTGGAGCTTCGGTTGCCGCCGCCGGTCCTCCCCGTGGTGGGTGACAACGTTTCGTTCGTAGCGTTTTGGGATATGGGTAACGTGTTCCGTTATCCGGGCGACATGTTCACAAGCATTAAGAATTTTCACCAACCTAATGAATCGACCTGCGAGCAGGTGCCGTATGGACCGCCAAAAGTTGGACAAACCCAGCAGCAATTTGACCAAACTTTGACCGGCACATGTAGCTTCAACTACTACTCGCATGCAGTGGGCGTGGGTGCACGCTACAAAACACCCGTGGGCCCGATTCGTCTTGATTTCAGCTACAACCTGAATCCGCCTGTTTATCCGGTTTACAACGACTACACAAACGCTCTGCCGTATGTGGGCCGGGCTGGGCATTTCAACTTCTTCTTCGGTATAGGACAGTCGTTCTAATGATCAATGGACTGGGCAGAATGGTGAGCGGACCTGGGCGGATACGGGCTACGATGATCGTGTGCGCGATGGCCTCTATGCCGACTATTACGTCGGCGCAGGCAGCCACTCAGGGTGCAACGAGCCAGGCAATTTCCGAGGCCAGATCCTCAGCACAATCCTCCAGCGCGGATCGCGAACAGCAATTGACGCTGGATAGCGTTGTGGCGATCGTGAATGGAGATCTGGTCTTGCAGAGCGATGTGGACGCGGAGCGTCACTTCTCTGCATTTCAACCGTTTACAACCTCAGGCCCCATGACCCGCGATGAGGTGGTGAATCGGTTGATCGATCGCACCCTGATCCTGCAACAGATGGAGCTGCAGCCAGGGGCTGCGATATCGGACGATGAGGTGAATTCTGAGCTGAACGCGCTGCGCAAGAGCATACCTAAATGCATGGCGTATCACTGCGAGGCGGATGCAGGCTGGGAGCAATTCATCGCAGATCAAGGCTACACAAAACAAGAGCTGCTGGAGCGGTGGAGGCAGCGAATGGAGGTGCTGCGGTTCATCGAGGAGCGGTTTCGCATGGGCATACGCGTCTCTGAGCCTGAGATTCATGAGTACTACAAAACAAACCTGCTGCCCGCGTACGAAAAAGAAAAGGCGCAGCCTCCGGCGGAGGCGACGGTGGCCGATCGCATCCAAGAGGTTCTACTTCAGCAGCGAGTCGATAAGTTGCTCGATGATTGGCTGGCCGCGCTGCGAGCAGAAGGGGGAGTAAGCATTTTGAAGTCGGGGGAGGAGGCGCCATGAGCACGGACGAGAAGAAGTCGGCGCTTTCTGAAAGCGAGAACATTTCGGGAGCATCCCCAGATTGGGCGAAGACGAAACGCCGGCTGGGTAGCCGTATGGGGCGGGTGCTCGGTTGGACCGCTGGCGGAGTGGCGGCCCTAATGCTCGTGCTGGGTGGCGGATTTGCATGGTATTCGACGACGGCTGATTTCGGGCGGCGCATGAGCGGCGAACTCGTGTCGGTGCTGGAAAATGCAACTGGCGGCCGGGTCGAGGTTGGCACCGTCCACTTCAGCTTGTGGCACCTGGCGCTGGAGGTGGATGGGCTCGTAATCCACGGGCTTGAAGGTCCGGGTGAGGCTCCGTACCTCGCTGCGGACAAGATTCTGGTGCGGGTTAAGATCCTTAGCTTCTTGGCGCATACGACGGGAACGGGGATTGCGTCCCATGTGGGGCTGAATCTTCTGCGGGTAGAGCGTCCGCAGGTTCATCTGATTATCGATAAGGACGGCAAAACGAATCAACCGGTGCCGAAGCATCCCACCACCAGCTCGGAGCCGTTACAAGACACGTTACTGGATCTGCGCGCAAATGAGATTGATTTGGTGAATGGAGTAGCACTCCTGAACGACCGAGCTATCCCATTCAACGTGGCTGCGCGGGATCTGAATGCTCAGGTGAACTACCTCAGTTCGAACGATCGGTATGGCATCAAGCTTGACCTGAATGACCTGCGAACGAAGATGGACACGCAGCCGGAGACGCAATCGAAGCTTCATATTGAAGCTGAGCTGGGTCGGGATATAGCGCAACTGACGAAGCTCGAATTCGATTCGGGCAGGGCTTCCGTGCTGAAGGTGAATGGACTGCTGCAGCACTTCGCCCGTCCGGTATGGCAGATGACAGCACTGGGCAATTTCGAATTGAAGCAGATCTCGGTACTGCTGGATGTGGCGGGTCTGACGGCGGGAACGGTCGACCTCGATATTCATGGGCACAGCTGCGCTGTGTCGCCGGCGGCGGCTCAAACGACCAAGCACCATTTCTGGCAACGAAAGCTTCCTGCGAAGCCTGAGAAGCCGGGTACGCTTCCACTTTTGCCCGATCCGGATTGTGCGGCGGGGTATCTAGTTGCGGGGAATGCGAAGGTGCACAACGCAGGCTTCGAGACCGCAGCGGTGCGACTGCATGACGTGAATGGCGGTGGGGACCTGCACATCACGCCGCGAGAGTTGCTGCTGACTGCATTGACAGGATATTTGCCTGGTGGCGGAAGCGCGGCGGGTGAACTGCGCATCGTGGATTGGCTTGGCGAGACTGCTCCTGCAGCTCCAACGCAATCGCCGACGGTGAAAGGAGCCGTGACGACTGCGAATAAGACGGCTGTGGCAGTAGGCGCGAAGCCCAACGCAACGACAGCGATGCCGTCGGTTTATGCGCACGCTTACCTGATTGCTACGGTGAATGCAATCCCGCTGCGCACGATCATGGAAGCGACAGAGACGAAAACGTATGGCGACCTTGGCTTCGACACCGCGGTCACAGGACCAGTGAAGGCCGAGTGGGGCGGCCCCGTAGCTGACGTCGCCCAGACCGTAATGGTGGACGGGGATCTTAAATTTAACCCAACCGGCCTTCCCCGCAGAGGCGCGCTGAATAATGTGCCGCTGACGGGTGAAGCGGTCGCGCGCTATGATGGCAAGCGCGAAGTGGTAGAAATTCAACGCGTGCTGCTTCAGACGCCGCAATCGACCACGCAAGCGGCTGGGATCGTAGGTGTCAATCAGGGCGATCCGCTAACGAATTTGAAAGTCGATACGACCGTGCGCGATCTCGGCGAGTTCGACCAATTGCTACAGACATTGGGATTTGAGGCAAACGGCAAAAAGGGAACTGCGGCCATCCCCGTCGTTCTGCACGGTGGGCTGATCTTTCACGGGACTGCGACAGGGCGGGCGGCGGATCTGGATGTGAAGGGCCATCTGATTGGTTCGCAACTCGAGGTCAAGCTGGGAACCGAGTTGGATACATTGATCGATTCCGCAGTGATGGATGCGGAGTATTCCTATGAGTCGGGCCTCGCAGTGGCTAGTTCCACGATCAAGCGCGGGACGGCCGTATTAAATCTGGCAGGAGCGCTCAAGCCCAGGAAGGTGGTGAAGCGCCATGGCGTGACCGATTATCTGTGGGATGAAGGCACAGCGGTTGACGCTACGGTTCAGTTGGCCAACGCCAATGTAGTAGATGTCTTGCAGATAGCCGGACAACAGAACAAGCTTCCACTGACAGGCACAATCGGCGTGAATGCGAAGCTCCTGGGGACGTTCGCGAATTTGAACGGCGATGGGCATGTATCGCTCACGAACGGTGTCGCATATGGGGAGCCGTATGACTCGGCCGCGGTGAACCTTGCGGTGAAAGGACAGGATATCGAAGCAAGCCAGGTTGCACTGGTGATGCATGGAGCAAAGATCACGGGCAATGGCGGCTACGATATGCAGACGAAACATATTCATGGCCATATACAAGGCAATGACCTCGTCCTCTCGAAGTTTCAGACAGTTGCGAAAGCAAACCCCAATGCGGATGGAACGTTAACTCTGGTGGCAGATGCGAACGGGACGATGGACGCCCCCGGAGTGAAAGCTACGGCGAAGCTCGCAAATGTGTCGGTCGCTGGCAAGGGCATTGGCTCGATGACGGCGGATATGCATAGCGAAGGTAGCCTGCTCATGTATACAGTGCAGTCGACCCTGGTAGGCGCGAAGCTCGACGTAACAGGTCAAACGAAATTGACAGGCGACTATGGCACGCAGGCGAAGCTTACGCTTGCCGGATTGGATATTGGCAAGGCGATGACTCTATTCAGCGCCACTACGATCAAAGCCCAGTCGTCCATCGGCGGTACGGTGACGGTGAGTGGACCTCTGAAGACTCCGAGAGAACTTGGTGGCACCGCAGAGCTCCATGATTTCAACGTGAAATTGCAGGGCATCGAGCTCAAGAGCGCGGGGCCGTTGCGCGTCAGCTTGAAAAATGGCCTCGCAACGCTTGACGAGGTTCACATCACCGGCGACGATACGGACCTTCAGGCAAGCGGAACGGCGCAGGTTTTTGGGGCGACAAGTGCAAATGGCGGCAGATTGGATGTCAAGGCCCAGGGAAGCGTCAGCATGACGCTGGCGCATACTTTTGATCCGGACATCACCTCGAGCGGCAAGGTGGCATTCACGGTTGCGGTGGCCGGCCAAGTGAAGAAACCTGCGCTGACGGGCGACGTACAGTTCGACAACGTAAACGTCGCGATGGACGGAATCCCTAATGGATTGACCGGGCTGAATGGAACACTTGTATTCAACGAAGACCGTCTCGAGGTTAGAAAACTGACGGCAACCACCGGGGGCGGCCAATTGAACATAGGTGGCTTCCTGACATATACCAACGGCATCTATGCCAACCTCACGGCGACGGGCGATGCAGTACGCGTGCGGCTCTATGGCTTGAGCACGACGGCGAATACCAATCTGACGCTGCAGGGCGGTCCCCAGAACTTGCTGCTGAGCGGAAGCGTTTTGATTACCCGCTTCGGGGTCGGGCCAGACGTTGACTTCGCGGCGTTCTCTGCGGCGGGCGGAGTGAGTGCGCCCCCCGACCCAAACTCGGGCTCGAGCAAAATTCAGTTGAATGTACGCGTCAACAGTTCGCCCCAACTCGATTTCCAAAACAGTTTTGCGAAGCTGGCCGGTACCGTGGGGTTGACGGTAGGGGGTACGGTTGCGGACCCGACCATCCTGGGAAGGATCACGATCACCGACGGCAGCGCGACGTTCGCCGGCACTCAATATGAACTGCAGCGTGGAGATATTTATTTCAGCAACCCGGTTCGCATCGATCCTACGGTTGATATCAATGCAACCGCGCGCGTCGAGACTTACGACATCACGGTCGGATTACAAGGGACGATGAGCAACCTCAAGCCCACTTACCGGTCGGAGCCACCCCTGAGCGAGGCGGATATCTTTGCATTGCTGGCGCTTGGGCGGACGCAGGAAGAAGCGCAACTGTACCAGGAGCAGCAAGTGCAACAGGGGACCGATCCCACTACCAGTGCACTGCTTGGCGGGGCGTTGAATGCAACGGTGAGCAACCGGATCGGTAAGCTGTTTGGCGGCGGAACGGTGAAGATTGACCCCGCATTTGTGGGCACTCTGGGCAATTCGACGGCGCGAATCACAGTGCAGAAGCAGCTTACGCGGCAGCTTGGTGTGACCTACGCGACGAATGTGAACTCGACGGCACAGCAGCTCTTACAAGCGCAGTATGATCTGACTCCGAACGTCTCTCTGGTAGTGGCGCGCGACGAGACCGGTGTATTCAGCGTGGTATACAAGATCCGCAGACGATATCGATAATGCCGTTTACATGTCTCCTCAAACCTCACCAAACGAAAAACTTTTGGTGGACATCTGTGTCTAATTGAATGGCATCGGACGTAGCAGCATGGGAAGGAATGCGCGTCATTCCGTCACAGAAGGGCGATTCCGACGACCAAGGAGAAGCGAAAAATGTTGAACCAAAAGCGGAGATTGCGTTTGGGTAGGCTAGCTGGATTGACCCTGATGTTTGGAGTCGTCGCGGGCAGCCAGTTCGTCGCACGAGCCCAGGGAGATGGCGGGCGCGATGCCCAGATCGAAGCAGACGTACATAAGAGTCTGGATAACCAGAGGTACGCCAAGGTGAACGTGGCGGTACATGATGCAAATGTTACCTTGTCGGGCACAGTCGATTTATATGCAGAAAAGGAAGATGCAGATCGGCGCGTGCACCATGTGAAGCACGTAAAGGCCGTCGACAATGAATTGCAAGTGGGTGGGGTTGCGGTGGATGACGCCGCGCTGCGAGAAAAGCTGGCGAAGGGACTTGCATACGATCGCGTCGGATATGGGACGACACCCTTCAACGCAATAACTGTTGGGGTCCAAAATGGCGTGGTGACTGTGGGAGGCACGGTGTACGGCCCTGCGGATAAAGCTTCGGCTATCGGATTTGTGGAGAATACGTCCGGAGTCAAAGACGTCGTGGATAACATTCAGGTGCAGCCGCTCTCACCGATGGATGATCAGTTAAGGCTTGCGCTGGCACGAGCCATCTACGGCGATCCGCAACTGATGAAATATGCGTACGATCCGAACAAGCCCATACGCATTGTGGTTGCCAACGGAAACGCGACCCTCGTGGGTGTCGTGGATAACAAGATGGACCATGACATCGCTGGGCTGCGTGCGAATACTGTTCCCGGAGTTTTCAAGGTGACGAACAATTTGCAGATTTCTGGGCCCAAGAGCGGGAGATAGCACGAGAGTCAGGGCAACATGGAGGGGCTTGCCTATGGGCGAGCCCCTTGTCCGTTAAGATAAGTGAATGGATAATCCGTGGAAAAACACGCGGTTAACGCTTGAGATGATCAAGTGGGAGCATTCCATCTTTGCTCTGCCGTTTGCGCTTACTGGCGCGGTACTAGCCGCACGTGGCTGGCCACGTCCTATGGTCCTGGTGTGGATTGTGGTGTGTATGGTGTCTGCGCGATCGGCAGCGATGGGTTTTAATCGGCTTGTCGATGCGCGGCTGGATGCTGCCAATCCTCGCACTGCTATGCGTGCCCTGCCCGCGGGAGATTTGAAGCCAGGGTTTGTAGCGCTGTTTGTGGTGACCGCCGCGGCGGTCTTTCTAGTGGGTGCGGAGATGCTGAATCGATTAGCGCTGCAACTTGCGCCGGTCGCGCTCATCGTGGTGCTTGGCTATAGCTACATGAAACGTATTACGCGTTGGTCGCATCTAGTGTTGGGGCTAGCCCTCGGCATCGCACCTTCTGCGGCATGGATTGCGGTTCGCGGTTCGCTTGATCCAAGGATTGCAGTGTTGTCCGCTGTCGTGTTGCTTTGGGTTGGCGGCTTCGACGTGCTTTATGCATGCCAGGATTTCGAGCACGACCGACAGGTCGGACTCCATTCAGTTCCTCAGGCTTTTGGGTTGAGAGGCGCATTTTGGGCTGCGCGTGCGATGCACGTCGGCATGTTGTGCCTGTCGCTTTGGCTGGCGCATCTATTCGGACTTGGCAGGATCGCAGATGCGGGAATCGCGGTTGTCGCAGGGTTGCTGGCCTATGAGCACAGCATTATCTCCCCAGGCGATTTGCGGCGAATGGATGCCGCATTTTTTACTATGAACGGAATTATTTCGGCGCTATTTTTCGGCTTCTTCGCCTCGGATGTGCTCTTACACAAATGAAAAGGCCCCCCGATGAGGGGCCTTGCCCGCATGTGCGTCGTTTACGCGGAACGTCGGTGATCTGCCTTGACCTCGTCGGCCTTGGCACTGATGGAGTCTTTCACGTTTTCAGCAGCTGATGCGATCTTTGAACGAAGATCATGGCTTTTGGCGTCGGCATGTTTTTGTGCATCGTCGTGTATTGCACCGGCCGCATCTTCAGTCTTTCCCCAAGCTTCTTTGGCGGCACCTTTCACTTGGTCTGCGGTGCCAGAGTTAGCCATGCTGTCATCGCCGAATGCCTCGCCGATGGATTGCTTGACTTTACCTTTGACTTGGTCGAATTTTCCTTCAGCCGTGTTGTTATTCATTGTTCGCTCCTATGTTTTCGGCCGCATAACCGGGTAGAGACGGTCCACTGTCCCTCTACCCAGGACCTGCTAAACGGCTCGTCTGCCCGACAGCAAATTGAAGATGATGCTGATAATAGCCAGCACAAGAAGAATATGGATCCAGCTGCCGACGGTGTAGACTCCAACGATACCGAGCAGCCACAACACGAGCAGAATAACTGTGATCGTCCAAAGCATTGTTTTCTCCTGAGACCTTGCGGACGATACGTTCTGCCGCCAGGCCTATCGACATCGAATACTGACCGTCATGTGGTAAGTTGCCTAGAGCCGGAGTGAGGTTGCCACATGATTGGTGAAAATGGGAATTCGATGGATGATTGGGGTTGCCTGTGAAGGTCGCGATTCAGGGCGAACTGGGGTCGAACAGCCACATGGCGGCGCTCGCCATGCTAGAAGGAATGGGCGAAGCTTTGATAGAGATCGTTCCGTGCGCAGTGTCTGCCGAGGTGTTCGATCGCGTATTGCATCGCACGGTGGATGGTGCGGTGCTGCCGATCGAGAATAGTCTGCATGGTTCGGTGGCGGAACACTACGACCTATTGCTCGCGCAGCCTGTTCGCATTGCCCGAGAGAGTCTGCTGCGGGTGCGTCACAATCTGATCGTTCGTCCGGGGGTGAAGATGGAGCATATCCGCCGAGTGATCTCGCACCCCGTGGCGCTCTCGCAGTGCAGGAACTGGCTCGCCGCTAGGCCGCAGTTTGACGTGGTGAATTTCTACGATACGGCGGGCAGTGTGAAGCACTTGATGGCTGACGGTCTGGACGACACGGCTGGAATTGCGCCTGTGCTGGCTGCTACGCAATACGGGGCTGAGGTTCTGGTCGCAGGGATTGAGGATCACGCGGAGAACTTCACGCGATTCCATCTGCTGCTGCGAGAGGGCGATGGGGTGCCGGCTGCCGGTGCGAACAAATCGAGCCTGGCGTTCAGCGTTGAGCATCGGCCGGGATCATTGGTGCGCGCTTTGGAGGTGTTCGCGGCGGCTGGGGTTGACCTGACTAAGATCGAGTCGCGCCCGGTACCGGGGATGCCCTGGGAGTATGTCTTCTTCGTCGACCTGCGTTTCGGGGCGGGGGAGCAGATCGATGCGGCTCTCGGCCAACTTAGCCTGCAATGCCAAATGGTCAAAGAGCTGGGGCGGTACGTCGCTGCGTGATAGATATCCCCCCCCGGGGGGGGTATATACCGGGAGTGATGTGGCGATGCGGAGGAAAGCGGTTCGCGGCTGCGCGCGAATGCCCACTGATGCGATGAAGTTGCATGAATGGGGCACCCGGATATTCGCGGACTGCGATTAGAGTAGGGGTATGGCGCAGGGTGTGACACATGCGGGCGTGATGCGGATTCCGGATAGCCTGATCCTGATTACGCTGCTGGTAGAGCTGGGGGTGGCGGCGGCGGTGTCGAGCTCGCTGGCACGGTCGCAGACGTTCAAGAAGCTGCTGCTGATGCATCGACGGGGGCCGCGGCAGGTGTTTGCGCTGGTGGCGATGATCTCTATACCGCTGGTGCTGGGGGTGTGGGTCCGGGTGCGGGTGCCGAATTTTTATGCGGCCGATCTGTCCTTTGAGGCTTCGATCCTGCTCGGGCTGGTGCTGGGGCCGGGAGCTGCGATGGTGGGTGCGGCGGCGCTGGCGGTGCCGGCGGTGTGGCATGGGGAGTACTGGACGCTGGCGGTGAATCTTGCCGTGGCGGCGATCGCGGGAGCGTATGGGCGGTTTACGGATCCCGAGGATGTGTGGTCGTTTTCGCCGATGATCGATCTGAGCCTGTACCGGTGGGTGACGAGGAACCTGCGAAGGCCGCATCTGGATCGGCAGATCTTGCTGCTGGTACTGATTACGGCGATGCAGTTCTGCACGAGCATGTTGTCGCGGGCTTATCCGTCGCGTTTTTTTGAGCTGCATTCGACGAGCTGGTCGATTGAGTTGGCGATATGCGCCTGCGCACCGGTGGTGGTGGGGATTCCGCTGAAGATATGGAATGCGATTCGTGTGGAGCGGAAGCTGGAGGAGCAGAGCAGGCTGCTGATGGAGGCGCGGCTGGATGCGCTGCAGCGACAGATCAATCCGCATTTCCTGTTCAACACGCTGAACTCGATTGCTTCGCTGGTGCGATCGAAGCCGGAGCTGGCGCGAGAGATGATCGTGAAGCTTGCAAATATTCTGCGGGTGCTGCTGAAGGAACGCGAGGCATTTGTACCGCTGTCCGAAGAGCTGGCGTTTACGGATGACTATCTGGATATCGAGGTGGTGCGGTTTGGAGAGAAGCTGCGGGTAGTGAAGGAGATTGCCGAGGAGACGCTGCCGGTGGTGGTGCCGAGTATGCTGCTGCAGCCTTTGATTGAGAACTCGATCAAGCATGGGCTGGAGCCGCGGATTGGTGGGGGTACGGTGACGTTGCGCAGCCGTATTCTTTCCGATGGGCGGCTGCTGATGGAGGTGGAGGACGACGGCATTGGGATGGATGCGGATTACGAGAGTGAGGCGGTGCCGTTGGGAGGCGAGTCCGCACGGGCCGTGGTGGGATATGGTGTGAGCGCGGGCGGTATTGGGATGCGAAATGTGCGAGAGCGCATGCAGGTGCTGTACGGGGCGGATGCGCAGGTGGAGATTGTGAGCAGGCCGGGGCGGGGGACGAAGGTGACGCTGGTGATGCCGGTGCTGGAGGCTGGGGCGGCTCCGTGGGCGCAGTTTGGAGAGGCGCTGCAGGCTACGTGGGCGGATGTGGCGCGGGCTATAACTCGGGAGTAGGTGTGGGGGTGGTGGGAGTGTGGGAAAAAATATTGAAATTTTATGTTGATCGCCGTTGACATACGAGTTGTGTCGTACTAGTGTCGTCGTATGAAGATGCGAAAGAAGGCGAGCGAGGCGGTTCAGCTTCCCACGGAGGCTGAGTTGGAGATTCTGAATGTGCTGTGGGCTGCAGGGCCGAGTACGGTTCGCGATGTCCATACGCAGAGCAGCAAGGACATCGGCTACACGACGGTGCTGAAACAGATGCAGGTGATGGCCGAAAAGGGGTTGCTGAGCCGGAGCGAGCGATTTCGGTCGCATGTGTATGAGGCTCGCGCGAAGAAGGAGCAGACGCAGCAGCGGCTGACGCGCAACCTGGTGCAGCGGGCGTTCGCTGGATCGGCGAAGGATCTGGTGCTGGGCGCGTTGTCTTCGCAGAAGGTGTCGGCGGCGGAGCTGGCGGAGATACGGCAGATGCTGGATGACCATGAGAAGGCGGCGCGATGATGAGTGCATGGATTGCGTGGTTGGCGCATGTGGCACACGATGGACGAGTGGCGCATGGGATGGTGCTGGCGCTGGGGTGGACCCTGGTGCATTTCTGCTGGCAGGGGGCCGCGGTGGCTGTCGCGCTGGGTGTGGTGCTTGGGGTAGTGGGGGTTCAGCGATCTCAGGCTCGCTATGTCGCTTCGTGTCTGGCATTGGCGCTGATGGTTGTGCTGCCGATTGGTACGTTCGTTCACCTGGCAGGCGTGGAGATGGCGCATGGAACGTCGGTGGCGCAAGGGGTTTTGACATTTGATGTTTCGGCGGTCGGCGATGCGGGCGATGGTGGATCGCATGTGGCGTTGAGGGTGGTGCTGCGGAAGGCTTTGACTCGTGCGGTGCCGTGGGTGCCTGCGGTGTGGCTGGCTGGGGTGTTGCTGTTTCTTGCACGACTTGGGTTTGGTTTGTCGATGGCGCGTAGGTTGCGGATGAACACGTCGGAGCTGGTTGAGCGGGAGCTGCGCGCGGTGTTCGAGCGGCTGGTATTGGAGTTGAGGATTCGGCGTGGGGTGGCGTTGCTGCATTCGGCCAGGGTGCAGGTGCCTACGGTGGTGGGGTGGCTGAGGCCCGTGGTACTGCTGCCGGTTTGCTGTTTTACGGGTTTGTCTGCGCAGCAGATTGAGGCTCTGCTGGCGCACGAGCTGGCGCACGTGCGGAGGCACGACTACCTGGTGAGCGTGGCGCAGTCGGTGGTGGAGGCGGTGCTGTTTTATCACCCGGCGGTGTGGTGGGTTTCAGGCCAGGTGCGGCGGGAGCGGGAGTGCTGCTGTGATGCGATTGCGGCGGAGGTGTGCGGGGACAGGTTTCAGTATGCGAAGGCGCTGTCGCGGCTGGAAGAGCGCAGGGCAGGGGCGCAACAGATCGTGATGGCGGCAAATGGAGGAGTGTTGACGATGCGGATTAAACGGTTGCTGGGATATGCGGAGAGTCCTGCGGTGTCGCCGATGGCGGTGGTTGCGCTGTCGTTGGCTTTGATTGCGAGCGGGGGTGTCTACTTTGCCGGGACAGTGCATGCGCAGGCTCGGAGAGTGGTGGCGAAGGCTGGGCTGGTTGCGCTGATTCAAATGCCGTCGTCTTCGTCGGATGAGCTGCAGCCTTTGCGTGCTGTGGCTGCGCCGAGGGTGGTGGAAGTGGCGTCGGCCGATGAGAAGTTTGTGCCGATAAGGATCCCTGAATTGAGTACGCCTGCGGCGCCGGCGTATGGGAGCTGGTTGAACCGGGACGTGGTTTGGATTATCTCGCCGGAGGAGCGGGCGGCGTTCTCGAAGTTGGGTACGGATGAGGAGCGGGATCAGTTTATTCGCAGCTTCTGGGAACGGCGAGAGCGGATGGAGGGACGCGCGGGGTCGAAGGAAGAACATGAGGCGCGCGTGGCGTTTGCAGATGAGCATTTTGGGGGGACGGGGCAGGGCTCGATGAGCGACCGCGGGCATGTGTACATTGTGCTGGGGAAGCCGGAGTCGATTGAGAAGCATGGGGTGGATGAATCGGCCGGCGATGGAGGGTCGCGGTTTCCGTTTGAGGTTTGGCGGTACTCGCATGTGGAGGGGATGGGAGATAACATCGGGCTGCGCTTTGTAGATGCTTGCGAGTGCGGGGACTATAAGCTACAACTGGGGCAGGGTGGAAGTTTCTCGGGTGGGTTTTCGCCAGTGATGGCGCGGGCCGTGGTGGTGTCACCTGCCGGAGCAACGCGGGTTTCTGCGGGTGTGATTCAGGCCCAGCTGATTCACAACGTTAATCCGGTCTATCCGGCGATTGCGAAGGCGGCGCATGTGCAGGGCGTTGTCGTGCTGCATGCGGTGATTGGGAAGACGGGTGAGGTCAAGTCTTTGCAGCCGATCAGCGGGGCGCCGATGCTAACGGGGGCCGCGATGGATGCGGTGAGGCAGTGGACGTACAGGCCGTACGTGTTGAATGGCGAGCCGACCGAGGTTGAGACGACGATCAACGTGAGTTTCTCGATGAATGACGAGGCTTCGACGAAAGATGGGGACAAGAGTGTGTCGCCAACCCACGCTGTGCGTACGGAAGATATGGCGGCGGTGAGCGGGGCCAACTCGGAAGAGAGCTTTGCGGCGAGGCCGACGAGGCCTTCGGCGGCTTTTCGCGGCTACATTCCAACTGAGGTCGGAGTGAAAACGCCGCAGGTTGTTTACCAGGTTGAGCCGGAGTATTCGGATGAGGCGAAGAAGGCGAAGTTTTCGGGTGTGGTTACGGTGCACCTGAACATAGATGAACAGGGGCTGCCGAAAGATGTGAAGGTGATCCGTGGTGCGGGGATGGGGTTGGATGAGAGGGCGGTGGATGCGGTTCGGCAGTACAGGTTCAAGCCGGCGATGAAGGATGGTAAGCCGGTGGCGTTTCCGATGAATATCGAAGTGAGCTTCCAGCGGTTTTAGGGTTGTGGTAAGAAACGACTGTGGTGGATGCGACGCGGATGAAGAATGCCGAGGTGAAGACAATTCGCGAAGTGCAGATGTGGTGTTTTGCTGTGTCACTTCTGGTTGCGGGAGGGGTAAGTGCGCAGAGCACGACACAAGTTGCGCCATCAACGATGGCTACGGTGCCGCAGCTTTCGCTGCAGGCTGCCTATGATGAGGCGGAGCGGCCGGTAGATATTGTGCATCGGGCGATCGGGAACTGGTCTGAGGTGGAACAGGCTGCGTTGGGCGTCGCAGTGGGGAAGGCGGCGGCAGCTTGTGCGGCTCGCGATCCGTATGGATACAAGGGGGAGGACCTGCTGGCGGATGCGCGGTTGTGCTCGTTTGCGCAAATGTGGGAGCAGGTGCAACAGGCGGCTATGGGTTACATGGGCGACGAGAACAGGGCTTCGCCGGAGGAGAGGCGAACGGGGTTTCCGAACCTTGCGCTGGCGTTCGACTATGCCGTGCAGGCGAGTTTGCAGCTGAAGAATACGACGAATGCTTTCGGTACAGCGCAGACGATGCTGCGGACGGTTGCGTATGACGACCTGGTATCGGAGGCGACGAATGGCGTGGTGCGATACGTTCAGCTGGTTCAGACGGATGAGGCGCTGGCGCTACTGGTTCAGCGTCAACCGCAGTTGGTGACGATGCTGAGGGCACGGGGCGTGGCTGCGGATAGCGGTGTGAAGGAAGGCGCGGGAGCTTCGGGGGGGCTGCTTCCTTCGGCGCGGCCGCCGATGACGATGCACGATGTGTATGCGGATGCGATTATGCTTCCGGCGATGCAGCAGTTTGCCAGGATGCCGGAGGCGGCTGCGGCTTCGTATGCGGAGCTTGAGGCTGCGCTGCCGCAGAACCTTTCGGCGGATGATGCGATCCTGATTGGAACGCTGCGGCGGCAGTACAAGCTGCTTGGAGCACGGCTTCCGTCAATTGCTGCTTCCGCTGCGCTGCTTGATTCGGCGGCGGTGAAGGCTCCTGATGTGAATCGGAAGAACGCGGGGGCTGAGGCGTTTCTGCTGTTTCCGGATTGGTGTGCGCAGTGTGTGGGGATGAATCCGCTGTTCAACGAAGCGAGTAAGGCTTTGAAGGCGGAGGGTGTGGTGTTTTATGCACTGCTGGCGCAGGCGAATCCTGTGGCTCATATGCGGAAGGCTTTGACCAGACCGAGAGGCCCGGTCTCTGATGCGAGAGCACCATCCGCGTCGTCGACCGCTGCGGAGCAGTTGATGGGGACGGCTACTCTTGTCGTTCCGACTCAAACGATCGATATGTTTGCTGCAACGGATTTTCCTTTGTTGGTGGTTACGGATGGATGTGGGTTGGTTCGGTATATCGGAGTGGCGCCGGAGAATGCGCTGGTGGAAGGCGGGCTGATCTACCAGGTAGAGGAGAGAGTAAAGCGAGAGTGGCCTGTTGCGACTTTTAGAACAATGGAGACCGGGGTCATGGTCGAGGAGCGGCGTTGCGGAGTGGCCGGTCCGACTCATCCATGATGCGCATGGGCATTGGAGTTGCGGAGGGCTCTACTGGGGGTGGTTGCGGGTGAGGACGCGTTCGTAATACTGCTCGTAGAGGGGGATGATGCGGGTGGAGCAGAATTTTTCGCTGGCGGTGCGGCGGGCGGCGAGGGACATGGCGTGGAGGCGGGGTTCGTCGCGGAGTAGAGCTATGGCGGCGGAGGACATGGCTTCGATGTCGCCCACGGGGAAGAGCAGGCCGTTGGGTTCGGTGGTGGTGACGTCGCTTGTGGGGCTGGTTTGATCGTCAGCGTTTTGATCGTGGATGAGTTCGGGGACTCCGCCTACGCGGGTGGCGATGGTGGGGACGGAGCAGGCCATGGCTTCGAGTGCGGCGAGGCCGAAGGACTCCATCTCGGAAGGCATGAGCATGAGGTCGGCGAGTGGGAGTAGCTCGTTGACGTTGTCCTGCTTGCCGAGGAAGTGGATGCGGTCGGCTACGCCCAGGCGGAGAGCGAGGTGTTCGGCGGAGGAGCGGTCGGGGCCATCGCCGATCATCATCAGGCGGGCGGGGATGGCGGCGGCGACACGTGCGAAGACTTCGATGACGTCGAGGACGCGCTTGACGGGGCGGAAGTTGGAGAGGTGGACGAGGAGCTTTTCGGCAGGTTTGTCTGCGCTTGCGGGGGAGGCGTAGCGGGGGCGCATGGCCGCTACTTTTTCGGGGTTGCGGACGTAGACGTCGCAGTTGACGAAGTTGCGGATGACTTCGATCTCGGATTTGATGTTGAAGGCTTCGCGGGTGCGATCGCGGAGGTGGGAGGAGATGGCGGTGACGCCGTCGGATTGCTCGATTCCGAACTGCGTGATGGGGAGATAGGAGCGGTCGAGGCCGACGAGGGTTATGTCCGTGCCATGCAGAGTGGTGATGAAGGGGAGGTAGCGGCGCTGCTCGGGCTGCTGGCGGGTCTCGAGCATCTGGCGGGCGAGCAGCGCGGAGATGGAGTGGGGGATGGCGTAGTGAACGTGGAGGAGATCGAGTGAGTAGAACTCGGCTACTTCGGCCATGCGGGTGGCTAGGGCGAGATCGTAGGGGGGGTGTTCGAAGAGGGGGTAGCGGAAGACGTCGACCTCGTGGAAGCGGATGTTGGATTCGCGTCCGCTGAGGCGGAAGGGTGGGGAGGAGGTGATGAAGTGGACTTCGTGGCCGCGGGCGGCTAGCTCGATGCCTAGCTCGGTGGCTACTACGCCGCTGCCTCCGTAGGTGGGATAGCAGGTGATGCCGATCTTGCGTTTCATGGAGCGTACCCCAGGGGGCTAAAGCCCCTTTTCCTCTCTGCTTGAGAGACCCGAGGCTAAAGCCTCGGGGTACCTAGAAGCCTGGCGCGATGCTACTTTCTAGATCAACTAGCTAAGCGGTGGTGAGTTCTGATGCGGTTGTGACTTTGGCTGTGGTGGCGATGGAGTCGGTGAAGGGGGCGCGGAGGATGCCGCGTTCCGTGATGATTGCGGTGATGTATTTGGCGGGGGTGACGTCGAAGGCGGGGTTCTGGATCTGGACGCCGTGTGGGGTGACCTGGATGCCTCCGACGTGCGTGACTTCGCGGGCTGCTCGTTGTTCGATGGGGATGAGTGCGCCGTTGGCGGTGTTGGGGTCGATGGTGTTGAAGGGAGCGGCGACGTAGAAGGGGATGCCGTGCTCTTTGGCGAGGATGGCGACGGAGTAGGTGCCGATCTTGTTGGCGGTGTCGCCATTGGCGGCGATGCGGTCTGCCCCTACGATGACGGCGGAGATGCGGCCCTGCGACATGAAGTAGCCGGCCATGTTGTCGCAGATGAGGGTGGTGGGGATGTTGTCTTTGAGCAGCTCCCAGGCGGTGAGGCGTGTGCCCTGGTTGAAGGGGCGGGTCTCGTCGGCGAAGACGTCGATCTGTTTGCCGGCTTCGATGGCGGCGCGGATGACGCCGAGGGCTGAGCCGTAACCGCAGGCGGCGAGGGCTCCGGCGTTGCAGTGGGTTAGGACGGTGCCCTGGTTGGGGAGGAGAGAGGCGCCGAAGGCTCCTAGCTTGCGGAGGTTGGAGATGTCTTCGTCGTAGAGTTGGCGGGCGAGAGCTACTACGGCGGACTTGATTTCGGGGATGGGGGTGTTGGTGCCGGCGAGGGTGTTGTAGAGGTCGCGAATCTGCGCGATGCCCCAGAAGAGATTGACGGCGGTGGGGCGGGTGGCGGCCAGGGTGGCGCAGATGGTTTCGACTTCGGCGTTGAGGGCCGGGACCGTGGTGGCCTGACTGCGGTCGATGCCGAGAGCTACGCCCATGGCGGCGGCTACGCCGATGGCCATGGCTCCGCGGACGACCATGGTCTGGATGACGGTGGCGACCTGTTTGTAGTCGGTGGCGAGGACGTAGGTCTCTTCAAAGGGGAGCTTGGTCTGGTCGAGGAAATTGACGCCTTCGGGAAGCCATTCTAGGGTGGGGATCATTGTGTGTTTATTTTAGATGCTGGACGCCTAGCTGCGATGCGTCTTATCGCTCGCTATGGGCTGATGAAGGGTGAGGTTCCTTCCTGGGCGCTCCAGTAGTAGCGGCGGTCTTTGATGGTGGAGGCTCCGGTGGTAGCCCGCCAGTGTTCGGGGGCGCTGGTTTCTAGCCAGTCGAGGGGCTTGGCGCCGAGGCCTCCGGCGGCTGCGATGTGGAAGGCTTCGCGGAGGGCTGAGCGCTGCTCTGCGCCGCGGGCCGGTGGGCCGGAGGAGACAATGGTGGCTGTGCCGCTGCGGGCGAGCATGTCGAGCCATTGGGAGTTGAAGTCCCACGGGATGGCGTCGGTGAGGCCTACGCAGTCGGCGTCGAGGATGTAGAAGGTGCCGTGCTGGGGGAGGCGAAAGGCGGCGTTGTTGATGCCCATGCGGCGGGTGCGCTCCCAGTGGCGTCCGCTGGTGTCGTCGCCGGTGCGCTGGAGGTCGAAGAAGCCCTGGCCGAGGTGGCCCACGGTGTTGCATCCGTCGATGAGGATGTCGTCGCCGAGGGCTTTGCGGATGAGGGCGTAGAGGTTGGTGAGGACTTCGGCGTTGGTGAGGGTGCGGTCGTGGAGGTTCCAGCCGGGTAGGGTGGGTTGCGGGCCCATCTCGGAGCCCCACTGGCCGAGCAGGTCGTATGTGCTGTAGTCGTGCTTGACCATCTCGTAGTTCCAGTCGGCGATCTGGCGGAGGCGGGTGGCGATGGCTTCCTGGGCTTCCGGGACGGTGGGATCGTAGGCTGCTACTTCGGCGGCGCGTTCTCTCTTTTCGCCGAAGCGGGCGTCGGGAAGGAGGAGGCTGGGGGAGGAGTTGCGCGGGGCTTCGAGGGGGCGAATCCAGAGGCCGGGGCGGGCGGTGCGCTGCTTGATCTGGGCGGCGAGCTTGCCCATGTCGGGCCACTTCGGAGTGCCGTCGATCCAGCCGCCGTCGATGACGGAGAAGGGGCGAACGCCGCCGGTGGGAGACATTTCGATGAGGAAGTCGGTGTCGGTGAGGATGGTTTCGCTGGTGCTGCGGCCGTAGGCGTAGTAGTAGTCGTTCGCGCCGTAGATGGGGACGATGGGGCGCGTGGTGCGTCCGCAAAGGGTGCGGCAGAGGGCGGTGACGGCCTCCATCGCGGTTTCGCCTTCGGAGCCGCGACGGGCGACGACGGTGGCCATGGTGAGGCGGCGGTCTCCGAGTTCGACGCCGTTGCCGCCGTTGGCTACATTGAGCCAGAGGGAGATGCCTTCGGGGTCGAGCTGCCAGAAGGCGAGGGAGCGGGCGTCGGTTTTCACTCCGTAGCCGTGGGTGGTGTGACCGTCGGTGGTGGCCATGTACCAGGGGAGGACGCGCTCCGGGATGATGTTGAGCCAGCCGAGATCTCCGTAGGCGCGCTCCCAGGCGTCGCCGAGGACTTGCAGGTCGGAGGGGACGCGGGTGAGCCAGCGGATGTGGACTACGGCGATGGGGGTTGTGGGAGCATGCAGAGTGAGGACGAGCGCTTCGTGATCCGTTTTGGTGTGGACGGCGACGTCGGCGTTGGTCCAGCGCTCGCCGTCGCGTGAGAGAGGGATGCGGCCTGAGGGGAGGGTTTTTTCGAAGCTGCCGTACGCAGTGACGAGGTCGGGTGTGCGGAGGAGATCGATGAATGAGGATCGTCTCGGCGAGCGGTTGGGTGCGGCTATGTACTGTTGGGCTGAGGCAGCGGGCAGTGATGCGGAGATTGCTGCTGCGCCGCCAATTGCGGCGGCTCCGGTGCGGAGGAACGAGCGGCGGTTGAATGGTGAAGGTGCAGCTTCGGTGAGCGGCTGGGGCGTGCGGGGATTGTTCTGCTCTTGATCCATTCCGTTCCTCGTTTCGGTTGCTTGTGTGGACGATGGAAGTTTACTCTCGCACGCGGATCGATGCACGAAAGAGGGAAGGCAGTGCCATATTTCTGGGGGATGCGAGAAAAGCTGGCGTAGGATTAGGGTTGTGGGCAGTATCTCGTTCGACGGAGTGAGTTTTCGAATTTATGTCTTCGATCACCTGCCTCCGCATGCGCACGGCATCTACGGCTCGACGCTGGTCGTAGTTGAGCTTGGGGACGCAGAGAATGTTGGTATACGCCCTGGTTCGATTCAGCCGAAGAATGCGAAGCGGAGTGATGTGCGGCGGATTGTGGACACGGCTGTCGAGCACTATGACGAGTTGATGCAGATGTGGGAGGGAACACATGGCACGGTTGAGCGCTGACATTGACGTTCAGATCGATGAGGCAATTCGGAATGCCAGAGATCCTTACGATCATGAAGTAGCTGTCCTGGCTGAGTATGATCGTGGTCATGATCTGCTGCTTGTTAAGTTGAAGAGCGGTCAGCGGCTAGCGATCCCTCGTGAAGATTTGCAGGGACTCGCGGAGGCCGACCCAAACAAGGTCAGTCAGGTCGAGATTGAGATGCTGGGGACAGCGCTTCACTGGGGGGAGCTGGATGTGGACTTCCAGGTTGATGGATTGCGGCGGGGTTTGTATGGTTCGGAATGGTGGATGAACCACCTGGAGCAACGGCGGCGAAAGAATATGTCGGCTGTGCTTTCCCGGACTGCTTAATCAAATTGGAAATGGCAGTGTGAAAAAAGAACCTCGACTGACAGCATGAAGCCAGAGATGCCGGAAGCCGCATTCGCTATTTCAGGGCCAGGTGGGCGCGGCGGACATCTGAGGCGGTGAAGACGCTGATGAAGGGGATGGCGAGGTCGTCGTCGGGATCGGTGAGGGCGTCGTCGGCGAAGGCGTTGGTGGGAGGGATCTCGGCGAGAGCGCGCTCGATGTTGAGGCGGCCGCCTTGTTCGCGGTCGACGAGGCAGAGGACTCCGGCGACGATCATGCCGGCGTCGCGTGTGGCCTCGATGGCGGTGATGGTGGAGCCGCCGGTGGTGCATACGTCGTCGACGATGACAACCTGGGCACCGGGTGTACAGAAGCCTTCGACGCGGCGTGTTGTGCCGTGGGATTTTTCTGATTTGCGGACGAGGAAGCCGTGGATGAGCGCGGGCGCGGGGCCTGGGGATGGGTCGGGATCGACGAAGGAGGGGTCGTCGAGTGAGAGGGATTGGGAGAGTTCGATGATCTCGTTGTGGTCGGCGAGGGCCCAGGCGGAGGCGGAGGCGGTGTTCGAGACGAGCGGGTCCGCTCCCATGGTGAGGCCCCCGACGGCTACAGCGTGGGGGATATGTTCGCGGATGATGTCGTAGAGGACGAGGCCGGAGAGGCGGCCGCCTTCCGCGTGGAGGGTGGTGGTGCGGCAGTCGATGTAGTAGTCGGATCGCTGGCCGCTGGCGAGGAGGAAGTCGCCGAGGCGGAAGGAGTGGGTGGCGATGAGGTTGAGCAGGTCGGTGCGGGGATTGGACATTTACGGATCAGTTTCCCGGGAGCGTGCGTTTGGAGGCGCGATGTGTGAGGGTGAGAGTGTTCTCGATAACCGCGAGGCGAACGTCGTGTTCATTTACGGTGCGAGTGAGTTCTTTGACCTCTGCTGAGAGCCGAGTCAACTCATCGCTGACTAGAAATATCTTTTTGACAACGGAGAAAAGGTCGCTGCCTACAGTCATGCGTGCTGCTTTCTGCGCTTCTTGATGAGATCGAGATTATGGGCGATCTCTTTGCGCGAGGCGCGTGCGGAGGCCAGGGCATGGTCGAGCGAGGAGTTCATCTCTTTGAGGAGGGCCGCCAGAGCGGTTTGCTCCGGCTCGGACATCTGCTGCTCGTAGGCGTGCAGCGAACGCCGGAGGATTTCGCCGGAGGAGACGCTTTCGGCTGCTGCGAGCTTCTCGAGCCGCTTGCGTTCGCTGGGGCGAAGGAGAACGACGGTGCGCGTGGTGACGGACTGTGGTGTGGTCGCCATAGTGGAAGGTTAGCACATGTGCATGACATGTGCATCAGTGGGGGATGCGGTCGAGATGGCGATAGCCGCCGGTGGCGATGAGGGCGGTGAGGAAGATGAAGCCGTTATAAGCGCCGTGGACGAGGATGGAGGCGGCTACGGACTGGGTCTTGATGCGGACGAAGCAAAGGATGAGTGAGATGGCGAAGAGAGAGAGGAGTGCGGGGAGGAGGTGGGCTACCTGTTGGGCGTGGAGCAGGGCAAAGAAGACGCTGGAGAGGATGGAGGAGAAGAGGAGGGCGGCGGGGGTGAGGGTGGTGGTGGACTTCCATAGCACGTGGGCTTCTGGGGTACGGGGCAGAGCGAACCAGTCGTATGCGATAGCGAAGGCGGGGAGGAGGAAGCCGCGAAAGCAGGTCTCCTCAAAGATGGGGGCGATGATGGTGCCGAAGAGGGTGATGAGCCAGGCGGTGGAGGCGTGGGTGAAGAACTCGTCGATGGGGATGGATTTGGGTTGACTGATGAAGTTGGTGACGAGCTGCATGATGACGCCGAGGACAAGGCCGAGAGCAAGCAGGCGAAGCAGGTTGAGGCGGGCGATGGGCCAGTTCCAGCGGATGCCTTCGAGGTAGGGACGGTCCCAAAGGAGGGGAAAGAAGAGCCAGGCAGCGGCTATTGTGATGGCGTAGATTGCGGCCATCATCGCTAGTTGGAGGATGGGGTGTTGGATGGTGAGGGTGCTGCCCTGAAGGGCTGCCGGCGTTTTATTGAGGGTGGAGAGCAGGAGCTGAAACGTGATGAGGAGTGTTGCTGCGAAGGCGATGAAGATGAGTGCGTGGGCGAGGTTGGGGACGCGGCGTGGGGTGGGTTCTTCCATGTTTTTCTTTCGCAGTGTGTGCGTGCGTTGCGAGGTCAGTCGCCCTTCCATTGGAAGGCGTCCGGTTGGGGCAGGCCGATGTGGGCCAGGACACGGTAGACGAACTGGCGGGCCATCTCGGAGGTGTCTTGTGGGTGGTTGTAGAAGGTGGGCATGATGGGGAAGATGGTGGCTCCGGCGTCAGAGGCCAGCTGCATGTTGCGGAGATGGATCTTGTTGAAGGGGGTTTCGCGGACGCAGAGGATGAGGGGGCGGCGCTCTTTGAGGGTGACGTCTGCCGCGCGTTCGATGAGGTTCGAGGCGATGCCGTTGGCGATGCCAGCGAGTGTGCCCATGGAGCAGGGCAGCACGATCATGCCGTGGGAGGGGACGCTGCCGCTGGCGATGGATGCGGCGATGTCGGCTTCGGCGTGGGTGGTGATCTTGCTGGGTGAGGCTGGTATGGAGGGGCCGAGCAGCTTTTCTATGAGGGCGGTGCGACCGCTGATTTGCAGCTCTTCGGCGAGGACGCGGAGTGAGGCTTCGGAGGGGACGAGGTCGATGTGGGAGACGCGGGCGTCGGCGTGGAGAGTGCGGAGGATTTCGGCGGCGAAGACGGAGCCGCTGGCGCCTGTGATGGCGAGGATGAGCCGGATGGAGTTGGGGGATAGTACGGATTGATTCGTGAGAGACACAGCTACGATTATCGCTTATGCGGCGAGCTGAATCAGCCTTCGACTGCTGTGGTGGGGCTGGCGGCAGGGATGGCGGGCTGCTTTGCGGGAGCGAGAGCGCGGGGTCGGAAGAGGGTCAGGACGAAAAGGCATACGCCGTAGGCGGCCAGGACGCCGGCTGCCAACGAGGCCAGGACCGCACAGACCAACATGATTGAATCGCCCATCGAGTTCGCTTCCCCTCAACTTTCCCATTTGCGGCAGGCGCCTAAAGTGAGCAACCGTAGCAGTTATCCGAATGTATCGTTGCAAGAATTTCGCTGGTTTGAAAGATCAATCTTGCATAGCGGCGTTGACTGTTGAGATACATTCCGGGTTTGGGGCGTTGGCTGGGATTTTATTTATGGCGGGGGCGGATGCCGTATTCTAGAGGCTTGGCTGGTTGGCTTTGGTTTGGTCAATGGGGGCTGGGCGAAACGTGACGACGGGGAATACGCAGAGAACGACGCAGGGCATAACGCACATTACGGTTCGTGGGGCGCGGCAGCATAATCTGCGGAACGTGTCGGTGTCGATTCCGCGGAACACGCTGACGGTGGTGACGGGGCTTTCGGGGTCGGGTAAGTCGTCGCTGGCGTTCGATACGATCTATGCGGAAGGGCAGCGGCGTTATGTGGAGACGCTCTCGGCGTATGCGCGGCAGTTTCTGGACCAGATGGAGCGGCCGGATGTGGACGCCATCGATGGTCTGAGCCCGGCGATCGCGATTGAGCAGAAGACTACTTCGCGTTCGCCACGGTCGACGGTGGGAACGATTACAGAGATCTATGACTACCTGCGGTTGCTGTATGCGTCGGTGGGTCAGCCGCATTGTCCGAAGTGCGGGCTGCCGATTACGCGGCAGACGGCGGAGCAGATTGTGGCGCGGATCGCGGAGCAGGCTCCGGGTGAGCGCATCACGGTGTATGCGCCAATGGTGCGAGGGCGCAAGGGTGAGTTTCGCGAGGAGCTCGAGGCGCTGGATCAGCAGGGATTCCGGGCGCGCATCGATGGCGAGGTCACTGAACTGACGGAAGGGATGCGGCTGGATAAGCGGAAGAATCATACGGTCGAGGCGATTGTCGATCGGATTATTTTGAAGCCGCTGGTGGTCGTGGGCGAGGCGAAGGCCGCGAAGGGTGAGGTGCCGAAGTACGACACGAAGCGGCTGGAGACTTCCGTGCTGAAGGCGCTGCAGATGGCGGATGGGCTGGTGCTCATCGGGATCCAGGGGCCGGACCGGACGCAGGAGGAGACGCTGTACTCGTCGTCAATGGCTTGCCCGGATTGCGGGATCAATGTGCCGCGGCTGGAGCCAAGGAGCTTCTCTTTCAACTCAACGTATGGAGCCTGTACGGAGTGCCATGGGCTGGGGTCGATCTACGATTTCGATCCGGGGAAGACGATTACGGACTGGTCGAAGCCGCTGCTGGATGGGGCGATGGGGCCGGGTTCTGGGTCAACGTATCTGCTGCGTTTGATAAAACTTGCGGCCGAGAAGTACAAAATTAACTTGAAGGTTCCGTTTGCCGATCTGAGCAAGGCGCACCAGGATCTGCTGCTGTATGGGCCGCCTAAGCATGAGGTGGGGCGGACGGGGTTTCATGGGATCTTCGCTTATCTGCGGGCGAACCTGGATGAGACGAAGTCTGAGGGGTATCGCGAGTACATGATGCAGTACATGTCGGCGACGATCTGCCCTCGGTGCAAGGGGAAGAGGCTGAGACCGGAGTCGCTGGCTGTGACGCTGCCGATTGGGCAGGACGGTGCGAAGGCTACCGCGGTGTCGATTGCAGACTTTACGGGGCTGTCGCTGGAGCGGGCGCTGGAGGCTGCGCGGGCGATGAAGTTCAGTGGGCGGGAGCTGGTGGTTGCGGATCGGCTGCAGCGGGAGATTGTGGAGCGGCTGGAATTTTTGAATGCGGTGGGGCTGGATTATCTCTCGCTGGATCGATCGGCGGCTACGATCTCCGGCGGTGAGGGGCAGAGAATTCGTCTGGCTACGCAGATTGGGTCGCGGCTGCGTGGAGTGCTGTATGTGCTGGATGAGCCTTCGATCGGGCTGCATCAGCGAGATAATCAGCGGCTGATTCGGGCGCTCGAAAATCTGCGGGACCTGGGAAATACTGTGCTGGTGGTGGAGCATGATGAAGACACGATTCGCGTGGCCGATTATGTCCTGGACCTGGGTCCGGGGGCAGGAAAGAACGGCGGGTTTTTGATTGCTGCCGGGACGCCGCAGGAGGTGATGGACAATCCTGAGTCGCTGACGGGGCAGTACCTGGCGGGGAAGGTGGAGATCGTGGCGCGGGCGCAGCCGAGAGAGCTGACGGGTAAGTGGATTACGGTGGAGGATGCTCGCGAGCATAACTTGCAGGATGTGACGGCGCACTTTCCGCTGGGTGTGATGACCGTGGTGACGGGGGTTTCGGGATCGGGCAAGTCGACGCTGGTGTCGGATATTTTGTATCGAGCGCTGGCGAAGGAGTTGTATGGCTCGCGCGAAGAGCCGGGGGTGCATGGGCGCGTGGTCGGGATCGACCAGATCGATAAGGCGATCCAGATTGACCAGTCGCCGATTGGGCGAACTCCGCGGTCGAATCCGGCCACGTATACGGGTGTGTTTACGGCGATTCGGGATCTGTTTGCGATGCTGCCGGAGTCGCGGGAGCGGGGGTACAAGCCGGGGCGGTTCAGCTTCAACGTGCAGGGCGGGCGGTGCGAGGCTTGCCAGGGCGAGGGGCAGCGGCGGATCGAGATGAACTTTCTGCCGGATGTGTATGTGTTGTGCGATGTGTGTAACGGGCGGCGTTATAACCAGGAGACGCTGGCGGTACGGTTCAACGGGCACTCGATCGCGGACATACTGGAGCTTCCGATTGCGGATGCGCTGCCTGTGCTGAAGGATATTCCGACGGCTGCGGTGAAGCTGCAGACGCTGGTGGATGTGGGGCTGGGGTACATTCATCTGGGGCAATCGGCTACTACCTTGTCGGGTGGTGAGGCGCAGCGGATGAAGCTGGCGCGGGAGTTGTCGAAGCGGCAGACGGGGCGAACGTTGTATCTGCTGGATGAGCCGACTACGGGGCTGCACTTTGACGACGTGAGGAAGCTGCTGGAGGTGCTGCATCGGCTGACGGACCTGGGGAATACGGTGCTGATTATCGAGCATAATCTGGATGTGATTCGCAATGCAGACTATGTGCTGGACATGGGGCCGGAGGGTGGAGAGCGCGGGGGGAAGGTAATTGCGCATGGGACGCCGGAACAGGTTGCTGGCGTTGGGGGATCGCATACGGGGCAGTTTCTGGCCCGGCATTACACGGCGGCGCAGCTTGCCTCAAGTAAGAATGGGGTGAGCCACGCGGGGGCGCAGCCGTTGGTGGCTGCTGCGCCGGATAAGGTGAAGGGTGCGAGGGGTAAGTTTGTTGCGCCGGAGAAGAAGACGGGCGTGCCTACGGCGAAGGCCGTGGCAGCGAAGCCCGTCGAGAAAAAGACGACGGATAAGAAGGTGGCGAAGAAGCGAGCGAAGAAGTCAAAGTGAGTTAGTCCTTGAATGTTTGCGGCGAATGCCAATTGCGCTACTTGAGCGGTTTGCCGAACTCTTCGCCGAAGACCGTGTGGGCGAGTGGGAAGCGGCCTCCGTTGAACTTGTCGGGGCCTTTGAGGTGGCCTATCCCGAGGAGCGCGACGACCCAGTAGCTCATGGGGAGACGTAGCGTCTCGCATACTTTGTCCTGCTCGAAGCCTTCCATGGGGGCAGTGTCGTAGCCGAGGGCCTCGGCCATGAGCATCATGTGGGTGAAGGCGAGCATGGTCATCTTGTTGAGCCAACCATGCATCTCGTCGGCGGTGAAGCCTGAGAGGTAGTTGGTGACGGAGGTGCGCGCCTGGGCGGCGTAGCCCTCGGGCATGCCGCCTTCGAGCCCCTGGTGGATCATCAGGTCAAGATCCTTGCGCCAGCCGTCGGCATCTCCGCAGGCTACGATGACGGCGGATGCCTCTTCGACCTTGCCCTGGTTGTAGGAGGCGGCGCGGAGGCGTTTTTTCTGTTCTTCGGACTGGACGACGATGAAGCGCCAGGGCTGGATGTTATAGCCGCTGGGTGCGGAGAGGCCCGCTTCGATAATTTTGCGCAGATCGTCTGGCGGGATGGGTGTGCCATCGAAGCTGGGGGTGGCGCGACGATCCTGAATCGCCTGGCTCAGTGACTTTTCCTGCGTGGTAACAGCCATGGTTGCTCTTTCTTTGCCTGATGGATCAAATCGGTGGTCGCTACGCTCGGCGAACATCCTTTTAGTTCGATGCAGATTGCGGAAGCGAGTCGCGTACGGATGGTGGATGTTTGATGGTACGAAAGACTCTCACTCCGCTTTCCAGGAATGGTGCAAACGATTTCAAAGATAGCATTCCCGAAGACTCAAGGAAAAGCCGAAGAGGTGTTGTAAGGAGGACGGTTGGAGCGTTGCCAAAGTTTCGTCAGGCGCAAGGCAAAGGCCCTGATGAGCGGGTTGCTCGGCAGGGCCTTTGCGTAGGCGGTGAAGGTGCGGTTTAGGAGAAGGTTCCGTTGAGGCCGTTCGGGAAGAAGCCGCCCTTGGCCTGAGTGCCGGCAGTGACTGCGTTGCCGATGGTGACAATGTTGAGGACCTGGCTAGTGGTGCGTTCGAAGGCGGTCGCATTGGTCAGGTCAGCGTCGACAAGTTGGGAGCGATTTACTTTGACGGCTGCAGCGCCGAGAGTTACCTGGGCTGCCGCCTGTCCAAAGCCGTAATCGTCCGGGCTGGCGTCCAGGTTTGGAGTGCCCTGGGCGAGAGCCTTGGCGGCATTCGAACGGACAGTGGAGATCTTCTGGGTGGCCGTCGCGAGAGTGCCGGCCGGATAGGTGGGGAATATGATGCCGTTGTCGCTGGCGTTGAGGACGGTGCGGATGAGGCCTGCGTGATAACCCTCAACGGCCAGGATGCTGGCAGCGGCGGCGAGATAGCCCTTGCCACTGGACGTGGTGGTGAAGAGCGGAGCTGCGCCGCTGTAGGCAGAGACGCCAACATCCTCAAAGATGTATGCGCCAAGGAGGAAGTTAGCGTCGTTGAGGAAGGGGTCGAACGTGGTTGGGAGTGGGCTGCCGGCAGCGGTGGCAAGGGCATTGAAGGAGTTTTGCAGGTCGATCTGCGGACGCGCGACGACAGCGGAGCCGAGTGCGGTTCGGAGGAAGTTGACGTGCTTGCCTTCTTCGATGGCCGTTTCCAGCGCATACGAAGCAACCGTGAGATTGGTGAAAGGAACCTTCGCATTGGGCTTGATGACGACTGGGCCGCCGGCCGTACCCGCACCGGTGATGGTCTGCGCACCGGCAGAGCCATTCGCAACGGTGATGTCTGTGCCAAAGGCTGCGTAGTAGTAGAAAGTAGCTTCGAGGTACTCGAGATTGAGTGCGAAGTTGAGGATGTCGGTGTCGCCGTAGCTTGCGACGGTACTTGCGGCTTTAGCAGTCTTGGGCATGGCGAGAGCTGCGAGTGCGGCTCCGCCGCCGACCAGCAGAGCGCGTCTGCTGGCGATGATGTTGTCGAGGATCTGAGTTTCTTGAGTTGCCATGTATTTGTCCTTGAGCTCCGCTCTCTTAGCTTTGGGTTACGGTGATGTGACCGTTCATGCCGTTCGGGAAGAAACCTCCGCTGGATACGCCTGCGCCGGCTTTGCCGTAGACGATGTGCAGGATCTGATCCGTGGTCCGGGAGAAGGCGGTGGCGTTGGTCGTGGTAGCGGGAACGATGGTTGACGCGGTTGGGCTGGAGGTCGTGCCGCCCGGCAGCGTCAGCGGGGTCTCGTTGCCGCCCCCGAGAGTGCCGCGCAAGGTGGAAATCTGATTGGCGTAAGTGAAATACGGGTAGTTGGAGACGCCGCCCGCTGCGACCGTGTTGCCGACAATTGTGGCGCGGATGGTGGCGGCGTGATAGCTTTCCACCGCCAGGATGGCAGCGGCATTGGCGAGGAAGTTAGTCGGTCCAGCTACGCCAATGGGGCTGATGAGAGGCGCAATCCCGTTGTACGCGGTTACTCCGACGTCCTCGAAGAGGAATGCGCCGACCAGAAAGTGATCCCAGTCCTGGAAGGGGTTGAAGGTGGAACCAATACCGGCCGCCGATGCGACGGCATTGAAGCCATTGGTGAAATCGAGGTTGGGCAGGGATACGGCGGCGGTAAGGGAGGACGTCGACAGTCCGGAGAGCAGAAGGCGAAGATCGCGAACGTGTGCTTGTTCGTCGTAGGCGAGCTCGTTGAGGATGTTTTGCTGGGCCGCGGAGAGGCCGCTGATTTTTGCGCCGCCTACCACGGTACCGGCAGGGATGGTGACAGCATTGAGGGTCGCGCTATTGTCTGCCGGCAGCAGGCCCTGGCCCGTGGCCGCACGAAGGTAAAACTCGGCTTCGAGGTACTCGAGATTAAGGGCAAAGTTGAGGTAATCGGTATCGACCAAGCCGACGTTTACAGTGGGCCCCGGGTTAACGCCGGTGCTCTGGCAGCCTGCAAGCGCAGTCGCTGCCCCCGCGGCACCGACTCCGGCCAGAAACTTGCGTCGGTTGATTCGCTTTTCGGCTAGTTCAACTAATGTATTCACGATTCGTATACCTCTCCTTTACAGCGTGGAAACCCTGGGTTGTATCAGTGCGAAGCAATCATAGCGGTTGGAATGCATTTAGGGCAACGAAATTTCTTTACACCGTATGATGCTTGGTTTTAGGGCGATTTGACACGATTTATTCCCGACGAGAGGGCGGGTGGGCTCGAGGCACTCGATGAAGACGGCGGATCGCATGGGACTGCGGCCGTGGCCTGAACAGCTCTCTCGTTCATCGCCGGACTTACTTGATCTCCGACATGGGCTGCTCTGTGGCGAAGGGTGGCTGGTTGGGAGCTTCGGCGTAGATCCAGACTCCGTGGAAGGGCTGACGGAGTTCAGGATAGGCTGCGATGAGGGCCGCTGCAGCATCGTTATTGCGCTTGCGTGCGGCGGTGGGATCGAGGGCGGAGTCGACGCGGAGATGGGCGGCGATATCGAGTGAGGATTGCGCAAGGGAGTCGTCGACGGTGAGGGCAGTGAAGTGGTACTCGGCACCATTAGCTGCTTTAACGACGAGCGGCGCGTCGGTGGTGACTCCCTCGGAGAGGGCGGCAGGCGCGGCGTTTGCGGCTTCGGTACGCAGCTTATCGAAGTGGCTACTGATGACGAAAGGGGCGGGCTGGAGGAGATGTGCCGCAGCCTGAAAGTAGAGCCAGGCGTTCCAGGGCTGTTTGAGCGTCAGAAACTGGCGGGCCTGGGTCCAGTACCACAGGCCGTCGTGCCCTGCGGCCGTGGTGGGGGCGGGGTAAAAGCCTGCGATCAGCCATTTGCCCGAAGCTGTGTCCTGGTGAAGGAGGAAGGCCAGTCGCCACGGCGATGGATTGGCTACGGTGGGCGGGGCGGAGGTGATGACGAGTGCGAAGGCGTAACGGCCGGGCGGCAGCGCGGAGATGGAGAATTCGGTGGTCACGGTGGTGCGATTCAGGGAGCAGACGAACTGGGCGTCGGGGGAGGAGCCGTCTGCATTGAGCTTGAGCGTGGAGGCGTCGAGGAGGTAGAGCTGGTCGACGGAGAACGAAGCGCCGGTGAGGCGTGGAGCGGTATTGCCGAGCAGATATTGGAAGGAGGCGAAGTCGTGGGCGAGGGCAGGGACAGCCAGCGCCTGGAGCGCCGAGGCGTTGTTGGCTTGGACGAGAGCCGCGAGGTTTCGCGCGGCGTCGGCCAGGGCCGCGCGGTCCGATGGGCCCAGCGCGGATTGAGTGGTGCACGTCTCTGCTGAAACTGGGGCGGCGAGAAGCGCGAATGCGAGGAGGGCTGGCGCGCAGTATCGGAGCAAGCTTGGTGAGACAAAACGGCTCGAAGGGTGGCGGCTCGGAGATGGATATGTGCGCTTCATTTGGGTTCCAGTCTAGTACAGCGTACGGGGTCCATGGGCGCGTGGTGATGGGCAAACGGAGGCAGAGAGGTGTTTGCTGCGAGTTGGCGTCCGATAGGATGGCGTAGATGGGAACCGGAACGAGAAAGGATGTGTACCTTTATCGTGAATCGAACGTCCTACAAGTGTGATGTGGACTAGGCTGAAGACGTGAACTTGAGGCGCTCAATGCGGCTGGGAGTGGAACTGCTTCTGTTATGCGGCGGAATTGCGCTGGCGCAGAGTGTACTTCCTGCGAATGCTCCGACTTCTTTGCCGGGCCAATCGCGCGGCGCTGCAGGGGCGTCGGGGGCCACTTCTGGAGATGGTGGAGCGGTCAGTTCTGGCGCGGCAAGCACAGCGCCAGTGCGCGCGACTCACGACCCCGTGGTTAACCTGGTGGGTGGGAAGGTGGAGGTTGTTGCGGACGGGTCCAGCCTGAATCAGACTGTGCGCGAGATTGCGCGCGTGACGGGCATGAAGATATCTGGCGGAGTGGTGGACGAGCCGGTTTATGGGAGATACGGTCCCGCACCGGCGAGCGAGATCCTGGCGACTCTGCTGGATGGCACGGGCACCAATATGCTGCTGCGTGAGGCCACGGCAACAAGGCCGGGAGAGCTGACGCTGACCCAGCGAACGGGCGGCGTAACGCCTCCTGATCCGAATGCTCCCGCGATCTCTGCCGGATACCCTGAGCCGAATGTTCCCGGCGCGAGGAACTACCAGAGGCCGAGGGAGCCGTGGATGAATACGACGGCCCGCGATATCGCGAATGGAGTGACGCCTGCACAGCCGCAGACGGGGAACGGTGCAGCGCAAGGTGGAAACGCAGGCCGGCCGAATCCGCAGCAGATCTATCAGCAGTTGCAGCGGATGCAGCAAACGCAGCCTCCTGCGCAACCGCAACAGCAGCAATAAGCGGTCCATGCGTTGCAGGGCCTGAATAGACTTTAAAAGCCTTTCAATCGGAAGGACCGAAAAGACTGTGGTCTTTGCTCCGCGTTAACCGGCCGCAGCTAGCGGCGCTGGCTGCGGGCTATGGCGGAGCGTGCTTCATTGTCGGCTTCGCGTTTGCGTTCCGTGGCTCGCTTATCCCATTCCTGCTTGCCCTTGGCGAGCGCGAGTTCGCACTTGACGCGTCCGTTACGGAAATAAAGTCGCGTGGGAATAAGCGTAAAGCCTTTCTGCTTCGTCATACCTTCAAGCTTGCGAACTTCACTTTTATGCAGCAGCAGTTTGCGAGTTCTCAGTGACTCGTGGTTCATGGCGTTGCCGTGTGAGAAAGGCCCGATGTGCGCGTTGAGCAGGAAACATTCTCCGTCTTTGAGCAGGCCGTAGGCGTCTTTCAGGTTGGCTTTCCCTTCGCGGATGCTCTTGACCTCGGTGCCGCGCAGTGCGACGCCCGCCTCGAATTTATCGAACAGAGCGTAGTTGTGGCTCGCGGCGCGGTTGAAGGAGGCGTCGCGGTTGCCGGCGGCGACTGGGTCGCGGTCCTTCTGCTTAACGGCAGGCTTAGGCTGCGCGGCGATGGTCGGGTTGGAGAGGGAACGGGGCATGGGAAAGGTTGCCGGATGAGGACTGCTGACGGCCTTTATATAGATGGCGCAGACCTGAGCAGGAGATTCAGTTTAACATGATGGTGCGGGTTTGCTCTCACCTGGGGTGCGGTGCGCCGTCTAATCCGTAACTCCGCAATGTCGATCTGGTTAAGTCGCAAGTGAGTTTTGATTGCAGGTGATGGAATGCACGTAGAGTTCGAGGAGCGGCACGGAAACCGAATGGTATACTCGCCGAAGTTCAGACAGGCCTATGGCACGAAGGAAGCACAGACTATCGGCATGACGCGTGGGTTCCCATTGTTGACGAAGAAGCTTGGCGATCGTGCGTGGCGCGTGAGTCTGTGTGCGCTGTTTTTGTTGATGGCGTTGGGAGCTTCGAGCCGGTCGGCATGCGCGCAGAGCGCCAGTGGATGGGATAAGCGCGGCCAGGCGGCGGAACTCCGCGAGGACTACGACACAGCCTACGAAGATTATTTGAAGGCGCATTTGAAGTCGCCTAAGGATATGCGCTACCAGGCGCGTCTGGACCGGATGCGCTTCCAGGCGGCGGCGCAGCATGTAGATCGTGGACGGGTGTTGCGCGAGAGCGGGGATATTGCGGGCGCCTTGAATCAATTTACGCGGGCCAAGCAAATTGATCCCTCAAACGAGGCGGCGTCGCAGGAGATCGCACTTACGGAGCGGCAGGACAGGTCTTCGGCAGCAGCGCCGCTGTCCACGATGCCTTCGGCTTCGACGGCCGCAATGCAGCAGGAGGTCGGCTCGGTGGCGGCCCCCGCGATGCTGAAAGGGATCTCGAGCGAGCCTATTACGCTGCATATCGTTGAAGACGTAAAGAATATCTACACGACGATTGGGCAGATGGCCGGGTTGAATGTGTTGTTCGATCCGGATTACACGTCGAAACGCATCCAGGTAGACCTGAAGAATGTAAGCCTCTCCGACGCGTTGCACGTCATTGGGGTCCAGTCGCAGACGTTTTACAAGCCGGTGACGGCGGATACGATTTACGTTGCGGCCAATACCTTCACCAAGCACGCGGACCTCGATGAAGAGGCGGTACAGACCTTCTACCTGACCAATTCGGTAGGGCAGGCAGATGCGAACGATATCGCGACGGTACTTCGTAATATCCTTGGATCGGCCCCGGGAACTGCAATCGTTCCGATGATCTCGCAGAACGCGATTGTGGTGCGCGAGAGTCCCGACAAGTTGTTGTTGGTGGAGAAGCTGATTAACGACCTGGACCGTCCCCGGGCCGAGGTGGTGGTGGATGTGGCAATCCTGGAGGTGAATCGCGACAAGGTTCGCAACCTTGGGATCACTCTGCCGCAGAGCGTTGGCCTGACTCCGCAGCAGACGCCGAATTCCACGAATACGTCGGACACCGGCACAACTACGACCGCGCAGGCGTCAAATTTTACTTTGAATACGCTGGGTCACTTCAATTCGACGAATCTGGCGGTGACCATCGGTGGTGGCACTTTGAATGCGCTGATGACCGATGCCGATACGCGTGTGCTGCAGAATCCGAGCGTGCGAGCGACGGACGGGCAGAAGGCCACTTTGAAGATCGGGTCGAAGATTCCGGTTGCGACGGGGTCATTCGGTGCGGCGACTGGAATTGGCGGCGGAACTCTGGGCGGGCTTGGAGTGAATACTCAGTTTAATTACCTGGACGTTGGGGTGACCATCGACATGACGCCGTCGATTCATCTTGACCGGCAGGTGTCGATGGTGCTCGACGTGGAAAATTCGACCGAGACCGGGCAGGCGACTCTGGCGGGTGGAGTGACGCAGCCTATTATCGGTACGCGGTCCGATAAGACGACGATCCAGTTACGCGATGGCGAGCCTTGCCTGCTGGCGGCGATTCTCACGAAGCAGGATAATACGTCGAACAGCGGGACGCCTGGGCTCTCGAGCATACCTCTGCTGAAATATCTTTTTGGTTCGGTCTATAAAGAGAAGCAGCAGGATGAGGTGGTCTTTGTCCTGGTGCCGCATATCGTTCGCGAATCGACGCTGACAGGACTGAATACTCGGGCTATCGATACGGGCACGGCGCAGGACATTGAGATTCGCCGATCCGATCCGTCTGCTGCGGATCTGGCGGTAGTGAACTCTGGCTCGGCGCCGAACGCAAATGTTACGGCGGCGAATGCGGCTTCGGCGATGGTGCAGCAGATGAAGCAGCAGGCGATGCCGCAGGTTGCTGGAAGCAATGGAGCGGCGGTGAGTGCGATCGTCACTGCGCCTGCGCCGAGCATGCCTGCACCTGCGGCCGGGATTCCGGTTTTGGTGAGCGTGCTTCCGGCCAATTCCGCTCATGCAGTGGGAAGTACCTTCCAGACTTCGATTGTGTTGTCGAACGGGCACGACGTGTTCTCGGTGCCCATGCAGCTTCAGTTCGATCCAAAGGTTCTGCAGTTGGTGAACGTCGATGCGGGCGGGCTGCTTGCAGGCGGTGGACAGCCTGTGGCGCTGGTGCATCGCGACGACGGCAACGGCCTGGTGACGATCTCTGCCTCGCGTCCTCCGGGTGCGAGCGGTGTGGATGGCCAGGGCGAGGTGTGCACGTTGACCTTCAAAGCAGTGGGCGCAGGCGACACGAGCGTCTCGCTGGTGAAGGTGGGCGCAAAGAGCAGCCAGCAGGCGAATCTGCCTACGTCGAGCTCGCAGGGCGTGGTCCACGTGAAGTGAGGTGGAAGGTGAAGCGCAGCGCGGCAGCGACAAGGCGCATTGGTTCAGCAGCGCACGATGCCGGCGTGCTTTCGCCGGACGCTGGCGTGACCTTGATTGAGCTGATAATCGTTGTTGCGATTGTTGGAATATTGGCCTCCGCGGCGATTCCGGTAGCAAGGTTTACGGTGAAGCGCCAGAAAGAACGTGAGCTGCGACGGGACCTGTGGGAGATGCGCGATGCGATCGACCGATACAAGATGGCCGCGGACCGGGGAGCGATCAAGATTACGGTGGATAGCAATGGATATCCGCCGGACTTGCAGACCCTGGTAGATGGCGTTGATGTGCAGGAGAAGAAAGTACGATTTTTGCGCGCTATCCCAGTGGACCCGATGACGAACTCGACGGACTGGGGTGAGCGGTCGAACCAGGACGATGCGGATGCGGATTCCTGGGGCGGGCAGAACGTTTTCGATGTATACAGTAAGAGCCTGGGCACGGGACTGGACGGGACGAAGTACAACACATGGTAGACGCCGGCAAAATTCGAGTACCAAGACCGGCCAAGGCGCTGGCGGACGGGCGCGTTGGAGAGTCGGGCTTCACGTTGCTTGAGCTGCTGATCGTAATGGTGATCATTGCGACGCTGGCGGCGATGGCGATTCCGGCCTACAAGCGGAACGTGCAAGTGGCGAAAGAAGCCGTGCTGCGCGAGGATCTGCAGGTGATGCGGACGGCGATTGGCTCCTACACGGTGGACAAGCAGAAGGCTCCGCAGGGCCTGGATGACCTGGTGACGGCGGGATATCTGAAGGCCGTCCCGAAGGACCCGATGACGGGGCGCACGGATACGTGGGTGACGAGTCAATCGCAGGCCCTCGGATCCATCGACCAGGTAGATTCAGGCGGTGTGGACGACGTACATTCAGGAGCCCAGCTGAATGCGTTGGATGGCACGGGCTATCCTTCGTGGTGATGGGTTAGTCTGCCCAGGTTGCCGCATGGTTCGCTGAAGATGTGTGGGCTGCGCTCAAGGGTTTTCCCGAAGCCCGCACGCGAAATTCTCCGGAAGATTTTTCTGGCTCTACCGGCAGCAGCGGCATGTCGTATTCGACGCGATTGCGCCCGTTGTGCTTCGCCACATAAAGCGCCGCATCGGCAAGACCGACCAGCGTCTCCGGAGAGGTCGGCTCCGGTCCCAGCCAGGCTACGCCGAAGCTGCAGGTGACGCGCAGTTGTACGTCATCGTGGACGACAGGTTGGTCGGCTATGGCGCAACGGATGTTCTCCATCCGTGCGGCGGCGCGTGCAGGGTCGAGGCCAGGCATGACGATCAAAAGCTCTTCACCACCGTAACGCCCTACCGCATCAACCGGACGCACGACGTCTGTGATGCGCTGGGCGCACTCACGCAGCACGGTGTCCCCGACTACGTGACCGTATCTGTCGTTGACGAACTTGAAGGAGTCGAGATCCGCCATCGCGATAGCGAGCGGAGTTCCGGTCCGCTGCGCGAGCTCTACTTCGGCCTGCATGCGCTCGAAGATGGTCATGCGGTTGAGCAGGCCGGTAAGCACGTCGCGGCGTGTAAGCTCCAGCAGCTTGGCGCGCGCGTGGATCATCTCGCGCTTCTCGGCTTCCAGGTCTTCGGTGCGAGCTGCGAGGGCATCGAAAGTTTTGACCAGTTCGGCGTTTGCCTGGCGCAGTTCGGCGGAGCTGAGATAGAGGGCGCGCTCGGTCATCTTGCGGCCCATGTCGAAATCGTCATACGCCTGGCTGATGACGTTGAGTATCGCGTGGAGCTCTTCAGGCACAGATTCGCAGGGCTGATAATGCCGCTTCAGCTGTCTGCGTAAGAGTGCGTGAAGGTTTTCCATACGGTTTACACCTCGGCGAAGGCTGTGATTGCCATGGTCTCATTGTGCAGCTGTGGAGCGCCTCCCGGGCCAGCTGGCGCAATCTCGCCGTAGGAGTAAAACCCGGCGAGCGGGGTTTTGTTTGCCAGGACGTCGCTTACGATCTCCACCTCTTCTTCGATGCGCTGTTTGAGGACGGGGCGTCGGCCATTGCAGCTAACCAGAAATGCGAATTGAGCTTCGTGGCCGAGGTCTGCGACGCTCTCCTGGGCTGCTTTTTCGGCGCCGTCCACGAGGTGATCGATGTTGCCATACATCAGGCGAGCGTAGGTGCCTTCGGGTACTTCGCCCGCGTAGGTGATGCTGCCGGCAGCTTCATCGACCGCGAGCAGGCCGCGAAGGACGTGACGTTTCGCGTCGTCCACGCAAAGCTGAAGAGGGAAGTGCAGGCCGTTTGCCGGCAAGCCGCAGGCTTCATCGCCCAGATATTGCTTGTAGAGGTCGAGAGCAGATTTTCCGTCGAGCTCATAGAGGACGTTGCCTTTGGAGCGGGTAATCTTGCGGTCTGTACCGAATGCGTCCCAGCCACCGGTCGCGGCCATGCCTATCTTCAGGCGGTCGCCGTAGAAGCCAAGGCCGACGACGGTATGGCGTTGCGGGGTTCCGTTGCACCAGACGGAGGTCTCGGTGAACTTGAAGTCGTCTGCCGCAAAGCCGCCGGAGAGAGTCACGCCGGCAGGCAGCGCGGCGTTCAGCCCGTGGACGAGTGCGTTACCATGCACCTCCATTCCTTCGGAGAGGACGAAGATGTGGCGCAGCCCTTGCGGGTCGAAGCTGCGGACGAGCCGTTCTCCGGCCTCGAAGCTGTTCTCGGGTGCTGCCAAGGGTACGGTGGCGCAGCGTATCTCCGTATGTTCGAAGGAGGCGGCGGTGAGCGAGAGGGTATTGTCGCGAACGCGCCGACCGTGGATCGCTCCTCCGGTAGTGCATCCGAAGACCTGGGCTGCGGGAAAACGCTGCTGCGCAAGTTCGAGACAGCCACTGCTGCGGACGAGTTCGGCGTCACCGAAGATGAGAACAAGCTGTGCGGGGCTGCTGAGATCCTGAGGCTCGTGATCCCATCCAGTGCCGACCGACCATTGATACTGTGCTGTTGTAATCACGCCGTACCCGCCTTCAAAATCGTCTTGATGGCATGATCTTACGGGTTGGCAGGCAGCGCAAAGAATCCCTACAGGGTGCTATGACGAAAGTACCGTGGCCGGGAGTCTGGATTGCTCATGCCGCAGGGTGTAAGCGGCGAGAGAAGGGGCGGACCGCGGGTGTACGCTGAAGAATTGGCGGTCGGGTAACGAAAAGGCGCATACTGCGTCTAATGATTCGGTGAGTTGCGCTTGTACGTGGGGAGCGCGGAGTGTTGGGGGAAGAGCGAATGCATTCTGGAAGATTTCAAACTGGACTAATTGTCTTGGTGGCGGCGGGGCTGGTGGGTTCCGCCGGATTGGTCGCGCAGCAGGCGGGTGGTGCGGCCTCTGCGCCTGCGGCTGCAACGGCTCAGCCAGCGGCAGATGCGCCTGCTTCTACCGGCGCGGAGGGTCCGGGCGATACGGGGACGGCGCCGCCTCCGGGGACTTCTACACCGGGCACCTCGGACGGGAAGGGAGGGCCAACGGCCGATAGCAAGCCAGATGCGAAGGCTGCTGCGGCGGCGAAGGCGGATGTGCTTCCATCGCCTGGAGAGGCGCTCGATCCGCACATCAAGAAGGGCAGCGAGGACGATGTGGATGCCGTGGGCACGCGCAACATCGGGCACCGCGGGCTGGGGAACTGGTATTCGGTGAATGGCGAGATAGGGATGGGCAAGCAGTACTCGATGGAGATCGAGAAGTCAGCCCACCTGGTTACGGACCCGGTGATCGTGGAATACGTTAATCGCATCGGGCAGAACATTGTGAAGAATTCGGATTGCAAGGTGCCCTTCACGATTAAGGTGATCGATTCGGATGAGATCAACGCGATGGCGCTGCCGGGGGGATTCTTCTACGTCAACTCCGGGCTGATCCTTGCGGCGGATGAAGAGGCGGAGCTTGCAGGCGTCATGGCGCATGAGACGGCACATGTGTGTGCGCACCACGCGGCGCGCGAGATGACGCGCATGAACTATGCGCAGATCGGTTCAATTCCGCTGGTGATTCTGACGCAGGGAAGCTACGCGGGGTACGGCATTTACGAGGCTTCGCAGCTTGCGATTCCGATCAGCTTCCTCGAATTTTCGCGTGAGTTTGAGGCAGAGGCGGATTGGCTGGGACTCCAGTACATGTACAAGGCCGGGTACGATCCGCAGGCGTTTATCCAATTCTTCGAGAAGATTGATGCGCTGGAGAAGCATAAGCCGGGCGCGATCGCCAAGGTGTTTGCCGATCATCCGCAGACGCCGGACAGGATTGCTCATTCAGAGCAAGAGATTGCGACAATCATGCCGGCGCGGCCTGATTACGTTGTGACTACCAGCGAATTTGATGACATTAAGGACAGGCTCGCGCGGCTCGAGAACAAGCGGAAGCTGAACGATAAGAACAATGGGAATAAGCCGACGCTGCGCCGCGTGGGTGGGACGAACAACGATCCGAACAGCACGAGTGGGACGGGAGACGATAGGCCTACGCTTGGACGGCGGGATTAAAAGCAAGGCCCGCTGCGCGCGGGGCGGTCACTCCGTGACTTGTATTGGGCTGTCGCGTTGGCGCTCCCGTTGGTCGCAGACAAAATCTTGTGCCGACCAACGGGAGGAGCAGGCGAAGCTCGGCGTAAGTCACGAAGTGACCGCTGCCCGCGCAGGGCGCCCGTCTGGCAGGAAAGGTAAAATAGAAGTATGGCGACCCAAAACACCGGATATACCGATACACACGCAGCCGCAGGCCTGGATGCTCACTTTCCTTCGATCGATACCTGGGCGAACCAGTTCCGCGGATATGAAATTTTGATCGACGACCCGGAGTTCACCTCGGTGTGCCCGAAGACGAGCCTGCCAGACTTTGGACGACTGACGATTCGCTACATGCCGCGCGAGCATTGCATGGAGTTGAAGAGCTTGAAGGAGTACCTGTTCACCTATCGCAACCTGGGCATTTTTCAGGAAAATATCGTGAACCAGGTGCTCGACGATGTGGTGAAGTCCTGCAACCCGGTTTGGGCAAAGGTAGTGGGGGACTTTCGTCCACGTGGAGGAATTTCGACCGTAGTCGAGGCCACCTATCCAAGGCCGCAGGAGAAGTAGAAACCGAAGGGCGCTCTTGACACGCACGATAGAATAGACACAGAGCAAATAACTCACAGCCGTCGTGTCCTGGGCTTATCCGGGACAGGACCTGGCCGGACCGAGGTCCAGACTTAAGTTGTTTGTTTTTGAGACTTTGAGGCTTTTCGGGGAGGAGGGGGTGGCCCAAGCCCGTACGCTACCGCACACGTAAGGCCACAGGTAATCGCCGGTCTTCTTCCGGTGCTATCCTGCGTGGATGCAAGGCACGAGTCAGACCAGGAACGCGGTACCTTCGGTTGCAGGCGCAACGGTTGCGTTAGTGTTGCTGACGGCGCTGAATTTCGTGAACTACATCGACCGCTATGTGCTGGCGGGGGTGCAGGAGCAGATCAAGGGCGAGTTTCACGCGTCGGACGCACAGCTGGGGTCGCTGACGTTCTTCTTTCTGCTGACGTACATGGTGGCATCGCCGTTTACGGGATGGCTGGGGGATCGCTTTCCGCGTAAGCCGATGATCGTCATTGCGGCGCTGTTCTGGTGTTCGGTGAATCTTTTGACGGCGTATGTGCATTCGTTTGCGTCGCTGAATTTCAGGCATGCAGCGCTGGGGTTGGGTGAGGCCAGCTTCGGGATATTTGCGCCGGCCATGCTGGCGGATTTTTATCCCGAGGATCAGCGCAACCGGGTGCTGACGATCTTCAATATCGCGGTGCCGGTGGGCGCGGCGCTGGGTTTTCTGACCGGCGGATATGTAGGAGAGCACTTTGGGTGGAGGATGTCGTTTACGGTATCGGCTATACCAGGGATCGTGATTGCACTGCTGATCGCAATGATGATGAAGGAGCCGCCGCGGGTGCGGGAGGCTGAGAGCAGGAAAAAGCTGGAGCGGTCGACGGTGTGGTTGCTGGTGCGAAATCCGGCGTATCTGTGCATCGTGCTGGGGTATGCGGCGGTGACGTTTACTACGGGCGGTCTCTCTATCTGGATGCCGACGTTTCTCGAGCGGCTGGATGGGCGGACGCAGTCATCGGCGGCTTTTATGATGGGCGCGATTACGGTGGGTGGAGGACTGCTGGGTACGATTGTGGGAGGAGCGGTGGCGCAGCGGTGGTCGCGTAAGAACAGTGCGGCGTTGTACCTGGTGCCCGCATGGAGTGCGCTGCTGGCGTTCTTCCCGGCGCTGGTATGCTTCTTTGGGCCGAGCGTGCTGCATACGAAGGCGTGGACCGTGCCTGCACTGGCAGTGGCGATTTTTCTGATCTTTCTGGGTTCGGGACCGGTGAATGCGGCCACGGTCAACTCGGTTCCGGCGGGTATACGCGCGACGGCGCTGGCGGGACAGTTGTTGCTGATTCATGCGCTGGGGGATGCTTCTTCACCGACGATCATCGGGGCGATCAGCGATCGGTCGAATCTTGCAGTGGGGCTGGGTTCGACCCTGATTGCGCTGCTGCTGGCATCGGCGATCTTCTTCGTGGGGGCACGGTTCGCGAAGCCGCTCTCCCATTCGATGCAGACAACGTGATGCATCGAGTGGAAGTGGGGATCGCGGGTACGGTGCTTGCGTGGGGGATTGCCGCGGCGTGGGTCTATCGATTCGTCGAAGCGGCCTGGGGTCTTCGGCGAGTGCCGAATCTGCTGGAGGCGGAGTACGACGACGAGCCGGTGGGGTTGCCGGGCGTGGTGGTGATCGTGCCGGCGAGGGATGAGGCGGCGAAAGTAGGTGAGTGTCTCGAGTCGTTGCTGGCGCAAGATTATGGAAATCTGCGGATTGTCGCGGTGGATGACCGGTCGAGCGACGGAACGGGCGAGATCATGGTTGCGGCGGCGGGGCAGAGCGGAGGGCGGCTTGAGGTTCTGCGGGTGGACGAATTGCCTGCCGGTTGGCTGGGTAAGACGCACGCGATGGCTTTGGCTGCGCGTGGAGCGATTGCGGGCGGTGGCGTGGAGTACCTGCTGTTTACGGACGCGGATATCCTGTTTCGGCCGGATGCGGTACGGCGGACTCTAGTGATGGCAGAGGCGCAGCGAGCAGACCATTGTGTGGTGCTGCCGACGACGATTGCAAAGACCCGTGGGGAAGGAATGCTGCTGGCTTATCTGCAGGTGATGAGTTTGTGGGCGGTGCGGCCCTGGCGGGTGGCCGATCCGAAGGCGATGCGGGATGCCGTAGGTGTGGGGGCGTTCAACATGATGCGCGTCGATGCTTACGGGCGGCTGGGTGGGTTCGAGGGGTTGCGAATGGAGGTTGTGGAGGACCTGGAACTGGGCCGAGCGGTGAAACGGGCTGGCCTGCGGCAGCGGGTGGCGACGGCGCCCGGGATGGTGTCAGTGCATTGGGCGGCTGGCGCGGGTGGGATCGTCGCCGGGATGACTAAGAATCTGTTTGCCGTGTTTCGCTTTCGAGTGGCGCTGGTGGTTGCGGCTGCAGTTTGGATTGCGGTGTTTTGCCTGGGGCCTGTGGCGATGCTGGGAATTGACGAGGTGCGGTGGTCGGGAGTGGTTGCGGTGGGTGCGGTGGTCGGGTTGTATGTGTTTTCGGCCCGGACGAGTGGGATTTCATGGAGATATGCGGCGGGGTTTCCAGTCGCTGCGTTTGTGGTGGTGTATTCCATGTTCCGGTCGATGGTGGTAGCGCTGGTTCAAGGCGGCGTGACGTGGCGTGGGACGTTCTATCGGTTGATGGAATTGCGTGAGTATGCGAAAGGTAGGCGTGAATGAGGCAGATTGAGTGGCCAATTCGCTAAGGTAAGATTGAGTCGGACGATGGGTCAGCCCAGCTTTCCAGGAGAGTCGATGAAACTAATTAACAGGGTTGAAGCGTCCATCTGATGAGCACGACGTATTGCTGGGCTATGGGTGCTCGTGTGTTCGCGTAGGGAGAGTGCATTGCAATCTGATTCAAGCCAACCTTCAAGGATCGATCCCGATCATCAGCTTCCATCCTCGACCGATCCTGAGAGACCACGGCACAGGTTATCCCGGCCGCTGGTGTGGATCGCCGTCTTGTGCGTGTTTGCATTGGCCTTTTATCTCGTGCTGCGGCATCGAGGCGTGCCGGCGACTCCGGCGGGTGGACGGCGTGGGGCGGCCGCCGGAACGGTCACGCTGACTTCGACTACGGCGAAGCGTGGAAGCATTGGCGTGTATGTGGATGCGATCGGCACGGTGACGCCGGTGTATACGTCGTCGATCACGAGCCAGGTGAATGGAGTTGTGACGGCAGTCCACTTCAAGGAAGGGCAGTTGGTGCACAAGGGCGAGGCGCTGGTCGAGATTGATTCGCGTCCGTACCGCGCGACGTTGATGCAGGCGCAGGGGCTGCTTGATCGGGACCAGGGAGTGTTGGCGCAGGCGCAGATGGACCTGGCGCGATACCAGGCGGCCTGGGCGAAGAATGCGCTGCCCCGGCAGACGCTGGAGGACCAGGAAAAGCTGGTGCAGCAGGTGCAGGGGACGGTGAAAAACGACCAGGGAACCGTGGCCTATGACCAGGTGCAGGTGGGCTTCTGCCACATCGTTGCGCCGATTACAGGACGAATCGGCTTGCGGCTGGTTGATCCGGGCAACGTGGTGCAGGCGAATGGGACAACCGTTCTAGCTGTGGTGACGCAGATCCGGCCGATTACGGTTGTGTTCACGGTTGCAGAGGACGAGCTGGGACAGATTCAGCCTCGGCTGCAGCAGAAGGCAAAGCTTACGGTGAGCGCGTTCGACCGCTCCAATCAGACGCAGCTTGCGAGCGGCACGCTGCTGACGCTGGATAACCAGATCGATACGACGACCGGGACGGTGAAGGCGCGGGCCGAATTTGCGAACAACGACTCGTCGCTGTTTCCGAACCAGTTTGTGAATGCGCGATTGTTGGTGAATACTCTGAACGACGCCACACTGATTCCGACGGATACCGTGCAGCATAACGGCGAAGCGGCATACGTCTATGTATTGGCTGGGGGGAAGGCGCATCTGCGGCCTATTACGGTGGGTGTTACGGACGGAGACACTGCGCAGGTGACGGGGATTAATCCCGGCGATGTGCTGGCTACAAGCAGCTTCGACAAGCTGCAGGAGGGCGCGCCGGTGGCGCTGGCAGAGGCCGATGGTGGACGAGGCGGGAATGCTGGCGGCGGTCGGGGTGCAGGAGGCAAGCCTCGAGGATCTTCCGGCATTGGAACCGGTGGGAGCAGCGCTCCTTGAGCCCGTCGCGTCCTTTTATCCTTCGGCCCGTTGCGACATCGCTGCTGATGGTAGCGATCCTGTTGATTGGGATCGTGGCATACAAACAGCTTCCGGTTTCGGCTTTGCCGGAGGTGGATTACCCCACGATTCAGATTCTGACGTTCTATCCAGGTGCCAGTCCGGATGTGATGGCGACGACGGTGACGGCACCGCTGGAGCGACAGTTCGGCCAATTGCAAGGGCTCACCCAGATGACGTCGACCAGCTCGGGTGGCAACTCGGTGATCGTGCTGCAGTTCGACCTGAATCTGAATATCGATATTGCAGAAGAAGAGGTGCAGTCGGCGATCAATGCGTCGCAGAGTTTTCTGCCGGCCAATCTGCCTTCGCCTCCGATCTACAGCAAGACGAATCCGGCGGATGCGCCTGTGCTGACGCTGGCGATTACGTCGAATACGATTCCGCTCTCGCGGGTGGAAGACCTGGTTGATACGCGGGTGGCACCGAAGATCTCGCAGCTGGCTAACGTGGGATTGGTGAGTATAAGCGGAGGGCACAAGCCGGCGGTGCGGATCCAGGCGAATCCGACGGCGCTGTCGTCGTATGGCATCGACCTAGAGAATCTCCGCACTGCTGTGAGCAACGCCAGCGTGAATGCTGCGAAAGGAAACTTCGACGGACAGCACCAGGATTACCAGATCGATACGAACGATCAGCTGGTGACGAGCAACGACTATAAGCAAGTAGTAGTAGCGTTTCGCAATGGCGCGCCTGTGATGCTGACGGATGTTGCGAACGTAGTGGATGGCGTCGAGAACAATGTGCAGGCGGCGTGGGTGGGTCATGCGGGCGACGCAAAACATGCCGCGACGCAGACGCCGGCGATCATTCTGAATGTGCAGCGGCAGCCGGGTGGCAACACCATTGCAATTGTGGACAGCATCAAGAAGCTATTGCCGCAGTTGGAGGTAACGCTGCCCGAAGGCGTGCAGGTGACGACATTGACGGACCTGACGACTTCGATCAACGCGTCGGTGAACGATGTTGAGTTCGAACTGGTGCTGACGATCGGCCTGGTCGTGATGGTGATCTTCCTGTTTTTGCGGAATCTCTACGCGACGATCATTCCCAGCGTGGCTGTGCCGCTATCGCTGGTGGGTACGTGCGGCGCAATGTACGCGCTGGGTTATAGCCTGGATAATCTTTCGCTGATGGCTTTGACCATTTCGACCGGCTTCGTGGTGGACGACGCGATCGTGATGGTTGAGAACATATCACGCTATCTGGAAGAGGGTGATTCGCCGATGCGTGCGGCACTTAAGGGCGCCGAGCAGATTGGTTTTACGATCGTGTCGTTGACGGTATCGCTGGTGGCGGTGCTGATCCCCCTGCTGTTCATGGGAGATGTGGTGGGGCGGCTGTTCCGCGAGTTTGCGGTTACGCTGGCTGTAACGATTGTGATCTCGGCGGTGGTGTCGCTGACGCTGACGCCGATGATGGCTTCGCGAATTCTGAAACATAATCCGGAGGCGCAGCAAGGGCGGTTCTATCGAGCTTCGGAGCGCGTCTTCGAGCGAATGATTGCGTTTTATGGACGCACTCTGAAGGTCGTGCTGCGGTATCAGACGGTGACGCTGCTGGTGGCGGTGGCTACGTTGTTGCTTACGATCTTTCTGTACAACGTAATCCCCAAGGGATTTTTCCCGGTGCAGGATACGGGGGTGATCCAGGGTATATCGCAGGCTCCGCAGAGCATTGGGTCGCAGGGGATGGCGGCACGGCAGCAGGAACTCGCGAAGGTGATCCTGGACGATCCCGCGGTTGAGAGCCTTTCGTCGTTCGTGGGCGCAGATGGGACCAATACGACGACGAACAGTGGACGTTTTTCGATCAACCTGAAGCCGCTGGAGGATCGTGACAAGAGCGCGGCGGATGTGATTCGCCGGCTGGAGCCGAAGCTCGAAAAGGTGGCGGGGATTTCTCTTTACATGCAGCCGGTACAGAACATTACCGTTGATGATCGCGTGAGCCGGACTCAGTATCAATACACGCTGGAAGACCCGGACCAGGCAGAGTTGAATTTGTGGACTGGGAAGTTTGTGGACCGGCTGAAGCAGTTGCCAGGCCTGGAAGATGTGGCAACGGACCAGCAGATGGGTGGCCTGGCGGTGTCGCTGGTGATCGACCGGGTGACGGCATCGAGGCTGGGCGTAGCGCCGACGACGATTGACAATACGCTGTACGATGCGTTTGGGCAGCGACAGATCAATACCATGTATACGCAGCTGAATCAGTATCACGTGATTCTGGAGGCGCAGCCGCAGTTTCAGCTCGATCCGGACAAGCTGAGCCACATCTTTGTTCAGGCCAATGCGGCCTCGGGTACCAGCGGCGCGCCGGCGTCAAGCTCTTCGGGGAGGGGGTCTACCTCTGCGGGATCGAATGCGTTGACGGCTTCTGCACTGTATGCGGTGGGGACGAATGCGCTTGCTCCGCCAACACGCGTCATTACGGCGGGGACGACGGCTTCGGGTAGCGGGGTGAATAGTGCGGGCCTTACAAGCTCTGCGCCAAGCCATCCTATTCCGTTGAGTGCATTCTCGCACTTTGAAACGACGACGGAACCGCTCTCGATTATGCACCAGGGTCAGTTTCCCGCGATCACGGTGTCCTTTAATCTTGCGCCGAATGCTTCTCTGGGTGGGGCGATCGATTCGATCGACAAGCTGCAGAAGGATATGAAGATGCCTGCGAGCCTGCAGGCGGATTTCGAGGGCACTGCTGCATCATTCCGCAATTCATTGTCGAACGAGCCGCTGCTGATACTCGCCGCGTTGGTGACGGTGTATATCGTGCTAGGCGTGTTGTATGAGAGTTTTATTCACCCGATCACGATTCTTTCCACGCTTCCTTCGGCGGGGGTGGGAGCCTTTCTTGCGCTGATTCTGTTTCACCAGGATTTGAGCATCGTGGCGATCATAGGGATCGTGCTATTGATCGGCATTGTGAAGAAGAACGGCATCATGATGGTGGACTTTGCGCTGGAGGCGGAGCGGCACCAGGGCAAGAGTTCGACCGATGCAATCTACGATGCCTGCCTGATTCGTTTCCGGCCGATCATGATGACTACGATGGCTGCCCTGTTGGGTGGGATTCCGTTGGCATTCGGCACTGGAATTGGGTCGGAACTGCGCAGGCCGCTGGGCATCACAATTGTGGGCGGCCTCATTGTGAGCCAGGTGTTGACGCTCTATACGACGCCGGTTATTTATATCTTTTTTGACAATCTGGGCAATCGCTTTTCGCGCAGGAAGAAGGGCGTGCGTGGGGATGAGCCTCAGCCAGCGGGATATCCGTGAATATCTCTTCGCCGTTCATCCATCGCCCTGTGGCAACGACGCTGCTGACGATTGCGATTGCGATTGCGGGAATCATTGCGTTCCAGGTACTGCCGGTCGCTCCGCTGCCGCAGGTGGATTTTCCAACGATAAGCGTGAGAGCAGGCCTGCCAGGTGCGAGCGCAGAGATCATGGCATCTTCGGTGGCTACACCGCTGGAGCGGCAATTTTCGCATATCGCGGGCGTAACGGAGATGACCTCGTCGAGCGGATTGGGCTCGACGAATATTACGATTCAGTTTGACCTGGGACGCAATATCGACGGCGCCGCGCGGGATGTGGAAGCGGCGATCAATTCGGCGCGGAGCTTTTTGCCGGCGAATCTGCCCGGAAACCCGACGTATCGCAAGGTGAATCCGGCGGATGCGCCAATCATGCTGATTGCGCTGACGTCGGACGTGTATGGGCCGGGGAAGTTGTACGACGTGGCCTCGACGATCATGGAGCAGAAGCTCTCGCAGATCGAGGGCGTGGGGCAGGTAGGCGCCGGTGGAGGCGCGCTTCCTTCGGTGCGGGTGGAGGTGAATCCCACCAAGCTGGCTAGTTATGGGCTAACGATGGCGAGTCTGCGGTCCGTGTTGAGTCTGCAAAACACGAATCTGGCGCGAGGGCAGATCAGCGATGGGAACGTCAGCGCCGACATCCTGATGAACGGACAGATATCGAAGGCGGAGGACTATAAGCCGCTGGTGGTGGGTTACAAAAATGGTGCTGCGGTGCGACTGTCCGATGTGGCGGACGTGCTCGATTCAGTGGATAATGTGCGCGCTGGCGGCTATTTGAACGGAAAACGCGCGGTGATGCTGATCATCAGCCGGCAGCCGGGCGCGAACATTATCGAAACGGTTAAGCGGGTCAGGGCGCAGATTCCTTCGTTGGAAGCATCGATCCCCAAAGGCATAGAGACGACCGTGGTGATGGATCGAACCACTACGATCATCGCTTCGGTGCATACGGTTGAAGGGACTCTGCTGGTCTCGATCGGTCTCGTGATCGTGGTCGTCTTCATCTTTTTACGCAATGGACGAGTGACGTTGATACCCGCAGTGGCCGTGCCGGTATCGCTGATCGGAACCTTTGCCGTGATGTACATGTTGGGTTATACGCTGGATAACCTTTCTCTGATGGCACTGACTATCTCGACGGGCTTTGTGGTGGACGATGCAATTGTGGTGATGGAGAATATCTCGCGCCATATCGAAGATGGGATGGAGCCATTCGCGGCGGCGATGCGTGGCGCGAAAGAGATCGGCTTCACGGTGATGACGATCAGCATCTCATTGATTGCCGTGTTTATCCCGCTGATCCTGATGGGCGGAATTGTAGGACGGCTGTTCCGCGAATTTGCGATTACGCTCTCGACGGCGATTGTGGTGTCGATGGTGATCTCGCTGACGACGACGCCGATGATGTGCGCGTACCTGCTGAAGGGCAAAGGCGTGGAGCAGCATGGCCGGATGTATATGGCGTCGGAGCGCTTCTTCCAGTGGATCCTGAATCTTTACCGTAGAAGCCTGCGGTGGGCACTGAGCAACCCGGCGTTGGTGCTGACTGTGTTGCTGCTGACGATTGCACTCAACTTTGTCATGGTGACCAGGATACCGGGAGGGCTCTTTCCGCAGCAGGATACGGGCGCCCTGGGTGGGGCGATGCGCGGACCGGAGGATTCTTCGTATCCGGCGATGTACGCGACGCTGCTCCAGGTGCAGCACACGATCAAGGCTGACCCAGCGGTGCAGAACGTGATCGGCTTTACCGGCGGAGGAGCGACCAATACAGGCAATATCTATGTTATTTTGAAGCCACTGAACGAGCGGAAGATCAGCGCTGCGGATGTGATCAATCGGCTGCGCAGACCGTTGGGCCGCATTACGGGGGCATCGACATTTTTGCAGGCCTCGCAGGATCTGCGGATCGGCGGACGGGGCGGCAATGCGATGTATCAGTACACGATCCAGGCGGATAGTGTGAATGATCTGCAGACCTGGAGCCCGAAGCTGCTGCAGGCGATGAAGAAGCTGCCGGGATTCCAGGACGTGAGTTCGGATGAACAGAACGGCGGGCTGGACGAGAGGGTGACGTTCGACCGGATGTCTGCGGCACGGCTTGGGCAGACGGCCAGTTCGCTCGATTCGGCGCTGTATGCGGACTTTGGCCAATCGCAGGTGTCGCTGATCTATACGCAGCTGAATCAGTATTACGTTGTGCTGGAGGTAGCTCCGCAGTACTGGGCTACGCCTGAGGGGTTGAAGGATGTCTATCTGCATCCGTCGGGCATCAACCCGACACAGACAGGCAACACGCCGCTGCTGAGCCTTGCCAAGGTGACGACGAGTACCGCTCCGCTGTCGCTAAATCATACGGGTCTGTTTCCTTCCGTGACGGTGTCGTTCAACCTGGCAAATGGATATGCGTTGAGCGATGCGACACGGGCGATCAACGAGATGGAACAGAAGCTGGGGACGCCTTCCTCGGTGCAAGGAGAGTTTGCGGGCACGTTGCAGGCGTACCAGGATTCGCTGAAGAGCGAACTGATGCTGGCAGTGTTAGCGGTTCTGGCGGTGTATATTGTGTTGGGTGTTTTGTATGAGAGCCTGGTGCACCCGTTGACGATCATCTCGACGCTGCCTTCGGCTAGTGTGGGTGCGATGATGGCGCTGATGATGTTCAAGGTGGACTTGAATGTGATCTCCATCGTCGGCATCGTTTTGCTGATTGGGATTGTGAAGAAGAACGCGATTATGATGATCGACTTTGCGCTGCAGGCGGAGCGCGAGGGAGGCATGAATACGCATGACGCGATCTTCGAGGCATGCATGCTGCGGTTCCGGCCAATTTTGATGACTACCATGGCGGCGCTGTTTGGTGCGCTTCCGCTGGCGTTCGGGAGCGGTATCGGGTCGGAGCTGCGGCGGCCTCTGGGCATCACGATTGTGGGCGGATTGGTGGTGAGCCAGTTGCTGACTTTGTACACGACCCCGGTGGTGTACCTAGCGCTGGATCGGCTGCGGCTTCGAGTGCTGGGGCGGGAGCGCGATACGTTCGACGCCAGCGGCGGCGCAATTGCTTCGGAGCAGATATGAGGATGGATGGGACGGACGGTACTATGCATAGGATGACCTTTCGATACGGCGTTGCGATGGCGTTTGGCTTGACGGCTGTGCTGCTGACTGGATGCAGGGTAGGGCCTAAATACAACAAGCCACCCGCTCTGGCCCAGGCTCCGCCGGCTGCTTACAAGGAGTCGCCGACGCAGTTTGCGGATACGGATGGGTGGAAGGTGGCGCAGCCCCAGGATGCGATGCTGCATGGCAAATGGTGGGAGATCTACAACGATGGTGAGCTGAATGCGCTCGAAGAGAAGCTGAACATCGACAACCAGAACATCAAGCAGTACTTCGAAAACTTCATGGAGGCGCGGGCGCTGATTGGAGAGGCGAGAGCGCAGTTTTATCCGACGGTGAGTGTCGGGGGGCAGTATTCGCGTTCGGGGACTTCGGCGAACTCAGGGAACAACAACAGTAGTACGGGTTCAGGTACCGGCACCGGCGCTGGGACTAACAAAACGAACTCGCTGTTCTCGCTGCCGCTGGATGTCTCCTGGGAGCCGGACCTGTGGGGGCGGATTCGGAACCAGGTGCGCGAGGCTCAATACAACGCGCAGGTGAGTGCGGCGGATCTTGAGAACGAGCGGCTGACGGAGCAGGCCAACCTGGCGGTTTACTTCTTCGAGGTGCGTGGGCAGGACTCGTTGCAGGCGCTACTGGAGCAGACGATCGCGGACGACCAGAAGGCTTTGGACTATACGAAGGCCCAGGTGGAGACCGGCGTGGGGCAGCAGATCTCGGTGGTTGAGGCGCAGAACACGTTGCAGAATGCGCAGGTGGCGTTGACTAACGTGGGTGTGGCGCGGGCCCAGTACGAACATGCGATTGCGGTGCTGATTGGGACGAATCCATCGGAGTTCTCGATTCCGGTGCGTGCCTTGAAAGCGGAGCCGCCGGTCGTGCCGGTTGGAGTGCCTTCGCAACTGCTGGAGCGGAGGCCGGATATCGCGGCGACCGAACGAACAATGGCTTCGGCGAATGCGGCGATCGGCGTGGCAGATGCGGCTTTCTTTCCTACGGTGACGTTGGGGGCTTCGGCTGGTTTCGAGAGCTCGACCCTGGCGAACCTGTTCAAGTGGGGCAGCCGGTTCTGGTCGGTCGGTCCGGGAATCTCGGAGCCGATCTACCTGGGCGGACTGCGCCGGGCTGCGTTGTCGCAATATACGGCTGTCTACAACGCGGATGTTGCGAGCTACAGGCAGACGGTGCTGACTGCGTTCGAGCAGGTGGAGGATTCGCTGTCGCGGCTGCGAATCCTTTCTCATGAACAGGTGCAGCAGACGGCAGCGGCTGAATCGGCGCGGCAGTTTGTGGAGCTGGAAACGACTCGGTACCAGACGGGGATCGACCCGTACGTGAACGTTCTGACGGCGCAGACTACGCTGCTGGGGGATCAGCAGACGCTGGTGAATCTGAAGACCCAGGAGATGACGGCTTCGGTGCAGCTGATCGAGGCGCTGGGAGGCGGTTGGGACAGTACGCAGTTGCCGGGGCCGGGCGATGTTTCGAAAAGGCCTACGGCGGCGGAGACTGTGGTGCAGCGTTAGTGGCTGAAGCGGGTTACCGGGGTATCTTGGCAAAATCCAGGGGGTATCTTTCGCGCAAGATACCCCTTTCAAAGGGGTTATGAGGTGGGATACCCCCCTTGGTACCTCTAAACCTCTCGCTTCTGCGATGGGGTCTCGCTAAGATACCGCTTTCAAAGGAGATATGGATAGTCAGCTATCAGCTGACGGGAGACAGGGTGCGGGCGATCTGATTCTTTGTTTAATTCACTAAGTTAATTATACGGGATTGACCGTAACTCGTGGCCATCTGTTCCGTGGAGTCTATGTCCTTTCAATTGTGTAGATTGCGCCTTTTTCTGCACAGGAAGGGCCTTGACAGCTTTGGAACGGGTGGCAGGCCATCGAGGAGAGCCCATACTTAGATCCGGTGGGACGAACGACAGAGATTCTGACTCTGCAAGTCAGAATGACGCTCCATGATATGTGAGACTTGCAGGATTTGAGCCTGGGGAGGTTTTTACAAGGCGTGAATTTCGAGCTGTAAGTTGAGGAGCTTTAAGCTGACAGCCAGAGGGCGGACGGTTCGAGGGTATTGGCTAACAAGTGGGACAGAGTTTGGTGAGAGGGCTCTCATGGGTGGTTTGGGTGGTTTGGCATTGGGAGTGCATCTGGCTGGGTGGCTGGAGGCAGACTTATGCAGGTGATGACGGCTACCGGAGATGCGTTGCAGAAGTACCTGGACCTGGCGAGTAGCCAGATGAAGCTGACGGCGGAGAACATGGCCAACGTCGATACGCCGGGGTATAAGACGCAGGGATTCGACTTTGCGCGGGAGTTCTCGAATGCGCTGAATACGAACGGGTCCGCAACGCCGGCTGTGAGCGTGGGCGAGGTGGGCGGGCTGACGGCGCGGCCGGATGGGAACAATGTGTCGCTGGATCGCGAGGGTATGGAGCTGGCGAAGTCGCAGCTGGAGTTTCGGACGGGGGTTTCGCTGCTGCGGAGCCAGTACACGCGGATTATGGATGCGATCCATGCGGATAAGTAAGAGCGGAGGTTTGCTGTGAATTTATTTGGGGTGATGGATATCAGTTCGTCGGCGCTGCAGGCAGAGCGGGTACGCGCCGAGGTGGTGGCGGCCAATATGGCCAATGCCGAGACCACGCGGACTGCCGATGGCGGGCCTTACCGTCGGCAGCACGTGGTGTTTCAACAGGGCGGCGATGGGTTTGCACAGTCGCTGCTGGGGAGTGGCGGATTTTCAGGGCCGGCGATGATGGCGAGTGGGTCGGGATTTGGGTCGAGTATAGGGTCGCGGTCGGTGGCCGGTGGGGTGCAGGTTGCGGGTGTGGTGAGTGACGCGAGTGCGCCGCTGGAGAGGTACGATCCGACGCATCCGGATGCCGGGCCGGATGGATTTGTGGCTTATCCGGATATCAATCCGCTGACGGAGATGGTGGATTTGATGGGGGCTACGCGGAGCTATGGGCTGAATGCTACGGCGGTGCAGGCGGAGAAGAATATGGTTACTAGTTCGTTGGAGATATTGAAGTAGGGGCGGGGTAAGCGGGTTTCGTGGCAGAAAGGTTCGGGCCATTTTGGTTGGGCTGGAGGTATCGGGATCCTTCGCTTCGCTCAGGATGACAGCAAGGACAGGAGCAAAGGGCAAGGGCAAGTGCGAAATGCGGGGGTTCTTCGCTTCGCTCAGAATGACAGGGGTTTGTGGTGATGTGAATTGGAGGGTGTGGTGATTGAGGGATTGATTGGCGGGTTGGGCGGTGCGGTTGGAGCGATGACGGGTGGCGTAAGTACCGCGCTGCCTGGGCAGGGCGCGGCGGCTACGCCTTTTAGCGGGATGCTGCAGTCGATGATGGGAGAGACTTCGGCACTGGATGCGAAGGCTTCACAGGCGGTGACGGGATTGATGAGTGGGCAGGGTGTGGATATTCATGACGCGATGATTGCTACGGAGAAATCGGATATGGCTTTTGAGCTGGCGCTGCAGGTGCGAAATAAGGCTGTGGGGGCTTATCAGCAGATGATGGGGATGCAGTTTTGAGGAGTGGCTTTGCGAGTTGGGAGTGTCGATAGGGATTCTTTGGTTGGCCAGGGTGTGGTGGAAGAGCGAATCACGGAGAACACAGAGAAAGAGAGAGAACACAGAGGGGTTGGCTGGTGGTGCGGTCCTTTGTGTTTCTGTGTGCGTGGATGAGAAGGAAACGCAGGTCCTTCGACTCGCTGCGCTTCGCTCAGGATGACAAGCGAAAGCAGAGGCTGGTCCATCGTCTGGAATGTGCCGGGCTGAAATTCATTAGCCGCAAAAGCAGATCCCCTTCGGGGATGACAAACAAAAAAAGATAGCGGCGAATGCAGATTTCCTTCGGGGATGACAGACGGAAAAGATTGCGGTGCCAGGAGATGGGGGAGTGCTTTGCTTGGGGGAGCAAAGATTAAGGAACTCATGATTTGGGTGGGTGAGGATCGGTATGCCGATTGCATATAGGGATGACAGCAGGAAAAAGACGGGAGGTTCGATGGCTGAGGCGGCACAGGGCGGAGCAGGGTTGGCGACTACGGGCGGAGCGATGGAGCGCGTGGGTACGCTGGCCGGCAATGCGAAGGGCCACTTTATGGCGATGCCTTCGGGGCGGCGCAATGGGATGATGCTGGCTGGGCTGGTGATGGCGGCGATCTGCGCGGGGATGTACTGGTATGCGTCGCGGCCGGATTGGCGGGTGTTGTATTCGGGGCTGGATGGAAAGGATACGCAGCAGGTGGCGCAGGAGCTGGCGGGGGCTGGGATTGCATACAACATGACGGATGACGGCTCTGGCATTGAAGTGAGCGCGGACCAGATGGACAAGGCGCGGATGGAAGTTGCGGCGAAGGGGATGCCGCAGTCGGGACGGATGGGATTTGAGCTGTTCGACAAGCCGAACTGGGTGGGTTCGGAGTTCGACGAAAAGGTGAACTACCAGAGAGCGATGGAAGGCGAGCTGGAGCACACGATTGGGACGCTGGCTGCGGTACGTTCGGCTCGGGTGCACCTGGTGCTGCCGAAGGAGTCGATGTTTGGCGAAGGGCAGCGCGAGGCGAAGGCTTCGGTGGTGCTGCAGCTGCGGCGTTCGACGATGCCGGCGGAACAGATTGAAGCGATACGGAGCCTGGTTGCGGGAGCGGTGGAGAATTTGAGCGGGTCGAACGTGACGCTGGTGGATGCGGATGGGAAGGTGAATTTGAATCCCAGCGGGCGGGGGGCTGAGGCCAGTGATGCCGAGCGTGGGCTGGAAGAAAAATTGATCGCGATGCTGGAGCCTACGGCCGGGATGGGGAATATACGGGCTACGGCGAATGTATCGTATGACGACAGCAGCCAGGAGAAGACGGATGAGGTTTACGATCCGGCGCTGGTGGCGGCTACGAGTCTGCATAAGACGGAGCAGACGATGGGTGGGAGGCCTAAGGTTTCGGGTGTGCCGGGGACGGTGAGCAATACTCCGGGTGCGGCTGCGGCGGGAAGTGCGCAGGCTGGGGCGGGGGCAAAGACGGCGGCTCCTGCGGCTGCTGCTGCCGGTGCGGCTGCGGTTCCACCGTTGCTGCAGACGGGTGCTCCGGCTGCCGCGGCTGCTGGTGCGGCGAAGGATGCGAATCTGCCGGTGTATCCGCAGGCGGGTGGCGGCGACGGGCAGACGATGACGGAAGAGACGGGGAACTATGCGGTGACACGGCATGTGACGCACTCGGAGATTGGGCCGGGACGGATCAGCCGGATGACGGTGGCTGTGGTGGTGAATGACAGGATGACGATGGAGGGAACGGGCAAGACGGCGCATCCGGTGTGGAAGCCGCGGAGTGCGGAGGAGATGAAGCGGCTGGAGGAAGTGGCGCGTGCGGCGGTTGGATACGACGCGACGCGAGGGGACCAGGTGGTGATCGAGAATGTGGGCTTCTCGACGAATGTGGCGGATGTTCCGGCGACGGGGCTGGCGAAGATTTCGGACCAGGTGAGTGGATTTTTGAATACGCAGCCGGGATTGTTGAAGACGGTGAGCATCTCGGTGCTTGGCGTGCTGCTAGTGGTGATGGTGCTGAAGCCGATGACGAAGCAGATGATGGTGACGTTGAGCCAGTCGCCCGCGCTGGGTGGTGCGGGTGGGCATGGAGGTTCGGGCGGCGGTGGTGGAGCTGCCGGCGCTGGGGGGGGGACGTTCGGGCAGGGCGGGCCTTCGATGGCGAAGCTGATGTCGGGGTCTCGGCTGACGGATACGCAGGAGATTTATTCGCACGTTTCAAACCAGATTCGCAAGGAGCCGGCGCAGAGTACGCGGCTGCTCGAGACATGGATCAATGCACCGGCGGAGGATGAAGAGTAATGGCTACGGCGGCGATGTTTTCACAACCGGGATTTGGCGGCGGCGGAGTATCGGGATTGCGCAAGGCGGCGATCCTGATGGTGGCGGTGGGCGATGAGATTGCCAAGCTGTTTTTTCAGACGCTCTCGAACAAGGATGTGCAGCAGGTGATCGATGAGATTACGCGGCTGGGTGAGGTTCCGCAGGCACAGCTAACGCAGGTGCTGGTGGAGTTTTATGGGCTGCTGGAGACGGAGCAGTACTCGTTCCGCGGAGGGCCGGATTATGCGTCGCGGCTGCTGGCGCAGGCGTTCGGCAAGGAGCGGGCGGACGAGATGATGGTGGAAGTTGAGGGGCTGCGGGAGAAGACGCATGGCGATCTCTCAATGTTGCAGAAGATGGACCCGCAGCAGTTGAGCAAGTTTCTGGAGAACGAACACCCGCAGACGGTGGCGTTGGTACTGGCGCATCTGGATTCGAAGAAGGGATCGACGCTACTGATGTTGCTGGAGCCGGAGCGGAGGGTGGAGACGGTGAAGCGGCTGGCGGAGATGCGGCAGTTCTCGCCGGAGATGGCGGTGAAGGTGGGTGTGATTCTGCATCGACGGATGGATGCGATGGGTTCTACGGGACGCAGATCGTATGCGGGATTCAAGTCGGTGGCGGATATGTTGAACCGGCTGGATATGGTATCGAGCAAGACGATTCTGGAGGAGCTGGAGAAGGAACAGCCGAAGCTGGCGATTGGGATCCGCAACTTGATGTTTACGTTTGAAGACTTGCTGACGGTTCCTGAGAGTGCAATACGGGAGATTGTGGCGGCGGTGGATAAACGGGTGCTGGCAATGGCACTGAAGGGTGCCAAGGAGAATCTGAAGGCGCATCTGCTGAAGGCGATGAGCTCGCGCGCGGTCGAAATGTTGAAGGACGATATGGATGCGATGGGTCCGGTGAGGACGAAGGAAGTGGCGCGGGCACAGCAGGAGATGTTGACGCTGGCGCACGCGCTGGAGTCGGAAGGCAAGATCACGTTGAAGATGGAGGCAGATGATGAACTTGCAGTCTGAGTTGGGGAGCGGCCGGGGAATGCTTGCGGGCGGGGATGCGATGAGCGTGTTCACGGCTCCCGAGAAGAGCGTCACTCCTTTTGAATTTCGCATGATTACGAAGGAAGATGCAGAGGAGATGCGGAGCACGGCGGAGGCTTACCGGAGCTTCAACGTGCCGGGAACTACTGCGCGCGGGCCGGATCGCAGAGGTGTGGAAGCGTCGTTTCGTGTGGGCGCGGAGGCGGCCCGGCAACAAGGGTATGCCGAGGGCGAGAGCGAAGGACGACGCGCCGCGCGGGCGGAGATGGAGGCGGAGATCGCTGCGCGGGTCGCTCGGGAACGAAGCTTGATTACGAGTACGGTGGAGCAGTTTCGCGGTGCGCGAGAGCGCTACTTTGTGGATGTGGAGCAGGAGGTGGTGAAGCTGGCACTGGCGATTGCGGCGCGGGTGCTGCATCGCGAGGCGCAGATCGATCCGCTGCTGCTGGCCGGCGTGGTTCGGGTGGCGATGGAAAAGATGGCTGATCGCAGCGGCGTAGTGGTGCGGGTTGCGGGAGAGGATGTGCCGGCATGGGATGGAGCATTCCAGGCGATGGAGGCTACGGAGCGACCTAGGGTGGTGGCGGATGCGCGTCTGGCGCGAGGCGAATGTGTGCTGGAGACAACGATGGGCACGGTGGAGCTGGGCGTGAAGGTACAGCTCGAAGAGATTGAGAAGGGATTCTTCGACCTGCTGAACCATAGGCCAGCGCAGTGATGGATCAGACTTCGCTGGCGCAGTACTTCGAACGTCTGGCCGAGCGGCCGGCGTGGCGGTGGCATGGGCGCGTAGTAAAGGCGAATGGACAGACGATTGAGTCCGAGGGGCCGTTGTGCTCCGTGGGCGAGTGCTGCGAGATCGTAGATGCAGAGGGGCGACGGCACGAGGTTGAAGTGATCGGATTTCGCGGGTCGCATGTGGTGGCGATGCCGTTGGCGGCGACGCAGGGGATACGGTACGGAGATGCGCTGGCTGCATTGGGTGTGGTGCCGCAGATGTCTTTGAGCGAGCACATGACGGGGCGGGTGCTGGATGCTTTGGGGCGGCCGCTGGATGGGCTGGCTCCGCTGCGGATTGGTGGCACGTGGCCGCTGGATGGAGCGATTCCGAAGGCGATGGAGCGGGTGCCGATTAAGGAGGCGCTGTCGACCGGAGTGCGCGTGCTGGATGGAATGTTGACGGTGGGGCGTGGGCAGAGGGTGGGAATTTTTGGCGGGTCGGGTGTGGGTAAGAGCACGCTGATTGGCATGATGACGCGCAACACGGCTGCGGACATGGTGGTGGTTGGGCTGGTGGGCGAACGCGGACGCGAGGTGCGTGAGTTTCTGGAGGACTCGCTGGGCGAGGAGGGGCGGAAGAAGTCGGTGGTGCTGGTGTCGACTTCAGATGAGTCTCCGCTGCTGAGAATGAGGGCGGCGCTGGCGGCTACTTCGGTTGCGGAGTTTTATGCATCGCGTGGGAAGCATGTGCTGCTGGTGCTGGACTCGCTGACGCGATATGCGATGGCTGCGCGTGAGGTTGGGTTGGCGGCTGGCGAACCACCCGCAAGCAAGGGATACACGCCTTCGGTATTTGCGCGGCTGGCGCGGCTGGTGGAGCGCGCGGGGAATTTCAAGGTGGGGAGCGTTACGGCTTTCTACACAGTGTTGATGGAGGGCGACGATCAGCAGGATCCGCTGGTGGATGCGGTGCGGTCGCTGCTGGATGGCCATATTGTGCTGTCGCGTTCGATGGCTGCGGAGGGATGGTATCCGCCGGTGAATGTGCTTGATTCGATCAGCCGTCTGATGTCGGCTGTGGCCAGACCAGAGCACCGGAAGAAGGCGGCGCTGGTGCGGAGGCTGCTGGCGGCGTACGCGCGGTCCGAGGACCTGGTGCGGATTGGAGCGTACAAGGCCGGCGCGGATCGAGAGCTGGACCAGGCGTTGGAGGCGCGGGCGGTGTTGCGCGAGTTTCTAGCGCAGGACTCGAGCGAACGGGTGACGCTGGATGAGTGCGTGGCGCGGTTGCAGGCGCTGGAGATTGGGATATGACCGGACGAGTAGAGAAACTGGAGCGGTTGCTTGCGATTCGGCGCGTGACGGAGGAGATGGATCGTAGTGCGCTGGGGTTTGCGCTGGCTTCGATGGCGGAGGTTGAGATGGAGATGGGAGCGCAGGACAAGGCTTTGGCAGAGGCGCGGATAACGGCGCGAGCGGCGTTGGATGCGGGGGATCGCAACGAGTGGCTGCTGGCGGATGCGCAGGGTGAAGTGGCGGGATGGAATCGGAGCAAGCTGAAGGTGATGCTTGCAGGGCGAGCGGAAGTTGCTGGCACGGCGATGGGAAAGTTTATTGAAAGCCGGCGCGAGCATGAGCAGGTGAAGAAGCTGGTGGAAGTGGCAGAGCAGGCGACGCGGGTGGATGAGGGTCGCAGGTCGCAGGCGGCGGCGGACGATTGGTTTTTGAGCAGGCGAGCAGAAGAGGCTTGAGGCTGGTCCAGGCCGATGCAGATGTTGCTGCGCTTTGATGGTTGAGGCGGTAGCGATATTTATCTCGCACGCTGTGACGACAATGGTAGATGCTTTGAAATCCTGTGAAGACGTTTGTTCTTTGATGCGGCGGGACTGCTTTCAATGACCGCGGCGATGCGATTGGTTTGTGTGAATGCGGCTGCGACGTATCGAATTGTGAAACGCTCCTCATCGAAATGATTTTTTGGTGGCTTTGGTTTGGCCGCTAAAGTGCTTTGTCCTATGTGTCGAGAGGACACGCTTATGAAGGCAGCACGAACACACGGAACGCATTCGTTGGTTGCAGCGTTGCATGCTGCGAAACCTGCTCTCGGTCCGATGGCAGGGCTGGAGAGTTTTCAAACACGCATGGAGGGAGCGTTGACTCCGGATGGGATTGCAGGTCTTGCACAAGGGCTGCTGGGAGGCAAAGGCAAGGCTCTGAAGGATGGCGAGACCGCGGAGGAAGCTGGTGCCGCGAAGGCGGGCGCCATAAAGAAGGGCACACTCGGCGAGGACAAGGACAAGACGAAGCATGGAACGAAGGTAGGAGATGATGCTTCGGCTGGCGCTGCTGGGGCGGTTGCTGCGATAGGCGTGGATGCAAACGGTTTGCCGGTGAACGGGTTGCAGGGGAGTGCGCAGCCTGTAGAGGTGACGAAGAAGGAGCTAGTGGATCCGAATGCTCCGGCTATTAATAGTGCGTCTACCTCGACGTTGCAGCAGGCTCCGCTGCCGCAGGATATGACGGCTGGGCCGGTGGAAGTTGCGACGGCGAAGCAGGTTGAGGTTTCGGCTTCGGAGGGTAAGACGAAGCGCGTGTCTGTCTCCGCGATTGCGGCGCTGAGTGATAAGCCTGCTGCGGCGGCAGTGGCCGCGGATGGGACGGCGATCGGGGCGGGGGGGAATGGAATTGCGGTTGGAGGAGTGAACGGACAGGGGATGCAGGGTGGTCACTCGTCTGGATCTGCGGGACATAATGGGCAGCCTCCTGCGAGCCATCCGGCTGCGGCTGCGGGTCCGCAGGTGGTGGCTTCGAGCCCCTCACAGCTGGATGTGGGCGTGTATGACGATACGCATGGATGGCTGCGGATTCGCGCGGAGCTGGGCGCCGGCGGAGCGGTGAATGCGTCGTTGACTTCAGCGGATGCGGCGCATGAGTCGTTGAAGACCGCGCTGCCGGCGATGACGCACTACCTGGGAACGGAGGCGGTTCAGGTAAACCATATCGAGTTGCATACATTCGCCAATGCGCCGGGTGGACAGACGGGATCGCATGCGGACGGACAACAACAGCAAAGCTCTATGACAGGGCAGCACTCACGCGGGGATGAACAGCAACAGTCGAGCGCGCAGGCGAATGTGATGGCGGCTTTGGATGATGCGGGCAGCAGGAATATCGACGTGGCGCTGGACTCGAGCGGCGGGATAGAAGTTGATTCGGTTGCAGCAGTGTCTTCTGCGGCTACGGCTGCGGTGATGGCTGCCGATGCGTCCGGTGAATCAGTGAGTGTGCCGAGTACCGGTGTGGATGCCGGGTTGACGAGTGAATCGAGTGGCGATGTACCGATGTTGGATACGTTTGGCGGGCAGTTCCTTCCGTGGCAGGTGGGGATAGGAGGGAGCGGAGGTTGGGTGAACGTGAGCGCGTAGGGAGAGATCGTTTTGGTGGAACCAGGATTCAAATAGACAGGATCGCAGGAAGAGGACATAACAATGGATAGCATTCAACAGATATTGACAAGCGGATCACAGGTGGCGAACTCGGCAGGCAGCGTGGCGCATGCGTTGGCGAAGCCGCGGGCGGCGACAACGGGGACGAGCGGGACATCGGGAACGAACGGGAGTACGGGCTCGACTGCTTCAACGGCGGGCTCGACTATCTCGGCGAACGATTTTCTGACTTTGCTGGTGGCGGAGATGAAGAACCAGGATCCGACGCAGCCGACCGATCCGAATGCTTACATTACGCAGATGGTGAATGTGAACAGTCTGCAGCAGTTGATCGGCATCAACCAGGGCGTGAGCACGCTGGATACTACGGTGGGCGCGACTCCGGCACCGGCTCCAACGGGCGGCGCTGTGGGCGCTACGGGCGAGACGGAATAACTTTCAGGACATACAAGGGGATACACGATGCCATCATTTTCAATTGCACTTACGGGACTTGAGTCGAATTCAGTTGCGCTGAATACGATTGGAAACAATCTCGCAAACCTTAATACGACTGCGTTCAAGAACCAGACGGCTACGTTTTCGGATTTGTTCTATCAGAACATCGGCAGCACGGGTTCGGGCAACGCGCTGCAGGTTGGGCTGGGTACGCAGATCGCTGGAACGGATACGAACTATTCGCAGGGGTCGCTGTCTACGACGACGAACTCGACGGATATGGCGTTGAGCGGCAGCGGATTTTTTGTGGTGAACTCGGGCGGAATCCAGGAGCTGACGCGGGCCGGGAACTTTCAACTGGACCAGAGCGGCAATCTGATTACGAACGGCGGCGATGGCGTGATGGGGTATGCGGCGACGAATGGTGTGGTGAATACGAATAGCCCGCTGAGCGCGCTGCAGATCCCTGTGGGTGCTACGCAGGCGGCGCAGCCTACAGCGAACTTCGGGTTTACGGCGAACCTGAATGCGGCGACTCCGGTGGGAGGAACGTTTGCGACCACCATCGCGCTATATGACTCGCTGGGTACGAGCCATGCTACGGCGGTGAACTTTACCAAGACGGCGGCGAATACGTGGACCTATGCGATTACGCTGCCGGCGGGCGACTATACGGGTACTCCGGTGAACAATACGGGCACGCTGGTGTTCAATTCATCGGGTACGTTGACGACGCCGGCGGCTGATGTGTCGGGAATCAAATTTCCGGCATTGACGGACGGCGCGAACGATATGACGCTGAACTGGAACTTGTATAACGCAGCGAAGGCTCCGCAGATTGGACAGACGGTGGGGACCTCGACGGCGGCGACGAGTACGCAGGATGGATTTGCCAGTGGCTCGTACCATAGCTTTTCGGTGGACTCAAAGGGCGTTATTTCGGCTTCGTTTTCAAATGGGCAGACGGAGCTGGTTGGGCAGGTTGCGGTGGCTTCGGTGACGAACCAGGAGGGGCTGACGATTGCGGGTGGGAATAACTATCTGACTTCGGCTTCTTCCGGTGCGGCGAGTGTGGGCGCGGCGGGAGCTGGAGGGCGCGGGACGATCGAGGATGACACGCTGGAGCAGTCGAACGTGGATATATCGACGGAGTTTGCGAACCTGATTGTGGCTCAGCGGGCGTTCGAGGCGAATTCGAAGACGGTGACGACGTTCGATACGGTGACGCAGGAGACGATCAATATGATTCACTAGGCTGTTCTTTCGGAATGGCGTAGGTGGTTGATTCGATTGGGGCGACAGTGGCGAAAGCGCGAGAGCGCGGCTGCTGCCGTACCCATTTAAGGAAAGATTCGGCTCTCCGTGAGCGGCCTTTAATGTTGGGGCGGATGTATTGGTCTGGCTCGTGCATTTGACCTTTGACGTGAACCAATCCTGGCAGTTGAGAGGGATTGGGGGAATGTCGGACGGACGGGATGCGAGCGTAGCCAATGACACAGACGAACTCACAGATGATGGCGCTGAAGGCGGATGGGAAGGGTGGAGGCGCCCACAACACTGCCGGTGAACCGGCGATCGAAGACCACGCGGCGTGGCCGATGATCTCGCGGCTGCCGGTGATGCTGGGCGTGACGATTCCTGTGCGTGGGTTCAAGGTTCGGGATCTGTTGAGCCTTCGGGTGGAGCAGACGGTGAGCAGTTCGTGGGCTGTGACGAAGGACGTGCCGCTGGAGGTGGGGAAGCTGCACCTGTGCTGGGGTGAGTTCGAGATCGCGGATCAGAGGCTTGCTTTGCGATTGACGAGGCTGGCCTAAGAAGAATTTTGCAGAAGGAAGAGGAATCCTGTGGCGGATGCGATGCGGAGTGCGAAGGCAGATGAGGGCGGTCTGGCGGTCTGGCTGCTTGGCTTCGCGCGCAGGGTGGCGCGGAATGGGCTAGGGAATCTGCAGCGGAGCCGCGGGCAACGGCGGATGGAACTGGTGGAGACGCTGCAGCTGGGCGGCAAGCGGCAGTTGATGCTGGTGGTGTGCGATGGGCAGAGATACCTGGTGGGCGCGGGTGGGGATGCGGTGCAGTCGATCGAGGCGATGGCGGTGCGGGTGGAAGAAGATGCGCGATTGGCTGGAGCCGAGAGCGGCGTCGTGAATGATTTTGCGATGGGACGGACGCAGTGAGGGATCAAGAGATTTGGAAAGATGCAGTCAGCTTGATTGCCATGGTGGCGATTCTGCTGCTGCTGGGAACGCGGGCTTGGGGGCAGGGTGCGCAGGGGCAGGGAGGTTCGACGCAGCCGGCGGTGGCGCAGCAGGCGTTTTGGGCGAATCGGACGCCACAGGCTTTGGCGAAGGCTGCGCAGGGGAGGCCTGCTCCAGTTACGAAGCGCGTGGCTGGACATGTGGTGGGGGTGGTGTCGAAGAAGCCTTCGGCGGCGATTGCCGCGGCTACGCCTGCGCCCATGGGGCTGGATACGATTGCGGATCAGATGAAGAGCCAGCAGAGCGTGCCGTGGTCGATTGTGCTGGGGTTGACGCTGCTTACGCTGCTGCCAGCGTTGTTGCTTTCGATGACGCCGATGGTGCGACTGCTGGTGGTGTTTCATTTTCTGCGCCAGGCGCTGGGGACGCAGACGGCTCCTTCGAACCAGGTGCTGATGGGGCTGGGGCTGATGATGACGTGGTTCCTGATGCAGCCGGTGATGTTGCAAGTGGATAACCAGGCGATTGCGCCGTATCGGGCGGGAACGATTACGGGGGAGCAGGCGATGGAGTTGGGGTCGGCTCCGGTGAAGACTTACATGTTGCGTTATGCGCGGGAGAAGGACCTGGCGTTGTTTGCTTCTGCGGGGATGGGAACACGGCCGAAGACGGTGCAGGAGCTGCCGTTGCAGGTGGTGGTTCCGGCTTATATGTTGAGTGAGTTGAAGGCGGGGTTTCAGATTGGCGCGGTGCTGTTTCTGCCGTTTCTGCTGATCGATCTGGCGATTGCGAGTATTACGACTTCAGTGGGCATGATGCAGCTGCCGCCGGTGGTGATCTCTACGCCGGTGAAGATCTTGCTGTTTGTGATGGTGGATGGATGGAATCTGCTGGCTGGTTCTTTGCTGAAGAGTTTTTAGATTTGCTGAAGGCGTGAGGCGATATGGGACCGGATATGGCGGCGGAGATGGCGAGAAAGTTGCTGATGGAAGCGATGATCATCAGCGCGCCGTTGTTGCTGGCTGCTTGCCTGGTGAGTATTGCGCTGAGCCTGGTGCAGACGTTGACGAGTGTGCAGGAGCAGACGTTGACCGTGGTGCCGAGGTTGCTGGTGGTGTTTGTTGTGACGATTGTGACGATGCCTTGGCTGGTGGGGCGGCTGGTGCACTACACGGTTTCATTGTGGACCGACTTTCATCGGTACCTGGGGTAACGGATGCAGGCAGTGATACCCATTCAGACAGGCTTTTTGACGGGGCAGGAGATTGCGGACTGGCCCAGCTTTCTTGCGTCCGGCGTGTTGGTGATGGTGCGGTTGAGTGGGTTGATGGTGTTTGCTCCTATCTTTTCATCGGCTGCGATTGCGCCGAGGATTAAGGCTGGATTTGTAATCGCGATGACGATCCTTCTGGCTCCGGTGGTGGGGACGTTGCCGCATGCGCGCGTGGAATTGGACATGGTCGGGCTGCTGGGTGAGCTGGCGGTTGGTTTGACGTTTGGATTTGCGCTGACGCTGATCAACGAGACGCTGATGTTTGCCGGGCAGATGCTGGGGATGGAGTTCAGCTTTTCGCTAGTAAATCTGCTGGATCCGAACAGCAATATTCAGACTCCAGTGCTGGGGCAGTTGCTGGGGTGGGTCGGGATCCTGGTGCTGATTGGTGCCGGGCTGGACCGTTCGCTGCTGGCGGCAGTGATGCGGAGCTTCGCGGTGGTGCCGGTGGGGCAGGCGGTGATGCATGCAGGGACTGGGCCGGCGCTGGCGGCGATGACGGGTGGGGTTTTGCTGGCGGGGCTGCAGCTTTCGGCTCCGGTGATTGCGGCTGCTTTGACGGTTGAGGTTGTGGTGGCGCTGGTGGGGAGGATGTCGCCGCAGTTGCCGGCGATGGTGGTGAGCATACCGCTGAAGACGCTGATCTCGTATGCGGTGCTGATCGGGTCGCTGGCGGTGTGGCCGGCGTGGATTGAGCGACACTTTACGGCGCTGTTGGATGGGGCTGCGAAGTTGGTGGCAGGATGAGCGAAAAAGGGACAGAGGCAGCAACAGAACAACGGAAGCAGAAGGCTCGGCAGAAGGGCGACGTGGTGCGGAGTCGCGAGCTGCTGAGCTCGGTGTCGATGCTGGCGGGGGTACTCGTGATGGGTGTGTCGGCGACGCAGTTCGTTTCGGCGTGGGATGGAGTTTATGCGAGGACGCTGGCGCTGGGGATGGGTGGGGCGCGGACGAATGGGCTGGATCGGGCTTTGATGCAGCAGGCTCTGCGAATACTGGCGCCTTCGCTGGTTCCGGTGGCGATGATATTGGTTGCGAGTTTTGGCGCGGCTTTGTTTGCGGGGGTGGGGCAATCGGGTGGGATCACGGTTCGCGGGGATGCGCTGCAGTTGAAGTTTGAGCGACTGAACCCCGTGACGAACCTGGGGAACATTTTCAGCATGCGGTCTTTGACGCGAATGCTGAAGTCGCTGCTGCCGGCGGCTGTGGTGGTGATGCTGGGATCGAAGGCGCTGAAGGAGATGATTCTGCCGATGCCGGTGATGAGCGCGATGCGGCTGACGGTGACGCTGGGTGCATGTTTCGACCTGATGGTGAAGGCAGCGTGGGTGATGGTGTTGTGGTCGGGCTTCGACTATGCGATGGAACGGATGGCGTGGAACAAGAAGCTGCGGATGAGCAAGCAGGAGCTGCGCGATGAGATGAAGGAGGCAATGGGTAATCCGGAGGTGAAGCGGAAGATCCGGCAGATCCAGAATGCGATGCGCAAGCGGAGGATGAAGGCGGATATTAATCGCGCGAGCGTGGTGATTACGAATCCGACGCACTATGCGGTGGCGCTGGAGTTCAGCTTTGAGCTGATGCTGGCGCCTACGGTGCTGGTGAAGGGAAAGAATCTGCATGCGAAGAAGATTCGCGAAGAGGCGCAGTGGGCGGGGGTGCCGATTATTGAGAATCCTCCGCTGGCGAGATCGCTGTACAAGTCGGTGGAAGAGGGGCAGTCAATTCCGTATGACTTGTATGCGGCGGTTGCAGGCATCCTGGCATTTTTGTATCGGCAAGAGGTTGAGAAGGCGGCGCGGGATCGTAGGGCGGCGGAAGAGTTGACGAAGATGCGAGGGATGCGGCCTGAAGGTATGGGCACAGCCGGGAGTGTGATGTGAGCGAGAAAGTAGAAGTGACGAGTGGATGGACCAAGGCGAAGCGCAACGCGTTGATGCTGCCTGTGGTGGCGATCAGCATGGTGTTCGTGATGCTGATTCCGGTGCCGAGTTTTGTGCTGGATATTCTGCTGGTGATGTCGATGACGGCGTCGGTGATCGTATTTTTGACGGCGATCCAGGTGCGGCGTGCGGTGGATTTTAGTGTGTTTCCTACGCTACTGCTGTTGCTTACGTTGTTTCGTTTGTCGCTGAATATTGCTTCGAGCCGGCGAATTCTATTGCATGGGCATGAGGGGACGCATGCTGCCGGGAGCATGATCGAGTCGTTTGGACAGTTTGTGGTGGGCGGGAATTATGTTGTGGGGTTTGTGCTTTTCCTGGCGCTGATTGCGATTCAGTTTTTGGTGGTGAGTCATGGCGCGGTGAGGACGGCTGAGGTGACGGCGCGGTTTACGCTGGACGCGCTGCCGGGTAAGCAGATGGCGATCGATGCGGACATGAACGCCGGGTTGATCGACGAGCATGGGGCGCGGAAGAGGCGCGAGGCGATTGCGCGGGAGGCTGAGTTTTACGGCTCGATGGATGGAGCTGCGAAGTTCAACCAGAGAGATTCGCTGGCTACGATTTTGATTACGGCGATCAATATTATTGCGGGTCTTGCGATTGGCGTGCTGCAGCAGGGCACGGACCTGATGACGGCAGTGAAGACGTACACGATCCTGACGGTGGGCGATGGATTGGTGACGATGATCCCGAGCCTGCTGGTGACGATTGCGGGCGGGATGGTGTTGACGCGTGCTTCGTCGTCGGGACAGCTGGATGATGAACTGCGAACGCAGTTGTTTGCGCGGCGGAATACGTTGTGGATTGCATGCGGCGTGCTGGTGGTCCTGGGTCTGGTGCCGGGGATGCCTACGATTGCGTTTCTGCTGATGGCGGGCGCGGTGGCGATGATCGCGCGGAAGATTCCTGAGGAGAAGGCATCGACGGAAGGGGCGGAGCTGACGCTGGATGGAAAGAAGACTGCGGGGCCCGCGGCTGGAGCTGCTACGGGAGACAACCTTGCGGGCTTGTTGAAGATGGATGAGCTGACGCTGGAGATTGGGTTCCAGTTGATCTCGCTGGTGGATGAGAAGCAGGGTGGGCAGATGTTGAATCGTGTCCGCGGGCTGCGGAGGCACCTGGCTACGGAGCTTGGGTTTATCGTTCCCGCGGTGCATATTACGGATAATCTGCGGCTGAAGCCGCGGGAGTATGTGGTGTCGCTGAGTGGGATTGAGATTGGGCGTTGGGCTACGGAGGCGAACTGCGTGCTGGCGGTGAATGGCGATCCGAAGGCGAGGGCGATTCCGGGGACGGTAACGCAGGAGCCTGCGTTTGGTGTGGCGGCGCGGTGGATTGCGCCCAACCTGGAGGAGCAGGCGCTGGCTGCAGGCTACTCCGTGGTGGACCAGACTACGGTGATTGCGACGCATGTGGGTGAGCTGATTCGCAAGCATGCGCAGGAGCTGCTGAGCCGGCAGGAGGTCAAGCGGCTGCTGGACACGATGAATGAGAGCCATCCGAAGCTGGTGGAGGAGCTGGTGCCGAAGCTGATGACGCTGGGCGAGGTGCAGAAGGTGTTGCAGCAACTGCTGCGGGAAGGGGTGTCGATTCGGAATCTGGGATCGATCCTGGAGGTGCTGGTGGAGGCGGCGCAGATTTCGAAGAGTACGGTGCATTTGGTCGAGACGGTTCGGCAGGCACTGGGACGGGCGATTGTGCATCCGCTGCTGAGTGCGGACGGGGGCTTGCAGGTGATGGTGCTGGGGCCGGCGCTGGAGCAGGAGATACTCTCGACCTTTGATCCGGAGGGTGCGGGACGGTTGCTGGGGGATGGGGCGAGGCCTGCACCGGCGGCATTTCTGCGGCGGGTTGTGGAATCTGTGAAACGTCTCACGGGAGGGGGGCAGACGACGGCCCTTCCCGTGCTTTTGATACCGAGTCCGGCGCGATATCACATGCGGCGGTGGCTGGAGCCGTTTTTGCCGGGGATGACGGTGCTTTCGCCGGCGGAGATTCCTCCGGTAATCCGGGTACGGAGCGTGGGGACGATTGCGTAGGATGGCTGGGCCAAGAGTGAAGTTTTGATGGGACGGGAGAGGTTCGATGGATAAGCATCTGGAGCAGGCAGAGATCGATTCGATGTTTGCGATGGCTCGCGAGGAGGCGGAGCGGGAGGCGCTGGCGGGAGGCGATGCAGGGGAAGGCCGGAAGGAGTCGTATAACTTCAGCCGGGCTGGGCAGATCAGCAATGAACAGATGCAGGCTATCAGTACGGTGAACGATCTGTTTGCTCGGAACCTGACGCACAACCTGGGTGCTTGGCTGCGGACCACTTTCAATGTGGCGCTGGTCTCGGCGGAGCAGATGACGTACTCGGACTTTACGCAGATTATTCCGGAGACGACGTATGTGTGTTCGGCTCGGCTGGAGCCGCTGGATGTGATGGGAGTGGTGCAACTGGATCTGGTCATGGCGCCGGCGATCGTGGATCTGCTTCTGGGAGGTGTGGGGCGAGCCGGCGAGCTGCGGGAGCCGACAGATATCGAAGACGCAATTTTATTCTCGGTGATGGAGATTGTGGCCCGCGAGCTGAACCTTGCGTGGCAGCCGGTGGGGCTGAAGTTTGCGCTGGATAAGCGGGAGCGTGAGGCGGCGGTGCAGCGGCTGATGCCGGGCACGGAGAAGATTCTTTGCGTGAGCTTTGAGGTGAGGATGCCGGAGGTGCAGGGGTCACTGAATCTGTGCCTGCCGTCGGTGGTGTTGAATACGATTCTTCGCCGCTTGATTTCGGATCTCGACCGGCCGCGGCGGCGCTCTGAAGAGGCGCATCATCGGATCAGTCTGTTGATGGAAGATGCGTTGTTTGGGGGAGTGCTGCAGTTTCCGCCGATGCGTTTGAATGCGGGCGAGCTGGCTGCGCTGACTCCGGGAAAAGTGTTGCGGCTGCCGCTGGCACGGCACGCGGCGGCAGAGCTGCGGGTTGCGGGGTTGCCGCTGTTTCAGGCGCTGCCGGTGCGGTCGGGAGAGCATCGCGGAGCGCAGGTGAGTGGCCATACGGTAGAAGCGGAGCGGGCTGAGAGGTTGGAAGCGAGCGTTCGATAGAGGCAGCAGGCCGAGTAGTCAGTGGAGATTTGGAGGAGTTAGGCATGGATGAGGCGATGGACGAAGGTGTTGATGCCGCAGAGACGGCGGAGGTAACGGATGCGGCCCAGACGGCGAAGGATGAGATCTCTGCGCGCGATCTGCTGATGGAGATTGAGCTGGAGGCGACGCTGCAGTTTGGGTCGCGTGAGCTTCCGTTGAAGCAGGTGCTGGGGTTGAGCCTGGGCGATGTGCTGGAGTTGGATCGGCACGTGAATGAGCCGGTAGAGCTGGTGGTGGGGGACAGGATTGTGGCGCGCGGCGAGGTGGTGGTTGTGGAAGGAAATTTTGCGTTGCTGGTGACAGAAGTGGCTGCTCCGCAGCTGCGGCTGGATAGCATACGGTCCTTATTCTAGGGTGGCGAAGAGGCAATTATGGCGCAGCGGATGGAATTGACGGTGCCGAGTCGGCGTATGAAGACTGCGACGGGCGAGGATGCGGGACGTGCTTTGGAGCATTGGAGCCGGCGCGCGGAGTGCGGGAATCCGGGATGCTCGCGCGGGTGGCTTGCTGTGCTGAAGGACAGGCGGCGGCCAGTGTTTGAAGGCAAGTGGGGATGCTGCTCGCGCTGCGTGAGCACGCTGGTGGCGGCGGCGATTCGGCGCGAGGCCGGAGAGGCTGGGGTGCAGGAAGAGAATGGAGAACATCGTCATCGGGTGCCGCTGGGGCTGGTCATGCTGGCGCAGGGATGGATTACGCAGCCGCAGCTGCGCAAGGCTCTGGATGCGCAGAAGAGTGGAGGCAGTGGACGGATCGGACATTGGCTGGCGGCGGAGTGCGGGCTGAGCCGGGAGCTGATTACTCGCGGGCTGAGTATGCAGTGGGGATGCCCTCCGCTGTCGATGGAAGGTTTCAATGCGGAGGCCATGGCGCTGGCGGTGCCGAAGATCCTGGTGGAGACGCTCGGTGTGGTTCCGGTGCGGGTGGGGGCGGGGCGGATGCTTTACCTGGGGTTTGCAGACCGGTTGGATGAGGCTGCGGCGTTTGCGATTGAGCGGATGAGCGGGCTGAAGGTACAGAGCGGACTGGTGGATGGCGCGGAATGGACTGCGGCGCGTAACCGGCTGCGGCAGTGCGAGTTTGTAGAAGCGGCGGTTGACCAGGTTGAGGATGGCAAGGAACTGGCGCGCAGGATGGCTTCGGACATTGTGGCGATACAGCCGAGGGCTTCCCGGCTGGTACGTGTGCATGAGTTTTATTGGATGAGGATGTGGATGGAGACGGGTTCGATGAGCAGGCCTGGGGGTGGGATCCCGGCTTCGAGGGAAGATGTGGTGGACCGGATCTATTCGGTGGGGACACAACAGTGAAGGCACTCTAATTTGCCGGTGCTGCCGGTTGGCATGTGACGTGCCTTTAGTACCTGCATGGACAGTGGACTCTACGCGGCGTACACGGGATTGCTAGCACGGACCCAGGCTCTGGACACGGCGGCGAACAACCTGGCGAATGCGGGCACGGTGGGGTTCCGGGCGCAGCGGGATTATTTTCGTGGAGTGCTGGCGGGTATTGGGGATGAGACGCCGGCGTCGCAGGTGGGCAATGCGGTGAATGATTTTGGGATCCTGGGTGGGAACATGATCGACCAGGGCCAGGGTGCGATGACGGCGACGGGCAATCCGCTGGATATGGCGCTGAACGGGCAGGGATTCTTCGCGATCCAGACTAAAGATGGCGTGCAATATACGCGCGCTGGCGCGTTTACGCGGTCGGATACGGGTGTGCTGCAGACGGCGCAGGGCGAGCCGGTGCTGGACGGAAGTGGACAGCCGATCACGATTCCTACGGGGACGATCAGCGTAGGGGCGGATGGAAATATTTCGGTGAGTACGCCGGATGGGAGTGCGATTGCGGGGAAGGTTGGGGTGTTTGAGTTTCCTGCGTCGACGCAGCTGGAGGCGCTGGGTACGAATCGTTTTGCTGCTCCGGATGGGACACAGCCTGTGAGTGCTGCGAATACTGCGATTCAGCAGGGATCGCTGGAAGGCGCGAATATCGATGCGGTGCATGGGACGATGCAACTGATCCTGGTGCAGCGGCAGGCGGAGATGATGCAGAAGGCACTGAATGTTTTTGATACGAGCTTCGATAAGACAGCGGCGGAAGAGTTGGGACGGGTTTGAATTAGTTATGGCGCGTAGGGCGGAACACAAGGAGCAGCGATGATACGAGCGTTATATACAGCGGCGAGCGGGATGAGTGCACAGCAGGCGAATCTGGATACGGTGGCGAACAACCTGGCGAACTCGGCTACGGCTGGATTTCGCAGCCGCAAGATGCAGTTCGAGGACATGATCTACCAGAATCTGGTGCAGCCGGGGTCAGCGGCCAGCACGTCGACTACGTCGGCGGGTTTGCAGATCGGGTTGGGTACGAAGTCGACCTCGAGTGAAGTGATTATGACGCAGGGAGATTTCAGCCAGACCGGGAATCCGCTGGACATCGCGATCCAGGGAGCAGGGTTCTTCCAGGTGCAGCTGCCGAATGGAACGATCGGCTACACACGGGATGGGAACTTCAGCATGAATAACGCGGGCACGATGGTGGATTCGCATGGGGACCAGCTGCTGCCTTCGGTGACGATTCCTGCGAATGCTACTTCGGTGACGATCTCGCAGTATGGCGTGGTCTCGGCGACACTGCCGGGACAGACGACGTCGAGTCAGCTGGGCACGATTCAGCTGGCTACATTTCCTAATCCGGGTGGGTTGAATTCGCTGGGCGGGAACATCATGCAGCCTACTTCTGCGTCTGGCAATGCGATTACGGATACGCCGGGAGGAAGCAGCGGTATGGGTACGCTGCAGCAAGGGTATACGGAGAACTCGAATGTGGATGTGGTGGCGGAGTTCGTGAATATGATTCTGGCGCAGCGGGCTTATGAGAGTAATTCCAAGGTTGTGAATGTGGCGGATCAGATGTACCAGCAGATCAACGGGATGATTCGATGAGGATGATCCTGAGCATATTGCGGCGGATGGCGATGACGAGTGAGCTGGTCAGGAAGACGCTGTGCGGCGTTGCCGTTCTGTGTGCGCTGGGTTCGATGTGCGGTGAGGCGCGGGCGCAGGCGAAGGCGGCTTGCGATGCGGACGGGACGCGGGTTACGGGCAGGCGCTGGGATGCGGTGCTGCGCAAGGGGTATGAGTATCGGCAGGATTGTGCGCATCCGGAGCGCCCGGCTCGGCTGGTGATGCTGGGATTGAGTGCGAGCGAGATGGCGGCTAGCTCGACGGCGAAGACGATTGAGTGGGCGAGTGTTGCGGGTCCGCTATTGGTGAATGCGGGTTCCCCGGTGAGGTTGTGGATGCAGGACAGGATGGTGCGGATCGAGATGAATGGAGTTGCGGAGCGATCGGCGCGCAAGGGGGATCGCATTACGGTGCAGGTGACGCATAAGGATGAAGAGGCTGGATTGAGCGTGGAGCGGATTGCGGGCATTGTGCGCGGGCCGGGGGAAGTGGAGATGGAGCGATGAGGATGATGACTTTTAGTCCGTTGATGGTCGCGGCTTGCGATGCGCTGCTGGAGGCTTCGGGAGATCAAACCGCGAAGGCAGAGACGCTTGCGATGGATGTGTTGATCTCGCGCGGTCAGGGCGCGGCGCGTGCGGCGAAGAGGAAGCGCGGACTGTGGGAGGGATCGCGGAGAATGACTTTGTTGGCTGGTGATGGGCGTGCGGGTAAGGCAACTGGGCGGGCTGCCGCTCTTGCGTGTGGGCTGGTTGCGATGACAGCGGTGACTTGTGCTGTGGGACAGGCTCCGATTGCGACGTCGAGGAAGAATGCGGAGCCGGCTGCGCGACCGATCAGTGCGGGGAGTGACCCTGCGGCTGCGTCGTTGGACTCGTATTTGAGCCGCGTGCGGAATGACAACAATGCGATTCAGGCTACGAGTGGAGCGATCTGGACGGACTCGGGGCGGTTGACGCGGATGTCGACAGATGTGCGGGCGATGAGGCCGCACGATTTGATTTCGGTGGTGGTGTCGGAGAGCCTGGCTGCGTCGACGGATGGAACGGTGAAGAGTTCGCGGGCTTCGAATGCGAGTTCTGCGATTACGGGGCTAATTGGCCCTCTGCATGCGGGAAATGCTTTGCAAAACCTGGTGAATCAAAACTCTGCGGCGGGGCTGAGCGCGCAAGGCACGAGTGCTACGAATTCAAGCTTGACGACTACATTTGGCGGGCAGGTGCTGGATGTGTTGCCGAATGGGATGCTGGTGATCGAGGCGGCGCGGCAGGTGGAGTTTTCGCAGCAGACGCAGACGATTGTGCTGCGGGGGCTGGTGCGGCCGGAGGACATCTCGCAGCAGAACCAGATTTTGTCGACGGCGATCTCGAGCATGGAGCTGCAGGTGCGGGGCAAGGGAATTGTGAATGACTATACGCGCCGGCCGAATGCGCTGGTTCGCTTGCTGCAGAAGGCTTTGATTTTTTAGAGGAGTATGGCGTGTTGACATTGTGCGGGTGCGGACGAGCGACGGGATGGAGATTGACGATGCGACGGTGTGTGGTCGCTGGAGTGTTGCTGGTCAGTACGGTCGCGATGGCTGACGTAATGCCGCAGCATGAGGCGCGCATCAAGGACATTGCGTCGGTTGAAGGAGTGCGGGAGAACCAGCTGGTGGGCTATGGGCTGGTGGTGGGACTGCATGGGACGGGCGACAGTCAACAGACTGGATTTTCGACGCAGACATTGGCTTCCATGCTTTTGCGCATGGGTGTGAGCGTGCCGGCGACGGGCATCCGCGTGCAAAACCTGGCCGCGGTGTTCGTGTCGGCTTCGCTTCCTGCGTTTGCAAGGCCGGGGGCGAAGATTGATATCACTACGTCTTCGGCAGGGGATGCGAGCAGCCTTGAGGGCGGTGTGCTGCTCATGACTCCGCTGTATGGTGCGGATGGGAAGATCTATGCGAATGCGCAGGGGCCGCTGGTGGTCGGCGGCTATTCGGTAAGTGTCAATGGGAACACGAAGCAGCTGAATCATCCGACTACGGCTCGTGTGCCGATGGGTGCGATGGTGGAGCGGGGAGTGCCGATTCAACTGGCGGGCGTGGAGAATATTTCGCTGTTGCTGAACGAGGATGACTTCAAGAGTGCGGAGGCTGTGGCCTCAGGGATTGATAAGGCGATCGGTGCGCCGATTGCGCATGCGATGGATAGCCGCACGGTGCAGATCCATATTGCGCCGGGGCAGGATGTGCCGGAGCTGCTCTCGCGAGTGGAGGCGATTGAGGTGCCGTTTTATCCGCATGCAAAGGTGATTGTGAACGAGCGTACGGGGACGGTGGTGATTGGCGGCCAGGTGGTGTTGCAGCCGGTGTCGATCCTGCATGGCGGGCTGACGGTGAATATTGTGACGGAGTTCAAGGTGTCGCAACCGGGGCCGCTGTCGACGGGGACGACCCAGGTGGTGCCGGAGTCTCATGTGGAGGCGAAGGATAAGCCGGTGAATCGGATTGAGCTGAAGCAGGGTGCGACGGTGGATGACCTGGTGAGCAGCCTGCAGACGATTGGCGCTTCGGCGCGCGATGTGATCTCGATCCTGCAGGCGATGAAATCAGCTGGGGCGCTCGAAGCGGAGCTGGAGGTGCAATGAACTTTGCGATCTCATCGCCGGTGGTGCCGGCTGCATCGTCTGTGCCCAGTGCTTCGACGGCGGCGGCTGCGTTGCAGCACAAGAAGCTGACGGAGGCTGCGCAGCAGTTTGAGGGAATGCTGATGCAGGAGTTGTTGAAGCCAATGAAGGATCATGGTTTCAGCCAGGACGAGGCGGATAGTGGAGACGAGGGAAGCGGGCTGGGAGATACATTGAGCAGCTATGGCACCGAGACGATGGCTACGGCGATTGCGAAGGGCGGAGGGCTGGGAATTGCGAAACGGGTTGTGGCACAGGTTGAGGGGCAGAAAGCGCACCGCGCGGCTGTTGGCGGATTGGCTACCTCCGCGAAATAAATGGGTCATGACACTAAAGTCGTAGGGAATTGAGCCGATGAGCGGAAGTAAGGATGGAGGTATCCGATGAGCCAGATGAATGGGATTGGAAGTTCGCAGCAGTTTCCGGTGACGACAGATTTTATTGCAGTATCGAGCGCGGGCAGGGCCAAGGGCGGCACGGCGGCTGGGACGAGCAATGCAGCCAGCGGTCTGGACCAGGCGAATGTGAGCGGGACGGCGGATGTAGTGGCGCAGGCACTCTCGGGCAGCGATGTGCGGATGGACCGCGTGACCAGCTTGCAGAATGCGATTGCTGCGGGGACGTATAGCGTGTCGGCTTCGGATGTGGCTGCAAAGCTGCTGAGTAGTTTGCTGAACTAGGAGTTTGAGGCAAGGCAAAGATGCGGAATTTCGTCGCCAATCCGGCTGTAGTTGATCCGTGGACCGAGCTGCTGCGGCAGGCGCGGACCTCACTTTCTGCATTGCGGGGAGAGGACCTGGAGGAGCTGGCTGGGCGGGCCGAGTGCATGTTGGAGGCGACGATAGGAGATGGCGCGGTTCGGCAGAGAATGCCCGGGCCGCAGAGAGAGCTGATGACAGATATGGCTCGAGAGCATGGTTTGCTGCGGAGCCTGCTGTTGGAGACGGACCGGAATTTGAGGGTATTGCGCGGCTTGCGGCCGGATGGGCATAGACGCATAGGCAGCGGAGAGGTGGATTCGCGATGGGTACGCTGAATGGATTGCTGGACCTGTCGCAGAATGCGCTGCTGGCAAACCAAGCTGCGATTGCGATCACATCGAACAACGTCGCGAATGCGAATACGCCGGGTTATACGGCGCAGACGGCGACGTGGACGGAGCGCGACTCGGTTACACTGAGCGGCGGCGTGCAGGTGGGGCAGGGGGTTAAGGTTGGTTCGCAGTCGCAGCGCGATCGAGTGCTGGAACACAGGGTGCAGCAGCAGACGCAGGTTGAGTCTTCTTCGGCGGCGCGGAGCGACGCGTTGGGCCAGCTGCAGTCGATCTTTGGGCTGACATCGAATACGACGACGGCTGTTTCGACGACGCTTGGGGCGGATCTGAATTCATTCTTCAATTCGGTGGGTGCGCTGGAGGCGACGCCTACGAATGCTTCGGTGCGCCAGGGTGTGCTGAGTGCGGCGGCTACGCTGGCGTCGGATCTGAACAGTTCTTCGGCGGAGATAAGCCAGCAGACGACCGCTCTAAATCAGCAGGTTCCAAGCATCGTTGGGACGGTGAATTCTTTGACGGCTTCGATTGCGTCGCTGAATCTGCAGATTGAGAGCAGCAGTCCGAATGCCGATGCCGGGACGCTGGAGGATCAGAGGCAACTGGAGCTGACGCAGCTTTCGCAATATGTGGGGTTCAACCAGACGACCACGGAGAATAACGGGCTGACGCTGACGACGACGAACGGCTCGCTGCTGGTGAGCCAGGGGCAGTCGTATGCTTTAAGCACGACGGCTGCGGGTGGAAACATTGGGGTGCTGGATTCTACCGGCGCAAATATTACAGCGAGTTTGACGGGAGGTTCGCTGGCTGGAGTGATCGAGGCGCGGGACCAGGATTTGCCGGCGGTGGCATCGGCGCTGGATCAGCTGGCGTATTCGATTGGGACTGCGGTGAATACGCAGAACCAGGCTGGACTGGATGCGGCCGGAAATGCTGGCGGAGCGCTCTTTACCTTGCCGGCGAGCGCGGTTGGGGCTGCTGGATCGATTGCATTGGCGACGGTGAATCCGAATGCCATTGCGGCGGCGGCCGTGGGCGAGGGAGTGAGCGGCGATACGAATGCCACGGCGCTGGTTGCCCTGGGAAATACGGGACTGGTGGGCGGACAGACCGCGGCGCAATATTATGCGTCCTTGTTGACGCAGCTGGGTAGCAAAGTGGCGCAGGTTACGGATGAAAATACGACGCAGCAGGCTTCTCTGACGCAGCTGACGACGCAGCGGAGTGCGCAGTCCAGTGTGTCGCTGGATCAAGAGGCGGCCAGCCTGACGCAGTATCAGCGGTCTTACGAGGCTGCGGCGAAGATATTTACGATTGTGGATCAGTTGATGGCGACGTCACTGAACCTTGGTGTTGACGCGGCCGTCAGCTAATTTTTCGGGACGGTTGTGCATAGGAATGCGGGACGAAGGCGGAGATGATGAGGGTTGATCCACACTATATCGATGGGTTGGTTAGTTCGCTGAACAGCTCGACGCTGTCGGAGCAGAAGCTGACGTCGGAGCTTTCTTCGGGGCTGCGAGTGTCTTCGCTTTCGGACGATGCGGTTGCGGCGGGGGAGTCGTCGCTGCTGAGTGCGGCGATCAGCCAGGATGTAAGTTTCGTGCAGACGGCTGCGTCGGCGCAAAGCTTGATGCAGGTTTCGGATTCGGCGCTTTCGAGCGTGGTATCGCAACTTACTTCGGCAATCTCGCTTGCGGTCCAAGGCAATGGCGGCACGGAGAGTGCGTCGGATCTGAGTTCTATTGCGCAGCAGTTGAGTGGCATACGGGACCAGGTGGTGTCGCTGGCGAATACGAGTTACCAGGGGACGTACGTTTTTTCGGGAAGCAAGGGAAACGTGCAGCCTTACACGGTGAATACTGGGACTTCTCCGGCTACGGCCACTTATAACGGCGATACTAAGGTGAGTAAGATTACGACGGAAAATGGTCAGCAGTTGCAGACTACGGTGGCCGGGTCGGCTGTGTTTTCGGTGCCGGGCGCCGATGTTATGGCGGCGCTCAATCAGCTGATCGCGGATTTTTCAAGCGGCTCGGTGAATAACGGGTCGGATGCTGACATCTCTGCACTGAAGGCGGGGCTGGATAATGTGGCGCAGCAGCAGGGTGTGCTGGGCGGATCGTTACAGAGGATTGAGGCCGCGAGTACGTATGCGCAGACGGATGCGGCGAACCGGACCGCGACAATCAGCTCGCTGGTGGCGGCTGATCCGGCGCAGGTGGCGACGCAGTTGAGCGCGGCGGAGACGCAGAACCAGGCGCTAATGGCTGTGATCACCTCGGTGGAAAAACAGAGCTTGTTCAGCTATATGCAGTAGATGTTTTCATCGATGTGGATTTCAAAGCAGCTAGAATGAGAAGTGTGATTTCTACTGAAGATCCAGTTCTGCGAACTGATGGTGCTCCTGCTGATCCGAATGCTCATGGGCCGTTTGGGGCTTTGCGTCGTGTGCTGCCCTCCGGCGAGGTGATCCGTTTCCTGATGGTGGGCGGGTTCAATACGGTCTTTGGTATTGCGCTGGCGTATGCATTCATTCATCCGGTGGAGTTTTTCTTTCCCAGGCTGCCTCGCGCGGCGGTGACGACCATAGCGAACTATGCGGCGCTTCCGATTGGAATTACGGTGGCGTTTCTTGCTTATAAATGGTTCGTCTTTCGTACCCAGGGAAATTACCTGAAGGAGTGGCTGAAAGTTTTCGCGGTGTATGGGGTGAGCCTGCCGTTTCCGGCTGTTGTGATTCCGGTGGCGACGAGTTTATTTCAGGCTATGCACCTGGCTCCACGGGTGGTTTCGCTGCTGGCTCTGATTGCGAATTCCGGTGTGATTGCCTGCTATAGCTATTTTGCGCACAAGAAGTTTTCGTTCAAGCGGTAGCTCGGAGTTGCGGGGCGGGTGTCGGGGCTGGGAAGAGCATGGTGGGACAAAGCTCCGGAAGCATGATTGGCTAGCTGCGTCGGATCCTTCGCTTCGCTCAGGATGAGAATTTCTGAGGGTGGCGAGGTCAAACGCAGGTCCTTCGACTCCGCTGCGCTCCGCTCAGGATGACAAATGTTTTTGGCTCATGAATTTCTGTTCCACTCTGCATGACAATTTTCTCGGCCCATGAACTGGGTTTCGCTTAGGAGGACGGCAAAGACAAGAACGGTGGGTTCGGGGGCTACATGACGGTAGGGGATTGGATTCCGAGATAGGCGAGGGCGCGGATCATTTCGCGGCGGGCTGCGGCGGCGGTGGCGAGCAGGAGGGTGCGGCGGGTGGGGTCGCTTTCGTTGAGGATGTGGTGGCGATGGTAGAAGTTGTTGAACTGCTGGGCTAGCTGGAAGGCGTAGCGGGCCAAGTGGGCGGGCTCGGACGTGGCGATGGCCTGCTCGATGACGGCGGTGAGGCGGGAGGCGAGGAGCCAGGTCTCCCAGAGGCTGGTGCCTTCTTCGGTGTTGAGGGTGGCTAGGGCTGCGGCGTCGAGGGTGGCGATGGCGGCCAGTGAATCTTGTTCGGTGGTGTTGGCTTTGCGGAAGATGTTTGAGGCGCGGACGATGGCGTACTGGATGTAGGGGCCGGTTTCGCCTTCGAAGCTGAGGGCGTCTTTGAAGTCGAAGGCGATGATGGTGTTGCGGGTGAAGCGGAGCATGAAGAAGCGGAGGGCACCGACGGCGATCTGGGTAGCGATGGTGGTGCGTTCTGGGGCGGTGAGTTCGGGGTGGCGAGTGTCGACTTCGGATTGGGCGGCGGCGGTGAGCTTGTCGAGGAGGTCGTCGGCTTTGACGCCGTAGCCTTTGCGGCCGCTGACTTCGATGAAGGGGCGGAGCTTGTCTTCGTCGGAGAGCTGGTAGCCGAGGTCGATGGCGCAGCGCGGAGTCATGGCGACCATCTCGTAACTGAAGTGGGTATAGCGGTCGGCGGCTTCGGTGAAGCCCATGCCTCGGAGGGCGGCGATGACGTTATTTTGCGGGTCGTTCTGGCGGGAGTCGATTACGTTGTAGATGGCATCGGCGCGGCCGAAGGTTGGGGCGGCGGGGTCGGTTGGGCCTGCGGTTGAGATCCAGCAGGTGTGGGTGGGGTACTCGTGGAATTTGGCGTAGCCGAAGTCTTTGCCGGGGAGCAGGCCGAACTTCCAGAGATGGTAGGCGATGTCCTTGCCGACGTAGGTGACGGTGCCGTTGGAGCGGACGATGACTTTGGCATCTTCGTCGGGGCCGGTGGTGGCGTCGGTTTCGGTGGATTCATTTCCAGCCCGACGCATGACGTAGCAGCCTTTATTTTTGCCTTCGGTTTCTAGGTAGAGGACGTTGCGCTCGAGCATGAGGGTGCGTGCTGCGGCCCAGAAGTGGAGGCTCAGAATCTCAGATTCGCGGGGGAGGAAGTCGTACTCGATGTCGAGGCGCTGCATGGTTTCGAGATGGCGATGGAGGACGGCGGTGGAGATGAGATCGGCGATGGATGCGGTGTCGTTGTTGCCGTGCTCGAGGGCGTGGAGGGTGTCGAGACGGATCTGTTTGCGGCGGGTTAGTTCGGCGGCGGTGGGTGGGGTAGTGTCGTCGATTCCTGTGCCGGCGTACCACTGGCTTACTCGGGCGTAGAGGTCCCAGCAGTAGAAGTCGATGCGCTGGTTGGTTGCTGCGAGTTCAGCGAGGAGTTCGTGGGTGGAGGCGAGGGATTTGTGTTCGAGGTGGACGAGGCCTACGACTACGTCGGCTACTTGAACGCCGGTGTTGTCGATGTAGTTCTGCACGCCGACCTGGTAGCCGCGCTTGTAGGCGTCGGGGCGGAGGAGGCGCTGGAAGGTGTCGCCGAGGATCGCGTTGCGGAGGTGGCCGATGTGGGCGGCTTTGTTGGGGTTGATGCTGGTGTGCTCGATGAGGCGGAAGCCGGGGCCGCCGATGTCGGCGTGCTGGTCTTGCGCGATGGCGCGGACCTGGGCGATGCGGTCGAGGCGGATGTTGAGGTAGCCTGCTCCGGCTACTTCTACGGAGGCTACGCCGGTGAGTTGATCCAGCGTGGCGTTGAGTTCTGCGGCTAGTTCGGTGGCGATGGCGCGGGGAGCTTTGCGGAGGCGCTTGGCTAGCTCGAAGGCTACGGGTAGCGCAAGTTCGCCGAGGGCGATGTTGGGTGGCTGCTCGATGGCTAGCTGCGGGAGGGTGACGTCGTATTTAGCGAGCAAGATGGCCTGGATGCGGGCCTGGAGAGCGAGTTGGATGGTGCGATACATGGGTGGGTGAGCTTTCTCGATCAGCGTTTTGGGATGGCGTGGCGAGTGCAAATACTGAGATTCTGGCTTCGCCAGAATGACGGCGGTAACGGTAGCAGCGTGCAGTGGTGCTAGGACGAGTAAGTGCGGACCCACTCTACTATGGAGCGGACGGCTATGCCGGTGGGGCCGTAGGCCAGCCAGGGCTTCTTGTCTTCGTTCCAGGCGCAGGCGGCGATGTCGAGGTGTATCCATGGGGTTTCGCCGGCGAATTCCTTGAGGAACATGGCAGCGGTGGTGGATCCGCCGCCGCGGGTCTTGCCGGTGTTACGGATGTCGGCGATCTCGCTCTTGATCTGGTCGCGGTAGTCGTCGGTGGCGGGGAGGCGCCAGAATTTCTCGCCGGAGGTAGTGAGGGCTTGCTGGAATTTTGCGTAGGCTTCGTCGTCGTTGGAGAAGATGCCGGCGTTGAGGTTGCCGAGGGCTATGTTGACGGCTCCGGTGAGGGTGGCGGCGTTGATGAGGTGTGTTGCCCCGAGAGTTTTGGCGTAGTGGAGGCCGTCGGCGAGGACGAGACGGCCTTCGGCGTCGGTGTTGATGATCTCGATGGTGGTGCCGGACATGGCGGTGACGACGTCGCCGGGTTTGAACGCGCGGCTGCCAGGCATGTTCTCGGCAGAGCAGATGACGGCGATGACTTTGACCGCGGGCTTGAGGCGGGCGAGGGCGTGCATGGCGCCGATCATGGCGGCGGCTCCGGCCATGTCGTACTTCATCTTTTCCATGCCGTCGGCGGGCTTGATGGAGATGCCGCCCGTGTCGAAGGTGATGCCTTTGCCGACCAGGCCGAGGATGGGTGCTCCGGGTGCGGGCGCGGTCTCGGGTTCGTAGGTCATGACGATGAGGGCGGGTGGTTCGGCGGAGCCTTTGGCTACGGCCCAGAAGGCGCCCATTTTGAGCTGCTGGATTTTTTCTGAGGAGTGGACTTCGCAGGTGAGGCCGGCTTCGTCGCACATGGTCTTGGTGCGGGCGGCTAGCTCCGTGGGGGTTAGCACGTTGCCGGGCTCGTTGACCAGGGCGCGGGTGAAGTTTTGTGCGGCGGCGAGGATAAGGCCTTCGTCGAAGCCGCGTTGGATTTCGGGGGTGGCGGTGTGAGTGAGGATGGTGAGGGTGTCGATGGTGGATTCTTTGCGTTTGCTGCGGTAGGTGTCGTAATCCTGCTGGGCAAGCGCTGCGCCTTCGACGAGGGCGCGGGTGGTGAGTGCGGGCGGCAGGTGCTCTTCTATGAGCGCTTCGGTGAACGCGGAGGTGAAGGGGGAGACGATGGCGAGGGTGCGGATGGCGCGGGCTTTGGCGGCGCGGATGGCTGTGCCTGCACCTTTGCGGAGGGTGTCTGGAGTGACGTCTTTGGCTTTGCCGAGGCCTACGATGAGGAGGCGTTCGGCTTTGAGGCCGGCGGGGGAGTGGAGGAGGGCGATCTCGCCCAGGGTGGCTTTGAACTCGCCGGAGGTGAGGAGTTGTTTTGTTGCTGCAATAGCCGCTTTGCTGGTGGGGAGCAGGACGAGCTTGGGCGGGGCGTCTTTGGTGAGGGCGAGGTCTACGGCGAAGACTGCGAGGAGTGGCGTCTCGAACTCGTTTGCTTCTCCGGTGAAGAGCTTGGTTTGCATGTGTCTATCTTAACTCCCTTAACCCCGCGTTGGCTGTGGTTGGGTCAAGCTGCTTGAGCTGGGTGATGGCGTCGCGGTAATGGAGAGTTGGCGCGATGGGGCTGAAGTGCGATAGGGACTCGTCGACGTGCTCGCGGAAGGAGTGGACGAGGAGGATCTTGCCGGTGACCTGGAGGTTGAGGTGGGTTAGCTCCCAGTCTCCGTTGCCGATGTCGGATTGTTCGAGCAGGGCGGTGCCGCCCTTGTTGAGCTTGCCGAGGATGCCGAAGCCTACGTCGATGTCGGCGATGAAGTGGGCGTCGATTTTGACTAGCTGGTTCTGGGTCTGGTCGATCCACAGTTCGCCCGCGATGCCGCGGTAGATGTTGGCGGCGAGGTCGGGTGGGCTGAAGTGGGGGTTGGGCTGGAAGGTGAGGCGGGTGCATTGGCTGGCGGCGCAGGGGGTGGTGCCGGCGTAGGTGTAGACGAGGGCTTCGGGGAGGAGGGAGAGGAGGTGGGTGACCTGGGCGCCGTCTTTTTGTTCGGACTTGCTGCGGTGTTCCTGGAGTTCGGGGTGTTGCGCCAGGGTGGTAAGGCGGTCGAGCTCGGCCTGGTTGGCTTCGGGAGTGAGAGGTTTGTTGTTGATGAGGATGAGGCGGGCTACGTCGCCTTCGGGGGTTTCGATGATGGCTTTGGTGGTGTCGCGGTGTTCGTCGATGCGGCGGAGGAGATATTGGTGCAGTGGGTGACTCTTGGCGGAGTCGAGGCGATGCTGGACGGCTTGGCGGACGAGGGTGGTGGGGTCGGGTTGGGCTGGTGCTGGCAGGGCGATGGCTAGTAGGGCGATGAGGACAGGTAGGTGCGTGGTCCTAGTTGCTCGGTTTTGGGTTCGCGGAGTGTCCATGAGGTTGGAGGGAGAAAGGTTCGAAGGGTTGAGGTTGGGCGGAGTCCATCGGGGTCCTTCGCTGCGCTCAGGATGACGGCAAGAACAAGCAACGGCAAAGACGAAATGCGGGGGTTCTTCGCTTCGCTCCGAATGACACGGATTTTTGGGTGAGCGGGATTTTGTGTTGGCTATTACTTCCACATGAAGTAGAAGCCGGGGGCCTGGTCGAGGAGCTTGCCGGGGTTGGGGAAGAGGGATTCGGAGTCGTCGCTGAGGGCGGCCAGCAGGCCCTTTTTGTCGGAGGCGGGGCGAGCTATGGTGGGTTCGCCGGAGATTTTGACGGCACGGGCCGTGTCGATGAGGGCTACGCGGAAGCCTCCGATTTTATCGATCAAGCCGAGCGGGATTGCCTGTTCGCCAGTCCATACCTGGCCGGTGGCCAGGGGGCGGATGCGGTCGTCGGTGGAGTGGCGGCCGGTGGCTACGTCGTGGACGAACTGGGTGTACATGTTGTCGACGAGGGACTGGAAGTAGGCCTGCTCCTGCGGGGTCATGTCGCGGGTGGGGTCGCCGGCGTCTTTGAGGGTTCCGGCGTGGATGACGACGGATTTGAGCTTGGCCCAGCGCATGAGGTCGCCGTAGTTGGTCCATTCCATGATGACGCCGATGGAGCCGACGACGGAGGCCTGGTTGGCGTAGATGGAGTCGCATCCGCTGGCGATGTAGTAGGCGCCGGACGCGCCGACGGACTCGATGGAGGCGATGATGGGCTTGTTCTTCTCGTGGCGGACGCGGACTACTTCGTTGAAGATCTCCTGCGAGGCAGCTGCGCCGCCGCCGGGGGAGTTGATGTGGAGGATGATGGCCTTGATGGAGGAGTCATCGCCGAACTTACGGAGCTGGGTGTTGACTTTGTCGGCGTCGAGGATGACGCCGTCGAGATCGATGACGCCGATTTTGGAACCGCCGAATCCGTCGAGACCAGCGTTGGAGTCGCCGTTGAGAGTATGCACTACGGACCAGACCATGCCCGTAATGAGGAGGGCTACGACGGCGAATGAGCCTCCGATGATGGCGACCCAGAACCATGGGGAGCGGGGCTTGCGCGGAGGCAGGCTGTACGCGGGGTACGGTGAGGGCTGGGCATAGGGGTGTGGAGCAGCGGCTGGGGGAGGAGGTGGGGGCGGGGCGAAGTGCTGGTCTTCCGGCATGATGTGGAGTTTAGTTCATTTGGTGCTAAGTTGCGATGGTTCTGCGCGGGAGGGGTGCGGTTCGATGCAGCGAGAAGTAATGTGTCGATGAAGATGCGTCCGGCAAGGCTGTTGTGTCGTCTAGTAATTGCAGTATGATGAATCCGCGCTTGGTCGCGCAGGCCCACATCATCTTCAGGCTGACTCGAAGCGGATTTTGAGGAGACTCAAGGCCGCGGCAGGCGCAGGGGAAGTGGGTAGAGGACGAGGAACGAATGGCAAGTCCGCAGCTAAGCATTGTGATTCCCGCATACAACGAAGGCGCGCGGATCGAACTGACGCTGGAGCGCGTGATGACCTGCGTGGAGACGCAGGGATGGGATGCGGAAGTCCTGGTGGTGGACGACGGGTCGAGCGATCCGACGCCACAGATTGTTGAGCGATGGATGGAGCGGTATCCGCGGCTCCACCTGGTGAAGAATGAAGGAAATCGCGGGAAGGGCTACTCGGTACGGAATGGACTGCTGCAGGCAGCTGGCGATGTAGTGATGTTTACCGATGCGGACCTCTCGGCCCCTATGGAAGAAGCGGAGCGGTTGCTGGCGGCGCTGGAGGATGGCGCGGATGTGGCGATCGGGTCGCGGTGGCTGGAGAAGACGCGGCAGACGATTCATCAGCCGCTGTACCGAAGATTTTTTGGGCGATGTTTCAACTGGGTGACTCGTACCGTGATGGGGCTGCCGTTCAAAGATACGCAGTGCGGGTTCAAGGCATTCAAGCGGCCGGCGGCGCAGGTGATCTTTCGGCTGCAGAGGATCGAGCGGTGGGGTTTCGATCCGGAGATTTTGTTTATTGCTCGGAAGCTGGGGTATGAGGTTCACGAGGTTCCGGTGACGTGGGGACACGACGAACGCAGCCGGATGAGCTATCTGAAGGATGGCATGAAGATGCTGGAAGAGATGGCGATCATACGGGGGAACTCGGTGGCGGGGCGGTATGACGAGGATATTGCTGCGCTGAAGGATACGAGCAAGATGGTGACGGCTCCGGTGGCGCAGGGTAAGGTGCGGCCCAGTCCCCAGGCGCACGGCTGAAGACCTTCTAAAAATAGAAGAGTGTGTCCTGCCGGACGGCCCCACTGCGCGTGGGGCGGGCGTCGCAGGCCATTTTAAAGCTTCGCGTGGGTGCTCCCGTGGGTCGCCGATAAGCTTTGTGGCGACCAACGGGACGGTTGGGCGAAGCTCGGCATATGTCACGAAGTGGGCGCTGCCCGCGCATGGTTTGTTCAGTTGGCTAGCTGACGCGGCGGGTGATGCGTTTGATCCAGAGGGTGGACATGTAGGCGAGGGCGACGGCCATGACAGACAGGCCGATGGGGAATCCAATGCGGCGATAGCTGAGGGCGTAGTCGATGGATTTGTGGGCGGCGGTGTTCGCAAGCAGGATGCAGATGATGGCGCAGAAGGTGGAGGCGAAGAACGCCATGAAGCCTGCGGCGACCGCCATGAGGAGACTGGCGAACCATCCCATCTTCCCTAGCGGGATGCCGAAGAGATTGCCTGCAGGGTTGGCGGCGATAGGGGAAGGTTGCGTCATATAGGTAGAATATCTGTTTATGACTGAAGTTGTGAGGGGTATGGCCGAGGAGATCGAGAGCGGGTTGGTGCTGGCGACGCAGGTGGCGCAGGAGACGGCGTTGCGTGTGGCGGCGAATGGGATTCGGTTTGCGGTGTTTGGGGATGTGGCGCAGGAGGATTTGGCGCTGGTGCGGATGGTGCAGGCGGTGCCGTCGGTAGTGGCTGGGGCGTTGGTGCGGCGCAGCTATTACTTAGTGCCGCTGGCGCTGGCGGAGGGGCGTTCGGCTGAGGGAAGTGGGCATCGGAGTGGCGGCGAGGGGACGATGATCTCGCCGGTGTATACGACGGAGCTGGCGGACCTGTCGATCTGCCATCGAAATGTGACGTTAGGTGGAGAGGCGGGAGAGGGGGTATTTATCTCCAGCCGGCTGCTCAATGACCGGTTTTCGCTGGCGTTTGAGTTTTTTATCAATGTGGCGCATGCATTTGTGGATGAGATTGGGGTGGGGGAGGAATTTGCCGAGCTGGCGTGGGCCCAGGCGGTGGCGGATGTTCGGGGGGAGACCAGCCAGGATGCGTGGGAGAGCCGGGGGGCGGCGCTTGAACGCGGCGAGGCGGGCGAGGGGAAGGCTCGTGTAGATGAGAAGGCTAAGGGGGAGTATCTGGAGGCGGCTTTTTCGGATGCGGTGGCTATTTATCTGCTTTCGCTGGCGGTGGATTTTGACTATTCGGAGCTGCGGGAGAGGGAGTATCCGCTGCTGGCTCCGCAGGCTCTGGCGGACCGGTTGCGGCTGGTGGCGAAGCTATTTCCTCCGAATGAGGGGTATGAGTTTGCGATTCGGTATCGGCGGCGGGCTTAGCGTCGAGCGGCAGGGCGGCGAGCGACTAAGGATTGCGCCGACGAGGAATATGAAGAGTAGCTCGCGCCGCTCTTGTCTCAGAGACACTGATTTTCACTTCGTCTGACCTAAAATTGGCATCCCTAACGTCACGGTCAGGGCTGGGTGGGAGGCTGACCCAGCTTATAGCTGACGTCGACATTGCCAAACCGAATAACTTCTAAGTTAGGAGCTTCCATGGGAGACGCATGAGTGATCTCGAGATGCGTCGGACTCAGCCAATTCAGGTTGAGATCTTGATCGGCGTTGTCGTCGCTGAGGACGTAGGTCTTTGGGATTTGGCCTCCGCCGGGATAGATGAGAATGTCGAAGGCTTTGCCTTTGTTATAAGTGCGATCCACCCTGGTGAGGCTTACCGTAGTCGCAACATATGCCGATCCGAAACCACCCCACTGGTCTGTTCGAGCCTCCGCGATCCATGCCCCATCCGGTGAATGGATGCTTTCCTTCCAGACGGTTGGGTCATAATGGCACCCCACTATAGTAAGCATCATCAACGTGGTAACAAGTCCGATGCGCATTCTTTCAGCCTATAACATCGCCTACCATCCGTTAGATATGAACGTTCGTCGGTTTGGTGCAACGACGCGGAACTCTTGCCCATTTGTGGTGCATGGGACTGGTTATCCACAATATGTGGGGTTTATGTTGTTGATCCCGGCTGGGGCGGCGAATAGATTAGGAGGTGCGTTGCTGCGTCTCTTTAGCTTTGGCCGGTCCGGGTTTCGAGGGCTGGGCCGAAGGGGATTTCGAGGCGGGCGCAGGCATTTCGAGTGTCTTTCGAGTCTCATGGAGGTGTGGTTTGCTCAAGCTCAAGCGGGTTCAGATTCTGGGGTTCAAGTCGTTTTGCGACCGGACTGAGGTTCAACTGTCGGGCAACGGGATTGCTGCGGTGGTGGGGCCGAATGGGTGCGGCAAATCGAATATCTCGGATGCGATTACGTGGGTATTGGGCGAGCAGTCGGCGAAGAGCTTGCGTGGGACCAAGATGGAGGATGTGATCTTTGCCGGGACGCGGGAGCGGAAGCCGACGGGGATGGCGGAGGTGTCGCTGACGCTGGTTGATCCGGAGGTCTATGACGGAGCGGTGATCGGCGAGGATGGGCTGGTTGAGGGTGACTGGTCAAGCGATGGAAGCAGCGAGCGTGAGGTTTCGCTGGCTGGGGATTGGGACGAGACGGAGGAGAGGCAGCGGCGGGCTCAGGAGACGGAAGAGGCTACGCTGGAGGCTCAGCCGGGTGTGGTGGTGGGGATGGATGGGGAGCCAGTGGAGGGTTCTAGTTCGGTGGATCCCACCCTTCACGATGAGACAGTGAAGGATGGGGCACCCGAGCTGAATGAGACCGGCAAGGATGGCGCACCGGGTGTGGTGTTGAAGATTCGGCGGCGGAAGTTTGGACGGTCCCCGGTAAGGGCTGGTGAGGTGACGATTACGCGACGTCTGTTTCGCTCGGGTGATTCGGAGTATCTGCTGAATGGGAAGATCTGCCGGCTGCGGGATATTCAGGATATTTTTATGGGGACCGGGTTGGGTGGGGAGAGCTACGCGATTATCGGGCAGGAGCGGATTGGGCAGATTCTGAGCTCGAAGCCGATGGACCGGCGGGCGATTCTGGAAGAGGCTGCGGGGATTACGCGGTTCAAGACGAAGAAGCGGCTGGCGGAGCTGAGGCTTGAATCGGCGAAGCTGAATCTGTCGCGGGTGAATGACATTTTCGACGAAGTGACGCGACAGATGGGGACGCTGAAGCGGCAGGCGGCGAAGGCGGAACGATATGGCGTGTTGCGCGATGAGTTGCGCGGGCGGCTGCGGGTGGTGCTGGCTAGCCGGATGCAGCAGCTGGATACGGAACAGAGTGAAGTGGCCGCGCAGATTGGCGTGTTGACGGCGCAGGTGGCGGAGCAATCGGCTGCGGTGGAGGCGATGGACGCTGAGCATACGGCTGGGGTCCAGCAGGGGTATGAGTTCGATCGGCAGATTCGTGAGTTTGGCGCGGAGGCGAACCGCTCGGCGGTGGAACTGGAGCGGGTGACGGCGCGGATGGCGGCAAATACGGATCGCGTGGCGGAACTGGAGGCGCGGATCGCTGCGGGTGGCGGCGAGTTGGAGCAGGCTCGGGAGCAGTTGCGGGTGTTGGCGGGTGAGTTGGAGGCGCAGCGGAGCTTTCTGGAGAATGCTACTTCGGAGGCTACGTCGGAACGTGAGGCTGCGCAGGCGAAGCAGGTGCGGGCGCAGGAGGCGGTGCGTTCGGTGGCGGCGGCGGAGCAGGCGGCGGAACAGAATCGGCGGGCGGGGTTTGCGGCACTGCAGCGGGCGGGGCAGAGCAGGAATGAGCAGGCGCAGGCTGAGGCTGCGCTCGCTGGACTCGATAGTGAGTCTGCGCGGCTGGAGTCGGAGTCGGGTGCGGCTCGGCGGGATTTGGACGAGCTTGGTGTACAGCGCGGGCAGGTGGCAATGTCGTTTGGCAATGTGACGGAGCGGCTGAAGGCTCTGGAGGAGGAGATTGCAGGGCTGCGGGTAAAGATCGATGGGGCGCGGCAGCAGGAAGCGGCTGCGAAGCGTAGGGGCGATCAGCTGCGTGCGGAGAGGGCTACGCTGGAAGGGCGGCGGAGTTCGCTCGATGGATTGATTCGGGAGCATAGCTACTCGACCGATACGGTCAAGAATATCTTCAAGGCGACGGCGAAGAGTGGCGGCGCGGGCATGTCGCCGGTAGGGACGCTGGCGGATTTTCTGGAAGTGGATGCGCAGTATGAAGGCGTGGTGGATGAGTTTCTGCGGGATGAGCTGAATTATGTGGTGGTGAAGAGCTGGGACGCGGCGGATGCTGGGATGAGAATGCTGGAGACGGATGTGGCGGGGCGGGCTACGTTTCTGGTTCATGGGGACGAGCAGGGGGCAGGGAACGGGGAACAGGGATCAGGGAACAGACCACAGACGCCTGAGGGTGCGGTGGCTTTGAAGGATTGTGTGCGGGTGCTGAATGGGTTTGGGACGTCGCTGGAGGGGATGCTGCCGAAGCTGCGGGATGGGTTTATTGCGCAGGATGCGGCTACGGCTCGGCGGCTTGCGGCGGAGTATCCGTGGGGATTCTTTCTGGCACCGAGTGGCGAGGCTTTTCACAACGCTACGGTGACTGGGGGGCGTGCGCGGGCACAGGGGCCGCTGGCTTTGAAACGGGAGTTGAGTGAGGTTCAGCGGAAGCTGGATGCTGCTGAGGCGGCGCTGGGGCAGGCGGAGATGGAAGCGGTGACGCTCGAACGCGAGGTGCGGGAGCTGACCTCGGCGGTGGAGGCGAAGACGGTGGAGCGGCGGGATGCGGAGCGGGAGTCGGCGAACTCGGGCGCGGCGCTGCGGCAGATGGAGCAGGAGATTGCGCGCATTGAGCGGCGGCTGCAGGAGTGGGTGCTGGCGACGGAACGCAACCGTGGCGCGCGGGCGCAGAAGCAGGAGCTGATTGCAAGGCGGCAGCAGGAGACGGCGGCCTTCGAGACGGAGCGCGAGGGGCTGGAGGCGCAGCTTGCGGAATTGCAGGGGAGGCTGGAAGGGCTGCGCGGAGAGCGTGAGGCGTTGCAGCAGGCGGCGGCGGAGGCTTCGGCTGCGCTGGCGGGGTTGGAGGAGCGGCGAAGGAATGCGGCTTCGAGCTATGAGCAGACGCGGCGGATGGCGGAGGCGCAGAGTGCGCGGATTGCGCAGGTAGAGCAGCAGATGGAGGCTGCAGGTGCGGAGAAGGTTCGGCGGGAGCAGGAGACGGCTGAGCTGGGCGGGCAACATGGTGTGTTGGCGGAGACGCGAGCTACGGCGGTGGCTGAGGGTGCTCGGCTAACGGCTGTGGCGGGTGAGTTGCGGACGCAGATGACGGAGCTGGATGGGAAGCTGCGGACGCTGCGGCATGAGACTGAGGAGCTGCGCGAGCAGAGAGCGAACCTGACGGCACGGGCGGCGAAGCTGGCTTCGGATATTGAGCATATCGATGCTACTTGCTTGAATGATCTGGGTGCGGAGGCGACGACGCTGCGTGAGGATGCGGAGATTGCTCGGATTGAGGGTGAGGCGCTGACGGTCGAGGAAGAGGCGGCGCGAGCGCTGAAGCAGCGGCTGGAGGCGATGGGGCCGGTGAACATGATGGCGCTGGAGGAGTACAACGAGACGGTTGCGCGCCATAGCTTCATGGAGACGCAGCGTACGGATCTGATGGAGTCGATCGAGAATACGCAGGCATCGATCAAGGAGATCGATGATGTGTCGCGGGTGAAGTTCGATCAGGCGTTTGCGGTGATCAATGAAAACTTTGGCGTGACGTTTGCGAAGTTATTTGGGGGCGGGCAGGCGTTTATGCGGCTGACGGATGAGGAGAATTCGGCCGAGTCGGGGATCGATATCGTGGCGTCGCCTCCGGGGAAGAAGCTGCAGAATATTCTGCTGCTTTCGGGCGGTGAGAAGGCGCTGACTGCGTTGTCGCTGCTGGTTGGGATATTCCAGTTTCAGCCCGCTCCTTTCTGCGTGCTGGATGAGGTGGATGCTCCGCTGGATGAGACGAATGTGGGGCGGTTTGCGAAGCTGATCTCGGAGATGTCGGCTACGACGCAGTTTGTGGTGATTACGCACTCGAAGAGGACAATGGCGCAGGCGGACGTGATCTATGGAGTGACGATGCAGGAGCCGGGCGTGTCGAAGATAGTGAGTGTGAACCTGGGTAAGGATAATCGGAGCCGCGAGGCGCAGGAGCGTCGGGCCGTGGCGTAGGTGAGTGCGATATGAAGCGTGCGTGTGATATCGGAAGTGTCGCCTGGGAGTGCAGATAAAGGTCGAAGCTATCGAACTGGCTTCTGACGGGTGGGACTGGTGATGCAATCGGTCAGTTTGAATTCCAGGACAGCAACATTTTTTTCATCGAAGCGAATGGTCTCAGGGATGCGATATCCATTGAGGTCGCGGTAGGTTACGAAGAAGTCGGCATAGACGGGCGGGCTGGTTATGGGCATCTTCACTTCGTTGTGAATCTCTGAGATCAGGCGCCCGTCCGGGGTATTGATGAAGATCGGCGTGGCTACGACGTCCATTTGGGGGGTTGAGACATGGGCCTTCGTGAGGAGCATGTTTTTATCGAAGTCTTCGTCGACTGTCATTGATTCCGACGGCGCGTGAAGCTGGAGGCCACCGTCGGCTGGGGTGAGTTGGATTGTCTTGTCCGGGATTGGAATCATCGTGCCATTGAGGTAGGCATTCCAGGATTTGAAGAATCCATCGAATATTTGCTTCATGCCGTGCTGCATTTTGGTTGCGGAACCGTCGACGGTTGGATCGGGGACCGAAGTGTTGGCCCAGTCAAGATGGCCTTCGCCCCGAAGATCGTCACTGACGGAGAGGTTCGTGGAATTCAGATAGACCAGCAAGAGATCGTTAGCTTCGACGGGCTTGCCCCGGACGGTCTGGAGGAGGTCCTTCCAATCGAAGGAGGCTTTGCAACCGAATGATTTGAGTCCAGCGGTAGTAGGGGTGTAGTAGAGAGCTCTGGCTGCGGTGAGGCGGTCTTGAGGAGAGAGCTTTGGTGCAAACGTCTGGGACGGCAGGTTTACGGGAATTAGCCAGAGTGAGACTGTGGCAAGAGTTTTGACGAACGATTTCATGCGAGCCTCGGCAACTGTGACGGAAGATATGGGCGGGTAACTGTGCGGATGTGGGTTACCGGCTGGGCTGGGAGGGGGGTCCAGATGTGGATGGGGGATTGCGTATGGTGCGGAGCCACTGGGTGGCCAGCCAGGCGAAGTAGCCGCCTTGGATGAGCCAGACGGAGAGGTAGACGAGGAGCAGGTGGCGCTGCTCGAGGGTGGGGCCGAAGAGCCAGGCTAACTTCATTGTGCGATCTCCAGGGAGGCTTCGATGGCGGCGAGGGCTGCGTCCTGTTCGGACGCCTGGCGGCGGCGCTCAAGGGTGTAGCGGAAGACGAGCAGGAAGATGCCCCACATGCCCCAGGCGAGGATGTTCCAGTTGAAGGCGGGGTACATGGATTTATCGAGGCCGGTGCCGGGGGCTCCGTAGAAGACGGGGGCGGGGTGTTGCGTGGGCCAGAGGCGGATGGACTCGTAGACGATGGGTACGTCGACGGCAGCGAAGATGGAGAGGACGGCGGCTAGAGTGTATGTCTGGCCGGTGGAGGAGAATTTGCGCAGCATCAGGTAGCTGACGTAGAGCAGCCAGAGGAGGAGCATGCTGGTGAGGCGCGCGTCCCACGTCCACCAGATGCCCCACTCGGCGCGGCCCCAGAGCATGCCGGTCCAGAGGCAGATGGTGGCGTAGACGACTGTTATTTCGGCTGAGGCTAGGGCCCATGCGTCTGCGGTGAGGGCTTTGAGTGGGTCGCGGCGGCGCCAGTAGAGATAGAAGACGGAGGCGATGAAGTTGATGTAGGGGAAGACGAGGGCCCAAATGGAGGTGGGTACGTGGTAGAAGAAGACGCGTCCGATGTTGCCCTGCATCGCGTCGGTGGGGGAGAGGAAGAGGCCGAGGCGGGTGGCGTAGGCGATGAGGGCGAGGTTTAGGGTGAACCAGGCTATGCCGATGGCAGCGGCGATGCGGGTGTGGCGCATGGGTTAAGTTTAGCAGGGCGTTGGCACGCCTTTCTAAAGCTTCGCGCGGTCCTCCCGTTGGTCGGTGCAAAAGTTCGTGGCGACCATCGGGGAGCAGCCACTCAGAGGCCAATACGCGTCACGAAGTAACCGCTTCCCGCGCAGGGTGCACGTCCGGCGAGGACAAATATTTAAGGGCTATTCGGCGGCGAGGGCGGTTTCGAAGAGGAGGAGGCAGACGGTGGTGAAGGCGATGTTATAGGCGAGGAGGATGCGGATCCAGGCGCCGGGGTCGGACTCGCCGGTGAGGATGGCTGTGGTGGCCTGCATCATGCTGAGGAGTGCGGGTATGGAGATGGGGACCAGGATGAGGGGGAGGAGGAGCTCGCGGTTGTGGGTGCGGAGGCCCATGGCGGCGAAGAAGGTTCCGTTGCAGACGAGGGCCCAGGTGCCGAGGGGCATGACGAGGAGCAGAAGCCAGGGCTGGCCGAGGGCGTGGAGATTGTAGAAGAGGATGAAGATGGGGGCGAGGACGAGTTCGACGGCGGTGACGAAGATGAGGTTGGCGAGGGCTTTGCCGAGGAAGAGGGCGGAGGGTGGGGCGGGCGACATGCGCTGGGCGTCGAGGACTCGGTTGCGCTGCTCGCGTGTCCAGGATTGGTTGAGCGCGGTGAAGGAGGCGAAGAGGAGGGCGAGCCAGAGGATGCCGCCGGCGATCTCGCGGGAGACGGCGGAGGTGGGATCGAAGGCGAAGGCGAAGACGATGACGACGAGGAGGGTGAAGAAGAGCATGCCGACCATGGAGTCGCGGGAGCGCCACTCGAGCTGGAGGTCTTTGCGGAGGTGGGTTAGGACGTGGCTGAGGTAGGTCATGCGCGCTGCTCGGTGGAGAGTATGGTGCCGGAGTGCATGGTGAGAGTGGTTTCGGCTAGGGACTCGGCTAGTTTGGGCTGGTGGGTGGTGAGGATGAGGGTGCGGGCTGCTGGGGTGGCGGTGGGGTTGGGCGATTCGATGGGCCAGGTGCGGAAGTCTGCGAGGAGTTCGACCATTTGCTGGGCTGAGGTGACGTCCAGGTTGGAGAAGGGCTCGTCGAGGAGGAGGAGTTCGGGGTCGGTCTGGAGGACGCGGGCGAGGGAGGCTCGCTGGCGCATGCCTTGGGAGTATTGGCCTACGGGGCGGGAGAGATTGGGGTCGAGGCCGACGGCGCGGAGGGCCATCTCGGGGGAGGTGGTGCAGGTGCAGGGGTGGTGTTTGTCGCGCTGGAGAGCGGCGAAGTAGCGGAGGTTTTCGATGGCGGAGAGCTCGTCGTAGAGCATGGCGTCGTGGCTCATGTAGGCGATGCGGCGGCGCTGGTGCTGGGGCTCCGCGCCGAAGATCTGGACGGTGCCGCGGGTGGGGGAGATGAGGCCGGCGAGGAGGCGGAGGAGGGTGGATTTGCCGGCGCCGTTGTCGCCGAGGATGACGGTGGAGGAGCCGACGGGGAAGTGGGTGGAGACTTTGCGGAGGGCGGCGAAGGTGCCGTAGAGCTTGGAGACTTCGTGGAGGGAGGCGGCGGGATTTGCGGGTTGAGGCGCGGCGGGCTGCGTGCCACCTTGTGCTAGCGGGTTCACTTGGACGGGTTGAGCATGGCTGTGGTGGTTGGAGCGGCCTGGCCCGGTTTTGCGGGTGCGTATTTGGAGGCGCACTTGGCCTGGAGCTGGGTGGCGTGGAAGACGCCATCGCGTCCGTAGGTGCCTACGGCGAGGGCCTGAGCGTCGTCTTTGAAGGTGTCTGGTGGCGGCTCTGCGCCTTTGTAATCGACCTTGAGAGTGCGGCCTTGTTCGAGCAGGACGAACTGCGCGTCGGGGCCGGAGCGCTGGATGCTGCCAGGAGCTACGTTTCCGGCTACGCGGAGGTGGCGGGTGTAGGCTTTGTTGCCGAGCGCATTGAGCTGCGTGATGGTGACGTAATACTCTTTGGTGCTTTGCACGCCGCTGTAGGAGAGCCACCCGACCGTGCCCAGAATGATGATGGTGGCTGCGATGATTTTGAGGGGTGGCATGCCGCGCATGGGTCTAGTTTACCAGTAAATCTCGGACGGATGGGACGCTGCGGCACTGTCTGCGCGACGCAACGCTGTACAATTCCGGTGGTTGCACAGGCGTTTTGAAATGAGGTAGAGAGTGGCAGTTTCGGTTGATTATCCGCGGGAGTCACGGACTCTGCGGCAGAGACGTACTGTGTGGGTCGTGGTGGCTGTGTTGGCGGCTGTGCTGTTTGGTGCGCGCGCTGCTGTGTCGTATTGGGTGGACATGCTGTGGTTCGGATCGCTGGGTTATGCGGACGTTTTCTGGAAGACGCTGCGGCTGCAATGGGGCATCTTTGCCGGGTTCGGTGCGGCTACGTTTGTGATTTTGTTTGGGGCATTTACGGTGCTGCGGCGGGCGCATCGTGGGGATCTACCGCGCGACCATACGATCTTGTTTGGCGGGCAGCCGGTGAAGTTGTCGGTAGCGCCGGTGCTGAGCGTGGTGGGGTGGGTTGGATCGATTGGGATCGCACTGATCTCGGGCGCGTCGATGATGAGCGACTGGCCGGCGCTGGCGCTGTGGTGGAATACACCGCGTGGTGGGAGCGGGGCGGCGGATCCGATCTTCGGCAGGCCGCTCAGTTTTTTTCTGTTCACGCTGCCGGCCTGGCACATTGTGCTGGACTGGCTGCTGACGATGTCGGTGATTGTGTGCGTTGTGGCCGGAGTGTTCCTGCTAATTACGGGCAGTGTACGGGCGCTGAATAAGAGTGTGGCGAACTATGGGGCGTCATCGTCGCCGTGGCGTGGGTTGTCGTTTGCCGTGTCGTTACTGCTGGTGGTGGTTGCGGCGGATGTTTATCTCGGCCGCTTCGACATGATTCTGGAGCACCATACGATCTTCGATGGGATCGACTATACGGACGCGCACCTGATGCTTACGGGGTTGTTGATCGTGTGTCTCGCGCTGATTGCGGGAGCTGCGATGGCTGCGGTGAATGCGGTGCGGAAGCCGCGTGCGGTTGGGATTGCCGCTTCGGCTGCGCCTGCGGTGGTGTGTTATGTCGTGTTGAGTGTGGTGGGCTGGTATGTGGGCAATTTCGTGGTGAAGCCGAATGAGTTGGATCGTGAGACGCCATACATTGCGCACAACATCGAGATGACGCGGAGGGCGTTTGGGCTGGATCAGTTTTCGCAGCGGGAGTTTCCGGCGGAGACTTCGGTGGAGGCTACGGAGCCGGCGAGCAATCAAGCTACGCTAGAAAACATTCGACTGTGGGACTGGCGCGCGTTGCAGGATACTCTGCGCCAGGTGCAGGAGATTCGAACGTATTACGATTTTCCGGACATCGATATCGATCGGTACATGGTGAATGGGCAGATGCGCGAGGTGATGCTGGCGGCGCGTGAGCTGAACGTGGATAAGCTGCCGGAGAGCAGCAGAAACTGGATCAACGAGAAGCTGATCTACACGCATGGGTATGGTGTGACGATGAATCCGGTGAATGGATTTACGCCGGAGGGTCTGCCTACGCTGCTGTTGAGCAATATGCCGGTGCAGAGTACGGTGCCGAGCCTGAATGTAAGCCGTCCGCAGATTTATTTTGGCGAGATGACGAACAATGATGTGTATGTGAAGACGAAGCAGCAGGAATTCGATTATCCGCAGGGGCAGACGAATAGTTTGACTTCGTACCAGGGTACGGGCGGGATTGCGCTGGGTGGATTTCTGCGGCGTGTGCTGCTGGCGTTCGACCGGGATGACCTGGGCAAGCTGCCGTTCAGTGACGATGTGACGACGGACAGCCGGTTGCTGATGCGGCGCAATGTGCGGGAACGGGTGAGTGCGCTGGCTCCGTTTCTGACGTTTGATCGGGACCCCTATATGGTGGTGGGCGAGGATGGACGGCTGTCGTGGGTGCTGGATGCGTTTACTACTTCGGATAGCTATCCGTATGCGACGCACTATGCGGTGGGGGATGACTCGGTCAACATGATGCGCAACAGCGTGAAGGCTGTGGTGGATGCGTATGACGGTACGACTACGCTTTATGTGTTTGACGATGCGGATCCAATTCTTGCGACGTATCGGAAGGTCTTTCCGACGCTGTTTAAGGACGGCGCGATGATGCCAGCGGCGCTCCGGAAGCATGTGCGGTATCCCGAGCTGTTGTTTCGCCTGCAGGCCGAGGCGTACGGGCTATATCACATGACGAATCCTGAGGTGTTCTTCAATCGCGAAGATCTTTGGACGGTGGCTACTGAGACGGGATCGAGCGAGAATGGCGACCAGGCGAAGCAGGAGATGCAGCCGAACTTTGTGCTGATGAAGCTGCCGGGTGAGAGCGGTGCGGAGTTCGTGGAGATACTTCCGTTTACGCCGGCGAATCGGAATAACCTGATCGGCTGGATTGCAGCGCGGTGCGATGGAGCGAACTATGGGAAGTCGATTGTGTATGACTTTCCCAAGGGCAGGGTGGTGGATGGGCCGCAGCAGATTGAGGCGCGGATCGATCAGAATGCGCAGCTCTCTGGACAGTTGACGCTTTGGAATCAGCAGGGGTCGCATGTGGTGCGTGGAAGTCTGCTGGTGATCCCTTCGGGCAAGGCGCTGCTGTATGCGGAGCCGATCTTTTTGCAGGCTCAGACGAGCGCTATGCCGGAACTGCGATTGGTGGTGCTGGCATTGCAGGACAAGCTGGCGTATGGACCTACGTTCGAGGCGGCGCTGGCCTCGTTGTATGGAGCGGAGGCTCCGTCGATGAGTGCGGCTGGTGGACTGCAGGCTACGACACAGCAAGGGAGAGTAGTGCAGGCGGTTCCGGCGGCGAACGATACAAATTCGTTGATTGCTGAGGCGGGCAAGGATTTTGCGGAGTATCAGCGACTGACGGCGAATGGGAAGCTTGGAGATGCAGGAAAGAAACTGGATGAGCTGAAGATGGTCTTGGACAGGCTGAATGCGAGTCGGAAGTAAAGCGGGGTCGGGACTTTATGGGGCGATGGCGGCGACGCGGCGGCGCTTCATACGGTAATACAGCGTCAGGCAGGTGACGATGCCGCAGGTGATGAAGCTGGCGATCATGCCTACGACCAGTGAAAGATCATGCTGGTAACAGCCGTGGACGACGCCGATGAGTTGCAGGATGTTGAAGCCGCCGAAGGTGATGAGGGAGACGCCTTCGTCGGTTTTCTTGCGCCAGATGGCGAGCGCCTGGGGGACGAAGAGTGCGGCGTTGCCCAGCAGTGCGAGGCCGAAGATGACTGCGACGATATCCTTCATGGGTGGTGTTGTCCCGTTGCGAGGTGTTGCTTGCGATCCTTTACTTTGACTGCGGGAACGCCAGCGTAGACGGACCATGGTTCGAGGTCGCGGGTAGCGACGGAGCCGAGCCCAAGGACGGCGCCCTCGGCGAGGTTCACGCCAGGAGCGACCGAGGCGCGCGCGCAAACCCAGGCGTAGGCACCGATGTGCATGGCGTAAGCGAGAAGGGGGAATGCGGGCGAATCGTAGTCGTGCGTTGCGCCGCAGAGGAAGGCGTCTTGCGAGAGGATGGCATGCGAGCCAAGATGTATGGGGGCTGGGTTGTAGATTTCGGCTCGGTCGGCCGCGGTGACCTGATCCGCGCAGATGAGATTCCATGGCGCCCATACTTTGGATGCCGGGTAGAAGTGGCAGCCTGGGCCCATGCTTGCTCCGAAGGAGCGGAGCAGAAATGCTCGCCAGGCATGCATGGGGCGGGGCGAGGTACGGTAGAGGAGCATGTGGCAGATGTTCCAGAGGAGGCGGCGTGCGCGATCGGCGGCGGAGAAGGCCGGGCGCAGGTAGGGATCGGCGGCGCTCTCTGCCGGAATGTGATCGGCTGCGTTGTATTGTGCCTGCCTAGCCACTGCGTTCCTCCGTTTACGGATTGAGCTTACCTTGTGTGTGCGGTTATTGCGCCGGAAGGATTGTATCGCGAGGTTGTCCGGGCCAACTGGTCGAGATTTTCCAGGATCACCTTAGAGGTTTGTTCATAATCGAATCGAGTGTGGAAGCAATGCTTCGCGTTGAGGCGGAACTGCGCCCGCTGCTGCGGCGAAAGTTGAGACCAGCTCGCGAGCGACTTGCTGGTTCCTTCGATGGTATCTTTTTCAACCAGACCGGCGGAGCAGGCGATGATCTCGCGCCAGATATTCACTTTGTCGGAGAGGATGACGGGGAGACTGCAGGCGAGTGCCTCGGCTACGACTATGCCGAAGTTTTCCTGGTGGGAGGGGAGGACGAAGATCTCAGAGGCGGCGAATGCTCCCCACTTCAGCGCGCCGGCGAGGCTGCCGGTCCAGGTGATACGTTCGCTGATGCCGAGGCGTTGCGCTAGAGCTTCGAGGTCTTTTTGCCAGCCGATCTGGTCGGGGCCGGCGAGGACCAGATGCCATGTTGGGTCACTGGCGAGAGTGGCCGCGAAGGATTCGATCAGGATGTCTGCGCCTTTTTTAGGATGGATGCGGCCGAGGGAGAGGGCGATGCGCTTGCCGCGCAGCTTAGGCCATTGGCTGAGGAAGGCTTCGGCTGCGGTGGGTGTGCCGTTGCCGGGGCCGTAGATGCCGAAGGGAACGACCATCTCGCGTACTTTGTAGCGGGCGAAGGACTGCCGGGCGAGAAGTTTTTCCTCTTCGCAGGTGAAGAGGACGGCGGTGGCTTCGCGGAAGGCCTTGTTGAGAGAGGTGTGCCAGTAGATCAATTTCTTGAGGTGCTTGAGTGGAAAGCGGCGCTTGAAGTAGGGATCGAGCATGCCGTGGGTGAAGATGGCCCAGGGGATGTCCGTGCCGGCGATGGCACGATGTGCGGCAAGGGTGTTGTAGTTCCATACGCCATCGACGATGACGAGATCGAAGCGAGCGAGATTTTCCTTTAGCCAGGGAATCGCTCGCGGCGAGTAGGCATATGCACCGCGGCCGGGACCGAGGGCGCTGATTGGCGCCGGGAAGTCGACGGTATGTACAAATTCGGGCGAATCAAGTGAGGCTATTTCGACTTCATGGCCGCCCTCTCCGTAGATGGAGCAGAGCTGGCGAAGGCCCTCGATGGGGCCGCCTGTCTCTGGATCGACTGAGGCGATGAAGTGGAGAATTCTCATAGGGAGTATGCGTTACGGGGGCGCTGTGTGGGTTGATTCACTTCAATCTTCTCATAGCAACGCAAGTGATTCCGCATCAGCCCCATGGGGCGATGCAGTCTAGAAGTGAAAAGGGCGTGCCGGATAGTGCGATGAGTGGTCTTCGATGCAAGCTAAGAGATTACGGCTCAAACCACGGTGCTACGAAGGCAAGGGCACGGCGGAGGGCGGCGATGTCTTCGGTGAAGCTCCATTTGCGGATACGCTCAAAGGCGCGCTGGCCCATGGCCTGGGATGCGCCGGGTACATCGAGGACACGACGGAGTGCTTGCTCGAGGGCGGCGATATCTCCGACTGGATAGATGCAGCCGTTCACTCCGTCGTTGATCAGGTCGGGCGCGCAGCCGATGTCGTCGGAGAGGATGGCGGGGCGAGATGCGGACATGACTTCGTTGACGATGAGACCCCAGGGCTCGTGGCGCGCGGGGAGGACGAAGACGGATGCGAGATCGAAGAAGCGGGGTAACTCAGACTGGTTACGGAAGCCGCAGAAGCGGATGCTACCGAGTCCGGTTGCCGCGGCCTGCTGCTCGAGTGCGGCTCGCTCTTCGCCATCGCCGACGATCAGGAGGTAGGGATGAGGATCGCCCCCCGCGGGAGGAGAGAGGCGTGTGTACGCTTCAATCAGGTGATTGCAGTGCTTGCGTGTTTGCAGCTTGGAGGCGAAGAGGATTACGGGACGTGATGGGTCGAGACCTAAATCCCGTTGCAGGTTTTCGCGAGTGGCAGTGGCGTCGGCGGAGCGCTGTGCGAAGTATGCGTTGTCGGTTGCATAGGGCATCAGAAATTGCGGGATGTGATCCCCAAAATAGTGATGCCAGTATTGGGCGTTCAATGTGCCGACAGGGAGTACGCCATCAATGATGCGCTCGAGTGCGGCGAAAAATATTTTCTTTAGTAGCAGTTTCCACGGGCTGCGGGTGCGATCGCTGAGCCACATGTCGGCGCGGAGAAGCACGGGGATCCCTAGCATTTTGGCTGCCAAGATGCCGTGCAGCGCGTTGGCAGTGGCGTAGCCATGCACCCACAGGGCGTCGAAGGCGGGCTCGCCGTCGCTGCCGCGGAGATGAGAGACGATTCCGCAATTGAGGGGTGTGGCGAAGCTGACATCGTCACCATCGCGGAGCTTTGGCAGAAAGACGTGCTTGTAGCCGTCCAGTAGAGGAGTGTCCCACTTGAAGGTGACCCCGAAGCCTTCATCGCGATAGCCACGGACGGAAAAATCGGAGCCATAGAAGACGGTGAGGTCGATATCGAGCTCTTCTGCGATTCTTCGCAGCAGGGGTGCCTGGTATTGGATGGGATGGGTAACCAAGTAAGCGAGACGAACACGCCGGAGGGGGCGTGCTTCGTTCCGGGTATCCTGGGATGTCATTCAGTTTCCCTTTCGCGAGATCGACGTTAAACCGTCCCTGCTTCGTCGGTACACCGACTAAAACGCATGTGCGGTGTAGAGCAGGCTGACGATGGCGAAAACACCGCCGGTTCCCACGCTCTTGATGGCAGCTTTCATTTTATCGGTCGGCAGGAAGACAATATCGTTGGCCTGGAGCACTGGGTCTGGGCTCTTGCCATCGCGAATTTTTTTGAGGTCAACTTGGATCACTTTGCGATCCGTGCCGACGGTACGAACGATACTGAGGCCGCTATTTCGGGCCTCGAAGCCGACGCCGCCGCTCAATGCTGCAAGTTGAAGCAAGGTGAGCGGCGACGACTGATCGAGCGCTACAGATCCTTGTCGCGCAAAAGCTCCCAGCACATAGACGACGCTGGCTCGCGAGATCTGAATGATGTCATGCGGATGGACGGCGATGTTGGCGGTCTGGCTGGCAGCCAGGTCGGTGCCGAGTTCGACAACGATCGGGTCTGGCAATCCTGCACGGACGATCTTCACGGTATGGCTTGCGGTGGGCGGGAGACCTCCGGCCGTCAACAAGATGTCCTTGAGGCTTCGCTCGCTGGCGACCGGGACGTTGGCATGCATCTCGCCAGTGACGAGTGCGGTGCCGTTTACCGTATCCAGCACCTGCATGATGACCTCAGGATGTGCGTAAAAGCCTCCGGACTCGAGCCTGTCTGCGATCAGCGCCTGAGCTTCGCGGACCGTCAGCCCTTTGAGGTTGACACTTCCGATAAGCGGCAGATTGACGTTGCCATCCGCATCGATACGGGTGGTTGCTACATAATCGGACTGCAGAAATACGTGGAGGGAGATCAAATCTCCGGGACCCAGTTGAAAATCTTCGCCTGGATAGAGCATGGCCTCGGCCGTGATTGGAGACCCAGCGAGAGACGCGGCCGGGGCGGAGGATGCTGGAGCGGCTGACGCTGCTGAGGCGCTGTTTTGGGCCGACAGGGTCGCGGCGGAGAGCGTGAGGCATGAGCCTGCGAGAAGGAGGATGATATGCGAACGGGAGAGGCGCGGACGATGCACGGTGCCGGTGACCGCGGTTAGTACGGACGCGGGTTTCCAGCTTGAAAAGAAACCGTCCCGCTTTGGAGATGCCGGCGCTGTTGAATGAGAGTCAAGTGTCATGGCCTATTCCTTTCTCGCCTTGGATGCGGCGTCGGAGGAATCGGCCTGGACGCCCCAGCTGTCGGCGTCCACCGAGCCGTAGGAATAACCTGAATATCCGTAGTAGCCGTGGTACTCCGGCGAATTCAAGTCGACGGCATTCAATACCAGACCAGCTATGGGCGCACCGGAGCGCACCATAAGGTCGCGCGCGCGGCGCAGGATGTTCTTACTCGATTTGCCGTGGCGGATGACGAGTACGACGGCGTCGGCGACGTGGCCCAGTATGGCTGCGTCGGTGACGGAGAGGATTGGAGGAGAGTCGATGATGACGTAGTCGTATTGTGCGCCGACTTGTTCGAGCAAGGAGTTCATGGCGCCGGAACTGAGCATCTCAGTCGGAAATGGAGGCACTGGTCCGCTGGGAAGAATGACGAGGTTGGGGGCTTCCGCGACGTTCTGCAACGCATCATGGAGGCTCGAAGTGCCGGCAAGAACTGTAGTGAGCCCGATTCTTCCCGTGAGGCCGAACCGGTGATGCACATTGGGCCGGCGCAGATCGGCATCGATCAGTAAGACCTTCGCGTCACCCTGAGAAAGGATACAGGCCAGGTTGCACGCCATCGTGGTCTTTCCTTCGGATGGCGTGGCGCTGGTGAAGAGGATAAACTTTGGTGGTTTGCCCGCTGTCGCGAGCAGCAGGGAGGTTCGCAGGGAACGAAACGCCTCTGCAAATTGCGACTTCGGCTGTGTGAGTACATTGATATTGCGTTGGGTGGCAGACATGGCCGCGGTTTGTTCGCTGCTCGATCGCTTGGCCTTGGGAATAACGGCGAGTGAAGGCATCTCCATAACGCCTTCAATTTCCTGAATGTTATGCAGGGTGTTATCCAGGCTTTCCAGGATGAAGGCGAGTACGATTGCGCCCAGAACAAATAATGCGGTGGTGGTTCCAACGAAGCTGACGGTAGAACGCAGCGTGGGGCTGACTGGGGGCAGAGCCTTGTCGACGGTATCGACCTCTGTTGCGCCCAGGCCTGCTTCCACCTTGGCTGTCTGTAGACGTTGTTCCAAGCCCTCATACAGGGTGCGGTCCTGCTCGTACTCCCGCTGAACGACGGTAAGACGGACCAGATCGTCGCCCTGCTTGTATGCCTCGGACTTCTTGGCGTTCAATTCCTTCTCGATCTTGTCTTCGGCATCTCTAGCCGCTTCGAAGGTCTGCTGCGACTGAGTCTCCATCCTGCTCTGTTCGTCTTTGATAGCCTTTTGAATCGCATTGATCTGCTTCTGGAGCGCAATGATCCGAGGATGATTGGGGCCAAGTCCACCCTCTTTTTGCGTCGTGAGCTCGGCATACTGGGTCAGCGCATTAGCGAGTTGCCCGCGCAAGGAGTTCAACTCCTGCGGCATGGTGCCGGGGGTCGTCTCGATGGAATCACTCAAGGTATTGGGATCCATTCGAGTGATCATGTCGTACCGCGATTTGCTATTGATGCGTGCGACCTTCGCAGCGTCTTCTGCACTCAACAGGCCTTCAAGGGATGTCTGCACCTCGTTGTTTTTTGAGTCGTATCCGATTGCGCCCATCTTGCGCTGCAGGTCCATCATCTGCTGCTGTTCGTCTTCCACTCGATGTTTCAGGGCATCCAGCTGAGTAGAGAGATAGTCGGAGACGGTGTTGGTTCGTTCTACGGGTGTCTTGAAAGCATGTTGGATGTACTCGTGAACCACGCCGTTGACGATGTCCGCAGAGAGCTTTGGGCTGAGGCTGGAATAGCTGATCTGCATCAAGTTGGTGTGGGGGACCGCCGCGACACTAAGACTGCCCGCGAGTTGGCCCACAATTTGGGCGTGCACCTGCGGATCGTTCAGTGAGCGACGCGTCACGGGTCCTGTTGCGCCGATGAAGTCCGGGTTGTTTGCCAGGTCCATGTCCTCGGCAACCTGCGTTAGAAGGGTGTCGCTCTTCAAGATGAAGACTTCGGTGTTCATCTTGGTCTGCGAGTCGTCGGTGTAATCGAAGTTGGGATCCAGTCGATACTGTGCGGAAGAACCGCTCTGTACCTGGATGGTGCTGGTAGCGTCGTAGAGCTTTGGCTGGGTCAGCGCCTTGTAAGAGCCATAGCCTATGCCGAGCAGAGCAGCAAGAACTATCATCCACAAGCGTTTGCGGAGGGTGGCGAGAGCCTCGGACAACGACGTGTCGACCGTGTGGGAGGCGGCTGTGGGGCTCTGCGGAACGAAGGTTGCGGCTGCAGAGGAGGACTGAGTTGTTTGCGGACCCATTCTATCCAGTCTACCCGACTGCGCTACGGACTAGGAAGTGATTCTGGGAGTAGAAGATGGTGGCTTTCGTGAGTCCGGCTGCAACGAGCGGGTGCGGAGTGAAATTGTTTTGATCGTTGGGATGTACCTGTAGACTTGTGGAGGGTTCAGAGGCAGCATTCAGCGAAATTCTATGAGCAATTCGATTCGTATTGCAGTCGTGGGCTCCGGGTACGTCGGTCTGGTCGCGGCGCTCTGTTTCGCCGAGATGGGCCATGATGTTGTCTGTGTAGACAAGGATGAGTGCAAGACGGCTGCGCTTGAGGCGGGGGAAATTCCTGTCCATGAGAGGTACCTGGCCGAAATGTTACATCGCCATCGCCATACCAGGATTCGATTCACCAACGGCACAGCAGAGGCAATGACAGGCGCACAGGCAATCTTCATCGCGGTAGGAACACCGCAGACGGAGACGGGCTGGCCCGATCTATCCAATGTTGAGGCGGTGGTCTGCGACATTGCCCGATCGCTTACCAGTTATATGGTGATCGTGGAAAAGTCGACCGTTCCGGTGTGCACCAACGAGTGGATTGGCCGCACTTTGGAGAGGCATGGGGTGGCGCGCAGTCTGTTTGATGTGGTATCCAATCCGGAATTTCTGCGGGAAGGCACGGCGGTGGAAGATTTTTTGCATCCGGATCGAATCGTGGTGGGTTCGGACAGTGAGTCGGCGGCGAGGGTGCTCGCCAGGATCTACGAACCGCTTACCAGCGGAGTTTATTACGACCAGACAGATGCGGTTGCGGGATTTCGTTCGAGCGCGGCACCTCCGCCGCTGCTGAATACGTCGACCAAATCAGCCGAGATCATTAAACATGCTTCGAATGCGTTTCTTGCACTGAAGATCTCGTTCATCAATGCGGTGTCGAATGTGTGCGAACTGGCGGGCGCAGACATTGAGCAGGTGGCGGAGGGTATGGGGCTGGACAAACGTATCGGCGCACGTTTTCTGCGGGCGGGAATTGGTTATGGCGGATCATGTTTCCCCAAGGATATTGCCGCATTCCGGTCGGTAGCTGAGGAGCTTGGTGTTGATTTTGGTCTTCTGAAAGAAGTGGAAAGAATCAATGCAAATCAGCAAAGGTATTTTCTCGCGAAGCTCCGTGCTGCACTGGGTAGCTTGCGCGACAAGCGCTTGGGTGTGTTTGGGCTCGCCTTCAAAGGTGGGACGGATGATATTCGCGAGTCTCCTGCGATCGCGCTTGTCGAAAGTTTATTGGTGGAAGGCTGCGCTATCGTCGCGTATGACCCCGCGGCGATGGGCAGGGCAGAGCTGTACTTCAAGGGCACTTTGCGGCCTCGCTACGCTGAAGATGCTTATTCCGCATCCCAGGATGTGGATGCTGTGTTAATCCTGACGGACTGGGCGGATTTCAGAGAGCTTGATCTGGAACGGCTTAGAATGTGCATGCGTTCTCCGATGATTATCGATGGCCGCAATATGTTTGACCCGGCTGCCATGGAGCGGCTCGGGTTTACCTACATCAGCGTCGGGAGACCGGCCGTCGATTCCAGGCACGTTGGCGAACCAGCAGTGACTGCCTTCGCGTAGCTTTTTAGGATCAAGACAGGAAGACAGCATGATTTCAGGCAGAATCCTTGTGACCGGAGCGGCAGGATTTCTGGGCTCGCATCTAGTTGATGCGCTTCTGGCGCAGGGCAATGCGGTGTTGGGCGTCGATAACCTTGCGACGGGTTCGTTGGGGAATGTCGCGCACCTAGTCGGAAATTCCGGCTTTGAATTTATCGAGCATGATATTTGCGTGGAGTTCGATCCGGGGCCGGTCGATTTCATTTTCAACTTTGCGTCGCCTGCAAGCCCCGTTGACTATGATCGCCTCGGGCCAGAGACGCTTCTGGCCGGCTCCTCCGGGACGGTTCATACGCTAAATCTTGCAAGGAAGTATGAGGCAGGATACCTTCATGCTTCGACTTCAGAGTGCTACGGCGATCCGGAAGTGCATCCTCAGATGGAGAGCTACTGGGGCCGTGTGAATCCGGTAGGTCCGCGTTCTGTCTATGATGAGGCGAAGCGCTTTTCCGAGGCGGCTGTGACGGCATGGAACAGGTACTACGGAGTGAATACGCACCTTGTTCGCATCTTCAATACATATGGACCCCGCCTGCAGGCAAACGACGGACGCGTGATCTCGAACTTCATGACGCAGGCGCTGGCTGGGAGGCCACTGACCATCTACGGAGATGGCTCGCAAACTCGCAGCTTTTGCTATGTGTCGGATCTGATCGCGGGAATTTTGCGCCTGGCGGAATCGAGTGAACATACGCCGGTGAACATCGGGAATCCGACGGAGTTTACGATGCTGGAGTGTGCGCGGATGGTGTTGGCCGTTACCGGTTCCAGTTCGGAGATTGTTTATAAGGCATTGCCGCAAGACGATCCGGCGCGGAGGCGGCCGGACATCACGAAGGCGCGAACTTTGCTGGGATGGGAGCCCAAGATCAGTCTGCGCGATGGTCTGCAGAGATCGCTCGAATACTTCCAGGCCTGCGTGGATCGCGAGTTGAAGTAGTTATCGCGCGGAGGTCTTCAGCTTCGGAAAGAAAGTCACCTGCATAGAGAAGCTATTGTCATTTTGTGCGCCGGGCAGATAGATTGGGGCCTTCCAGCTCTCGTACTGGTACCAGGCATGAGCTTCAATGGAGGGGAGAATTCGCTTCACGACATCGACGCGGAACTGGTTCTGCGTAGTTCCGCCGGGGATGAAGTCTTTCGCCGTCTTCTTGTTGAGGTACGCGAGTTGTACCCACTCGTTGCCGGACAGGTGATAGGTCAGCCAAGCCTGGCCTCCCTTGGCTTCGCGTCCAATCCAATCGCCAAGAATATAGCCTTTGTTGGTATATCCCTGACGCTGCACTGCGCTTTCGACATACTGATGGCTCCCGTTTACACAGGCGAGAGTTGAGCAATCGGTTGAGACACCTTCAACGCGCAGGTCCAACCGCTTGGCTCCCGGAAATTGCGAGAGATAGATGCCGGGGCGGTAGGCTGCGCGCCGCGGTGCGGAGACGGGAGTGAGATCATCATGTGCTTCGGAATCGGCGTAGAGCGTCAGCCAATGGCGTGCGAAGGGAAGCCGATAGGAGAAGTTGAACGCGGAGAAGCGTGCGCCGGGATCGTTTCGCGAAAATTTCTCGCTCTGGTTCGTGTCGTTGGTATCGAAGAAACCTTTGAGGAAGGTGCGCAGTGTTACTGGCTCGTGCCCTTTGCCGCCGAAGATGACGGTTCGTTGGAAGCCGAATTGAAAATCGCGGGTGGGTTGGAACGAGAAGGAGTCGGAGTGGACCCAATCGTCATTGGGAACGGTATGGCCTTTAAGGCTTCCGTAGAAGAAGTCATAGCGCAGGGGGCCCAGTAGGCGCGAGAGATATTTGATGTGCAGTGGTTCGACGCGGTTGATGCGGAACGAGTAGATATTCTCCGCATTGTTCGACCATGCCATTGCACTGCCCATTCCAGGTCCGATCCAGGCGTCGGATTTGCCGCCTGAGATCTCGTGGCCAAGGATGTGATAGGAAAGGGTGGCTTCGACCAGACGGAATGGATTTTGCGCAGCAATTGCACCCAGTGGAATTGTCGCCTGGCGGGCAAGCGGCGGTAGCACTGAACATGAGCTGTCGACAGTTGCTGAACATGTCTGGTCGACCGCTCCCAGATAATTTGCGAGCAGGGGTTGGTAGCCGTATGCACTGGGAGCATGTTGATACTCCCCGCGGACATAAAGGGAGAATCGGCCTTGCTCGTTGAGCGTGGAGAAGCCTGTGATGTTGTTAAATCCGGCTTCCTCGGGGCGACCGTAGTCGTTGAAGAACGTCTGACCGAGGTGAAAGCTGTCCTGCAGGATGGATCCAGAGATACCGAGCACACGGGTATACACGGATTGTACGCCGTACACCTTTGCGCGCGAGGCATTAGTGAGAGAGGCGTTGGTGATGCCTTCATCGGTTAGTTCTTTGAGCAGTGCTGAGAGAATTTCCTGTGCCTGGACATCGCTGCTGGAGAGTATCTCGCCTTCGGAACCCTGAAGTATATGCAATGCGCTGCGCCGCGTGAAAGGACGCATGGAGAGATACATCGTATTGAGATAGCCGAGCGAGTAAAGCCTGACCATCGCGGGATAGACCCAGCTATCGACTGGAATGTAGGCGCTACCGTATGTGTCGCTGAGAGACTTTATTTCGCCTGGCGCGTAGGCCGGCAATGCTGTGTAGGGCGTCTGCAGAGTGGGCGATGCGGGGGTGACGACGGGAGCAGGAGCCTGCTGGGGTGCAGGCATATCCTGCACGCCCGATGCACCGTGCGGGTGTGCTGTCTGCTCCCGATAGGCTGGCAAATTCTGGATCTTATCCTGTCCCTGCGGAGTGGGCACTGGGATCGAAGTGGGAGGTGACGTCTGCGAGGAGGGTTCAGACAAGGACGCCGGAGCGCTCGCCTGGCCCGCGGTTTGCTCCGCGCGCGTGTTCGCAGCGCCGTATCCCACAGTTATAACAGCGACTAAAAAGAAGGCAATTCCTGTCCGCACTGGCACCTCAAAACTATTGGTTTAACACGATCTCCAGTGTACCTGCGCATCTCCGGCATTGAAGATTCGGAATCGACAGTTAATGATCGGATGATTCTATTTGCCTTAGTTAGATGCGATCTTCTGGTTCGTGAGCCGCTTTGCGAAAGCTTTCGTCTCGCTGTCGATCCATCGCGTGGTAATGACTTTGCGTGGAATCATGTATTGCTCCATTGAGGTGATTGCGTCCGCCGTTGCAACATGTTTGCCTGCGGACATATGCAGCGCAAACGGGACGCACTCGATCAGTGCGGGTCCGCCGCCAATTCGTGCGTGTCCGATGGATTCCTGCGCCACACGATAGATGGCTACCGCGTCGTCTGTATCGGTCGGAATCGCAGGCACACCGCAACGGTGAGCAAGATCGGTAATGCTACGGGCTTTGTGGGTGGACGCTGTTCCAGCCTTGATCCGCGAGGGGGGCAATACTACAAGCAACAGGGGAAGCTTTTGATCATGGGCGAATGAGAGCACCTTCTGCAGCAGTGCAGCCGGAATCTCCTCCGGCAAAAGATAGAGCACGACGACGCCCGGCTGTGCCGCTAGGTCATCGGCAGGCTTTGGGTGTGCTGCCAATCGCTGGAGCGCCGCCGCTGCGCCAACTGCTGTCCATATGCGCTCGAACGATCCCTTTGCCCCCGGCAGTTCTCCTGCACATCCGCAATCTACGCGAAGCTGCGCTCTGCTTTTTCGGGCAATTCCCCGGGGACGACGAAGGAATTCCACCGCTCCGCCTGCCAGCGCGTCACTCACCAAATCGCCAGAGCCGAGATCGACCGTGGGGCTGACGAGGCATGCCTCCAGGCCCAGCGTGCTTTGCTGGCCACGCTTTTTGGGGAGAGTGTGTGCCAGTGCCCGAGCCTGCATCATTGCCAGGTATATTTGCCGCAGTCTGGCGTTTGGCATCAGCGGATTTTCCCAGGCTGGTGTTGTCTTGGTTGCCTTGGCCATCACGCGCGTGCCGGATCCCTGGCCTCGACATCGAGACCAAGCTCAGCCAAGGCGGCCTGAGCTTTCTTGCCTTTCATCTTGCCGTCGCGTGCCAGCCTAGAGAGAGTTGCGCCGACGATGGACTCTGCATTCACCTCGAAGTGGCGGCGCAGGTGTTCGCGATTATCGCTGCGGCCAAAGCCGTCCGTGCCCAGCGTTACCAGCCTGCACTTGCCTTCGGCTTGCAGCCACGGTGCGAGCACGTCGGGCAACGACTTCATGTAGTCGCTGGCCGCGATGATGGGGCCTTTTGCGCCTTCGAGCGCGGTCTCGATGTAAGTCTTCTTCACGTCCTGTGCGGGATGAAGCCGGTTCCAGCGCTCGGTCGCGATGGCTTCGCGGCGCAGTTCGGTGTAGCTGGTGACGCTCCAAACGTCGGCTGCGATCTGATACTTCTCAGCCAGAATCTGCTGCGCGCGCAGCACTTCGTTGAGGATTGGCCCGGAGCCGAACAGCTGCACTGTGGCCTCGCCATTGGCGGCTGTGCGGAACTTGTAGATGCCGCGCAGAATGCCGTCCTGGATGCCCTCGGGCATCGCAGGCATCGCATAATCTTCGTTGTACATGGTGATGTAGTAGAAGCAGTCTTCGCGATCTTGGTACATCCGCTTGATGCCATCCTGCACCACGACCGCGAGCTCATAGACGAATGCAGGGTCGTAGCTGATGCAAGTTGGAATCGTGCTGGCGAGGAGATGGCTGTGGCCATCCTGATGCTGCAGGCCTTCACCGAGCATGGTGGTTCGGCCGGCTGTCCCGCCCATCAGGAAACCTTTACCGCGGGCGTCAGCGAAGGCCCACGCCATGTCTCCGATGCGCTGGAATCCGAACATGGAGTAGTACATGTAGAAGGGAATTGTGGGGACCTTGTAGGTCGAATAGGCCTGTCCCGCTGCCGTAAAGGAGGCCATCGAGCCTGCTTCGGTGATGCCTTCTTCAAGGATTTGACCGTCCTTCTCTTCGCGATAGAAGAGCAGCATGTCGGAGTCGTGCGGCGTGTAGCGCTGGCCCTCCGGAGCGTAGATGCCTACCTGACGGATTACCGATTCCAGGCCGAAGGTGCGGCCCTCGTCCGGCACGATGGGGACGATCAGCTTGCCGATCTCGGGATGTTTCAGAAGGCCGCGGAGGATGGAGACGAAGCCCATCGTCGTCGAGACGGCGCGGCCGCCGGAGCCTGACGTCCACTCCTTGAAGACGTCGAGCGCTGGCGCTTTGAGGGACTCTGTCATCCCGGATCGCGCTGGAAGGTATCCGCCGAGCTGCGTGCGACGCTCCTGCATGTAGACGATTTCGGGTGAGTCCTGGGCAGGGCGGTATGGCGTGCCGTGCTCTGCTGCTTCCTGCGGAATAGGAATGTCGAACTGCTTTACGAATGCGGCCAGACCCTCGTCGGTCAGCTTCTTTTCGGAGTGCGTGGCATTACGCGCCTGCGCGGTGCCTAGTCCGTAGCCCTTGACCGTCATGGCAAGAATTACTGTTGGGCCGCCTTTATGCTCGACGGCGCGCTTGTAAGCGTTGTAAACCTTTGTTGCATCGTGGCCGCCGCGTTTGAGCTGGATCAGTTGATCGTCGGTGTAATCCTTCACAAGTTCAAGCAGTTCGGGATACTTGCCGAAGAAGTGCTCGCGCAGGTAAGCGCCATCTTTTGCCTTGTAGGTCTGGAAGTCGCCGTCCACGCACTCTTCCATACGACGCAGCAGCAGGCCGCTGTGATCGCGCGCGAAGAGCTCATCCCAGTCGCTGCTCCAGATCACTTTGATGACGTTCCATCCAGCGCCCAGAAAGGTGCTTTCGAGCTCATCGATGATGCGTCCATTGCCGCGTACAGGTCCGTCGAGCCGCTGCAGGTTGCAGTTGACGACGAAGATCAGGTTGTCGAGCTTTTCGCGGGAACCGAGCGAAATTGCGCCCAGCGTGTCGACCTCGTCCGTCTCACCGTCACCGAGGAAGGCCCAGATCTTGCGTGGAGTCTTCTTGATGAGTCCGCGGTTTTCAAGGTAGCGCATGAACCGCGCCTGGTAGATGGCATTGAGCGGGCCGATTCCCATCGAGACGGTGGGGAAGTTCCAGAAGTCGGGCATGAGCCAGGGGTGCGGATAGCTGGAGAGGCCTGGCTTGTCGCGGAGTTCGTGGCGGAAGTTCTTGAGATGATCGTCGTTCAGGCGGCCCAGCAGATAGGAGCGTGCGTAGACTCCGGGCGAGGCATGGCCCTGGTGGTAGATAAAGTCGCCGGGCTGCTCGGTTCCGTCTTCTGCGATGTATTTGGCGTGGAAGAAGTGGTTGTAGCCGACCTCCTGCAGTGTGGCCTGCGAGGAGTACGTGGAGATGTGGCCGCCGATGCCGGCGTCCTTCTTGTTCTGGCCGTGAACCATGGCCATTGCGTTCCAACGGATGAGGGCCTCGACGCGGCGCTCGAGAGCACGGTCACCGGGGTAGGGAATTTCGTCGTGCTGCGGGATCGTATTGCGGAACGGCGTCGCCATTGCGTTTGGCAGGGTGACCCCGGCTTCGCGTCCGCGCTGGCGCAGCGCGCGCAGCAGCTCCGCTCCGCGCTCCCACTCTTCGGCTACTACGTCGTCAAACGCCTCAATCCATTCCGCCAATTCGGCGGCGAAGTCTGCCTTTGCGGGGACTTCCATCTTTGTAGTCATGTGTATGTCCGCTCTCTTCTCGATTGCAGGTTCTTTCCGCGTGATCCGGCGGGCCGTTGCTACAGACCCTTCTCTAACCATAAATCTTCGGCGCGGAAACGTCATGTTGATTGGCAAGCGGCATATCGAGTTGACCAATCGCCGCACAGGGCGTTCGTCGCGATTTCAGTATGGTCTGCGAGGTTTCGTAAGATGAGAGATGCGATGAATATTTTGATCCTGGACACATGTGGTGCGGCTGCGAGCGTGGTCTTTGCTGAGACCGAGCCGCGGCAGGAGGTAGTTGCGGCAGCAACTTTGCCAGGCCGCACGGCTTCCGAGCGGCTGGTGGCTACGATTCGAGAGCTGGCGGCGACTGCGGAGGGCGGACTGCAATCGGTGGGAGCCATCGCTGTGGTGTACGGGCCGGGGTCATTCACGGGAGTTCGCATCGGACTGAGCGCGGCGAAGGGGCTAAGCGAGGCGCTGGGAGTGCCGCTGGTTGCGGTCTCGCGAATTGCAGTGCTGGCGCACCTTGCGGCGGCGAACGATGCAACCGGACGCACGGTTTTCGCGTTGCTCGACGCAGGACGGGGCGAGGCGTATCTGGGCATTTACTCCGGCGGAGAATGCGTCCGCGAAGCTCTCGTAACAGGCGCTCAACTACTGGCGGCGATTGCAGAGGCAGCGTCTGCCGGAGCCGCAACTCATGTGGTGGTCTGCGAGTCCACGCTTGCGAAGACGTTCGCCGAGCTGAACCCCGAATTTATCGCCGAGCCGACCGCAGTTGATGCCCTGGCACTGGTCCACCCGCGGATTCAGGCGAAAGACTTCGATGATGCGGCGACTATCGACGCCAACTATTTGCGTCGCACTGATGCGGAGATATTTGCCAAGCCAGCTGCTTCACGGGCGGCCTCTCCTCAAGTGGCATCGGGCGAGCCGCGACAGGCGGGAGGTGGGACTGCATGACCGCGTTGCCGGTGCGTCTGCGTCCTGGGCGGAGGGAGGATATCGACGCGATCGTCGCGTTGGATCGCGCAACTGAATTTGCTCCACATTGGCCGGTAGCCCTGTATGAGGAGATTGTTGACGTGGCTCGGCCGGGCGCCAAACTCTCTCCTCGACGATGCCTCATCGTTGCTGAATGCGGGCTCGCGGATGAATCCAGGCCTCCGGTGGCGGGTTTCGCTGTCGGGCTGGGGCCCTTGGCAGGATCTACAGGGGAAGAAGGTTCATGCATCGCTGAACTGGAGGACGTGGTCGTCGCCGAAGATCGCCGACGCGGCGGAATTGGGCGGGCACTATGCGGTGGGGTCGTGGAGTGGTGCAAGCTACAGGGCGCAACGGAGGTCGTTCTCGAGGTGCGAGCTGGCAACGCTGGTGCGATTGCTCTGTATGGGCAGCTGGGCTTCGTTCAGTTGGGTTTCCGTCCGAAGTATTATCGTGACCCTGATGATGATGCGATTGCCATGCGTCTGTCGCTGTAACTCTGACCGACAAAGTACCTGCTAAATGAGATGGGCTTGATTGAATATCCAGAATTTGGGATTGTGGAAAACTTTATCTACATTTTGTAGGATTCGGGAGCAACTAATTTATTCGGGCTGCGTCTGATGAATTGTAACGAGAGAAATAGCCGGAATCAGCAGTCCCCACGGTTTCGGCTTCCCCTATCCGCACGACAACTCCCCCCTATAAGTAAGGCTCCCAGAATATCGGGAGCCTTCACTCCTTCTGCCGAACAGCGCAGGATGGTCCTTCGCTTTCAAAATGCATCGGAATCTGAAGTTGGGGATGCAGTGGGTTACACTCGCCGGGGGTCCATTATGAAGATCAAGATGATGTTGATGGTTGGGGTGGCGGGATTGTTATTTTCCGGTCGTGGAAGCAGGAGTCAGACGGCGCCGGTGGATGCTGGTGCGTATGTGGACGAGAATCAGCCCGATCCAGCTCCCTTGAAGTTGCGAGAACTGGAGGGCAGTGTCCGCGGATTGGGCGGGGATGGAATGCCGGGCGCGGCGGTGTCGTTGTTTAGCGACGACGGGCACGCGCTGGTGGCGACGGTGGTCAGCGATAAAGATGGAAAGTTCCGCTTCGACAAGGTGGGCAAGGGTGCGTACCGTATCGTGGTCAAAGTGCAGGGTCTTTGTCCGGCGAACGTGCCGGTGGTGCTTGAGGGTTCCTTGTTTGCGCACCGCAAGGTCGTTGTGACGATGCGGCCGAAAGATATCGACACGTGCAGCTATGGGATGGCGAAGTAATTTTTTGCCAGGCATTGTGATGAGCGCGAGTGCTACGCTGTTAGACGCTAGAGGACAGCGAGCCAGCGAATGGGGCAGTCGAGCATCAACAACCCGATACGCGATACGGAGCGGCGGCGGGCGAGGGTTCGCTGCGTGGGTTGCTGGTGCGCCGCTAAGGTCTTGATTGTTGCGTGTCTTGCAGCGATGGTTTGTCTGCAAGGACGCTGTCTGGCACAGGCTACCGCGCTTCCCCTTGTGCTGCCTTCGGCGATTGCGTTCGATGTGCAGGGCAATCTTTACTTTGCGGAGACGGGAAACCACGTGGTCCGCATGTATTCTGTCGCCGGGGCACTGTCGATTGTGGCGGGCAATGGTGTGCAGGGCTTCGCGGGAGACGGTGGGGCGGCAACGGCTGCGCAGTTGGATTCGCCAGGCGGGGTGGCAGTCGATTCAAATGGCAATCTGTATATCGCCGACACGCATAATCATCGGGTCCGCGAGGTTGTGGCGAGTACGGGGAAGATAACTACCGTTGCCGGAACGGGCGCGGCCGGTTTCTCTGGCGATGGCGGTGCGGCGACAGCGGCAAAGCTGGATCGGCCGACGGCGCTGGCCGTGGATGGCGCTCGAAATCTGTATATCGCAGACACGGAAAATCATCGCGTGCGGAAGATTGCTGCGGCAACGGGCGTGATCGCAACGGTCGCAGGCAATGGTGCGGAAGGGTTTGGCGGGGACGGTAGCGCGGCGGTGGCAGCATCGATCGATTCGCCGAATGGTCTTGCAGTGGACGCGAACGGAAATCTCTATATCGCCGACACGCATAACGGGCGCGTGCGCGAGATTAACGCATCGAATGGATTGATTTCTACCGTTGTTGGTGTAGGCGGGGCGAAGGGAAATGCCCTGGGCTTCGGTGGCGATGGGGGCGCGGCAACGGCTGCGGGGCTTGCGCTTCCGCGTGGATTGACGCTCGACGCGGCCGGCAATCTTTACGTCGCTGACAGTGAAAATCATCGGGTGCGCAGGATTTCAGGTGGCCTAATCTCGACGGTGGCCGGGCATGGCACGGAGACCTTTGCAGGGGACGGGGCGCCTGCTGTAACGGCGAGCCTGGATTCGCCTCGGTCGGTCGCTGTGTCGCCTGCGGGGCTGGTTACGCTGGCCGACAGCCGCAACCAGCGGGTGAGGCAGATCGATGCATTGGCTGCGCCGGGGCCGAATATCCATACGATTGCGGGATTGGGGGAGACTACGCCAAGAAGTCTTTCGCTGAGCGGGCCGGCGGTGGTTGCGTACGGCAGCGGTGCGCTGACTGCAACGGTGAGCGGTGGCAGCGGGAGCGCCACGGGATCGGTTACGTTCGTGGAATCGAATGCAGGAGCGACGACTACCCTTGGGTCCGCTGCGCTGGTGTCAGGCTCGGCGACGTATGCAACCGCGATGTTGAATGCGGGGCTGCATACGATCTTCGCGACCTATGGGGGCGATGCGAACCATGGGGCGGCGCAGTCGTCCGCGCAAGCATTGACGGTGGCACCGTTGGGATTGATGGCTACAGTAGCGAATGCGTCGATGCTCTATGGGCAGGCCGCTCCGGTGTTGAGTGGGGCCCTGAACGGAGTGCTTGCACAGGATACGGGCAAAGTGTTGGTTGGATTCAGCGCCGGGGTAGGTCAACTTTCGGCCGCCGGAGCATATCCCATTACCGCTACATTGACGGGAAGTGCAGCAGGGAACTACTCGGTGATGACAACACCGCCGAACTTCACGGTCGCACAGGCGCCGACGTTGACGACGTTGTCGGCTTCGAACAATGCGCCTGGGCTTGGCGCCCCGGTCACCTTCAGCGTGCAGACAGTGAGTACGACCAGCGGTACGCCTACGGGAGGCGTCAGCATTCTCGATGGCAGCAACTCGGTCGGAACGGCTCAGCTTGCTGGGGCCGGGGCGGCATCGATAAGCGTAAGTTCCCTGGGATCGGGGTCGCACAGTGTGACGGCGGTGTACTTGGGGGACGGTAATTTTCTTTCCAGCACTTCGACCCTTGCTTTGTTGACGGTGGGCGGGACATCTTCATCGGACTTCGCGTTGAACGCGACGGGTGCCACCACGCAGAGTGTGGCTGCGGGGAGCGCGGCCGTCTTCCACTTCTCGGTATCGATGCAGGGAGCGGCGATGGCCAGCCCGATTACGCTGGCGGTGCAGGGTGCGCCTGTCGGAGCGACGGTCTCAGTGAATCCAGCATATGTGCCGCCCGGGAGTGGAACGACCAGCTTTACGCTGACTGTACAGACTCCGCTGGCGGAGATGCGTGGTGCGCCCGTACAGCGGACGCCGGGGTGGGTAGGCTCTTCGGCCGCGTTGGCACTCCTGGTGCTGCCGGGGATTGGTTGGTTGCGGCGCAGCGCGGGTGGGCGATTGAGAAGCTTGATCGGGATGATGGTCGTGGCAGGGTTTTTCGCAGTGTTGGGTGGGGTCACGATGGGGTGCGGGAATCGCGTCAACACTGCGTCGGAAGCCGTTACTGGAAAGAGCTACACGCTCACGGTTACGGGCACGGCTACCAGCGCCAGCGGTACGGCGTTACTGCATTCGGCAAGCGTCACGTTGACCGTATTGTGACGGCTTAGCCGGGGCCTAGCATGCGCAGTAAAAAGAAGAGCAGCACGCCGGCGAAGAAGACCAGGGCCATTCGGATGCCGGGTTCGCGGTTGACCTCGGGGACGAGATCCGTGGCGGCGACGTAGATGGTGACGCCAGCGGAGAGTGGGAGGCCGGCTCGCACCCAGGTAGGCTCGAGGTTGATGGCTGCGACGCCGAGGACGGTCATGGCTCCGAGGAAGAGCGCAGAGTTGAGCGCGGCGCGACGGCCCTGGCCTCCGGCGAGCATGACGGAGGCGACGGTGAAGCCTTCGGGAATCTTATGCAGGAAGATGGCGATGAAGAGCATCCAGCCAAGCCATGAGGAGATGGCGAAGCCGGAGCCGATGGCGATGCCGTCGAAAAATGTGTGGGTGGCGAGGCCGAGGAGGACGGAGTAGCTGCGTGTCTTCGAAAGGAATTCGTGGTGGTGTGTCTCTTCGCCGAAGTGGAAGTGCGGAACGAGGGTGTGTTCGAGAAGGTGAACACCCGCGTAGCCTGCGAGGATGAGCGGCGCGGCCCAATGAGCGTTGACGGCGAAGGCCTCGGGGAGCATCTCGAGGAAGGCGGCGGCGAGCATGAAGCCGGCGCCGAGGGCGACGAAATAACGCAGGGCTCGGGCTGAGGGGGAGCGGCGGACAAGGAGGAAGCCGCCGAGGTAGTCGGCGAGTCCGGCCAGCAGGCCAAGGCCGAGTGCGAGGGAAAGGCGGGATGGATGGAGTGCATCGGCGGACATACGGTCTGATTCTACCTGTGGGAGGCTGACCGTTGAGTTGCCGAGGACGTCCGGGCGTAGCTGTAAAACTGCGCGCCTCGCAATGAACTATTCTGGTAGAGATATTTTCAATGGCTCAAGCTTGGCCTATCTTGTTGCGCAAGACGAATGAAGGACACGGAAATAATGCCTCTGAATTGTGGAATTGTTGGGTTGCCCAATGTTGGGAAGAGCACGATCTTTAACGCATTGACATCGGCGAAGGCGCAGGCGGCGAACTATCCGTTTTGCACGATTGACCCAAACACGGGTGTGGTGACGGTGCCGGATGTGCGGCTGGATAAGATCGCGCAGCTGGTGAAGCCGAAGTCGCTGGTGCCGACCAGCATGGAGTTTATCGATATCGCCGGGCTGGTCGAAGGAGCGTCGAAGGGCGAGGGGCTGGGCAACCAGTTTCTGGGGCATATTCGTTCGACGGATGCGATCCTGCATGTCGTTCGGTGCTTCGCTGATCCGGAGGTGGTGCATGTGGCGGGCGGGGTGAACCCGATTCACGATATCGACATCATCAATACGGAGTTGTTGCTGGCCGATCTCGATACGGTGGACAAGCGCTATGCAAAGGTCGAGAAGCTGAACAAGCCGGCGAATGCGGAGCAGAAGATCAAGTCGGAGTTCGCTGCGTTGTCGAAGCTGAAGGCGGCGCTGGAGGCCGGGAAGCCGGCGCGGACTGTCGAACTGACGGAAGAGGAGCTGCCGTTTACTCGCGATCTGCACCTGATTACGGCCAAGCCCCAGTTGTATGTGGCGAACGTGGATGAGGCTGGGTTGACGGGTGGCAATGAGTGGGTTAATGCGGTGGAGAAGCGCGCGGCGGAGGAGGGAGCGCAGATGGTGCGCATCTGTGGGGCGATGGAGTCGGAGATTGCGCAGCTGGAGGCGGCGGAGCGGGACGAGTTCCTGAAGGACATGGGGCTGGAGGAGCCGGGGCTGAATCGGCTGATCCATGCGGCGTATCGGCTGCTGAATTTGATTACGTACTTCACGGCCGGCGTGCAGGAGGTGCGGGCCTGGACGATTGTGCGTGGTACGAAGGGGCCGGGAGCGGCGGGCGTGATTCACTCAGACTTCGAGAAGGGATTTATCAAGGCTGACTGCTACCACTGCGAGGATTTGTTCAAGTATGGCAGCGAGCAAGCGGTGAAGGAGAAGGGGCTGCTGAAGTCCGAGGGCAAGGAGTACGTGGTGAAGGACGGGGATATTCTGTTCTTCAAGTTCAACGTGTAATTGCAATCTCGCCATCGGAATTGTTGTGAGGATAATTCCAACGACGGAGATTCTGGCTGCGCCAGAATGACGATCCTACAAGAGATTGAATCGCTGCGGTCATACTGGTGGGGCTTCGAGGCCCATGAGAATGACTACGCTGACGCCGAGTAGAAGTGCGGTGCCTTCGACTTTTTCGGAGAGGGGATGGAGGCGCTCGAAGTCGAGGCGAGCGGGGTTGGTGGGTGGGGCGGCGTCGATGTCGCCGCCTGCGGCGATGCGGTCGCGTTCCATTGCGGGGATGATGGCGCGGTGGGTGTATATGGTGGCAGCCAGCATGAGGACTACGGCTGCAGCCTGCGTGGCCAGGAGTTTGCGATTGCGTGGGCTGGCTCTCAGCCATGGTTGGATCGTGGCAAGGAGAAAGAGCAGCCCGCAATTATGGCCTAGCTGGTTGAGGGTGCGGAGGGTTGCGCCGACGATTAGACCGGCTTCGTGCGTGGAGGGCAGGACGCGGAAGGCAGTTGGGGCGAGGATGAAGGCGAAGAAGATAAGGCCGCCGACCCAGACGATGATGGAGAGAAGACGCAGGATGCGGAAGAGTGCGGTCATGATCGCACATCCGTAGTCGCTGCGGTTGAGCTTGCGCGGGTGAGGGCGCGGCGCAGGATGAGGTCGAGAGCGGCTTTTTGATTGGCGTATTCAGCGGCGGTGACGCGGCCGGCGGCATGATCTTTCTCGAGTTCGAAGAGCTCTTCTTTCAGGGCTTCTAGGAGGGAGGCTGAGGCCAGGGGGTGACCGACGTTGGGTGGCGCTGCGGGTGTGGTCGCTGTAGGGCTGTACATGCCGGCGGGGGCGGTGATGTCGGCCGTGGGCGCGGGTAGGGTCGTTGCGGCGGAGGAGGCTGCGGGGTTGTTGCGGAGCATGATGCCGGCTCCGCCGGCCAGGGCGAGCCCGAGGCCGCCTACGATCCACCACTTGTATTTAGACCAGGGATCGTTGGTGCCCTCGGGGTCGTCGGGAATGCCTAGGCCGCCGCCGGGGCGGTTGTCGGTGGGCTGGGCTCCGGGCTGGGCGGAGGGATTTTGCGTAGTGCTCGGGGAGTTCGCTTGCTGGTTGGCTTGGGGGGTGTCGGGGATCTGCGGGAGCTGTCCGGAGCCGGAGACGGTGAAGGCTATGGGTTGGGTGAAGTCGGGCTGGTGGGCGTCGTAGCTCTGGGAGCTGGGGTCGGGGCTGATGGGCTGGAAGAGCGGGCCGGTGAACTGCATGGCCTTGGGCAGCATAACAGCTACGTCGCCGGTGGGAAGGGAGAGCTTGAGGGAGAAGGCGCGCGAGCCGGTGTAGGGCAGAGTGTAGGCGACCTGGAAGCGGGTCTCACCGGGGCGGATGGGAAAGGTGTAAGCGAAGTGGCCGGTTGAGGCGTCGACTGGGGTCAGTTTGACGGTTGTGGGCAGGCCGCCGGGGGCCGAGGCCAGGGACTGGGTGACCTTGGCGTCTTTGGGGAGGTAGAAGTCGAGGGTGTTGCCGCCGAACTCGGTGCGCGGTGGGGCGGAGGAGTTCTGGACGAAGAAGTTTTCGCTGACGGTGAGGAGCTTGGCGGTGGGATCTGTCTCGAAGCGGAGGACGAGAGCTTCGCCGGTGATGCCGGGGACTTTGGGGGCGGAGTCGAAGACTTCGATGGCTGCGTTGCGGGTGCCGGGAGATATGGTCTTGAAGTAGTCGGCGCCGCGGTGGGTGACGTGGAGCAGGATCTGGCCGTCGTCGGGGACGGTGACCTGGAAGGTGCCGTCGAGGGCGGAGGTCGCGTGGGCGATCTCGTCCATGCTGCGGGCCATGTTGACCACGGCGACCGTATCGCCGGGGGATGGCTTGCCTGTGGTGCCGTTGGTGATGGTGCCGGTGACGGGTGCGGCAAGGGCAGTTGAGACGCAGAGCAGCATGGGGAAGATGAAGTGGATTGCTTTGCGGCGCGCCCGGTGCGGACCCAGGGTGAGGAGTGAGGGGGCTGGCGCGGAGTGGGATGTGGTCTGGACGTGCATTTAAAATTCTCCAAATTTCGGCAAAGTCTTCGAAAGAAATGGTTTATTGGAACGGGTACGTGCAAAGTCTTCGAATCAAATGGCTTACGGGTAAAGTCTTCAAGAATAGCGGGTTAGGTCCCAGTGTTTGAAATCTTGAGGCGAGGGCCAGACCCCGGGGGTCGCGCTCCTGCATCACTCATGTTTAATTCTACACGGTGTGTCAAGCAGGCAGGATGCAGGGCGAGGATTTTTGGCGACGGCTGAAGTTCGGATTTCAGGAGTTGAGCTGTGGGCCATGAGGTCTGAGCTAGGAGCGGGTTGGGTGGATGCCGCGGGCGAGGAGGGAGTCGATTTCGGCGATGGTGCGGGCGGCTTCGTCCTCGAGGGCGCGGCGCTGGTCGGCGTATTCGGCTGCGGGGTACTTGCCGGCCTGGTACTCGAAGTTGAGGTCGCGGAGGTTTTCGTAGATGACTTCTTTGCGTTCGCGGAGGTAGTCGACCCGGGTCTTGTCGGCCTGGACGAAGGGGTTGCGTTCGGGCCAGAAGATGAAGGCGAAGCAGCCGAGGGAGAGGAGGAGGATTGCGAGGATGGCCATCAGTATTCGGTCTCCTGGCGGATGCGGTCGCGGAGGGTTGGGTCCTGCGGGGTGATGGGCTGGGGAGCGGGTGCGAGCGCAAGGAGGTTCGAGGCGCGGCGCTTCCAGAGCCAGACTACGGCGAAGGTGCCGGCGGTGGCGAGGACGAAGACGGCGAGGGGGACGATCCAGGCTACGTCGTCGAAGCCGCCGCGCATGGGAGCGGCGAGGATGGTGGGGCCGTACTTGGCGGCGAACCACTGGAAGATGGATTTGTCGGCGGCTCCGGTGGCGACCTGGGCGTGGAGTTCGCGGATCATGACGGGGGAGTCCGGGCAGCCGATGTGGTTGCACTCGACGAGGATCTGGCCGCAGCCGCAGGAGCAGACCAGCTGGTGGCCGATGCGGTCGTATTGGGAGCGGGTGGCTCCCACCATGGTGATGGTGATGAGGCAGAGGAGGGCGATCTGGATGGTGCGGGCCAAGGCGATGGGGTTTCGGCGTTTGGATGATGCAAAAGGCAAATACTGAGATTCCGGCTTCGCCGGAATGACGGACCTAGAGGAGGGGCTAGGCTTCCCCGGAATGACGGACTTGGAGGAGGGGCTAGGCATGGGGTGCCTTTGCCAGTGCATTGGGGAGGACGTGAGCGGAGGCGGGTGAGACGACGGAAGGTTCTTCTTCGCGCTGACGGAGAGTGGGGCGGGCGAGGTTGGGGGCGAGTGCTATGAAGGTGCCAATGACGACGATGACGACGCCGACCCAGATCCAGCCGACGAGCGGGCGGACCATGACGTTGATGCTGGGTTTGCCAGTGTCGGGATCGCGGCCCTGGAAGACGGTGTAGAGATCGCCTTCGAGGCGGCTGTGGATGGCGGCGATGGTGGCCGCTTGTTCGTGGTCGGTGCCGGCGAAGTAGATGCGTTTTTCGGGGGCTAGCTGGGTGATCTTTTTGCCGTAGCGGAAGACGTCGAGCAGGGCGAAGTCGGTGTCGTACTCGGGTTTGGAATCTTGAGTAACGTTGCGGCAGATGAGAGTGTAGGGGCCGACTGAGATGGAGTCGCCGTCGGCCATGTTGCTTTCGCGGGATTGGTTGAATGCTCCGCCGGCGATGCCGACGAACATGACCACGATGCCGAAGTGGACGATGTATCCGCCGTAGCGGCGGGTGTTGCGGCGGATGAGGGTGAGGGCGGAGGCGAAGAGATTTGTGCTGGTTTGTGTGCGGACTACTTTGGCGCCGCGGAGAAACTCTTCGAGGATGGCGGTGACGACGCCTGCGCCGAGGGTGAAGGCGACCAAGGCGAAGAGAGTTGACTGCATGTCGTCGCCATCGTTCCAGGGGCGGAGGCCGGTGAACATGAGGATGATGGCTGTGGCGGCCATGACGATGGCTGGAAGGATGAAGTTGCGGCGGATGGAGCGGAGGGAGGTCGAGCGCCAGGCGAGTAGCGGGCCGATGCCGGTAAGCAGGAGGAGGAAGAGGCCGATGGGGATGTTGACACGGTTGTAGAACGGCGCGCCTACGGTGACCTTTGAGCCCTGGACGTACTCGCTGAGGACGGGAAAGAGCGTGCCCCAGAGGACGGTGAAGCAGGCGGCGAGCAGGATCATGTTGTTGAACAGGAAGCTGGACTCGCGGCTGACGAGAGATTGAAGCTTGTTTTCGGACTTCAGGTGATCGCGGTTGCGGAAGAAGGTGAAGAGACAGACTGCGAAGACGATGAGGATGAAGGTGTAGAACCACGTCCCGATGTTCGACTGGGCGAAGGCGTGGACGGAGCTGACCAGGCCGGAGCGGGTGAGCAGCGTGCCGAGAATGGTGAGCATGAAGGTAGAGAAGATGAGCCAGACGTTCCAGTTCTTCATCATGCCGCGCTTTTCCTGCATCATGACGGAGTGCAGGAACGCGGTGCCGGTGAGCCAGGGCATCAGCGAGGCGTTCTCGACGGGGTCCCAGCCCCAGTAGCCTCCCCAGCCTAGGACGGAGTAGGCCCAGTGGGCGCCCATGAAGATGCCTACGGTGAGGAAGAGCCAGGTGACCATGGTCCACCGGCGGGTGATGTGGATCCACTTTTCGCCGGGGTAGCGCATCATCAGCGCGCCGAGGGCGAAGGCGAAGGGGACCGAGAAGCCGACGTAGCCGAGGTAGAGCATGGGGGGATGCATGACCATCTCGGGATATTGGAGGAGAGGATTGAGGCCTGCTCCGTCGAGCGCCAGGGGGCCGGGTGCGATGGAAAAGGGAGGAGCCGCGAGGGTGAGAAGGAGGAGGAAGAAACTTTGGATGGCGGCGAGGATGGTGGAGGCGAAGGCACTGAGGCGGACGTCTACACGGTGTCGAGAGCGGAGGACGAAGCCATAGGCGGAGAGCATCCAGGCCCAGAGGAGGAGAGAGCCTTCCTGGCCGGACCAGAGGGCGGCGAACTTGTATGCGGGATTGAGGGCGATGTTCGAGTGGGCGCGGATGTACTCTACCGAGAAGTCGTTGGTAAAGGCGGCCCAGACGAGGGCGAAGGCGGCGCAGCAGAGGACGAAGAAGCTGGCCATGCCGGCGCGGCGTGCTGTCTCGCCCAGGCGGTTCCAGCGGAGTTGAAGAGCGGGTGAGGAAGCTGCGCCGCTGCGTGAACCGCCAGCGAGTGCGAGGATGCCGATTGCGAAGTTATAGAGGGCAAGAACGAGGCCGAGGAGGAGGCAGAAGCTGCCGAACTCAGGCATGGGATGGGAGAATGTCACCTACCCATTCTCGCAGAATTCGGGCGGATGCGGAGTGCGGCTATGGCGTCAAAATGCGTTGCGTTGTGCGGTAAACGGCAACTCTCAGGCTGCGCCTTCGTGCTCCTGGGCGATGAGGTATTGAAGGTTCGATAACAGGAGATCCGGCGAGAGGGGCTTGAGCAGGAACTGGACATTGAGTCCGGCGTATTCCTGTTCGGCTTCCTCCAGACCGCTGATGACCATGACGGGAAGGGTGGGTTCCAACTTGCGCAGCTCCCGGATGAACTGGGCACCGTTCATGCCGGGCATGATGTGGTCGGTGATGACCGCATTGATGGTGGCAGGGAAGGCATCGTCCTTGAATTGTTCGAGGGCGCGCATGGGGTTGAGCGCTGCGATGACGAAATATCCCGCTCGCCGAAGAACGGTCTGGCGGATTGCGGCTTGAACGGCGTTGTCGTCGATCAAAAGTACTGCATGTGAGGCATCGGAACTCGACTGCTGCTCTTGGTTTGTCATGACTGCCACCGGCCCATCCGCTGTGAAAGTGCAGCTCGCGAGGAATGAAAGCATAATACCTGCCTCCGGCGCCCCGCTCTGCCGTACGATGCATATCTGGGGCTTGCGGGATGGCTGAAGGTGGAGTGGGTATCGGGATGCGTCAGGGGGTGTGTCGGCATTGGTTTCCTCCGCCTAACGCTGGACTCGCTGGACACAAACAAGTAGAGTTGCAGCGAGCAGTTTGGTTGCAAGTGTACCGCTGAATTGAACTCGCGGATAAGGATAGCCCAAAGTGAATCTTACGTACATTGACTGGCTGATCATGCTGGTCTATTTCATCTTCGTTTTGGGAATTGGTTTTGCCCTGAAACGATACATGCGTACCTCGAATGACTTCTTCCTGGCTGGACGAGCGATTCCTGCGTGGGTCTGCGGGCTGGCGTTTATTTCGGCTAACCTGGGAGCGCAAGAGGTGATCGGCATGGGGGCGTCGGGTGCGAAGTACGGCATCGTGACCAGCCATTTTTACTGGATCGGCGCGATTCCGGCGATGTGTTTTGTCGGGATTTTCATGATGCCGTTTTATTATGGCTCGAAGGCGCGGTCGGTTCCCGAGTACTTGCGGATGCGGTTCGATGAGAAGACGCGCGCGGTGAATGCGTTTTCGTTTGCGGTGATGACGGTATTTTCGTCCGGCATTTCCATGTATGCAATGGCCCTACTGATCCAGACGCTGGGGCTGTTCCATGGGATCATTCCGGACCAGTACATTTTTCATGTTTCCGTTGTGGCGAGCGGCGTCATTGTGCTGGGTTACATTTTTCTTGGCGGGCTTACCAGCGCCATCTACAACGAGGTATTGCAGTTCTTTCTGATCGTGGCTGGATTCCTGCCGCTGGTGTGGATTGGGCTGCGGAACGTGGGTGGGTGGTCGGGTATCAAGGCTACGCTGCCTGCAACGATGACGCACTCGTGGCGCGGAATGTCGCACGCTTCGACGAATACGCTGGGCGTTGAGTCGGTTGGTTTGGCGATGGGGCTTGGCTTTGTTTTGAGCTTTGGCTACTGGTGCACGGACTTCCTGGTGATTCAGCGTGCGATGGCTGCCGACTCTGAGGTATCGGCGAGGCGTGTGCCGCTGATCGCGGCGATTCCGAAGATGTTTTTTCCGTTCCTGGTGATTCTGCCCGGGCTGATTGCGATTTCGGTGACGAGCCACATGGCTGGGGCGGGGCAGGGGACCGGAAACTCCGCGGCTGCCTACAGCACGGTGAATGCGCAAGGGAACCCGGTGCCGCTGGATGAAGCGCATCCTCATGGGCTAATTCCGGCCAAGGTGGATCCGGTTTCGGGTAAGGCGATTGTGGATAGCAGTGGGAATCCGGTTTACGACTACGACAAGGCGATTCCCGTGATGCTGCTGCACTTCTTCCCGACGGGCATTCTGGGGCTGGGGCTTACGGCTCTGCTGGCTAGCTTTATGTCGGGGATGGCCGGGAACGTTACCGCGTTCAACACGGTTTGGACCTACGACATCTACCAGGCCTACATTAATAAGAAGGGCACGGACGCGCACTACCTGTGGATGGGGCGGATGGCAACTATCGGGGGGATACTGCTGTCAATTGGGGCGGCTTACCTTGCGAGCAGCTTCAACAACATCATGGATGCGCTGCAGCTTGTGTTTTCGGTGGTTAATGCGCCGCTGTTTGCGACGTTTCTGCTGGGGATGTTCTGGAAGCGGACGACCGGACATGGTGCGTTTACCGGGCTGCTGGCGGGGATTGGCGGTGCGCTAATTCATCATGGGCTGACGCTTCCAGCTGATGCTGTGGCCGGGATTCATGGAGGCTGGATTCATGCGGTTCACCACTATCCGAGCGACATGGCGCAGAACTTCTGGACGGCGATTTTTGCGTTCAGTATCAACTTCCTTGTAACAATTGGCGTGTCGATGGCTACTGCGCCTAAGCCGGAACCGGAACTGGTGGGGTTGGTTTACTCGCTGACGCCGAGGCCGGTCGAAGGGCACCTGGCGTGGTACGAGAAGCCGTCAACCCTGGCGATTGCGGTGCTTGCCATGCTCGTTGTGCTCAATCTTGTCTTCGCTTAAAACAATTCCGGTTTAGAAGTTTCAGGAGCCTTTATGGGTCTCGATATTCGCGTTCCGCTCGGCCTTATCTTTTTGATCATCGGCGGCATCATGACTGCTTTCGGCCTGTTCAGCCACGGCGATGCTGCGCTCTATGAGAAGTCCCTTGGGGTCAATTTAAACCTGGCATGGGGAGCGTTGATGTTGGTATTCGGAGCGATCATGTTCTTTATCGGCAAGCGGCAGAAGTGGCAGGATGATCCGGTGTCGCCCCGTCCGTGGGAGCGGGAGTCGAAGAGCAAGCAGCACTGATCGCGGCAGGAAGTGCAAGGAAGAGGAGGCTTATTTCTTTGAGAAGCTTGTTCCTCAGGGGTCCACGTCCTTCCACCGGTCTTTCCTTGCGATAATCAATCCATGAAGCGCCGGACAATAGGGCACTACGAGTTTCTGCGCAAGATTGGCGCGGGTGGCAGCGGTGTGGTGTATCTGGCTACGGATACGCTGTTGCAGCGGCCCGTTGTGCTGAAGCTGCTGAAGCGCGGTGCGCTTTCGATTGAGCAGGTGCGGACGACGCAGCTGCGTGAAGCGCGCCTGGCTTCGGCCATCGATCATCCGAATGTCTGCGCCATCTACGAGGTGGGTGAGGCGACTTCTGAGGTGGGCGGCGAAAGCGAAGCCTACATCGTGATGCAGTACATCCCGGGTAAATCGCTGGACAAGGTGATCGCGGAGGGGCCTGCCAGCCTGCAGCTTGTGTTGTCGGCCGGGATTCAGATTGCGGATGGGCTTTCTGCGGCGCACCAGTTGGGGATCTTTCATCGCGATTTGAAGCCGGCGAACGTGATGCTGACGGACGGTGGGCTGATCAAGATTCTCGACTTTGGGTTGGCCAGGAAGCTGAGTCTGGATGAGGCGGACTTCGATCCTTCCGGGCCAGGGCGGCGCACGCCTCCGCCGCCGGAGGCGACCTATACGGCTCGTGGGGGCACGATCGCATACATGGCGCCGGAACAGTTTGTGACCGGCCGGTCTTCGGTGCAGTCGGACGTGTTTGCGCTCGGGCTGATTTTGTACGAGCTGGCGAGCGGGCGGCATCCTTTTCATCGTCCAGATGCGCAGGAGTTTCAGACGATCCGCGCCACGCAGTTTTCCGATCCACCGAACTTGCGGGAGATTGTTCCTGAGCTTCCGGTGGAGCTTGAGTCAGTGATTCTGCGGTGCCTGGAGAAGCAGCCTTCGGCTCGTTTCAGCTCCGCGGCAGATGTGCGCGAAGGGTTGCGTACGGTGATGAAGGCGCTGCAACTGGATTCCGTGGGTATGCCGGGAGACTCTATCTCGCAACTGCCGGCGCAGGGCAGGCTGGAACTCGAGACGCCGGAGGAAGAGAAACGCACGACCGGGATTCTGTCGATGCTGGCAGAGCGATTTCGTGAATCGGGAACTTCGAGCGCGCCGAAACAGAATTCAATTGTGGTGCTGCCGTTTATCAATTTTGGCAACCTGGTTGCGACGGATGGTGAGAGCGTGCCGGCTCCGCTATATGGGTATGCGCTGGCCGATGCGCTGGCGGCGAGACTGGCGCGAATGACGTCGCTGGTGGTGCGTCCGTCGAGCTCGTTGATGTCCATTCCGTCGCAGCAGCTGGATCCGCTGTCGATTGGGAAGAAGCTGCTGGTTCGATATGTGCTGGCGGGTAATTTCATGCGTTCTCCGAAGGGATTCGATCTGAACTGGCAGTTGCTGGATATTCCTTCGCAGTCCGTGCGGGCAGGGGGATCGATCAATGTGGCTTCGTTTGACCTGATCAGCGTGCAGACGGAGATCTGCAATGAAGTTTTCTCGACGCTGCAAGGATATGGGGATTTGGAGAATGCGCCGGCCTTGGCGGAGAGTGTGCGGGAGGCTTCGCCCTCGCTCTCAGAGGACTTGTCGGAGGAGTATCTGCAGGCTCGAGCCGTGTTGTCTTCGTTCATGTCGAGGACCGGATCGCTGGATGACTTGAATCGCGCACGGAGTCTGTTTGAGAGTGTGGTGAAGCAGGACGAAGATTATGCGCCGGGATGGTCCGGGCTGGGGATTACGCATCTGCAATATGCTCGTCATGGATTGGGCGGGCAGATGCATGTGATTGAGGCGCGGAGGGCATTCGATAAGGCGCTGCAACTCGATCCCGGGTCGGTAGAGGCGAATTTATACCGGGTTTATATGTTGCTTTCGCGGGGGGAAAAAGAGTCGGCGCGCCACGGAATTGAGAATTTGCTGCAGACGGCTGCGAACGATTGGAATGTGCATCTGGTGGCTGGGTTGACGCTGCGGATCGATGGCCTGTATGAAGAGGCGTTGGACCAATTCAACACTTCGTTGCGGCTGAACCCGTCGAATGCTGCCATTATCTATAACCATCGCGCGCGGGTCTATCAGTATCAGAATCAGCTTGAGCTTGCGGGCGATGAGATTGAGAAAGGGTTGACGCTGGAGCCTCGGCAGCCGCTGCTGCGGATTTCGCTGGGATACCAGCAGATGCGACTGGGAGATCTGGCTCGGGCGGTCGAGACGCTTGAAGGTGTGATCTCGGATGAGGCAAGTCTCCGCATTGTGTTTCCTACGATTGCTCTGTGCTATGTGCAGCTGGGGGACAGGGCAAAGGCTGCGTCTTTTATCCTGGAAGAGACGCTTGCGGCGGCGGAGGCTGATGGGGAGATGGCCTACAGGCTGGCTACGTACTTTGCTGTGGATGGGGATGAGTCGGAGGCGTTGCACTGGCTGCGGCGTGCGATCTATTTAGGGAATGAGAATTATCCATGGTTTTCGAAGAATCCGGCGTGGCGGAATCTGAGTGGACATAGTGATTTTGAGCGGATATTGGAAGACTTGAAAAAGTCGTACCGCCGTAATCAGAAGAACTGGAAGCGGCTGCTAGCGCAGGTGCGGGATTGAGCCGGGCTACTACGTGGGCAAAACAAAGCCGCCCATGGTCTGGGCGGCTTTATCGTTTCGGATGAGTGAAGAAGTTGCCTATTCGCCGCCGGCCTGCATGGGCTTGACTGGGGCTACTGCGGCGCTTGTGGGTGTGATGGACATGGGTTCGGTGAGGCTGAAGACGATCTGGAGGTCTTTTGGTAGCTCGGCCTGGCGGTCCTGCTTGAGCCAGACCACGGTGCTGATTCCTGCTCCTACCCCGGCTCCGATGACTGCGCCGGGAACACCGGCTATCATCGCGCCTGCTGCCATTCCGCTGCCTGCCGTGAGCGACATGATGGCGGCGTTCCGCTTCTTATTTTCGCTGCGCATGATGGTGCCTTCGTTATCGACCTTGGTGTTATCCCATTGATCTGTGTCGATGGCAATTGCGCGCAGCTTGTATTGGGTTCCATCGGGCAGGGTGACTGTGCGTGGTTCCAGGTGGATGGCCGCGGGGCCGCCGATTCGCTTGCCACCGCGCACCCATGTTACGCGACCCTCCAAAACCGAGCCGGCTGGGAGAACAACCTGGCCGTCCCGCGTGAGGGGGTCAGTGACCTCGGCTGTGAAGGTGGTTCCGGGCCTGGTGGTCAAGGTGGAAAGCGGCTGGCGAAGTCTGGCTTTTATGAGCGAGCCTTCATGAACCTCTCCGGGGGCGGATGGCACATAGGTCACGATGCCTGCGTCTTCATCCAGCTTGCGGCTGCTCGATGGAGGGTCGGACAAGAGGCGGCGCTGCTCGCGGCCTGCGGTGGCGGCTGTAACGATGTTTGCGTCGGGATCGAACGTGGTCGCCGCGGTGTTCGACACTGTTGTGGATAGAGTTGAGCCAGCGGGGCGATATGGGACATAAGGGCCGTACTGCTCCGTGGTGCTGGATACTGTGGTCGTGGAAACTGCGGCGGACGGTTTAGACGGGGGCTGGGTGATGGTCACCTGGGTTTCGACGTCGGCCAGGATAGGCGCGGAGCTGGGATGCGATACGCCAGAGCGCTGGTCGCTGATTGCATCCTGCGCCATCATCGGCATTGCAGCGAATACGCATGCAGCAGCGATGCATATTGTTCGCGCAGAATTCCCGGATGTTGACGGCTGGGTCCGTTGGGTAGGATTCAAGTTATTCACGGTGTCTCCCTATTCAGCGAGTTTCGCTTTGAAATTTCTGGCGCGAAGTGCGCGACGGCCAATTGTTGGGCGATCTTCAATCCTCAGAGTAGAAGTGCCATAGCGGCGATGGGCGAAAATCGGTAGCCAGGAATCGAGACAGGTAACACGGGATGAGACTGCGGGCTGCATCGCGGGATATGGGATCGTGAGGCCGCATTTGTTAGAATCCTGATGGTGAAGCAATCCGCTGTCGAACTGATTACAACAATCCAAACTACTGGCGGACCGGCCATCGCTGTCGACCGCCGCGCCAAACTCAACGAACGCATGCAGCATCGCGTCGTTCGAAGCCAGAACGGCGTCAGCCCTGCACCGGATCGTGCAAGATTTGATAGGAGCAATATGACTGAGATCGTATCTATTTCCGCACGCGAGATTCTGGATTCGCGCGGCAACCCTACTGTTGAAGCTGACGTTACACTTTCTGGCGGCGCGATGGGCCGGGCTGCTGTGCCTTCGGGCGCGTCGACTGGCGAGCATGAAGCAGTTGAATTGCGGGATGGTGACAAGGATCACTACCTGGGCAAGGGTGTGCTGAATGCGGTAGAGAATGTTGAATCGATCCTGGCGCCCGAGCTGACTGGCATGGACGCTTCGAACCAGCGGCTGATCGATGGAACGATGATCGCGATCGATGGGACAGAGAACAAGTCAAAGCTTGGTGCGAATGCGATCCTGGCTGTTTCGATGGCGTGTGCTCGCGCCTCGGCTGCGGCGCTGAAGCTGCCGCTGTATCGCTACCTTGGGGGCGTAAATGCGTGCGTTCTGCCTACTCCGATGATGAATATTCTGAACGGCGGAAGCCATGCGGACTCGAATGTAGACTTTCAGGAGTTCATGGTGATGCCGGTTGGAGCGGAGACGTTTTCCGATGCGTTGCGGTGGGGCGTTGAGGTGTTTCACACGCTTAAGGGCGTGTTGAAGAAGAAGGGCTACAACACTGCAGTTGGGGATGAGGGCGGGTTTGCGCCGAACCTGAAGTCGAATGCTGAGGCTCTGGATCTGATTATCGAGGCGATTGAGAAGGCGGGTTATACGCCGGGCGAGCAGATCGGCATTGCGCTTGATCCTGCGTCGAGCGAGTTCTACGTCAAAGAAACAGGCAAGTATGTCTTCAAGAAGTCGGATAAGTCGGAGAAGACTTCGGCCGAGATGGTGGATTTCTGGGCTTCGTGGGCGGATCAATATCCGATCGTTTCGATTGAAGATGGGCTGGCTGAAGACGATTGGGATGGTTGGAAGCTGTTGACGGAGAGGCTTGGCCGGATTCAGCTGGTGGGCGACGATCTTTTCGTCACGAATACGGAACGGCTACAGCGGGGCATTGAGCAGAAGGCTGGAAACTCTATTTTGATCAAGGTCAACCAGATTGGCACGGTGTCTGAGACGTTGGAGGCAATCGAGCTTGGGCGGCGATTTGGTTATACGTCGGTGATCAGCCATCGCTCGGGCGAGACGGAGGATACGTTTATTGCGGATCTCGCCGTGGCGACTGGTGCGGGACAGATCAAGACCGGGTCGGCCAGCCGTACGGACCGCATCGCGAAGTACAACCAGCTGCTGCGTATCGAAGAAGAGCTTGGGCAGTCGGCTGAATTCCTGGGTATTCAGTCGCTCAACTTCGGTGGATAACTGCTTCGGGCTTTGATTTCACAGGTCCACCCTCTGCTGGTCTATGGCGGGTGGACCTTTTCATTTACCCAGGATGTACGGGACGGGCTGGTTCGATGGGGCTGCGGTTACACTGCTTGTAAATCTATGGCTGGAATTTTGTTTATCATCTCGGCTCCTTCGGGTTCTGGAAAATCGACGCTGGTGTCGCAGGTGCGGTCGCTGGTTGAGGGGCTCGATTTCTCGGTATCGTATACAACGCGCGCTCCTCGCGGCTCGGAGACCGACGGGCGCGAATACCACTTTACGCAGCGAGGCGCATTTGAGCGGATGATTGAGCACGGAGATTTTCTGGAGTGGGCCGAAGTTTTTGGCAACTACTACGGTACGGCTCTGTCGGCGCTCGAACACGCTCGCGCGGCTGGCAAAGATTTGCTGCTTGATATTGATGTTCAGGGAGCGCTCCAGATTATGCAGCGGCTTCCGGAGGCGGTTTCGATCTTCATTCTGCCACCCAGTCCGCAGGTGCTGGAGATGCGGCTTCGGAATCGGAGCGAGGCGGAGCACATGACGTCGGAAGAGGTGATTGAACGACGGCTGCGGCAGGCGCACAGTGAACTGGCGCAGGTGTGGGATTACAAATATGCGCTGGTGAATGACGTTCTGGACCAGGCGACAGCGGAGATGCGAGCTGTGGTTTTGTATGAGCGAGGCGTGCGCGACGGCGTGGCCGGTGTTGCGGAGAGCTGCAGGACTACGGCGCATTCGGCCAGACTGGATGCCGCGCTCGCAACCTTCCAGATTGCGTCGCAATGACTTTTTTGGATCTTGGACCTGCATGACTTCATGCGGTCAAAACGGTTGGGTGATTCGATGCTTTTGATTGTTGGCACGGTAAGACTTCCTGGAGAATTGTTGGATGCAGCGCGATCGCACATGGCATCCATGGTGGAAGCGAGCAGAGCCGAGATCGGATGCCTCGAATATTCTTATGCTGAGGACGTGTTTGATCGCGGACTAATCCATGTGAAGGAACGCTGGAAGGATCGGGCGACGCTAGACCGACATTTCAAGTCTGCTCATCTGGCTATCTGGCGTGCCAGCTGGCCTTCTCTTGGAATCGGGCAGCGAAATTTACAACTTTACGAAGTGGCTGAACCGGCACAAATTTAGACTTTGCTGGATTCGCATTCGCGGACGGGACAAAGGTGCTTCGGTTGGCGTAGATTGTACGTATCCCCGAGGTGCGAATTATGTCGATTGAGGATCCTCTCCACAACAAATACAGCCTTGTGAAGGGTGCAGCCCGCAGAGCACGCCAACTGCAGTCAGGCGCCCAGCCCATGATGCCAACCAAGAGTATGAAGGCCTGCCGCGTCGCGCAGGATGAGATAACGCAAGGGCATGTGACGTACGTCGTCGGCAGCCACGAGCCTAAAGATCTCAGCCAGCTCGAACCGGAGATCTAGACCGGAATGCAGAGCGAGGCCGCATCCTCACTTCGCGCGTGGGTAGATTACTTCCGCGATCTTGGTGTCTATGATTTTTACCGCAGAGGTGAGCCCGCGGCTCTGCCGATTGGTGAGGAAGCTGAGGCTTATGCGGGGGCGGTTTCTACGGCCGGAGAGGTGTTGACGCTTGCTGCAAGCGCGGAGCCCGAGACGGCATCTGTTACCGCGCAGGTAGATACTCCTGTACGTTCTCCTGTGTCGCCCAACAAGCTCATTTCGTTCAATGATCTCGCCCCTTTGCCGGCGACGTCTGTTCCCGTCGCTGATCGTGGAGCCGCACTGCAGGCGATTCAGAAAGAGATCGGGGACTGCACGCGGTGCCCGCTTGCGTATGCGGGTCGGCATACGATCGTCTTTGGGGACGGCTCGGCTAGTGCGCGGCTGATGTTTGTAGGCGAAGGTCCGGGTGCCGATGAGGATATGCAGGGGATTCCGTTCGTGGGCAAGGCTGGGCAGTTGCTGAACAATATGATTGCCGCGATGGGGTTGGCGCGAACGGATGTCTACATCGCTAACATCGTGAAGTGCCGTCCGCCGAGCAATCGCGTGCCAGAACCGATTGAAGCCAATACTTGCTCACAGTTTTTACTGCGTCAGATTGATGTGGTGCGACCTGAGGTCATTGTTGCGTTGGGCGCGACTGCGGCAACGTATCTGCTGGGAGCTAAACAATCCTTGAGCAATCTCCGTGGACGCTGGCATGACTGTCGCGGGGCTAAGCTGGTAGTGACGTATCATCCAGCGTTTCTTTTGCGCGATCCGCGGCAGAAGACGGAGGCGTGGAAAGATCTGCAGATGGTGATGGGTGAGATGGGCTTGGCCACTCCAGCGCGCAAGTAAAAGCAGCGGAATAGGTCTCGCATTCGGACTTTGTCCAGGCAACTTCCAATTTGAATGGAAGGACATGCGTGAGGGTACGCGAACCTATAACATGTCGATGCGCTGCTCGCGATGGTTGTAATGAGCTGCTTATCTCAAATCTGGTGGCGCAGAACATCTCGATGATCGGTCCGCTTACGGTCGGCGGAGCCGTGCTGCCCGTGGCTGAAGGCATAAGAACGGGCAGATGCTTTCGACCTCGAGCACGACTTCAATCCGTTGCGTCTGTCTCGCCGAGGACAGAGACGTAGAAATTTTCGCATCGCCGCGTGAACCTCTATCATCCAAATATCCACCGTAGCTTTTTTTCGGACTCTGAATCCCCGGCTGATCTATATGCTGTACCTCGTTTGAGGCTAAGAGCCGAAAATGTAACCGTTCAAGGAGATACGCTTTGCGCTTGTTTGGAATTTCATGCGGCTCCACGCCGAAGCCCACGAACCTCTTCGCCGTGCTGCTGGTTGTACCGTTTGCCGCGTTGATTGCCGGATGCAACAAGGCAGCGCCACCGCCGCCGCAGATGCAGGCGATGCCGGTGCAGGTGCAGCCTGTGTCGTTGAGTGCGGTGCCGGCTTCGGATACCTATGTGTCCACCATTAAGAGTCGCCGCTCAGCCACACTGCAGCCGCAGGTGGATGGCAACCTGACGAAGATTCTGGTCAAATCCGGTGACGCGGTGAAGGCTGGCCAGTTGCTGATGCAGATTGATCCACTGAAGCAGGTTGCAACGGTGCAGGCCCAACAGGGGACTGAGCAGCAGCAGAAGTCTCTGTACGACTATCAACAAGCTGAGGTTGCGCGGCAACAGCAGCTGTTCAACGATGGCATCATCTCGAAGCAGGCTTACGATCAGGCGGTTCAGGCGTTTCAAAACTCGAAGGCGGCGCTTAGCTCGGCTTCTGCTCAGACGAATACACAGCGACAGCAACTGGCCTATTACCAGATTCGTGCTCCGTTCGCTGGAATCGTGGGTGATATTCCCGTACACCAGGGGGATTACGTATCGGCCACAACGTTGCTGACGACGGTCGATGAGAACAAGGATCTTGAGGCATACATTTATGTTCCAACTGAACGTGCGACGCAGGTTCGGTCGGGACTTGCTGTCGATCTGCTGGATGAGTCGGGCGCAGTATTGGCGCACTCGGCGGTAGATTTTGTGTCGCCGCAGGTGGATAACGATCTGCAGGGGATTCTCGCCAAGGCACCTGTGCCGAAGGCTTCTGAGAGGCTGCGCAGCGGACAGATTGTGAACGCACGCGTGACCTGGAATACGACGCAGACGCCGACAGTCCCAGTTCTTGCCGTTACGCGAATCGGTGGGCAAACGTTTGTTTATGTAGCTGCTCCCAGGGGAAATGGTTATTTCGCGCATCAAGTTTCCGTTACGTTGGGCGAGCCGATTGGCAACGTGTATCCCGTCCAGGCGGGGCTGCGGACAGGGGATCGCGTGATTCTTTCGGGGATTCAATTCCTACAGGAAGGCGTGCCCGTGATGCCGATGCAAGGCCCACCGCCGGCTGCAAAAGCAGGAATCTAATTGCTTGGATCAATCTGCTCGGGTGGGTTTCCCCTATGGGCATGCGCTGAGGTTAGCGCGATAGGAAAGGTAGAGTCTCTTGGTTGAGTTTTTTATTCGGCGTCCCATCTTCGCTACGGTTTGCGCGCTTCTGATCGTGCTCGCCGGGGCAGTCTCACTGCCTACCATTCCGATCTCGCTCTATCCCCAGCTTGCGCCTCCTCAGGTGGTGGTGAGCTGCAACTACATCGGGGCGAACTCACAGGATGTTGAGTCAGCAGTAACGACCATCCTGGAGCAGGCGATCAATGGCGTGGAGGGGATGCGTTACATCTCGTCGACGTCATCGAACGACGGCACCTCGACGATTACCATTACGTTCGATACTGGGTACAATCTCGACATCGCTGCCGTGGATGTGCAGAACCGGGTGGCTACGGCACAGGGACGACTGCCGGCGGCGGTGAAGAACACAGGCATTTCGATCACGAAAGCTAATTCTAACTTCGTGCTTGCTGCTGGCTTTATCTCGCCGGATCATTCGCTCTCCACTGCATTCATCTCAAATTATCTCGATGTATACGTTGCGGACGCTTTGAAGCGCGTACCTGGAGTAGGCGCAGTCGTTATCTTCGGCGAGCGCAAGTATGCGATGCGCATCTGGCTCGATCCCAACAAGCTGGCAGCGCGCGGGCTTACACCGCTTGATGTAACGAATGCGCTAGCCTCGCAGAACGTCGACGTGCCGGCTGGACAGTTGGGCATTCCGCCGTCCGATCCGAAGCAGGCGTACCAGATGGCGGTGCGGGTTGTCGGCAGGCTGAGCGATCCGAGGCAGTTCGAGAATATTATCCTCAAGTCGAATGCGGCATCTGCGCCTATTGGTTCGGTCGCGGGACCTTCATCGACGGCTGGCTCCGGCATTGTGCTGTTGAAGGATGTGGGGCGTGCGGAGCTTGGAGCTGAAAGCTACAACACCAGCCTTAAGTTCGGCGACCGTGACTTCTCGGCGGGGGACGCCATCGGACTTGGCGTGCAGCAGTTGTCGAATGCGAATGCGCTCGATGTAGACAGGCGTTGCCGAGCAGTGTTGGCGGAGCTTGAGAAGTCGTATCCGCCGGGGATGAAGCACATTATCGCGGTCGATACGACGACTGTGGTCTCGGACTCAATTCGAGAGGTGGAAAAGACGCTAGCTGAGGCGATCCTTATCGTCATCATCGTTATCTTCCTCTTCCTGCAGGATTGGCGTGCCACTATCATTCCCGCCATCACGATTCCGGTGTCTCTGATCGGCACTTTTGCGTTCATCAAGATCTTTGGGTTCTCCATCAACTCGCTTACGCTCTTCGGGATTACGCTTGCCACCGGCCTGGTCGTAGACGATGCCATTGTAGTGATTGAAAATGTGCAGCGCCACCTTGAAGGCGTAGCGGTTCCCGGAGAAGAAGGCAGGGTTGAAGATTGCGCGCATGATCCGCACAAGGCAACTTCGGTGGCTATGGCCGAGGTTACGAGTGCTGTCATTGCTACTTCGCTGGTCTTGATCTCGGTGTTTGTTCCCGTCAGTTTTTTCCCGGGGACAACTGGTATTTTATATAAGCAATTTTCGCTGACGATTGCGTTCTCGATCGCCATCTCAGCCTTCAATGCGCTTACCTTGTCGCCCGCGCTTGCGGCAATACTGCTGCGTCCGGAGACCCGTCCCACGGGATTGCTGGGGTTATTCCTTAATCCCATTGAAGCAGCAATTCATAAGCTGATTGGCTGGTATGCCGTTGCAGTAGCGTGGGTCGTCAAATGGAGGCTCGCCTTTCTTCTGCTCTTTGTCGCGGGCCTGGGCGCCACGGCTTACATGTACAACCATGTGCCGACGGCTTTTGTTCCGGTGGAAGATCAGGGCTACTTCATGATCCTTGTGCAAACCCCGCCGGGAGCCTCGCTGACCTATACGACTGACTTTGCGGACAAGGGCGCAGCGATCGTCCAGCAGGATCCGGATGTCTTCGGTACGTTTTCGGTGATGGGATTCTCTTTGGCTGGCGGAAGCTCGCCCAACTCCGGACTGATCTTCGCGCCGCTAAAACCGGTGGACGATCGTACCAAGCTGGGGAATGGCCATTCTGCGCATGACATTGTTGCGCGGGTATCTCAGAAGCTGTTCGCTGTTCCCGGCGGCATCCTGTTCGCGGTTGAGCCGCCGGCGATTCAAGGCATCGGTTCCGTAGGCGGATTTCAATTTATGCTGCAGGACGGTGGGCGGAATACGTTCAACGACATTGATCGGATTGCGCATACTATGGTGGGCGCGGCGCGCAATCCGTCCAGCGGACTCGTCAACCTGAACACGATGTTCACTGCGAATGATCCGCAATTGACGGTGACGATTGATCGGCAGAAAGCGGAGGCCATCGGAGTTCCTCTGTCGCAGATTACTGCGGCGATGGGGACATATATGGGGTCGAGCTATGTCAACGACTTCAATTTCAACAATCGATCGTATCGGGTATACGTGCAGGCAGATCAACAGTTCCGGCGTACAGCGTCCGATTTGAGGCAGTACTATGTGCGCTCAAACTCAGGGCAGATGGTGCCGCTGGATAACCTGGTCGCGCTCTCGGAGAGCTCGGGTCCGCAGGTGGTCAACCACTACAATCTCTTCCGCTCGGCCGAGATTGACGGCTCGCCTGCGGAAGGCCTCAGCTCGGGCCAAGGGCTGGAAAATATGCAGAGGCTGTTCGATAAGTTCAAGCTCCCAGGCATGACGTTCTCCTGGACGGGACTCGCACTTGAAGAGCAGGAGTCAGCTGGCAAGGCGATTGTCATCTTCGGGCTAGGACTGTTGGTTGTATATCTGACGCTGTCGGCGCAGTATGAGAGCTTCGCGCTGCCGTTCATCATTTTGTTGGCCGTGCCAACTGCTGTGCTGGGGGCGCTGGCGCTGGTCTCTGCGCGGGGCATCAATGATGATGTTTATGTCCAGATTGGCTTGGTGATGCTGATCGGCCTTTCTGCAAAGAACTCAATTCTGATCGTGGAGTTCGCCGAGCAGCAGCTTGCGCAAGGGAAATCGATCATCCAAGCGGCCATCACAGCATCGGAGCTTCGTCTGCGCCCTATCTTGATGACGAGCTTCGCCTTCATCCTGGGCGTGATGCCGCTGTACTTCGCTTCGGGCGCAGGTGCGCTGGGCAGGCACTCTGTGGGTACGGCTGTAGTTGGCGGAATGCTTGTCTCCACGGTTCTCAACCTGTTCTTTATCCCCGTTCTGTACGTCCTGTTGAAGACGTTGCTCGTATCGTTGACGCGTAAGAAGGTGGTTTCCGAACTGCCTCCTTGCTAAGGCTATGCAAGGCATAGCACCAAAGTTGTAAGCCCATTCCACCATTGTTCGCGCAGGCGAGGCTTCGGTGGGATGGGCTTTGAGTTTGCATGGCGCGATTCTAGTAATGCTGGTGAATCTCCTTCACCGACAGAATTGAGGCCAAGACGATGCATGGAGCTACGACGTCACTCCTGTTTTTGGTCATGGCGATGTTTCCATGCCTCTTGTCTATGGCGAACATCGACTAGCCAAGCCAACTATTAACGGCAGGATAGCAATAAGCAGTGAAAAGGCCCGCGCCTCTGGTAGGAGGCGTGGGCCTTTGCAGGTTTGGGCGATGGCGATGAGAGTTAGAAGAGCAGCTTCAGGCCGAGCTGGATCTGGCGGCTGGTTGCTGCTGCGGTGATGTTGCCCGCCGTCGGGCTGATCGACGGTGGGGTGTAGACTGCCGCGCTTGTCGGAGTCGGCTTCACCAGGGTGGGACCGGAGGCGAATACAATCTCCGAAGGCGTCAGCAGGTTGGTGTGATTGAGGATGTTGAAGAACTCCGCACGGAATTGCAGCCGCACGCGATCATTCAGCTGGGTAACTTTGCCGAGTGAGAGGTCAAGATTCTTGTAGCCAGGCCCGGTGAGGCTGTCGCGGCTTGCGTTGCCCACGTAGCCTCCTGTGATCGTGCTGGTGCCGCTCAGGGTGGATATGGGTGCCGAGAAGGCAGCAGGGTTGAAGTACTGAGCTGCCTTTTGCGCGGTAGACCCGTGGGTATAGAGCGAACCGGTGAAGGCGGGGTTGCGGTCCGGACGGACGGGATTGCGCGAATCGCCCGAGCCGGTGGGGTTATAGCCAAGCTGGGGACTGAAGGGGAAGCCGGATTGCAATGTGGCGATCCCGGAGAGCGTCCAGCCTGAGACGAGGACGTTGGTTATACCGTCAGCGTGCGCGAGGTATCGACTGTTCTTGCCGAAAGGAAGTTGATAGCTGGCATTGATGGCGGCCAGGTGACGAACATCCGTTGCGGCCGGACCCCAGTCGAGCTTCGGATCCGCAGGATACTCCACGAAGGCGGGTGTATTCGCCGAGACGCTGGTGTTCCATGCGGAGCCGTCGTCGAGATTTCGTGCATACGTGTAGTTGGCGCGGAAGGTAAGGCTCTTGCTTACGGAGTGGCGGACGTCGACCTCAAGAGCGTTATACGAACTCGAACCTTGCGATACCCATGAGGTAGTATTGGCGAGCGCTGGGTTGGCCTTGGTCGTATTGGGGTAGAAGATGGCGCCGCCCGGCTGGACGACCGCCGTTGGCTCATTCAAATCCTCTGAAAGGATCTGGTGATAACCGTGTGAGCCGACATAACCCACGGTGAGTGAGGTGTTGGGCGCAATCTGCTGTTCGATACGCAAGGTCCAGGCGATGACGGCGGGCGTCTGAATATCAGACTGGACAGTGGACGGAGAGATAGATTGCGTTCCGCCTGTGGGGTTGGTGACCGTGCTGTTCTTGATGGAGTAGACGGTATTGAACGGGGCGGATTGATCGAGGCGATAGTCCAACGTATCGAGCAGTGCATGGTGCAGGCCCGCGCTTGCACGGATGACTGTCTTGCCGGTTGAGAATGGATCGTAGGAGAGGCCAAGACGCGGCTCAAGCAGCAACTTGGCGCGATTGTTGGTCAGTGCGGAGGAGCCTGTTGTCGGTGTGGTGTTGATAACGCCACTGGTGAAGCCGTAGATTGCGGCCCTGCCGTGGGAGGCATTCCAGCCATCGGTGGATTGAGTGCGGATGCCGGCGCGGACTTCGAGATTAGGAAGGAACTTCACGGTGTCTTCCAGGTAGCCGTCGACGAAGGTGCTGCGCCAGCCGATCTCGGTGGTCTGCGGAGAATAGGTGAAGGTGGCAATCTGGCCCTGGAGGAACGACGAGAGCGAGGCGAAGGCTGCCTGGCCGTTCTGATTCTGCACAAGGTTGTCGTTGGATTCGAGCAATTGCGACCAGACACCTGCCTCAATCTGCTGCTTTCCACGCGAGTAGAAGACGTGATCGTCGAAGGTAAAGAGGTTGCGCGTGGTGCCATTGTTGGAGCCGACGTTCACGCCTGCGGTGGTGATAAGAGAGGCTCCGTTAGAAGCCGTTGAGCCGGAGATGACGACCGCGCCGGTCGGCTTGCCTGTGAGGAAGGTCGGAGTTGCCGCCTGGACCGCAGAAGGGATGGAGCCGAGGAAGTAAAACTGTGCGCGCGAGAAGCCGGCGCGTGCGGTGTTGAGCAGCCGGGGAGAGAAGATGTGCTGCTCCTGGATGCTGGCCACTTGCTCCCTGAGCTTCTCATCGACGAGGGAGAGAGGATCCTGCGTGGGGGTGTGGGCTGTCGAGTCATCGACCGTGTAGACGGCGAAGAGCAGATCTTTTTCGGTCAGATTGGCGTCGAAGCGAGCAGTGCCGAAGTCTTCGCGGATGTGCTGTGTGGGGGAAGACAACGCCTGAGCGATACCGGTAGCGTTGCCATTCTTGTCTAAGAGTTCAGCACCGTTGGCGACCGGCCATAGATTGAGCAGGCCTGCAACCGTGGGGCTGACGACGATGGGCGCTGCTCCGGGAAGGATGCCGAGTCGCGCATTGTTGTCCGGGACGTACGTGACGTCCGTAACACCAAGGTTCTGGCGGTAGCCCTCATAGTTGGCGAATAGGAACAGCTTGTCCTTCTTGATTGGACCGCCAAGCGATGCGCCGAAATTGTTACGCTGAAACTCAGGAATGTGGGCTGGATCGAAATAGTTGCGCGCGTCGAAGGCGGAGTTGCGTAGGAATTCATACACGGACCCATGAAGAGTATTGGTGCCGGATGCAGTGACGATGGAGACCTGTGCGCCTTGTCGTTTGCCATAGGCGGCAGAGTAAGTGTCCGTGATGACGTTGAACTCGCGGACGGCTTCAACGCCGAGCAACTGGCCCGACGTTCCACCGGGAGTGACGTTGATGAGCGACGCGCCTGTGTACTCCACTCCGTTGAGCAGGTAGAGATTGTCCTGAGGGCGGCGGCCCGAGACGGCGAACATATTGCCGACGGAGGAGTTCGATGTGCCGATCGTTCCGGAACGCTGGGCCGTGTAGTTTACGGTCGCAGGGTTTAGCGTAATCAGCTGGTCGTAACTGCGACCGTTGAGTGGGAGCTGCTTCACTTCGCGTTCGTCCACAAGACCAGCAGTCTGCTGCGTGGAAAGATTGACCACGGGTGGATGATCTTCCACCGTGACGTTCTGTGCCACGCCCGCCAGCGAGAGGGTGAGATCGACGGCCTGTGACTGGCCGATTGACAGGGCAATGCCAGTACGCACCTGTTCGGCGAATCCTGCGGCCGTTACGGTGATTGTGTATGTTCCGACCGGGATGGATGGTGCAGCGTACCGTCCATCTGTAGCGGTGGTGAGATGGCGCTCGTTGCCTGTCTCGTCGTTGTGGACGAGCACCCTGGCACCGGGAACGACGGCGCCTGTGGAGTCAGCGATTGTTCCGGATAGGGTGCCGCCTACAACCTGAGCGGCAGCTTGGTGGAGCGAGGCGGACAGACCTATTAGAAGGGCAGAGAATAGGAACAAGGTGTTACGAATGATGCGCATCATGCGAGTCTCCTAAGATGTGGGGGCGCGCGGTTCGCCGTTATTTGTTTTTAACTTTGGTGGCTGAGGTGCGAAAGCTGGTTCTCGCTACGCGCGACAACAACAGCTTGCTACTGCGCATAGCTGGCTCACATTGAGAGTTCGAGCAACAGGTAGCGCAAATCCATAACGTGCTGAAGGAACGGAAAAACCCTTCGTGCTGCTATGAGATGTCTTTATGAATGGAGTCATCGGGCGACCCCATGGTTGTAGCTCCAGAAGACCAGGCCGAGCGTTATGAGGGCGATGAATATCTCGCCGAGGATGCCTACGGCAAGTGGGCGCCATCCCTGCCCGACGAGGTCTTTCAAATTGGTGCGCAATCCCACGCCCGCGAAGGCCGGAAGGAAGGCCCAGCGCGAGAGGTTGGAAAGGCTGTCAAGCTGGCCTTTCGTAAAGAAGTGGAGCGTGGCAAAAATCGAGATCGCAAGAAAGCCCAGGATGAACTTAGGGAATTTTTGCCAGAGGAAGAGCGGCTTATTTTTGACGTGGGCGGCCTGGCCTTTGGAGGCCCAGTAGACGGCGTACCCCAAGACAACGAAGCCGATGAATGAAGAGCGGGCAGTCTTTGCGAGTACGGTCCAGCGCTCTGCCTCAGGGCTGAACAGGCGTCCGGTGACGACCGATTCGGCGGTGTTGTCGACGGCGAGTCCGGCCCACATGCCGTAGGACTGGTTGCTCATGTGGAGGGCGTGGCCGATGGCAGGGAAGCTAAAGAGAGCGATGGCACCCAACGTAAGAATCGCGGCGATGGCGGTGGACGTGTCCTCCTCTTCCGGGTCGATTGCTCCCTGAGCTGCCATGATTGCGGTGACTCCGCAGATGGAAGAACCGATCGCGAGCAGGCTGGTGAGCTTCGGCCGCAGGCGAAAGATTCGGCCCAGCAAGGTCATGACAGAGAGCGACAAGATGAGCTCAACCGCTACCAGGACAAGCGATAATCCACCGATGTGCAGAACGTCCTGCAACATAAACCGGGCGCCGACCAATACGATGCCGAGCTTGAGCCAGAGTTCGTAGGTGGCGATGCCGGGGCGGAAGACACCTGGGAGTTCGAAGGCGTTCGAAACGATGAGGCCGAGGATGATGGCCCATAGGACGTATTCAATCTGCGGAAGGTGAAGGTGATGCTGAGTGCGCAGGACGGTGAAGACGTGTTCGAGCAGCTTGCCGAGAAGACCGATTGCGAACAGCAGCGCCATACCAGGAAGTATGGCGGCGAACGTTGCAGGGCGCAGATGCCCTCCGCCATCCGAGGATACCGCTGGATCAGACGAAGTATGAGCGGCAATGGGCATCGGCAGTGTCTGCGTGGACATAATGGGCTGAGAAGAAGTGCGGGGGAGGGGCTGCGTCTTTGCGGCGCGAATCTAAAAGCTGATCTGGTGGATCACGCCAAAGCGGATCAAGGCAGCGAGTGTGAGACCCAAGGCGATGGCGACCACATCTACATTGATGGGAAGCTTGTGCCGGGAGTGCGAGGCCGAAATCTTGTTGATGTTCATGGTTGCCATATTGCTCCTTCGTGCCACTTGTTTCGATGCTGTCAGAGAGGGGATGCGAAACGTGAAAAAGCCCACATATCGCGCTTTGCGCTGGATACGTGGGCTCCGAATATCTAAGGCTCAATTCTTACTTAAGTTCGCCTAGGAGGGGGATGCACCAGCGCAGCAGCGGCTCTTGCCCGTACAACAGAGGCAACAGCAACACATACAAGCGATGGTGTGGATCGATCCCATGGAGATAAGTCTATGGATTTTCTGGGGTGGAGTCAAGGGTTCATGGGCTTTATTTTGTGGCGTTAAAGAGGAAACCCACGCAGCGCGGTGGGGGCTGTTGCGTGGGTATTCCGGTAAAGCAACGAAGTGGGTGGACTTCGTTGTGGCCAACTCAACCCGAAGGGAGTCCTGCCACTCACTTAGAGTAGTGCGGATCGAGTTTGCCGTCAAGCGGTTGGTTCAAAAAAAGTTTCAACGATTTTGGCTCGATTCTGGCGTGGGCTTGAAGCCGAAGTTCAATTTGGATATCCGATGGAACCAGACTCGCGATGGAAGCGTATTGCTGCGAATGAGGTGTGCGAATGATGGGCAAGGCTTGGATGCTGGGAGTAATTGGCTTTGGAATAGGGATGGGGCAGCTTGCGGGGGCGGTGCAGGTTCAATCCGCGGTGATCGACGGAACAGCGCCGAAGACAATGGCTTTTGAGGTGATATCGATTCGGCAGAATGTGTCAGGTGTACATGAGCAAACTATGGGCGCGACGGCGGATGGATACCGTATGACAAATCTTCCCCTGATCCTCCCTTTGCTTACGGCCTTTCCTCCACAAGCGGGTGGCATGTTTACACCGGATCGATTACAAGGACTGCCGGACTGGGTGGCGAAAGAGCACTATGACCTTGAAGCAAAAATAGCAGCCAATGATCGCGCGGACTGGCAGAATCCTGCGCGACAGAAGGAGATGCTCCCCATCTTGTTGCAGGAGGCGTTAGCTGAGAGATGTAAGTTGGCAGCGCATCGGGAGACGAAACAGAACTCAGTCTATTTTCTGGTGCTGGGGAAGAGCGGCCCGAAGTTTGCGGAGACCAATCCAGAGGCAACTGTGCCGACGGGCGTGAGCTTGCCGGGCGCCGGAGGGGCAATTCTGGTCCGGTCAAACGACACACTCAAATTGTACGGTACATCGCTGAGTTTTTTTGCGACGATGTTGACCGGACTGGCAGTAGGCCAGCCGATTGTAGATAAGACCGGCTTGACAGGCCGATACAACGTGACTGTAAAGTCCATCATCTCGCACAAGGGCCAGGTACCCGGCACTACAGAGGCGAGTGATCCCGGAGATTCGATCTTTGCTGCCATGGAGGCGCTGGGATTGAAGCTTGAACCTGGCAAGGCGCAAGTAGAGACACTGGTGATCGATCGTATGCAACGCCCTTCGGCAAATTGATGCCTCCGGTTTACTGTTTCGGAGCAGCGGCTTGAATGTCTTTCATGTACTGATCGAGAAAGTGAGTCGAGCCTACAACGTGCGTCATTACGAAGCGATAAACGGGTGGCTTGATGAATCCCTTCTCAGTGATCTGCAGTGTCGTAGTACCGGATGTTGGCCCGGCTGACAGTTCATACGTCCAAACTCCTCCGTACGCTGCGCGAGGCTCATCCAGCTGCACCTCACGGTGATTCGGGGCCGCGGTATTCAGCGCGAGGAATGTCATGTACCGGCCGTGGGCAAGATGCTCGACCCAATGAGCGCGGCCCTGATCTGGCGTAAGCGTGTTGACGGACTTGACCTCCGGCCTCCAATTCGCGCCGTTGGCCACATTCGCAATCAGGGCAAAGACTTTATCTTGCGGAGCGGCGACGATGACCGTGACGGATACCGTGTGGTCATAAGGCAGCTGTGCGCCGTCGATGTACACAATTACGCCAGCGAGCACCAGCAGGGACAGCAGGAAGCCGAAGATCTTCATCCAGTACTCCAAATTTACGGTCGAACGATTCAAAAAGCAGGGAGATTCAAGGGTACCGCACGCGACAACTCTCGCAAAGGGGTTTTAGAATAGCCAACTATGAAAAGAAGAATGGTGTTGCAGAGCATGGGAGCCGGAGCATTTCTGTCGGCCATCGCAGGTGTGCACGGCCTGGCGCAAGCGGGCGGCGTTCCGGAGAAGTCCGGCGCGGAGGCTAAACCGGAGGATGCTGGCCAGGTGTTTGAACTCCGCGTTTATCACACGTTCGAAGGCAAGCTGGACGGTTTGCTGGCACGCTTTCGCGACCACACGATGACCATCTTCGAACGCCACGGCATTGAGAGCGTCGCCTATTGGACTCCGACGGACGAGCCTGTCGCTGGAATGACGCTTTTCTATATTCTTCGACACCCCAGCCGCGAGGCGGCCACCGCAAATTGGGCCGCCTTCCGCAATGATCCGGAATGGAAGCAAGTCAGCGCGGCCAGCGAGGCCAACGGGAAGCTGGTAGAGAAGGTCGATTCGACATTCCTAAAGCTGACGGACTTTTCGCCAAAGCTCTAGTCATTTCTCACTCGCCCAAAGCGGCAACTTTGACGCGGCTATAATTCGCTACAATCAAAGTGCCGCAGACATTCCCTTGAACGGAGATATGCATGTCAGACCTTTCCAGCTTTTTCCCAGCCCTTGAAGCCCGCCTCGATTCTTACGACCTACTCAAGCACCCCTACTACCAGGCGTGGTCGAAGGGCGAGTTGACCCGTGAGGATCTGCGTGAGTACGCCTCGGAATATTGGCACCATGTCTCCGCGTTCCCGGCGTACCTCAGTGCTCTGCACTCGAACCTGCCCGATGGGCAGCTTCGTCGCACGGTGCTCGCTAACCTCGCGGATGAAGAGGGCCTGGCCGATGGGCATCCGCATAGCGATCTGTGGATGGACTTCGCTCGTGGTATGGGTGCGAACGAATCCGACGTCCGTGGACGCGAACTGACCGCTGAGACGACGGCTTTGCTCGAGAAGTTCCGCGCTGCGATGCATCACTCGCCCGCAGCCGCGCTGGCCGCGCTTTACGCTTACGAGTCGCGCGTTCCCGCCATCGCCAAGACCAAGGCAGAAGGCCTTGCCGCACACTACGAAGCCGATGCAACGACGCGTCGCTACTTCACTGTCCACACCACAGCGGATGTTGAGCACGCACAGGTCTGGCATGATGCACTCAGCGCCGAACTGGCCGCACATCCTGAGCATGCTGAGGCAGCACTCGCCTCCGGCGAAGAGGCGGCGCAGGCCCTTTGGTCAGCACTCGATGGCGTAGAGAAGAAGCGTCAGGATCGTATCGCCGCAGCGGTTTAATTGTAGGCAGATCAGGCAGACAGCGTTAGATCCGCTGTCTGCCTGATGCTTTAAGCAATCGCCGCCGTGACCAGCGCCTGCGCCTCGGTCTGAATCTGCTTCAGATGCATTTCACCGTGGAAGCTTTCGGCATAGATTTTGTACACGTCCTCCGTGCCACTGGGTCGAGCTGCGAACCATCCATTCTCCGTCGTAACTTTCAGGCCGCCAATTGCCGCGCCGTTTCCCGGAGCTTCGGTGAGAATGGCGGTGATCGCCTCACCTGCAAGAGTCGTCGCGGTCACCTGGCTGGGCGAAAGCTTTGCCAGCTTGGCCTTCTGTTCTTTCGTCGCCGCTGCGTCGATTCTTTGATACACCGGCGACCCGTATTTCGCCGTAAGATCCCCATACAGCTGGCCTGGATCCTTTCCGGTTACGGCAGTCATTTCGGCTGCAAGCAGGCCCATAATCAGGCCATCTTTGTCAGTGGTCCACACAGTTCCGTCACGGCGCAGGAAGCTCGCTCCTGCCGATTCTTCGCCGACGAAGCCGAGCGAGCCATCAATCAGCCCATCAACGAACCATTTGAATCCTACGGGTACTTCAAGCATGGCGCGGCCCAGTCCCTTCGCCACGCGGTCGATGATGCTGGAAGAGACCAGCGTCTTACCGATGCCGGTATTTGCTGACCATTCCGGTCGGTGGGTAAACAGGTATTGAATCGCGACCGCGAGGTAATGATTCGGATTGAGCAGCCCCGTGGTCCGCGTCACGATACCGTGACGGTCGTGGTCTGTATCGCAAGCCCACGCAACGTCGAACTTAGCTTTGTTTGTAATCATGCTGGCCATTGCGTATGGGCTCGAGCAATCCATGCGGATGCGTGAATCCCAGTCGAGCGTCATGAAACGAAACGAAGGATCGACATACGGGTTCAAGATGTTGAGGTGCAACTTGTATTTTTCGGCAATGCGCGGCCAGTAGAAGACGCCAGCGCCGCCCAGGGGATCGACCGCCAGCGAAAGCTTTGTGCCCGTCAGTGGCGCGAAATCGATAACATTGCCGAGGTCATTTACATAGGACGTGATGTAGTCATGGCGGTGCGTCGTCTTTGCCCTGAGTGCTTCCTCATAGCCGATTCGCTGCACGCCCACCAGTCGTTGCGAGAGCAGCTCATTCGCCTTCGTCTCAATCCACTTTGTTGCGGTCGTGTCTGCGGGGCCTCCGTTGGGCGGGTTGTATTTGAAGCCGCCATCTTCGGGCGGATTGTGTGAAGGCGTAATTACAATTCCGTCGGCAAAATCTTTTGTGCGACCGGCGTTGTAGGCCAAGATGGCATGCGATAAAGCTGGTGTTGGTGTGTACGCCAGCTGATCGTCGACCATCACTTCGACGTCATTTGCCGCCAGCACCTCGAGCGCCGTAGTGAATGCTGGCTCGGACAACGCATGTGTGTCCTGCGCCAGGAATAATGGCCCGCGAATGTCCTGGGTCCGCCTGTAGTCAACGATGGCCTGTGTGATGGCGGCGATATGGTGGTCATTGAAAGAACCATTGAGCGCGCTCCCGCGGTGGCCCGACGTGCCAAATGCCACACGCTGTGTAGGGTTATCCGGGTCTGGATGCAGCGCATAGTAAGCCGTCAGCAAACGCGGCACGTTCACGAGTGTGTCAGGGGAGGGAACTGTGCCGGGCTTATTTGCCGTGGCGGCAGGCGTTGCTTGAGTCATGGTCGAAAGAACCTCGTTCAGGATTGCGCTGCACTCATACGCAGTTTATGGGATGCGACTGCTCGGCGCGAGGCGAGGCTGGGGACGGCTAAATCCTTGAAGTGCGATTCCATTTACGACAACTACCGGCAATAGACAACATAGAAATAACTTTTGAGCTTGATTTCCTTGTTGCGTAAGCCTAAAACGGGAATGCTCCCCCGAAGCATATTTGGCGTCAGCTCAAGACCGAATTTGTTTCAGAGGCTGCGTGCAACGTCGAGCAAGAATCGTTGACTTCAGGATGGATGCGCAGTATCAGCCAAGATCTGGCGCTGCGATTCGTCTGGTGATTGGGGCTGTGTAGATGGAGCTGTACGTCTGGCGTTCGCCGGCGGCACGACCAAGGCTGTGGATAGCCTTATTGATGCTGTGCGTCCTCGCGGTCGCACGGAGGGCGAAGGCTTCGCAGGCGACTTTAGCCGCCGACGCGCATGTTAATGCGGCCATGCCTGCCGTCAACAGCGGAGCCATCTCAAACCTGGATGTAGGTGGCGGTTACACGTCGTTGCTGCAGTTCGACCTGTCTCTGCTTCCTTCGGGAACCACGGCATCGCAGGTCACACGCGCTGTCCTTCGCGTTTACGCGAACCGTGTCACCACGCCCGGTCTTGTCACGCTATCGCCCATCGCCGGCACATGGGGGGAGTACAGCGTTACCTACGCTACCGAGCCCGCCATTGGCTCTGCGGCAACGGTCTTCAGCGTCAGCCAGGCGGGTGCGGTCATTGCCGTGGATGTGACGTCCGTGGTTCAAGGCTGGATTACTAATCCTGGGACGAACAATGGAGTCGCGCTCTCCGCGGGAACGGCTGTGGTGCAGTTCGATAGCAAGGAGAATGACGAAACGGCTCATCCGGCGACGCTTGAGATTGACCTTGCCAACTCGGGTCCTGCGGGTGCGACTGGCGCAGTCGGACCAGTCGGTCCGCAGGGGGCAACCGGTGCAACAGGTTCTCCCGGAGTTAGCGGGGCGACCGGTCCCATCGGTCCTCAAGGCATTCCTGGTCCTGCAGGAGCGACGGGGGCTACTGGACCGCAGGGTTTGACTGGTCCAGCTGGGCCTGCCGGGCCGGCGGGATTGGGTACGGGTGGCGGATTCGTTTATCAGGGCAGCTACAATTCGCTTACGAATTACGCGCTCGGCGACGTGGTGGTCTGGCAGGGCTCGAGCTATACCTCGCTCGGCGCTGGCAATCGCGGTAACACGCCAAACCTGAGCCCGCAGCAATGGGGAGTGCTTACCGCACAGGGGCCCGCCGGTCCAACCGGTGCGCCCGGAGTTGCAGGCGCGGCCGGACCGCAGGGGCTGACAGGCTCCGTCGGCCCGAATGGTCCGATCGGTCCGCAAGGTCCGCAGGGAACTGCAGGTCAGGCTGGGGCGCAGGGCGTTCCCGGCGCGCCGGGTGCCACAGGTCTGTCGGGTCCGGCAGGTCCGCAGGGGGTTCCTGGCCCCGTGGGAATCACGTTCCAGGGGAGCTATTCCTCGACCACGAACTACGCACTGGCGGATGGCGTTTCGTATAACGGCTCTGGCTACGTTTCGCTGGTGGCGGCGAATCATGGCAACACGCCAAACCTGAGCCCGCAGCAATGGGCTCTGTTTGCGGCTGCCGGCGCTACTGGCGCGACGGGTCCGGCAGGGTTGACCGGGCCGGCCGGACCGGCTGGGACGCAGGGTCCGCAGGGCATTGCCGGGGCGACGGGCGCTACCGGAGCCACGGGCCCCCAAGGTCCGCCTGTGGCGAATTACCTGGGCAACTATCAAGCGTCGACAAACTATGCGTTGAACGATGCCGTCAGCTGGCAGGGTTCCACGTACGTTTCTTTGCTTGCGGGCAACCAGGGGAACACGCCCTCGCTGAGTCCAGCGCAATGGGCTGTGCTGGTGGCGCAGGGGGCGGCTGGCGCTACTGGCCCGGCGGGCCCGGCGGGGGCCACTGGCGCTGTGGGCCCGGCTGGGGCAACCGGAGCCGTGGGGCCGCAGGGTCCGCCTGTGACGTTTCAGGGCGGATGGCTTGTAAGTACGTCGTATGCTCTGGGGGACGTCGTGGCTTACTCGGGATCCAGCTACGTCGCGTTGATTGGGAACGCCGGTCGTCAGCCGGATGTTAGTCCGCAGTACTGGAGCCTGCTGGCAGCCGCCGGTGCGCCTGGACCGGCAGGCGCAACCGGCGCGACGGGACTGCAAGGTCCGACAGGTTACGCGGGCCAACAGGGCGCGACCGGGCCGCAGGGTCCGGCTGGGCCGGCTGGGGCGACGGGTCCCGCCGGGACAAACGGGATGAATGGCGCGCCTGGAATTAATGGCGCGCCCGGTCCGCAAGGTCCGGTTGGTACACCCGGGGCTGGCGGTTCGGCTGGACCGATCGGCCCGGTAGGCCCGGCCGGAGCGGTGGGCATGACGTATCGGGGCGCCTGGGTCGGGCAGTCGGGCTATGCGGCCAACGACGCGGTCAGCTACAACGGCACTACCTACCTGGCGCAATCTGGGAACAATGCATCCGAGCCGGATCTTTATCCGCAGCTGTGGGTGGTGCTTGCACAGGCCGGAGCTACGGGGCCGTCCGGTCCCACGGGGCTGGCTGCGACTGTCTCGGTCGGGACAGTGACGACTGGAGGCGCCGGGACGCAGGCTGCGGTCAGTAACACCGGGACTGCGACGGCTGCGGTGCTGAACTTTACCATCCCGCAAGGTGCGGCTGGTTCCTCCGGCGGTGGGGGCGGCGGCGGTTCGTCCAACCTGATGCCGATCTCGATCTACCACGATGTCTCGTTCAACAGCCTGTTTTATTCGCTCACTACGTCGTCGTCCAACTCGAGCGAACTGGCACAGACGCTGACCTGGATTCCGTCGGGCTGTACCGCGACCGGTCTGAACGTTTACTCGCAGCAGTCGAATGCTATTACCGTGACGCTGCGAACGGGCACTCCCGGCAATATGGCTGCGACTTCGCTCTCGTGCAGTGCCTCTGCTGGCTCCTCTTGTTCGTCCAGTGGAAGCGTGGCGGTTCCGGCGGGCAGCTTTGCCGACCTCAACATTACGGGTGCGAGCGGTACGATTGCAGGGGTCTGGACCAGCCTCACCTGTAACTGACGGTGCGGCGGCGAAGAGAGCCACGGCGCACCTCCGTCCGCAGGGTAAGATCAGTTGATGCCTGCGCCTGTCATCGCCAGCCGAGCCAACCCCCGCGTCAAACAGCTGCGTGCGGCTTTTGCGGGGCAGGCACGTTTGTCCGGCGGCCTGATTGCGATTGAAGGCGAACATCTGCTCTTTGAAGCCAAGCGGAGCGGACTGGCTTTCAAGACCATCTTCCTGAGCGAGCGGACCTTGGCTCCGGATTGGATTCCGCGCTCGGTCGAACTGATCACGCTCTCGGAGGAAGTGTTCTCGAGCGTGGTCGATACGCGGGCTCCGCAAGGCATTGCCGCGCTGCTGGTTCCTCCCACCTGGGAGATCGAACCGGTTTTCTCCTCGATACTTCCGCATGCCCTCGCTCCTCTGGTTCTCATCGCGGCCGGACTTCAGGATCCCGGCAACCTTGGCACTCTTGTCCGCTCTGCCGAGGCGTTTGCTGCTTCCGCCGTGCTTACGACCCCCGGCACCGTCAGTGCGTGGAACCAGAAGGCTATCCGCGCCTCGGCAGGCTCTGTGTTCCGGATGCCGGTGATGGCTTGTACCCTCGTCGATCTTGCCGGTCTCAGGTCACGCGGACTTGCTCTTTATGCTGCTGCGCCCCCGGACTCTGCCATCGCAGACTCGCAGTCGTTTGCCGGGGCTGACCTGGCTCGAGCTTGCGCGCTGATGGTGGGCAATGAAGGCGCGGGCCTCAGCTCGGAACTGCTTGATCTTGCGGATGCGCGGGTTTCTATCGCCATGCCCGGTCCGGTCGAGAGCCTCAACGCGGCCGTTGCCGGATCGCTTTTGCTGTATGAGGCTTCGCGTCAGCGAGCGGCTTTGCGGACCTGATGTGGTGTACCCCCCCTCCCCCCTATATACACTCTCGATTTGTTGATATCATTGGTTTTACGCGTTTATATCCCTTGCGGGATATCGAAAACAAAGGACTTACGGATTGGTGTATACCATGGTATATACCAAAAAGCGCGGCTTGCTCGACAGTGCAAACTGACCCTGCATCACTTGATTTTTCACTATCACCCCACTTGCACACAGAGCCAGACCGATGGGTCGCGCTGCTGTTTGCTTCTGTACTAATTATATCGTGGCTGTCAAGCGCCTTCGGTGGAGATCGGGCAGTGCAAGCGTATTTGAGTGGGGTTTGGTGATTGTGTGCACGGGGTTGTGGTGTGTATGGATGGTGTGGGTGAAGAGTGTGGGAGAAAGGTCCGAGTGGTGTTGATTGGGCGGGATGTATCGGGATCCTTCGCCTTCGGCTCAGGATGACAGCAAAAACAAACAGCTACAACAGCAACGGCAACGGCAACAGCAACCGCAACGGCAAGGGCTAAGGGCAACGGCAAGGGCCAAGGGCAACGGCAAGGGCGAAATACGGGCGTTCTTCGCTTCGCTCAGAATGACAGGGGTTATTGGCTTTGCTGAATTTGAACTGCGATTGCTCTTTGGAGGGCTAGGCGCAACGTGGGGTCGCGGTGCGGAACCTAAGGCTTGAATTAGGCTCTCAGTAGGAGGCGGACGCGAATGTATATTCCCCGGGCATATGAGGAGACGCGGGTTCCAGTGCTGCACCAGATGATTGCGTCTCATCCGCTGGCTTCGCTGGTGACGCTGGGAAGGGGCGGTCTCTTTGCGTCGCATATTCCCATGATGGTGGTGCAGGACGGGTCAGAGTTCGGGGTGCTGACGGGACACATCTCTCGTGCGAACACGCAGGCGCGCGACCTGATCTCCACGGTTGATGCGCTCGCTATCTTCGCGGGCGAAGATGAGTACATCTCGGCTTCGTGGTATCCGGGCAAGTTGGAGGATGGCAGAGAGGTGCCTACTTGGAATTACGTGGTGGTACACGCTTATGGGCCGCTGCTGGTGAGGGAAGATCCTGCATGGCTCCTGGCGCATCTTGAAGGCCTGACGGAGATCCACGAAGCTGGTTCGGCTGAGCCGTGGAAGGTTGCGGATGCTCCGGCTGACTTCATTCAGTCCCAGATTAAAGGCATTGTTGGCCTGGAGCTTCCGATACGGCGGCTGGAAGGGAAGTGGAAGGTGAGCCAGAATCGGAAGGAACGTGATCGGCGAGCGGTGAGCGAAGGGCTTGCGCAACGAAATACGCCGGCGAGCCTGGCGATGAAGGCACTGGTTGACCGCAGGTAGCGTCTAATGTTTTCAGCAAAACTATGAGCCTGTTCGAAAGTTCGTCGATTGTCGCTGCTGCATCCGCTGGACGCCAGATTCCGCTGGCGGAGCGGATGCGTCCGCGCAGGCTCGAGGAGTATGTGGGGCAACGGCATCTTCTGGGTGCAGGCAAGCCGCTGGCGCTGGCGATCCAGAATGACGATCCGACGTCGATGATCTTCTGGGGACCGCCCGGGACGGGGAAGACTACGCTGGCGAAGATCATTGCTGCGTTGACGCAATCGAGCTTCATTGAATTTTCGGCTGTGATGTCGGGCATCAAGGAGATCAAGCAGGTGATGGCGGCGGCGGAAAAAGCTGCCGACTTCGGGTCGCGGACGATCCTGTTTGTGGATGAGATTCACCGCTTCAACAAGGCGCAGCAGGACGCTTTTCTGCCGTATGTAGAACGGGGTGCGATTCGGCTGATCGGCGCGACGACGGAGAATCCCTCGTTCGAACTGAATGCCGCGCTGCTGTCGCGGTGCCGTGTGTATACGCTGCAGGCGCTTACGGAGGATGACATTGTGAGCCTCCTTGATCGCGCATTGAATGATGCGGAACGCGGGCTGGGCGCGAGCGGTGTGAGGGCGGATGAAGAGGCGCTGGCTCTGATTGCTTCCTATGCGAGTGGAGATGCGCGCAATGCTCTGAATGCGCTCGAGGTAGCTGCGTCGCTAGCCGGTGAGGAAGCGGATCGCCGGATTACGAAGGCGGTGGCGGCGGAGGCGTTGCAGCGGCGGGTACTGCTGTATGACAAGCAGGGAGAGCAGCATTATGACATCGTCTCGGCGCTGCATAAGTCTGTTCGCAACTCGGACGCGGATGCGGCGCTTTACTGGCTGGGGCGCATGTTGCAGGCTGGCGAGGACCCGATGTATGTGGCGCGGCGGGTGGTTCGGATGGCGGTGGAAGATATCGGGCTGGCTGCTCCTGAGGGGTTGAACCTGTGCCTTTCGGCGCGGGATGCGATGCACTTTCTGGGGAAGCCAGAGGGCGATCTGGCGCTGGCGCAGGCGGTGGTGTACCTGGCCCTGGCGCCGAAGTCGAACGCGGTGTACAAGGCGTATGGTGCGGTGCTGGCCGATATTGAAGCGACGGCGGCGGAGCCGGTGCCTCTGCACCTGCGGAATGCTCCGACGAAGTTGATGAAGTCGCTGGATTACGGGAAGGACTACCAGTATGCGCACGACGAAGAAGGTCGCGTTGCGGATATGGAGTGCCTGCCGGAGTCGCTGGTGGGGCGACGGTATTATCGGCCGACTCAGGAAGGGCGTGAGAAGGCGTTGGCGCAGCGGATGGATGATGTTGCGCGAATTCGGGCGAGCAAACGGAAAAAAGAATAGGCACGGCTTTGTGCCGTGCCTTGTTCGCTTCTGTGGCGGTTGTTAATTTTGCAGGGATGAAACGGGCTCAAAGGATGCTGCGATTTGGGCGAGCAGGGCGGCCGGATGCACGGGTTTGGCCATCAGGGTAAAGTCGTGGCCCATCTCGCGGGCCTTGCCCAGCAGGTCAACGGTTGCCGCATGGCCGGAGAAGAGCAGCACTTTGCAGTGTGGATGCGTCTGGACCATCTGCATGGCGAGCTGCGTGCCATCGATGCCGGGGCCCATCATTACGTCGGTCAGCAGAAGGTCGGGTTTGACGTCCTTCGCCAGCTCGAAGGCGGTCTCGCCATCGTAGGCGGTGAGGACGGTGAAGCCGCTCCGGGTCAAAATGATGGATAAGGTTTCGGCGATCACCCGCTCGTCGTCAACCACCAGAATGAGTCGCTCCTGCCGGGGGACGGTGCGGATTTTCGATGGGAGGGGAACACGGTCCAGTGACACTACATCGAAGCGGAGACTCGCAGACATGGAGATTACCTCTGAAGCAACCATATGCTGCATCTGTGCATACGGGGTAGATCTTTTGTCTACGGGCAAATCTTTGGGTCAGGGAAGAAATCGCAGCCAAATCGTGTGTCTACGCATCGAAAACTTTGTATATGAACTTGGCGTCTTATGTATTAGGATTTCGATACGCGAAGTACGTTAAGCATACGATAAGGACGAAAGGAAAATACTTGTGCGCGATATGAACATTCCCATGAATTTTCAATCCGTCCTGCAGGTGGATGTTCCGAAGGGCCGCGACGGAAAGCATAAGCAGGTAATCCGGCAGGTTCTGGCTGAACTGGAGAAGGTTGAGGATGGGTTCGCGCTACGGATGCCGATTGCTGACTTGCCGGACAGCAAGGAGAATATTCGGGCTGCGCTGAGCCGCGTGACGCGCCAGCGTGGGATGAACGTGGCTACGTCCAGCGATGAGACGTACCTGTATATCTGGAAGAGTCAGCCCTAAGGTGGGTGGCGGGATGGCTGTGGCTGGTTGTGGTCACAGCCACGACTGCTAGAAGCCGATCTCTTTGACGGTTCGCATTCTTGCGGCGAGGAGGATGCAGATTCCGCCCAGGCCGGTGGCGACTAGCAGGAGGCTGTCGGGTTCAGAGACTGGACCTGCGGGGGGTGGGGGGACGATCGGGAACTGCGGAATGCCGCCGTTCGCGAAGATGGTGGGAGCGACGGGCGATACGATGGGGCCTACATCCTGCGGAGCGAGCTCGGCTACCTCCGGGGGAACTTCATCCGGGAAGGTGATCTGGGAGGCGTCCATCGGACGGAAGTTGACGATGGGGGGCACGTCCTCAGATAGGAGCTCTTGGTTTGTGGTGGGAATCAGCGGTACGGCACAGGCGAAGTCTACTTTTTGAACGGCTTCCTGCTTCGACATGACGTACTTGGGGCGATGCAGGTTTGGATTCGGCTTCCAGTTGGGATGGGCGACGCGCCATGCGGCCCAGGCCTGAGCGGTCGTGTGACTGACGCGGTTGCGGATGGGCTTGGTGACGTATGTTCGGACAAAACGCTCGCAGGTGGCGGAGGCGTTGACCGCGATGACGCCTGTGACTGCCGGAAGCATGATGAACAACAGGGTGGCTAGCTGAATTCGAATACGCGGAGTCTTCATTCGTGCCTCCTTCCAACGAGGTGCTTACACATCGACAAAATTCATTTCCTACTAGACTCAGTAGAATCTTTGAGATGCCGTTTCAGGCGTCCACGGTCGAAAGTGTAGACAATACAAGGCTGAAAGGAAGACATCTACCGTAAAACCGGGCGCTACTACTCTTCATCGGCCGTCCAGATGCGGTAGTTAATTGTTAACCTCATCTTTGCAGCCTTCGGTGCTTCGAGTCAATGGAAACTATGCATGAGTTACGAGCGTAACGAGTGGCTGCTTCCGGCGATGAGCGCCTGATGGAGGAAGAACTACCGTTATGCCTTGGATTCAACCTTATTGGCGGCGAACCGAAATGGAAATAACACTTTTGACCCACGGGACTTAGAACCGGGTGACTTGTGCTTTCGGGGCGATGGAAAGGCTGGCATTCACTTCGCGTCGCGGTCTATGGCTTTGAGTACGAGGTCTCTGGTCAGCAGCTCGGGCAATGCATCGGCTGCACTGTCCGGTGCGGCAGGATAGAGAACATAGGTTGGAACGCCGGCGCGACCGACTTCGGCGAGCTTTTTCGTGATCAGCGGATCGCTATTGGTCCAGTCGGCTTTCAGGGTGACGACGTGGCCCCGCCGGAGTGCGGCTTCTACCGGGGCGGACTTGAGGACGGCGCGCTCGTTGAACTGGCAGCTCAGGCACCATGCTGCGGTGAAGTCGATGAATACAGGGTGGCCCGCTGCTCGCGCTGAATCGAGGGCTTGATCGGAGTAGGGCTGCCAGATGATCTCGGCATCCGGGGAGTTTGGGGCGGTGACCGCGATTGCGTTGGCTGGTGGCAGATCGGCTGTGCGGCGGTGTGCGCGGACATGGGACAACGGCATGGCGAGGGCGAGCGCGATCATTGCAAGGGCTGCAATGGTGCTAGGCCACCGGGCGGGCCAGCGTCCGAGGATCCATCCGGCGATTGCCAGCAGGAGGAAGCAGGCAAGAAGAAGCGCGATCTGGTTGACCCCATCGCCTGCGGCATAGAGTTGCCCGTAGACCCAGGATAGCCAGATGGTTGTGGCGAAGAAGACTGCCGCGGTGGCTTGTTTGAAGACTTCCATCCAGGCTCCGGGCTTTGGCAGCAGGCGTACCCAACCGGGGTTCCAACTGAGCAGGAGATAGGGAGCGGCCAGGCCCAATGCCAGGGCTGTGAAGACGGCGAAAGTGATGAGGGCGGTCTGCGCAAGTGCAAAGCCAATGGCGGCGCCCATGAGCGGGGCCGTGCATGGGGTGGCTACCACCGTCGCCAGGACTCCGGTGAAGAAGCTGCCCGCGTAGCGTTGCTTGTGCGTGGGCTTGTCTACGATTGAGCTGCCGACGGATGTGAGCGATAGACCGATTTCGAATTGGCCTGCGAGGGATAGCGCGAAGAAGAAAAGGAAGGATGCGAGGACCGCGACGAAGCCGCGGGATTGGAGCTGGAATCCCCATCCAGCGTGGCTGCCGGTGGCCCGTGCTGTGAGCAGGACGGCGACAATCAGCCAGAAAGAGACGAGGATTCCCAGCGCGTAGACGAGACCGTGACGGCGCATCCGGGTACGCTCTTCCGGCGCGGCAGAACCTGCATTCTGCACCAGGGCGAGGCCTTTCAAAAATAGCACTGGGAAGACACAGGGCATGAGATTCAGGATGAGGCCGCCCAGAAACGCCAGGGCGATCGCTGTAAACACCGCAGTCTTGCCGGGGCTGGGCTGTTCCGGAGGCGCGACGCTGCTTGCAAAAACAACCGGCGCACTTACGTCATACGCTACGGCGTCGGAGAGCTTGAGAACTCCATGCAGGGCAGTTGGCAAGGCTTTCAAATCTGGCGAGCGCGGGACGTAGAGTCGCACTCCATTGGGCTGGGCTTCTATCTCCTGCTCTGCGGAGTTTGTGATCTGATCGGCTTCGTATGGGTAGAACTCAACGTCGGTTTCGGGCTGACCATCGAGCAGAGTCAGTTCAAACTGCTGTGCATCGGCGCGCACGGAAAACTTCATTCCCGCAGGGAGGGGCCGGGGGATCAAAGTCATTGCTTCGCCGAGGGCTCCGAGTGAAGGCTCGTTCGTGAGGGCCGGGGCACCGGGCGTCACCGTAAGGTCGAGGCCGAGGTGCGCTTTACCTGGGAGGCATACGTCGGCGCAGACAAGCCAGCTTACCTGGGCGTCCAGATGGATTGGCCCGGGTCTGCGCGTGGCGGTGGCCGATAGGGTGACAGGAAATGCGACCTCTTCCTCATATCCAAAGTCCATCAAGGGACCGAGAGGCAGGCGCGAAGGGATAGGAAACTGCAGGGGGCCCGCCGAGATGCCGTCCGGAAGTGTCCATGTGATCTTCGGAGGCAGGCCGGAGTCGCCGGCGTTGATCCAATAGACATGCCAGTGCTCATCGAGGGTGAGTACGAGGCCGACTTCCTGTTGGCCACCGGGTGCGATGGCTGGTCCGAGCGAGACGAGCTCTGCGGTGAGATGAGGGGCCTTGACCGGGCCCGGTCCGCCATCGCCGACCACCGCGATCTGAGCGTGCGCGCCGAGCCCCGTGGCGCAAGCGATCCACGCCAGCAGAGCAACAAATATTCGTTGAACTCTCACGTATAGATTGTAGTTTGTTATGCGAGCTGGCGATTTTGAGTGGGTGGAACAGAGCCTGATACTCGGTTGCTTCCGTCTGAGGCTCAACTCAGTGCCGAGCGCGGTGCTCCACCATGAGACACCGATCCATGACTACGCTGATTCCGCCCGCCTCTGCTCGCTCTGCTGCCTCCAGATTGACTATGCCTGATTGCACCCAGAGATTTTTCAGTCCCAGGGCCAGCATTTCGTCCACGATTCCCGGGATCAGGGCAGGGACACGGAAGACATTCACGACGTCGGGCTTGATTGGTAGATCGGCGAGGGAGCTATAGCTCTTTTCGCCGAGCACGGTCTCGACTGCTGGATTGACGGGATAGATTTTGTATCCCTGCTGCTGGATGTAGGCTGAGACGAAATGGCTCGGTTTGGCCGTGTTGTCGGAGAGGCCGACAACGGCTATCGTCTTGCTGTTGAGCATGGCTTCGATTACTTCGGGCTCATTCATGATGCGATCTCCTCATCTTCAATTGCTGCGGGAAGGTTGCCCTCGCGCCGCATTCTCAGGTAGCCGCGGATGAATGGCTCAAGGTCTCCATCGAGGACTTTGTCTACATCGCCTACTTCGACGCGGGTGCGGAGGTCTTTCGCCATGCGGTAGGGTTGGAGGACGTAGGAGCGGATTTGAGAGCCGAAGCCGATTTCGAGCTTGGAGTCTTCGATCTTGCGGGTGGCGGCTTTCTTTTTATCCAGCTCGTACTCGTAGAGTTTGGAGCGCATCATCTTCATGGCGCGTTCTTTGTTCTTGTGCTGGGAGCGCTCGTTCTGGCAGCCGGTTACGAGGCCGGTGGGGAGGTGGGTGATGCGGACTGCTGAGTCGGTGGTGTTGACGTGCTGGCCGCCTTTGCCGCCGGAGCGGTAGGTGTCGATGCGGAGGTCTTCCACTTTGATGTCGATCACGATGGTGTCGTCGATCTCGGGGGAGACGAAGACGCTGGCGAAGCTGGTGTGGCGGCGCTTGGCGGAGTCGAAGGGTGAGATGCGAACGAGGCGATGGACGCCGGTTTCGCCAGTAAGAAGGCCGAAGGCGGAGTCGCCGGTGATGGTGAAGGTGGCGGACTTGATGCCGGCCTCGTCTCCATCCTGTATCTCGTTGATCTCGGTTTTGAAGCCCTGGCGCTCGGCCCAGCGGAGATACATGCGCATGAGCATCTCGGCCCAGTCCTGGCTTTCGGTTCCTCCAGCTCCGGGATGGACGGTGACGATGGCGTTGAGGGGGTCTGTCTCGCCGGAGAGCATGGTTTTGGATTCGAGCTGCTCGGAGAATTCGACGAGGGCGGGGATCTCGCGTTCGAGGTCGGGCTCGACGGATTCGCCTTCCTTGGCGAGTTCGAAGTAGGCTTCGATGTCTTCCTGGCGGCGGGCAAGTTCAGCGTCGTCGGAGAGGAGGGTCTCGAGGCGCTTGCGCTCACGCATGAGGGGCTGGGATTTGGCGCCATCGGCCCAGATTGCGGGGTCGCCGATTTTTTCTTCGATGATGGCGAGTTCACGCTTCAGGCGGGGCGAGTCAAAGATACTCCCGCAGCTCGCGAACGCGGTCGCGGACCGGGGAGTATCGGTATTCCAGATCGTCAATCATTAAGCTAGTTTACGGTATTGCGAAGGCTGTGCATTCGCTCGCTTATTGTATGCACAACATAAACATTTTCTTCTTCAACGAAAAGATCCCTCTTACGAATGGAATGTAAGAGGGACTTTTCTTTCGGGCTTCAATATGGTGGGTTCTTGTTCAACAAATTACGGAGCCTGGAAGCTCCATTGCTGGCTCTTGCCGCCGTTGTAGGTGTAGATTTCCAGCAAGTTGCCGTTGGCTGTACCTGAGTGCAGTACGTCCATGGAAGAGCCGGTGGCGTTCTGGGGTGTGAGGCGGAAGTTGCCGCCGCCCGTTGAGGTGAGTGCCCATTGCTGGTTGGTAGCGCCGGTGTAGTTGTAGATATCAATCCCGGTTCCGTTCGCAGTGCCTGCGCCGGTGACTTCGAGGGCACGTCCACTTTGCACCCCGATTATTTGATAAATATTGCCGCCCAGGTTGGTCACCTTCCATTGCTCATTGGTCGCACCGTGGTAAGCATATTGCTGAACGACCGAACCGTTCGCCGTGCCGTTACCCTTCACGTCCATTGCCAGACCACTGTTGAGATCGACGATTTTATATGTGCCGTTCGCGAGTGGGCCGCTGCCGGTGCTCAGTTTCCAGGCGTGCAGGCTGCCGTCGGTACCGCTGCCGAAGCCTCCGGAGTTACCGTCGCTCATGTAGACGATGCCGTTGGCAACGATGGGACTGGCCCAGTGGAACTGACCAATAGGAGCAGACCATACTACAGCTCCCGTGGTTGGATTGATCGCCTGCAAAAAGTGCGTTGAAGTGGTGGCTGAATGTTCTCCGCCGCCAACCGCGGCAAACAAGACGCCGTTCGCAATGATGGACGAGGTGGTCCAGCCGTTGGCGAGGGTCCACCTGGTTGTCATGGTTGGGTTGCCGGACCCATCCACTGTCATTTGTATCGCGACAATGCCGCCATCGCCAGGCAGGAAAGCCCAGGCGGTGCCGTCTGCTGGATTGGTCCATGACGTTCCCTGCGCGCGGATCATCTTGCCGAGGGGGTTGGACATCTTCTGGATGTCGCCGCCGGTTTTGCCTGGTGCACCCTGGCCGCTAAGGTCTGCGAGATTCAAGAGGCGGATTACGCTATCTTTGGCGCCGATTATCCCCAGATTTGCATACTTGCTACCGGGGACAGTTGGTAATTGAATGATGTTTGCGCTGCCGAGGTCACCGTCCGCATTGACGTGACTTTGCCAGTCAGAGGGTGTGTAGCTATCGACGGGATAGCCGCCGCCGTTGATGATATCCGTGTGGCCATCGGGAGCCATTCCCAGCATGCTTTCGGGCCATGCGTTGCCGGGAACGAAGTTGGTGTAGGTGCCGGTGGTGTAAAAGACACGATCCAGGGCTGCGTTATAGGCCGGTCCGCGCGACCACGGATTGGCCTGGGTATAGCTTCCGGTTGGGCTGTGCGTATCGGGTTCCTGGGAGTTGGAGGTGTTGAAGGTGTGCTGGGTGCCTGTTCCAAGATCGATCGTGGTCATGTGACCTTGTTTGTTTTCGGCATTTCCGTAGAGATAGGTGTGGCCGTTGGCTGCCTTGGCGATGGTCAAGGCTCCGCGGGCTTTGCCGTCGTCGTTCAGGATGCGCTCGGGCCAGCCGCCGCCGGTAATTTCGGAGCCGTCGCCTACCTTGAGCTTGTGGACATTCCCGTCCATTCCGAAGGTGTAAACATAGAGGCGGTTTGGATCGATTGCTGGGGAGGTGTTGGATGTTTGAGCCGAATTGAAGTTGGGATATGAGGGACCACCGGTGACCGCCACGCCGGTGCTGAAGTCTCTGGTCCAGACCTGCGTGCCGGTGTTGGCATCGTATGCGGTGGTATAACCCTGCTCGGCAAAGACGAATATGAGATCCTTTACGCCGCTCGGAGTGGTGACGCCTGTCAACAGCACTGGGGCTCCGTCAGGATTGTGGCTGAGTGGCGCAGTAAAGAGCGGTTGCAGGCCACTGACGTTCGAGAGTGTGATGGTCTTCTCCAGCGTATTATTGCCGGTCTTGTCGGGAAGGAAGCCAAACTGGAGCCAGTCGTACTGTGCATGCGCCGGGATCGAGAACAGGGAAGTAGTGAGCAGAATTGCTCCGAACGCGACTCTGGATAAAGCTTTGTGCGGACACATGGTGCGGATGTTTTTCATCGTAGTATTTCTCCGGAATGGACTACTGGGTATTTCGAATCACGTTGGCAGAACGGGCAGGCAACGGCTGGAAGTTGCTAAGGAATATCTGGCTACTTGCTCAGATCGAAGTCCAACTGCCACCTGCAAATGGCAAAGCGTCGAATGCTGTGTGCCCCGCTCAGACGACTCAATCGCAGGAGCGGGGTTAGGTATGCGAGCTATGGAGCCTGGAAGCTCCATTGCTGGTTGGTGCCGCCGTTGGCAGTGAAGATTTGAAGCAGGGTGCCATTGGTTGTCGAGGAATGGGGTACATCCAATGCGGAGCCGGTGGAGTTTTGGGGCGTGAGACGGAAGCCGCCGCCGCTGGATGTAATACTCCATTGCTGGTTCGTGGCGGCGGAGTAGTTGTAGATATCAATTCCGGTTCCGTTGGCCGTGGCTGCACCTGTAACTTCGAGAGTACGGCCGCTCTGCACGCCGACGATCTGATACAGATTGCCGCCCAGGTTGGTTACCTTCCACTGCTCGTTGGTTGCACCGTGGTAGGTGTATTGCTGGATTGCGCTGCTGTTCGCCGTTCCGTTGCCTTTGACATCCAGCGACATGCCGCTGTTGAGGTTGACGATCTTATATGTGCCGTTGGCTATGGGGCCGGTCTGCGTGCCTATCTTCCAGGCGTGCAGGCTGCCGCCGGTGCCTGTGCCGTAGCCTCCGGAGTTGCCGTCGGACATATATACGATTCCGTTGGCTACGATGGGGCTGGCCCAGTGGAACTCCCCGATAGGTGCGGACCAGAGAATGGCCCCGTTGGTTGGGTTGATGGCCTGCAAGGAATGGCCAGCGGTGGTATCAGTGTGCTCTCCGCCACCGACAGCGGCGAAGAGAATGCCGTTAGCCATGATGGCAGATGTGGTCCAACCATTTTTGAGATTCCACTTGTTGACGAGGCTGGGATTGCCTGAACCGTCGATGGCTACCTGCATGGCCACGATGCCGGCATCGCCTGGGATGAAGACCCAGACCTTGCCGTCGGCGGCATTGGTCCATGCGGTTCCCTGGGAACGGATGAGGCCACCGATGGGGCTGGAGATCTGGAGGAGCTCGCCGCCGGTATGGCCCGGGCCTCCCTGGCCGCTGAGGTTGGCGAGGTTGAAGATGCGGATCTGGCTGTCTTTGCTTCCCATGACGGCGAGGTTTGGATACTTGCTGCTGAGGCCGGTGGGGAGCTGGATGATGTTTGCGCTGCCCAGGTCGCCATCGCTGCTGTTGTAACTGGCCCAGGCGGTGGGCGTGTAACTGTCCGCTGGATAGCCGCCACCGTTGATGAGATCGGTGTGGCCGTCAGCAGCCATGCCGAGGAGGCTTTCTTCCCAGTCGTGGCCGGGAACGAAGCTGGCAAAGGTTCCGGTGGTGTAAAAGGCGCGGTCGAGGGCGGCGTTGTAGGAGACGCCACGCGACCAGGGGATGCCTTGGCTGTAGCTTCCGGTCTGGGTGTGGGTGTCAGGTGTCTCTGCGTTGGAGGTGTTGAAGACGTGCTGAGTGCCCGTGCCAAGGTCGATGGTGGTCATGCTGCCCTTGCTCTGACTGGCATTTCCATAGAGGTAGGTGTGTCCGTTGGCTGCGGTGGCGATGGTGAACTCTGCTCGAGCCTTGCCGTTGTCGCTGCTGATGATGCGCTCTGGCCAGCCGCCGCCGGTGACTTCAGAACCGTCGCCCACTTTGAGCTTGTGGACATTTCCGTCTACGCCGTAGGTATAGATATATTGGCGGTTGGGATCAATGGCCGGAGCGACGTTGGAGCCATGGCTGGCGCTGCCTGCACTGAAATCACGGGTCCAGACCTGCGCCCCTGTATTGGCATCGAATGCCGTGGTAAAACCCTGTTCGGAGAGACTGAAGATGAGATCTCTTACTCCGGTGGGCGTGGTGATTCCGGTCAGTAACACCGGTGCGCCGTCGGGGTTGTGGGCCAATGGCACTGTGAAGAGAGGCTGCAGGCCGGAGACGTTTGCCACGGTAAGGGTCTTTTCGAGGGTGTTGTTGCCGGTTTTGCTGGGAAGGAAGCCAAACTGGAGCCAGTCATATTGGGCGTGGGCCTGGGGAGCTGCGAGTATCGCCAGCGAGATTGCTCCGAGCATGTATCTGCCCAGGCCTTTGGCGGCGTGAGAAAGCCGTGCGCTTTTCATCGGTAAATCCTCCGTGTGGTGCTCAATCCGGTTGATTCGATATTGAATTTCTGATCGAAGGGGGAGTATGTTTCGGCGGGCCTGCTGGGGAGTTTCTCGTGCGCACAACATCCGACCACACAGGTGAGGAACGTGTCAACAAAAAATTGTTGGTCCTTGTCGAGAAAGTCTTTAGAGGTTAATCCTGTCCGCGACAAGTAGGCTTGGTTATATAAGGTCGTTTCCAAGGCAGGGTTGGCACTGCGGACACCAATAGGTCACGCGGGCCTGTTCTCCTTGTTTCTGCATTTTCACTGGGTTGCCGCAGCGTCGGCATTCCTGGTCCTGGCGGCCATAGACCCAAAGGCGTTCTTCTTTGCTCATAGAGTGTGTCGTGCGACGATGGCCGGCGTAGGTGACGATGCCGTCTCCTTTGCCGTCGATTACATTTGCGCGCATGTACCGCAGCGAAAACTCCACCATCTTTTCCATCTCTGCATGGGTGACGGTGCGCATCGTCCGCCACGGGTTTACCTCTGCGGCAAAGGCTACTTCGCTCTTGTAGACATTGCCGAGGCCCGCGAGTACTCGCTGATTCAGAAGAACGACGCCAACCTCAGCATCGGGGTGATCCCTGGCATATGCCTCAAGGCGGGCCACCCCTGCTTCCACCGTGAATTCGCCTGCGAGTATGTCCGGGCCTAGCCTCGGAACCTGTGAACTTCGTTCGAGCGACCGCGCTGTGTGGAACTCGGCTATCTGCGCATTGAACAACACTGCCTCCCAGTCAATTTGTTTGGCAGGTGGAACTGGGACCTGTTGGGTCTGCGGCGAGCTTCCGCCGACCTTTACCACTACCCGCATTTTTGCTCGGCTCATCCTCCACTTCTCGCCTGTCCGGTACAGATGCCAGCTTCCACTCATCAACATGTGAGTGACCAGGATGAGGTCGCCGGAGAAATACATCAGGCACCATTTGCCGCGGGACTCCACGCGTTCAACTGTTCTTCCGACTATCGGTGTGTCGTCGTTTACCCGCGCAAGTTTCGCCAGGCCTGTCTCGAAGCCGGTAACCACGCGGTCCGCGAGTGCACTGTTCAAGGCCCGAGCCGCCCTGTAGATTGTGTCGCCCTCTGGCACTTGATCCCCCTTCAGAAAATTAATATGCCCGGTGCTACCTTCCAGTGGTGCCCACTGATTCTGGCAACGGAGCGGATGAGACTCGGCGAAGATTGAAGCCCATGGCTCCGGCCACAAATCCGGCGTCGAGTAATGCTTGCGCCATAGCGCTTTCTGCTACGGGGATTCCGTTGATGGATGCAATTAACATTCCAGTGCGTCCGGCAGCATCGTCTTCTCGGTCGCCTCGTACGCGGGAGACGAAGAATTCGGCCAGTGCTGTTGCGACGTTAGTGCGGCCCGGTTCTTCTTCAGGTAGAAAGACCTGGACATTTGTATTGCCGCGCCGGAGATAGGCCACCAAAGCGCCATCGCATAGAACAACCTTCGCTCCGACGCTGCGAGTCAGAGAGGAAGACTCATCTCCGCCCGTCGGCCATCGCAGCAGCGAGCCATACGGATTTGCGGGATCGGTGGCAGCGAGCATGAGCATCTCGCAGCGATCGCCCTCACGCTCGGCCCGCAAACTACGCAGGAGATCGACGGCTGCAGGCATGGCAAACTGCGTGGCACCCAGGTCGGCGGCAAAGTAGCCGCGGCGTACGCGTCCACTTTCTTCCATCGCCTTGAGCACGTCGTACACGGCGGAGAAGCCACCGGGCAAACCTTCAGCATGCGCCGTCTCGCGAAATACGACGCCGTATCGAGTGAGCAGTTGCTGCGCGATTGCATGGCTCCACGCTGTCGCGGAACGATCCTCCCCGAACGCCGCAGAATTCAAGGACCAGCGTCCCTGAGCCGTCGGTGGGGTGGTTCTGCGGGACCGGAAGCCGTTCTGGTGATGGACACGCTTGCCATTCTTCGCCGAAGTGGCAGGGCGCGCGGAGTATGCCCGCAGTGCGTGGAGCGAGTCATTGGTGAGTAGGCCACGCCATACCAGGCTCCAGATAGCGTCCAGAGTTTCGCCTGGATAGCCACCGCCGACGCCGTCGTGGACCTGCTGAAAAAATGAGGCTCCATGGGCTTTGAGATAGGACACAATTGCTTGTTGTCGATCTCCATCGAGGGCAGGCAGTTGCGGATTTGCGGCGGATTGAGTCACAGGCCACAAGGCTTCGAGTTTATCCGCAAGGTATAGTCCGATTCGCCCATCGCGCTCGCCGATTGCGTCGAAGCCAACCCATGTCACTTCCCCTGCCGCAATCAATGTGTCGAGATCGGCGGGGCGATAGCCATTGAGGCGCGCAGGCAGTATCTCGCTCTCCAGTACGGAGGCAGGCAGGGGTGTTCCTTGCAGATTGTCGATCACATCGAGGAGGGCATCGAGGCCACGCCTGGGCTGCACTACGCCTTGCCAACGCGTGAGTAAACGTGCCAGCACGCGCTGCTCCACTGGTTCGACTTCTTTGCGGAGGCGTGCCAGGGACTTGCGCCGAATTGTTCGCAGAACATCCACATCGCACCACTCGCGATGTATTCCGCCAGGCCGGAATCCGCCTTCAACGACGCGGCCGGAACTTACGAGGCGTGACAGCGTTGCCTCAACTGTCGCGAGTGGAAGCGCAAACCGGCTGGCTGTCTGCGCGGTCGTGAAGGGTCCGTGGGTGCGGGCGTAGCGGCGCACGAGATCGAGAATGGCATCTGGCGCCGCTTCCAATAAGGCGGAAGGGAGGCCCGGTGGCAAGGGGACGCCCACTGCATCACGGTATCGTGCGGCATCTTCGACTGCAATAAGGCGTCGCTCACCGGCGAGTGATACCTGCATTACGCGACGTGCTCGTACCAATTTAGCGGTCAGGTTTGCTGGGTTGTCTGCGGTTGTTCTTTTCTGCAACTCGTCCGTGGATAAATCCCCTAGTCGGAGGAGAAGATCATGGATGCCGTCCATGTTTTTTGCCCGGTAGCCTTCGGCCAGGTTTTGCAGTTGCTCTTCGGTCTCCTCGATGGCGCTTAGATCAAGCAGCTCGCGGAGGTCGGCGTCGCCCATTAATTCACGAAGCTGGTCTTGATCGATGGAAAGGGCCTGTGCTCGCCGTTCCGCCAAAGGTGCGTCGCCGTCGTAGATATAGTTCGCGACGTAACTGAAGAGGAGTGCAGAGGCGAAAGGCGAAGGAGTTCGGGAGTCGCTGGTATGAACTCGAAGCGAGCGATTTTGGATGCCACGAAGTACTTCAGTCAACGCTGGCATATCAAACACGTCGCGGAGGCATTCGCGGTACGCCTCGAGAAGAATTGGAAAGGCTGGGTAACGTGAGGCTACCGCGAGCAAGTCGTAGGCGCGCTTTCGCTGTTGCCAAAGAGGGGTACGCCCATCCGCCCTTCGACGGGGCAGCAATAAGGCGCGGGATGCGCTCTCACGAAACTTTGCCGCAAAGAGAGCCGTTGAGCCGAGTTGTTGCATTACCAGATCCGAGGCTTCGACGGGATCGAGTAAGAGAGCCTCAATCTCTGGCGCGAGATCGGACTCGGGGAAGCGCAAGACAAATCCATCTTCGCTCCACATCGTTTCGACGTCGATAGCGCCGGCCTGACGAATTTTGGCTGTGGCGGCCATGGCCCAGGGAGCGTGGATCCTGCTGCCGAATGGGGTGAGGACGCATACGCGCCAATCTCCGAGCTCATCACGGACGCGTTCAACGACGATGTTTCTATCGTCTGGAAGGACGGTTGTAGCGAGTTCCTGGTCGGCCAGGTAGCGCATCAGGTTTTCTGCGGCGGATGCATCGAGGTCGTGAGCTTTTACGAGTGTGGTGATGGCGACGCTGCGTGGCATCTCTCGAAGTTCGCGCATCAATGCACCGATGCGGCGACCGAACTCTATCGGACGCCCGGCGCGGTCTCCGTGCCAGAAGGGCATCTTGCCGGGGTCGCCTGGAGCGGGAGAGACGAGTACGCGATCATGAGTTATCTCTTCAATTCGCCAAGTCGATGCGCCGAGGATAAAGGTATCGCCCGTCCTGCTTTCAAAGACCATCTCCTCGTCAAGCTCTCCCACGCGGATGGGCTTTGCTCGTTCGCCGGCGAGGAAGACACCGTATAAGCCGCGATCAGGGATGGTGCCGCCGTTGAGGATAGCGATTCGCTTGACGCCTTGTCTTGGAGTGAGCCAATCGCGGGTTCTGTCCCAAGTGATCCGTGGGCGCAGCTCTGCAAACTCGTCGGATGGATAGCGTCCGGCAAGCATGTCCAGTACGCCATCGAAGACCTGGGGAGTCAATGTAACGAACGGAGCTGCGCGTCGCACCAGGTCGAATAACGCAGCATAGCCCATGCCAGGGCTTGCGTCTTCTTCTGTCTTTGAATGGGTTCGTCTGCTGCCTTCCGTTTTGTTCAGGGGAGGATGCGCGATCGTTGCGACGATCTGCTGTGCGAGCACATCGAGCGGATTTCGAAGGAAGTGCGTGGACTCCACATGCCCTTCATGCATCGCGCCGGTTACGGCTGCGCAGGCGACCAAGTCTGCGCGGTATTTCGGGAAGATGATTCCGTGAGACGGAGCACCGACCTGATGCCCGGCTCTTCCGATGCGCTGCATTCCGCTGGCTACGCTGGGCGGTGCTTCGATCTGGATGACGAGATCAATAGCACCCATATCGATTCCGAGCTCGAGCGAACTGGTGGCTACGAGTGCTTTGATCTTTCCGGCTTTGAGTAGTTCTTCAATCTCGACTCTTTGGGCAGCCGCGAGCGAGCCGTGATGAGCTCGTGCGATCGGCTCGCCCGCAAGATCATTGAGTGCGCCCGCCAATCGCTCCGCAACGCGACGAGCGTTGACGAAGATCAGCGTCGAGGTACGTTCGCGGATGATTTCGAGCAAGCGTGGGTGAATGCTCTGCCAGATGGAGGTGCGTTTGGGCTCTTGCGCGGCGGGTCCACTCGCTTGCTGATCGATCTCACCCAGTCTGGCCATGTCCTCAACCGGGACTTCGACCCTGAGTTCCAGGAGCTTGCGGGATCCTGCATTCACAACGGCGACCTGTCTATATGTAGCTGTGCTGGCAATCAAGCTGTCGTGGGCAGTTGTGCCTACGGCCTCGCCATGCATTTGAAGTTCGTTGTCGATAGGCGATTTTAGAATTGTGACGTCTCCAACGGCTGAAATCTTTGGATTGACGTTTGATTGCTGCGGATGTTCCGCCCCTGCGAGCACGGTAGTTTCGGCTCCGCCCAGGAAGCGCGCGACCTCCTCCAGCGGACGTTGGGTTGCAGACAATCCAATGCGTTGTAGCGCTGCGCCTCCGCTAGTCGCTACAAGAGCTTCGAGGCGTTCGAGCGACAGGGCAAGATGTGCTCCGCGCTTGGTTGGAACGAGCGCATGAATCTCATCGATGATCACGGTTTCGACGGAACGAAGTCCCTCAGATGCCTCGGAGGTCAACATGAGGTAGAGGGATTCGGGTGTCGTGATCAAAATGTCTCCGGGATGTCGCCGGAATCGCGCGCGTTCCTTTGCTGGAGTATCGCCCGTTCGCATGCTGATAGTGGGAATTCGTACGGGAGTGCCGGCAACCTGCGCCATATTTGCAATCCCGGCAAGAGGAGAACGAAGATTTCGCTCGACGTCGGCAGCCAGAGCCTTTAGTGGCGAGAGGTAGATTACCTTGCAACTTTCTTCAGCGCGGTCGGCTTGCCGAAGCATGAGTTGGTCGAGACACCACAAGAAGGCAGTTAAGGTCTTTCCTGTGCCGGTTGGTGCAAGGATCAGGGTCGATTGGCCGCGGGCAATCGTCGGCCATCCCTCTCGCTGGGGGGCCGTGGGCGCGTCAAAGACTGCGCGGAACCAGGCTGCTGTAATTGGATGGAAGAGCGCGAGTGCATCTTCGTGGTGAGGCTCAGACTCTGGATTCGGATGGTTGGCAGCCGAGGGGACGAGGTCTGCTTTCGCAGCGGCAGTCGCTGCTTTCTTCGGTTTGGATGAATTGCCTGGCATCGCTTTATTGCTATCACGGCTGTGCAGGAGTCGCGTAGTCATTGGATGCAGGTTTAGAGTCCGGCTGGTTCAGGCTGCCTCAGGGCCTGGAAGAGCGCGATAGTAGCAGAAGTTTCCTTCGAATTTGGCGCGGAACAGATTGGTGGAGTCTTCTGCTTGTTCCGCGGCACCCAGCATTAGGTAGCTGTGCTTTTTCATCTGACTATGCGCAGCACGAAATGCACGTTGTCGATCCAGGGAAGAGAGATAGAGCAATACATTGCGCAGAAGAACGAGATCGAAGCCGTGGTGACCAGGCACTTCAGCGCATAGGTCTAATCGGCGGAATTCACACATCGCTCGTATGCTGTCGGTCACCTGCCACTCGTCGCCATCGCGAACCAGATACTTCAGAAGCATTCTAGCCGGAAGACCGCGATTTACATCAAGCAGGCGATAACGCCCGTGTTGCGCCCAATCGATGACATGACTGGATATGTCTGTGCCAAGAATCTTGATGTCCCAGTTTTCTAGCTCAGGGAAGTACTCTGCGATAAGCATTGCGACGCTGTAGGCTTCCTGGCCGGTGGAAGTCGCTGCACTCCAAATGCGCAGCTTCCGATCCGCGTGATTGGCTTTAAATAGTTGTGGCAGTATTAATTTGCGAAGGATGTCGAACAGGATCGGATCGCGAAAGAAGGAAGTTCCATTAATGGTCATCGCCTCCGCGGCGGCGCGATGGAGTTGCGGCGTCTGATCCGTACGCAAGTTTGATACAAGCTGCTCGAGCCCCGATGTGTTGGCAGTCCGTGTAACGGGCGTCTGGCAAAGAAGAGTGGGGCCGATGTCAGTACATTCCATAAAGTGGCCTCAAATAGGTTCAAAGTCGCAAAGTTGAGGATTGCACTCATGAACTCTTCGGTCCGGTTTCATGCTGCAAGTCCAAGCATAACGAGCTTATCGCGAAGGTTTTCCGGCGTGAATGGCTTCATTAGAAACTCATCTGCCCCGTAGTCCAGCGCGCGACGTATGAAAGAGTTATCGACCTCAGTCGTAACCATCAATACTTTCATCGGGCGCTGTAGTCCAGCCTCGCGCAGAATCTTCACGCACTCCAGGCCGTTCATTCGCGGCATGTTGACGTCAAGCAACATAAAAGTAAACGACGAGTTTCCGCGGAGCAACGCAAGCGCTTCCCATCCGTCTGTGGCTTCTTCACAAATAAGCCCGATGTGCTCCAAAAGTTGGCGCAGATGTTGCCGAATGAAACGGGAGTCATCCACAATCAATGCTCTCATTGGGCCCATCCAGCGGTGGCAATGGGGGTCGGGTCAAATAGGCCAGCGTTTGCTATCTGTAGAGGTTTTAGGTGGTGGGGATTGAGCCGCACCACCAAACCAGAATCCGTGCGGTAGAGCCCATTGAACAAGAATGTGCTTTGCGGATCGAGCGAACCAGGGTTGGGTTCGATTGCATTTCGTGAGAGCGTCATTAAGCCGGCGACTGAATCGACGACTATGCCGAATCGCTCGTCTGTCTCTTGATCGGTCAGGACGAGAACGCAACCTTTGCTTGCAATTGCTTTCGAGCCCAAGAGCTTGCGCAGGCTCAGCGCAGTTAATATGTCACCGCGGTAGGAGAGGATGCCGTGGATGTATCCTGGGGCGAGCGGAACAGGTCTCGGCATGGTGTCGCCAAGCACTTCACAGACGCAATTTGCGTCGATGGCGAACCGCATGCCGTCTACCTGAAGTATGCAGATCATCAGCGTCGTCTCTTGCACCTTTGAAACTGGTTCGGCGCTAGTCATGCAACCTCCTGTAGGGTGGCGCCGGATGTGGTGTCGCTCTGGAACGCATCGTGGACCGTGGCGACGCGATTTTGAATCATAGCCAGCGGGAAGCTTCCTAATTCGGCGCTTTCTGGAAGCAATATCCCTGCGGAGACGTTCAGTACTCGATGCACAACGATGCCAAAGCGTCTGGGCCGTGAGGTTTCCGTACGCTGGCAAATCATGATTGTTACCGTCGTGCCGCTACTTTCGTTTCGTGTAGCAGGCGCTTCAATGAAAAGCGCTGTACTCAATGTTTGAGCTGGGGACGAGGTAACTGCCCGATCGATGACTGTCTTTTTCGAGAGCAATTCTCCCTGATCTTCCAATAGGATTAGTTCGCCACGGTACTGAAGCATACTTCGACCATTTGTGTATTGGATTGCAGTGAGGGGAAGGGTTTCAATGCGCTCAACCTGAGCGAGCGGAATGGCCATTTGGACATGTTCGTGGGCATCCCGCCTGGATAACTCGTAGACCACCATCATAAATTCGGGATCGTTGGGCGTAGTCGTAGAGTCGCAGCCTGGACCGTCACATCTGTGGGGCGCTACCTCTTCGCCTACTGATTTATGTCCGGCGCGGTCGGCTATTGCTTTCACATCCAGGATGAGTGCAATGTCACCATTTCCCAGAACTGTGGCCCCGGAATAGATTCCGAGGTTGCGAAGAAGGCCGGATAGTGGCTTGACCACAATCTCCTCCGGCGGATTTAGATCATCGATTGCCAGGCCAAATCGCCGCCCACATTCCTCCATCACGGCGATGTAGGAGCCGCGTTTGCCCACGGCGGCGTCGACCTGCAACTGCAATAGCTTGTCGAGGCGAATGATAGGGAGGAGGCTGTCGCGTAGGTGCAAAACCTCGGTTGTCCCTACACGCTCAATGACAGCGTCCGAGTTATACGACTGTAAGTTGACGAGTTCAATTAGGGAATGTTGCGGCAAGGCAAAACTTTGCCCACCGCTTCGTACTACCAGAGCGGGAACGATGGCCAATGTGAGTGGAACACGTAGCCGGAGCGTAGTTCCCACACCGAAGACCGACTCGACCTCGACACTTCCACCGACTTTCTGGACGTTGGTGCTGACCACATCCATACCCACGCCGCGGCCGGAGATATGTGTGATTTCCGGCGACAGGGAAAGTCCTGGAGCAAAGATCAACTGCAGCATGTCGTGCTCACTCATTCGAGCTGCCTGATCTACGCTGACGAGCCCTCGCTCCATGGCCTTTTTGAGAACTGCACCTGCTGGGATACCGCTTCCATCGTCGATGATTTCGATGACTACAGAGCCACTCTGCTGAAAGGCGCGCAGGCGAATGAGCCCTTCAGCCGGTTTGCCTGCGAGTATGCGTTGATCTGGCGGCTCGATACCATGGTCTACAGAATTACGCACGGCATGTGTCAGGGGATCACGGATTGCCTCGAGCAAAGTCTTATCGAGGCCGGTCTCCTGGCCTTCAAATTCGATTCGGACGCGTCGCTCGCAAGTCTTCGCGAGATCGCGTACCATCCTTGGAAACTTGGCGAAAAGGTGTCCAAGGGGTTGCATGCGGGCCTGTCTCACCGATTCCCGCAGATCGGATGTAACAGTATCCAGCCTGCGCGCCAGGTCGGAAAATCCCTCGGCATTCGGCGCACGTTGCAGTATCTGGTTTCGCGTCAGCACGAGTTCGCCGACCAGATTCATCATGGAATCGAGTGTGTCCACATCGATGCGCAGGGTTCTGTTCTGGGTCGACGCAGAGTTTGGAAGACTAGAGGGTAGACCGGAGGAAGCGTGTTCTTCGCCGGGAGCGATTCGCTGACTCGGTGATGGTTCATCACCCTCGTTCCTCAGCTTGTTCAGCAAGTCAATCAGGGCTGCGTCGTTGTCAGACGGGAGTTCGCACTCATTGCCTGTGGTGTCGATCAGGGTTACGATCATCCGCAACCCGTCCATCAGGCAGAGGAGGCCGGTTATCAATTCAGGGGTAACGGTGAGTTTTCCATCTCGGAGGGCACCGAGCAGGCTCTCGCCTGAATGAGCGAGCGTCTCGAGCCGGGTGAAACGAAGAAAACTGGTCGTTCCCTTGATGGTGTGCACGGTGCGAAAGATCTCAGAGAGCAGCTCTTCGTCCGCCGGACGGTGCTCAAGCTCGGTCAGACAAAGTTCCATTCGCTCGAGCCCTTCCTGGCTCTCGGCGACAAATTCCTTCGTCAGCTCGTCCACCTTTCCCTTATCGGGCGATGGGAAGGGATTCTTGAGTTTGGTTCAAAATCTGACAGCATTTCGCAAGACTCATACCGCGATATGGCTGGGAGGTGTGAAGGATAGAATTGGATGAAGTGACCATTCATCCGATTGAAATCATTCAGCGCAAGCGTGACGGCTTGGTTCTCTCACAGCAAGAAATCCAGGTATTCGTGAGGGCTTTGGTTGCACGCAGAGCGCCCGGCGAGACCCCTACCGATGCGCAGGTTGCTGCTTTTCTAATGGCTGTTTTTATACGAGGACTTGTTCCCGAGGAACTCGCAGCGCTGACCCAGGCGATGCGTTTCTCCGGGGAGGTGTTCGACTCAGCGCCGCTCCAGGCTTTTGTTGTCGACAAGCATTCGACGGGAGGAGTTGGCGACAAGACGTCCCTGCTGATCGCGCCGATTGTTGCTGCCGCTGGGTTGAAAGATCCTATGATCTCGGGCCGTTCGCTAGGGCACACCGGCGGAACCCTGGACAAGCTGGAGACGATTCCGGGATTTCGTACGCAGCTTTCGCTGGAGGAGCTGAGCGCGGTAGTCCAGAAATGCGGGCTTGCGATGGCTGGCCAAACCACTTCGCTGGTTCCGGCCGACAGGATTTTGTATGCGCTGCGGGACCATACGGGGACGGTCGAATCGCCGTACCTGATTGCGGCAAGCATTATGAGTAAGAAGCTTGCTGCCGGGCTGAATGGCCTGGTGCTTGACGTCAAGACGGGAAGTGGAGCTTTCTTGCGTGAGCACGCGGAGGCACAATTGCTGGCGCGGCTGATGGTCGAGACAGGTGAGCTTGCAGGGGTGCGCACCGTTGCTCTGCTCACGTCGATGGATGAACCGCTGGGGCGTTTTGCTGGTAATTGGGTGGAGGTAATGGAGTGCCTGGAGGTTTTCCAGCACTTCTCACCGGACTTTGCTTTCACTCTTTCGCCCGAGAAGCTGCGGCTGTCGCAGAATCTGCTCGATCTGACGCACAGACTCGCAGGACAGATGCTTGCCATTGGGGGAAAGGCTGAAACTTCGGAGGAAGGCGCGGTGCTTTCGGCCCGATTGCTTGCGGATGGTTCTGCGTATCGAAGCTTTGTGGAGATGGTTGAGTTGCAGTCGGATGATGTGACTGCGGCGGCGTTGGCATTGCATGCTCCAACTGAATTCCATCGACCGGCTGTGCAGCGCTGTATTACAGCTGGCGAATCGGGATTTCTGGGTGCGATGGATTGCACACAGGTTGGCTGGGCAGTGCAGCGGCTGGGTGCGGGGCGTGCGCGTCCGGGCGATCCCGTGAGTGCGCATGCCGGGATTGAGATGCATGTTAAGGTTGGCGATCGCGTTGTTGCGGGCCAGCCGTTGGTTACGCTCTTTGCTGACGATGCTGCGCTGCTGGATGAGCCGGAGTCGATGCTGCGTGAGACGTTGCGGGTGGTGGTTGAGCCGCCGATTGCAGTTCCGCTTGTCCGTGAAGTTGTGACTGCGAAGTGACAACTGCGGATGGTGGGCTGATAACCGGCGGCTAAGATTCGTGGCTTCATGGCTTGGTGATTTTCAAGTTGGTTACGATGGCGTCGGTGTTGTGGGCGAAGCGGATTCCGTAGGTACCGTCGGTGGACTTCAGTTTGCCGGTTGTGACCAGGTCAGTCTTCGGGTAGGTCGCCACTACCGTTCCGTTGATAGAGCAGGTGACTGAATCGCCTTTGACGGACATGGCAATGTCCTGGGTAACTGCTTCGCCTGGGCCTGCGGCTTTGTGGATGGCATCGTTGGGTATCGGACGACGGCCGCCGAGCTGGAAGGAGTCCGGGCCGAAGCCGCGGACGATGAAGGTTCCGTTGCCGTAGGCGGCGCAGTAGAGCAGGCTTTGGGTCGGTGTTCCGAGGTCGTTGCCTGCGATAACGATGCCATAGGGGTGCGGGTGCGTGTTGAGGTTCATGAATTTCGGCTCAGTGAAGGTGGCGGAGACGGTGTAGTCGCCCGTGGCGACGTTCTTCGGGTTCCAGTATGTGATAGCCGGACCGGTGGTGACGCGGATGCCATTGGCCTCCGGTGCGAACTTCGCGTCGTTTACGGTCTGGCCCTGCTTCGCGGCGTTGTCGTCGACTTTGCCTTGCCAGCCTGGAACGGTGATGCCTCCGCCGGGGATGGTGCGAGCCATCTCCTCGGATGGAGCGGCGGGCGGCTTGGGCGCGGCGGGCGGTTGAGCGTGGCTGGCGGCGGCGAGAAGACCGGTGAGGAAGAGGCAGTTCAACGAGCGGAAGCTACGATGCATGGCGGTATCTCCAGAAGACGTATTTCGTGAGGCGATTATAGTTGGACGCTGTAAATGCAGGCGTGGAGCGGAGCCGCTTGCAACAAATTTCTCCGCGCTGGCGCCTGCCTCCGTTACACTCGGACCACACCTGCAGATTGCGCGCTGATGGAGAAGATTCTTGGGACGATTTACCGGTTTGCTTGGACTTGTCGTCTTCATCGCGGTGGCGTATCTCTTGTCGTCGGATCGTCGTGCGATTCGCTGGCGGACGGTGGCGTGGGGGCTGGGTCTGCAGGTTGTCTTTGCGTTTCTGGTGATCAAGTGGACGTATGGCCAGACGATTCTGGCTAAGGTCTCGGGCGTGATTACGGGGCTGCTTGGGCACTCGGCGGATGGGTCGTCGCTGGTCTTCGGTGCGCTGGGCGATCCGAAGAGTGCGGTTGCTGTCTTTGCGTTTGCGGTGTTGCCGACCATCATCTTTGTGAGTGCGTTCTTCGCGATTTTGTACCACATCGGGGCGATGCAGCAGATCATCAAGGTGGTGGCGTGGGTGATGCAGCGGACGATGGGCACCTCGGGCGCTGAGTCGACCAATGTGGCTGCGAGTATCTTCATGGGGCAGACTGAGGCTCCGCTGACGATACGACCTTTTCTGGACGGTGCTACAAACTCCGAGTTGATGACAATCATGACTTCGGGGATGGCGCATGTCTCGGGTGGCATTATGGCGGCGTATATTCTGTTCGGGATCCACGCGAAGGATCTGCTGTCTGCCGTCATCATGACTGCTCCGGGGACGATCCTGGTGGCAAAGATGCTGGTGCCGGAGACGGAGGTTCCGGCTACGGCGGGCACGGTGCGCATGCCGCCGAGCGAGGAGCATAAGAATGAGAACTTCATCGCGGCGATTGCCCGGGGCACGATCGATGGGGGACAGCTCGCCTTCAATGTGGCGATCATGTTGATCAGTTTTGTGGCGCTGGTGGGGCTGTTCAATGCGATGATGCTGGGCGTCTCGAACTCGTTGTGGGCGCATGGGCATATCCCGTTTCCGCATTCGTTAAATGCGATTCTGGGCGTGGTGGGTGCGCCGGTGGCGTGGCTGATTGGGATTCCGTGGCACGATTGCCGGACGATCGGGAACCTGCTGGGCACGCGGACGATGATCAACGAGTTTGTGGCCTTCAGTGAGCTTGGTCCGCTGAAGGGGCATATTGCGGATCGGACATTCTCGATTGCTACTTTCGCCCTTTGCGGCTTCGCCAATGTGGGATCGATTGGGATGCAGATTGGCGGCATCGGAGCGCTGGTGCCGAAGCGGCGGGATGACCTCGCTCGGCTGGGGCTGAGAGCGATGCTGGCTGGGACGATGGCTAACCTGATGTCGGCTAGCATTGTGTCGATGCTGATTCGCTGATGTGTTTTTGCATTCATTGACCCCCTCCCCCCCCTATACCGATTTTGCATAATCTTCTAAATAGATGACTTAGCGGAAATGTGAAAAGTCAAGATCTAGATAACAAAAGAGTTAGTTTTCAAGATCTTGTAAGCAATGGCGTTACGTGTGATTTGGCTATGGGAGACACAATCCCGTGGCATTGGATTCTGTCTCGACCTTAGGTTTAATTATACGTCGCGTGTCAAGGATTTTGCCTGACGAAAGGCCCCCGGCGGCGCGGAAAGCACGTACTTCGGTGTGGTGAAGATGGCGTTAGGACAGACAGCAGAAAATGCGAACCGCAGGTCCTTCGACTTCGCTGCGCTTCGCTCAGGATGACAAGAAGGGAACGGGGCAGGTCCTTCGACTTCTCTGCGCTTCGTTCAGGAACCGGTCGACTCGATTTTGCGTATGACGGAGAGAAATGCGAGAACGATTGGATGGGGCGTGGGTGGAGGGGCAGGTGGCGCGGACGTGCGCTGCCTGGGAGGCGTGCGCTGTGGGGAGCGTGCATGGAGGGCCGCGGTATGGCGTGGAGGAGCAGGTGCGGCGGGAGCGGGAATACGACGCGGCGCTGGGGGTGGTTGAGAGCGAGGTGAAGCGACTGCCGGGGGCAGGCCGGGTGTGGATTGCGGCGCAGGAGCGGATGACGTTGGCATTTGCGCGGTTTGCGGGTGCGGCGCTGGATCTTGAGGAGGATGCGGTTCATCTCCTGACGGGTGATTTTGTTCCTGCCGGGATACAACTGTCGCGGTGGGCGCGGCGGTTCGACGACGGGTTGAGCATGGCGGAGATCGTACAGGCGAGTCGAAATGCGTGGACTGCGTGTGGGCTGCAGTCGCTGCTGGGAGAGAGGGTAGGGCTGACGCCCTCGATCCTGGGGTATAGCCTGCTATATCCGTATACCGATAATTTTCTGGATTGCGTGGAGCTTGACGCGGAGGAGAAGCGCCGGATGGGCGAGCGTTTCGGGCGGCGGCTGGAGGGTGAAGCGGTGGCTGCGCAGAACAGGCGGGAGGCGGTGCTGTGGGCACTGGTTGGGGTGATTGAGGGCCAGTACGGTCGGGCGGAGTATGACCAGGTGTACGAGTGTCTGCTGGCGATACATCGTGCGCAGGAAGGAAGCGTGGCGCAGATGGTCCGGAGGCCGGAAGCCGCCGAGGTGTTGCGGATCAGTTGCGCCAAGGGTGGCAGTTCGGTGCTGGCGGATGGGTGTCTTGTGCGAGGTTGGCTGACGGAGGTGGAGAGCGAGTTTTGCTTCGACTGGGGCGTGCTGCTGCAGTTGGGGGATGATCTGCAGGACGTGCGTGAAGACTTGCAGCGTGGGTCGGCGACACTGTTTACAAGCGCCGCTGCTGCGGGTGTGCCGTTGGATGGGCTGACGCGGCAGCTGCTTGGCTTTAGCGAGCAGATCAGCTGCAACATGGATGAGACGATGCAGGGGACGGCGATGCTGAAGAATCTGCTGCGGACGAGTTGGAGATCGTTGATCGTGGGGGCGGTGGCGGATTCGCATGAGTTTTTCTCGGCGGGATTTTTGCGGGAGATGGAGCAGTGCTCGCCTTTTCGGTTTGAGTTTCTGCGGGCGAGACGGGGCCGGTTGGCAAGTCGTGAAGGCTTGTTTACGCAGGTATTCAGTGCATTTCTGGAGGGAACCGAGGGGGATTTGGATTTGCCGGTCCCAGCGTTAGGGCTGCACGAATTTTTGACAACGTGAGAGGGATCGCTTAGAACTTAAATCTCACTCTGTCCTGCGGCTGATGTTTTTTGCGGTCGTGCCACGATAATTTTTGCCCGCAACGGAATGTTCGGGAAGCGCGGTGAAATTCCGCCACTGCCCCGCAACTGTGAACGCGCATGTCTGCCTTGAAATTGTGAGCAGGCGTGAATGTCAGCCAGGACTCTCCCACTGAAGCCGCCAGGTTTTGGGAAGGGAGGTCAGAACGATGTCGGCTGGGATGCAAGCGCGTAAGTCAGGAGACCGGTTCCGCCCGCGTTCATACAACCGCGTCTCCCGGGGGGGAGCGTAGGAGTTCATCCATGCTGATGGTCAAGGGCCGCCCAACGGCCTCGCTTGCCTTGCGTGCGTTTTCAGCGCTCGCTGCCTTTTTGCTTCTTTCAAACTTTTTGGTGTTTGCGCCGGTGGCGCATGCGGTGGTTGTTCGCGGCGTCGTGACCGATGCGCTGGGTAAGCCTGTGCCGGCGGCTCGGGTGCAGCTGATCCAGGGGAAGAATTCAGTGGCTGCGGGAGTGTCGGGTATCGATGGCTCGTATGAAATTCGCTCAGCTGTGGGCGGGCGTTTTGTGCTGCTGACTTCGGCGGCGAAGTTCTATCCGGGGATCGGGCAGGACTTTTATGGCGGGGTGAGCGATGAGGTGACTCAGAATGTTGTGCTGGAGACGGGTTCGGTGCATCAGCAGGTGACGGTGACGGCTACGGGGATGCCGATGCCGATCGAGCAGGCGAGTTCGGCGGTGACTCTGATTCCGGATGCATACCTGGCGACGACGATTGGGGTGGTGGATGCGTTGCGGCAGTCGCCGGGCGTGGATGTGGTGCAGTTGGGGCAGATGGGTGGGGCTACTTCGCTGTTTGTGCGTGGGGGGAACTCGGATGCGAACAAGGTGCTGATCGACGGGATTCCGGCGGAGGATGTAGGCGGTCGATTCGACTTTGGGACGGTGTCGTCGAGTGGCGTGACGGGGATGGAGATCTATCGCGGGCCGGACTCGGTGTTGTATGGGTCGGATGCGGCTTCGTCGACGATCGCGTTTACGACGCCGCGTGGAAGTGATCCGAAGCCGGTGTTGAACTACACGGGGAGTGCGGGGAACTTCCATACGTACCAGAACGAAGGTACGGTGAGCGGCGCTCACAAGCGAGTGGATTATCTGTTTGGATATTCGCGTGTGGATACTTCGAATGCGCTGCCGATGGATGAGTATCACGATGGTACGGCGGTGGCGAACCTGGGGTACGACATTACTGCGAATACGCCGCTGCGGTTTACGCTGCGGAACTCGGACTCGGCTACGGGCGTACCGGATGCGCATGATTTTTTCGGGCTCTCGGCGGCGGCGAAGGAGGCGGACCAGGACCTGTACTCGGGGGTTACGCTGGAGCATACGTCGTTGAGTGCGTGGCACAACCTGGTGCGGTATGGGATTGCGCGTAAGCGAGAGCAGGGAGCCAATTTTTATCCGGTGGGAATGCCAGTGGCCGGTCCCTATGGCGTGACCTACTACGGCAACCAAGTAACGATTCGCGGGGCCAATGGCTACTCGGCGACGGGGCAGGCGGCGATTGGGTATGGGTGTGCGGGGGCGAATCCGACGAGCTGCTTTCCGGAAAAGGATGACTCGGATTCGAATCGGGATGAGGTGTACTACCAGACGGACTATGTGTTGCCGAAGCATGTGGCGGCGCTGTTTGGTTTTCGCTATGAGAAGGAGCGCGGAAGTTTCAACTATCCAACGTACTTTGAAGCCCAAGCGATACAACGCACGAATTTTGAGTACACTGCGCAGATCAGCGGCAATATCGAAAGCCGATTGTTTTATTCGCTCGGGGGTGCGGTAGAAAAGAATCATCTGTATGGGATCGCCGGAACTCCGCGGATTGGGCTGGCCTATGTTCCCGTGCGGCCGGGCGGACGGTTGATGCGTGGGACCAAGCTGCGGGTGAATGTGGCTACGGGTGTGCAGGAGCCTTCGCTGTCGATGGACTTTCAGAGCTTGTATACGCAGCTTCGGGCACAGGGTTCGAGCGGGTTGGCAACCATCAAGGCGGATGGAATTACGCCAATTCGTGAACTGCGTACGCGGACGCTCGACGCGGGCATCGAACAAAATATCTATCGCGACAAGCTGATTTTTAAGGCCGGGTACTACCACAATGCTTTCTCGCATCAGGTGGAGTATGTCGATGCTGGGATATTGATCCAGGTGTTCCAATTGCCGGCACCGCCAGCGCATCTCTTTGGTGCAGACGTCGGGACGATGGCGTTTCATGCGCAGGGGATTGAATCGGAGCTGGATTATCAGCCGTTCAGCCGATTGTTTTTGCGGGCGGGGTATACGTATCTGAATGCGAAGGTGGATCAGTCGTTTGCGAGTTCGGCATTGTCGGTGTTGCCGGGAGGGTATGCGTCGACCAATCCTGCGTATCCGAATATCCCTGTGGGGTCGTCGCCGTTCGTCGGGAGTCGTCCGTTCCGGCGGCCGCCGAATACGGGGTTCTTCGCGGCTCAGTATACGGGCGGCAAGTTGAGTGCTTCTTTGAAGGGTGCGTTTGCTAGCCGGTCGGACGACTCTACGTTTTTGGATTACGCGGATCTTGCGGGGTCGAATTCGCTGATTCTGCCAAATCGGAATCTGGACTATGGGTATGCGAAGCTGGATGCGAATGTGACGTATGCTGTTCGGCGGCGTGTGACGGTGTTCAGCGAGTTGGATAATCTGCTGAGCCAGCAGCATATTGGGCCTATTGGATTTCCGGCGCTGCCGTTTACGGTGCGGTCTGGGTTGAAGGTGCGCATCGGCGGCGAGTAGGCGCGATTGCGGCCTGATTCGTGCGTGCGAATGCAACGAACGGGCCGCGTTGGCGTCATACTGAGTGATATGAAGAGATTTCTACAATTTGGATTAGGTGTCAGCTTGAGCGGCGTCGCTTGCTCGAGTGTGTATGCGCAGGTGGAGGGGCCGGTGTCCACGCAGGCTCTGGTGAATGTGGATCATCGATCAGCTCCTCCGGCAAGCGCTTCGGCGGTGACGGTGGCGGTGAATGGTCACAAGGAGGCGCTGACTGACTGGCAGCCGGTAGCTCCTGCGAATGCGCAGGTGGCGCTGCTGATTGATGATGGGCTGCGGATGACGGTGGGACGCGAGCTGGATAATCTGCGTATTTTTTTGGATAAGCTGCCGCCGGGAGTCGAGGTGTTGGTGGGCTTTATGCAGAATGGGCGCGTGGTGTCGGAGCAGGGATTTACTGCTGACCATGCGCAGGCTGCGGCGGCGCTACGTCTGCCTACGGGGCTGCCCGGGACGAGCGCGAGCCCTTATCTGTGTCTCTCGGAATTCGTGAAGCATTGGCCTGGGGCTGGCGCTTCGTCCGGAGCGGGGGAGAGTCTGGCGGTGGAACATAAGGCGCGGTTTGTACTGATGATTTCGAATGGCGTAGACCCGTACAACGGCAGTACGAGCCTGATGAATCAGGACAGTCCGTATGTGGCGGCTTCCGCGAAGGATGCGCAAAGGGCGGGAGTGGCGGTGTATGCGCTCTATTTTGCGGATGCTGGGATACGGGGAGGATCGGCGAATACGAGCGGACAGAACTATCTGTCGCAGGTGGCGGAACAGACAGGCGGCTTGAGCTTGTGGCAGGGGATGGGGAACCCGATATCGATGGAGCCGTTTCTGGATGAGTTTCGGCGGGCAGTGAGCGAAACGTACGTGGCTACGTTTCCTGCTACGGCTGGGCGAGCTGCACGGGATCTCGTGCAGGTGAAGTTTTCGGCGCCCAAGACTAAGCTGCGCGCTGCGGATGAGGTTCGTCCGGGCAACAAGGAGTAATCGGGAAGTGATGGTCTTGTCTGGAAAGAGAAGATCGGCGGGTGGGCCAGTGGTGCGTGCGTGCTTGCTGGGGGCGGTGATCGTGGCGCTTGCAGCAGGGCGGGGGGGCGTGGCGCAGGATGATTCGGGTGGGACGGACGCAGGAAGCTGCGCGCTTCGAGATCACGTTTATTCGTGCAGCGGGGCTGCATTTGAGCGTGTTCTCGCGAATGCGAAGACGGTTGCGGTGGACGTGCACAACTACGACGGGGTGTCGCGCAGGCTGCTGGGTGATCTGCTGACGCGGAAGCTTGGGAAGACATTGGCTTCCGGGAAGGAGCATCCGGACCTGATCTTTATGCTGATTCCGATTGAGCCTGGGGGAATTGCGTACAGCACTGGCGATGTTGCTTTGGGTACGTTGCGCGTCTATTCGGTGACTGCGGATGGCGGGCGCGGGCATCTGTTGTGGGCGGAGACTTATTCGGGCGCTTCGGATCTGCCGTGGCCTGCCGTGGCGCGTCGTCTGGTGGTGCAGTTTGAAGGGCATTTCTCAATCAAGTAACGCTGTTGCATTTGAATGCATAAAGAAAGCCCCGCAGCTGATGAACTCGCTGCGGGGCTTTGTACTTGGGGCAGGGAAGCTTAGTACATGCCTTCCATGCCGCCGCCGCCACCGCCGTGGCTGTGACCGGCGGCTTCCTTCTTCTCGGGGATGTCGGCGATGATGGCCTCGGTTGTGAGAAGCAGGCCGGAGATCGACGCTGCATTCTGGAGTGCGGTGCGGGTGACCTTGGTGGGGTCGATGACGCCGGCCTTGACCAGGTCCTCGTAGGCTCCAGTTCCGGCGTTGTAGCCGAAGTTGGAATCCTTGGACTCGTGGATCTTGCCGATAACGACCGCGCCCTCTTCGCCTGCGTTCGAGACGATCATGCGGAGAGGCTCTTCAATAGCGCGCTTGATGATCGATGCACCGATCTTCTCGTCGCCTTCGAGGCTCTTGATGATGGCTTCGACTGCCGGGACGCAACGTACGAGAGCGACGCCTCCGCCGGGGACGATGCCTTCCTCAACTGCTGCGCGGGTTGCGTGCATGGCGTCTTCAACGCGGGCCTTCTTCTCCTTCATCTCGGTCTCGGTAGCTGCGCCGACCTTGATGACAGCCACGCCGCCGACGAGCTTAGCGAGACGCTCCTGCAGCTTCTCGCGGTCGTAGTCGGAGGTGGTCTTCTCGACCTGTGCGCGGATCTCCTTCACACGTGCCTCAACCTCGCCGTCCTTGCCGCCGCCGTCGATGATGGTGGTGTTGTCCTTGTCGATGGTGACGCGCTTGGCGGTGCCGAGGTCTTCGAGCTTGACGCCCTCGAGCTTGATGCCGAGGTCTTCGGTGATGGCCTTGCCGCCGGTGAGGATGGCGATGTCCTGCAGCATTGCCTTGCGACGGTCGCCGAAGCCGGGAGCCTTGACTGCTGCGACGTTGAGCGTGCCGCGCAGCTTGTTGACTACGAGGGTAGCGAGCGCTTCGCCGTCTACATCCTCAGCAATGATGACGAGGGGCTTGGCGGTGCGGGCGATGGACTCGAGCAGGGGGAGCAGGTCCTTCATCGACGAGATCTTCTTCTCGAAGATGAGGATGTAGGGGTTCTCGAGGGCTGCTTCCATGCGCTCTGCGTCGGTGACGAAGTAGGGCGAGAGGTAGCCGCGGTCGAACTGCATGCCCTCGACTACTTCAAGCTGCGTCTCCATGGTGCGCGACTCTTCGACGGTGATGACGCCGTCTTTGCCGACCTTGTTCATCGCTTCCGCGATGATGGAGCCGATCTGTGCGTCGGAGTTGGCGGAGATGGTGCCGACCTGTGCGATCATGTCGCCGGAGACGGGCTTGGAGAACTTCGAGAGCGCTCCGCCGACGACTGCGCCGTGCTCATCGCGCTTGCCGATGATGGCTTCGACGGCTTTGTCGATGCCGCGCTTGAGGGCTGCGGGGTTGGCTCCGGCGGCGACTGTCTTGACGCCTTCGCGGAAGATGGCCTGGGCGAGAACGGTGGCGGTGGTGGTACCGTCGCCGGCGATGTCCGAGGTCTTGGAGGCTACTTCCTTGACCAGCTGTGCGCCGATGTTCTCAAGCGCGTTCGGCAGCTCGATCTCCTTGGCGACGGTGACGCCGTCCTTGGTGATGGTGGGCGAGCCGAACTTCTTCTCGATGACGACGTTGCGTCCCTTGGGGCCGAGGGTGACCTTGACCGCGTCGGCGAGGATGTTTACACCACGCAGGATTGCCTGACGTGAATCTTCTCCATGCAGAATCTGTTTTGCCATTTGTGCTGCTCCTGTGCCGGGCTTATGCGCCGGCTGAAAATTTGTATTAGAAAAAGCTTTTGTCCTTCGCCGCGAATCGGTCGAGGACGGTGCGAAGGACTACTTCTTGACGATGCCGAGGACTTCTTCTTCACGCATGATCAGGAATTCTTCGTTGTCGAGCTTGATCTCGGTGCCGGAGTACTTGCCGAAGAGGATGGTGTCGCCTGCCTTGACGTCGAGCGGGAATACCTTGCCTTCATCATTGGACTTGCCCTTGCCGACGGCGATGACTTCGCCCTGCTGGGGCTTTTCTTTGGCTGAGTCGGGGATGATGATGCCGCCACGGATGCTCTCGCCCTCTTCGACACGACGGACCAGGATGCGATCGTGCAGCGGGGTAAACTTTGTTGTTGCCATTGCGCATATCTCCTTGTTGCAAGTTGGTTGCGATTTGTACTGCTGCTGCGACGCCTGACGCGGTTGTCGGTCCGGCCGCAGGATTAAGAGAGGTCGGAGGGGTTTAGCACTCCGACTCTACGATTGCTAACGATAAGGTAGTGGGGGGTACAGTGTCAAGGGTTGGATTGTGAAATCTGAGTGAACTCTGCTCAGGTTTTGCGGGGAGTTAGGGTGAATTTTCGCTGTGAAAGGTGGGGGGCAGGATTTTCGTGGTTGCGGAGCGAAGGCATGCCCCAGAGGCTAAAGCCTCTTTAGTCCGGGGCGGAGGTTGGAGGGCCAAGGCTGAAGCCTTGGCTTACCTAGAGGCAAGGGCGATGCGGGGGGGGAATGGACCGGCAACTGGGGCTTTCGGACCAGGGGAGTTTCGGAAGGTAAGCCGCTGGGGCGATACGTTTTGGCGTAAACTTGACGGATGCAGCTTAGTCGTTTTCATCGCTCCGTCGTCGTGTTTTCGCTCCTGCTGATGGTGGGGTCTCTTTCCTCGATCCGTTTGCGGGCGCAGGATGAGGATAATCCGCAGCCGGAGAAGCATGGGCGCAAGTACAAGGCGCCGCCGGAGACCTCGCATATTGAGGTTACGGTGGTGAAGAAGCGGAACCAGAAGCCGATCGATGGTGCGCATGTTGTGCTGCATCCGGTGAAGGATGGCGTGGACGAGGGCAGCCTGGAAGTGAAGACGCATGCTGATGGGAAGGTTTCGGTCGATGTGATTCCGACGGGGAGTTCGGTGCTGGTTCAGGTGATCGCGGACGGTTTTGCGACCTATGCCCAGGACTACATCGTGAACGAAGCGAACCGTGAGATTACGATTGCGATGGAGCGTCCGAAGGCGCAGATCTCGACCTATGTGGACAACTCAGGTAAGGCCGCGCAGATTACTCCTGGGGTTCAGGAGCCGATTCGTCCTAAGAAGCCTGTGGCGGCCGGGGGTTCGACGGCGGGAGCGGTGGGCGGAACTTCGTCCGCTGCCAGCAACAGCCCGGCGCGGTAGCGGCTGAGGATGCGAGAGATCGATACGGACGAACAACGTGAGCAAGACGCGGTTGGGTTACGGTCTTTGAGTGGGAAGGCTGTGCTGGTGACTGGCGCGGCGCGGCGGATTGGGCGGGCGATTGCGCTTCGGTTGGCTGCCAGTGGAGCCAACGTGGCGATTGCGTATCGCGGCTCGGAGGCGGATGCGGAGGCCACGGTAAGAGATATCGGTGCGCTTGGAGTGGAGGCGCTGGCGATCCGTGTGGATCTGAAGGAGGCGGCTGAGATAGCTGCGATGGTCGAGGCTGCAGTGACGCGGTTTGGGCGGCTGGATATGGTCGTCAACAATGCCGGGGTCTTCGAGTCGGCGGCGCTAGAGAGTATGCCGGTGGAGCAGTGGGATGCGATGTTCGCTACGAATACGCGGGCTCCGTTTCTAGTGGCGCAGGCCGCGTATCCGCATCTGCGGGCGGCTCGTGGGCGGATCGTGAATATTGGATCGCTGGGTGGGACGCATGCGTGGCCTACGCATGCGCACTACTGCACCTCGAAGGCGGCGCTGCACATGCTGTCGCAGACGATGGCGAAGGCGTGGGCTCCGGAGATCAGCGTGAATTGCGTGGCGCCAGGAATGATTGTGCAAGGCGAGGTGGGCGAGGCGTATGTCCACTTTGCGCAGAGGACACCGATGCGCAGGAATGGGACGGCGGAGGATGTGGCGGAGGCGGTGCTGTTCTTCGCGACGGGGCCACACTTTGTCACCGGGCAGATGCTGGCGGTGGATGGCGGGCTGGGGCTTTAGCGGCGGTTGAGGGCGCCTGAGACTCGTTGCCACCATGTGGGTTCGGCGACGTCTTCAAAGAGATTGTGGGGCTCTTCGGCTACTTCGAAAGTCTTGCCGAGGAAGGCCGCCAGAGGGTTAGTGAGGCATAGGGCGTGGGCATAGCTGGCGCCGTATTTGTTGGCTACCAGGTCGTGGGCTTCGCGCATGCGGGGCGGGCGCGAGGTCGTGTTGTGCGCGTCGGTGGCGAGGAAGTGGACCCAGCGATTCTCGAGGAGGTCGTGGGCCATGCGCTGGGCTGGTTTGCCTTTGTGGCCGGTAAGTGAGTCGGCTGTGACCTGGATGAGGACGCCTCCACGGAGCCAATCTTTAAGGCGGCTGGGATCGCTTTGGAGGGTGGGGTTGCGCTCGGGATGGGTGAGGATGGGGGTAAGGCCGGCGAGCTGGAGCTCGTAGAAGGTTTCAGTGAGGCCGGGAGGCAGGCCGTAGTCGGGGACTTCGACTAGCAGGTAGTTGAGGCCGTTAATGCTGAAGCGTGCGGGGTCTGTTTTGGCTTGCTGGATGTTGTCGAATGAGACATGGAAGTCGCAGCCGCTGCCGAGTGTCAGGGCGATATGTTCGGATGCGAGGATGGCGCGGAGTTCTTCCGTTTTTGCGGCGTTCGCCTGGGGGCTGAAGTCGTACTGGCCATTGGCGTGGGGTGTGCAGACGATGTGGGTGATGCCATCGGCTGCGGCCAACTTCGCCATGGCGACTGAGGTCTCGAGGCTCTTTGCGCCGTCGTCCAGGCCGAAGAGGAGGTGATGGTGGATGTCTACCATTTCATCCGCAAGGGTAACACTGCTTCAGAGAAGGAATCTTGAGCTATAAGTTTCCCAGCTTCAAGCAGACAGCTTGTGGCTAGGCGGTGGCGAGCGAGTGGGCGAGGGACTGGAAGAGTTGGAGGCCGTCGTCGGAGCCTAGCAGGGCTTCGCTGGAGCGATCGGGGTGGGGCATCATGCCGAGGACGTTGCGGCCTTCGCTCAAGATCCCGGCAATGTTTTCGAGCGAACCGTTGGGGTTGGCTTCCGTGATGGGATTGCCGGAGGCGTCGGTGTAGCGGAAGGCTATGCGGCGGTCCCGGTTCAGGGTGGCGAGGGTGTCGGCGTCGCAGAAGTAATTGCCTTCCATGTGGCCGATGGGCATGCGGAGGATCTGGCCTTCGCTGAGGCTTGAGGTGAAGGGTGAGTCGGCGGTTTCGGTGCGGAGATGGAGCTGGCGGCAGATGTAGCGCTGGCCGGCGTTGCGCATGAGTGCGCCGGGGAGCAGGCCCGCTTCGCAGAGGATCTGGAAGCCGTTGCAGATACCCATGATCAGGCCACCGGACGCGGCGAAACGAGTAACGGATTGCATGATGGGAGAAAAGCGGGCGATGGCTCCGGTGCGGAGATAGTCGCCATACGCGAAGCCTCCCGGGACAAGGATGGCGTCGCAGCCTTCGAGGTCGTGCGAGTCGTGCCAGAGGTAGGTGACGGGCTGGCCCATGACACCGCCGAGGACGTGGTGGGTATCGTGGTCGCAGTTGGAGCCGGGGAAGACTAGAACGCCGAACTTCATGGGCTTAGATTAGCATTGTGGGGCCCAGGTGTTGTGGGGGAATCGGTGCACGCAACAGGAAATTTGGGCGCGCGCGGCAACCTTTGCGGCGCTAAGCGTATCATTATCAAGTACGCTTATAAATCGTCGAAGGTTAGTTGTGTGCTTCGGCGCTTATTCATCTATCCATTGATCTGGGGAATTTACGAATGTCCGAAACGCCCGCCTCGCCTGTGTCTAAACGTAAGGTGCTTGTTGCCGATGACGAACAGGTGATTGCCAATACGCTCGCTATTATTTTGAACCAGGCTGGTTTTGATGCTCGTGCCGTTTATAGCGGTGAAAAGGCGATTGAAGCGCTGGATAGCTTTCAGCCCGACATGTTGATCTCGGATGTAATCATGACCGGGATGACGGGTATTGAGGCTGCGATCGCTACTCGCGAGAAGATGCCGAACTGCAAGATTTTGCTGTTCTCCGGGCAGGCTGCTACCGCGGATCTGCTGGAGAAAGCGCGGGTGAACGGTCACGAGTTCGAGATATTGGCGAAGCCGGTACATCCTACGGACTTGCTGGCGAAGCTCCGCGGCTAAAAGATTTTTGGGACTGAAGGCTCGGCGGCTCTCTTGGAAAAAGAGAGCCGCCGTTTGCATGGATGAAGGATTGCGCTACACGTTTAAAGACTTTGCAACGAACGCGGCGAAGTCCGCGGACGTGTAGTCGGGTGGCGCTATGCGGAATGTGGGGATGTGGGCGAATACTTCCGGGGAGATGTTCCAGGCGGGATTTGGTGTGCCTGCGCCGGAGAGCAAAATCGCGTCGGCGCGGTCGAGGTAGCGCAGGGCTGAAGGCTTGAAGTCCGCGGTGTCGGGGTTGAGGACGCTGGCGTAAAAGTCTGGTCTGAGGAAGCGCAGTATGGTGTTCGATTCCACGATGACGTTTTCGCTGCGGGCGATCTCGGCGCGGATGCGGGTGACTGCTTGGGCTAGTTCGCCCTGGCGGGTGCGTATCCAGAGAGAGCGCACTGCGCCAGCGGAGAGATAACGGGACGAGTCAGTGCCGGTGGTGGGATTGAGCTCTTCCGAGATGGCTATGGTGTGATCGTCAGCCTGGTAATCGCAGGATTCGCCGTTGGCAGAGCAGATGTGGTGGCCAAACGGGCTGATCTTGATGGCGGTCCAGTGGTATTGCGGCAGCGCGGAGATTACCGCGCAGACCACGGAGGTTTTGCCGATGTTGCGGGAGTGTCCGCCGATGACGACGATGGCCATAAGGGTTCGGCTTCAGCCGCGAGCGAGACGGGCTAGGTCGCGGAGATATTGTTTGAGCGGGCGGGCGGGCCGGCCCCAGAAGACTTGGCCAGGGCCGCGGACTTTCTTGTGACTGAGGACTCCGGCTCCGCCGCCGAGGATGACGCCCGGTCCGACGTGGGCGTGCTCGCCCAAGCCGACCTGGCCGCCGAGGATGGCTCCGTCCTCGATGATGCTTGAGCCGGAGACGCCAGTCTGTGCGGCGATGATGACGTTGCGACCGATGATGCAGTTGTGGGCGATGTGGACGAGGTTGTCGATTTTTGTTCCTGCGCCGATGCGGGTTTCGGCGAGTGCGCCGCGATCGATGGTGGTGTTGGCGCCGATCTCTACGTCGTCTTCGATGGTGAGAGTGCCTTGCTGGGGGAAGAGAAGATACTCTCCGGTGGCGGGGTTGCGGGCATAGCCGAAGCCGGAGGAGCCGAGGACTGCGCCGGATTGGATGACTACGCGGTTGCCGAGGACTGTGCCGGAGTGGATGGTGACGTTGGCTTGGATGGTGCAGTCGTCGCCGATGACTATTGATTCGCCGAGGACTGTGTGGGGGCCTATGGCGGTGCGGTGGCCTAGCTGGACGTCTTTGCCGAGGATCGCGGTGGGGTGGATCTTGGGAGCGTCGGTGTGGGCTGAAGAGGTGCTGAGTTGCTGCGCGAGGAAGTGGGCTGCAAGAGCGAAGGCGTAGCGTGGCTCGGCGATTTGGAGGAGGCGGGGATCGTGCGGGTTGGTTGCTGACTGCGCGAGGTCGGGGTGGGTGAGGATGGCTGCGGCGGGGGAGTTGATGGCTGCGAGTAGGGAAGCGGCGTCGGTGGCGAAGACGAGGGAGGCGGGTGTGGCGGCCTCGATGCTGGAGACGCGAAGAATCTCGGTGGCGAGCGGCGATGAAGGCGCGCCAACGAGTTCGGCGATTTGGTTTATGGATGCCACGATGATCTTCCGATCATACTAACCAGCGATGCTGGAGCTGTAACCCATTTTGTTTTTATAATGAGTAATGTCCAAACGTGAATTTCAGACTGAAGTCAGTCAGCTGTTGCAGCTGATCATCCATTCGCTGTACTCCCACCCTGAGATTTTTCTGCGTGAGCTGATCTCGAACTCTTCCGATGCGCTGGATAAGCTGCGCCACCTGACGCTGACTGATGATGCATATAAGCTGCTGGCATTCGATCCTCGGATCGATCTGGAGCTGGATGAGGTAAGCAACACGCTGACGATTGCCGATACGGGCATCGGGATGAATGAAGAAGACCTGGCTTCGCACTTGGGGACGATTGCGCGCTCCGGGACGAAGAACTTTCTTTCGCAGCTCTCGGGCGATGCGAAGAAGGATTCGAATCTGATTGGGCAGTTTGGCGTGGGCTTCTACAGCGCGTTTATGGTGGCGGACAAGATTGAAGTGGTGTCGCGTAAGGCTGGGGAGGAGCTGGCGTGGCGCTGGACGAGCGATGGGAAGACGGGCTTTGACCTGGAGCCGGCGGAGCGGCTGGTGGCGGGAACGACGATTCTGCTGCACCTGAACGAAGAGGGTAAGCAGTATGCGAATAGCTGGCGGTTACAGGATGTGGTGAAGAAATACTCTAATCACATCGCGTTTCCGATCTTTCTGACTTATGACAAGAGTGAGTGGAATGCGGAAGAGAAGAAGTCGGACAAGGTACGGACTACGGAGCAGGTGAATGCGGCGAGTGCGCTGTGGCGGCGTGCGAAGAGCGAGTTGACCGAGGAGGATTACAAGGAACTGTACAAGTCTATCTCGGGCGACTCGAATGAGCCGTTGTTCTGGTTTCATACGCGTGCGGAAGGAACGCTGGATTACACCACGCTGTTTTATGTGCCGGCGAAGGCTCCGCTTGATCTCTACAAAGCGGATTACAGGGGTGGCGTAAAGCTATATGTCAAGCGGGTGTTCATCCTAGATGACTCGAAGGAGCTGTTGCCGCAATATCTGCGTTTTGTTCGCGGGATTATCGATAGTGAAGACCTGCCGTTGAATGTAAGCCGGGAGATTCTGCAGCAGAATCGCGTGTTGACGACAATTCGCACGGCTAGCGTGAAGAAGATTCTTACGGAGTTGAAGGGGGTTGCGGCGGCCCAGCCGGAAAAGTATCTGGAGTTTATTGCGGAGTACAACCGTCCTCTGAAGGAGGGCGTGTATGGCGATTACGCGAATCGAGAGTTGCTGCTGGACCTGATTCGTTTCAAGAGCACGAAGGTCGAAGGGCTGACTAGTTTTGCGGATGCGAAGTCGCGGATGAAGGAAGGGCAGAAGAGTCTTTACTACATTGCTGGAGGTACAGAGTCGCTGTTGCGAAGCTCGCCGTTATTGGAGATTTATAAGAAGAAAGATATTGAGGTCCTGATTCTGGATGATGAGATTGATGAGATCGTCTTCTCTGGCGTGGACAAGTATGGCGAGATCGATCTGAAGGCTGTGAGCAAGGCTTCGACGAGCGAGGACCTGAAGGATACGGATGAGGCGAAGATCGGTGAAGCGGAGGGATTGAAGCCATTACTGGAAAGCCTGAAGGCTGCTTTGGGCGATCGCGTTAAGGATGTGCGTGCGTCGGTGCGGCTGGCGGATAGTCCTTCGTGCATCGTGTCAGATGAGACGGCCCCGTCGATTCAGATGCAGCAGATGCTGCGGGCAATGGGACAGAAGGATATGCTGGTACCGAAGCCTACCCTGGAGATCAATCCAGATCACGAGATTATGAAGAAGCTGGTGGCGCGGTCGCAAGATACGATTGCGGAGGATGTGGCGTGGATGCTGTTTGAGCAGGCACTTCTAATGGAAGGCGTGCCGCTGAGTAACCCCGCCGAGTTTGTGAAGCGGTTGAATCGTGTGCTGAGTCTGTCGCTTTGAGTAGAAGAGGAGTGTGGTGGGCCCGCGCACGAGCCCAGCCTGCGGCCTTCGCATTAGGAGAGCGATTTTGGCCCTTCAACACCAAATAGCGGGTTGAAGCACAATCCAGCAAGTGCTGCGGTTTCTGGTCCCACTCATTTACTCGCCGGAAAAAATTGCATTGAATGACAAGAATCGAGAGAGCAAAATATCTCCAAATGTCTCAGCCGGATATGCTGCTTAGAATGCTGCGGCCTTCGCCTTTGCAGAGGTTGCAAAGGCCTAGACCCCCGCTCTAGCAAATTTATCTATTTAACGGAGGAGGTATCTTGCGGGTGATCAAACTTTAGCATCTGCGGCTAATATAATTAGCCGGGAAGAATACCATAGTGTCTCAGGAAGAGGAGAAGTGAAACTTTTGGTGTCTGAAGCGCGGTATTGTGGAACAAATCTTGGCAGAAGACGAAAAGCTATGCTCATATTCTCACGACATATAGAGAATACTCGCAATGTTTAATTGCGGGCTACAGTTCAGTTGCTGAGTGACAAGAAGCGCCATTGGCGAACAGAATGCCAAAGCTCTTGATCGACTCTTTAGGAGTGACGGCATGAATCCGCTTTACACCCAACTTCAATGGCTGCCATGTCCGCCTCAGGATTTTTCGCGAAGGTTGAATGCGCTATCAGATGAGTCGGAACAATTAGGAAGATCCCTCCAGACATTAGCTTCTTTCGCCCTTGATTTAGGCCAAATGATCCAAATGTATAAGGCTATCGATAAGATGCGCCGGGAAAGAAAATGTTTGAACCCACTGGTGCCGTTTAAGCTGGCAATTCTGAGCAATTCGACCACGGCTCTCATTTCACCTGCCATGGTGGCTGCTGCAGCACGCCATGGGATATTGCTGGACGTTGTTCAGTTCTCATACGGCCAGGTTGCTCAAGAGGCTCTTTTACCCAACTCCGAGGTGAATCAGTCACAATCAGATGGTGTTCTGTTTGCCATGGACTATCGAGCTTTCGCGCTCCAGGCACCTATTGCCGACCGGAAAGCTTCGGCAGCAAAGGTTGAGAGTACAATGAGTTATTTTCAAAAACTTCGCAATGGTATTAAATCTAACTCAAACGCACTCTGCATTTTCCAATCACTTGTGCCGCCCACCGATAATCTGTATGGAAGCCTTGATCGGGCGTTGCCTGGGACTACGCGTTATCTCATTGACAATATTAATTGTGAGTTGGCTGCTTTTACATTGGAAGGGGGGGATGTATTGGTTGATGTCGCTGCGCTCGCGGAGTTAGTAGGCACGGCAAACTGGCACGATACTCACTTGTGGAACTTGGGGAAATTCCCCTTTTCTGATGCGTTCGTACCATTATATGCAGAACACGTAGCTCGAATAATCGCCGCCATTCGCGGTAAGAGCCGCAAAGCGCTTGTCCTTGACTTAGATAACACCATTTGGGGCGGGATAGTCGGCGACGACGGATTAGAAGGTATCAGTATTGCACGGGGAGATGCTCGAGGCGAAGCATACCTAACTGTACAGCAGATGGCGCTTGAGCTCCGCAGTCGTGGAATAATTCTGGCCGTCTCTTCAAAGAATACAGAAGAACTGGCGCGAGCTCCTTTTGAGAAACATCCAGATATGCTCCTAAGAATGGAACACATTGCTGTATTCCGTGCAAATTGGAATGACAAAGCAAGCAATATTGAGGCGATAGCTGAGGAACTTAATCTGGGATTGGACGCGATTGTGCTTCTTGATGACGACCCCTTCGAACGAAGGCTTGTCCGCCAAATATTACCTCAGGTCGCCGTCCCTGAACTGCCCAGTAATCCGGCTGATTTCGCCCGAGTACTCTCGGCTGGCGGCTATTTTGAATCCGTTGTTTTTGCGTCAGAGGATCTGAATCGTGCAGACTTTTATCAGGCAAACAGTCGGCGAGTTAATCTTCTAAAGCACTCGGATGGTGTGGATACTTACCTTGCTTCCCTCGATATGACTATCACATTTCAATTTTTCGATGCATTGAGCAGGCCTCGGATCGTACAACTTATTAATAGGTCCAACCAATACAATCTCACGACACGGCGCTACACCATTCCTGAAGTGCTTGCGGCAGAGAATGCTCGGGAAGTTTTCACGCTACAAGTGCGTCTCGCAGATATTTTTGGCGATAATGGCATGGTCAGTGTTGTGATCTGCCGGTTGAGCGAGCCCGGGGTATGGGATATCGATACTTGGCTCATGAGTTGCCGTGTACTTGGCCGAAAAATCGAACAAAGAGTTCTCCAAGAAATCCTAGTACATGCGCGCGCAGAACAAATTATCAAGATTACAGGCACATACAAGCCCACTCATCGCAATAAGCCTGCGGCAGACCACTATATGAGGATGGGTTTCACGAAGACCTTCGAAGATGGAGCCGGGCTTACACAGTGGGAACTGTTTGTGAATGATGCATCCCCTGAGCTTACTCCAATGAAGGTAGTTTCTTGCATTCGAGCAGGTGAATAATCAGATGGTGCTTAGTCAAGGTTATGAGCTAGCCTGTGGTCTTTCCATTTGAACGTTATACGCTGGCACAGAAAAAATTAGGCAGTCTAGTAACTCGATGTTCTCATTCTTTCTGGGAGCATGCCCTAGAAAAGAAGGACAGATAAGCAGGAGGGCGCGCAGAAACCACAGGTGCTTACTTTGAACGTACCGAGCCAGGTTGGATGGTCGGTGGCCCTGGCATAGGCAAGATTTATCTTGCCACCGGAAGGGGGCTGTCAGTAAATGCCGTCAACGCAAGTGAGTGTTCTAAACAACTACCGTCTTGTGGGCCAGTAAAGTTTACTGGCCCACAAGACGCCCCATAAATCCAGATGATCGACGAGACTTATGGACGCTAATTACTGAGGAGAAGGGCGAAGATGAGAATGAATAATTTTACTCGCTACTTTATTTAGAAGTGAATCTAGGGTTTCGGATGGAAATCATGGAAAGGTTATTATATGCGACTTTTATTAGTAACGAGCGCTTCTTACTGTCCGACAAAAGGGGGTGCTACTCGAGCAAACCGTGTGTGGTTAGAGGAGCTTGCAGCAAGAGGACATGAGTGTATGGTTTTCGCTCCTACTAGTATTAATCGGGAGCTCGATAGATCAATGGTACTTTCTCAACAATCAGAGAAAAACCTATCCCTCAATAAGGTGCTAATATGGCCATTTTTCAAAAACGAAGGCATTATCCCACAATTGTCAGCCGCGATAAGCTCTGTTCCGCCCGATTTCGTATTGGTGTCCACTGAGGACTTCGGCCAAGCAAGACTTCGAGCGGTTCAAAGAATATTTTCTGGAAAAATAATATATTTAGCTCATACTCCGCAGTTTTTGCCCTTCGGATGTGAGAGCTTTAACCCTTATAAAAAGGGTACCCAAGCTGTTGAGGAATGCGCCTTGGTAATTACCATTGGTCAATATATGCGGGAGTACTGCCAAGCTTATTTGAGCAGCAATATAACTGTTGTACATCCGCCTCTTTACGGATCACCGCCATTTAGAAACTATGGAGATCCTGCCAAGGGGTTTATCTTAATGATAAATCCATGTTCGATAAAGGGCTTACCCATCTTTCTGGATATTGCTCGCCAATGCGAGGGCTTGGATTTCGCCGTCCTTCCCGGTTGGGGAACCACTTCACTCGATATCGCAGAAAGCAAAAGGTGCGGTATAAAAATTTTGCCTTCGCCTCCAAACATTGACGAAGTTCTTGCTCAGACTCGTGTTCTCGTAGTGCCTTCGCTCTGGACGGAAGGGTTCGGACTGATCGTCATTGAGGCCATGTTGCGCGGAATTCCGGTGATATCAAGTGAGCATGGGGGATTGACGGAAGCGAAAATGGGAACTCAGTTTCAGATTCCAATACATCCGATTACTGAGTACACTTCAGATCGCGACGAACGCATGATGCCAGTTCCGGTCATTCCTCGCCAGGATATCCGACCTTGGGTTGCTGCATTGAAGGAGCTTACCAGCAATGAAACTTTATACACCCAAGCTTCTATGGAAGCAAGCCGTGCCGCAAACGAGTTCGTAGCCAAAAACACTTCTATTTCGATGGAGGCCACACTTACAAAACTGTAGGCTGTGTTCCGGTAAAATCGTAAAGCGATTTAGGGAGACCCTAAAGAGGTTTTGACCTACGGCCGAGGTCGATGCCGGGCTGGCGGTTTGCATCTTTTTGTGGGATCCGCTCTCTACGAGCTTTTCGGTATTTTGAAACCCATTTCCAGCCTCAGATGCAGGTCTACCTGCGCCGCCAGTTGTTTGCGGCGCAGGCAATGATTTACTAGCGCGATATTCGCGCGTACCATTATGCTTTTTTGCGATGCCTTTATCCCGCAATCTCGTCAAAGACGGAAGCTGCTTCGGGATACTAGGCAAGTATTTATTTTTGCTCTTACATTGGATGTATTTTTTGTATCTCGTTCACATAATCTCCGAAATTAGTCTGCCTGCAGCTCATGTTCTGGGTCTTGTGAGCGGCATCTTAGATTTCGTCACCAGACATAAATCGGATACTATCGTCCGCCCTCATTTGCGCTCCCTGCGGCCTATGCAGCCAGTAAGGCTTTCAATCTATCGGGCCCCCCTTCTCGCGTCAACTCCATACTTGTGGGATGGAGGCGTTCCAGTCACCATCTCAAAAAGATAGCTATTCGAATCCGGAGACTACTGCGCTAAACTAGCATTTGCAGATAAAGTTACCCAAGATATGCGCCTGCTAAAATGGAGCTAAAGACGTGAGAGAAATAGATATTTCGATTAGTACGATAGCAAGGCCAGAAAATTATCTGGACATCACTCTTCGTAGTCTCGGTTCCGATATACCGGTTAATCTGATTGTCGGTTCAACGTCAATGTCATATCTCGATATCTATCGCCGATCGAAGCAGCACACGATTGTATATGCCACAGAATTTGATTGGGCTAATGTTCATAACATGCCTATTCGACAGCGAGCCTCGTGGAATTATTGGCGTTGTTTAACCTCTAATATTAAGCATAATAATGGCGCAATTATTTTTGAAGATGATATTAATGCAGCTAAAGGATGGCGAACTCGCCTAGACAAGACTATTGAGTCTATAGAAAATATTTATGGGATGGACTATGTTTTGGCTTTGTACTCTCACTGTGCACGCGATAGTTATAAGCAAGGCTTGTTTTTTGAGAATTATATAGTCCGGGACTTTTTTGGAACTCCAGGCATGTATTTTACAGAAAAGACCAGGATAGGCTATGCTGATTACATCCGAAAGTTTGGCGTGGAGACCTGCCGCAGGCCCTATGATCTTCTTATTAAGCATTATTTGGTTGAAAACGACATCCGTTTATTTGCAACGACACCCTCATTAGTCCAGCATATCGGAATTAGTTCGACGGGGTTGAGTGAAATATTTTATCAAGCACCCTCGTTTTTAGAAGATGTTACCTCATTGCCCGAGCGATGAATATCCTAAGGTATTGGGTATGCACAATTGTAATTAAATCTGAACTGATTTTGCCTACAAACATATCTCATAAGCAGCCGGATTTTCTCCAACGGAGAAGAACGCACGAAGCTAATCAAGGCAAGGGACTACGATTGCTTAACAGTGAAAGTCGATATGTGCGACTGCGGGAGACCATAGCGCTCGCGTGCCGGCAACTATGCATATCTTGAAAATTGTCGGTCTGGCCTTCGGTTCCAGCGAAATGCTGATCTCATCAAGTTCTGACGGTAACGATATGACATCCTGCCGTAGTCTAATGAGCAAATTCTGCAAGTCGTAGACAATTCAAAGTGAGGGTGATCGATGCGAATCTTGCTAGCAGCGAATTCCGGCTACTTCCCATCATACGGGGGCGGCAATAAATCAGATCGTCTTCTAATGCGTGCGCTGGCGCGTCGAGGTCACACGTGCCGTGTCGCCGTCCGTGCTGTTGACACGATGTCGCGTGACCACACTCAGTATTTCGAATCTTTGAGAGAGCGTGGCGTGAGTTATTGGGTGCCTATGGACGGAATGGTCAGCTTCAATTTGGATGGTGTAGAGGTATGCGCGGCAACCACTGCGAATATACGAACGATTGTTCTTGCCCAAATCCGTGAATTTCGGCCTGACGTTGTGATAGTCTCTAATGATCCCTTGAATGTTCTGATCATGGATTTGCCCTTGACAAAAGGTATACGAATTGTGTATCTGGCTCGAGCCACCACTGTGCTTCCATTCGGGCCTGAATCCGTTTTCCCTAGCAAAGCAAAAACAAATGCTATTCGCAGGGCTAACGCTGTCGTTGCAGTCAGCCAGTATTTAGCCGACTACGTGGTCGAGCATTCGGGAATACCGGCGATCTACCGGCCCATCCAGCTATTCGACACGCTTGATTGGCCTTGTCTAGGCAGTTTTGAAAATTCTTTTATCACCATGGTTAACCCTTGTGCTCTAAAGGGCATAGTGATTTTCCTGGCTTTAGCGGACAGCTTTCCTAATGCACAGTTCGCGGTAGTGCCCACTTGGGGCACGAACGCAGAGGATCGCACTCAGTTAGCCGCCCGCCCCAACATACGTTTCCTTGAACCCGTAGACGATATTCGCGAGATTCTCCAGCAAACTCGGGTAACGCTCGTTCCCTCGCTGTGGGCTGAGGCCCGCTCCCGGATGATTTTTGAATCGATGATCAGCGGCATTCCGGTGTTGGCCAGCGACCGCGGCGGTAACCGCGAAGCTATGATGAACGTGCCAGGGCTATTGCCCGTCCAGCCGATAGTCGGATATGAAAAACGTATGGACGATCAATTGATGCGTGTTGCGAAGGTGCCCCCTCAAGACATCATGCCGTGGTGCGATGCACTGGGTCGACTGATCAGTGATCACAGCCACTACGATGAAATCTCCAGCAGACAGCGTGCGGCCGCGCTCGAATTTGTCGGGAATCTGGACATCGAGCTTTTCGAATCCATACTACAACCTAGTCCGACTTCAGTTAGTTAGCGGAGGCTGCTGGTGTAGGAAGCTCAGCAAACGCGAACAAACCATGGCATGAATTGAGTCATGCCGTAGGGGCAGTAACACTGCTGGTAGAGTGCCGTCGCGCTTGTCAGGTAGCCCTTGTTTTACAAGTTCGCGGTGAAACTGTTGCTTGGTAAGTTTACTCTATTGTGCGAAGATTTGGCGTGAGATCTAATTTGTTGGGGACTATCCTTCCGTCGGGGTTATCGTTGTGTGAGCTCGCAGGCGGGGCTGAGCCTGATCCTCTCTATCCTGAGGAGGAGTTGCTAATCTACGGAGCGGTTCCGAAGCGACGCAGGGAGTTTGCCTTGTCGCGAACCTGCACACGACGCGCATTAGCTGGACTAGGTATCGAAGCTTTTCCGGTCCTATCGGCCCCGAACCGAGCACCGCTCTGGCCGTCTGGGGTGGTTGGCAGCATTACTCACTGCGATCTTTATACTGCAGCGGTCGTCGGTCTGGATACTCACCTTCGATCAATTGGGATTGACGCTGAGGTCAATCAGCCACTGCCTGAAGGAACATATGATTTAATTGCATTACCACGCGAACGAACTGCTGCTAAAGAATTCCTCGATCCACGAGTTTGCTGGGATCGCCTACTGTTCAGTGCCAAAGAGAGCATTTTCAAGGCTTGGTCGCCGCTATCTGTAGGGTGGCTCGATTTTCAGCAGGTCGAAGTGAGCATCGATCCAACTCATCTTAAGTTTCACGCCAAACTATTGATAGATAGTCCAGCAACGGGAGAGTTTTTAGAAGGAAAGTTTCGGTTGAGCGGCAAACATATTTTTACTGTCGTCGCAATCCAATCGTAATAGCCCATCGTCCAAACTGAGTCGGTGCTGTCGGGCTGGACTGGGCAGGTGCGCTGTCCGGTGGAGGACAAATCGCGGTTTGTGAATGACGTGCTTTAGGTCATTAGCTTCGGGACGCGGTGGGCCGATCTTCCTAAGCGCTACAACACGTACAAGAGCGTGCATAAGCAGTTTGTGCGCTGGGCTCGCGTCGGGCTGTGAGACGTATCTTCGCTGACTTGGCGCGTGATAAGCAAAACGCTTGTCTGATGCTGGACTCGACCATCGTCAAGACGCATCAGCAAGGGCGACGTCGGAAATGAGGGCGAAAAGGCTCAGGGGAAAAGCCGAAGAGATTAACCGCCAAGATCCATCTGCTAGTCAACGGCGACGGCGGACTGCTGGAGTTTCGTCTCACCCCAAGACAGCGTAGCGACCCGAAAGCGCTCGCTCTGCCCGGCCAGTGCAAGACCGAGGTCATCATCGCCGATGGAGGATAGACAGCACTACCATCGTCGATCACGCCCGCAGCATAGGTGTGACCGTCGTCATCGCCACAGTCAGCCTCGCCTGCGCTGGGATATACCAAACTATATGTCGATACAGCCTAGGAACCGTCCACGCTAGTGTTCGACGGGGGTAGGGTCAGGGCTGTGGCTGTTCTGTTCGGACTCCAGGAGTCACACTGAGAATTTGGGCTCAGTTCGAACAAGTGACTGGGCAGATAAAGACTCAGAAATGCTCGCGTCTTCGGCCAACGGTCGTTGACCAGCTTAGAGGTATGACGTCCCAGCCGAGAAGACGTAGCGGATGTTTGTGGACGTCCTTAACCATGTTGTGCCCTCAGATACACGATTTAAAATAAATCAACAGATGAGACAGAGCGTACCTGGCGATCAATGATCTGGGCTATGTTTGAACGCCGAGGACCTCATCATATTCTTGAGAGTATGGTAAGAACATATCCATGAGAAGTAAGACTACGACAATTTTTCCGTGTTGGTTCTTCATGTCATCGAGCTGCCCCTTTTCATACTCCTCTTGAAGAAGGTGGTAGAATCCCGCTAGAGCCAGCCCCGCAGTTGGTCCCGCAGAAATGGAAGCGCTGATCAAATCAGCACTGTACGCAAACGCCTCTCGCTTGGTGACACTAGTTACTAGGGGGTAACTGAGTAAGGATTGGTAATTGAACTTTCCTGCTTCCGCTCCCTCCCTCGTTCTGCTTCCCGGCACCCTTTCTGCTTCCGACATCGAGGCGATGCCAATTATCTTAAGATTGGGTATATGTGGACGAAGGTAGGTAGCCGCCCCTGCAACCGAACCTGTAGATCCTACCGTAGCAACAAAGACAGACAACATATCTTTGAAAGTACGGTGAATTTTTTTTGCGACCCATTCCTGCCCGCGGAGATTGCCGAGGTGTGCGTACTGGTCGATGATAAGATGTCCTGGTTTGGATGCGTAAGTATCCATAACATACTGAATAGCTGTTGTTCCCGTGGGAGCAGTGATAACTGTGGCACCCGAGCGGCGAAGGTGGGCTTGTTTCCCTTGAGGCGTTGAAGATTCGACAACTGCAATAAATTTCGGAATGTCGAATACCCTAGATTCTGAAACGGTTAGTATCGCGCCCGCAAAACCAAAGTTCCCGGATGTCGGCACTACAAGAACCGGTCGCTCGGCAAGATGACCAGCAGCTTCCTCTTCCAGCAGGATCTTGAACGCAGCTACCACCTTTCCACTGAAAGCCTTGAATCTAAAGCAGCAAAGCGCATGGGTTTCCAGTACCTGCGCAAGGCCAGCATCTAGGAACCAAGTTGCCGATGCTATGCGTTTAGGGATTGGCACAGCTTCAACCGGCGCAAAATCGTTTTCCATCAGATGATGGAGAGCCAGTCGCCTTTGAAGCATCTGTTCAGTTACGATCATAAATAAGCTTTCGTAGGTCACATACCGATAGTGGCTTCTCCAATGGTAGGGAGCATGTCCCGCACCTATTTGAAAGTTGCGAGCGGGGTTGGGGTTATAATACTATGCTGCAATCTGGCGTGGTCGGCTACACGTTTCAACGACGCTTCCAAGATTTCAGGGCGACCCTATTTCACGAACGCCTCGCGCCTCTTTGTGGATATCCAGAAGCATGGCGACTGTGGCGGCGTGACATAGGTCAGGACGGCTATAGCACCTTGGCAGAGCGAGTACTAGGAGGGGCGTTCGTGCGGTTTGAGATGGTGCCGAGGAGCCCGCGCATGTGGACTGGGGACACTTCGGCAACTGGAACGGACTGTGTGTGTATTGCTTCGCGATGACGGTGCTGGTCGCAGGTAGGTAGTTCACTCAGACACAGGATGGGGAGACGCTGCTGAATTGCATTTCGCTGAGACGATGGTGCGCCACAGGGAAGGCCCCGTCTGCTCTCGACTGCCCCCCCGCTTTTTGGGATCACGCCTTGAGCGACTCGACATGAAGACTTAACTCGCAACCAGCAACTTCAGCGGGCGGTTCTCGTCTTCCATAGTCTTCAGCCGCTGCGCCTCAGACAGATCCATCCCGTCGAACTTTCTACTACTAATCATAAAAACGTCGCCGCCGAGATGCCGTGCTTAGTCAAACATCAGTGGTCTTCACCCAGCCTGGTGGTGCTTCAATATCCCAATAATCTGCTCTTCCGTGTGCGGCTCCTCTTCATTGTTTCCGTTCTCTGCTTAAATTAAGGAGATAAAATCCAGTCAATTGGTGGAGGCTGCCGAGGCAAGTCGGGAGCTGGACGGGATGCCAGTGCGCGGTTCATTCATAGTGTATACTGCGCGCATATGTCTTCGTCGTTTGAATCATCCGGAACACAAGGGGAGATGCAGTCGACGGGCCGGTCGAGTCAAGGGGCGGGGCATACGCTGGCTGCAGACCTGACGGTCAAGCGCTCCGAATCCAAATTGAAGCCCAAGCCTGAGTTGAAGAAGGTTCTTCCTGACGTATGGAAACTGATTGTGCCGCGGAAGTTGCTTATCGCTGGTAGCTTTGTACTTTTGGTGATGAACCGGCTATGCAGCTTTGCGCTGCCGATCTCGGCGAAAAGTCTGATTAACAACGTGATGGTTGGGCACGACATGCATCTGTTGCCGAAGATCATCGGGGCGGTTGCCGTAGCCACGTTAGTGCAGAGCATCACCTCGTATTGGCTGACACAATTGTTATCGACTGAGGGGCATAGGCTGATCTCGCAGTTGCGCATGCAGGTGCAGGCCCACATTGGGCGACTACCAGTGTCGTTTTACGACGAGAACCGTGCGGGCACTCTAGTGGCGCGCATCATGACTGACGTGGAGGGCGTACGTAATCTAGTGGGCCCGGGCTTGGTGGATTTTGTGGGCGGCATCCTGACCGCACTGATCGCCTTCTTCCTGATGATCCATCTCAACGCACGCATGACGCTGCTGACCGTCTTCATCGTGGCGGTATTCGGTCTAATCCTGCAGCGTGCTTTTAAAACCATCCGACCGATCTTCCGCGAGATCGCCAGGATCAACGCGGAGGTAACGGGTCGGCTGACAGAGTCGCTGGGCGGGGTGCGCGTGGTGAAGGCCTATCACGCGGAAGCCAGCGAGGCGCGGGTGTTCGCGACTGGGGTGACGCGGCTCCTAAACAAAGTGATCAGTTCGCTAACCGCACAGTCGTTGATGACGCTGTCGTCGACACTAATGCTGGGTGTGGTCGGCGGCCTGATCATGTATGTGGGGGCATGCGAAAATGCGGCGCATCGCCTGGATGCCGGTGGCTATGTCACCTTCACCATGCTGCTAACATTTATGGTCGGCCCTCTCTCCCAGCTAGTGGCCGTTGGCACGCAATTGACCGAGGCGTTAGTTGGGCTGGACCGTACGAGAGAGATACTGAATGAGCGCCAGGAGGACTCGGAGTCGGCGCGCAGCCATGCAATCGAGGTGCGTGGCCATGTGGCTTTCGAAGATGTGGTCTTCGAGTACGAGAAGGGCAAGCCGGTATTGCATGGAATCGGTTTCGAGTCCCCGCCGGGGACTGTGACGGCGCTGGTGGGTTCGTCAGGCTCGGGTAAATCGACGATCATCAGTTTGATCTGCGGCTTCCACACAGCGACTTTGGGGCAGATATTGATCGATGGTATGGACCTAGCGACGATCAAGCTGAGCAGCTACCGCGAGCAACTGGGTGTGGTATTGCAGGAAACATTTCTGTTCGATGGGACGATCCGCGAGAATGTGCTATTCTCGCGACCTGCGGCGAGCGCAGCGCAATGGATGGATGCCTGCCGGATTGCGCGCGTGGACGAGTTCGCCGAGAAGTTTCCGGAGGCGTACGAGACTGTGGTGGGTGAGCGCGGAGTAAAGCTCTCAGGTGGCCAGCGACAGCGAATCTCGATCGCGCGAGCGATCTTGGCTGACCCACGGATCCTAATTCTCGATGAGGCGACAAGTTCGCTCGATTCCGAATCCGAGGCGATGATCCAGGGCGGATTGAACCATCTGATGCAGGGGCGCACTACGTTTGTCATCGCGCACCGGCTCTCGACGATCCGGCGCGCCAATCTGATTCTGGTAGTCGAGGGCGGCCTGATCGTGGAGAGCGGAACGCATGAGACACTCTACCGCGCGGAAGGACGCTACTTCGACCTATATACTCGGCAGCACGGACTAGAGACAAATCTCTTTTTGGCGCCCGGCGAAGGCGATAAGGTGGCGAAGGAGGAACCAACATTTTAGCAACCGATTTATTCAAGGGCTCATCGATCGAATTACCTGCTGCTGAAGTCCGACCACAAGGTGCGCCGACTTCAGTAGACAAAGTCATTCTCATAAGAGAAGGTGGTAAGGATTTGCCTCTTTTCTTAATAGATTGCGATACTGGCGAATTACGTTATCTTTCCGCCCTCGCATCTTACATCAATGAGCTAACCCCTATCTACGCTCTGCCCGCTGTACCAGCAGGAGAAGTTCGACTAGGAACCGTAGAGGGAATGGCTACACGAATGGTACAAATGATTCGTTCTGTGCAACCTTTTGGCCCCTATCAAATTGCAGGCTGGTCCTTTGGCGGCATTTTAGCTTATGAAATAGCTACGCAGCTTATCGGGATAAATCAAGATGTTCGTTTTCTCGGCTTGATTGATACTCCATACGATCCTTGGATCAGCGATTCATCTAAGGAACCAAAAGAACAATTGGATGACAGGAAGCAGTTATTATACCTAAGCCAAACTCAAACGATTGGGCGAGAAGACAGTATGTACTCGGCGCAAGGAATTCCCATTCCAGTGCATTTGTTTGCGTCTGAGCAGAGTATTAAAATGAACTTAACTCCCCGGTGGAACGTTCCTGTGCCTCACGAGCAACTCCGCACAATCACAATTCCCGGGACATGCCATTCAATGCTGAAGAGCCCCAATGTTCAATTGCTTGGTGATGCTATATCGCAAGCGATCCAAAATGCATTTGCTGATTCGACGCAACTACGCGAGAAAGATTATTATCCATTGGTGATGTTACAAGCTGGTTCAAATAGCGGAAAGGCATCCCTATTCTGCGTTCCTGGCGCGGGTGATAATGTTACTCGTTTCATTGAACTGGCTGATAATCTGGATAAGCGATGGGTGATTTATGGGTTCCAACCGCGCGGCTTAGATGGAGCACTTGTTCCTTACTCGACAGTTTCAACTGCATCTCAGGTCTATCTCAGTTCAATTAAGGAGATGTGCTCCAAGGGACAGATCCACCTTCTGGGCCATTCATTTGGTGGGTGGGTAGTTTTCGATATGGCTCAACAATTACTTAAGGAAGGATGTCAAATATCGTCACTCATCATTCTTGACAGCGAAGCTCCGGATAGCCAGGACACGCCCATCCGCGAATACAGCCGCATGGAAGTGATCATGCATATAATAGGTGCTATCGAGATGGATTTAGAGCGTTCGCTGGGTATCTCGCAGGTGGATATCAACTTACAGGATTATTCTGCACAAATCGAGGTTCTTCATAACGCCTTGGTGCGGGAAGGCATCATGTCCCGTCGCTCCGAACCTGATACGCTATACGGTCCTCTGCGCACGTTTGCTATGGCATTGCGAACCCGATATATACCGAATGAAATCTACCATGGAGCGATCCAACTTGTGCTTGCGGATGATCAAAGGTTGGACCAAGCTGCGAACCAGAAAAAATACCAACAAACTGTAGAGGAATGGAAGAAGTGGGCGCCCAATGTCACCCACGTAAAAGCTCCTGGCAATCATATGACCCTTCTCAAGGGAAAGAATTTGCACGAGCTTGTGAAACTACTCAGATTTTGTTAGCCGGACACCAATAACTGATGTTATGCAACAGACTGAAGTTGAAGAGTTCATCATAGACTGATCGCGAACCATTGTTAACCAGCTTGCATCAGAGGGCAAGAAGAGCATTTAGTCGTAATGAGACATATGAAGGGATTGCAATGCAAGATACACAACCGCAAATACAAGAGTCTCGTCCTACACCTACTGAAGAAAAATTGATTGCGCTGTGGGAAATGCTGCTTAATGTTCCATCCGTGACGGCAGCCGACGACTTCCTGGACCTTGGAGGGGATTCACTTGCAGCGGTTATGTGTATATCGCGAATCCGCCAAGTATTTCAAGTGGAGGTTTCATTCGATGAATTTTTTAATGGTGACGCGACCGTGAGTCGGTTTGCTATGCTTATCGATGAAGCTCTAAAGGGGAAAGATATGAGGAGTGTTATATAACAAACTCAGATCTTTGTTGAGCGAAGGTGATATAGAAGGTCGTGCTCAACATAGAACTTGTTACCGTGTGGACTAGGTGTGCGTTGTCGATTCTGCAGCAGATATCCGTGGCTAGATGGAAGCGCGTGTATTCGTCGATCAGATTGAGCAGGCATATCGTCATTCCATTGTGTCAAGGGGTTACCGGCCTTCGACCAGGCGAAAAATATTTGGCCTTTCGCGGCACTAGATATGTTCCGCTCGGCATTGATTGATTTGCCGATAGCCATTCCGCCTTCATGATTTATGATCTCAACTCTGAGCGATTGAAATTCCCAGTAGGACAGCGCAAGGCTTTAGATCAAGCGAACGGATGTGGCAGAAGACAAAACTTGAGCGCACTTGTCCCGCATCACCTCAACCACTGTGCCTGGGAAATTCCAACGAACCAGCGGTAAAACGCTGGCTGTGCGTTTGTGTGGCGCGATGTGTAGTCTTCATCCGTTCCATTAATGGAACGAGGTTAGGTCACTCGGTCACAAGAATATTTTAGTTGTACAAAGTACTAATATACCTATAGAGTGTTACTGATTGCCACAGAGCATATTGGGGTTAGCCAAATGAATAAGCCAAAAATAGGGATTGTAGGATTAGGTGTTGTTGGCAAAGTTCACCAAGAGGCGCTCAAAGCAGCGAACATCGAAACCGCCATCTTTGACAAGTTCGACACACGATACTCTGGAGGAGAGCAAGCTGCGGCGGTGAATGATTGTACATTGGTTTTTATTTCTGTACCGACGCCGTCCAATGCTGATGGCTCATGCGATGTTAGCGCCGTGGAAGAAGTCGTGGGATGGGTCAACAGCCCCATGTGCATCAAATCGACTATCCCTCCTGGAACAACTGACCGTCTTGTGGCTATTACTGGTAAACAGATTACCTTCAGTCCTGAATACACAGGTGAAACAGTCTTCCATGCCCATAAGTCTCATCTATCGAAAGATATTGTAGCCGTCGGTGGATCTAGAAACGCAGCCCAACTGGTAGTTGACATCTACGCGCAAATTTTAGGTCCTGAACCCATTTATATGATCACAGATGCGATTACGGCAGAACTCGCGAAGTATATGGAGAACTGCTTTTTTGCTACTAAAGTTGCTTTTGTAGCTCAATTCTTCATGCTAGCTCAAAGCTTCGGAGCGGACTTTACGGCAATGAGAGAAATTTGGACTGCTGATGCTCGCGTCGGAAGATCACATAGTACGGTCGTTGGCTCTCCTGGGTTCGGTGGACGATGTCTGCCGAAGGATCTATCAGCCATTCTTGCCGCCGCTCGTCAAGTCGGATGTAAACCAGAGCTACTTGAGGCTGTTGACCTTTTTAATAGATCTCTCAGGGAAGATCTACCGCCGGCCAAAAGAAAATGAAAGAATCCGTAGAACTCCTAAAATGTGCGTTTTTAGGCTCCATCGGGGGATAGGCGTACCTCGCTTTAGGCGATTAGGTTTGGGCTGTTTTGCCAGATACGATATGTAAAGCTGAATATCGCAGGAACGCGCATAGGGTGTGGAATGCACGTAGCATGTGATTTGGTAACGAAGTATCGCCTTTAGTGCTTTGGGAAGATCGGTGGTGCGAACGCGTGATCTGTGCGACAGATATGTCGGGTGCGCTGGCTGCCTTGGTTGGTGTTGGGAATTTCCGATTTTGGTTTATGGAAAGAGGCTTTCGACCGCATCCAAGCAGAACGAAATGTCCATTGTGATCTACATCTCTGCGGCTTGGATAGGCCCAGCCACGACACCTTTAGCTGACTGTTTGTTTTATTCGTCCTGGCGCAGTTCGCCGAGTATTTGAGGGATGCAACTGCGAAGCGACCCTACAGCCCCTGGACTACGGCACCCGGGAGCAGTTCAAACTCGCAAACATTAACCAGCAATACAATTGTGGAACTCCAGTGATGAATGGGTGAGAAAAAGGGGGGGCTGACCTTGCAATATCCCTCCGCCAGGAGATGTCCTCAATCTTCCATACATCGAAGCTGTAGCATTGGTCTACATTACCCTCATGCCTCGGTCGCCATGGCATACATGGAGAGATACAGGTCATCTTCAACTCTTATCGTCAGATGCGGCCTTTAATAAATCTAAATACTGACCGAGAATGTGGCGTATCTCCTCTTGACCAAACTCTTCAAGCCGATAGCTTATGTGGATGGAAGTTCCTATCTCAGCCGAACCTGGATAAATGTCAACCCGAAGCGGGTAGGACATTTCGGCTCTAAAGAAACCAACTTCTCGTTGCAGAATACCTCCAAGATTTTGAAAATACAAAACGCTTTCAAATATGTTCTGGTCTTCGGTTATATTCAGCCATTGTCGAATCTTTTTTAAACTAATAAACTCGAACTCGATCAGTTTATGTTGCTTCTCTTGCATAGCCAAGAGAGAGTCAGATTGTGTATCGTCAAGCGCAATCTGCATTCTTACTGGCAAGAAGTTAACAGTGAATCCCGGCATTTTATCCACATCAACAAAAGCCACAGAACGTCCCGTGAAGGCTGTCGCAAAAACCACATCCTTCTCTCCAGTAAAATTGGAAAGAAGTTTGCCCCATACATATTGAAAAACTATGCTCTCAGTACAGCCCACGTTTTGGGCCAATTGTCGCAGATTTATCGTCAGTTCCTTGTCCAGAACTATGAATTCTCTACAAGTCGAACGAATAACGGATCGAACAGCGTTACGACCCAGCATCAGACGTCCCGAAAACTGCAAGTCACGAAGTTCATTTCTCCAGAATGTTCGCGCCGCACGTAGATCCTGTTTCATTAACCATGAAATGTACTCGCTATAGGATGGCTTCGTGTCTGGGGGTAATTCTTTTCTTTCCAAAAGAGCGGTGTAAATGGCCAACCACTCGCTCATAACAAGATTCAATGACCACCCATCGATTGCGCAGTAGTTGAAACTCGTCACAACTTGATAAGTGCTGCTGTCGATGGCACCAACAAATACGCGTAGCACGATCGGATTTCCAAAAATGAACCCATCGAGGGAACATTGGTCGAGAACCTCTGCAAGACGCCGTTCCCGAGCTGGCTCTGTAAGTCCTTTCCAGTCCTCCCATACGATCGGAACTTCGGAATGAGCATATATTGTTTGGAGCGGACCGCTTTCTCCAAGGGAATATGCGGTTCTTAGTACTTCATTTCGAGCTGTGAGGAGTTCAAATGATTTCTTTAGTACGTTTTTATCTAAATGCTTCATGAACCTTGCCCCGTGCACGACAGGCAGTTTCGCTCCCAAAGTTGAAATGGAACGCAGGATCATATCTTCAGGCGCGCTAGCCAAGGGGTGCGACGACACAGGAAGGCGCCCCTCCGGTGTTTGTATATAGTGGTCGCCTAGCAAGGTATGGTATGTCCGAGTAGCGGTGCGATCAATTTGTTGTACGCCATGTTCAGGCCCAATTTGCAAGGGCATGCAAGAAATTGGTTCGTGTGTTCTGACATTGCTTGCACAGTGGGCGATCATCCTGAGATTGTTCATCCAGGACACGATCAATTCCTCGATAGCTTCCTGTTGAATAAGACGGCCTGCCCAAGAGCAAACAACTGAGAAGACCGGTCCCGCTAAAAGATCCCGCGTTATGGCCATGAGCTCTATTTCATGAACAAGTGGTGAATCGGAGCCAGTTCCTGACAGAGGGGTGCTAGCGAGATTGGTCGCTCCAAGCCCGGCTTCTGAGCTACCTTCGAAGCGACCAAGATAATTGAATCCCAATTGTGGACGAGACAGAATCGCCAGCTGACCAGCAGTGTCGGGGTTCAAGTAACGCAACATGCCGTATCCGATACCATGATCTGGAATTCTCAAGAGTTGCTTTTTGGTGGATTGGATAAGATTAAAAACAGACTGTTGGGTTAATGTGTCGCAACTATCATCATCCTCGCAGGAAATAAGTCGTATAGGAAAAAGTGTTGTGAACCAACCCACTGTACGCGTGAGATCAAATCCCTCGAAAATATCCTCTCTTCCATGTCCCTCCACGTCAATAACGACGGGAACATGGATGTTCATGCGGCGACGGCGCCATTTTGCTAGAGACAAAGCCAGTGACGCCAATAGAACATCATTCATGCTGCACTGAAAAAATTCCGGCACCGAGCGGAGAAGATGTATCGTTACATCTTCGGGTAGATACGAGGTAACGGAAAGAGCCGTTTTGGTTGTGTCCAAAATTGGATCGAGGTTATCCTCGATTAGTGTGACGGCATCATTGCCGAGAATATTCTGCCATATGGGCAGTTCCGATTCTCGATGAAGCGTATTAGCTTCCGCCGATATTGCCTCTGCCCAATCAAAAAAAGACGATCCGCAAGATTCAAGCGATATAGCCTCCCCAAGTTGAATGGCTTTCCATGCGGAATCAAAGTCATGAAGTAGGATAGACCGTGAAACTCCATCTATTACTAGATGGTGAAGTGTGAAAAGTATCCATCCATGATGCGGTGCTGGTGTCTTAATCCACAAGATCTGCATAACAATTCCAGCCTCAGGATCAAGGCGCATTTGAGCAGCAAGGTGTTCCTTGGTAACTAGCTTGTGAAGATCTATTGACAATGGGTTGTCAATTTCCACTATGCTTAAAAGAGACTCAATCGAGAAAGTCAAACTAGGAGCTATTTCTACATTCCAGATGTCACCACATGAAACGGGTTTTAGTAAACGGGATCGTAAAATATCATGTTTTTGCACCAAGGAGTTAGTGATCAATATCAAATCATTCTGTGATAATTCGGGGGGTGTGTCGAAGAGTATTGCATGGTTAAATTGTTTTGATAATGCATCATGTTCCAAATAAAAACTCATAATGGGTGTAGTCGGAAAAATAACAGGTTCAGAATTCAAAAATATGGAAGAAGGTTTAATGGAAATCTGAGGTAATGAGGCTAACTGTGCGACGTTTTGATGGCGAAAGATGTCTTTCGGCGTTAATGAGATCCCCGCTTTTCTGGCTCGGCTCACTAGCTTTATTGAACTAATACTATCTCCTCCGAGGTTAAAAAAGCTGTCATCGATTCCTACTTGTTGAAGGTGCAAGACTTCAGCAAAAAGTTCAGCCATAATTATTTCCCGCGGTGTCCGCGGAGAACGAATATTTTTGGGTTGAAAGTTCGGCGCAGGCAGGGCCCTGCGGTCCAGCTTGCCGTTGGGCGTCAAGGGTAACGACTCCATACGCACGTAGGCCGCGGGAACCATGTACTCGGGAAGAACAGACGAAAGATGTGTACGCAGCTGCTCGGCACCCAGTACTT